>CAWGRE010000016.1:0-273356 GCA_963824925.1 uncultured Acidobacteriota bacterium
CCATGAGAATCTTGTAGCACAGGCTTTAGCCTGTGTCTTGGGGTTCTGTTGGGCCTGCCTCTCTCGGCATTAGTTTGCCCGGAGTGCTGCACCGGCTAAAACCCGTGCTACGGGTTGTATCCCTTATGGGCGCTGGACCAGGGCCAATCTTCGGGTTTTTTTACCAGCCGCGCGGTGACGGGATTAAATGCAATGTAACTGCAGATTTTGCCGAAGGATTCCGGGGTGCGCACCCAGTGATCGTAGGACTCTTCCTGCCAGAACGGGGCGCCGATGCGATTGAGAATTTGATTGCAGGCACGAGCAGAAGAACCTTTAATTGACCTGGTTATTTCTTTTACGTTCGCTTTCGCCTCCACGAGCATGTGAACGTGGTTGCGCATGACTACATACGCGTGCACGGTGCACAGGTCTTTTCGCGCGGCATCAGTGATGGCATTCGTGACGATCGGCGCGACCCGGGGATCTTTTAGCCAGACGGGACCGAAGTGCGCGTAATCCAATTCACGGTCGAAGCGAACGAATTTTTTGCCTGAGACGGATTCGGGCGATTCGCGCAGCGCCCGAAGAGCGGTTACTGGGAGCGAGCCGTGCAAGCGCCAAGTCAGGAAGAGCGGTTTGCCTTCGGGGTGCCAATGGGGAAGATTTCGTTCGTAATAGGGCACAGCTGGCCTGCTGGAGTCGAGTATATTAATTGTTCAGTAATAGTTACAGAAGATTATTATTTTGGGGCTGCACCGGCTAAAGCCCGCGCTACAGGGAGGTCACCTTACAGGCCCGCGATGAAATTCGCACGGAAGGCGTGGGGAGTTTGGCCGGTGACTTGGCGGAAGGCGCGGGTGAAGTGGGACTGATCGGCGTAGCCCAACTGGAGGCTGAGTTCGGAGAGGGGAATTTTGGAGTTAAGGAGGAATGGGCAGGAGGCGCGGACGCGGAGGCGGCGGGTATATTCGCCGATGCCTTCGCGTTGAAAGCGGCGGAAGACGCGGGAGAGGTGAACGGGATGGACGCCTGCTTCAGCGCTGAGATTTTCGAGAGTAAGGCGGGCGGCGGGTTCGGAGTGTAATTTTTCGAGCACGCGGCCGAGCCAACTGGGCGGATGAGTTCGTTCTTCGAGTGGAAGGCGGGCAGCAAGGGCGGCGAGTTCGGCGAGGAGGCTTTCGACGCAAAGAGAATCTGGCACGCCGGCCGCAAAAGTTTCTCGGAAGAGTTTCATGGCCAGCCAGAACAACGGTCCGCCGCGGGAATCTTCGCAAGGATGTTCGAGATTTCCGGAGCATTCCCTAAGGAATTGGCGCCAGCGGGGGCGAAGTTCGATGTGGAAGAAGCGCAGGCCGCCGGGTGCGATTTCGTCCTGATGCGGTATGCCGCCGGGGCGAAATATAAGGGACATCGGGGAGAATTGTTTCATCTGGCGGCCGTAACGTTCGCCATAAAAGCCGCTGAGGAGCAGACCGAAGAACGGCATATCATGCGAGTGCATGGGCAGTTTGCGCGGGGTGGGATGGCGGAGATCGCTGAAGACGGCGGTGGGGAGTTCGATGCGGTGAGGAACGGCGCCGAAGAATTGGCCGCCATGAAGACGTTGTTCGCCGGAGGGAATGGATTGCGCTTGAGCCATGCGGTTATGGCGACGGAATTGCAGCCTGGGAGAATGTTGCTTTTGTTCTAGACGGTTTGCAAGGCGATTCGTTAGCTTGGCGTGCAGGTGGGCAAACCGCCGGCGGAGGAACGGAAATGAAGAAGATTGGAATTGTGTTGGTCATGACGTTGGCGCTGGTGATTGTGGGTGCGACGCTGGCGCCGGCGAACCAGGGAGGCGCGGCTGTGGGGAACGTGCCGCAATACACGAAGGATGGGCAGATGATGTTCCCGGCGAATTACCGCGAGTGGGTATACCTGACCAGCGGGATGGATATGAGTTACCGGGCGGATATGCAGATGGGGCATTCGATGTTCGACAACGTCTTTGTGAATCCGGAGGCGTACAAATATTTTGTGGCCAATGGGACGTGGCCGGACAAGACCATGCTGGTGCTGGAGGTGCGTGTGGCGGGGACGAAGTCCGCGATCAACAAAGCCGGGCATTATCAGACGACGGAGTTGATGGGACGCGAAGTGCATGTGAAGGACGAAGGCCGTTTTCCGGGCAAATGGGCGTTCTTTGCGTTTGACGACAAGACGACGGCGAAGATGCTGCCAACGGAGATGGATTGTTATGCGTGCCACGCGCAGCACACGGCGGTGGATACCACGTTTGTGCAGTTTTACCCGACGTTGATTGAGATTGCGAGGAAGAAGGGGACTTTGAGTGCGGGCTTTGTGAAGGAGGAGGCGGAGGCGAAGTAGTCGTGGCGCGGGCTTTAGCCTGTGCTCTTGGATTCGTAGGCAAGCGAGTATTCGTGTCGGACAGGTTTGGATTGGGTGGCTGCACAGGCTGAAGCCCGTGCTACGAACTGCGACCCGCCTCGGAAGGCGGGCCTTCCAGTTTAATTCACGCACGTTCGGAAGGCGGGCACTGGCTAGCGGATGCCCAAAGTGGTAAGAATAGGACATGCAGAACTGGAAGGAACGAATCAGCGTCAATCCCGCAGTTTGCCACGGTCGGGCGTGTATACGGGGGACCCGCGTGCTGGTGTCCGCAATCGTAGATAATGTTGCAGCCGGGGCACCGCACGATGAAATTCTGCGTAGCTACCCGGCGCTGACGGAAGCGGATATTGAAGCCGCGCTGGCCTACGCCGCGGAATTGGCTCGAGAAGGAACGGTTGAACTCCCGCTGGAAACAAAAGCTTGAAGTTTAAAATCGACGAAAATCTACCCTCTGAATTTGCGCAAGATTTGCAAAGCGCGGGAGACGAGGCGCACACGGTTGACGCCGAAGGACTTTCCGGCAGCGAAGATTCTCTGCTGATGGAGCATTGCAAACGAGAACAGCGGATTTTGATAACACTCGATCTTGATTTTGCGAACCTGCAACAATACCCACCACATTCCCACCCGGGCATCATCGTTTTCCGACCGCCGAGGCAGGATAAATTCACACTGATCTCGCTCCTTCAGCGCATCTTGCCGGTATTAACCCGCAAATCACCCGCCGGCCAGCTTTGGATTGTTGAGGCTGATCGCATTCGCTATCGGGAGCAGTAAATTCTGGAAAAGAATTTGCAAGAAAGTGCGGCCACAGGCTGAAGCCCGTGCTACGAAGAGCGGCCCGCCTCGGAAGGCGGGCCCTACAAGGAGCGGAGGAGGCGGTAGAGCTCGTTGGCGGCGTCGAAGTCGGCTTCGAGTTCGCGGGAGCCGAGGCGGTCGCGGAGATCGTCGAGGCGGCGGGCGAAGAGATCGAGTGCGGCGGAAAGAACTTCGCGGTTGGTGAGTACGATGTCTCGCCAGGTGGCGTAGGAGCTGCCGGCGAGGCGCAGGGTATCACGGAGGCCCGGGCCGGCGAGCGTGATGGGCAGGCCGTTTTCATCGAGGCGATCGTAGAGGAAAGAACCGAGAGCGACGGCGGTGAGTTGCGGCAGATGCGAGGCCAGGCCGACAGCGTAATCGTGTTGCTGCGCCCCGAGCCAGAGGGCGCGCGCGCCCAGCTTCTCAAGAATTTTAGTGAAGGCGACGACGCGGGGATCGCGATCTTCGTCAGACGGTCCGACGAGCGCATAGGTGGTTTTCTGGAAGAGATCGGCGTCGGACTGCGTGAAGCCGGAAAGTTCGCGCCCGGCCATCGGGTGGCCGCCCAGGAAAATGGGAGAGGCTTGTTCGTTCTGAAAAAGTTCAGCGGCGGCGCTGCAGATGCGCATTTTTGTGCTGCAGGCATCGGTGACGAGAGCGTGCGGCGCGGCATGTTGCGCGACTTCAGGAAAAATATCGAGCGTGACGCCGATGGGCAAAGCGAGATAGATCAGGTCGGCGCCGCGAATGGCGGGTTCAATTTCGCCGAAGAAGGCTTCGTTCACGGCGCCTGAACTTTTTAATTCCTGCGCGACGTTTTCACGATCCCAGCCAACAACATGCATGTCCGGCGTATAGCGGCGCAGGGCTTTTGCAAACGAGCCGCCGATGAGGCCGGTGCCGAGGACAGCCACGCGTTGGATGAGGTGAGCCATCTTCAGGCGACGCGGCGGCCGACGGCCGGGGCGATGATGCGGATTTCGCTCATGAGCTGGGCGAATTGCGTGGGCTCGAGCGATTGCGCGCCGTCGGAGAGGGCATGGTCGGGGTCGTTGTGGACTTCGATCAGCAAGCCATCGGCCCCCGCGGCAACCGCGGCGCGGGCCATGGCGCCGACTTTGTCGCGGCGTCCGGTGCCATGCGAGGGATCGGCAAAGATGGGGAGATGCGAAAGTTTCTGGATCACCGGGATGGCGGCGATGTCGAGCGTATTGCGAAGATAGGTTTCGAAGGTGCGGATGCCGCGCTCGCAGAGGATGACGTTGTAATTACCGCCGGCGAGAATGTATTCGGAGCTGAGCAGAAGCTCTTCAATGGTGGCGGACATGCCGCGTTTCAGCAGCACCGGTTTTTGGACTTCGCCGAGAGCGCGCAGAAGAAAATAGTTCTGCATGTTGCGCGCGCCGACCTGGAAGATGTCCACGTAGGCGCCCATCATCTGGATTTGCGAAGGGTCCATCACTTCGCTGACGACGAAGAGGCCGAATTTATCGGCGGCTTCGCGCATCATCTGAAGGCCTTTTTCGCCGAGGCCCTGGAAGGCATAGGGCGAGGTGCGCGGCTTGAAAGCGCCGGCACGCAGAATTTTCGCTCCGGATTTCGCGACGGCCTCGGCGACAGCGTGAATCTGTTCGGGAGATTCCACCGAGCAGGGGCCTGCGGCGACAACCACATCAGGGCCGCCGATTTTTACTCCTCGCCCGAGATCGATGATGGTGCCTTCCGGTTTGAACTGACGGCTGGCTAGTTTGAAGGGCTGCGTGATGCGGACAACTTCGCGAACGCCGACGAGGAGTTCGAAATCGCGGTGGTCGAAATCGCGATGCACGCCAACGGCGCCGAGAACGGTGTGGGACGCGCCGGTGGAGCGGTGAACGTCGAAGCCGCTGGCGACGATGCGGTCGATGACGTGCTGGATCTGCTCTTCGGTGGCGCCTTCTTGCATTACGATGACCATGTTGCGTTCCTCATTTTTTTGGTAAGGCCGATTTTGGGTGCAAGCGGCCCGCCTGGGAAGGCGGCCGCTACAAGGTCATTTGGCATCTTTGTCTGCTTTCGAGGGGTCGCCGTGCATGGTTACGCGTTCGGCGGAGCGGGCTTCGTCGATGATGCGTTCGAACAGGCGGCGGATGGCGGCGTCGGTCAGCGGACCCTTGTTGTTGTGGGCGGCGTTGGCGAGAACTTCATTTTCGCGCGCTGGCTGGTAGATGGGCATGCCCGCGGCTTGTTTGAGGCGGCCGACCTCCAGGGCACATTGCGCGCGCTCGTTGAGGAGTTCGACGAGTTTTTTATCGATTTCGTCCATGCGGCGGCGCCAGTCGGAGATGGTCATGAGGGAGCCCCGGAGATTAAGGAGGTTGAGGAGGTAAAGGAACGGAGTTGGCGAACGGGCGAATCTTGCAAAGGACTAATCGTTGAGATCCTTCGGCTATCCTCGTCGGATAGCCTCAGGATGACAGGTTCGGGGGCATCGGGAACTGGGGTGGGGCTCAAGAGTTGGGGACTCAAACGTTGCTTCATGTGGTGGCCTCGCGGCGGGAGAGGCCTTTGCTGGCGGCTTCTTTGAGAGAGCGGATGCGATCGCGGAGGGCGGTGACGGCGGCGTCCACATTTGAAGCTTGTTCGATTTCGGAGACGAGCGCGGAGCCGACGACAGCTCCATCCGCCAGGCCGCCGAGCACGGAGACGTGGCCGGGGAGCGAGATGCCGAAACCGACGGCGATGGGTAGTTGCGTGAAATTGCGGACGCGGCGGAGCAGGCCGGGAAGATCGTCGGGCAGCGCGTCTTTGGCGCCGGTTACACCGGTGCGCGAGATGACGTAGAGAAACCCGGAGGACGCGGCGGAGATTTTTTGGAGGCGCTCGTCGGTGGAAGTGGGCGCGGCGAGGAAAATTGTGTCGAGCTTTTGTGCGTGGAGGATGCGGCGATAGTCCTCGGATTCCTCGGGCGTGAGATCGGTGACGAGGACGCCGTCGGCTCCGGCTTGCGCGGCAGCCGCGGCGAATTTTTCCAGGCCCATCTGCAGGACAGGATTGAAATAGGTGAAGAGGACCAGCGGCACCTGGCTGGATTCACGGATGCGGCGAACGAGATCGAGCACCCCTTTTAATGTTGCACCCGCACGCAAGGCACGTTCGGAAGCGCGTTGAATCGTGGGGCCGTCGGCGAGGGGATCACTGAATGGCACGCCAAGCTCGATGACGTCCGCACCGGCTTCGGCGAGTGCGAGGACAAATTTGTGCGTGGCGTCGAGCGAAGGATCACCAGCCGTGATATAGGCGACGATGCCGAGTTCGCCGCTGGCGCGGAGTTCCGCGAAGCGTTTGGAGATACGAGTCGAGTTTAGAGGAAGGCCACTCATTCGCGTTTCGCCAGATTAAAGCAGGCGCTTATAGGTGTCCATGTCCTTGTCGCCGCGGCCGGAGAGATTCACGATGACGAGGTCGGTGGATTTGAATTGTGGCAGGCGCTCGATGAGGCCGGCGATGGCGTGCGCGGACTCGAGGGCGGGGATGATGCCTTCGGTGCGCGAGAGGAGCTTTGCCGCGTCGAGTGCGGCTTGATCGGAGACGGCGGCGTATTCGGCGCGATGCTGATCGGCGAGCCAGGCGTGTTCGGGGCCGATGGCGGGGTAATCGAGGCCGGCGGAAATGGAATGCGTGGCGGCGATCTGGCCGTCTTCGTTTTGCAGGACGTAGGTGTAGGTGCCCTGAAGAACGCCGGGGCGCGCGCCCGTGAAGCCCTGATGGGCGGCGAGACGCGCGGCGTGTTCGCCCAGGCCGTTGCCGCGGCCGCCGGCTTCGATGCCTACCATTTTTACGTCGGCATCTTTCAGAAATTCGAAAAAGAGGCCGATGGAATTGGAGCCGCCGCCGACGCAGGCATAAAGATGCGTGGGCAGGCGCTTTTCGGCGGCGAGGATCTGTTGGCGGGCTTCGCGGCCGATGACGGCTTGAAAATCTCGAACCATCGTCGGATAAGGATGCGCGCCGAGAACGGAGCCGAGAAGATAGTGTGAAGTGCGAACGTTGGTGACCCAATCACGCATGGCTTCGTTGATGGCGTCTTTCAAGGTTTTGCTGCCGGACTCGACGCCGATGACTTCGGCGCCAAGCATGCGCATGCGGGCGACGTTGAGGGCCTGGCGAGCCATGTCTTCGGTGCCCATGTAGACGGTGCATTGCAGGCCGAGATGCGCGGCGACAGTTGCCGAGGCGACGCCGTGCTGGCCTGCGCCGGTTTCCGCGATGACGCGCGGCTTGCCCATTCTTACAGCGAGGAGCCCCTGGCCGATGGCGTTATTGATTTTGTGCGCGCCGGTGTGCAGGAGATCTTCGCGCTTCAGATAAATGCGCGGCCCGCCGAGCTTCGCAGTGAGACGAGCGGCGAATTGCAGCGGCGTGGGACGGCCGGCAAAATTTTTCAGCAGGGATTCGAATTCGGATTGAAAGGCGGCGTCGGATTTTGCCTGTTCGTAGACGCGCTCGAGTTCGAAGAGGGGCACCATCAGCGTTTCGGGAACGTAGCGGCCGCCGTAGGGGCCGAAGCGGCCGGGGACGGTGGCGGGTATGGTGAGTTGGGTGGTCATGGTGGAGCTTTTTATTGTACTTCGAGTTAGGGGGATTTCGGAGGGGGAGGGGTGGGTTGCAAACGCGCCCGACTGAAAAGGCGCCCGCCTCGGAAGGCGGCCGCTACAAGGGAGGGGACGGAGGCCGGTCTAAAGACCGGCCAGTACATAAAAGCGAGGGGAGGGGCCCGGCTTAAGCGGCGACAACATTTGGATTTAGGAGAAGTGTTCGCGGGTGGCGCGGTGGACTTCGTCGAAGAAGGATTTTAATTTGGCGGGATCTTTGCGGCCGGGGCGGGATTCGACGCCGCTGGCGACGTCGACAGCGTAGGGGCGGACGACGCGAATGGCTTCGCCGACATTTTCGGGAGTGAGACCACCGGCGAGGATGACGCGATTGGTTTGCGCGGCAACGCGGGCGAGGTGCCAGTTGGCGGTGGTGCCTGTTCCGCCGAACTGTCCGTTCTGCGCGGCGTCGATCAGAAATCCTGAAGCGGAACGATATTTCGAATATGCGGGCGGGGGAGTTCCCTGCCCCAGGCGCAGAGCCTTGATGACCGGCATCTGCTCCGCAACGGCGTCCACTACGTCCGGTGATTCGTCGCCATGAAGCTGCGCAACGGAAATGTGCAACGCACGACAGAGCGCGACGATGGGCTCCGCTTCCCAATTTACAAAAACACCGACGGTGGCGATGAATGGCGGCAGGCGATCCACGAGCTCCGCGGCGGCGGCGGGCGAAAGCGAGCGCGGGCTTTGCGTATAGAAATTCAGGCCGATGGCGTGGGCGCCGAGTTCGACGGCGAGTTTGGCGTCTTCGAGCTTGGTGATGCCACAAATTTTGATACGAACCATGAAGGATTATGCCTCGGAAGCGGCCGGAACGAGAAGTGCGCGCAGGGCCGCGGCGGGATCCGGAGCGAGCATAAGGTGTTCGCCGATCAGAAAGGCGTCGAAGCCGGCGGCGCGAAGATTTTTCAGATCTTCGTGGGTGCGCAGGCCGGATTCAGCGATGGCGATGCACTCGTCGGGAATGTGGGCGATTAGTTCGTATGAAGTTTCGACGCGCACGCTGAGCGTTTTCAGGTCGCGGTTGTTGACGCCGATCAAGGTGGCGCCGGCGGCGAGGGCGCGATCCAGTTCCTGGCGGGTGTGGACTTCCACGAGTGCGTCCATTTTCAGCTGGCGGCCGAGGGCGATCAGTTCCCCGAGCCGGGCGTCCGAGAGCGCTGCGACGATCAGGAGGAAACAATCGGCATCGTTGGCGCGCGTTTCCCAGACTTGCCAGGGATCGAAGATGAAATCTTTCCGCAAAACGGGGAGCGCTGCTTGTTTGCGGGCATCGCGCAGATTTTTCAGCGAGCCGCCGAAAAATTCGCCTTCGGTGAGAACGGAGAGCGCGGCGGCGCCGGCGGCTTCAAGAGATTTGGCGAGCGCGGGAGCGTCAAAGGGATCGCGAATGATTCCGCGGGAGGGCGAGGCGGGCTTGAGTTCGGCGAGGACATTGATGGCATCGCGCGAAAGAGGAGTGGAAAAATCGCGGACGGGAGAGGCAGCGGCTACACCATATTTCAGGGCGGTTTCGGGGAGGACGCTTTTGCGATGCTCGACTTCGGCGCGGCGGGCCTCGAGGATGCGGTCGAGGATGGTGCCGGTGTTGGCGTGGGCGTTCATGGAGGTGAACTTGTATGCTAGGGAGAGTGGGGAAGAGTGTCAAATGGGGCAGGGTGTGCGAGGGAGACTGCGCCGCTTGCGTGCGAGATGGAATTTTGCGTTGAGATCCTTCGGGCTGCGAAAGGCGCAGCCCTCAGGATGACAAGCGTTTTAAGCAATTCGGCGAATTGCGGACAAAATCAAAAAGAGGAAAACGGATGAGTTTTAAGGCGAAGTACGGGGCTTTGTTGGAGAGCATCGTCAATGAGGCGGATGCCATGGCAATGGGATATTTCCGCGGCGGGGCTTTGGGGACGGAGCGCAAGCGGGACGGGAGCGTGGTGACCCGGGCGGACAAAGAGATTGAACAGATGGCGATCGGGAGAGTGAAGGCGAGCGGATTGGCGATGGATGTGGTGGGCGAGGAGACGAGCGTGGAAGCTCCGAAGGGTCCGGCGATGAACGGGCGCGCGCGGATGATTATTGATCCGATTGATGGAACGGAGGAGTTCACGCGGGGGATTCCGACGTTTGGAACGCTGATTGGCATCGAGGAAGAGGGAGAAATCGTGGCGGGAATGGCCAGCGCGCCGGCGCTGGGAAAGGGCACGCGGTGGTGGGCGTATCGCGGCGAAGGCGCGTGGCGAGGCGAGGAGCGGATGCACGTATCGCGAGTTGCCAGTTTGTCGGAAGCGATGATTTTTACGACCGGAACGGGACCGAGCAAGGACGCCGAAACGCGCGGACGGATTCGCAAACTGGTGGATGCGGCGCGGAGCAGCCGGTCGATGGGCGGATTCTGGCAGCACATGCTGGTTGCCGAAGGCGCAATCGAATGCGCGATGGACTGGGTTTCGAAGCCGTGGGATCTGGCGCCGCTGGGAATTATCGTTGAGGAAGCGGGGGGAACGGCCACGACGGTGGATGGCGAGCGCACGATTTACAAAGGACGATTTGTGAGCACG
The DNA here is from genome assembly GCA_963824925.1 of uncultured Acidobacteriota bacterium. Taxonomy (GTDB): domain Bacteria; phylum Acidobacteriota; class Terriglobia; order Acidiferrales; family UBA7541; genus Acidiferrum. The sequence continues at coordinate 10,358 of CAWGRE010000016.1, forward strand.
AATGGTTTGCTGCACGAAGAGGTGCTGCGCATTTTGCGGTGAGGTGCGGAATGATTCGAACGAAGCGGGTCTACGAAAAGCCGGCCAAAGAAGATGGATACCGCGTGCTGATTGACCGGCTGTGGCCGCGCGGGCTGACCAAGGAAAAAGCCGCGGCCGATCTGTGGATCAAAGAGATTGCGCCGAGCGACGCGCTGCGAAAGGCGTTTCACGCGGAAAAAGTGAAGTGGCCTGAGTTTGAGAAGCGCTACCGGGCGGAGCTTCGGAAAGAAAAAAACTTTGCTGGACGAAGTTCGCGGTTTGGAAAAGACGCACGGGACGCTGACGCTGCTTTACGGAAGCAAGGACGAAACGCAGAACCAGGCAGTGGTGCTGGCCGGAGTGCTGAAGGGCAAACGGTGAGTGCGGGCAAAGCGTTGCGCGTGGTTCAGGAGGAAGTTTGTGCGTGCCGCAAGTGTCCGCGACTGGTGGAATACCGAGAAAAGGTGGCACGGGAGAAGCGGCGGGCGTTTCGCGAGTGGACCTATTGGGGGCGCGGAGTGCCGGGATTTGGCGATCCAGAAGCGAAGCTATTCATCCTGGGGCTGGCGCCAGCAGCGCATGGGGGAAACCGCACGGGAAGAGTATTTACCGGTGATCGTTCGGGGGATTTTCTGTTCGAGGCGTTGCACAAGGCGGGATTCGCGAACCAGGCCAGTTCCCTGCGCCGCGATGATGGATTGGAATTGAGGGATGCGTATATCGCGGCGGCGGTGCGGTGTGCGCCGCCGGCCAATAAGCCCTTGCCGAGTGAGATTTTGAACTGCCGTGCTTATCTGGAGCGCGAATTGGAAATTTTGCGGCCGCGCGCGGTGCTGGCGCTGGGAAAGATTGCCTGGGACGCGTATCTGGAGATTTTGAAGCAGCGGGGGCGGATACCTTCCCGGTCGGCGGTTCGCTTTTCACACGGAGCGGAGTGCTCAATTGCGGAAGATTTGCCGCGGCTTTTCGGGGTGTATCACCCGAGCCAGCAGAATACGCAGACGGGGCGGGTGACGCCGGCGATGTATGCGAGCGTGTTGAAGCGGATTCGAAAGTATTTGGGATGAGTTGGGCGAAACACGAAAAACAAAAGAAGAAGGCGGCATAAAGCCGCCCCTACGCGGATTCGGAGGTTGCTCTGACTGGGGCGGTGCGGGGCCAGAATTTGCTGGCTACTCGCCAGAGCAGGAGAACGGCGACGATTGCGGCGTAGATGAGCGGGCGAAGTACCGCGGATTTTACCAGCCAGTAGTAGTGGATTACGCCGGCGACGGCGGTTACGTAGATAGCGCGGTGAAGCAACTGCCAGTTGCGGCCGCCGAGGCGACGGATCCAGCCAGTTGTAGATGTGAGCGCCAGGGGGATCATCAGCACGAACGCGAGGAATCCCAGCGTGATATAGGGACGTTTGGAAATGTCCTTCCACATTTCATGCAGATCAAAAAATTTGTCGAGCCAGATGTAGGTGGTGAAGTGCAGGCAGCCGTAAAAAAAGGCGAACAGGCCGAACATGCGGCGGAAGCGGATCAGGTCCGGTAGACCGAGGAGTTTGCGGAGCGGCGTGATCGTCAACGTGATGACGATGAAGCGCAGCGTCCAATCGCCCGTGGCGTGCGTGATGAACTCGATGGGATTGGCGGTGAGGCCGTTGTGCAGCGCGCGCCATCCGAGGGCCGCGAGCGGGAGCAGGCAGAGAACGAACACGGCCGCTTTGGTCCATTTGCTGATCAGTAGTTTTCGCATCGGCAGGATGTTGCGCTAGTAGTATTTCTTCAGGTCCATGCCAGTGTACAAGCTGGCGACCTGGTCCGAATAACCATTGAACATCAGCGTTTCGCGTTTGAAGAATTCGCCGAGGCGGCGTTCCTTGGCCTGGCTCCAGCGCGGGTGATCGACGTGTGGATTCACGTTGGCGTAAAAGCCGTACTCGTTTGGGGCGAGACGATTCCACGTGGAGGGCGGCTGATCTTTCGTGAAACGAATTTTGACGAGAGACTTGGCGCTTTTGAAGCCGTACTTCCAGGGGATGATCAAGCGCACGGGAGCGCCATCCTGATTGGGCAGCGTTTCTCCGTACATCCCGACACAGAGAAGCGTCAGCGGGTTCATCGCTTCATCCAGGCGCAGGCCCTCGACGTAGGGAAAATCGATGCCGGCGTACGTGGACTGAGGCATTTGCTTGCGGTCATAGAAAGTTTCGAACGCGACGAATTTTGCCGCGGGCGTAGGCTCAACGGCTTTGATCAGTGCGCTGAGGGAGTAGCCGATCCAGGGCACAACGATGGACCACGCCTCGACGCAGCGGTGACGATAGATACGTTCTTCGAGCGGGGCCAGCTTCAGGATTTCGTCGATGGACATTTTGCGCGGATTTTTGACTTCCCCTTCGATGGAAACAGTCCAGGGATACGTTTTCAAACTGCCGGCGTTTTTGGCCGGCTCGGTTTTGTCCACGCCGAATTCGTAATAGTTGTTGTAGTGAGTGACGTCGTCGTAGGTGTTCTGTTTTTCGGTGGTGCTGAAGGGGCTTTTGCTGGCTACATTCAGTTTTGTACCAGCGAAAACGCTGGAAGAGGGCAGCGCGAGTTCCCAGAGGCCGCGGCCTGCAAGTGCCGCAGCGCCGATGAGCCCGGCGGATTGCAGAAATTTGCGGCGGTTGAGATAGAGAGACTTGGGAGTGACGTCCGCGTAAGTTAATTCAGGCTTCTTGCGAAGCAACATTTGAGTGAATCTCCTTGGTCGTTCGGCGACAGGCGGTCGCTAGGGCCCGGGTTCTACCGGAAGGCCCTACATTGAGAGTACTAAAAATGGGATGGGTTACAGGGATTCGGGGTTGGTTGAGGTGGCATGATGGTGATGGGTGCTGCGGGAGCGGCCCGCCTCAGAAGGCGGGCCCTACGCGGCTTTTGCGGGTGCAAGGTTTGGATGACGGTTGGGAATCGCGGATGGCGGGGGTGGTTCGTGCACTGAGCTTAAGTCACTAATTATACGAGAGTTACAACCGCCCTGAATAGGAATCGGCGGAATTGCGGTTGCAGTGACCTCTCTGGCGGATTGGGAGGGAATCATGATTAGGTGGACGAATTTGGCTTCTGGGTTAGTACTACTCGCCGGGCTGGCGACTTCTACAGGGGGCCAGGAGCAACAGCCGCCGGTGATCAGCAGGGACGTCATCCCCACCGAGTCGCAGGGTACACATGCAGATTTGCATGGCGTGGATGGAGAAAGACATGGATTGCCGGAGGAGACGTTTGCCGTGGTGCCGGGGACACGATTTTTGGTGCGACTTGAGGGCGATCTGAACACCAAGCAGGTGCACAAAAATCAGGAGATTCGAGTGCGGACGCTGGAGCCGCTGGAGGCGGGGCAGGGGAATTATTTGCCGTCTGGCGCAGTGATTGTTGGGCATGTGAGCCGGGTGGAGTCTGCGGGGACGACCGGGCGAGCGAAGCTTTGGTTGACGTTTGACGAAATTCAGACGCGATTTGGAAAATTGCCGATTGTGGCGGATGTCGCGTCGGTGCCGGGGGATCACAGCATTAAGGCAGGGCCGCTGCAAGAGGGCGTGATCGAAGGGCGGAGCAGCACGCAGAAAGATGCGGCGCAGGCCGCGGCTGCGGGCGCGGCGATGGGTGCGGTGCAGGGAGTGAAAGATCGGAAAAAGAAGGAAGCGGCGGAGGGCGCGGCAATGGCCGCACTCGAAGCGTATTTGATGGAATCTGGGCGAGGACAAGAGATTGAATTGCAACGCGGCACAAAACTGGAATTGGAATTGGAGCGGGCGCTTTATTTGCTCCGCGAATAGAGGGAAAGAGTTTCTTGCCGGACTTCGGCGCAGGATTGCGTTGGGATTGAATTGGTGTGTCTAGAAATGCTGGCCAATCTGGAGATTCATCCCGCAAAAAGCGCGGGATGGGGCAGAGTTGGCGCTCCGTATCTCGCGACCAGCGCGGAATGGAGTGAAGTTGGCAGTCCGGCGCTTGGCAAGTGTGCGCGTGCTTGTTAGAGTCGTTTCACCCACCCTTAATGCGACAATGGAATAGTGGTGTTAGGAGACGAGGCAGAGGCGCATGGGCGACGACAGCAAGGCTGCACGTACGGTAGAAACAGGCGAGCGCAAGGATCGCATCCTGATCGTGGAGGATGAAGACAACGCGCGCAAAGGCTACGAACAACTGCTGCAACGATGGGGCTACGAAGTGCTAGGCGTTGGCACGGCCGAGGATGCGCTGGCAAAATTTTCGAACTTCCAGCCGGACACCCTGATTGCCGACGTGGAATTGCCGGGAATGAACGGGCTGGACCTATTGAAGCAACTCGGCGACGACTTGCTGGATGTTCCGGCGATCATCATCACCGGGAAAGGAAGCGAGGAACGCGCGGTCGCGGCAATCGAATCGGGCGCGTTCTGGTACATCGAGAAGCCGCTGAAGGGGCCGGTGCTGCGGGCGCTGCTGGACAGGGCGCTGAGCAAGGCGCGCGACGCGCATAATCTGGCGGTGCTGCAGCGGCAATTGCGGGAGGCCGGGCGGCTGGGTGACCTGGTCGGCGGGTCGAAGCCGATGCAGGAAGTGATGCGGATTATTGAGATGGCCGCGCCGAGTTCCGCGTCTGTGCTGATTACAGGAGAGACCGGATCAGGCAAGGAAATTGTGGCGCGGACGCTTCACAAACTTTCGCCGCGGGCAGGCGGACCGTTTGTGGCTATCAACTGTTCGGCGATTCCGGAAACGCTGATGGAAAGCGAGATCTTCGGGCACGAGCGCGGCGCGTTCACGGGAGCGGCGGAGCGGCGCATCGGATGTTTCGAACTGGCCGACGGCGGAACGCTGCTGCTGGACGAGATCGGCGAGATGCCCGCACCGACGCAAGCGAAACTTCTGCGTGTGCTGGAAGACCGCAAGGTGCGGCGGCTGGGAAGCAAGTCCGAAACGCCAGTGGACGTGCGGGTGCTGGCGGCTACCAACAAAGATCCGGAAAAAGCCGTGGAAGATGGCGGCTTGCGGCAGGATTTATATTTCCGGCTGAACGTTTTTCACATTCATTTGCCTCCGCTGCGTGATCATAAGGAAGATATTCCGCTGCTGGCCGAGCACATCCTGCGGGACATCAATGCGAAGCATGGAAAAAGCGTGCGGGGCATCGGCGCGGAAGTGCTGGACATTTTTATGAGCCACACCTGGCCGGGAAACATCCGGGAATTGCGCAACGTGCTGGAGCGCGCGGCGATCATGTCCGAGAAGGATCTGATTTCGCGGAGTTCCCTGCCGGGCGAATTCGGCAAAGTGGGCAGCAAGAGCCCGAGCGACTTGTCTTCGCTGAAATTTCCGGTGGGCACGACAGTGGACGCGATGGAGCGAGAATTAATCCTGCAGACGCTGCATGCAACGGGAAACAACAAGACGCGCGCGGCGGAACTGCTGGGCGTGAGCTTGAAGACCCTGCACAACAAACTGAAGGAATACGGGAACGATAAAGTGGAAACGGAGTCCTAGCCGGGTATGCAGCTTGGACTGCGCACGAAACTGACGATGGTGATGGCGGGGCTGGTGCTGCTGTCCACCGCAGTGTTGTCGCTGGTGTTCGCCGAACTGCTTCTGCAGCAGGAACTGCACGATACGGACAAGCGGGCGAACGAGTTGGCCAGCGAGACGTTCGATTCGGCCTATCAGGCACTGCAAGACGCGCGCGGCCGGGGACTGCGGCCTGCTTCGGACGATTCCCAGGACATTCACGAATACGTGCAGAACGCGTTTGAGGACAGCGAAGGGCTGGCCGCGCGACTGCAATTGGCAACCGATTCGCCTTCGATTTATGAAGCGACGATCGTGGATCGGAATGACGTGGTGCTGGTTTCGAGCGATCCCAAGCAGGTGGGGAAAACGGCGCTGCGGCGGCCTCCGCTTTCGCAACTGGTACAAAGCTCCTTCGTGCGGCAGGTGCGCATCCTGGCGGAGCCGGCGCATATTTATGAGGTGGATTTTCCGTTCAAGCTTCGCGGCAATCCTTATGGAGAGGTGCGGATTGCGATTTCGACGGCACTGGTGCGCAACGATATCCAACCGCGACTGAGGCGCTGGGGCACGATTGCACTGCTGGCGCTGGTGCTTTCGACATTCCTGGCGGCAGTGGTGAGTGGCGCGGCGCTTGCGCCCATTCGCGACATCCTGGCGCAACTGGAACGCATTTCCGCAGGCGTCTACGACAACCCGACGGGCGCGGGAAACGAATCCGCGGAGAGCTTCGACGAATTGGGCCAAGTGCGGCGCAAGATTTTGCAAGTGGGGCAGCAACTGCGCGGCGTGCACGAAATTTTCAGTTCCCTGCGGGAGAATATGAACTCCGTGATGGCCGGGCTGGAAGACGGCCTGCTGCTATTCACGAAGGACGCGCGCGCAGTGATGATCAGCCCGGCGGCGGAGAAATTTCTGGGAGCTCCGGCAGCGCAATTTCTTGGCAGACGGGTGACGGATATTTTCCCGCCAGGACATCCCCTGTTTGAGGCGCTGCACCTGAATGGGGATCATTTGACGGAAGTGGCCTCGGAGACCGAAGTGGAAACGGTGGAGGGAAGAAAGCGCGTGGGCGTGAGCGTTCAGGAAATTCAGGGAGCGGGGGACCGCATGGGCGCGATGGTGACGCTGCGGGATCTGGACTCCCTGGAAAGCATCAACACGCAACTGCAGGTGAGCGAGCGGCTCGCGGCCGTCGGGCGCATTACCGCGGGGGTGGCGCACGAGGTGAAGAACCCGCTGAACTCCATGCGGTTGTGGCTGGAAAATCTGAAAGAATCGCTGCCGGCAGATGCGGATGGCGCGGCGCTGCAGGCCGTGCACGTTCTGGATGTGGAGATTGACCGGCTGGACGCAGTGGTGAAGCGGTTCCTGGATTTTTCGCGGCCGATGGATGTGCGGCTGGAGCCGACGCAACTTGCGGATCTGTTGCGCGACGTCCTGGAAGTGGCGCAACCGCAATTGCAGAAGGCGAACGTGCAGGTGGCGCAACTTTTGCCGATCGGGGTACCCGAAGTGTTTGTGGATCGCGACTTATTGAAACAAGCAGTCCTGAACCTGGTGCTGAATGCGGTGGAAGCGATGCCCACCGGCGGGACAGTTACAAATCACGCTGAACCGGCGCGGGGAAATGGCGGAGATCACGGTGGGCGACACGGGGAAAGGAATTTCCGTGGAAAACCGGCAAAAAGTGTTCCAACTTTTCTTTACAACGCGTCCGGGCGGAAGTGGCATCGGACTTGCCAGTACGTTCCGAATTGTGCAGCTTCACAACGGTTCGATAGACTTTACATCGGAGGTTGGCCGCGGCACTACATTCCGGATCGAGTTGCCGCTCGCCGCGTGAGCATGCCGAATATTCCGACCCCAGCAGTCAGGAATTGCAACTCGGCGCGACGCACTCTTTGTGTAGCCTGCGTGTGCGTATTGTTCTGCGGCGGGTGTTTCACGGCGAAGCGGCCTGCTCCAACGCTTGGCGCCGTCGTATTTTCCCATCCGGTGATACCGCCGGGAGACGTCGCCGACCTTGCGGATGCACCGGAAATTTACGTGGAAGATACGGATCGAGTTTCCCCACTGGTGATTCCGCGCAGTGTGCCAGCAAGGCCTCGGGTTGCGGCTCCTCCGGTGCATGAAACCGAGGTGGAGGAGAAACCGCAGGAACCTATCATGGCTCCTGAATTGAGCGACGAGCAGATCTCTTCAGCGAAAACCGCAACGCAGCAGAGCTTAAGCGTGGCAGAGCAAAACTTGAATTCCAGCAAAGGCAAACAGTTGAACGAAGCGCAGCAGGACCTGGTCTCCAAAATCCAGGGGTTTGTGGACAGCGCGCGGGAGGCCATGAAGAACAACGACTGGCTGCGGGCGCGGAATCAGGCCAAAAAAGCGGAAGTGCTTTCGCAGGAGTTTGCGCCGCAGCCGTGAGGGTGCCAGTTTGGTGCGCGGTGTTCGGATGGGGTTCGTTGAGTAAGTGGTCGTGGTTTGGTTGGTGCGTGGGAATTTGGTTGAGATCCTTCGGGCGCGGAAGGCGCGCCCTCAGGATGACAAGGCGCTGCCACATGCGTTGGCTACCGGCATTGACCAGGTTGGTTACCGTTTTCGCGGCGGGGTTGGGCTAAAATAACTCGATGAAAACTTATGATGCGGTGGTTGCGGGCGGCGGGGTGATTGGCGCTGCGATCGCGCTGGAATTGGCCGAGGCGGGATTAAAAGTGGGTGTGTTTGACGCGCAGCAGCCTGGGCGAGAAGCTTCGTGGGCGAGCGCGGGAATGATTTCTCCGGTGCCGGAAAGCGTGGCGCTGGCCCCGCTGCTGCCGATCAGCATGGCCAGCGTGCAACGGTATCCAGAATTTATTGCGCGCGTGGAGGAACTTTCCGGCAGCAAGGTGGGCTACCGGAAAGAAGGGGCGCTGGACGTTTTTCTGGACGACGAGAAGCAGAGCGAGATCACGCAAATCCTGGGGCAGCATCGCAACGCTGGTTTGCAAGCGGAGGCGCTGAGCGGGCAGCAAGCTTGCGAGCTGGAGCCGGCGCTGACTGCGGAGATTCGCGCGGCGGTTCTCCGGCCATACGAGGCATCGCTGGATAACCGGTTGTTCACCGAAGCGATGCTGGAGGCGGCGCGGCGCAAAGGAGTTGAGATTCACGCCGGTAACGGTGCGAAGGCGTTGTTAACCGATGGCCGAGTTTGTAAGGGCCTGCAACTGGCAAGCGGCAGCGTAGAAGCGCGGTGGACAATTATCGCGGCGGGTTGTTTCAGCGCGGGCATTGAGGGCGCGAGGGATTACGCGCCGGTGACCCCCGCGAAGGGGCAGATGGTGGCGCTGCGCTGCGAGGCGGTGAAATTGCGGCGGGACTTGTGGAACGGACATCTCTATCTAGTGCCACGGACGGATGGGCGAATTATTGCCGGGGCAACAGTTGAGTATGAAGGCTTCGATCGCAGCGTGACGGCTGCGGGGATGAAAAAAATTCTGACGGGTGCGATCTCCTTAGTGCCGGGGCTGGAGAAGGCGCGCGTTGAGGAGACCTGGGCCGGATTGCGTCCGGATACGCCAGATCATCTGCCAATTCTGGGCCCGACGGACCAGGAGGGCTTGCTGATTGCCACCGGGCATTTTCGAAGCGGCATTCTGCTGACGCCGATCACGGCGCAGTTGATCCGCGAGTGGGTGACAATCGAAAAGGTGAGCGTGGATTGGGCAGCGTTCAGCCCGATGCGTTTTCAGGAAGTGCGGCAGACGCGCACGGCGTAAGCGCGGATTCGTTTACTGCTGGACAATTACCGGGCTGGGCACGCCGACGTTTGTGTAGTGGATCTGGTCCTGATCCAGGTGCAAGTCGCGCTCCAGAACCAGGTCCATCGAAGAGCCGCGCGGAAGTTGCGCTTCCGGACCCCGCGACAACAACACCGCCGCAAGTCCGACCACGCCGCCAATTCCCGCGCCGATTCCTGCGCCCTTTCCGCCGTCCGCAATCCCGCCGATCCCCGCGCCCGCGATCGTGCTTGTGGCGATGGTTGCGGCGTCTTTTCCTTTGCCGCCTGGGCCAGTGATCTTGCCTTCGGAATCGGTCTTAGTGCCGGTGGCGCTATCGGTGCTGCGGGGCTCCGCGTTCAGATCCACGGTGTATCCGTTGGGAAGAATCAGGGTGTTCAGGCGAATACGAAGTTCGCCTTTACCCTTGATGTGGCCGGCGCGCTTGGAATCGGTAACTTCGCCGCGAAGATAGGAGCCGACCGGAACAACGACTTTATTATTTTCGGTGATGGGAAACGATGTGCGGAAATAGACCGAGTCGCCCGGCTTGGCGGAGGCGGTGGAAATTCCATTCTCTAAAACTACGCCAACGCGAGTCCCGGAGGGCACGGTGATGGTCGGGCCATTGGAGGGGCGCGGCGCCGGGGCTGGTGCAGGGCGAGTGGTGGCCGGCGGCGGATCGGATTGCGGACCTTCGGGAGCCTGCGCGCGCACGTGGCCGGCGAAGCTGAGCGAGAAAGCGAAGACTGTGGTGACTACCTGGATATTGGGCGCGGTTTTCACCGATGTGCCTCCACTGGAACTCTGGGCTTTCGGATGCCTGCCCTGCGGGCCGGGGATGCCTAGAGGATCGCACTTCTGGAGGCACGTGGCTAGAGGGGCAGCGGGGGGATTTGACCATCGGCGATGCAGGGCATAGTCTGTGGCTTCCGTTGACGGGGAGGGAGAGGATTCATGGCGAAATTGGCGCTGGTTTATGGAATGCGATTGCTGCCGGTGGACGATCTGGGCGAAGTGAAAGAAGCGACCGTGGTGCTGAAGAGCGGGAAGACCGCGCGCGTGGCGATGCACTTGATCGAGGGCAGCAAGGAAGAAATTGAGGATACGTTTCGGCAGTCGATCGATGCGTTTTTTGAGATGTATCCGGAGATTTAGGCGAGTGGTTGGTCGAAGAAGTTGAAGAGATAACAGATAGCAGATAACAGCGAGCAGGAGGCGGAGCTGCGCTGTTGGTTGGATTTGGTTCCTGTTATCTATTCGCTGTTTGCTGCTAGCTTCCGCGCTACCGATTACCGAAATTCTCGGGATCCTCGTTCGGGTCGCCGAGATTGTCGTTGATGAGGACGGTCGACTGGCCGGTTAGTTCGAAGCGCTTGCGGCATTTGTAGCAGGCGACCAGGTCTTCCAGGCGGATCATGTAGGAAGTGGCTTTGGCGAATTTGCGACGGTCTTCTTCGCCGGCACCGCGGGGAAGTTCTTTTTTCTTGCGGCAGACCTTCCAGCGCACAGGTGCTTCGAATTCTCCGCGGCAACTGGGGCAGACCAGCTTGACCTTGCGAATCTCTTCTTTCTCGGTATAAAAGCTGCGTTCGTCCATAGGGCCTCGACGGTCCTGCTATAAAGTTTCGTCCATTGTAACAAATTCGAGGCCCAGGTCGCGCCAGCGGGGTAGCCAATACTGCGAGGGCGGCCAGGGTGTGGCGGCGGTCGCCATTTAGGCGGCGGTGATCTCCATCGTGCAGGCAAATGATGTCGCCAGTGGTTGTCAGCCTTTCTTCGCTGTCGGGAAGATTTGCCTGCGCGGTTGCGGCCACGGGATTCAGGCGTTCGATCAGCCATTGCGAGGGCTTCACACGCCAGTCGCCGGGCAGGTGCGTCCACATCACGGTGCGCATGCTTGCCGATGAGCGATTTCGATAAGCCACGGAGAGCGAAGGCCGAAGGGTGGACGAAACCAGCGCGGAGTGGCCCAGGTGACCTGCTGAATTGCTTCGCTGCAGCGATGGAGTTCTTCGCGGGTGTCCTGGCGCCCGCAGAAGAGCAGGTTCGGGTGCGTGTCTGTGTGATTGCCGATCGCGTGACCCTGCGCGGCAATTTCTTTCGCGAGAGACGGGCACTCGCGGACGAATTTGCCGACGAGAAAAAATGTGGCTTTGGCGTTGTTTTCGCGAGCAGCTCCAGCAGCTTTGGCGTGATCGCAGGATTGGGCCCGTCGTCAAACGTGAGCGCCAGTTTGTTTGCGGCAGGAGTATGCCAGACCGCTGGGCCAAAGAGTTGCGCGCGCGGAAATCCCGCGCCGTAAAGAGTTATTCCCGCCAGCCCTGCCGCAACCGCGGCAGGCACGCCAATCAGCCAGGGATCCATGCCGAGTATTGTTGCACGAGATTATGACCAGCCGTTTAAGCCGGCAGTCCCTTGCGGGTTTTCAGGTCGTTGAGGAGGCGCTCGACTTCGGTGTCGCGGTCGAGGCGGTTGAGCTTGTCGGCGACGTCGTCGTTGAGGAGGTCCACTTCGGCGGAGGCGGTGGCTTCGGTGAGGTGGACGCGTTCCTTCAGGCGATCGAAGGTGGCGCTTTTGGAGCCTTCGCCGAGAGCGACCTGCGCCTTGGCGGCTTTATCGAGCGCGATGCTGCGGCGATGGCGGGCCAGCAGGACTTCGCGCTTGGATTTGGCTTCGTCGAGTTTCTGTTCGAGTTTCACGAGCGCGTTTTTCAAGGTGTCCACCTGGGCTTTCTGGTCGTTCACCTGTTCCTGAAAACTTTGCGTCAGGCGCAGGGCGGTCTGGTAGCGGTCGAGGGCGGCGCGGGCGAGATCGTCCTGGGTTTTCTCGACGGCGACTTCGGCCTTGCGCATCCAGTCCTTGGCGGTGTCTTCCTGTTCGCGTTGCTTCTTTTCAAGGATGTGTTGGTCTGCGATGGAGACGGCGACCTGCGTCTTGACCTGAAGGTATTGGTTTTCCATGTCGAGGATCACCTGCTTGATCATTTTTTCAGGATCTTCGGCGCGGTCGACCATGTCGTTCAAATTCGCTCGGATTAAGGTGCTGACTCGTTCTAAGAGGCCCATTTGGTGCTCCTTTCGGATTGCTGATTGGTGACTTTTGATTCGTGCTTTTTCGAGTTTCGATGGTTTGTATGGGAATTGGTTTGCTAAAGGCGCCCGCCTCGGAAGGCGGCCGCTACATGGGCGGGTCGGAGCACCGGCTGAAGCATGTGCTCCTGTTGCCGACCTGAAGGTCGGCCAGTACATACGGCTTCAGAATACGGTGAAGCAGTGGGTTAGCAGGGCGTTGATCTGATGCCAGGCCAGGGTGGTGAGTGTGGCGACGGTGACGATCCCCAGCGACCAGAACAGCCCGCGCTTTTGCTGCAACGTCAGACTCATGACCTTTTCCTCCATGACATCCTCCGCTTTGAGAGAAGCGCCGGAACGCTGCTTGCACAGCGCTCCGGCGGAATTGGGTTAGGACTTCGCGGCCGGTGACTCCGACTTCGGGGCTTTGTCGCCAATCAGGCGAACTTTGCCGAGCAGCTCCGACATCTGCATGCCAGAGAGCGCTTCGAACAGCGCGGGGACTTGCGCCGCAATCTTCGTGATGTCGCCGGTGAGTTTGTACGCACCGGCGGCGTCGCCGTTGCCGGTGGAGACGATGGTGACCTTGTCGACCTTGCTGAGCGGCTCGCTGAGCGCGCGAACCACTTCCGGAAGGCTGGTGATGAGTTTGTCCACCACGGCGGCCTGGTTGTACTCCTGAAAGGCTTCCGCCTTGATGTTCATGGCCTTGGCTTCGGCTTCGCCTTTTTTGAAGATGATTTCGGCTTCCGCTTCACCTTGCGCGCGGATGGAGGAAGCGCGGCCTTCAGCTTCGCTGATCAGGCGCTGGCGCTCGGCGTTGGCGAGGGTTTCGATGCGCTGGCGCTCGATTTCCGCCTGCTTCAAGACGGTGGCAATGAGTTCGCGTTCGCGGCGCGCAATTTCGGCTTCCTGCACCTTCACCTGCGCTTCGCGTTCCACCTGTTGAATGCGGACCTGTTCGAGCATCACGGTCTGCTGCTGGCGATTGGTTTCGATTTCATAAGCCTTATCGGCTTGCGCCTGGGCCTTTTTGCTGATTTCCAGGTAGTTGGCTTTCTTGATGTCGAGGTCGCGTTCGGCCTCGGCTTGTTTGGCCATCGAAGCGGTTTCCGCGGCGACGCGTTCCTGATCGGCTTGCGCCTTGGCGATTGCGGAGGCGCGCGAGGCTTCGGCGCGCTTGATCGCGATGTCGCGATCGGCTTCGGCGGCGGCCACTTCGGCGTCGCGCTTGATGCGGGCGATGTCCGGGCGGCCCATGTTGGTGATGTATTCGTTTTTGTCGCGGACTTCCTTGATGGTGAAGCTGACCACTTCGAGGCCCATCTTGCTCATGTCGTCCGCGCAAGTGGAGCGCATCTGGCCGCCCACCATTTCGGGTTCCTTCACGATCTGTTCGACTGTGAGTTGGCCGATGATGCCCCGGAGGTGGCCTTCCATCACCAGGCGAATCAGGCCCTCGCGTTCCTCGGGAGTCTTTGTGAGGAATTGTTCGGCGGAAGTGAGAATGGATTCTTTGTCATTCTTCACTTTGATTTGCGCCACGGCTTCGACGGTTACCGCAACGCCTTGCTTGGTGTAGAGATCCTGCTGAGGAGCGACGTCAAACGACATCAACTCCAGAGAAAGATCCTTACAGGTGTGCACCATCGGGAACACCATCGCGCCTTCCCCGGTGTGCACTCTTGTGCCGCCCATGCCATACACGATTAATGCTTCGTGTGGTCCTGCCTTGCGGTACATCCTGGCCAACACCGTCATCAACATTAAGATGACGACGACCAGAATCCCCGCGCCCATCACCACTGTCATTGGCAACCCCAACATAAATGCCTCCTTTTCTCGAACCGGCCCGACCTTTGACCGCCATGCCGGTTCCGAAACTCAAGAATTCACGAATTCATCCCACCGCTTCACGTAGGCGATGCCTTTCTCGTAGCGCGCGATCACCACTTCCGCGCCTTTTTCGATCGGCTTGCCGTCCTCTGAGCGCGCGCCGGAACAGCGGCGTCCGCCGCCGAGGGGAAAAATGATTTCGCCGGTGCCATTCTCGCGGATGGACATGCTGACCGTACCGAGAGCGCCGACGACGCGGCGATCCTCTTCGCGTAACGGTGCCGCGCTGGACCCAACCAGCTTGAGAAGGAACCGCAGCATTACCCATCCGGCAAAAACCCCAGCAAGAGTCGCCACGCCGACGACGAGAAAAGTTTCCACATGCGAGTACTTCGCCATGAGATATCCGACGCCACCAAACCACGCGAGAAACGCCAAAACTGTGGAAGCGTTGAACCACGAAATGTGCGAACCGCCATGCGCTGCTCCGTGATGCGCGTGGGCATGGAACGGAACGTGCATCTTGAATGGCAGATGCAGATGGATGGCGCCGGCCAAGAACGAAAAGACGCTGAGCGAGGCGCCAACCAGGAAACAGAAGAGATAGAAGTCAGACCACGTCATAGTCACCTCGAGAAGCGACACCCTGCCGCTTGGTCGAACCGTGCGTTGGCCCTGTGAAAGTTAGTTTTCGGGAGGAATGGGAGGCGGATGCCCGGAGCCGATCATCGGGCCGGGTTGCAAAACTTCGCTGAGCCGCTCGGCAAGGCCGGGCGTGCTGAGGATTTCCCCGAGAAGAAGAATCGCGCCACGCGAATCGGCGTGCTCGGCGATTTTGAGCAGCGCTTTTTCCAGTTCCGGGTCGGCGCTGAATTGATCCGATCCGGCATAGAGCCAGGAATCCACGGTGGAGTCCTCCATGCGCAAGGCCGATTGCAATTCGCGCGAATAACCCTCCGGGTCGTCCACGAGAAAGCCGGGGAAGACGCGGAAGAAGCGCGCGAGGAGTTCGCGCGAGGTGTTGGTCATGTGCGGGCGCGCGCCGCTTTCGAGTTGCGAAACGTAGGCTTGGCTAAGGCCGCGGCCCAACTCTTCTTTCATGGCTTCGACCAGTTCGGACTGGGTCATCGGGCGGCCCAAACCGCGGAGTGAGCCTTCGATCGCGCGGAGGGAGCGGAGTTTGTCGCCAAGAGTCATGGAGGCCGCCTTTCGGAAATATTGCGATGTGCAATTTATATATAGCAATATGTAATTTGTCAAGAGAAATCGATACATCACTAAGCCTATTAAAATGAGTTTGTTAGTCTTGGTCTACGTCAAGGTTGGAAATTACTGGGGCATTTTTTACTTCTCGAAACAGTTTCACTAGTGCCGGGTTAATTCGGGCTGGCCGATTGAGCCTCTCGACGAACTCGTCCCACTGGGCTTCAGAAACAACAAACACCTGCCCCCCATCGGGAATAGATCTAGCTTTGGGCTTCCCCTTTGGAGTGCTTTTGCTCACGAAGGCCATTTTACCCTCGTAGATGGTACCGCTGCTACTCCGGTTTGCGGAGGGATTGCAGGTCGATGCCGAGTTGCTGGCATTTTTTGTAGAGGTGGCTGCGTTCGAGGCCGAGGGCGCGGGCGACGTTGGTCATGTGGAAATTGTGGCGGCGGAGTTCGGCGAGGAGGACTTCTTTTTCGAAGGATTCAGTGCGTTGCAGGAGAGTTCCCTGCCCTGTTTCGGCTGCAGCGCCGGGGGCAACCGCTTCGCCGCCCGGAAGAACCAACTTCACATCTTCGGCAGTCACGGTGTCCTCAGTTGAGAGAAGGACCAGGCGCTCAACTATATTTCGCAGTTCGCGGACGTTGCCGGGCCAGGAATATTGCCGCAACGCGGCGATTGCTTCGGCGGAGAATGGTTTTTGCTTCCAGTTATTCTGGGTGGCAACTTGGCGCGCAAAGTGCGCGACGAGATCGGGAAAATCCTCGGGGCGCTCGCGCAGGGGCGGCAGGAGCACGGGGAAAACATAGACGCGGTGGAAGAGATCGCGGCGAAATTCGTTTTTCTTGACGAGATCTTCCAGATTGCGATGCGTGGCAACAATCACGCGGACGTTTACCTTGATGGGTTTCTCGCCGCCGACGCGCTCGACTTCGCCTTCTTCGAGGACACGCAGGAGCTTGGCCTGCATCGAGACGGGCATATCGCCAATTTCGTCGAGAAACAGGGTGCCGCCTTCGGCTTGTTCGAATTTGCCGACGTGGCGGCCGGCGGCGCCGGTGAAGGAGCCTTTTTCGTGGCCGAAGAGTTCCGATTCGATCAGTTCGGCGGGCACGGCGGCGCAATTCAGGGTGATAAACGCGTTTTCATGGCGAAGCGATTTTTCGTGAATGGCGCGCGCGACGAGTTCTTTTCCCGTGCCGGTTTCGCCGAGAATGCACACGCGAGTTTCGCTGACAGCGACCCGATCGATCTGGGCTAGTAGTTTTTTCATGGCCGGGCCAGAGCCGACGAGTTCATGCTTGCCGAGGCGGTGGCGCAGTTCACGGTTTTCCTCTTCGAGGCGGGAAAGTTTCAATGCGTTTTCGACGGTGAGCAGCAGCTTGTCTGTGCTGAGCGGCTTTTCCAGAAAATCGAGTGCGCCAAGGCGCGTGGCTTTGACCGCCATTTCGATATTGGCCTGGCCGGAGATCAACACGATGGGCGTTTGCACGCCGGCCTTTTTCAATTCTTCGAGCAAATCCATCCCGCTCTTGCCGGGCATGACCACGTCCGAAAGGATCAGGTCGAAATGCTGGGCACGCACGAGTTCCATGGCGCGAGTGGCATTGTCGCAGACGGTGGCTTCGTGACCCGCAAGGCGAAAGGCACGGGCAAGCGACGCCAGAGTGTTGGGATCGTCGTCGATGAGGAGAAGGTGCGCTTTGCGTGGCACGGAGGTCCTTTCGGGAAGTGCGATCTGGGACCGGAAAGTAAAGGCGCCCGCCTCGGAAGGCGGCGCTACAGGTCAGTCGGACGCAGTGGCTGCGCGTTCTGAGAGTGTTTCGGCTGGCGTTGATCCGGATTTTGGTTTGATGATCGCGCCGGTCTGGCGTTTCGGCAGTTCGATGCGAAAGGTGGTGCCGCGGCCTTCTTCGCTGGAGACGGAAATTGTGCCGTGATGATCGCTGACGACGGATTGCACGATGGCAAGGCCGAGGCCGGTGCCCTGCTGCTTGGTGGTGTAGTATGGCGTAAAGAGGCGCGAGCACTCTTCAGGCGTCAGCCCTTTCCCCGTGTCGGAAAATTCAATGCGAACAATATCGCCGGCGTCTGTGGTGCGGAGGGAGAGCGTGCCGCCACCGGGCATGGCATCCATGGCGTTCAACACAAGATTTTGGAACGCCTTGTGCAGCAGGTCTGGATCGGCATCCACTTCGGGAAGCGCTTCACTGAGGAAATATTCCGTGGAAATCGTTGGTTTGCCCAGAGTGGTGAATTGCGGCTCGAAAAGACGCACCACCTCGCGCAAAGTTTCATTCACATTGACCTTGGAAAATTCCGGCGTAGGCATTTTGGAAAAATCGCTGAAGCGTCCAACGATGGTGTTAAGGTTCGCAAGTTCGGCCTTCAACGTGGCAGTGGCTTCGCTGAAGACTTCCTGAAACTGTTGCGGACCAAGCTGGCGCGCGCGCTGGAGATTTTCGACGGTGATCTGCAAGGGGAAGAGCGGGTTGCGCAGCTCGTGAGCCAGGCGGCGCGCCAGTTCGCGCCAGGCGGCAACGCGTTCGGTTTGCACCAGCCTTTCCTTCTGCGCCGCAAGCGTTCCAGTCATTTCGTTAAACGCGCTGGCGAGCTGGCCGATTTCGTCGCTGCCCTTCACGTCGATCTTGGTGTCCCAACGGCCGGAAGCGACATCGCGCGCGCCGTTGGCAAGCTCCTCCACCGGCCGGGTGATGCGGCGAGATACCCACCAGCTCAGCAGTAGCCCAACCAGGAGCGCGGCCAACGCCACGGCGCCGGCGATTTTCAGAATTTCACGCTGCAGCAGAACCAGTTCACGCGCTGAACTGCCAAGCAGCAAAACGCCGAGCAATTCACCATTCCGTCCTTTGAGCGGCGTGGCGTGAAAGGTTTCCGCGCTGGCCGGATCGTTGTTCCAGGAGATGGTTTTGACCGTATCCTCGGGGTGCTTCTGAATCTGGTCGATCAGCGGCTCAAAGATTTCGGCGCGTTGCACTTCGCCATCCGCATCGGTAAGCGCGGTGGCAACGAAGCTTGGATCCAGGTTGCTATAGAGCAGCGCGCGGATGCCGGAGGGAAGTTCGAGAGTGGCCAGAAAATTCTTGTCCAGGCGGCGGCCGCCGATGATGTAGATGGTTTTATCGCCGACGGTCTGCGTGCGAACCGCGGTGAGGGAGAGCGCCACGCCATCGGGCAGTTCTTCGCGTTTCAGAAAGGCGCCGGTCGCGTCCCAGTTCTTGACGGAGGTCACCCAGTCATTTTTATAGCCGACGCGCGCGGGATATTGCGCGGAGGAGACCAGAGTGCCATCGGAATTGACGAATTCCACGAAATCCAGGCCGTGGCTCTGGGCCGCTCCGTTTGCGTCGTGCAGATAGAGCGAGGCATCGGCGTTAGGGCGGGCGAGATCGAGAACCATGCGCACGGTGACGTCGGCGTTGGTGATATTTTCCACCTGCTGCACCACCATATCGCCGCGCTGCGCGAATTCTTTTTTGAACTGCACTTCGAGCGCCTGGGTGCGCTGCGCATCCATTTGTTCGAAGGCGCGCTGTGTATAGTGCGTGACGCCGTAAGCCACCAGCGAGACCGAGGCCAGGACGGTAATCAGGAAAATCAGGAAAACTTTGGTGCGGAAGGTCATGGCTTTGCCCCCGGTTTGCGTGCCGTTGAATTCCGTTGTGGCGTGCCGCCTGGCGATTTCGAAAGCGCGGCGTCCTCCGCATCCAGCCAGACATCGGCCAGCCGCCAATCGCCCCACGCGGATGCATTCCAATTGTGCACGTTTGCGCGGATGCCCACATACTCCGGCAGCAGGACGAGTGGCAGGATCGTACGTTCCTGCAGCAGGCGGCGTTCCTGCGCGAAAAGCTGCTCAGGATCGTTGGTGTTCGCGGGTAATTCCGAACCGTCCGCAAATTGCTTCTCGAACTGTTCCAGTTCGGCGTGTGGAGAAAGCGAATCGTAGTGCCAGGCAATGAGGCGCAGGTCTCCAGCCGGCTTTGCAGAACCGCTGGCACTTCCCGGCAACGTCAATTGAACCAGCAAATTGGCCTGCCTTGCATTCACAGCCACGCGTTCCCCCATCAGCTTATAAAGATCGCCCGAAGCGTCCACATGCAATCGCAGCGCCTGGGCCGCTCCGGCTGTGCCGGACGGAAAGGAAGCACGGAGTTCCCGGGCGCGCTCCAGGTTCATGGGACGCTCGAAGAGAAAAGCATATCCCGTTAACCACTGCGGCAAAAGGGCGGAAGCAGGGAGTGCTTGCCTTTGAAGCAACACGTTGGCCATGGTCTCGCGGTCCAGGGCGAGCCAGAGGGCCTCGCGCAGCGAGTCGTAGGCAGGAGAGGCGAGGGCGTCATCGAACCGCAGCGCGACGAGCGTTTCCGGCGCGGAGCTCCAGATGCGCAAGCCTTCCTGGCCGCCTTTGCGCACCAGATCTGGCGCAATTTCGGCTATCTCCGCTTTGCCGACTTGCAGATCGAAGAGTTGGCGCAGCGCGGGTTCACCGAGGATGACTTCCACGAAATCTACAAACGGGCGGCCGGACCAACAATTTTCGTTGGCCTGGAATTTTATTTTTGCTGGCCGCGTGGCCAGCGGATTCGCTTCGGCAGGCGCGGCGGCGATCGATTCGGCTACAAAAAAGGGCCCGGTGCCGAGTAGAGTGCCGTCTGGCTGCACGCGAAACACAAAAGTACGGCCGGAGGCGAGTTGTTCCAAGAGGTCGGGAGTGGGGCGCGGGGCTCGAATGGTGATTCCGCTTTCGGTGGCGCTGATGTCAAAACCTTTGCCCAGGGAAGATTGCAGCGCCGCGGCGGTGATGGAAGAGGTGAGCGGCGAGCCATCGGAAAAACGCGCACTGGATCGGAGCTTAAACTGCCAGGTGCGAGCGGCTGAGTCGTGCGTCCATTCCGTTGCTAGCGCAGGCTGAAATTTGCCGTAATCATCGAGCGTGACCAGACGATCGTAGACCAGGCTGGCCAATTTTTCGCTGTCCGCGAAGGCGAGAGAGCCGGGAGTCCAAGTGCGCGGGTCGAGAGAGACGCTGGACGCGCGAAGCTTTACGTGCAGCGTGCCTCCATAGCGAGGCGGCCCGGCTTGCGCCCCCGGGCAGAGCAGCACAGAGAGTGCGGCGCTAATCGCCGCAAGCCAGCGTGATTTTATAGACTTCATAATTTCCTGTGCGCAGGTTTCGAGCCACCACCAAGGCGCTGGCGGGATTTTGTCCGCCATTCGTGCTGAGAATTGGGCCGGGAAATTCGCTGAGGACACCGGAACCGCTCTCGCCGGCCGCGCCATCGGGGATCACTTGCAAGACGTCGTGCGCGGCCGGATCGGCCGTCGAGTTCAACAATTTCCAACCGCTGCCATCGCAGGGCGAAGTGAGGAGCGTAGGCCCGCGCCAGGGTGATTTCGCGGCCGTGGCCGCGGGTTTGTCCACGTGGCACTTCGCTTCGTTGGGCGCGTCCCAGGAAAAATCGCAAGCTTTGCCCCACAGTTGCACGGAAACGCGGCCCGCCTGCGGCGTGATTTCGGCGCGGGGATCGCGCGTGGGTTTCAAGCTCGCGGAGTTCAAGGAGACGCTTTGTTGCAGAGCGTCTTTGGCGTCCAGGCGCTGTGCCACAACTTCAAAATTCTTGTAGAGCAGGATCGCAAGGCCGCCTTCCGCGCCGTTCCACAAGGAGGAGGCGTCGAGGATGCGATCCGGACTTTCGAAAATCATCTGGCGATCTAGACGTACGGGCGCAACGGGCAATTCCGTAGGCGGGAGCAGAGAGCGGGCGATTTCGACGATGCGAATTTCCTCACGCTCGCCGATATGCGTTTTGGCGGTGAGCACCACCTGCGTCGGAGTCTCCTGCGCGTAAATAATAAGCAGCGGGGCCGCTTCGTCTTCGGTCAGCTGCAGCGAAAGCCTTTCGAATTCGCCGCGAAGCACCTGCTGCCAGCGATCGCTTTCGCCTTCCGGCCACCGAGCATCGGGATGCCATTCCAGCCGCAGCGGTCCATGCAGGCCGGGGATTGCCGCAACGCGCTCCGCGAAGCGCTGCGCGGTTTCCTGTTGCGCGTCGGAATCCGCGCCGCTCAAGCACGGGATGAGGAGACAAAGTTCAACGAGTGCGGCAAGCAAAAAAAAGGCCCGTGGGAAAAATGGCCGCGCCAAAATTGTCTTTCCGGAAAATCCCGCCGAAGATTGCACACTCGCTCCGCCGCGCGACGCCGCTCGACTCCTCTTCAGTGCGCCCGGTAATCCTTGTAAAGATCCAGATGATTCAGCATCCGGATCATGACCTGCGTATAAGCCAGGTACTCCGACAGGCTCTCGTCGGAGACGTCGTACAACGACTTGCGGCGCGCTTGGCGGACGGTGTCGAAATCGTCGGCCGTGAGCGTGGCCACCGCGCTGTTCTGAAAATCGGTGTGATCGGCGATGCCATAGATTGGCTCGCCTTCGGCGACGGCCTTGGCCAACTCTTCTTGCGTGGCTTTTTTCTCGCGCATCGTTTTGTCGAACTCCGCGCCTTTGGTGCTCATCACCTGGTCGAACTCCTTGCGGGTATGCGGCAGGCCGGCGACGATTTGCAGCACTTGTTCGCGAGTCCACTTGGGATTGGCGAGGGTGGCCGCGTCGGGCGCCTGATAGGTCATCACCGCGTGAATATCGTTCCGGCGATAATCCTCTTTAACTTCCGGCAATCCGGTCCAGGTGCTGAGCGTGCGAAACGCTTCCTCCGTCATCTGTTCGGCGAGCAGATGCGCTGCCGCGGCGCGCACAAACGGCTCCGGGGCCGTAAGTTTTACAGTCAAGGCCTGGCTGGCTTTGACGGGATCCATGCTGCCATAGAGAAAAAGCGCGGCGGTATCGGAGTCCAGATCCAGGGAGTGCTCTGAAATGTGGATCACGGCATTGGGATAAAGGAGGATTTTCGCGGCAAGCGGCTGAATTTCCACGCCGCGCTGGCCAAGTTCCATGGCCAAGGAGAGATAGTTCGCGGGATCGGTTTCCTGAAAATCCGTTTGGACCAGGGCATCTTTAACAATATTGAGCGAAGCGGGAGATTTATCGGCTTGATAGAGAAACGAGGCGCCATCGAATTGAAACAGGTGATCGGTTTTTTCGGAGACCAGCATCTGTTTGAGGCAATTCAGAGTGTCGGGAGTGGTCGGCTGGAAGAGTTTCCAGTAGGCGTCAATCTCTTTGCTCTTCGCGTCGATTTGCGATTCGTTGAGCTGCGTCAATTGGAAGCCGTAAACTTTTTCTTTCTGCGCGCGCAGATCCGCGCACGACGGTGCTTGCGCGGACACGACGCCCGCGCCGATCGCCAACACCCAGACCGCAACAATCATTACCTTCCGCCGCAATCCGCACCTCTCATTGTCTTTTAGATGCTACCACCCTTCCGCGAAAGGAACCTGCGAGTCGAAACCGGCATGCTTTGGATGCGAACGGAAGAGTGCCGGGCGGCGTGGTCAAGGCCGCCCGGCAGGTCAGGAGAGGATTTTTCTTTTTTGTCTGTATGGTGGAAGCCATGGTCGAGCCTCAATCGAGGGAATCGCGCGTGATCGTTTCGGTCCGAACCGGCACCCAGACGCGACGACGCGACGCACCCGCGATTTTCGTTTGCCACTTGAAGCGGCGCAACGTGACGCGATAAGAGGTGTGGCAGTCGAGCGAGTGGAACGTATACACGGCCTTGTTCGCGGAAGGCTCGCCGTCTTGTGTGGTCAGCGAGGCCAATTCGAAATCGTAGTGCGCGAACTCCGGCGAAATCCGGCGAACCGTCGCCGTGGCGACGGACTTTGCATCGCGGCACCAGGTGTCATGTCCGTTATTCACCCAGCGCTGCAAATTTTCGATGCGAGTGCGATTGACGGGCAGCTTGTGAAGCTCGTGATGCTGAAGCGTCTGGGCCTCGACAAGGCGCATGCTCGAGGCACCGAGGGTCCACAGCAGCAAGCAAAAGGTGATCCGCAAAATCACCGGCAGAATCGTGCGAATCCTACGCGGCGGCAACTCTGTATTGATTCCATTCATGACATCCTCCTCGCGAACCGCAATCCGTGCCTGGCCAAATTCTCTTTCCGGTTCATTACTCCGTTGCTTCGTTGCTTCCTTACTTCTTTTTTCGCCGGTCGGGTGGCGCGGAGCGCGGCGCCGGTTTGGGAGCTGCCCTTCGCGAAAGGAATCAAGCGCGGCGGTGCTTGTCTTTTTGCTCATGGCATCTCCTCCAGCGACGCGGTCCGGGCCACCCACAGGGGTATTGGCCGGCGTTCCTGAGAGGCAGCCTTGCTCGTACCACCTCTCCGAAATTCGTTAAATCTCAAACCCACTTCCTTGTAGGGGCCGGGCTTGCCCGGCCCTCTTCGATGTAAACCTCGGGCAAACCCAAGACTCCCTCGCTTCGCTCGGGAGGGGTGGAGCAAGCTCCACCCCTACAAACGCGCTCGCCCCTACGGGCGGCCGGACTGGCGACGCTGCGCGGTTGAAGTCGGCGCTGGTGCCGGGTTGTCGGAATCGTCGTCGCCCGAAGGGGAGGCGTTGTTGCCCGCGGCGCTGCCGCCCTGGAAGGCGGAGCGGAGCACGTCGGACGCGAAGAAGTTCTTGCCGTCCATCGGGACCATCATGATCTGCAGCTTGTCGGACAAGCGCTCCGCGATGATTTTCTGGATGAGCAACGGATTCTGCTTCAGCACCGCGGCTTCGAACTTCATGCGCTCGGCGTCGGCAGCCGCGGTAACGCGGATACGATTTGCTTCGGCATCGCTGAGGTTACGCTGGCGCTCGAGTTCGGCCTTGCTGTCGATCACTTTCGCTTGAGCGGCGGCTTCCGCATTCTGAAGCGTGGCTTCCTTGCGCGCTTCGGCTTCCAGCTTGGTCTGCTCGATCTGCTTTTGCTTCAGGGGCAGCGTGTATTGCATGGAATCCGACTCGGCCTTGGCTTGCAGCACACGCACTTGCGCCTGGGCCTCCGCCTGCTTCACATCGCGCGCCTTTTGCGCATCGGCTTCGAGTTCGGCGATTCGCACTTCCTTGGCCTTGATGTCCTGCTCGGTGGTCAGGCGCTCATCCTCCTGCTCCTTCAGCAGCAGCCCTTCCAGGCCACGGGCGTACTCGGCGGGCAACTGAATGTCGCGCAGCAGAACTTCGCGGACGACGATTCCGTCCGAGGCGAGGCGTGCCTTGATCATGTCGGCGGCCTGGGTGCGAAGCTCCTCGCGCTTCACGGCGAAGATTTCACGGGTTACGTAGTTGGGCGCAAGCTGGCGGTAGGTGGAAGATACGACGGGCCCGACCACCTGATCGCCAACGGGCTGCGGCAAATTCTGATGAATGCCGTAAAGCTTCGAGGGATCCAGGCGGTAGCGCACGCTGACGCTGAGGCCAAGATTCAACCCTTCGCGGGCCTGCACGGTCAGGACTTCGTTGGCGCCTTTGACACCGGCAGCGGCGGAAGTGGTGTAGACCTGTTCGCGCGTGTCGTAAAGCGCCACGCTATCTACCAGTGGCGTCACCAAGTGCGCGCCCGGATACAACGTACCGGGGCGTGCGCCAGAGATCTGGCTGACGCGAATGCCTGCGTTGCCGTCGGGAACCACCACGATGCTTTCCGACAACAGCACCGGCACGACTCCGGCGGCCGCCAATTGCAGCGCCAGCCGCCAGCGTACCGGCCGAGAAGAGCGCGCCAGCTTGGGCAGCACCGCCTCCGCGCCGGGTTCCGCGCCGGCTTGCTCCAGCAGCCATCGGAGCCGTGCTGCCATGTAAATGTCGTAGATGACCAGAATCCCGGCGGTGCTGAAGAGGCCAACGCCGATCAGCGTGAGCAGATATTTCAGTGCCAACATGAGCTAGTCCTTTCGTCCTTTCTCCGGCTGGCCCTGCCAGGAGCAAAGTGCGCCCAGGTTCAGGGGAGGCCGGAAACTCGCTGCGGCGTTAACGCCGCAATTCAAACGCGCGCGCAGCCATGCGCGTTCCCTGCGCCACTTGCAGGCGCGCGGGGCGGCGATCGGCCGTGGCCGGCTGCATCAGGTGGAGCATTCCGTGGAGCAGCGCGCTTTGCAGCGCAAGCGCGGCGAACAGGGCCAGGGTGGTCATCACCACAATTCCCGCGAATCCAAGCATCGTTTCCATGTGTGTTCTCCTTGGTGCGCCGGGCTGTGCAACGCGTCGCAGTGAGATATGGCAGATGTGGGGCCAGAATTAACGTGCTGAAAACAGGATGGTTAATTTACAGCGAAGGCAGAGAACCCGTGGCTGCTGGAACACGGCGTGTGTGGGCTTCCTCAGATTTCGCTGAAGGGATGGCTTGCGGGTTGGGAGCCGCGACGGGCACGGAGGGCCGTCCGGCTGACGGGAAAGCGAATAGGAATTGCGGTACGATGGAAGCAATGTCGCCATCACAAGGGATTCGCGTCGGTCGCATCTTCGGCATACCAATATTTATTGATTTCAGCTGGGTACTCGTTTTTGGCCTAGTTACGTTCAGCGTTTCCACCTATTTTGGGTCACAGCATCCCACTTGGAGCAGCACGCAGACCTGGACCGTTGGAATTCTCACCACCCTGCTATTTTTTGCGTCGGTGGTTTTTCACGAATTGGCACATAGCGTGGTGGCGCAGGCGTACAAAATCAAAGTTCTCTCCATCACCCTGTTCATTTTTGGCGGCTTGGCACGCATCAGCCGCGAACCAGCCAAAGCGATCCAGGAATTCAACATCGCCATCGCGGGGCCACTGGCGAGCGCATTTCTCTCTGGAGTCTTTTATGCCCTGTTGCTCCTGTTTCCGGAAAAGCCCATGCTTGGCGCGTTGGCCGGTTACCTGGGAGAGACCAATCTGGTTCTGGCACTATTCAATCTGTTGCCCGGTTTCCCCCTGGACGGCGGAAGAATTTTCCGCGCCATCGTTTGGGGAGTGACCAAGGACTTCACGCGAGCGACACGCGCGGCGGGCGCAAGCGGCAAACTGATCGCTTACGCACTGATTATTCTCGGTATCGCCTCCATCGCTTACGGAAATTGGGGCGGCGCGTGGCTGGGACTGATCGGCTGGTATCTTTTGACCGCGGCGCAGGCGAGCGTGGCGCAGGTGACGATTCGCGGGGCGCTGGCCGGACTGTACGCGACGGACGTGATGAGCCAGGAAGTGCCCACAATACCAGCGAACATGAGCCTGGATGAATACAGCAACGAAGTGCTGCGTACCGGGCGCCGCATGCACATCGTGACGATGGGTGATCGATTGACTGGCCTGATGAATGTGGCGGCCCTGAATCAGGTGCCGCGCGACGAATGGAACATGAACTCCGTGCAAGCCGTGATGGTGCCGCGCGACAAAATCATCTGGGCTTCGCCGGAAGAGCCGTTGCAGCGGCTGCTGGAACGTCTGATGGCCGCGGACGTGAACCAGATGCCGGTGGTGAGCCACGGCGAGGACGGCTCTGCGCACATTGTGGGAATTGTGACGCGGGATGCGATTTTGCGGGTGATTCAGACACGCAGCGAACTGGGCGCGGCGCTAGGCAGTCGCTGAGGCAGCGGCGAGCGTTTCGTGGTGCGCTGAGGCTTCGGCGGCTTTTCGAGCGCGAATACGGAAGCCGCCACGGCGGAAATCCACGGAAACTTTGGAAAAACCCGCGGTGGTCAGCCGCGCAAAAGCGGAGCCGGGCGTGAGCGGTGTGAACGTGCTTTTGTAATGGCCCACGCGGTGAATCCAGTCATCATTTATTTCAAACACAAAGAAAGAGCCGCCGGGGCGAAGGACGCGATGCACTTCGTCGAGGGCGCGATTCTGGAGTTCTTTGCTTTTCAAGTGATGCAACACCAGGATGGCGACGGCCGAGGAAAAGGTCTGGTCGGCGAACGGGAGCTGGGCGGCATCGGCGCAGACCGGGGCAATTTTTAGGCCGGCATTTTTGGATTTGAGTTTGGCGATGGAGCGCTCGTTGTATTCGAGAGATGTGACCTGTGGAGCGAGTTGCAGCAAATGGGCGGTGGCGGGGCCGCTGCCGGCGCCGATTTCCAGGACGTGGTCGCCCAGATTCGCTCCGGAGAACACCCATGGAAGGAGATGGCGGTGGGTCAAGCGCCGCCACAACGAAGTGGAGCAGAAGAAATGTTCGAATGCGTTCATAGGCCGATTGGACGAGGAAGTTTTATTCTAGCGCACAAAGTGGCCTAGCGGCGCGCTGGTGGGCGGGTCTAGTGGCAGGTTCCAGACCCGGAATCGGTGAAGGTTTTTCCTGCCTCCGGGAGAAATTGCCAGGCGTAACCGCCGGGCTTGAGAGTCAGTTTGAGGACACCATACGCATCATTATTGCGGACTTCGCTGTTTGGCCTCGTGAAGCCAAATTCGCGGTGGCTTTTCCCGCCTGTGCCCACCACGAATTCACGGATTCCCCGTTTGGAATCGGCTTTGCCGTTGGGGTCCTGTGGCGCAAAGCGCTCGTAGTCGTGGTCGTGGCCGTTCAGCACCAACTCCACGTTGTTATCGTAAAGCGCCTGCCAGAATGCCGTGATTTCGGGATCATCGCCATGGTTGAGCCCGGAGCTGAAGCGCGGTTTATGAAAATAGGCCAGCGAGCAAGCTGTGGGATGCGCCGCAAGATCCGCGCGCAACCATTTTTCCTCCGGCGATCCCGCCTGGCAGCCTCCCACTTCCTTGCATTCTGAATTCAGCACCACGATGTGCCAGGCGCCGAGGTCGTAACTGTAATAGCCGGTCTTCGGATCGCCGGCGGCGGCGCCAAAATATTCGAAATAATAAGTTGCCCCCTGGGAGTGGAACTCATGATTGCCCACTGATGGTCGAGTACGGCTTTTCACGCGACCCCAGGTCTGATCGTAGCATTTGAAATTCTCGGCAGTTCCGTTCGGGTAGGCGAGATCTCCCAGCGCCATCACCGTGCCTGGATTTACTTCCAGGAGTTTCGCGGTGGCCTCCGCGCCGGCCAGATTGCTGCAGTCTGCGATGTCGCCGGCGCCGATCAAAACAGCGTTTTCTTTTGCGTCGTCGGCAGGTGCGGCAGCGGGAAGCAGCGACACCAGCGCAAGTGCCAGCGGCAGCACCAGCACAGGCAGAATAAACGGCAAAACTTTTGACGAGAGCACGGATTTCTTCATGGCGGAGTTTCCCCTGAACCTTGCGGCGCAATCTTCGCGTGCTCTTTGAAGCTAACACCCGTGGATGTGTGCGCGAAATCAATTTACGCTGAAAAAGTTTTCAGCCAGCACGGTGCGATATTTGCAGCGCTGCCGAACTGTATTGGCGGCGGATCAATTCAACATTGGCCGGATGCGGCGCAGGGCTGCGGCGAACTGATCGGCATTGTACGCCGAGGGATTCTCGAGTTGCTGGAACAGATCCGTTGATCGCCGCGCGAACCTCCGCATCGTTCGCGGGCTTCGTATCCCTGGCGTAGGCGATGTAGAGCGAATCCATGGCCATGGCCGCCTGCTCGGCCGCGCGCTCGTCGGCTAGGGCGATATTTTCGGCGTCGTCGGGAATGCGCTGCAGCATGCGCAGCGTGATGGCGCGGTCGTACTGCATCGTGGCGAGGCGTTCTGCGATTTGCTGCGCCAGGGGCGAGGCGGCGGAAGCGGCGGTGGCCACCACGTTACGATCCGGATTCAATTTACTCATCTCGGTGGAAACGGTGAGCATCTGCTTGTCTAATTCCTGCCCGTTCGCGGAATCGATTTGCCGGGCGAGCAAGCGGAAGATCGCATAGCGCGAAGAATTCCACGCCGGATCGCCGGGCCGCCGGCCCTGATAGCCATGCTCCTGGCGCCAACTGTCTTTCGCGGGGCCAAGGGAATGGTGGCAAGCGAAGCAGGAAAGTTCGGCGTACTCGGGCCAGACGTCTTTCTTGTCGTAGCGTTCATTGCGCGCGCGCCAGACCAGACGATCCATATCGGCGCGAAGCTGCACGGCCTGGCCGGTGCTCCAATCGCGAACGCCTGCCCATGCCGCGTCTTCCACCGGCTTGCCCGCGGCCGATTCGCGCGGAACTTTCCAGTGGCGCGGCATCACTGCGGAGAAAGAGTCCAGCTCAAAATAAAGATCCGGATGGCCGGCGGCAATCATTTCGTGATCTACAAATTTGTTCTTTGTTCCCAGATGGCATTCCAGGCAGCGATCCGTGCGATGAATGACGCTGCGCGTGTCGTACATGCCCAGCGCAACGGATTTTTCGTGCGGCCAGTCTTTTGTGGTGTGCGGGCCGAGCCATGCGGATGCTGCGCCGTGGCAATTTTCGCAGGAGACTCCATCAGCGAGTTCAAAGGCGCGGCCGCGCTGTTCCGGAGTGGTATAGAGCGCGTGACAGGCGAGGCATTTCGGCGCATCCTCGGCCTTGGTATCGAGTTTCAGGATGCGCGCCATACGCTCGCCAACTTCGCCGGTCAGCGCGTTGTAAGCGCGGCTGTGCTTGTCCTGAAGAATCCAGGTGGAATATTCGTTTTGCAGAATGCGGCTTCCGGCCACGGGTTTCACGCTGCCGTGGCAACTGGTGGCCGCGCAGGAACCGGGTCCCAGGTATTTACTCGGCTCGGGCGTGTCCGTTGAAGCGGAATGTGCCGGTAGCAGGCAGCAGACAGAGGCCGCAAGAAACACTGCGGCGCGGGCGAAGGCTGACTTGCGTTGAATTCCCATCACGGGATGCACGAAAAGTTCTGATGCTTTATAACTTCCCGAAGCCAGCGAAGTCAACGACGACAAACGCAAGTGTTCGTAAGTAGAAATTGCGAAAAGCTGGCTATTTACAACTCGGCTGGAGACCCCTAGTATGCGGGATAACAGTTGCAGGAAATGCGCCGGCCAATTACGCGAAACGGCGCGGTTTCGCGAGACCTATCAACGTGATCTTCGACGAACTGCGGGCTATTCAACTGCGCTTCGGGTATCTGCCTAAGGCGGAACTCGAGGCCCTCTCCGAACGCACGCAGACTCCGCTCTATCAACTGCATAGCGTGGCAAGTTTTTATCCGCATTTTCATCTGGCGCCGCCGGCAAAGGCCGAAGTGCGTTTGTGCGACGACATGAGCTGCCACTTGAACGGTTCCTGCGAACTGCGGGCGGAGTTGTTGCGGCGCTTTGCGGGAATGCGGCCGGAAGACGTGCAGATGAAGGACGTGAGCTGCCTGGGGCGCTGCGATCAAGGGCCGGCCGTGGCAGTGAATGACCAGATTTACGTCCATGCGAACGCGGACAAAGTGGAAGAACTGGCGCGGCAGGCGATGCGCGGCGAGCATTTGCGAGCGGAACATCCGCATATGGCGCGGGCGGCTTGCGCTTCCGACCCTTACGGCGAGGGCGAAAAGTATGGCGTGCTTCGGCGGCTGGTTGCCAGCAAGGATTGGGACGGAGTTCTGGCGCTGCTGAAGGAAGCGGAACTGCGCGGTATGGGCGGCGCGGGATTTCCAACTTCGATGAAATGGGATCTGGTTCGCAAACAAGTGGACCCAGTGAAATATATCGTCTGCAACGCGGACGAGAGCGAACCGGGCACGATCAAGGATCGCTTCATCATCAGCCAACTGCCGCACCTGGTGATTGAGGGCATGGCCATCGCGGGGCTTGTGACTGGCGCGAAAAACGGGATTTTCTATATTCGCCATGAGTATCCGCTGCAGGAGGAGATATTCGGGGAAGAACTGCGACGCTGCGCCAAGGAACGCCTGCTGGGCAAGAAGATTCTCGGCAGCGATCTGGATTTTGAGCTGGAAGTTTTCGTCAGCCCCGGCGGCTATATTTGCGGGGAAGAGAGCGCGTTGATCGAGGCCATCGAAGGGCATCGCGCCGAACCGCGAAATAAGCCCCCATTCCCGGGCCAGATGGGGCTATGGCAAAAGCCCACGGTGATTAATAACGTGGAGACGTTTGCCAACGTGCCGCAAATTCTGGCGCGCGGTGTGGAGTGGTTCAAGAACGCGGGCGTCGGCGGATCACGGGGGCTGAAATTTGTAGGTGTCAGCGGGCAAGTCGAGAATCCCGGAGTTTTCGAAGTCCCGATGGGTACTTCGATGAGCGACGTGATCTTCGGCCATGCCGGCGGGATTCGCGGCGGAAAGAAATTGAAAGCGTTCGCACCATCGGGACCATCGTCTGGCTACCTGCCGGCTTCGATGGTGGATGTGAAGTTAGACTTCAAGGCGCTGGCCGATGCCGGCTCGATGCTGGGGTCCGGCGCAATTGTGGTGTGCGACGAAAACACCTGCATGCTGGACATGGCGCTGAATTCCACAAAGTTTTATCGCAATGAATCCTGCGGGAAATGCGTGCCGTGCCGTATGGGCTCGCAAAAAATGGTAGAGATGATTGCCCGCTGGACGCAGGGCGGCGTGAGCGAATCGCAATTTGCAACGGATTTGAAGCTTGTGGACGATCTATCGGCTGCCATGGCGCAGACCTCCATTTGCGGACTGGGGCAGATCGTGCCCGCGCCGATTCAATCGGTGCTGAAGCACTTTCGTGCGGAAGTGGATGCGCACGTTTTAAGAAATGAATGTCCAAGCGGGATTTGCTTCTCCACGGCCGGGCGCCTGGCGGATTTGCCGCGCGTGGGGATCCGGCCATGACGCCCTCCGGCATGATTGAACTGACCATTGACGGCAAGGCGGTGCAGGTGCCGCCGGGCACCACGGTCTTCGATGCCGCACGCGTAAATGGCATCGCGATTCCTACGCTTTGTCATTTGCAGAGTCAGACGCCGGTTGGCGTTTGCCGGCTGTGCGTAGTGGATACCGGTGCCCGTGTGCTCGGCGCTGCGTGTGTGCGGCCAGTGGAACCGGGCATGAAGGTGCAGACGAATTCGGAGAAAGTTTTGGCCGCGCGCAAGACTCTGCTGGAACTTTTGATGGCGGATCACCCCGCACCTTGCGCACGCCAGCAGAATTCCGGCGATTGCGAATTGGAAACGCTCGCGAAGGAAGCTGGAGTCGGCACTCCACGTTTCCCGCGACGCACAATTTCCCGCGGTGAAGACGATTCTTCGCTGGCGATTGCCGTGGACCACGACGCTTGCATCCTGTGCGACCGCTGCATCCGGGGTTGCGACGAGATCAAGAATAATTTCGTCCTCGGCCGCATGGGCAAGGGATATTCCGCGGGCATCGCGTTTGATTTGAACGCGCCGATGGGCGATTCCACGTGCATTTCCTGCGGCGAGTGTATGGTGTCTTGCCCTACGGGCGCGCTTACGAACAAAGGTGTCGCGGGCACGGCGCTGGCGGCAAGCGTGGACGCTGCTCTGACTCCAGAAGAACTGCACAAGTTGCCGGTATTCGCCGGAGTTTCCGGCACATTTCTGGAGTTGAATCGCGGGGCAATCGTGCGCAGGCGCTTTCGCAAGGGCGATGTGATTTGCCGCGAGGGTGAATTCGGCTCCACCGCGTTTTTCATTCTGGAAGGCAAGGCGCAAGTTTCGATTTCCACCCCGATCGCTCACGTGAAAACCGAGGGCGGCGCAGCGGGCTTTTTCAAGCGGCTCACCAGTTCACTGGTTGGGCGCGAGGAAGACAAGCGCGCCGAGGAAGTTAACGACCGCACGATTCCCATTGACGCTTCCGTCGATCTCGCCTACGGCAATCCGGTTGCCGAGCTTGGACCGGGAGATCTCTTCGGCGAGATGACGTGCATGAATTTTTATCCGCGCTCGGCGACGGTGCGTGCGGAATCCGATGTGGTTGCCTACGAAATGCTGCGCAACGTTCTGGACATCATGCAGAAGAATAAAACCTTCCGCTCGCAGGTGGACCAGAACTACCGGCGGCGCGCGCTGGAAAATCATCTGCGTGGCGTGCCCATGTTCGCGGAGCTTTCGCCGGACTTTATCGCCCACCTGAAAGAAAGCGTGGAACTGGTGCGTTACGCGCCGGGGCAGGTGATCGCGCGGCAAGGCGACCCAGCCGACAGCTTTTACCTGGTGCGCATCGGGTTCGTGAAAATTACGGAAGAATACCCGGGTGGCGAGCTGATCCTTGCGTATCTTTCGCGCGGCGATTATTTCGGGGAAATCGGCTTGCTGGGCGGCGGCTTGCGCACCGCCAGCTGCACGGCCCTGGATCACGTGGAAGTAGTGAAAATTTCCGGCGACGATTTCCGCCAGATGGTGGAACGCTTCCCCGCGATCCGGGCAGGCCTGGAAAAAGTGGCCGCCGAACGCCGTGCCGCAAACGAGCAGCGCCTGCAGATGGTGGAGCGCGTTCCACTGGATCAATTTTTGTCGCAGGGCTTGATGGAAGCGCAAAGCCTGCTGATTCTGGACCTGGAAAATTGCACGCGCTGCGATGCGTGCGTGAACGCCTGCGCGGACGCGCACGATGGAGTGACGCGCCTGGTTCGCGACGGCCTGCGCTTTGAAAATTATCTGGTGGCCACTTCCTGCCGCCAGTGCCGCGACCCGCTGTGCATGGTGGGATGCCCGGTGGGCTCCATCCGGCGCCGGAATTCGCTGGAAGTGATCATCGAGGACTGGTGCATCGGCTGCGGTCTATGTGCACGAAATTGCCCGTACGGAAATATCAACCTGCATCCATTTGAAGTAATTGCGGACGATCCGGAGCAGTTCGGACGAAAGAAAGCGGTGATCAAGCAGAAGGCGACTTCCTGCGATCTTTGCACGCATCTGAAAGAGCCGAGCTGCGTCTATGCGTGCCCGCATGATGCGGCGCATCGTGTGGATCCGCGAAAGTTCTTTGGGGAAATTCTTGCGAAGGGCGGCGCGAAATAGGCGCGAACCAATGAGGATGGATCAAACACAACGCGGATGGGCGCTCGGGTCGCTGGCTTTTTTGACGATCTGCACCGTGTCGTATCTCTTTTACGTGTGGCAATCGCCAACCGGGCCAAGCGGCGGCAGCTTCATGGGCTTGGCTTTTGGGATTACAGGATTCGCGTTCATGATTTTCGCAGCACTGCTTGGGGCGCGCAAACGAGTGCCCACATGGAGGCTGGGCCGCGCGCAGGCGTGGATGCGCGGGCATCTATGGCTGGGACTGCTGAGCTTGCCCATGATTTTGTTCCACGGCGGCTTTCACTTTGGCGGAACGCTGACGCGCGTGTTGATGTGGCTTACGATCATTGTGGTCGGCAGCGGCGTTTACGGAGCGGCGCTGCAGAATTATGTCCCCCGGATGATGACTCAAGACGCTCCGCTGGAAACCATTTACGACGAAATCGGCAATGTGCGGAAAGCGCTGCGCATGGAAGCCGATAAACTGGTGGAAAGCGTCTGCGGGCGGCTGGGGCTGGTGAAGGAAATTGATGAGGGCCAGCGCGCCGGAGGATTCACGGCCTTGCGCCCGATTGCGGCGACTGCGGCGCCCCTGCGTACGTCCGCAGCAGTCAGCGCGGGGGCAAGCGCGGCGGTGGCGATGGCGCCGGAGATTTTGCTGCTGACCGAAGAACAGAGCAAGCCTCTGCGGCTTTTTTATTTTTCCGAGGTGCGCGCGTTTCTGGAGGCGCCCGCGTGGCAGCGGCTACGGCTTGGCGATCCCGAGCGCGCGAAGAACGCGTTCGCAGCGTTGCGGCGAGTAATGCCGCCCGTGGCGCACCCCGCGCTGGACGATCTGCTGGACATTTGCGATGAGACGCGTCAATTGATGCGACAGGAGCGTTTGCATCGTTGGCTGCATGGATGGCTGCTGCTGCACATCCCGCTGTCGCTAGCTTTGATTTTGCTGGGAGCGGTGCATGCGGTGATGGCGTTGCGGTTTTAGGCGGCGCAGCGGCTTGCCGCATGCAATTCGCCTCTGCCAAGGGATTCGGAGTACAGATTGGCCAGAACACGGACAACCAAGAGCGTTGCGCAGCGGATCGACTTGAACTATTTCAAGCGGCCGACGCGATACAAGCGCGTGCGGCTGTTTCTGGTTGTGCTTGCGCCGCTGCTGGCACTTGGCTGGATTGCCTGGCGGGGTTATTCGCGAGACTCGCGTGTTTACTCGAGTGGACGGATGAGCGGCGCGCATGCCGTGCTGGAAAAGCAGTGCGCGGCGTGTCACGTGGAAAAAGCCGGTGAATTTTCAGCGAAAGCCGCGGATTCGGCGTGCCTGGCGTGCCACGACGGGCCGGTGCACCACGAAGATCAAGTCCGCGCCGATGTGCCCGCGTGCGCGACCTGTCATGTTGAGCATCGCGGGCGCATAAACCTCGTTGCGGGCAGCAATATCAGTTGCTCGGAGTGCCACTCGAACCTGAAGGTGGCCGCAGGTTCCCTGCCCTATTCCGCGCATGTGCGGACACTGGAAGATGGGCATCCGGAAATTGCGGCGCGACGCGATAACGTCAAAGATCCCGCGACGATCCTGCTGAATCATGCCGTGCACATGAAACCGATTCGCCGCGGCCCCAACGGCCCGCTGGTTCAAATGGAATGCGCCGATTGCCACCGGCCGGAAGCTGCCAGGGGTTCGTGGCCTTACGCAGATGCCGTGTATGTGGACGCAAAAGTTTCCTATGACCAAAACGATGTGCTGCTGCCGGTGAAAGCCGGCACGTTACAGCCTCGCCATATCATGCCGCGCGCGTATATGGCGCCAGTGCAATTCTCCACAGCTTGCGCCGCTTGCCACCTGCTGACCTTCGACAAACGGTTTGATGGCGGCGTGCCGCACGACAAACCAGATGTGGTTCACGCATTTCTGATCAGGAAATTCCAGGAATACATTGCAGCGCACCCGGCGGAAGTCCGCGTGGTGCGGGATCCGAAACGCGATTTAACTGGAAAGCCGATGCCGCCGGAGGTTCGCGTGTTGACTCCCGCGCAATGGGTGAGCGAGCGAACCGCCGATGCTGAGGAACTTCTGTGGCGCAAGACCTGTAAACAATGCCACGCACTGAATAGGGCGCCCGGAAGCGTGCTGCCGCACGTGGCGGAAGCGCGGGTGACGCAGCGCTGGATGCCGCACGCACGCTTCGACCACGATGCGCATCGCGGATTCTCCTGCGTCGGCTGCCATCCCGGCGCACTGACGAGTAAGGAATCGAGCGACGTTCTGGTTCCGAATCTGGCAAACTGCAAGACTTGCCACGCGCCCGGGCCGGATCATGCGGAGTCGCGATGTTTTGAGTGCCACACGTATCACGATTGGTCGAAACGGAAGGAAGTGCGGCCGACGTATACGTTGCCAGGGTTGCAAACCGGTGGCGATTAATCGGAGGAGGATTTGAGGCTTTTGTACTCCGATGCGAATTGTGACGATCCGCACTGGGTCCCTTCACCCAACTGCGCGAGAAACTGAGCCGCCTGGCTCATGTGCGACCATCGCTCCCACCGGCAATGTGAAGCTAAACAACTGATTCACTTGGCCTTGCGTCCGCCCTGAGTGGCCCAAAACTTGCGCCAATTGGGTTGGAGGATAGGGCCATGACTCCATCCACCCACATTGAACTTCCCACTGAAACTGAAGTTGGACGACGCGCTCTCGTCGAAACGCTCGTCCTCGATCATGCCCGACAAAAACCACGGATCCAGGAAGTTTCCGTCGCACCGCGGAAGCGCATCGAACACGGAAACTTTCAGTCTTCGATGATCGAGATGAACCGCATGAAAAGTGGCTCGAAGGCAATGGACATTTTCCTTTCCCTGGTTTTGAATCTCTCCGTTCTTAGTGCACCCGTACTCGCCGGACTCTATTTCACGGACACCATTAACCTCCGGCAGTTTGCCTCCACTTTTCTTGTTGCGCCGCTTCCCCCTCCTCCGCCCCCGCCCGCCCCCGCAGCTGTGGCGGTGAAAGCGCCTCCAATTCGAAAAGTATTCGAGAATGCTGGGAAACTCCTGGCGCCAACGGTGATTCCGCGGAACGTCGCGCAGATCAAGGAAGCGCCGCTTCCCCCGGATACCGATGGAATGGGCGGAGTACCTGGCGGAGTCCCGGGAGGCGTTGCTGGAGGGAGCATGGGCGGTGTAATCGGCGGCGTGATCGGGGGAATCCGCACGGCGGCAACGGCACCCATCGCACCCAAGGAAATCAAATCGAAAGCGCCGGTTCGTGTGGGCGGCCGCGTGCGAGAACCCCACGTAATCAAACGCGTCGAGCCAATCTACCCGCCGCTGGCCCGGCAAACGCACATGCAGGGAATTGTTTTGATTGACGCCATCATCGACGAACACGGCAACGTTGAGGAAATGAAAGTCGTATCGGGGCCGCCGCTGCTGATTCAGGCCGCGATGGATGCCTTGGGGCAGTGGAAGTATGAACCGACGTATTTGAACGAAGAGCCAGTGGCCGTGCAACTGAATGTTTCGGTAACGTTCCAGCTGGCGAGATAGAACTTTTTCTGAAAATTGAAGGGAGAAGCGGGGCAAGGTTGCTTGCACTTGCCCCGCTGTTATTTCTGAACCTGGGCGAAAAACGGAGCCTAGGGATTCGAAGCTTCCCGCGACTTGTCCAGATATTTCACCAGAAGAACTTCGTTACCCTTGTCGTTGTAAATCAGATCATCCACAAGCTTCTTGGCCATCAGGATTCCAAAGCCTCCCGGCCGCTTACCTTGCGCTTCGCGCGTTTCCATATGCTTGAAGGGTTCGTCTTCGGGATTCGAGACAGCGCTGTGCTGCAGCTCTTCCAGCGAAAATCCCTGGCCAGGATCTTTCACGCGGCAAAGCACCATGCGTTTCGTCCGCACGTAGCTCACTTCCACGTGCTGTGACGGGTCAAAATGGGCGCCGTGTTCCATGGCGTTGACCAGGATTTCGCGAAACGCCGCCGCCACTTCCTCGGTCTCCTCGTCGGGCAGGCCGGAAGCCTCGCGATAAAATTGCAGCAAGCGGTTCGCGGTGGAGAGATCGCAACGGACACAAAGGCGAATCCAGTTGGGAACCACGGAAATCACTTCGATCCCGTCGTCCCAGAAAGGCTCGCACATGGCAATGCGAACCATCTCTGCCAACCGCTCGGTGGAAAACGGGCGAGAGAAATAACTGAACGCGCGCTCGCGAATCGCAGCCAGCACGTCGCCGGGCGTAAATTCATCGGTGAGAATAATCAGCCGCGTGTGCGGGCGGACCATGCGCAACCGCCGCAGCAGTTCGATGTCCTCCATCCCGGTGGTGTGCTCGCCGGTGATGATCAAATCGAAGACCCGCGTTTTGGTCAATTCCAGCGCCTCGGAATTGTTGGGGGCAACCCACACTTCCCACTTTTCCCGCTTAAAGATGTCGGTGAGGAGTTGATTCAGCTCCGGGCTGGAATCAACGAGGAGCGCCACGGGATTCTTCACGAGAGTGGGACCAGGAGGAGAAGTATCGGGCATAGAAACCCTCGGCGGCGGTATCTGTGGCAACGCAACGGAGACGAGCAAAGGTAGGATGCAGGAAGAAAGCGGGGCGCGCAAGGGGCAACAGGCGCCCCGCGAAAACGTTACGCCATTTCGCTGGTC
This sequence comes from uncultured Acidobacteriota bacterium, assembly GCA_963824925.1. Lineage (GTDB taxonomy): Bacteria > Acidobacteriota > Terriglobia > Acidiferrales > UBA7541 > Acidiferrum. Next base: position 49,155 of record CAWGRE010000016.1, read on the forward strand.
ATCAGGAAGAGCGGCTTCATCTCGAAGCTCTTGAAGACCGGCCGCAACCTCTCCAGGCTGTAATGTTCCTTGATGTTGATGAATTTCTTCGTCGCCGTTACGGTCTCAATCGGCATATTGTCGTAGCGGCCGTTTTTCAGCACCACCAGGCGTCCATGAATGCGGTTCAGCAGCAGATCGAGGGCGAGGTTGCCATAAGCCATGGGCACGATGGAATCGATGGCGTCGGGGTCCCCGCAGCGCACCAGATAGCCCAATTTCTGATTGATGCACTCGATTCTTTTGCCGTTGTTGTACTTCGGCGACAGCTCGGTCAACTCTTCGGACACCAGATCGCCGATGCCGCCAAGTTTCTTATGGCCAAAAGCGTCCGCCGCGTCCTTCTGGAAGACCATTTCGCCACCCTCGAACATCGCGCCTTCGGAGACCAGCACGATCGCGTAGCGGCTGGGATTATGATTGCGGTCGCTGACCAGAAGCTCGGTCAACTGGTCAATCTTGAATTTATGTTCGGGAATCACGCAGCGATGCGCGGCGCCCGCCATCGTCGGCAGCATAGCCGTGAAACCCGCGTAGCGCCCAAAAACTTCCAGCACCATGAAGCGTTCGTGGGAACCCGCGGAGGTGCGCAGCGCGTTGGTCATCTGAATCGTACGGGTGATGCAAGTGCTGAAGCCAATGCAGTAGTCTGTGCCAGGGACGTCGTTGTCCATGGTCTTTGGAATGGCCACCACGCGCACACCTTCTTGCGAGAGCCGCACGCCGTAACTCAACGTGTCGTCGCCGCCGATAGGAATCATGTACTCAATGCCTAACCAAGCCAGGTTCTTGAGCACTTCCGGCGTCAGATCGTTCTTCTCCGCGTTGAAGTCAGACTTCAGATGTTCAGGAACGCTGTTTTTGCTGACGCGGCCGGGGTTGGTACGCGAGGAGTGCAGGAACGTGCCGCCAGTGCGTCCGGCGCGGTTCACCACATCTTCCGTGAGCCGCTGAAAATTATTGGAATTGTCGTGCTTCTCGTCGCGGATCATGTCCACCAGTCCGGCCCAGCCGCGGCGGATGCCGATCACTTCGTAGCCTTCACGCAAAGCGCGAAAGGTGACCGCGCGAATGGCCGGGTTGAGTCCCGGGACGTCACCGCCCCCCGTCAGGATTCCAATTACGCCCTTTTTTACGTTTATGTTTGCCATGTCGCCCGGCTCGCCTCAGTGTGGATTAGCAAAACAGATGATTATGGACGCGCCCATGACTTTTCGGAAGGGGGAAGAGTCCATGAAATTTCTTGTTGCGGGCTATCGAACTTTTGGTTCGTCCGTGCAACCAGTTGCTCAGGCCTCGATGCGCGTGCCTAGCACCGCAAGAAACTTTGCCAGCCAGGCCGGGTGCGCCGGCCACGCAGGCGCGCTCACCAGGTTGCCGTCCACCACCGCTTCGGTCATGGCGACGTCCGCAAAGGTGCCGCCGGCGCGCGTCACGTCCGGAGATACCGCTGGATAGCAACTGCACTTTCTGCCTTCGAGCACTCCGGCCGCCGCCAGCACCTGCGCACCATGGCAAATGGAGGCAATAGGCTTCTTCGCGGCCGCAAAATGCCGCACGATTTCCAGCACCCGGGCATTCAGGCGAATGTATTCGGGCGCGCGGCCGCCGGGAATCACCAGCGCGTCGTATTCCTCGGGCTTGACGTTTTCGAACGCGGCGTTCAAAGCGAAATTGTGACCACGTTTTTCGGAGTAGGTCTGATCGCCCTCGAAATCGTGGATTGCGGTGCGCACGGAATCGCCCGCTTTTTTCCCGGGGCACACCGCGTGCACGGAGTGGCCCACCATCAGCAGCGCCTGAAACGGCACCATGACCTCGTAGTCTTCGACGTAATCCCCGACCAGCATCAGGATGTTCTTGCGGGACATAGCGGCCCTCCTGCGAAAAGAAAGCATAACAAAAACGGGCCATGCCCGCCCGGCGAACGGCCGCCCAAAAAAGGGCGCACAGAAAAAAAGGGCGTGGTGACTCCGCTCCCCTCTTGCTTTAGATTTTGACTTGTTTACTGCACAGCCGCAGCAGGTCTCGGCATGGAGTTCTCTTCAATGGTCAGCATATCGGTGCGCATTTTGTCCCACTCGCGCACCATCAAGCCGCGCGAAGCGAAAAACCGCCGGATTTCCGGGGAATCCCAGTGCATCACTTCCTCGAGCACCGGCACCAGCACGCTCATCGCGTTGTCGCTCAAAACCGTGCGGCGCGCGATGCGCGAGATGAACTTCGCTTCCGATACCGCGATGGTCAGCCCGTCGTACTGGTTTACGTGCATCATCACCGGCAAATCGGAACTGCCGTCGCCCATATAGATGATGTGGTCGTGGCTGATGCCCAGCGTCGCGCGCAGTTCCTCGAGGACCGTGATTTTGCCCCAGCCCGCCGAAGCCCGGATGATCGAATCCACTTCGCCGGTCGAATCGTTGTAACGAAACCGGGTCCCGAAAATATGATCCGGCGGCACAATGCCTTCGAGCGCGGACTGGATAATCTCCTGCGGCGCCGCTGAAATCACGTAAAAGGAAATCTTGTAGGCGCCGGAAATACTTTCCAGCGATCGCGCGAACAAGTCCACGTCATGCTTCAGGCGGATGCGCTTCCCGGTTTCCACCAGGTGCTCCTTGCGCACGCGGCGAAAGTCCGGGTCATGCAGAATCAGGTAAGACAGTTCGGCGCCCTGCTGAACCAGGTTCATCTCGGAGAGTCCCTTCACTTTGTCGTGAAAGCTGTGGAACCCGATCAACTCGCTCAGCACTACGCCGGAGTCGTTGAAACTCAAGGTCTGGTCGAAATCGCTCGCCAGAAGATATTGCTTCACCATAGGATTGTTGTTCCTTCCTTTACGCCCTCACCAGGAGGGCCTCCTTCGCCCGCCGATTGCGGGCCTGAACCGGGCTGCATGCCCGGTAACACCTCTCCTATCCACGGTACCCATATATGGGGTTGAAGTCCCCACGAATAATTTTGATGGGTGTCATGCACGGAATACGTGAATGAAAGGTTAGAAATAGATTAGATGCGACGGAAGGGTAAACGGTTGAAGAAAAAAGAGTTAGGGGCAGAACTGCTTTGAAATGAGGGGCTTGCAAATGTCCTCTTTGCGTCCGCCGGACGCGAAGAAAAAGCGATATAGGATGTTTGAGTGGTTCTAGGACCCACCAAACACCCAGAACCTGGCCCGGTCCAGCCAACTCTCGGAATTGCTCGGTGCGGCCGCCGACTTTTGGGGCTCATCCGGTTCGTCGGTCACCTTATAGATTTGGCCGTTTCTCAGGTACAGCCCTTCGGTCTCGGCCCGGTTCAATGGTCGGGCTCCACGCCGGCCGAAGACCGCCAACTGGTTCCCGGACTCGTCGACGGCGCGGTCCCGATCGATGCCTTTTGAAATCGCCAGCGCGGGACCTTTGGTACGAGCGGTGGCAATCAATTTCGGGGTCGGCCGCGGGTCGAAGCCGGAAAAGTGGGAAGGGTCGTCCCACGGCGAGACGATCTGCAGGACGCGCATGCCGTTCGCTCCATCCGCCACGAAGGCAAACGCGCTGGCCGCCACCATGCCGATCTTCACGTCATTGACGTCGTTCATCTGGCCGTTGGCGTTAAAAATCTGGTCGAGTTTTGGAGCTTCCGGCTTCTCCACATCCACAATCGCCATCCCCTGCTTGCCGGCGGAAACGTAAGCATAGGTGCGCGCAACATATACATTGCGCGCGTCCGGAAATGGGACCAGCGCATTGGCCACAGGCTTGGGCTGCGCCAAGATTCGTCACGTCGAGAACCTTCAGACCGTCGTGGTCTACCACAAATGCGTAGCGAAACTGCACCTCGATGGCGCGGGGATCATTCAGCACCGGCGCGCCCAGTGTGGCGGAAATCTTCGGGACGAGCGGATTGTCCAGATCCACAACCACCAAGGCCTTGTCTGTGAGTACATACGCATAGGTTCCAGCGATCGTGACGCGTCGCGCGCCGGTCAAAGCGCCACCCGGATTAAAAGCCAGCCCGCGCTGCAGAAAATTATTGGCAGGATTCCCATCGAGAAGCGTGCCCACGCCCGGGCTCTTCGCTTTCAAACTCGGCGTGCCGATGATCACCAGGCCCTCTTCGCGATCCGCCACGTAGAGGAAGCCGTAGAGCAAATGAATCGGCTGCTCTTCGTTTTCTTTCACGCGAGTACGCAACGGATCCACACCCAATGTGGTTGGCGAAGCTACAGCAAGCGCGTCTTTGGTCGGCACATAGAATCGCTGGCCTATCGGCGAAACAGGCGCGGTGGTCATGCGCTCGGAAAAACCCTTGTTGTCGATATTCGCGATGTCGTAGACGCGCATGCCGTCTTTGCCATTCGCCGTGTACGCGTATTCACCGCGGGCCTGAATGTCGAATACCGTGCCTTCGTGCGAAGCAACCGGGTGTAATTGCCGGCCGCGCGCTACGAAATTCTTGAAATTCTCCGGATACGCAATGCGCTGCAGATCGCTTCCGTAGATCGCTTCCGGCTCGTCATGTTCGGCAACGGTGATGGCTTCGAATCCCTTCTTCCCGGTGGCCACAAAAATGTAGCGGCCCATGAAATTCATGAAATTCGTGCCTTGCAGCAGAACCTGTGCCATCCACGCGTTGTTGTCGTTGTCTTTGGAAACATGGCAATCGCTGCACTGCTTGGTTTCCTTGCCGCGCACCGTGTGCGGCACAAACGTGCTGAACGCCTGCCCGGAAAAGCCCTCGGCGGAAACCGTCTGCTGCTCGTAGTAAAGCCATTCACGATTCGCATTTTGCGAACTTACCAGCACCGCGCACGAAGAGCGGGCCGGCGCGATGCGGTGGCCGGTGACGGTGCCATCCACGCCCAGAAAATAGGCGTCGTCGCGCAGCACCTGAAAGTTGTAGCTGGTGTAATTGCGCGTCATCAGGCCTTCGTTGTGCAGCATGGGGCGGCGAACATTCGCGGTCATCTGCAGGTGGCAACCAAAGCAGGTGGGCGTCCAGGAAGTGTGGCAGGCATAGCAGGTCATCGAAGAATTAGCGTGCGCCAGTTGCGAATCATCGCCCGGAACTTGTGAATACGCGTTGCCGTCTTTATTCATCAATTTGGCGCGCAAAGATTTCATGCTGAAGTGCACGTTGCCGGGCGTGATCGTGTCTTTCGTCTGCACCACCTCCCATTCCACGTTCGCGTCCGTCATCGAGCGTTGAAACAGTTTGTCGCCGCGCCACTCAAAGCGCCGCAGCCCAAATGGTGTACGCAGCGCTTCCAGTTGCCGGCCGCGGGGTTCGCCCGCGCGGGGCGCATCCGGCGCAGCGGGGCCGGAAGTAACCAGCGTGGCTTTCTGGCGAATCGTGCCGTGGCAATCCACACAATCAATTTCCACTGCCGCGCGCGGTTCCGCGTAGACCTTTCCGTTTCCGTGATTGTCTTGCACGAAGTGGCAGTCCACGCACTGCATGCCCTTTTCCAGGTGGATGTCCGCCAGGTGCACGGCCTTTTGAAAGCGCTGCGGGTCGTCGAACGCGATGGGCTGGCCATCTTTGTCGAGCCAGTTCCCTTTGCGGTCGTGATTGTAGACGTTGCGGAACACCCAGCCGTGGCCGTGGAAGTCGGCGAACTGCGTGGTCTTTAATTTCTCGTTGAATTCCGGAGCGCCGGTCTGCTCCAGAAATTTTTCCTGGCCCCAGAGCCCGCGCGCAGCCGCCGCCTCTGGATTGCGCAACGACGCCTGATAGCGCTCCTCTTCGCTGGGGTTGCGTTGCTCCGCTGGATACATTTTGTCGCCATCCAATTCGTTGTCCCACCAGGTAACGCCGTAATAGGTGGTGACCATATTCGTCCCCGGGTGGAGATGGCAGACCATGCACTGGCTGGAAGGAATTGCGCGCGTAAACGCGTGTTTGATCGGGTGGCCCGGTTCATCCTTGCGAATCGTCGGGTCCACGGAAGCGCTGTAGCCGAGATGCCCGAACTGCGCATATTGCGCCGCATGTGCGGGGTCGCGATCGTTGGCGTAAATCACATGGCAAGCGGAGCAGCCGCTGGAACGGTAATCGCCCGCATGATCATCCGTGCCGGGAAAAGAAAGAACCGGATCCACCAGGCGCGTTTTCTGCAATCCCAGGTAGACAGGATCGGTGCGTAGTTCCGTGCCGAAGCCGCGGTCGCTCAACTGATCGTCGGGCTTGCCCGGATTTTCTTCGCCGCTCGGATTTCCGAGCTCCGCTTTTTTCTGGCCGCCGCGCTCAAACACACGCAGCACATTGCCGGGCTGCGAAATTTCCCAGCGGTAAAGCGGGGTGACCTCCGGCAAGACTCCCTTGGTGCGTGTTTCTTCCGGCGTCGGCGGTGGACTGGTCTTGATCGCCTGGGGCTTGCCCTCGCGATCGTAGCTTTCCCCAAAGCGTGTGTTCTTGTACGGGATTCCACCGTTGTTATAAAGTGCCGCGCCCCACAGAAATCCCGTGTGCGTCATCATGTTGGTGGAAACTGCGCGCGTTTCGATGGGATGGCAGCCCGCTGTCCCGCAGGTTTCCGGGGCGACACGCAGATCTCCAGGATTGACGAACCTTACGTACTCCGGCGATTCCTTCAGCCAGTGTGTGTAAGCGCGTTCAGGCATCGCGGTGCGATTCTTGAAGAATGGATCGCGCGGCTGCACGTGCGCCCTTTCTTTTGCCGCCTGATATTCGGCGGAGGTGGGCGAGGTGCCCGGGGCCACTGCAACGGAATTGTTGCCGCCGTGGCAATCCGTGCAACCCAGATGCACTCCCTTCGAGGGATGCATGGTCGCTTCGTCCGTAGTCGTGTGGCAGGACATGCAGCCGGTGGACCTGGCCAGTGCCTCTTCCTGCGATTCACCGCGGACGGGTCTCTGAGGATCCTGCGCAAACGCCGCGGTGGGTGAGTGATAGCAAGCCAGAAAGAGCAACGAAAACGAAACAGCCAACAGAAGCACAATCAGCAGGCGCGACCGCCCACGCTCTCCGTTGAGCGCGCGCGGCAGGCGGGATGGAATGTACTCGGGCATTCGCCGAAACCTCAAAACGTCAACTTTGCCGATCCAAAAACCGAGAACAGTGTGCGCCCCGTATAGATATCGCGAAAACCCTGCCCCGGCTGCAGCATCGATGCGCCACCGGTCAAAATAATGTTCTCCGTCAACGGCGGGCGATACTCGACGCCCACGCCCAGGTCTTCGCCGATATTGTGGCGGATGGGCGATTGAAACAGTACATATTCCATTGGTTCCGTGCGGTTGAAGCGCAAATAATTAAAATTCGCAAAACCTTTCAGTTTGGGCGTAATGTTCACGTCCACACCGGCATTCACCAGAAAAATTCCGGGGTTCACGAAGTTTGCCTGGCCCTCTTCCTTGCTCGAACGCATGTTCGGCAAAAGGCTGCCGTCCGAAGTGAGCTCGATTCCCGAGCCAGTCAGGCGGATCGCTTCGCGGTTCCAGAAGCTGAAAAGTCCCCCGGCAAAGTTCGGCAGGTCCACGATGGAATCGAAACCGTTCGCGCGGCGATCGCGAGGATTGCTGTCGCCGGAAGTGTAAAAAGTGGAAACGCGATAGCGAATCCAATCGCGATCAAGAGAAAGTTCTACGGCGGCCATTTGCGCGTTCACGGTTACGGGACGCCCAGCAATCGGATTGAAGCTGTCTTTGCCTGCCGCTTCATAAAAAGCGTGCGTCAGATTCAGGCGCTTGATGTGCCCGCTGCCCAGCCAGCCGAAATAGCCCACCTGAATGCTGTGCGTGATCGCGCCAACGCCCTGATCGATCACGTTGCCGACCGGCTCCGGGCGCACCAGGAACCCGTTGTCGTCGTAGTGCAGGCCGCCATCATCTTTGTTATAGGCGCCGATAAATTCCGCGGTGTAACCGGGAAAGAAAAAGTCCTGAATATAAACGTTGCCGAGAATCACCTGCTGATCGCGCCGGTTAAACGTGTTCAGCCCGCTGTTGGTGTTCTTTTCGAGAAAATTGAAATACGCGGCGTTGTACTCGATGCGATCACTTTTCAGGTCGCCGAAGATGCGCACCGCGGGCTGCTCGTCCACAAACAGGAAGCCGCGAAAGTCCGCATTGAATTCCTGTATTCCCGCGCGCACGGAAACGAAATCGTAATTGGGGCTCAGATCGTGAATCTTCACCTCGGCGAACATCTCCTGGAAGCCCAGGTGGGAGTCCAGACGCGTGGTGCCCGCGCGCACATCTGGCCCCACGATTCCCAGTTCCTGCACGCTCAGGTAATTCAAACTGATCACCGGCGTGACGCGGATGCGCCAGTCCACTGGTTTGAAGGAAGCGTCGCCGTGAAACAGGTCCGCCGTGAAGCGAAAAGTTTGATCCAGGAAAAATTGGCCGCCACGGCCGAAAAACTGGGAACTGCCAGGTTGCGCGGCGCTGACGTCACTCGGAGAAGGAACCCTGCGCCCATCCATGAACGTTGTTTCCGAGGCGGTGAAATTCAGAAACACCTGTTGACCGAAAACTTCCGGCCAGATTGGTTCGTCTCCCTTGAAGCGATTGCGATTGAAGGGGTCGTACCAGTGGTGGTTGACGTAGAGATACTCCCCGGTTGGGCCGTAGCGCCGGTAATCGGGCTGCTCCAGGGCCCAGCGATTGGGCACCACGTTATATACGTCGGAAACCGGCGGCAAAACTTCGGGCGCCAACTCCAGGATGTAGTTAGGATCGGAATCCAACCGGTGGCGAAATTCGCGATAGGTGCCCATCGTTGCGCCGTTTTCCGCGGCAAGCGGCGGTCCAAGTCCTGGCTGACGCGGCAAACGAGAAGTTGCCGCCGCCACGCCGGTCGCGGCCAGGTGAATTTCCAGTGTGACGACCTCATTCGCATTCAGCGAAATAGTCGCAATCGAGAGCGCCTCGTGGCCGTCGGTCTCTACGCGAAATTCGTAAGCCCCCGGGAGGAGCAGCAGCATTCGAAAAACGCCATCGCCCCCAGCCAATGCCGAATTCACCTGGCCGGTCTGCAGATTTCGCAGCGTGACTCGCGCCCCGGGAAGTGGCCGCGCCTCGGGACCTGTGCCTTGTTCGCGCACCGTTCCATCAAGCGCCGCTGTCGTCAGGGCCTGTTGGCGCGGAATTCGCCGCGGTGGCCCCGCTTGCCGCAGTTGCTGCTCCGAGGATGCCTGTGGAGGAACTGGAGGTGACGTCTGCTGCTGTCCCCACGCTGCCCCGCCAAAAGCCAGCCCCAGCGGCAGGCACAGGGCCGTTCGCCAAACAGGGAGGTATCTTTTCTGGGGCGATGAGCGGGCAATCATTTGTTTCGCAGGACCGGAACTTGCGATGAACAGCAGTCTGCGTTAACTAATCAAAAATGCGCTCTTCCCGCAACACTTTTCCCGCAAGCGCGTGAATATTCAGCAACACCGGTCACGGGTATGAGGCGTCACCAGTTCGAAGCAACCACGCGAGAATCCACCTGAATTTTCCCCCACCGCGTGTACCATGAACTTCGAAGCCCTGCCCATGGAACACCTTCTTCGCAAGCCCGTGCAATCGGGGCGTGCCTACGAACGCCGCCGCAAAACACTTGCGCTTGCGATGCTTTTTGCGCTGGCCATTGCCGCTGTGCTCACCATCCTGCTGCTCGGCTGCGGAGGAAGCCCTCCCAGCACGGTCACCAGGCCTCCCTTACCGGGAGTTCCCCCGCTGAGCGCAACGGATGTCGCCAACATTATTCAAGCGGCAGCGGTTTCGGTGGACTCGGAAACCATGGCCATCGCCGTGGTAGACCGCGGCGGAATTGTGCTGGCGGTGTACGATAAAGCGGGAGTCACCTCTGGCCAGACGGCCGCAGGAAATTTCGGCGTTCCCGTGGGCGTGAATGATCTTGCGGTCGCGCTGGCGCGCACTGGGGCTTACTTCAGCAACGATCAGGCGCCGCTTTCCTCGCGCACCGTTCGCTTCATCAGCGGCATTCATTTCCCTCCCGGCGTCACCAACGCGCCCACCGCGGACCTTTACGGCATCGAGAACACCAATCGCGGCTGCACACTCGCCAGCAATTTTCTGCCCGGCCAGACGATTTATCCCTCCACATCTTTGTCGGGCGGCAGCGGGCCCGGCGTCATCACCGGCAAGTCGCAACTGGACGACAGCGATCCAAACGCCGTGAATCCCGGCGGCGTGCCGATTTTCCTCAATGGAGTGGTCGTCGGCGGCATCGGCGTGGCGGGAGTTTCGCAGGACATCGCGGAATTCGCCGCGTTCACCGCCTCCGAATCCAATGGATTCGGCATTCCCAATCCGCTGCCTGATCCGGGTGCGGTTTTCATTGGTGGCATCGCACTTCCTTTCGTCACTCAGACCGCGCGTCCCGCCGGGAGCAATCCCGGAACGCTGGACGGCGGATATCTCGCTGGCTTCAATCCGATCGCCAGCGCCGGCCAGCCTCCCGAAGGGGATCTCATTGCTCCTGCGAACGGTCCGGTGGGAGGGCTCTCGGTTTCCGATGTGCAAACAATTCTGAATAATGCCGAAGCCACGGCGAACATGACGCGGGCGGCAATTCGCTTGCCGCTGAATTCCAGCGCGCGCATGGCGATTGCCGTTGCCGATCTGGACGGAACGATTATTGGCCTGCGCCGGATGGCGGATTCCACCGTCTTCAGCATCGACGTGGCCGCCAGCAAGGCGCGCAACATGGTTTACTTCAACGGCCCGAACCGCTCTCCCAACGATCTTCCCGGAATTCCCATGGGAACGGCGTTGACCAGCCGCACTATCAGCTTTGGCGCGCAGCCGCTTTTCCCGCCGGGCATCGACGGCTCTGGGCCCGGGCCTTTCTACAATTTATTTCTTCAGGATGTGGCGAATCCGTGCACGCAGGGTGCGCAAGCAGGCCCTCCGAACGTCAATAAAAGCGGCGTGGTGTTTTTTCCTGGCAGCGTGGGACTTTTCAAGAACGGCGTCCTAGTGGGCGGGCTGGGCATCAGCGGTGACGGCGTGGATCAGGACGATTATGTAACTTCCGGCGGCTCGGCCGGATTCGAAGCGCCCACGGCCATTCGCGCGGATCAAATCTTCATTGATGGCGTGCGCCTGCCGTACTTCAAATTCCCCCGCAATCCGACGTTTTAGTAGCGGCGGCGCGGGCGCCAAAGGCAATTCTCGCCTCTGATGCAAAATCGCAAAATGCTGTCGTCCTGAGGGCGCGTAGTTTGCGCCCGAAGGATCTCAACTGACAGTTCGCGCAAGAATCGATACGTTGAGATTCTTCGCCTATCCTCGTCGGATAGGCTCAGCATGACAGGTCGCGTGATTTGGTGAGAATTGCGAGGCCTGGGCGCACTTAACGCGGGGCAGACGGATTCGCCGTTGTCGCCGCGTTCATGTCCAAAATCCATTGGTGCTTTGCGTCTCCCGGCGCGTAACAATTTCCGTCGCTGGCATACCCGCCGCAGTGCCGGGCCACTTTTTTCTCCCGCGGCGAGCGCACAAATTGCCACACCGCCGCGTAAGGGATGCCGCTCGCCGGAGGCACCGGTGGGTTCTGAGGAACAGCACATCCGGGTGATGGGGGGCAGGCATCGTTGTACACCCAGAAGACGACGCCCGGAATTCCGATGTGCTCGCGAATGTCGTCGGCGGTGATTACTTTAGAGCCGTGGCCTTCGTCGAAAACGATTCCTGAGCAATAAATTCCTGCACGGAAGTGCTGCTTCTGCAACTCTTCCGCCCAGGTGTGCAAATACAGATGCTGCGTGGGGAAATATCGTCCGCCTTCCTCTTCATCCAGGAAGATCACGGAACCTTCGGGAAATCCTTCACGCCGGGCTGCGGCGGCGGCCTCCCGGGCATCGGCTAGTCCAAAATCGGTTGCAATTTTGTTTGTGGAGATTTCGCTGGAGGTTTTGCCGCGATAGAGGAGCAGGAATCCAAACCCCTGCGCATCGAGCGCGCCACGTTTTCCGACCCAGGAATTGCTTTTCTCACCCGGCGGAGGGCCCAGCCAGTAGCCGGCGAAGGCGAACGTCTTGCGCAACGCGGGCAACGCCTCATCGCCCGGGTAATCGTTGCGGTCAAATCCAACGAAAGAAGAAGCCGCAGCCGGCCCGGAAGCCTGCGAGAGGCCCGCCTTGTAGGGCCCGCCTTCTGAGGCTGGCCGCGCTCCCGGATGCCGCGACAAACTCCAACCGCCAATCAAAAACACAACCGCGAACGCGCCAAGCCATCGCATGGCTCGAATTTACATCAGGCGTGCGTCTTTGCAGAGGAAAATCAGGAATCCATGTATTGCGCTTCGCCGTTGCCGAATGACCAGTTCTCCCAGACCACTTCCACAAGGTTGATCACTAGGTTGACTGGTTTCAGCCCCGGTGACTCGGCCAGAATTTCCGCCATGCGCTTGAAGAGTTTTCTTTTCTGTTGCGGCTTGCGCCCAGCGCTCAGCGTAATCTGCACAAATACAACGTCATCCGAGCGGCGAATGCCCAAATACTGTGGATCGTAAATCAATCCTTCGGGCGGGTGCTCGCTAATAACCTGAAACCGGTCATCCGGTGGAATTGCCAACGCTTCGATCATCGCGCGATGCACGCCGTCTCCCAACGCCTTGCGATACTCCGCGCTTTTCCCCGCCCGCAAATCAATCCGTACCAGTGGCATCGGAATTCTCCCAGGCATTCGATGCAGCGGAGCTCCAGCCGGGCACGACCGCTAGCCTTCGCGCAGTTTGTGCCCTGAAAGATTTCCCAGTCCATCGTAAGCCGCGTATTTATACATTTCCGAAAGCGTCGGATAGTTGAAGACCTGTTCGATGAATTCGTCAATCGTCAGGCCATTATCCAGCACCATCATGCCGATGTGGATCAACTCCGTCGCCGACTCGCCGATGATGCTAACGCCGAGCAGTTTCCGATCCACGCGCGCAAAAATCAGTTTCAGCAGTCCCGATGTGTCGCCAACGATATGTCCGCGCGCATTGTTCTCATAGCGCGCTCGCCCCACGCAGCAATCAATACCCTTTTCTTTGCAGGACTCTTCCGTCTCGCCGGCCGCGGAAATTTCCGGAATCGTATAAATGCCCATCGGCAGCAGCGACGCCACGCGCTCCTTATATTTCAAGCCGAAGGCATGGCATACGGCGACACGCCCCTGTTCCATCGAAGTGGACGCCAGCGCCGGAAAACCAATCACATCGCCCGCGGCGTAAATATGCGGCACCGCGGTGCGATAGTTTGTGTCCACCGCGATGTATCCCTTGTCGTTCAGCGCCAACCCCGCCTTTTCCAGCGCCAGGCCATCCACGGCCGCGCGGCGCCCCGCGGCGAAAAGCGCCGCCTCCGTCTCCAGAGTTTTCCCGCTCTTCATCGTGAGCCGCACGCCAGCCACCGAGTTCTCCGCTTTGACCGGCCGTTCATTGAAAAGAAAATGCATCCCCAGCGAAGCAAAACGGTCGCGCAACCGGTCGGAAATCTCCGCGTCCAGGAACGGCAGCAAACGGTCGCGCCCGTCCACCAACGTCACGTTCACGCCCAAAGCCATAAAAATGGAGGCGTACTCGCAGCCGATCACCCCGCCGCCAATCACCGCCAGACTCTTCGGGATGCGGGCCATCCGCAAAAACGTGTCGGAATCGAAAGTGTGCACATCGTCAAAGGCAATTTCCGCGGGCCGGTGCGGTTTGGACCCGGTGGAAATCAGGATCACTTCGCCGCACAATCTTCGCGTGCCCGCCGGCCCGGTTACGGCGACGGTGTGCGAGTCTTCAAACACCGCCTGGCCTGCGCACCAGTTCAATTTTGTGGAGCTCCAGATTCTTCAGGATGCGCGAGCGCTCCATCTCCACCACTTCGCGCTCGTGGTGCATGAAATCCTGCACGGTCAGATTTTCTTTGAGGGAATAATCGATGCCGTAAAGCCCGCGCTGCTTCAATCCTGAAAAATAAAGCGCCGATTCGCGCAGCGTTTTGCTGGGCACAGTTCCGGTGTTGATGCAGCTTCCGCCCACCGCCTCCGCCCGTTCGATCACCGCCACGCGTTTGCCGAAATATGCGGCTTGGGCGCCGGCTTTTTCGCCTGCCGGGCCACATCCAATCACCAAAAGATCAAACTGTTCGGGAGCCGCCACAATGTCCTCCGCACCGGCCGCGCTTTGGAATCACTCACAATCGCAACCCAAATCGATTTTAGGGGAAGAATCCTTTTCTCGATGGAATTCCTGAAAAGTCTGTGACGAATGTTACTCGTTTCACCTAGCGTTTGCGAAGGGTGACCGGATGACTTGCGCGCCAGCCGCGTCTCTGATGTGATAGCGCCATGAATCTGCCCCCCATCGTGCGATGGGCCACCGGGATCCGCTGGCAATGGAAGGTGCTCATCCCGATGATCGCCGTGCTGGTGCTCAGCCTCGCGGCGATTTCCGCGATTGTCTACCGCCGGGATGTTCCGCGCCCTCACTGGATCTTGCTGGCCGCGCTCGCTGGCGGAGTCATTTTATGTTTCGTCCTGCTCTCCGTGCTGTTGGTGCTGGTGGAGCAGCCGCTCGAAGAACTGATGCGCACGATCGCGCGTGTCCGACACGATGACCTGACAGCCCGCGTGGAATTTGCCAAACGCGAGGACGATATTGGCCAGCTCGGCCGGCAGTTCAACGAAATGATCCAGCAACTGGACCGCAATCGCGCCGAAATCGAAGAACTCCATCGCCGCGATATGGGCCGCGCGGAACATCTCGCCACTCTCGGCGAACTTGCCGCCGGGCTCGCTCATGAAATCCGCAATCCTCTCGCGGGCATCGCCGGGGTGGTGGATGTGATGGGCAAGGAGCTCCCGCGGAAAGCTCCAGCCGCGCGGTTCTGGGCGATGTGCAAAACGAAATCCTGCACATTCAAAATATCCTCAACGATCTGCTCTCCTACGCCCGGCCGCGGCCGCCTACTTTCCATCCCGCCGATCTCAACACCACCATCGAGCAAGCCGTGCTGCTGGCGCGCCAGCAGGTGCGCACGCGACCCGTGCAGGTTCTGTTTTCGCCAAACACTTCCCTGCCGCCGGTTTACCACGATCCAGCCTTGCTCCAACAGGTTGTCCTGAACCTGCTGCTCAATGGCATCCAGGCGATTTCCGGCGAGGGCAAAGTGGAAGTGAATCTTGCCCAGGAAGATGCGCAAGCGCTGATCGTTGTGAAAGACACCGGCAGGGGAATTTCGGCGGAAGCCCTGACCAAAATTTTTAAGCCCTTTTTCACCACACGAAAAGAAGGCACGGGCCTTGGCCTGTCGCTGGCCAGGGGCATCGTGCAGTCCCACGCAGGAACTATCGAAGCAAGGAGCACCCCGGGATTGGGCACACAGTTCCGAATCCACATCCCTATAAATCGTTCCAAATCCGAGCCTGCCCAGAGTGCGGGCCCTGCCAGGGGATGATAAACTCCCAAAATGGCGCAAAAGCGAATCCTCATTGTGGACGACGACAAACTGGTCCGCTGGACGCTCACCCAAAAATGTACGGAATTCGGTTACTTTTCCCTGGAAGCGGATTCGGGCGAAGAAGCCCTGCGCTTGCTGCAGACGGAACAAGTCGACGCCATTTTGCTCGACGTGCACCTGCCCGACTTGAGCGGCATTGAAGTCCTCGACAAGCTGAAAGGCGCTGGCGAAACCCGCAGCGTGATCATGATGACCGCTGATCCGCAGCTCGACGACGTAAAGGCCGCGCTCCGGTTGGGCGCCTACGATTTCGTCAGCAAACCGATCAATTTCGACGAGCTCAGCGTCACGCTGCAAAACGCCTTGGACGCCGGGGAACTCCGCACCGAGGTGGAGTCGCTGCGCGGAGAAGTGCGGCGCCGTGCCGGTTACCACGAGGTCATCGGCGTTTCGCGCAAAATTACGGAGCTGATGAAATTCGTCTACAAAGTGGCGGCCAGCGAAGCCACCACCATTCTGGTGCAGGGCGAAAGCGGCACGGGCAAGGACCTGGTCGCCAAGGCCATTCATTATCGTAGCAATCGTTCCGAACACCCGTTCGTGGCCATCAACTGTTCGGCCATTCCGGAAACCTTGATGGAAGCGGAACTTTTCGGCCATGAAAAGGGCGCGTTCACCGACGCCAAGGCCATGAAAAAGGGCCTGTTTGAGGTTGCCGATCGCGGCACACTCTTTCTCGATGAAATCGGCGAACTTTCTCCACTGCTGCAGGCCAAGCTGCTGCGCGTCCTGGAAGATCAGGTAATCCGGCGGGTCGGCGGCATCCGCGATATCCAGGTGGAAGTGCGCGTCATCGCCGCCTCCAACCGAGATCTGGAGCGTGAAGTCCGCGAAGGTCGCTTCCGCCAGGATTTGTATTACCGCCTGGCCATCATTTCCATTTTTCTGCCGTCTCTGCGCGAGCGTAAAGAGGACGTGTTGCCGCTGGTTGATTTTTTCCTGGCGCACTACAACAAGAAAGTTTCGCAAGTCCGTGCAAGGCATTTCCGAAGACACGCGCCGCTTGCTTTTGAATTACGACTGGCCGGGAAATGTCCGCGAGCTGAAGAATGCGCTGGAACGCGCCATGATCCTGGAAGAGGGCAATCTCCTGAAGCCCGATGACCTGCCCTTCAGCGTCGCCAGCGGACGCAGCGGGCCGGTCCTGTCCGACAAATCCGCTCCGGCCCCTTTGGAAACTCCGTTAGG
The DNA here is from genome assembly GCA_963824925.1 of uncultured Acidobacteriota bacterium. Classification (GTDB taxonomy): domain Bacteria; phylum Acidobacteriota; class Terriglobia; order Acidiferrales; family UBA7541; genus Acidiferrum. The sequence continues at coordinate 65,830 of CAWGRE010000016.1, forward strand.
GCCGGGAAAGCGCCGCTTGCCGCCGCTTTCGATCCCGGAAGGCGGCACCTCGCTGGAGGACATCGAACACGCGCTGGTGGAACTCGCGCTGCACCAGTCGCACGGCAATCAAATCAAGGCCGCCAAACTGCTGAATATCAGCCGCGACGCCCTTCGTTACAAGATGAAAAAATTCGGCCTCAGCCATTCGGAAGAAGAAGAATCTCCAGCCCCCACGAACCCATGACGCGGACTGCCCCACTATGGGTGAGAAAACACGCATCAGTGTGAAATTCCCCAAATGAAGCTTTCCCGCGCCCCCATTATTTCTTCCGATCCCGGCAAGGCCTTTATTTACAGGCACTTGGCTTCATAAGGAAAAACCCCCGAAACGGAACTTCAGATGCATTCTTCTAGTTTGCCCAGCAATTAGGCAATGGAGCGATTGTCGAATGGCTGTGCGGTGGGCGTTCCTTTCTCGGCGTTCGGGCTGACGGTGAAGGCTCGAATGGATACGCCGAGAAAGGGGCGCCCACAAAAAAAGTTTCGAAAAGTTTGGCAGCGGCTAGTTCCAACGCAGCGTGTAACGGCCTGCGAACACCCGATGAACGGGCTCATGAATCAACTGGCCGCTGCCCTCGTTTTTTTCCTCCCGCACATTCCCACCGGATATCCTTAAATTTCTCAAACCATTATTTCCACTCACTTTCACGTCATTCCGCGCAGAGTTCTGTGGCAGTTAGCTCATTCCTTACGTTAATTATCTTAAATACTCCCTAAGATGCTTATTCTCAACGAACGATTTTGCCCGGCGTGGAACACCAGTTGCTCCTCTCCTATTCAGACCTGGATTGCAGTTCCGGAAAATTCTCCGCCGCCTGGGGGCACCGTAATCTCTGAGGAGGAAGTTATGCCGCAAATCATGGATCCCAAGGAGCAAACCAAAAAAACAGCCGTCAACCGCGTTGCGATCAGCAAGATCCTGGTCACCACGGATTTCTCCGAAGTTTCCGATCGCGCCCTCGAGTATGCGCTCGCGCTGGCGCGCCGCTATGATGCGCGCATCTATCTCGCGCATGTTATTACCCCGGATCCCTTTCAGTTCGCGGAACCGCAACTTGCGCAAGCCACATACGAAAAAGTCCGCCAGGCCGCCGAGGAAGGAATCACAGACATACTCATTTCCGGTAAGCTTCGCGGAGTTCCCCACGAAGTGCTGATGGAAGAAGGCAACGTCTGGCTCACGCTGGAGCAAATGATCGCCAAGCATGAAATCGACCTGGTGGTCACCGGCACGCACGGCCGGGGAAAAGTTCAGAAGCTGCTCATCGGCTCGATTGCCGAAGAAATTTTCCGCAAGGCCGATTGCGCAGTCCTGACCGTTGGCCCCGCGGTGCCGAACGAACAGAAAAAAGAAGTGGAACTGAATCACATCCTGTTTGCAACGGACTTTGGCCCTGGAGCGGAAAAAGCAGCCGCTCACGCGTTTTCCCTGGCCCAGGAGCACAATGCCACGCTCACTTTGTTACATGTGATCGAAAGTGCCACTGCCTATACCGAGGAAAGCGTGGCGCGCCTTCGCGAAATCAACGTTGTGCGGCTGCAGAAGCTGCTGCCCGAGGGCAGCGAGAACTGGTGCAAGCCTGAGTTTCGCGCCGTCTTTGGAGCCGCTGTGGAAGAAATCCTGAACGTTGCGCGTGATACCAAAGCCGATTTAATCGTCATGGGCGCCAAGGCTCGCAATACTTTGGCTGGCCATGCCCCGATGACCGTTGCGTATAACGTGGTTTCCAAGACCACCTGCCCGGTCCTTACCGTGCGTGGTTGAGTTTGCAACACGTCCCATGGAGCGGAATCCCATTTCTGGGATCCGCATCCCTGACAAGGCGGCGCCTGCTTGTTCCCCCCAAGTCGAGCAGCGCCGCCTCCCCCTTTTTCACAGCATGTCGTGTGATTTCAGCTCGAAAACGCGCGTCTAACCACGAAGCATCGTCAGCATCATTTTGAATTGTGTCTTTGCCGTTAAGCCATGCGGCTGGTTCGCCGGCATCGAAATCAAATCTCCCGCCTTGGCCGCGATGGGCTTGCCGGCAACGCGGATCTCCGTTTCACCTTCCAGCACAAACACCAGCGCCTCGAACGGAGTCGTGTGTTCGGTGAGCCCTTGCCCTTCGTCGAATGCGAAGATCGTCACCGATCCGGCGGGATTCTTCAGCACGGTTCGGCTGACTACCGCGCCACCTTGGTATTGCAACAAAGCGGCAGCCGTGATGGCTTCCGCCGAAGGCAGATTTCCACTTTTGGTCATGGTCTCCAGGCCCATCGTTTGTCCCTTCTTTCTTTGCGCGCGCTTTACCCGTTTCGTATCTGGCCGTGGCCTATTTTGCCGCAAGGGCTTTTCAGGGCATTGGATGCGCGGCTTGGTCCGCGTTCGGCACCAGGCGCTCATAAACGGAGTTCGGAATCGATGAATTCCAATGCCCGGTGGCCTTCGCAAATCCAGCGACACCCAGGAACAACACCGCAATGCCCGCGGCCATGGCCCACGCAGGCAGCGCCAGTTGGCGTTTCCGGGGCCCCAGCAGTTGCGGCAGGCTCATACTGCAGGGCGTTCTCCGCAGGGCAGACTGCTACGCACTCCAGGCAACCAGTGCACTCCACGGATTGAATCTTTACCAGCTTGGCCACGGGCAGCGCAGACGGGCAGGCCTTTGTGCACTTGCCGCAATCAACGCAATTCTCCTCATTGCGGCGGATTTTCATGGGACTGAGCCACGACGTCAGCCCCAGCAGCGCGCCATAGGGGCACAGGAAGCGGCACCAGAAGTTCGGCACGAATACGGAAGCCGCCACGATTACGCCGAGAATCGCCAGCCCGGTTTCGCCGATGTGCCGAAAGAAATTCAGCATTTTCACATCGGCGATCAAGCCGTAGGGACTCTGCATGAAGTCCCGAATGCCCATTGCGGACATGCTGGAAATGGCCCACACAAAAAACCCCAGCAAAACGTACTTCAGACCACGCAGTGGCAGATCCAGCCAGCGCGGGAGAGCGAATGTGCGGCCAATGAGTTTCTTGCCCGCGCGCCACAAATATTCCGAAAACGTGCCAATGGGGCAGAGCCAGCTGCAGAAGGCCTTGCGAAATAAAAACGCGATCGAAAGAAACGTTAACAGCAGAAACATCGCGGCCGGGTGCACGCGCGGAATCTCGCCGCTCAGCAGCCAGTATTTCAGGTTCATCATTCCAGCGATGGGCAGCCAACCCTCCACTCCCGCCGGACGGCCCCCTTGCGACGTCCCCGCGCCAAGCTCCAACTGCCGCACCCAGAAATAAAATCGCGCGCCCATCCAAAGATTCAGCGCCAAAAAGGCGCCCTGGAAGCTGTGCCGGTAGAGCGCCGACCGGTCGACCGTGGTCCGGCGCACAAACTTTTTCTTCGGCTTTGCGGGAACCGCGTGCAATTCGCCGGCGGTGATTGGGTTGAATGTCTGCGGCAGAGGATCTGGAAGGGATGCCATGATGGCCCTCACGAATCAGATTATCCGGGTCCGTCACATCGCGCTGTGACCGCAGTCACACCTTGGTTTTCTCGCTGGTCCTTAGGCAAACCCCAATTCCGCGTTGCGTCCGCAAGCCCTTTGTTCATAAAGTATTGCTCATGGCTCCCGGTTCGAATGCACTGGCATCTCCCCGCGTGGTGAATATCGAAGATTTGCGCCAACTGGCGCAGCGCCGCCTGCCGCGTGCCGTTTTCGATTACCTGGACGGCGGCGCCGAAGACGAGTGCACGCTGCGAGAAAATCCGCGCGCATTCAACGACATATTGTTCCGGCCGCGCTCCGCCGTGGCCTTCACGGACTGCGATTTTAGGGTTCGCGTCGTTGGGCACGATTTGGCATTCCCCGCCGTGCTGGCGCCGGTGGGCTACAGCCGAATGATGCACCCGCGGGGAGAATTGGCCGCCGCGCAAGCCGCGGGTGAAATTGGGACGGCCTACACCCTCTCCACAATTTCCGCGCACAAACTGGAGGACGTGAAATCCTCCACGAAAGGGCCCGCGTGGTATCAACTTTATCTTTTAGGTGGACGTGCCGCCGCGGAAAGCGGTATTGAGCGCGCAAAGCGTGCTGGTTTTTCTGCGCTGGTGATCACCGTGGACACTCCGGTCGCCGGAATGCGCGAACGAGACCCGCGCAATGGAATGGCGGCACTGCTCGGCGGTTCTCCTGTTCGCCAAGCTACGCTATTTGCCGGAAATTCTGGCGCATCCGGGATGGCTTGTGGGATTTTTGGCCGATGGCGGCACTCCCCAACTCGAAAATATTGTGATTCCCGGCAAAGGGCCTATGAAATTGCTGGACGTCTCCTCCGCGCTGGTGGATGCGGCCGTCAGTTGGGACGATCTGAAATGGATTCGCAAAGTGTGGGACGGTCCCATTCTGGTGAAGGGCTTGCTGACCGGCGACGATGCGCGGCGCGCCATTGATGAAGGAGTAGCAGGCGTTATCGTTTCCAATCACGGAGGGCGGCAGCTTGATTCCGTCTATCCCACGATCCGCGCGCTGCCCGAAGTGGTGGCCGCGGTGAATGGCCGCATCGAAGTGCTGATGGATGGTGGCATCCGGCGCGGCAGCGATATCGTGAAAGCCATCTGCCTGGGCGCCAAAGCGGTGCTAATTGGCCGCGCGTATGCGTACGGTCTGGCTGCGGCGGGATATCCCGGAGTGGTGCGCGCGCTGGAAATTTTGCGCACGGACGTGGATCGCACGCTTCGTTTACTGGGTTGCCCATCCATTGCCGCGCTGGATGGATCCTACGTGGAGTTTCCGCACCATTGGCGACGGTAAGCGCCGCGATCACGCCGGTGCGAACGCGGCCAAGTGGGTCCGCAAGCTAATTCTTAGTTTTCTTTTTGATGTCCAGTTTCACTTCTTTGCCGTTGGAGTCGATCAGGTACGCGTGATGCCCTGAAATGGAAATTTTCGTGGGCTCCCCAACGGGAACGCTTGGCGGGCTATTTTTGCCGGGAACGTCTGGCTCGTCCGATTTGGTCGGCTTGTGGTAGGTGTAATCCAGGAACAGCGTCCAGTCCGTGGTCAGCACGGTATAGTGCATCACGACTTTAGGTTCGCGCATCATGGGACTCGTGACCGTCGTATCCGAGACACCGATGATCGTAGCCTGCTGCCACTCCTTCGCGATGGCAAAGCCTGTTGCCACCAGCAGTAACACCAGCGCGCTCGCGAACTTTTTCACCAGACCCCCTCAGCGGAGTATAGCGAATTGCCAAGTTTCGCCACGCCACTTCTTCGTCCGCGTGCCGGGGTAATTACCGTACTCGAAATATTCCTTAGAGGTTTACCGGCACGGCCCGTTCAGCAGGATCTTGCCGTGCACCATGATCACCAGTCCCAGAAATGCCGCTCCAAGCAGCAACAGACTCGACGGCTCAGGCGCAGGCACGGACGCAGGGACCGTCAGGAAGCCGCTAATCTCGCCTCCGGGAAACAGCGTTGTGTGAATGTTCAGGTACGCTTCGCCGGCAGCGAGTCCCGCCAAGAGCGTGGCTTCCGCACTCCCTATGCTGCCTTCGGCGGTGACGAAAGCTGGGTTGTAAGTACTCGAGGCGGTCAGGTCGAATACCCGGTCGTAGCTACCCGCAGTCACACCTGAGGGGAATCCTGTGAATGTGGGTACGGTGGTCGCCACACCGGCGTTTCCTGCCCCGGGCATTGCAGTGCAGCAGTGTATGTGAGATGCGGTATTCCCAGTCTCCAACCCGCTGAAGGTGACGTTCACTTCCATGGTCTGGAACAGCGTGTTGATCGTCACGATCGCAAAACCCTTGCCCGGCGAGTTGGTAGGTGTGGCCACCGATGCACCGTTAAGCACAGCGTCGTATGTAATCGTGTCAGCCCTCACGTCTGACTGGGTGGCGACGGTCAGGAAAAGTAAACCAATGATCGAAAAGAAGGTTCGCATGATCTGTCTCCCGTATTAAGTTCGCGGATTTTCTGGCGTCGCCGGCAGACTTCGGTCGCGAGGTGACTCCGACGCAACCTCAACTCGGCGGCCAGCCTCCGGTACGCGTGGCCAAGTTAAGTCTCCCTCGCATCACAGTCAAACGGCGATGCGCGGATTTCACTCACACGCCGTCTAATACCGTCTAATGCAGCTTTCAGGGTAGCCCTAGTCCCTGCCCGATCTTGCGCGACTAAGCGAAATCCATTCTAAACGGGTGAAGCGGCGGGTATTCCAACTCCGAGCAGCGGTAACTGCTGCAACCAAAGATTGTCTTCGCGCTTCAGTTTTGCGCGGATACTGACGTGTCGAAAGCGTCGGGGGGCCAACTGTCGTTTGTGGGAGTCCACGACTTATCCGGGTTGTAGAGGTCCATGTTTTTGAAGATGGTGAGCGTGTCCGGACCAAGATCTTTCTGGTAAACCACGCCGTCGTAGCCGACGATGAAGGTCTTCACGCCGGTGACACGATATTCAGCGGGGGCCGCGGCAAGCGCAAAGCCCCCGATCATTGCGCCTTCCACGACAAAGTTCATCTTGCCAAGCGGCGCGGCGGGGCCTTGCCCTTTCAGAATCTTGAAAAAGTATCCGTGATAGGGTTTGGCTTTGTCGGTGTAGCCCTGCTGCAAAGCATCCGCGATGTTTTCGGCGATGGGCCCGCCAAGGGTGCCGTCGGAGTTCCGCCATACCAGGCCGTCGTGTTTTCCCGGTGTGCTGATAACACGTTGCGCGTACTGATTCACTTCGGAGTCATCATGCTTGGTGAGCGCGTATTCCTGTTGTGAATCCACGAATCCTCGGCAGACCTGGATGGCGTCGAGTTCGTTGGTGCCGACACGGCGGTAAAGCATCTCCCGCTTGCCGGCTCTGGTGTCGAAGTACCACGAGCCGCTTATGTGCATGATGGGAATCGCCAGCGGAAAATTATTGTTGCCCACGAGCAAGGTCGCGCGATTGGGGTTCTTCGGGTCAATGACGATCGCGGTATGCTCGTGCGCCTTTGCAGCAAAGTCAGCCGCAATGCTCTTGTCGCGCACGGGATCCTCGGAAGAGACCAAATCTTCGCCGTGTGGACCGAGAATTTTCAGCAAAGCCGGCACATCGAACGTTTCGGAGGCCTGAATGAGAGCGTCCGCGGCTTTTTCCGGAGACGCAAAGGTTAATTGCGTCGCGCTGTCCTGTTGACCGGAGACAATGGCCAACGGGATGAGCAGGGCCAGGCCGGAGAAAAGTACGAACATCAGTGCTATACCCAGGAATTTCGTATTAGATCGCGAGTTCATCCGTTTTTCCTTTATGGCTCCGTTACCTTCGACGCCCGCCGCCACCGCCTCCGCGAGACCCCATACTGGAACTGCCACGGGAACTGCTTGCACGCGCCGCACTGCCACTGCCACCCAACGCGTTGCCCCCGGACTTCGAATTGGAACCAGACGGCACGCTTCGATTGCCGACGCGATCTCCTCCACCAGCGCCTGACGACGAACGATTTCCGCCGCCCGCGCTGCGATCACCGGCACCACCCTGTTGTCCACGGGAGGAGGCATCGCGGGTGTTTGCTTGCGCGCGGTTCCCTTGCTGCGAAATATTTTGGCGCGCTCCCGCCTGACGGTCCGCGGCAGATGCACCACGCGTGGTGCCGCCATATTTCTGGGCCGTGGCTTTATTGCCATAGGGAGTGCCCCCACGATGCTGTGGATTGTGTTGCCAGTTGCCGCCGCCCGAACCGCCGGCGCCGCCGCGGCTGGGTTGGTTCGACGGCCGATTGCCGCTATTTATGTTGTTACCGCCATTTACATTGGAATTGCGGTTGTAATTATTATTGTTGTTGATGGTGATGTCGTTGTTGCCGCCCCAACCGCAACCATATCCCCAACCTCCTCCCCAAGCCGCACCCATGGCTAGCCCAACTCCGAAAGAAATCGCCACGCCGGCCGCGTAGTATCCCGGCGGAGGATAGTAAATCGGAGGATAGGGATAGACAGGAGCGCCGTAGACCACCGTGGGATTGTAGGTTGGGACGTAAACAACTTCTGGATTGGCTTGCTGAACGACGATGACCTGTTTCGATTCCACAACTTTTGTTTCCACTTTCTGCTGTTCCGTGGATTTCAAGTTGCCGGAATCCTGGGCTTTCTTCCGCATGCGCTGCACTGCGTCCATCACTTCCGATTGCTGGGCCAGAAAAGCGTTTCCCAGATCGGTCGTCCACTGGATGTCATTCGCCAGGCGCTTCACCAGGTCCGGCATTGCCGCCAGGCCTTGCACGCTGGGATCCCAGGACTGTTTCTGCACGGCGTCGGCGAGGGCCTTATCTTTCAATGTTTTATTTTTCTCCAGCCATTGCTGGAGCTGAATTATTTCCAACGGGTACGTTGAGGCCGCGAGCACCTGTGCGAGCATCGGATCGGGATATAACGCGATAGGCGCGACAAGAGAGTCGAGTTGATCGGGGGGAATCTTTGCCGCCGGTTCCTGCTGGTCCGAACCGGCCAGGGGCTTGCGGCTCCTTTGACTGAGCCGCAGGTAGCACGTCAATCTGCACGAGCAAAAGAGTGCACAGCATGGCGACTGCATTTCGGGCAAGATTTCTGAAAAACTTACCGCTAAGCCTTTTATCCATCATCGTTGGAATTCCTCGGGTCACTATATGTGCGGGCGTGAAGGGCGGGGAGGAATCGACCGCGTACGATTCCTCCCCGGTGTGAGTTTCTTAGAGTCCCAAGTTTGTGCGAAGAAACTTGACCGCGAGCGATCCGAAAATGAAGAGAAAGCCAAGCAATCCGATCAAGGGCAATTTGCTGGCTGTCTTCGGAAGAGCCGTCGGAGTGGAAGTTTGAGGCGCGGCAGCCGGTGCCGGCACTGGTTCTGCCGTGGCCACAAGGATTGGCACATCGGCCGGCGGCGCCTGCGGAGGCGGGGGCATGGTCCCCGTTACTTTCCGCTGATGGGCCACGACGGTTTCAGGTACTTCAACAATCTTAGTGGCAGTGACCATCATTCCCTTTTTTAAACCAAAAGCGTCGACCATTTCGCCGTTCACATCAAACTTTTGCCCCTTGGGAATTTTAAACGACTGGTTCGTGCCATCTTCCAGCGTGAGAATGACCGAAAGCGGCGGATTCACGTGCCAGACCTTGCCGGTAACAGTCTGCACTGTGGTGACTGTCTGCGGCGTGGTGGTGACGGTAATGGTGCGCTGGAGTTTCATACCCGGCTTCAAGTCGTGAATGCCGAGCTGCCTGCCGTCTACAGTGACCTTGGCGCTTTCCGGCACATTGGAAATATGACGAAAGCTGCCGTCTTCCATTTTGACGATCAGGTCATTGCCCTCGACGAGTACCACTTCGCCGCGCTCCACGGTGACGTCCTTGGTGGCCATCCCGGATGTCGTGGTCTGCTGCGTTTGGACTTGAGCGAGAGAGTACCCGGCAAAAATGAAACAGAGTATCCCGACCGCCATCGCGATCCGGATCTTGATGCGATTGCATGACTTCATTTGTCATCCTCCACTGTAATTTGAGCTGAATTTTCTCGAATGCGCACCCAAGTGCCGGGAGCCGGCTTCACTGCGAGCTCCCAGCGCCATGCTCCTCAGCCGGAGAGCGTGGCCGCCCGGAATCCGCGAGACTGTTTGAATCCTCGACGGTTGCGTGAACGACGTAGCGCAGCGGCGCACTGCCGACAAAATAAAATGGATAACAAGTCACAAGGGTAAGGGCAGGCTTCGATCTCGGCGCCAAAACAGACACTTCATCTGGCGGAACAATCAGGATCTCGTCCACCGCATAGCGGGAATTCCCATTTTCAGCAATCAGATCGATGGTGTCTCCGAGGTGAATGTCCTTGAGTGCCCGGAAGAATCCATCGCGGTGTCCAGCGATCCCAACATTGCCGGTTTCGCCAGAGGAAGGTTTCGGCGTGCCATCGATGTGCCCGACGGCACGATTGAGGGTGAGGTCGTCCGTGCCCTCCAGCACGGGGACTTCAAGGGCAATCGCCGGGATTCTGAGCACGCCCAAAGGAGCCCGCACCGGGCCGATCAGGCTGGATTGATAGGCTTCGACACGCTTTTGTGACCAGAAACGAAAATCGGGGATTGCGAGATTGCGGCGAGACGCATCGGCGGACACGCGAGAGGAAGTAGATTGCGAATGCCAGAAAGCGCGCAAGGCTGCATGAGAGTAAATGGCGTCAAACAAGTGTGCGAAAGCAAACATCAGCAGCAACAAGAATCCGGAACACAGCAGCAGGCGTTCGAAACCGCTAATAGCTCTGGGCATGCTGGTTCGGACCATACACTCGCTTCTCCGCGAAACGGGTAGAGCGCCTTTGCGTTCAAGTTGGCGGGCTAAACCCTGCTATCAGAGTTTATTTAAGCTGATTTAGTAAAAGTGACAACTAGGGAAACCCCTAAGCGGCTTTTGGATGCGCGGAAGGAATGCGGGGAATCACACCGGAGAGGAAGCGGCCACGTAGGGCACGCCATCGAGCACCGCATAGATAGCGGGAATCAAGTGAGCCTTCATGTGAGATTTGCTGACGAATCCGCGAGCGTTTTTTTCCAGACAAGCGTCCACGTAGTCGCCGCTGGAATGGATGGTAAGGAAAACAAACCTGGCGGTTGAGCCAGACTGCACAAGGTTGCGGACCGCGTCGATCCCGGTCATTTTCGGCATGGTGATATCAACCACAACGACGTCTGGCTGCAGTCGAAGTACTTCCGAGACCACGGAAGCACCATCGGCAGCCGTGCCGACAAGCTCAAAATGCGGCTGCAAAAGCGCCATTTCCAGTTTCAAGAAGTCAGGGTGATCATCGGCTAAGAAAACGCGCGGGCGAATCAAGGTTCGCCTCCGTCCCAGCCAACCAGATATTCACTACAAATGCAGGAGGTACGGGCTAAGTATCCCTGAGGTCGGACACTAGCAATCGCAAAGTAGCAGCGCTACTAGGAGAATCCCTAGTAGCAGAAGTCAAGAATTTTTTGCGGGGTTATCTGTGCGCGCCTGCGGCTTGTCCGGGTTCCGGGAACTCAGGATCAACGGAGATGAGACCTTGTTTTCAGCGCGAACAGAATCAATTCGGCATTGTTTTTGAGGTTAAAGGACTCCATGATGCGGTGTTTATGGAATTCCACGGTTTTTTCGCTGAGGTTGAGCACATCCGCGATCTGTTTGATGGCCTTTCCCTCGCCGAAGAGTTGAACGATGTCTTTCTGGCGCGGGGTCAACTCCTTGCCGAACTGACGGGCGCGGGCCTTTGAAGTTACCCAATCCTCCGCGCGCATCTTGCGTGTCAAATAGGATTCTCCGTGAAGAACCCGATCAATCGCTTCCAAAAGTTCCGTGCCCGCGGAGTGCTTGAGGATAAATCCGATAGGTCCAAGCTCAAGCGCTGCGGCGGCAAGATTGGGATCGTCACGCATGGTGAGGAAAATGAATTTCATGTGGGGAATCTGCGCTTTGATTCTTCGCGAAGCGTCGAGTCCATTCAAGACCGGCATGGACACGTCTGCAATGATCACGTCGGGCTTTAGTTTAAGAGATTCCTCGATTAAGGCACGACCATCCTGCACAACACCCACGACCGTGTACTTGGGCTCCAGATAGACCTTTAAGGCCTGCGTGAAGATTACGTGGTCGTCAGCGATGAGCAGTCTCGGGCGAGACCTGTCCGTGTGGGCGCATTCCATAGGGGGACCTTTCCGGGCGATCACGGGAGATCGCTAAGAGAAATGCTTAGGTACAGGCGGACCCTGAGGATAGCACCGGAATGGCGTACAGAACAGGATATTGTGTTGCCTGCTGGAAGCCTGGGCGGTTCTCGCACTTAGATATCGTCTAGGGCTTTCCCCAGTTGATTCACAGCGTAAGCCAGCATAGAAACAAGACGAAATCGCGCCAGGGCGATTGAAACTTGGAGGAGGAAATGGCTCCGACCCGCCGTGGCCGAACCCAACGTGGATTGCAACCCGATTCAACGAGTGAGCAATGGAATTGCTTGAAATGAAAGCTGCCGCCGCAACCACCCATCGCGTCAATGAACACGAATTGCTGACACGGCTGGAGCGCTTTTGCGCAAGTGCGGGGCTGGAATTCCCACCGGAAGCATGGCCAAAAGATGATCGGAAGGCGTATTTTCTACTGGGAGTATGCGCAACAGAGCAAATGAAAGAGATTGGGCTGCGGGAGCGAATCGCGCGGCTCGATGGCTGGGCGCGCCAGCATGACTTGCTTAAGCCGAATGAAACGCTTTTCGCAAAGAGAAAACGAGAAGGCCTGGCGCATACCAGAACCAAAGGTTACAGTGCGGGATGTCACGCTTAGCACACCAGCCAGCCAGAACGGCGAGCACGAAACCTAATTTGGAGAGGAACTATGGCCGCCCCACGATTCCGCGCCGCACAACTTCACCGGAATGGGGAATGGTTTTATGGATTGCAGTCCAGTGAAATAGATTTAATTTTAGGGGCCGCAAGATCCTGCCGCTTTCCAGCCAAGTCCATTATGACCTTCCAAGGCGATCCAGCGGACCATTTCCTGCTGATGTGGGAAGGCCGGGCTCGTTATTTTTTCGAGGCCGCCAATGGGAAAAAAGTCATTCTGATGTGGATTCGTCAGGGTGATGTCTTTGGGGCAACAACGCTGGTTCCCAAACCCAGTTTTTATCTTTCCAGCACGGAAGCCGTGATGGATAGCACGGTGCTGGTCTGGGACCGCGGCACAATGCGCGCGCTGGCGCAACGTTATCCCAAGCTTCTGGAGAACGTGCTGGTGATCGCCACAAATTATTTTTACTGGTACGTCGCGGCCCACGCCGCCCTGGTTTCACAAACCGCCCGGGAAAGACTGGCGCATGTGATTTTTGGATTGACAGAAAGCATCGGAGAAAAGGCCAACGGCTTCGTCGAGATTGATGTGACAAATGAAGAACTCGCCAGCTCGGCAAACATCACTATTTACACGGTCAGCCGCATGATTAGCAGTTGGGAGCGAGAGGGCGTGATTCGAAGGAAACGAGGCAAGATCCTCGTCCGGTCACCCGAGGGGTTGTTTGGCCGGGCAGCGAAACACCTGGCACCGCATCGACAACTCCGTCCCCTGAATCCATAGCATGGCCAACTTCGCCGCCTGTCAAAAGGGTGTGTAGCCTGGCCCTTTGTAGGGGAGAACTGGCTACTGGCGGGAACCGGGCGATCCAGGGTTCAGGCTGCGGCTGAGAAACTGCCGGCCATCGAGAACAGCCCTGATGCCGGAGCAAAAGTCCTGCGCGAAATCCTGTTTGAGAATGTAACCCGAACCGCCAACGTCAAACGCAGCCTGGACGATTGCCGGGTCCTGCATCATGCTGACAAATACGATTTTGGAGCTCGCATCGTTCTTGCAGATCCGCTGTGTCGCTTCGATGCCGTTGATCTCAGGCAAATTGATGTCCATTAGAATCAGATCGGGCCGCAATTCGCCGACCTTTTGCACTGCTTCCCACCCATTCTCTGCAACGCCGATGATTTCGTAGCAATTCTTCGCGTCAAAAAGTTTCAAAACGGTAGTCCGCCATTGAATGGAATCATCTACAACAAGTATTTGTGCCAATGCCATTTTTTCCGTGCGCCTCTTGGGAAAGGGGTAAAAGTGGTCCTATTCCGTGCTTCTAGTCTAGGGTTTCACGGATGGAGCCACACCGTCGCTGCGCTCGCGCATTCGCCTGATTGCTCTGGAGCAATCAGGCGTGGAGAACGCGTCGAGCCGCTGCGTGCTTGGAGAATTGGAAACGCCTGGCCACTTTTGAAGCGACTTTTATGCTGTTCGGCTCGAGCGTAACTGTTCGCAGCGGGCCGGTGGAACCCAGGGCAACCCGCCGTTTGGAATCGGGACTTCGGCCTCGTTTACTTGCCCTTACTGGACCCGTCGCCTGATTTGTTGACGGGTGATTTGGCGTTCAATACGGATAGAAGTTCGAGCGCCGAGGATGGCGGCGAAACTTCACCCTGAAGGACGATTGCTTTCGCAGCGATATCTTTGCCATAGAGATTGCGGTTGGCGCGGTTGTCGGGCCGTAGCGTGGAGCCGTCCAGCGATACTCCCGCAAAGAGCCCTCGGGCGCGTGAATACGAAAGTATTTCTGCACGCAAGAAAATATCCGTGGCGGCGGTGGTTTCACGTCCAATGGGTCCCCCGGCAGCCGAGGCCGTGGCTCCGATCTTTACTTTGCTGGTCAATATGCTGCTGGCCGCGCGGTCGTTCATCAGCAGAAGAACAAAGTCCGTGGCCTGGCCGCCGAACTGCAACCCAAAGCTGCCCCCGCCAAGCGCGATCATCGAAGGGGCGCTCCACGGCCCTCGAAAATTGGGTCCGCTGCGGCAAGTCATTACGCCGCGCCCATAGCTGCCACCAACACCTGCAGCGAACTTGAGCGTGGATGGGATCACGATGACACATTCAGCCTTCTGCAACACCGCATCCGGTATGCCGCTCCGGAGTTGCAGGACTTCTTTCATCACCATGCCGGCATTCTGTACCCGCTCACTCTCTTTCGTGTGAGCCTCGATGGTGGCCACGGTAACTGGGACGCCCGATCCCCCGTTATCCGTAACTCCGGCGAACGTCGCCGTCAGATGGTAGGTGCCGACGGTATTCCCACTCGTGTAAAGACCGGTTGGGGACACCGTGCCGCATAGCGGACTCGGCGCGCATGCCCACTTCGCCATCGCGGTGACATCGAGGGTGCTGCCATCACTCCAATAGGTTGTGGCTGACATCTGTACCGCAGCCGACGTCGTGACGGTGTAGCCTTCCCCCGTTTTGATCGCGTAGCCGGATCCCGTAATGCAGACAGATCCGCCACAAGGGCCTGCACCGGTTAACCCTGCAGGCGTGATCATGAACGACGTTGTGGCGGTTCCCCCTCTCGCGTCGGTTACGGTCACGGTTGCCTGCACGCCGGTTATGTCTGAAGGTATGCCATTGATCAAACCGCCGCCCGGACCCGTGGACATGGACATCCCCGTCGGGAAGCCACCGGTATAGGCATAGCTGTATGGCTGCGCTCCCCCTGACGGGGTAATCTGGCAACTTACAGGGACGTATTGCTTAACCTGGGAGATACAAGTCGGGGCGTATAACGTCGGAGGAGTGGTCGCAGTAACAGTCGTAGTCGTCGTTTGGCCAAGACAAACCCCAGGAAGCCAAAGAAGAGTAAGAACTTTCAGCCGAAGCAACTTGACGCCACATCATGGTTGAACCCCCAGCCCGCTTGGGCAGATCCAAAAATCCTGACTCGGGAAGACTATCGCTCGCGTGGAGCATAAATTTTACACTGCTAACCTGACGAGACCCGAAGAGGATGCTAGGTTCAGCACGGTCGCCTCACAACTAGGGAAATCCCTAGTTGCGCACACGAGACTTTACAAGCTACGGGGTTTTACCCCGCGGCAGCCCGTCTTCTGCGCAAACATTCGCGCTCATTGCGAAATATGAACAAATGCCGGAAAGGGATGAAATTCGCGACGAAAATATAATCCGCGACTCGCAGGTTTCCGGTCAGGCGGCGGATCTTGCATTCGCCTCGCGTTTCCTCGCGGCTGATGAGCGGCACACCATTTCCATCCAGATGCAAAATTTCATCTTCCAGCAGAAAAGCGTCTACGGTGAACTGCCTTATGTTGGCGTCTGACACACCGAACAACCGAAGGGCGACCGGATTCGCAGCCACGAAGCGGCGATCAATGTTCGTCACCACAACGGCGTCAACGGAACTGGCAAGTAATTCTCGCAGCCGGTTCTCCCGCGCGTGACGCGCATCCTGCAGGCTCCGGGTTTTCTCAAGGACATTCCTCCCGCCTTGCGCCAGGGGGACCAGCGCCAGCCGAAGATGCGCAGGCGCCTGCTTCAGAGCGATCATGAATTGCGAACCGTGCTTGTGGAATTTGGCGCCGACTTCCAAGGCTGCATTAACGCAGCTGGCCAGTATCTCCGGCAGTCTCTGGAGCGCGCCCTTGCCGCGTTCCGTGAGCGGGCTTAGCGCCTGCCGAAGATGTAGCGTCCCTTGTTTTAAAGCGGCGGACAGGTGCGAAACATTTTTGCTGAATTTGCTGTTCGCCACAACAACTGCATCGAATGAGCTTGCCATTACTTCCCACACTTCCTGGGCGGCGATTCTTGCGCGTTCCATGAGCGGATACAGTATTTGACGAAGATGTAGCGTCGCCTGTCCCAACGCGACGATGAGTTGCGAACTGAACTTGTTCATTACCATGGCGCGGCACTATGACGACAACGAAAGAATCACAATCGGCGGGCGGAAGTTCATCCGCTTCCTTGGGGGGCAGACCCTTGAGGAACAACCAAGTACTGGGCGATGTCATTTGCGTGCATGGCTTCGGATTCTTTGCACCGAAGAGGAAACGGGCTGCTGCCGATCCGCCCAAGAATTCGACAGCAGCCCAACTGTTCGAACAGTATGCTTGCTTCCCAACCAAGTGTTTACAGCGTTGCGGTCCGGTCTTCTACTAGGGATTCCCCTAGCGGCCCAGGGGCTACCTTTGGCCAATAAAACAGAAGACGAGTTGGGGATCCCCGCACTTCCAAGTAAATGAATCGAAAAGGGTTTGCATGAGGGCGATTCCCTTCCCTGCGAAGCCCTGCACAATCGCTGCGGGCTGAAAGGTCAGAACGCAAACTTGAGCGCGACTTGGATGACCCTAGGATTGACGGCGGTGCTGCTGATAACACCAAACGTTGGTGAGCTGAAATTAGTATCCGGATTGGCAAACTGGGGATGATTCAGCATGTTGAAAAATTCGGAACGAAATTGCAGGCTACTGTTCTCTCTCAGCCAATTAACGACAAATATTTTTGCAAGTGAGACATCCAGGTTGGCTTGACCGGGACCGTTTACAATTCCGGTGCCACCATTTCCAAATGCTGTTCCGATGCCATCCGCGCCAATAATCGGCGGACTGGTGAAACACGCGGAATTGAAATAATTTCCCAGTTTCGATTCCACCGATCCTCCATTGACCAGTTGCTGCTTCGAGCAGGTTCCGGTCAATTGCGCCCGGTCTTCGCTAATCCCAAAGACATTATTGGCGTTGGTATCGGAGATCGTGAGTGCGCTGCCAGATTGAATCGTAATTACAGTGGCCAACTCCCAACCGCCCAGAAAAAGTTGTTCGCGTCCGGTTGACGGACCAGGGAGACTCCACGTTCCGCTAAAAACGAATCGATGCGTGCGATCAAAGCTTGCCCTTCCCCATCGCTGGCCTGGCGAGTTTTGGTCGCCGAGCGTGAGCGCGTTTCCGGACGACGTGGAGTTAATGTCGGCGCCATCCGTGTCCAGGATTTTTGAGAAGGTATAGGACGTGAGGAATTGCAATCCGTGGCTTAACCGCTTTGTCAGACTGGCTTCCAGCCCGTTGTACCAGGAATCGCCCTCGGATTCCATCAGGACCAGGGAGTCCGGTGGTACTCCAGGAATCGGAACCCGCAAGTGAATATTCGCGAGTGTATTCGCAACCACGCCTCTGATTGGATTGGCAGTGGAAGCTGACTGCGCCTGGTTGAAGGAACGTTGACGCACCAGGTGTAATCCACGAGTACCGACGTATCCGACTTCCAGCAGCCAGCCGTTGTGGAATTCCGACTGAACGTTGAGCCCGTACTGCTGCACCATCGCGGGACGAAAACCCGGCGCCACACCATAAATACTTGTTGAACTAGTTGGAGAATACGCAGGAAACATTGGGAAGGAGTCCGGAGTTGGGAACGGCTGCACGAAGGGCGATTGGAAAGTGGCAGCGGAATTGGCCAAACCACTGCTCAACCGGAACTCCGAATACGGTGCGCCAAACACATTTTGATAAAGCGCCTGACCCGTTGGCTGGGAATAATAAATTCCATAACCTCCTCGGAGCACGAGCGCGTTTGAACCGGGCAATGGCTGCCACGCAAACCCGATTCGCGGAGCCACCGTATTTTGTCCCTCCCCAAAGTTTCCGAATGGATTGTCCGCCCGCGTGACACCAGGCGGAAGACTCCCAGGAAAGTTGGAGGCGACAATATACCCCGCAAGGCTTCCGCCCGGCGGAGGGTTTGCATCGGCCTTGCTGACATCGAAGCTGGAGTTTCTGCCGAGCTCATCTCCGAATTGGCCGAACCGTTCATATCGCAATCCGAAATTGAGCGTAAAAGTTTTAGCGACTCGAAAGTCATCCTGCGCGGATGCCGCACCCTGCCACGCGCGATAAGCCCGATAGGTCAAACCAAAGTCGTCATACGACGCAAAAACATTGCTGAATTCCGTACCGTTGCTCTGCGCGCTCTGTCCGAGGAGAAAATCCGGCCAGCTGAGAAACTGCACGAATGAGCCGAGTCCGATGATGTCGACATTGTCTTGAAACCTGGTTACGGATCCGGCTAGCTGAAGTGTGTGAGCTCCATGGACAAAGCTGAGACTGTCACCGAACACAAAACTGTTTTGCGTGATGGTGCGGGGAAAACCCGAGGCCATGCTCGCGGAACCCACAATTCTTAAGCTGGGTAGCTCGTTGTTGAAACTCATCTCTCCTTCGGCAACTCCAACATCCGACCAGCTGAACGGCGTCTGCGCTTGGGTGCTGGTTCTGGTGCGGACATAGCCGAACTTTACTTCGTTGAGCCAACCGTTATGAAAAGCGTAGGTATGGGCAAGGGAGAGAACCCGGAATCCAGAATCGGCGGGACTTGGAAATCCGGGAATGTTTCCCGAGGGATTGACTCCATTGCCGGGAAATGTGACCGTCTCCCCATCGTCGGCAAAAAAGAAGCGGGCCGTGAATCGGCTGTTGGCATTAATGAGATAATCGGCATTCGTCAAAAACTGATTTTCGTCAAAATGACAGGGTTCCGCAAAAACGGAAAATCCTTGCTGCGCAAAGGGTTTTGTTATGTCCAACGTCTGGGGCGTTGGAATCAGGAAAGAGCCATTGGGGAGCTTGAGATTTAACAGGTTCAAAGCCGCAGGGTTGATATTCGAACCATCCTCCTGGATTGCAACACCTCCCAGCTCTCCCGACTGCCCGCCAAACAGCTTTCCGAGCGCCGCCGAAGACCTGTCGTTCGTCAGGGGCGGCTCGATCAAGTTCGCGGTGCAGGCGATTCTCGACTGGCCAGCCGCGACGCCATTCACCTGCCGCGTTCCCTGATAGGAACCAAAGAAAAGTAGTTTCTCTTTCTTGATCGGCCCACCCAGGGCGAACCCAAACTGGTTCTGCTTGAGAGCCGGACGCGGCTGCCCGGCCTGGTTGAGAAAAAAATCGTTGGCGTTGAGAACTTCATTTCGAAAAAACTCGAAGAGTGCTCCGTGAAAATCGTTCCCGCCGGTTTTTGTGATCAAGCTGACGTTGGCTCCCGCGTAGCGTCCAAAACCAGCATCGTAGAGTCCTGTCTGAACTTTGAACTCCTCGATACTGTCGGGGTTCGGTATGGGAATTCCTCCACTGCCTGCCGCACTTCCCTGCACATCACTCACACTCACCCCGTCTATCTGAAAGTTGTTGTCATAGGAGCGCGCACCATGCACGAAGATCCCATCGTTGGATTGCGCGATCTGAGAAAGTGCGGTTCCACCCAGACCAAGCTCACCGGCGTTGGAGACTCCGACAGCCACACCAGGAGACAGCCCGATGATTTGCACAAAGTTTCTGGTGACGAGCGGCAGTTCCTGGACCGCGACCTCATTCACCACTCTTCCTAACGCTGCGTTGTCGGTTTGCACCATTCCCACCTGGGAGGAAACCACCGCATGCTCGAACTGGGTTGCCAGCTGCAAGCGCAGTTCAAGCCTGAGCGTTTCGGTCAAAACGATCCGCAATTCCGCCAGATCCACAGAATTGAAATCAGCCTTGCTTGCATGAAGTTGATAAGCACCAGGGGGCAACAACAGAAAGTTGAACCTTCCGTGCTCGTCGGAGGTTGCGGATTCTGTGTGACTTGTTTCGCGATTGGTCAGGACCAGGACTGCCCCAGGCAATTCGGAACCGGAAGGATCCAGCACCACGCCAGCCAGTGCGCCGGTGGAGGCGGTTTGCGCCTGTACGCAGGCAGGAAGCAGCCAAGCAATCGCGATCAGGACAGCGGACACCATGAAGCGCTGAGCGGGGCGCTTGTTTCGTAAGCCCTGAATCATCCGAGCCCCGGGGGACAGCGGCAGCGAAGACTCTTCCGGAGACTGGCCACGTTCTTCGACAACTAAGTACGTTAGAGTGTGGGCAATCCTATCCCAGGCTGACCATGCCTGCCAGCAATATTTTCGATGTCAGCTGTTCTTTATTTGGATGGCGAACGGACGACTTGCATTTATCGGCCAAGATGGCCGGGTGACGCTGGGACAAAAGGTGTTAGACTCCCTGCATTGCGGTTCAACTTGCGTTTTATTGGTGTCGGCTCCAGCGGAGCACAGCTTGTCTTGGGAAGATAGACACCGCAGTTGCAACGTTACTGGCCATTGTCCCCAGCAAGAAAAGCCAGCATGGGCAGCGTATGTCCTGGCGCTGATCGCGCTTGCGATTTTTCTGCTTCCGCAATCAGTTGGAGCCCAGCAAACCCAGGCAGTCCGCCGTGTCCTGATTTTCAATGACTTCAGCCGTATCTCGTCGCCGGGAATTTCGATTCTCGATCAAGAGATCGCCGATGGACTGGCGGTTTCACCCTACCAGGTGGAACTCTATAGCGAGAATCTTGAGGCGACTTTGTTTCCCGACAAGGCTTCCCAGCAAGAGTTCCGCGACTGGTACATCCGCAAGTATACAGAGCGCAAACCGGATCTGATCATTACGGTCGGCCCTTCCTCTTTGAAATTCATGGTGGATTCCCACGAAAAATCATTTCCGAACGTACCGGTTATCTTCTGTGGAGCCACGGAAGAAATGGTGGATCAGATGAAGCCGGACTCGCACTTTACTGGAGTCTGGGGAGTGGCACAGCCAGAGAAGACTCTTCAGGCGGCCCTGCGGCTGCAACCGGACACCAAGCATGTGGTGGTCGTGGGCGGTTCCGGAGAGTTTGACCGGAGCCTGGAAGCACTGACCAAGGAAAGTTTGCGCAAATACGAGTCGCAGTTGGAGTTCACCTATCTCACGGGTCTGGCGATGGACGCGCTGCTTGAGCGGCTGCGCCGTTTGCCAAACAAGACGGTCGTCTACCACACGTCCATGATGGAGGATGCCGCGGGAGCGCACTTTATTGATGCCTCGCAGTCGGTTCCCATGATTGTCGACGCTGCGAATGCTCCCGTCTTTGTGGTGGACGACGTGGACGTGGGCAAAGGCACGGTGGGCGGCTACGTGGTGAGCTGGGCCGCGGACGGTAAGGTTGCTGCCAGCATGGCGGTGAAGATTCTCGGCGGCGTGAAACCCGAACAAATCCCCATCGTGAGAAACAGCAACGTCTACATGTTTGATTGGAGAGCGCTGGACCGGTGGGGATTCAAGGAAAGTGACCTTCCGCCGGGAAGCATCGTGTTGTACCGCGAAATGTCCGTATGGGAACGCACCAGGAAGTTCTGGATCAGCGGATTGCTGATCATCCTCGGCTTGTCCTTGCTGGCGATTTATCTACATTTCAGCCGGGCGGAGCTGAAGAAGTCACACGAAGCCGAAGTGCAACTGAGCCGCCATTTGATCACCGCCCAGGAGAAAGAGCGAAGCCGGCTGGCGTCAGAACTGCACGATGATTTCAGCCAGCGTCTGGCGGTTCTCGCATTCGGATTGCAGAACACCGCGGAAATACCCTCCTGGTTCGCCCGAAGAGCTGAAGCAGTCGCTGGAGGAACTCCGGCAGTCCGTCAGTGAGCTTGGCGATGATCTTCATAGTTTGTCGCACCAATTACATTCCTCCACGCTGGACACTTTGGGATTGGTCACCGGATTGAAGTCTTTGTGCAGAGAATTTGGCGCCAAGCAAGGTATCCAGGTCGAGTTCACGCCTGAGGACATTCCGCGCAGCGTGAGGCCGGATGTCGCGTTATGTCTATTCCGCATCGCCCAGGAAGGGCTTCAAAACCTGAAAAAGCACAGCGGAACAAAAAAGGCTCAATTGAGTGTGCGCCATGTCGAAGACAAATTAATTCTCTCCTTGCGCGACGAAGGCATGGGATTTGATGTGGACAAGATGGAAAAACCAGGCCTGGGCATTCTCAGCATGCAAGGGCGGGCGCGGCTCCTGGGTGGAAAATTCGAGATTCATTCAAAGCCCGGCAAGGGAACGAGAATTGATGCCTGGGTGCCGCTCGAGCCCGCTGTGGATCCACTGGCGGTGGTGGATCAATCGAACGCCTGAGACTGCTGGATTCGCGCCAAGGAGGGCAGGACTCGGGGATACGGGGTATGGTCAGGCCCCGAGTCCTGTTGCTTCGTGAAGGACGGCAGGGTGGACCAGCCGCTCCTGTCTGATGTATGAGTACGTTATTAAACTCGGGGGATGATTCCGGACAACTGGGGAAATCCCTAGCGATGCTTGGATATTTTCATAGA
The DNA here is from genome assembly GCA_963824925.1 of uncultured Acidobacteriota bacterium. GTDB lineage: Bacteria > Acidobacteriota > Terriglobia > Acidiferrales > UBA7541 > Acidiferrum. Next base: position 88,343 of record CAWGRE010000016.1, read on the forward strand.
GAGTGGCTAGGGAAACCCCTAATTGTCAGCGAGCGAGCGGTGCTTGACTCTGTTGCGTGCTCTGGATGCGAGGAAATCCGTGGCATCCCTGTGAACCATCCGGCAGAAGTATTGCGTCCTCAAAAATACAGCCACTAAAGTCCTCTTCAACAGCCAGGAGATGCTACCGTGACATTTCCAAAAACTGAGCACGACCAGGGCAAGCTAAAACTCGCGCTCGAAGTTGCCATTCAAATCGGGCTGGCGGTTTTACTATCCGCCGCGTGTCTGCTGATCTTGCTTCCCTTCATTCCCTTGATCGCTTGGGGCATTATCATTGCAGTGGCTGTTTACCCGGTTTTTCAAAAGGTGCAGCGCGCACTGGGCGGGCGTGGCGGAGTTGCGGCGTTTCTGTTCGCGATTTTATTTCTGAGCTTTCTGATCATTCCTGTGGTGATGCTGGCAGGGACACTGATGGACGGCGTGCACACCCTTGCGACCCACTTGAAGGAAGGAACGCCGGTTATTCCGCCACCTCCCGCGGGCGTGGAAAACTGGCCGGTCATCGGCGTTCGGTTGAACAGTTTGTGGAGCCGGGCTTCCACGGACATCAGCGAGGCGGTCAGAAGTTTCGCCCCTCAGATCAAAGCAGCTGTGCCGGGAATGCTCTCGGTTACCAGCGGCCTCGGCTTCACTGTTTTGCAATTTGCTCTTGCGATTGTTGTGGCCGCAATCCTTCTGGCGAACGCGCGGAGCGCGTATAGCGTGACTTGCTCCTTGTGCAACCGTCTTTTTGGGGAGGACGGTCCGGAGTTTCAGCGCCTAATAGGGGCCACGATCCGCAGCGTGACCAGCGGGATTCTGGGTGTGGCGGTGATCCAGGCGGTCCTCGCGGGCCTTGGTTTTCTGGTAGCCGGATTGCCGGGCGCGGGATTATGGGCGGTGGCTTTTCTACTCGCCGCAGTCCTGCAAGTCGGGGTGCTCGTCTTGATCCCCGCGGTGATTTACATGTTCACGATTGCCGCCACCACGAAGGCTGCCATTTTCCTGGTGTGGTGCATCTTCGTAGCGCGTGATCGACAACTTCCTGAAGCCACTTCTTCTGGGCCGAGGCGTTGCGGTTCCTACCGCAGTGGTTTTTCTTGGCGCAATTGGAGGCTTCGTTGCGCTGGGCCTGATCGGCTTGTTCGTGGGCGCGATCGTTCTTTCGGTTGGGTATAAGCTCTTCCTGGCGTGGCTGGATCAGATTCCGTCCGTCGCTCAGGAGGCGTGATTATGGAGCAAGAGGCGGGGAGTCCTCCCGAAGGCTCGCACGGCGGTCCGATTGGCGTTCTGCACAAATACTTGCGTCATCGCTATGCGATTCTGTTTTACGTCCTGCTGGTAACCATGCTGACGGCGCCGATGCTCAGTTCCTTGAACTTTGAAGGAACCTCGATCGAGTCCTTGCTTGCCGTCTGCCTGCTGGCGGCGATATTGCCTGTCGGGGCAGTCAGAAATCGCCCTTACCTGCTTGTCGCCTTCGTAGCGGCTGGGCTGGCACGCGTGGTAACCGCGGCGTTTGATTACCACCTGCTGTCAGAGTTGAGCCTGGGAATCTGGACGCTTATCGGATTGCTTGCTGCCGTAGCGGCATTGCGTTTTGCAATGGGCGCGACTCACGTTGACGCCGAGCATCTCTACGCGGCGCTCAGTGCGTACTTACTCGCAGGCATCTACATCGGGGTCCTCTACTGGGTTCTGGAACAGATGAAGCCGGGCGCGTTTTCCTTCCCGGGAAAGTTTTCCCAAGCCAGTGCGATCTATTTCAGCTTCGTAACTTTGGCGACGCTGGGTTACGGCGACATCGTGCCGCGGGCGGACATCGCCCGAAGTATCGCGGTCGTCGAAGGCGTCGGCGGCCAACTGTTCCTTGCAGTACTAGTCGCACGATTGGTCAGTTTGTATTCCAGGCCAGGAAACCAATCCCGCTAATTTGCAACTGCCGCTCTCTCACTTCGAACGTTTTAGGGTTTTCCCTAGTTGTCCTCCTCCGCGAATCAGCCTACAAGCGAACGTGCTGATTTAACTTAGTCGCCAGCGGGACGTTCACGTCTTGTGTGGACGAATATTCGCAGCGCTTTGGTCGCTGAACTTCGGTAAGGGAGGACTACGATGAGTCTTAAAAGGATGATAGTCACGATTCTCGCCGTGACGATGCTATCGGCGGGGATTTGCGCCGCCGGAGACGATAACGACGAAAAGAGAGACAAAACGCGCAAGATGGCGGCGCAGACCCTGCAGGATCTGTACAAGTTGGAACCCGCTGCACAGGCCGCCGTCCAAAAGGCAGCCGGGTACGCGGTTTTTAATAATACCGGCGTAAACCTGCTCTTGAGCACCGCGCGTGGTTCTGGCATCGCCTACAACAACAGCAATAAGCAAGAAACCTTCATGAAGATGGGTTCGGTCGGGGCGGGACTCGGCCTCGGCGTGAAGGATTATCGCGTGATCTTCGTGTTTGCGGACGACAAGGCCCTGAGTCAGTTTCTGGATTCCGGCTGGTCCGGTTCCGCACAAACGGATGCAGCCGCAAAGGCAGGAGAGAAGGGCGCCGCCTTTTCGGGAGCGGTCGAGGTGGCCCCGGGCGTATACGTTTACGAGATCACGAAGAATGGCCTTGCCCTGCAACTGACACTGCAAGGCACGAAGTATTACAAAGACGACGACCTTAACAAGAAGTAGCTACGGGGCACAAAAGGAAGCGGGCCAATTCATTAAAGTTCGAAACGGCGGGCTTGAATTCCGCCGCGGGAAAAACCATGTAGAAGACGTGCTCGATGGCCTATAAGGCAGAAGGAGATCAGAAAATGAAGTTCAGTAACGATTGGATGAAAAACGGACTGGTTCTGGCTGCGGGGATACTCTGGGCAGTTTCTGCCCAAAGCACCGGGGCCCAGGTACAGACGACCACGCAGGTGCAATCGGGCCAAAGCACGGAAGTCGTGCGCGTGGACCACGGCGAAGTGATGGCCGTGGAAGGAAATGATTTGATTGTGAAAATGGAAAACGGCTCCGTTCGGCATTTCGAGAACATTCCGGAAAGCGCCAAGGTTACGGTGGATGGAAGACTGTTGGGGGTTCACGACTTGAGGCCCGGCATGAAGCTGCAGCGCACAATCACCACGACAACCACGCCCCAGCTTGTCACCACCATCCAGTCGGTGACAGGAAAAGTTTGGTATATCGCGGCACCCAGCACGGTGATCCTGACGCTCGAAAATGGAACCAACCAGTCATTCAAAATCCCGAAGGACCAGAAGTTCAATGTCGATGGCCAAATGGTTGATGCATTTGGTTTGAAAAAAGGGATGATGGTCACGGCGACGAAAATCGTGGAGGTTCCGATCTCGATTGTGTCTCAGGACAGGAATGTAACGGGCACCATGCCACCGATGCCGGCAGTTTCGCAGGCGCCGGCCGCAACCTCCGCATCACTGGAAAAGGTCGCGATTGCCTCGGAAGAAAAGAGTGCCAGTGCACCGGCACCTGGGCCGATGGAAACACCCGTAGCGGACGCCCCCTTGTTGGTCGCCGAGGGACCCGCCACCGCCGTGCCATCGCAGGCAACGGAAACGCCAGCGCCGCCGGCTGCGGTAAATCCGATGACCGGCTACCTTCCGTATGTTGGTCTGGGATTGCTCCTGCTGATCGTTTTCCTGATTGCAAGCGCTTCTCGCAGAAAGTCTGAAACCTAAGACGCATTGAAAAGCAGGAGTCCAGTCAGTTTCGGGCTCCTGCTTTTTTCCATCAGATTTCTTAAGCTGACCTCATTCCGTTGTGCCTCGATTGCATTGTCCCGCCGAGTAATAGGCCTGATTGGGGAACGAAATGCCGCGCGGAAGCAGCCGTCGAGATCCCGTCAAACCGCATACATCGCGCACCCGGATTCGCATCACGCTCGGGGCGTTATTCATTACAGCGATGGCAGCGATGAACTACTACGCCGTTCGCGAACTTCTTCTGGTGCTGGTCCTGCTTGCCGGGGCAACGTTGGTAATTTTTGGATTTTCCGTGATCCTCATCCTGATTCAAGAGGGACTACTCTGGACCTCTCTTTGGACGAGAACCGGCGTCCTACGCATAGTTGCTTTCGCGCGTTTGAGCCCGGAAGCGCCCGGATCCGGAAAGAAGTAGCGCGAAGAGCGAATCACTGATTCATCGGCTTCTCCCCGAGGATCGCCTGAAGCCTTGCGTCTTGTCTCACCCGGCTAAGGAACTTCAACCGCCCATGCCACCAACTTCCATCCGGCTTGCTCTTTGGTCCAAAGCAGCAGAAGCGCCGGGGACTCCTCTTCACCATACTTCAGCCTGCTTGCGGATAAAAAGTACGCGCCGTATTGATCTTCCCCCGGCTTCAACTCCCGCGTTTTTTCGGGCAGATGGCGGTTTTGGCACAAGAAACTGTCCGCCTTTTGATCCGGCACAGACATAATCGCGAATGCTGGTGAGTTTTCTTGCTGTACCGGTCGCAATTCATCGTTCACCGGTTGCACGCTCGTCATCAAATTGGAGAGATTGTTTCCTGTCTCAACTCTCTGCAGCACCCGGTCCAGGGCCAACGTTATGCGTTTCGCCGGCGCCAGATTCTTCTCTGACGCATTCGGCGGACCTAAACACTGGTACGAGCGTTGAGACACAAATTTGGAAGCCGCCGCGCTATCCCGCTTCACAATCCAGGCCTGATAAAACTGGGTAATGGCTTTCACCGCGTTCGGATCGCCGGAAATGGACTTGGGCGCTTCTTCCGCGGGAAGAGTGCCGGCTGCAGCCTGGATTGGAAGATTTCCCGCGTCGCTGCTGTCTTCGATGCGAATGGCTACAATCTTCCAATACCCGCCTTCCTGCGCCCAAAGCAGCGACATCGTTTTGTGGCTGCTGTCGTTCTCTTTCTCCTTGAATGAGGTCCCGTAATATTTCTCTTGAGAAGGCTTGCCTTCCGGATTATCCGCCACCGCTGTGCACTCCACATCCGCGCCTATATCGGAAGGGACGCTTACCAATCGAAACTCTGTGGCGTAGGCATTTTTAGCCTCTTTCAATTCCGGCAACCACCCGCCAGCGGGTTCGAACACGTCTCCAACCGAATTCGCCTCACCCGTGGTAGCGTTGAATTTATTCATTGCCGTAAGCACGCTCAGCCTGATCATTCCCGGCGCCATTGGCTGCTTGTTCTTTTTCGTGATGGCCTCGAGACATGGATAGCTGCGGCGCGAAAAATAGGCCACTGAAAGATTCGGTTGTTTGTCTACCACCCAACTCTTCAGAAAATCATGAGCGCTCTTATCAATCCCCTGATTCCCTTTTACGGCGGGATTCACAGGGATTTGGCCCAGGCGTTCCGTGGGCTCTTCTTTCGGCGGCTTCCCTCCGCTTCCCAAAAGTCCGAACACCTCGCGCCACCATCCATTCAGCCCGGCCCATCTTTGATCATGTTTATCCAGATTGTTGCCCGCCCGGACGTCTGAGTTCGATGCCGTCAGATGTCCATTGACCAGGGCCTTCGGAAATCCCGAAGACCGGTAATCCACGTCAACATCCGCCATTTTTGCGTCGCGGGAGATGGAAAATTGAATCGACGGCGGGCCATTCTTCAGCCGGTAGCTGATCGGAAAGCCTTTGTGGTAGACAGTATTGTCGCGATCGCGATAGAACTCCTGGCTCTTGCTGAGAGTGTCCATCGCGTTTGGCTTAAGATAAACGTAGATGCGAAATTGCCGGTCGCCTCCCACGGTGGATTCCTCTCCCATCACTTCCTCAACGGCTCCGATAAGATCAATCGCCGAACCCAGATTTTTACTGTTGACGTCCGTCAAATTCGCTTTCAAGAGTGCGTGAGTGACCGCGTCAAACGTGGTTCGGACCGACAACCGGGCGCTATCGTACGCTTCTTGCGGTACAAGCTTGTTTCCGGTGGTTTCGTTGTAATGGTTTATGTAGTCGTCCACGAGACGTTTTTGCGCTGGCAGCAATTTCGAGTAGGATTTCCCGATTTCCTGTTTGTTGCTTGCATCTTTCGTCGCTGCGGGGGCTTTTTTGGCGGAGGCTGGTGGCGTTTGACCAAATGCCAGGCTCCCCGCAATGACTATCGCAGGAAGGGCCATGACAAGCGGGGACATATGGTTTCATCACGAGTCTCCTCGACGCGTTTTTAAAAGTGGGAGCGTGGCGACCAACTCCGTGGCATGTGTAGTAAAAGGCAGGCTCCCCCGCCTGCGCGAACCGTATATGCGGATCATCCCCGCCATTGGTTTTCCAATTTTCCGCAATAACGCTAGATTTGATTCGCATTCTGAACAACTAGGGAAATGCCTAATGCGGTGGGGATGGTTCGCTTGGCTTCTGGCAGACACCGCCAGGCAAGGCGGGACCGGTGTCGATTCGCGGGGCTGGCCAGAAACCGCTTCCTAGGCTAGGAATCGCACCTCGCCGGTAACAATATCGTAGACCGCTCCCACCAACTTGGAGCCATTCTTGACGGCCTCCTGACCTTCCGGAGTCTCCAGGAGCTGCTTCATCGACCAGCGGACATTCGCTTCGATCGCGCCAGGCAACATTTCTTCCTTCGAGAAATGTCCGTCGGGGTCCGATAGGCCGGGAAGAATATTGTTGACCAGGATTTGAATTCGGGAACGATGCTCTACCCCGGTCAGCTTATATTCCAGCGCCGCTTTCACGGCGCCGCATCCGGCGTGCCCGAGTACAACAAAAAGGGGCGTACGGAGATGCGCTCCCGCGTACTGCAAACTGCCCATCACCTCCGGCGAGACCACATTGCCCGCCACGCGCACGATGAATAACTCACCGAAGTTCGCATCAAAAATTAATTCCGGCGGTACCCGCGAATCGCTGCATCCAAGAATCGTCGCAAATGGCTTCTGCTCCCTGGCCAGTTCCGCAAGCGCTTCCTTGCAGACTGTAGGAAAATTGGCCTGGCCCTGCATGAACCGGTGATTCCCGGCGATCAGCTTCTGAAGGCCTTGCTCAGCCGCAATTCGAATATCGGAGTTGTCCATCGTTTCCATAAAGGTTGGTCCTGCTCTCCAGTCAACAAAAATTAACCTGCAATCTGGCCGATGCGCACAATTACGAGGGGCCATTCATTTATCCAGCAGGATCTGCTTGGCGCGGTCGCAGCCTGACCTGCGAGATTAACAAAAATTGACCCGTAGTGATGCATCTGACTAACGAATCCGGCCAAGCCCACCGATGCTTACGACGTTAGATCACTATCCTGTGCAAGACCTCCGAGTTGTGGTTCGTCCGACCACCTGACTCTTAGGGAACACCGCGCGTATCACCTGCGGTCCGCATGCTGGCCCTCTGCTAATATCCCCAGAACTCCAACCAAAGGAACCTCTCAATGAAGTCTCTCTGTTTACTGGGGATCTCACTTTTCTTCTGCTCGTCTTCACCGTTCGCGCAACAGACATCCAATAGTTCCGACGAAATCCAGATCCGCCAGCTCGAACGCGCCTGGAATCAAGCCGAAGCCAAACAGGAAGTAAAGGAAGTGGCCAATCTCGTCGACGACACGCTCGTCTATACCGATTACGACGGTTCGATCATGAATAAAGTTGAATATCTGAAGTGGGTCGCCGCGCCCGAACAAAAAGCCGACCATCTCTACGATGAAGGTCTCACCGTTCACGTCTACGGCAACGCCGCCGTAGCCACCGGCATTTATCGCGAGTCCGGCGTCAACAAAGGAAAACATTACGTAATTCGGTCGCGTTACACAGACACGTGGATCAAACGCGACGGCGTCTGGCGATGCGTCGCCAGCCACAGCACCCTAATCCCCGCGAAATAGCAGCTTGCCCGAACACCTCGGACACTCGCATTTGGACAACCTGTTTTGCTGCTGCGCCCAATCGCGGCTCATGGTCAACGCCGTAACCAGAAATGCGGCTTCCAGTCTCAAGTTACCGGGTGACGCGACTAATCGGGAGTTGGCTCGCGTTGCACCACAACCAAAAGCACCACACCGACAATGGTAAACATTCGGAATGCCGCTTCCTGCCCATTCCATAGTTGCGACTGCCACATCAAAAACCATTCGCCCCCAACATCGAGGAATGCCACCAACCACATCAGCAGGCTCGTCGTCAGCGCAATCACGGCGACGTTCCGCGCAGCGGCGAATTGCACGCTGTCCGCACGATACGATTTCAGCAACCGGGCACCACCCCACCAGCATAGAAGCATAGTGATTGATTCCCAGGCGATGATGCCAATGTAGAAGACCGTATGTACCAGCGGCGAGTTGATGGCGCGCCACATGCCGTGATTCCCCGGGAAGGTTGTGTCCATCATCAGGACGTGGCGGACAAACTCGTAATTGGAGCGGTAATCCGTGATGTTGTTCAGGACCAGAATCGTGTAGAAAAATGCGATTGCAAAAACCAGAACCGCTTTGGATACGCGAAGCGCCATTACATGCCGCATAGGTGGTCGCACGCGGGAAGTATATCTTCTCGGTGGCCTGCCGCGAACTTTCCTGGAGTACGCACAAATCCCGACTAACGCGCTAACCGTCCTGGGTGCAATCCCCTGATTAGAGTTGGTGTCTCGCTTCGCATCAGCGGTTGATGTTGGTTATGACTGCGGGAATCCGAACATCAACCACGACTGATTTGCTACCCAATCCGGGTATAGCTCCGTCATTTGATCGAACAACTCCTGATCGGACTTCGCGGTTTTCTGCAACCGATCGAAGTCCTGCAGGTAACGCTTGGTGTCTTGGATCGCCGAGGGAGAGTCTGGCGCTCCTGGCTTCTTGTGGCCGGCGACAACCATCGCCGGGTTCAGCGCCGCCAACCGGTCTAGCGCCGCGATCCAATTTTTTCGGCTCTCTGGGGTGGTGTCGCCGACATACATGCGGCATTGGTTGTAGACCACGTCGCCAGCGACGATCAGGCCGATCGATGGAACGTAAAGAGACGTGGTATCGGCACTATCGGTGTGGCCCTGCTCGATGATGCGCAACTCGTGGCCCTCAAGTGTGAACGTGTCGTGTTCGTAGGGCTGCGGGGCGAGCAACTTCGTGGGCACCTGCCCGGGAAACATCCGGCGGGCTAACCGTTCCACTGCGGGAGAGAGATAGAGTTGCATGGCGTTCAACGTCTTGGGCGTGGCGATCGCGCGAGATCCCGGGAAACGGTCAAGCAGAATGCCCAGACCGTAGAAGTGGTCGAAATGGGCGTGCGTTATATAGATCGTCTCCAGGTTGCGGTTGTGCAGAGCAACCCAATTTGCGAGCGCTTCGGCCTCCGCCACGGTCAACATCGCGTCTACCAACACCGCGTCGTGCTCACCGAAAATCAAGGTCGAGGTGATCGGGTCAAAGCCGAGCGCTTCGCCGAAGGGCCTGGGCCGCTCGCCGACCATAGCCTTTCCCGGGGCGGTAAAAACGTTCACGCCAAGCGTGGCCTCGTTCGGTCGCTTTGTGCCGTCCATCTGAGGACTCCTTTCGATATCAGAGCAAGTGGCTGTTCGAGCCAGAGATTGGCAGAAGCGTGGCGACAAGTCTATTGGACGAATGCATCGATCCATACCAGGCAGGGACTGAACAATCGCAACCTGTTTTGAGTCTCGCGTACGCTGCCAGCGCCTCACTCGTTCCATAGCGAAGATTTGATCCTGCTCAGGATGCGCCAGCCGCCCCGCTTCTTTTCGCGTTGAGCGCCGGTATAAGAAGTTTCAGAAGCGCTTCGTCTGAGAAAGGGTTCTGACCTGAAATCAACTCGCGATCTTGAAGGACGTAGCTCTTCCAAGGAGCGACCACACTGACGTCACCGCCCGCTGTCTGCAAAGCGAAATCTGGATAGAAGAGAACCTTGCCACCAATCTCGAGCGGCTCCCGCTGCTGCTCTTCCGCTGTCGAAAAGATGGTCATCTTATATCCAGCATAAATCCATCCTTGCGCCTTTGCCCGCGCTCCTGCGGCATCGCCCGCAGCCAGCGCCCCGACCACCTCCGTCGAATTCGGAAGAGCCGAGAGCAGTGAAATCGGGCCATGGCAGAGCACCGCCGTAGTCTTGGATGTTTTATGAAAGTGTCTCAGCACCGTGCCAGCGTCGGGATCATCGAGAAGATCAATCATCGGACCATGGCCGCCAGGGACGAAAACAGCGTCATATTGATCCAGGCCCGATGCGATGACCTCCGAGATGCGAGTGGGAGCTTTGAGCCCAGTCAGGGTTTCGCGGAATTTTAGATAGTCCTGAAGCCTGGCCTCGTCCCCGCCGAAGAAACCGGCAACAGCGGAATTGACATCCATTTGCGGCGTGTTGCCTTTGGGATTGGCAAAAGTGATTTCGTAGCCTTCCTGCATCAAGGCCCGAACCGGAACCGTCAGTTCGTTCAGATAGTAGCCAGCACCTGCATAAACTTTGCCATCTTTCAATGGCAAGCCGTGACCGCTCGAGACCAGCACCAGGACTTTTCCTTTTGTTGTCATTTTGTTCTCCTCTCTGAAATCGAATCTGTTCCTCAAAATCTTGGCTTGCACAGAGCAACCCGATTCGCGAGCGCCTCGGCCTGGGCGACCTCAGCCTTCAATCTACCAACGCCGCGTCGTGCTCGCCGGAAATCAAATTCGATGTGATCGGGTCAAAGCCGAGCGCTTCGCCCAAGCGCTAGCCGTACTTGAGGCTGGTGCTTTGCCCGATCTCGATAATATATCCGTCAGGGTCGCGGATGTAGCAGCGAATCTCGCCGTACTTGGGGATCGGTGGCGTGAGAAACTCGGCTCCCCGGCTCTTCCACAATTCATAGCACGCTTGAATATCCGCAACCCGGAAATTCATAAAGCTGTTGATATGATCCGGGTCGGGAACGCTGAGCGTTACCGTCGGCTTATCCGGAGTAGGCCCGCCCCCCACGTTCAGAATCATCCAGATATTCGCCAGCTGAAGGTACGGAGGGGCGTTGCCGTCACCCATGGTCAGAATGCGCGCGCCGAACACCTTTTCGTAGTAGCGAGCCGATCGTTCGACGTCGGCGACGGTGAGAAAATACGCGATGCTGATCCCCTCTTTTGGGGGCATCTCATAGCTCTTCTGTTCCACTTGCAAGTTGCTCATTGCAGACCTCTCGACTTCGTCCGAAATTACGCAGGCACAAAGTCACCGGGATAATACAACAAAAACGCAGCCGTCTCTGCAAAGTCCGGATGAACGCTGAAAAGCCATTCAGCTATGCCGATGTTTGCGAGCGGTGCGTTGATCACGTGGGAGTAAGCGAAATTCTACAATTCTTTGCCGGCTGGCTAGTGAGAGAGAAAGTGGTGCCCGGGGTGGGAGTCGAACCCACATGAGGAAAAATCCCCGGAGGATTTTAAGTCCTCAGCGTCTGCCATTCCGCCACCCGGGCGCTGGCACTTTTACTGTAGCGAAGGCCGCCCTGGGGTGCAATACGGGTTGGAGGGGAGCGGCGTGACTGGCGTTTGGGTAGGGACGGCCCGCCTCCGAAGGCGGGCCCTACGGGCTACGGCGAAGGCCCACACGCCTCCTTGCGAAGATTTCCGAAACTTTTCCCCGCCATTTACATCCAAATCCTTGTGTTGTGCTAATGTTTCGCGGTTGTTCTGGAAGGTCCCGCCCGGCCCCGGCCTTGCGCCGCGACAATCGAGCAAAGTAGCCGCTTTTTGAAGTACAATGCATCGCGTTTCCTGCCGAGCGGCGCCTCTGGCATCCGACCCTGTCGCGTGGACCTGCTCAACCCTTCGAAGGAGTTACTGTGAGCCCGCAAAATCTCGACGAACTTTGCATCAATACCATCCGCACCCTTTCGATTGACGCGGTTCAGCAGGCCAACTCCGGGCATCCCGGCGCGCCGATGGGGCTGGCTCCGGTGGTCTATTCGTTGTGGCAAAGTTTTCTGCGCTACGATCCCGCCGATCCCCTCTGGCCCAATCGCGACCGTTTTGTGCTTTCCGCCGGGCACGCCTCCATGCTGCTCTATTCCACGCTGCACCTGGCCGGCGTCCGCATGGTGAATGCCAAGGGCGAAGTGCAAAAGGATCTCTCCGTTTCGATGGAGGAGATCAAGCGCTTCCGCCAACTCGGCAGCCGCACGCCCGGGCATCCGGAGTCTCACATCACCACTGGCGTGGAGACCACCACCGGCCCGCTCGGGCAAGGCGTGGCCAACAGCGTCGGCATGGCCATCGCGGGAAAGTGGCTGGCGGCCAATTTCAATCAGCCTGGCTTTGATATTTTCAATTTCCGTGTCTATTCCGTTTGCGGCGATGGCGATTTAATGGAAGGCGTCGCAGGGGAAGCAGCGTCGCTTGCCGGCCATCTGGCGCTGGGGAATCTCTGCTGGATTTACGACAACAACCGCGTGACGCTCGATGGTCCGGCCAGCTGGTCGTTCAGCGAAGACATGATGACGCGGTTCGTGGGCTACGGCTGGAACGTGACGCGGGTGGCCGACGCCAACGACCTGCTGCAGCTTTCCCGCGGCTACAAAACATTTCTGAACACCACCGACAAGCCCACGCTGATCGTGGTGGACAGCCACATCGGCTACGGCTCGCCGCACAAGCAGGATTCCTACGAAGCGCACGGCGAACCGCTGGGCGAGGCGGAAGTGAAACTGGCGAAGGCAAACTACGAGTGGCCGGTGGACGCGAAATTCCTGGTGCCAGACGGCGTTTACCAGCACTTCCAGGATGGCGTTGGCGCGCGCGGCAGCAACGACAGCAAGGCCTGGAACACGTTGTTCGCCGAATACTCGAAGAAGTATCCCGAACTTGCGGCGCGCGTGAGAAAAATGCAGAAGCGCGAACTGCCCGACGGCTGGGACAAAAATCTTCCCGTCTTCCCTGCCGACCCCAAGGGCATGGCCACTCGCGAAAGCTCCGGCAAAGTTCTGAACGCGCTGGCGCAAAATATTCCGTGGATGGTGGGCGGCTCGGCAGACCTGGCCAAATCCAACAAGACCAATCTACTGTTTGAAGGCGCCGGCGATTTCTTCACCCACGAATATAAGGGCCGCAACGTTCACTTCGGAGTGCGCGAACACGGCATGGGCGCGGCGGTGAACGGCATGACGCTCACCGGCCTGCGTGGCTACTCCGCCACCTTTTTCAATTTCAGCGACTACATGCGCGGCAGCATGCGCCTTGCGGCCTTGATGGAAATTCCGGTGCTCTTCATCTTCACGCACGATTCCATCGGCGTGGGCGAAGACGGCCCCACGCACCAACCCGTCGAGCAGCTTGCCGCTTTCCGCGCCATGCCCAACATGCTGGTGTTTCGGCCCGGCGACGCCAACGAAGTCACCGAATGCTATAAAGTCGCGGTGCAGCACACGCACGGGCCGTCCACGCTGGTCTTCAGCCGGCAAGCGATGCCCACGCTGGATCGCACAAAATTTGCCGCGGCGTCAGGCGTCGCCAAGGGCGCCTACGTGGTCGCCGACGCCGATGGCGGCAAGCCCGAAGTGATCCTGCTGGCGACCGGCACGGAATTGCAACACTGCATGGTGGCCTGGGAAAAGCTCAAGGCGGAGGGTATCAAGGCGCGCGTGGTCAGCATGCCTTGCTGGGAAATTTTCGACGAGCAGGATGCCGCGTACAAAGAGAGCGTGCTGCCTGCAGCCGTCACCGCGCGCGTGTCCATTGAAATGGCCGCAACGCTCGGTTGGGACCGCTACGTCGGGCCGAAGGGCACCATGATCGGCATGCACTCCTTCGGCGCCTCCGCCCCGCTCAAGGACCTTTTGAAGAAATTCGGCTTCGAGCCGGAAAACGTTGTCGCCGCGGCAAAAAAGCTTTTGGGAAAGTAGAGGCACTATGAAGGTAGTGATTGGTTCGGACCACGCGGGCTTTCAGCTCAAAAATGAAATGGGCGCTTTGCTGACTTCGCTCGGCCACGAAGTTCTGGACGTCGGCGCGTATAACGATAGTCCATCAGACTATCCCGATTTCGCCGAACTCGTTGGCAAAGCCGTGATAGATGGCCGTGCCGAACGCGGCCTGCTGATCTGCGGCAGCGGAGTGGGCGCCAGCGTGGCCGCCAACAAAATTCGCGGCATTCGCGCGGGCATGGTCGCGGACACGTATTCCGCGCATCAGGGCGTGGAGCACGACAATATAAACGTCCTGGTGCTGGGGTCGCGCGTCACCGGCGAAAAAGTGGCCGAAGAAATGGTGCGCGCCTATATGGGCGCGAAATTCACCAATGAAGAGCGCCACGTCCGCCGCCTCGCCAAGGTCCAGGCCCTCGAAGACAAGATGTGTAAAAGCTGATTTCCGCATCGCCGCGTGCCCCGCAGGGGCGTAAAATCGGTTCTTGGGCAAGTTTGAAAGATAAAGGAGAAGTGCCATGACAACGTCTGCAACCATCCCGAATACCGGAAGCCAGTCGGCAGCCAACCCGCTGAAGGGCCTCCTCGCCTATGGACAGTCCCCCTGGATGGACTACATCCGCCGCGACCTGCTCACCGGAGGCGGCTTGAAGAAAATGATCGCCGAGGACGGCCTGCGCGGCATGACTTCGAACCCCGCCATTTTTGAAAAATCCATCACCGGCAGCAGTCTCTATAACGACATTCTGGACTCGCCAGACGCGAAATCCCTCAACGCCAAGCAACTGTTCGAAAAAATCGCCATTCGCGATGTGCAGGACGCCTGCGACATCTTCCGCCCGGTCTATGACGAATCGAAGCGGCGCGACGGCTATGTCAGCCTGGAAGTTTCGCCGTACCTGGCCAACGATACCAACGGCACGCTGGAAGAAGCCCGCCGCCTGTGGAAGGCCGTGAATCGCCCGAACTTGATGGTGAAGGTGCCCGCCACGCCGGAGGGCATCCCGGCAATCCGCCAGCTTCTGGAAGATGGGTTGAACATCAACATCACTTTGTTGTTCGCGCAATCCGCCTACGAAAAGGTGGCCGAAGCGTTCACCGCCGCTCTTGAAGCGCGCGCCGCCAAGGGCCAGAGCATTGATCACATCGCCAGCGTGGCCAGCTTTTTCGTCAGCCGCATTGACACTTTGATCGACTCGAAGATTGATGCTTTGCTGAAGACCGCTAGCGGGGACTCTAAGGCCTTGCTCGAAGGCATCCACGGCACCGTGGCCATCGCTAATGCCAAGCTCACCTACAAAAAGTATCAGGAACTTTTCGGCGGGCCACGCTGGCAGGCGCTTGCAGCGAAGGGCGCGCAGACACAACGCCTGCTCTGGGCCAGCACCAGCACCAAGAACCCGAAGTATCGCGACGTCATCTACGTCGAAGAGCTCATCGGTGCGGATACAGTGGACACCATTCCTCCCGCAACGTTCGACGCTTTCCGCGATCACGGCAAACTGCGCCCCAGCCTGACCGAAGATGTGTCCACCGCCGCGCAGCACATGGAAAACCTCGGCAAGGCCGGCATCTCCATGAAGGAAGTTACCGACCAACTGCTGAAGGACGGCGTGAAGCTGTTTGCGGACGCCTTTACCACTCTTCTCGCCGCCACCGGAAAGAGCGCAGGAGTGAAAGCGTGAGTCTCAACAAAATTTCCTACAAACTTCCCGCTGCACTGGCCGAGGGAGTGAAAACCTCCCTCGCCGACTGGAAAACAAATAATAAAGTCGCCCGCCTGTGGCAAAAGGACGCGAGCTTGTGGACCGGCGCCGATGAAGGCAAATGGCTTGGCTGGCTCAACGTCACGGAGGAGCAACTCAAGGGAATCCTTGCCCTCAGAAAACTCGCGGCGGACATCAAGAAAGCAAAGTTCCGCCATGCGGTCTTGCTGGGCATGGGTGGCTCCAGCCTTTGCGTAGAGGTGCTGCGGCTTACGTTCGGGAAATTTGGCGGCCATCCGGAATTGCATGTGCTCGATTCCACGGATCCCGCGCAGATAAAGGCCCTTGAGAAAAAACTCGACCTGAAGAAGACCATCTGCATCGTCTCTTCCAAATCCGGTAGCACCCTGGAACCCAACATCTTCAAGCAATATTTTTACGAGCGTATCCGCCAGAAGGTCGGAGAAAAAGAGGTAGGCAATCGCTTCATCGCGGTGACCGATCCCGGCTCAAAGATGGAGCAGGTGGCGCAAACCGATCACTTCCGCCACATTTTTCACGGTGTGCCCAGCATCGGCGGACGCTACTCCGCGCTCTCCCACTTCGGCACCGTGCCTGGGTCCATCATGGGTCTGGATCTTTCGAAATTCCTGAAAACCACACAGAAAATGGTCAAGGCTTGCGGCGCCGCGACCGCGCCGGAGAAAAATCCTGGCGTCCTCCTGGGCACCATCCTCGGCGTCGCCGCCAACCACGGGCGCGACAAAATCACCATCTTCACTTCCCCTGGCATCTCCGATCTGGGCGCTTGGCTCGAACAACTGATCGCCGAATCCACGGGCAAGGTCGGCAAGGGCATCATCCCGGTGGACCGCGAAAAAATTGGCAAGCCCGCAGTTTATGGCAACGATCGCGTGTTCGCGTACGTCCGCCTCGCCAAGGAAAATAATCGCGCCATGGACAAAGCGGTCACCGCCCTCGAAAAGGCCGGGCATCCCGTGGTACGCATTGTTGTGACCAGCAA
This sequence comes from uncultured Acidobacteriota bacterium, assembly GCA_963824925.1. Taxonomy (GTDB): domain Bacteria; phylum Acidobacteriota; class Terriglobia; order Acidiferrales; family UBA7541; genus Acidiferrum. The sequence goes on from CAWGRE010000016.1 coordinate 104,909, forward strand.
GATGGACCTGGGTCAGGAATTTTTTCGCTGGGAGATTGCCACTGCCACGGCGGGCTCCATCATCGGCATCAATACATTCAACCAGCCAGACGTGGAAGCCAGCAAAATTGAGACGCGCAAGCTCACCAGTGAATACGAAAGCACGGGCAAACTTCCTTCCGAGGCGCCATTTTTCGAGGACCAGGGCCTGAAGCTTTTCGCCGACGAAAAAAACACCGCCGCTCTGAAAAACAATTCCGATCTCGCGGGAGTTTTGCGCACTCACCTGGGACGCATCGGCGCCGGGGATTATTTTGCGCTGCTTGCCTACATCCAGAGGAACGACGCGCACGAGAAGGCATTGGAAGCCACCCGCCATCTGGTGCGCGACACGAAAAAATCCGCCACTTGCCTGGGCTTTGGCCCGCGCTTTCTCCACTCCACAGGCCAGGCATATAAGGGCGGCCCCAATTCCGGCGTGTTCCTGCAGATCACCTGCGATGACGCCGCCGACATTCCCGTCCCCGGGCAGAAATACACCTTCGGCATCGTCAAGGCAGCTCAGGCGCGAGGAGACTTTTCCGTCCTTTCCGAACGCGGCCGCCGGGCACTGCGCGTGCACCTCGGCAAAAATGTGAAAGGCGATCTCGCGAAACTCGCGAAAGCGGTCAAGCAGGCCCTGGCGTAATATCCAATTTTCGATTTCCATTTCTCGCGGAGGAACTCTCAATGCAACTCGGCATGATCGGACTGGGCAGGATGGGCGCCAACATGGTGCGGCGCCTTCAGAAAAATGGCCACAAATGCGTCGTCTTTGACCGCAGCGCGGACTCGGTGAACCAACTTGCCGGCGAAGGCGCCACGGGATCGACCTCGCTCGACGATTTTGTCGCCAAGCTGCAACAGCCTCGCGCCATCTGGCTGATGGTCCCCGCTGCCGTCGTGGATGCCACCATCGCGGACCTGCTGCCGAAGTTGAGCAAGGACGACATCCTGATCGACGGCGGAAATTCCTACTACATTGACGATATCCGCCGCGCGAAAGAAATTGCGTCCAAAGGAATTCACTATGTGGACGTCGGCACCAGCGGCGGCGTCTGGGGCCTCGAACGCGGCTACTGCCAGATGATTGGCGGTGAGACGAACATCGTTCAGCATCTGGATCCCATTTTCAAAACCCTCGCCCCCGGCCGCGGAAACATCGAGCGCACCCCCGGCCGCGAAAAGGGCACCGGCACCTCCGAGGAAGGCTATCTCCATTGCGGCCCTTCCGGCGCCGGCCACTTCGTGAAAATGGTTCACAACGGCATCGAATACGGATTGATGGCTGCCTACGCCGAAGGCCTCAACATTCTGAAGCACGCCAACGCCGGAAAAACTCACCGTGAAGTGGACGCGGAGACCACGCCATTGCGCAATCCCGAGCACTATCAATACGACTTCGACCTCGCCGACGTTGCCGAAGTCTGGCGCCGCGGAAGCGTGGTGGCTTCCTGGCTGCTCGATCTCACCGCGATTTCCCTCTTCGAGCAACCTACGCTGGAGCGCTTCTCCGGCCGCGTTTCGGACTCCGGCGAAGGCCGCTGGACGATTCTCGCCGCCATCGAATCCACCGCACCCGCCCCGGTGCTGACCGCTTCGCTCTACGAACGCTTCACTTCGCGTGGCGAAGACGAATTTGCCGCAAAGCTTCTCTCCGCCATGCGCTTTCAGTTTGGCGGCCACTTGGAAAAGAAAGCCGGGCAATAAGCCGCGACGCCGGAAATCGCGCGCCCCGAACAGGAAAAATGTCCATGAACTCGAATCATGCCGAAGGCCCCACGGTTCCCTCTCCCTGTGTCATGGTCATTTTTGGCGCCACGGGAGACTTGACCAAACGCAAGCTCATCCCAGCTTTGTTGAATCTCGCGCAGGAAAATGTTCTCTCCAAGCAATTCGCGATCATCGGCGTGGCAGGCAACGATTCCACCACCGAGTCCTTCCGCAAAGCGCTGACGTCGGAAATCCCGCAGTTCGCTCCCGACTCCATCGATCTGAAAATGTGGGACTGGCTGGCGGAGCGCATCTATTTCGTTTCCGGTGATTTCGCCAATCCGGAGACCTACAAGAAACTGCAAGCCCAGATTGACGAAGTGGACAAAACTCACGGTTGCAGCGGGAACAAGTTTTATTACCTGGCCGTTGCCCCGCGTTTCTTTGCCCCCATCGTCCAGCAACTTGGCGCCGCCGGCATGACCAAGGAAGAAAATGGCAAATGGTCGCGCGTGATCGTTGAAAAACCCTTTGGCCACGATCTGCAGTCCGCCGTGCAGCTCAACGCCGATCTGAAAAAGGTGCTCACCGAAAAGCAGATCTATCGCATTGACCATTACCTCGGCAAAGAAACCGTCCAGAACGTGATGGTCTTCCGCTTTTCGAACAACATCATCGAGCCGCTCTGGAACCGCAACTACATTGACCACGTGCAAATCACCGCCGCGGAGACCGTTGGCGTCGAGCATCGCGGCGGCTTCTATGAAACCGCGGGCGCTTTGCGGGACATGGTGCCCAACCATCTTTTCCAGTTGCTCACCATGACCGCCATGGAACCACCCATCTCCTTTGACGCCGACGAAGTCCGCAACAAACAGGCCGAAATCCTCCACGCCATCCAGCCCCTCACTCCCGAGGAAGTTCTTACCAACATGGTGCGGGGGCAGTATGGCGACGGCGAGGTTGACGGCCAAAAAGTCGAAGGCTATCGCAGTGAGCCGGACGTGAATCCGCAATCCAACACCGAAACGTTCGTCGCCCTGAAGCTGCAGATCGACAACTGGCGCTGGGGTGGTGTGCCCTTTTATCTGCGCACGGGCAAGAGCCTCGCGAAACGCGCCACGGAAATCGTGATTCAGTTCCGGCGCACTCCCTTCGTGCTCTTCCGCAACACCACGGTCAAAAATATTGAGACCAACCGCATGCTCATCCACATTCAACCGGAGGAAGGAATTTCGCTCAGCTTTGGCGCGAAGATTCCCGGCTCCACCATGCGCCTCGGTCTGGTGAATATGGATTTCGATTACGACACCTATTTCGGCACCGAACACAGCACCGGCTACGAGCGCCTGTTGCGCGACTGCATGGCCGGCGATGCCACGCTTTTCCAGCGCGCGGATATGGTGGAGGCGGGCTGGAGCGTCATCCAGCCGATCCTCGACGTCTGGCACGCGCTGCCCGCGCGAACTTTTCCGAATTACGCCGCCGGCTCCTGGGGTCCCGCGGAAGCGGATGAATTGATGGCCCGCGACGGCCGCTCCTGGCGCCGCATCGGCGAAGAGGATGTGGACTTGCGCTCTAAGAACCACGCCGAGAAGAAAGCCGCCGCCAAGTGATGCCCGCACCTGCAAAACGCGATATCCGCATCCTGCCGGATGCCGCCGCCATCACGCGCCGTGCCGCAGACGAGTTCGTCAAAGCCGCGGCCCAAGCGGTGGCAAAAAAAGGCGTTTTCACCGTAGCGCTGGCTGGCGGCTCCACGCCAAAAGCGCTCTATGCTCTGCTCGCGGATGATCCAGGCTATCGCGGCAAGATTGCCTGGGACAAGATGCGCGTATTCTTTGGCGACGAGCGTCACGCACCGCCCGACAGCAATGAAAGCAACTTCCACATGGCCACGGAATCGCTCTTCTCCAAGGGCGTGCTCAAGGCCGAACAAATCACGCGCATCAAGGGCGAATATTCGGACACCGAAAAGGCCGCCATTGAATACGAGCAAGCCCTGCGCGAATATTTCAGGCTAGAGGATGGCGAATACCCCAGCTTCGACCTGATCCTGCTGGGCATGGGCGAGGAGGGCCACACCCTTTCGCTTTTTCCCGGCACCAAGGCGCTGCAGGAAACGCACCGCATCGTTGTGCGCAACTGGGTGGGCAAGCTCTACACCGAACGCATCACGCTTACGGCCACCGCCGCGAACCATGCCAGTAAGGTGATGTTCCTGATCACGCGCGCGGACAAAGCGCTCGCGCTGAAAGCAGTCCTCGAAGGCCCGTATGAGCCGGAACAACTGCCCGCCCAGTCTATTCAGCCGCTCAGCGGCAACGCCCTCTGGCTCATCGACCGCGACGCCGCTAAAATGTTAACCGTAGGCGTGAGAGAATAAAGTTTGGACAGACCGCGCACCCGCGAGCTCCATATGGTCCCTGCTCGCTGCTATCTGCTAGCTGTTATCTGTCCTGCTTTTCGCCGTACTGATTACTAAAAACTGATCACTGATTACTTTCCTCGAGGAGCTACACATGGCAACCGCAACCACCGGCAGTATCGAACAACTTCTCGGCGCGAAGACCGAATCTCTTCTCGGCTTCAACTCACCCAAAATTTCCAAGGAGCGCCTGCATCTGCCCGGCCCCGACTTCATTGACCGCGTCTATGCGTCCACGGATCGCAATCTCCGCGTGCTCAATAATCTTCAGCGCATGTTCGGTCACGGTCGCCTGGCCAACACCGGCTATCTTTCGATTCTTCCCGTGGACCAGGGCATCGAGCACTCCGCGGGCGCCAGCTTCGCGAAGAATCCCGACTATTTCGACGGCGGCAACATCGTCAAGCTGGCCATTGAAGGCGGCTGCAACGCCGTCGCTTCCACATTTGGCGTGCTCGGCTCCGTCGCCCGCAAATACGCTCACAAGATTCCCTTCATCGTGAAAATCAATCACAACGAACTGCTCACCTTCCCGAACCAGTTCAATCAGATCTTGTTTGGCACTGTGCAGGAAGCTTATGACATGGGCGCGGCCGCGGTTGGCGCCACGATTTATTTCGGCTCGGAGCAGGCCGATCGCCAGATCATCGAAATCAGCCAGGCCTTCGCCAAGGCCCACGAACTGGGCATGGCCACCGTGCTGTGGTGCTACCTGCGCAACCCCGCATTCAAAAAGGACAAGGACTATCACGTATCCGCAGACCTTACCGGACAGGCCAATCACCTCGGCGTGACCATTCAGGCCGACATCATCAAGCAGAAGCTTCCGGAAAATAACGGCGGTTACCAGGCGTTGAACATCGGCGATTCCAGCTACGGCAAATTCGACAAGCGCATCTATACCGACCTGGCCAGCGATCACCCCATCGATCTCACGCGCTATCAAGTCGCCAACTGTTTCATGGGCCGCTCCGGCCTGATCAACTCCGGCGGCGCTTCCGGCGCAAACGATTTTGAAGAAGCTGTGACCACCGCGGTGATCAACAAGCGCGCCGGCGGCACCGGCCTCATCTCCGGCCGCAAAGCCTTCCAGCGCCCCATGGCCGAAGGCGTCAAGCTCCTAAACACAATCCAGGAAGTCTACCTGAGCAAAGACGTTACCGTAGCCTAACGGCGCTGTCGTCGCACATTTCCTTGTAGGGGCGGGGCTTGCCCCGCCTTCTTCGTTCGTTCGCGAAGCCCCACCACGTTGTCATCCTGAGCGCATCCGACCAGGATGCGCGAAGGATCTCAACGTAAGCCTTGCCACGAAACTTTGCATCGAAACCTCTCCCATCCAACTTTCCGCTCCTCACTATCGAAATTTTCCGGCGTATCCAACACGTCACCCTTGCGAAACTCTAAAAATGGACGCTCGAACATTCCGCGCGTAAAATAAAAGAGTAGTTTTTGAAAGGAGCTTCAGGAATGCCAAAGACGACCACCACCGCACCGCCAAAAACAAAAAAGACCAACGCGAAATCCAAGATCTCGCACGAGCAGATCGCCAAGCGCGCTTATGAAATTTATCTGGAACGCGGCGCCACTCCTGGCGACCCCATGCAGGACTGGCTGCGCGCGGAAATGGAACTCGCGATGCCCGCGAAAACTCCTCGCGCCAAATCCAAAGTAATCACCTTCGCCGCCTAGCCTTGTAGCGGCCGCCTTCGGAGGCGGGCGCATTTCGACTGCTCGCCGAAGCAGTTTTTGCGAAAGCGGAGGAAGCGGGCGCTTTTCTGCTAAATGATTCCGACTTACGCCCGCGTCATCGTCGCCGCCCGCGCGGCTTCCAGCAATTTCGCCGCATTCATCCGAATATCCCCGTGCCCAAACACAGCGCTTCCCGCCACCAGCAACTCCGCCCCGGCCTTCACCACATCCGCAACCGTTTCCAGGTCCACGCCGCCGTCCACTTCAATTCGGAAATCCAGTTTCCGCTCCGCGCGCAATCGGGCCAGCGCGGCAATTTTATTTAACGCATTGGGAATGAACTTTTGCCCGCCAAATCCGGGATTCACACTCATCACCAGAACGTGATGCACCAGGTCCAGCACCTCCGTAAGTGTCTCCACGGGAGTCGCTGGATTCAGCACCACGCCGGGCTTGCAACCATGCGAAGAGATCAAATGCAGCGTGCGATCCAGATGGCGGCAGGCTTCCTGGTGCACGGAAATCCAGTCCGCGCCCGCATCGGCAAATTCCGGAACAAAAAAATCCGGATTCTCGATCATCAAGTGGCAATCCAGTGGCACCTTCACCACTTTTCGCAGGCTGGCCACCAGCGGCGGCCCCAGCGTGATATTGGGGACAAAATGCCCGTCCATCACGTCCACGTGCAAAATCGTGCCCCCGCCTTCAATGGCCTGCAGCACGTCGCTGCCGAGTTGCGCGAAGTTGGATGCCAGGATGGACGGCGCAAGTTCGATTTTCATGTGAAAGTCTCGGCTCCTTCTTCCCGCCTGAAATTATACGCCGCGCGCCGCCTCACCACTCCACACTTTTCCATTTCACGCTGCGCTTTTGCTCACTGCTCTCCCGCGCCAGTTCCATCGCCACCATCACGTTCACGGCTTGTTCTGGCGTGACCAGCAATTTCGCCTTCCCCAACAGGCAATCCCGCACGTTGGCGTAAAAATCCCTCCAATCGCCAAACGATTCAACCTTGCGCGTCGCCGCCGCTTCGCCTTCCCCGAACGTAATCTCGCCAAAATTTTCCGGCTTCTCCAGCATCCAGGTTTCGCCCGGCCTGGGAACACGCAAGCGCAATTCACTCTCCAGCGGATCGAATTTCTTTTTTAGATAACTCCCGTTGGTTCCCAGAACAACAAATCTTGCGCGCGGCACGGCGCTCAGCATCGAAGCTCCCAGCGCCGCGAAAAGGCTGCCCGGATAATGCAGCCAGATATCAAACGCATCATCGGTCACAAAACCATCGCGCTCGATGCGCACATCGGCGGTCACGCGTTCCGGCGTTCCAAACAACGTCAATGCGTAATCGAGAAGATGCGGCCCAAGATCCGCCAGGATCCCGCTGCCCGGGGCAGGAATCTCCCGCCACGCCTCGGGCTTCCGCTTCGGCCGGAACCGGTCGTAGTGCGCTTCAAATCTCACGATTCGCCCAAGTTCGCCCTCCGCCAAAAGGTTTCGCAACGCCTGGTAGTCCGCGTCAAATCTGCGATCGTGATAGACGGTCAAGACGCGGCCAAGCCGCTTCGCCGTGCGCACCAGTTCCACGGCCTCCGCCACGGTGTTGGTGAACGGTTTGTCCACCACAACGTCGCGTCCCGCCTCCAGGCAGCGCATCGCAAACGGAAAATGTGTTTGATTCGGCGTGGAAATCACCACCAACCGGATCGTTTCGATCTCCAACAACTCCTCCAGGCTGCGCACAATCCGCACCTCCGGATAAAGCTGCTTGGCCTCGTCTCCGCGGCGCTGCACAATCGCGGCCAGCCGCAATCCCGCCACCGCCTGAATCACCGGCGCATGAAAACTCCGTCCCCCCAATCCAAATCCCACCAACCCAACATCAATCAATGCGCATTCTCCCCGTCTCTATCTCGACGCGCGAAAAGTGTATCACCCCTGCAATCTCTCATCGGGTTGGTCCCACCCGCGTTCACGTTATATCCTTTCTCCAGTGGATAAGACTTCTCCCCCGCAACAAGCGCCAACGCGAGGCCTCTACCTGGGCTTGCTCGTCACCGTCCTCGCCGTTCTCGCCTACGCCGCCTACATCACCCTTCAATTTGCAGGCCTGCGAATCCTCCAAAGCGAATTGGTCGACCGCAACCGCCGCGATTCCCTGCAACTTCTCCGCATCCAGAACGATCTCAACTCCCTCGGCCTGGCCATGCGCGATATGCAAGACCCCACGGAGCCTTATCCCATCGCCGCCTGGGTCCCCCAATTCGAACGCATCCGCATTGACCTCGTCGACGCCATGCAGCGGGAAGCGCTCCTGAACGAAGCCGCCCCCACCAGCGACCAGCGCGTCTATTTGAACCAATCGCTCGCACAATTCTGGGACGCGGTGCAGCGCATGTTCGCCCTCGCCCAGAACGGCTTCGAAGCCGAGGCCGCGCAGCAAATCCGCGATACGCTGCAGCCCCGTCAGGCGGCTCTCAGTTCCGCCGTCTCGCGCCTCCTGGTGCAGAACAACGAAGCCGAAGAACTCGCCGCTGCCCGCATCTCGCAAATTTACGGACGCGTCCAGCGCCAGCTTTATTTCTTTCTCGCCGCCATCCTCGTCGCCATCGTCCTCACCAGCCTTTATCTGATTCGCTACAATCGCCGCCTCTTTGCGCACGTCGCCGAACTTTCCTCCCAGCGCAGCGAACTGGCGCAGAAACTCATCGCCACGCAGGAATCCACGCTCCGCCACATCTCGCGCGAACTCCACGACGAATTTGGCCAGGTGCTCACGGCCATCGGCTCGCTGCTCCGCCGCACCGGCAAGCATCTTCCGCCAGATTCGCCCGTTCATGGTGATCTCAAGGAGGTCCAAGAGATCGCGCAGACCACGCTCAACAACATTCGCAGCCTTTCGCAGGCGCTGCATCCGGTGCTCCTCGATGAAGCGGGCCTGGAATCCACGCTCGACTGGTATATCCCCACAGTGGAAAGGCAGACCGGAATTGTGCTTCACTACGAAAAGTCGGGAACTTCCTATCCCGTGGGAGCGTCAGCCAGCGTGCAGATTTATCGCGTGCTGCAGGAAGCGTTGAACAACGTCGCGCGACATTCGGGCGCAAAGGAAGCCTGGATTCGCCTTGGTTTCCAGCCCGCGGCCCTGATACTGGAAGTTGAAGATCACGGAAAGGGGTTTCATCCCATGGAGGGACACACGGGCATCGGCGTGGTGGCGATGCGCGAACGCGCGGAAATTCTCGGCGGTAGAATAAATGTCGCGCCGCTGGCCACCGGCGGCACCCTGCTGCATCTGGAGATTCCCCGCGATCACCTGGAGCCCCATGCCGAATAAGCTGACTGTGCTTCTGGTAGACGATCACGCGCTGGTGCGCCGCGGATTTCGCCGCATTCTTGAAGATGAACCGTCCTTGCAGGTTGTCGGCGAAGCCAGCGACGGCCTGGAAGCCGTGCAGCTTGCCGAGAAGCTGCATCCCCAGGTGATCGTCATGGATTGCGCGCTTACCGCAGATGAACGGCATCGAAGCCACCCGCCGAATACTCGCCAAGTCTCCCGAAATTGCGGTGCTGATGCTCAGCATGCACTCCGAAGACACGCTGGTCCGCCAGGCCCTCGATGCCGGCGCTCGCGGTTACATTCTGAAAAACGCAATGGACCTGGATCTGGTGGCCGCCATCCAGAAAATCGCCCAAGGAAAAACCGTTCTCGATCCGCAGATCACCCGCACCGGCAATCTGAAAGGTGAACGCGACACCGGACTCACGCCTCGCGAACTCGAAATCCTCCAGCACATCGTCGCCGGCAAATCCAACAAGGAAATCGCCTCCGAACTCAATCTCAGCGTCAACACCGTTTCCGTCCACCGCGCCAACATCATGGACGCGCTCGGCATTCACAAAACCGCGGAGCTCGTCGTCTATGCCATCCGCAACGGCCTGGTAAATCTTCCGTGAGTGCGAGAAAAAGGAAAATGAAGATCTCTGTCAGAAAAAAACTAACACTCTCGCAGCGCTTCGTGCGGCGCACATTTTTTTTGGGAATTCCCCTAGTGTGCCTGGACTTGCTTGGCAAACCAGTTTCGAGTTGGCCTTCCGCCCTTGCCATTGGACTGCCGGTGGCCCTCACATTTGCGCTTATTTTCAGCATTCTCGAGCACATGCTAATTACTTTTCTTGCGAACAAGTCTTCATGACTTTCAAGGGCAGAAGCATTAATCGCCGCGACTTCTTGAAGACTTCTTTTGGCGCCAGTGTGCTCTCCTCGGGCATTCCCTTTTCGCTTCCCGCCGTCACACCGGGCTTTCAATTCACAGACGTCACCACAGCGGCCGGCATCCAGTTCGAACACAATAGCGGCGCCTATGGCGGCAAGCTGCTGCCGGAAACCCTCGGCTCCGGCTGCGCGTTTCTCGACTACGACGCCGACGGCTGGCCCGACATTCTGCTCATCAATTCCATGGACTGGCCCGGCCACAAGCGCCGCCGCAGCACCCTGAAGCTCTATCACAACAATCGCAACGGCACCTTCGCCGATGTCACCAAAGCCGCAGGCCTCGACGTGGAGCTTTACGGCATGGGCGTCGCCGTCGGCGACTACAATAACGACGGCTTCCCCGACATTTTCATCACCTGCGTCGGGCAAAGCCGCCTCTTCCGCAACACCGGCAAAGGCACTTTCGTTGACGTCACCAAAACCAGCGGCCTTCTCGGCAAGCAAGGGTTCAGCACCTCTGCCCTGTGGTTCGATTACGATCGCGATGGCCTGCTCGATCTCTTCGTCTGCAATTACGTTCGCTGGACCGCCGAGCACGATGTATTTTGCAGCCTTGATGGCAAACACAAATCCTATTGCACGCCGGAAGCCTATCGCGGCGACACCTGCTGGCTGTTTCACAATCGCGGCGACGGCACTTTCGAAGATGTCACCTCGACCAGCGGCATCTTCGACACCAGTTCCAAATCCCTCGGCGTGGCCATGCTGGATTTCGATAACGATGGCTGGCCGGATCTCTTTGTCGCCAACGATACCCAGCCCAACAAGCTCTATCGCAACCTGCATAACGGAAAATTCCGGGATGTCGCCGTGGAAATGGGCCTGGCCTTCAGCAACGAGGGCAAGGCACGCGCTGGAATGGGCGTGGACGTCGCCGATCTCGATAATTCCGGCAAGCCCTGCATCGTTATCACCAATTTCGATAACGAAATGCTCGGCCTCTATCGCTCCAACGGAAAATCCTTCGACGACGTCGCCATGCCAACGGGCCTCGGCCCGGCCACTCTGAACACGCTGGGCTTCGGCTGCGTTTTTTTCGACGCCAATCTGGATGGCCTAATCGATCTCGCCGTCGCCAACGGTCATATTGACGACACCGTGCGCAATATCCGCGGCAATGTCGGCTACGCGCAGTCCCCCCAGATGTTTCTTAATGAAGGTCAGGCCAAGTTTCACGATGTGGCGAACGAAATCGGCGGGGGATTCGCTAAGGACAAGGTTGGCCGCGGCACTGGCCGTTGGCGATTTCGATCGCGATGGCGACCTCGACCTGCTGCTCACCACCAACAATGGTCCGGCGTACCTCTATCGCAACGATCAGTCGGATGGCAATCGCAGCATTCGCCTGCATCTGGTGGGCACAAAATCCAATCGCGATGCCATCGGCGCTACGGTGCGCCTCCACGCAAACGGACAGATTCAATCGCGCTACGTCCGCAGCGGCTCCAGCTATCTTTCGCAATCGGAAATGCCGCAAACCTTCGGTGTCGGCAAGCAAGACGTAATCGAAAAAATAGTCGTGGATTGGCCCAGCGGCGCCACCCAGGAATTTCCCAAACTCAAATCCGGTAAATCCTACCAAATCACTGAAAACAAGGGCATTACCCCCTTGTAGCGGCCGCCTTCCCAGGCGGGCGCTTCTCCTCCATCCCGCTAATACTTTCGCAGTATTGCGCCTCTTTCTCTCCCTCGCTATAAAGGTCCCAACGTAGTTGCTTCCCTTGGCTACCTAAGCCGACGCTGGAGGCACCCCAACAAATACTGCGGCCGGGCCAACGACCCCCGGCCGCATTTTTTCGTGATCGCTGCACCTGTTAGACTTTTGGTGGTCTGAAGGGGGAATTTGGATGCAACGCTGGCGCTCCCTAAGCGTTCTGGTCCTCGCCGTTACCGCTGTCTATCTCTACGCCGCTCCCACCGCCACGATTTTCTATGCCGGTGCCGTACTTTTTCATACCGGTCTCGGCATCCTGGCTGCTCTCGGAATTCTCTTTTTCTTGATCCGCGGAGACCTGCGCCAGGAATCAATTCTTTCGCGCGTCGGCTGGCTTTTTTTCCTCGCCGGTGGCGCCATCGGCATCGTCCTCATCAAAATCGGCACGGCGCACCGCTATGACCGCTGGCTGTACATCCACATCGCCCTGTGCACCATCGGCGTGCTTTTTCTCGCGGCCGCCTGGCTCGCCGCTCGCGGCTGGCTGAACGCCGGCTTGCTTCAACAGTCTTTGCGTTTCGCGCTGGTAGCGGTGTTGCTCGCCGGCATCGCCGCTGGTGCCTGGTGGGCCCGCAATATCGCCTGGAAAAACGCTTATATCATTCGCAATCCCGCAATCGCCCCCGCCACGATGAATCAGGAAGGCGACGGCCCCAGCGGCAAATTCTTTCCCAGTTCCGTGCAGACCAAGGATGGTAATTACATCCCTTCCGATTATTTTCTGAAATCCCAGGCTTGCGAACGTTGCCACGCCGATATTTACAAGCAATGGCAAAGCTCCATGCACCACTTCTCTTCCTTCAACAATCAGTGGTACCGCAAAAGTGTCGAGTACATGCAGGACGTGGATGGTGTGAAACCCTCCAAATGGTGCGCGGGCTGCCACGATCCCGCGCTGCTTTTCAGCGGAAAGTTCGATAAGCCCATCAAGGACAACGTTCACTCGCCCGAAGCCAACGCCGGCCTCAGCTGCATGATGTGCCACAGCATCGTCCACGTGAAAAGCACCATGGGTCAGGGCGATTTTGTACTCGAATACCCGAAGCTCCATGCACTCGCCGCCAGCGACAATCCCGTGATGCGCGCGCTCCACGACTTCATGGTGAAGCTCAACCCGGAGCCGCACCGCCGCGTATTCCTGAAGCCTTTCATGCGCGATCAAGTGCCGGAATTCTGCTCCGGCTGTCACAAAGTTCACCTGGATGAGCCCTTGAACAACTATCGCTGGCTGCGCGGTTTCGACGAGTACGACAACTGGCAAGCCAGCGGCGTCTCCGGCCAGGGCGCGCGCTCCTTCTACTACCCCCCAACTCCCATGATGTGCGCCGATTGTCACATGCCGCTGGTTCCCTCCAAGGACGAAGGCAACGTCAACGGCTACGTCCACTCGCATCGCTTCCCTGGAGCGAACACCGCGGTACCCACGGCCAATGAGGATGCCACGCAACTCGATACCAGCCGCAAGTTTCTTCAAGACGGCCAGGTGAGCGTGGATATTTTCGCGATTTCTCCGGCTTCGAAAGAGGCGCCTGCCGCGGGTTCCTCCGGCTATCCCAAGCAGGAGCTTTCCACCAGCTTCGCGGTCGGTGAAGAAGCGGAAAGTTCGCTGCCGCAAGGTCCCGCGGGAGAGGCCCGCCCCATCACCGCGCCCCTCGGCCGTGTGGATGCCGCCGTGCGCCGTGGCGATGATGTGCTGGTGGACGTGGTCGTGCGCACACGCAAAGTCGGCCACTTCTTTCCCGGCGGCACCGTGGATGCCTTCGACGTCTGGCTGGAACTCCAGGCCACCGATGAAAAAGGCCAGACAATTTTCTGGAGCGGTAAAGTCCAGGACGATGGAAAAGGTCCCGTCGATCCCGGCGCGCATTTCTATAAATCGTTACAGATTGACGACCACGGCAATCCCATCAACAAGCGCAACGCCTGGGCCACCCGCGCCGTCGTCTATGTTCACCTGATCCCGCCGGGCGCCGCCGATACCGTGCATTTCCGCATGCACATCCCCGAAGGCACAGGCAATCGCATCACGCTGCATTCGAAGCTGAACTACCGCAAATTCCTGTGGTGGAACACTCAGTTCGCCTACGCGGGAGTCGAGCAAAATCCCGTGAATCCGGCCGCCGGCAACCCTGACGTTGCGAAGAGCCACGACGATCGTAAATGGGCGTTTGACGGCGATACCTCCACCGTCTCTGGCCAAATGAAAACGATTCCCAATCTCCCCATCATCACCATCGCGGAAGATACCAAGACGCTGCGCGTTCTGCCCCCACGGCTCCTGCGCCCGCGCCGCAGGTCACGCTCGTCAAAGACGATTGGACGCGCTGGAATGACTACGGCATCGGATTATTTCTTCAGGGTGATTTGAAAGGCTCTGAACAAGCTTTTGCGAAAATTACGGAAATGGCGCCGGACAATTTCGACGGCTGGACCAACGTCGGCCGCGCCCGCCTCCAGGAAGGCGACACCGATGGCGCAAAAGTCGTCCTCTTGAAAGCGCTGGCATTGAAGCCCGGCCTTGCACGTGCGAACTATTTTTACGCGCGCGTTCTGAAAGATGAAGGCAAGTACGACGAAGCCGAAACCGTGCTCGCTGCCGTACTCGCGCAGTATCCGCGCGACCGCGTGGTCCACAACGAACTTGGCCGCATCCTCTTTCTGCAAAAACGCTACGCCGATGCCGTCAAGGAATTCCAGCAGACGCTTGCGATCGATCCCGAAGATCTGCAAGCCAACTACAACCTGATGCTCTGCTACACCGGCCTCGGCGACGAAGCCCGCGCCAATGATCACAAGGAGCGCTATCTCCGCTTCAAGGCCGATGAATCTTCGCAAGCCCTCACCGGAGCCTACCGCCAGGCCCATCCCGACGACAACCTGGAGCGCCAGACCATCCACGAACACACCTCGGTCGCTCTGCCGGTCCTACAGTCAGCCCGGCCTTCGAACCCCAACGCCACCGCCGCCCAAAAAGTTTCCGCACCAAAACCCCTATCCGGAGGCGGCCGCTAGCGCCTATGCGCCTCCTCTTTCCGTGCAGCAGGGGTCGGAGCTTTAGCTCCGACATTAGCAATGGCAGACTGCGGGGCTTTAGCCCCTGAGGAATTGACTATCGCTTTTTAGGGAGCTCGCCGCATGACCTGGATCAAAACCTTCAAGCTGGAAGAAGACGAACGCGTTCGCGAAGCCGTAATGAAGGAACGCCATCTCTATCCCCAGGAATATGCCACGCCCGTCCCCAGCGTGGATCGCGGCTTTGAAAACAGCATCGTCGGCTCGCACACGCTCTTCCCCGACGTGCTCTTTCATACCTTCAGCGCGTTCGGCGCCATGATGTCGCCAGATCTCCCGCTGAAACGCTACCAGCACGAAATGATCGCCACCATGGTTTCCGTCACCAATCGGTGTTTTTATTGAATCGAATCCCACGCAGAGTTTCTGCGTCGAACCAGTTTGAATGACGAGATGGTCGCCGCGTTGCAAAAAGATTTTCGCACCGCGCCCATCAGCGAACAGGACAAAGTGATGGTCGAATACGTCGTGAAACTCACCCGCGACGCCACGCAATGCAGCCCCGCTGACCTCGACAAATTGCGTGCCGTCGGTTTCGACGATCGCGGCATCCTGCAGATCACTTTGATCGCCTCGTGGTTTAATTACATCAATCGCGTCGCGGATGCCCTCGGCGTTGGCCGCGACATTCCCTCGGAGACTCCATGAAACACTTTGCCGGCGCGCTTCTGCTGCTCACTCTCGCTTCCACCGCCAGCGCGCAGACTCCGCCCGCCGCCTCATCGCAGCCCACTATCACTTTCCGCGATATCACCCAGCAGGCGGGCATTCAGTTCGTCCACAACAACGCCGCGTTCGGCAAGAAATACTTGCCGGAAACCATGGGCCCCGGCGTCGCTTTCATCGACTACGACAACGACGGCTGGCCGGACATTTTTCTCGTCAACGGCACCAACTGGCCCGGGCAGCCCGGAAAACACTCCACGCCCAAGCTCTATCACAACAATCACAACGGCACCTTCACCGATGTCACTCGCAAAGCCGGGCTCGATGTGGAACTCTTCGGCATGGGCGTGGCCATCGGCGACTACGACAACGATGGCTTCGACGACATCTTCGTCACCGCCCTCGGCCAAAGCCATCTCTTCCACAACAACGGCAACGGCACTTTTACGGACGTCACGCAGAAAGCCGGCCTGATGGGCCCTAAAGAATTCAGCACCAGCGCCGCCTGGGTGGATTACGACAAGGATGGAAAGCTCGATCTCGTTGTGGGTAATTACGTGCAGTGGTCCATCGAAGGCGACCTCTATTGCACCCTCGACGGCAAAAGCAAATCCTATTGCACACCCGAATCCTACAAAGGCACCGCGATTCGCTTGTGGCACAACCGCGGCGATGGGACGTTTGAGGATGCAACGCAAAAAGCCGGCGTCGGCGAACCAACTTCCAAAACCCTGGGCATCGCCATCCTCGATTACGACAACGATGGCTGGCCCGATATTCTGCTCTCCAACGACACGCAGCCGAACAAACTCTATCGCAACAATGGCAATGGCACCTTTAGCGAAAAAGCCGTCGTCGCGGGCGTGGCGTTCAGCGAAGACGGCGTGGCCCGCGCGGGATGGGTGTGGATGCCGCCGACTACGATCATTCCGGCGCTTCCAGCATCCTGATCACGAATTTTTCCAACCAGATGATTTCGCTCTATCACAACGAGGGCCGCGGCCTGTTCGTGGACGAGGCCCCGCGCTCTGACGTCGGCCGCGATTCCCTGCTCACCCTCGGCTTTGGCTGCTTTTTCTTCGACTACGACCTCGATGGCTGGCCGGACATCTTCATCGAAAACGGACACATTGACCGAGATATCGAGCGCGTGCAGCCCAACGTGAAATACGCCATGCCACCGCATCTTTTCCGCAACACTGGCAAAGGCAATTTTCAGGAAGTGACCAAATCGCTGGGGAAGGCGTTCAACACGCCGCGCGTCGGCCGCGGCGCCGCTTATGCGGACATTAATAACGACGGCCGCCTGGATTTGCTGCTCTCCACCAATGGCGGCCCGGCCTATCTTTTCCTGAACGAAGCCGCGGGTTCCGCCGCGGCCAACAAAAGCCTGCGTGTAAAACTGGTCGGCACAAAATCCAATCGCGATGGCATCGGCGCCGTGGTGAAAATCTCCGCGGCCGGCGTCACGCAAACCAAAATGCTTCGCAGCGGTTCCAGCTACCTCTCGGCCAGTGAATTGGTTCTGACTTTCGGCTTAGGCCAAACGAACAAAGTGGATACACTCGAAGTTGTTTGGCCCAGCGGTCAAACCGAAAAACTCTCCAACATCCCCGCCAGCCAAACCATCACCATCACCGAATCCAAGGGCATCACCAGCAATCGCAGCTACAACAATCACTCGGCGATTGCGCAAGGCGCCAGCGCCCAGAAAACCAGCCACGATTGATCCCGCTCGCCACATTTGTCATTCTGAGCCTATCCGATAAGGATAGGCGAAGAACCTCAACCTAAGCCCAAACACCCAAAGTAATCCGAACAGATGTTTTCTCTTCTCCCCCACTCGCCACTTCCTACCCCGTCACCCGATGCGCCGCAATCACCGCCTGCCCCAAACTAATCCCCCCATCTCCCGCCGGCACCTCCGAATGAAAGAACACCTCAAAGGACCGCTCCCGCAACTCCGCGAGCATCGTCTCCAGCAGCAACGTATTCAAGAAACATCCCCCGCTCAAACACACACGATTCAATCCCGTCTTCTCGCGGATTCGCTCCGCCACGTCCAGCAACACCAGCGCCAGCCCGTTGTGGAATTTCCGGCTCATGTCCGCAACGCTTACCTGTTTCCGGATATCCCGCAGCAGCCAGTCAAAAAGCGGTTTCGTTCCAATCTGCCAAGTCGCTCCCTGCCAATCCAGATCCATCGGGTATGCCGCCTCGCTCGTCGAATCCCGCGCCGCCATCTCCAGTTCAATCGCCGCCTGCGCTTCGAAATTCACCGTGCCGCGCAGTCCCACCGTCGCGGCCACGGCGTCGAATAATCGCCCGCAACTCGAGGTGCGCGGCGAATTGATCTCCCGCTCCATCATTTGCAGAACCACGGCGAGCTTTCGCGAATCCATCTCGGCCAGAAACGGTAGCTCCAGTTTTTCGAGATCCTTCCCGTAATGTTTCGACAGATAGCTAACCGCCATCCGCCACGGCTCGTGAATCGCCGCTGCCCCGCCCGGCAGCGGCAGATACTCCAGATGCCCGGCACGTTCGAAACCCAGATAATCCGCCACCAGCACTTCCCCGCCCCAGATCGCTCCATCCGTGCCGTAGCCGGTGCCATCCAGCGCGATCCCGATCACTTTTCCATCCAGGTGATTTTCCGCCATGCAGGCCGCGATGTGCGCGTGGTGATGCTGCACACCAACCAGTTCCGCGCCGGTGCGCTCTTGCGCCCACTTCGTTGAAAAATAATCCGGGTGCAGGTCGTGCGCGATCACCTTTGGCTCGGTCTCCAGTATTCGCTGCAGGTGCTGCACCGCCTCTTCGAAAAAACGGTAGCTCTCCAGATTTTCCAGATCGCCCACGTGCTGGCTCAGAAATGCCTCGCTGCCCCGCACCACGCACACCGTATTCTTCAGCTCGCCGCCCACGGCCAGCACCGGCTGCATCTCTTTTTCCAGTTGCACCGGCACGGGAACAAATCCGCGCGATCTGCGCAACTTCTGCGCCTGCCCCGCCGCCACCCGCGCCACGGAATCGTCGCACCGCCGCACAATTTCCCGGTCGTGCACCAGAAAAGCATCCGCAATCCGTTGCAATCGCCGCACGGCCTCTTCGTTATCAATCGCAATCGGCTCTTCGCTCAGGTTGCCGCTGGTCATCACCAGCGCCTCAAATTTTCCGCTCTGCAGCAAAAGATGGTGCAGCGGCGTGTAGGGCAGAAACACGCCCAGGTACCGGTTGCCCGGCGCCACGCCCGCCGCAAACGCAACCTCTGGCCTTCTCGGCAGCAGCACAATCGGCCGTTCTATCGAATTCATCAACTTGCGCGACGCATCATCCACAACGCAAAATCGCTCAGCATCCTCCACGCGCCGCACCATGATCGCAAACGGCTTCTCCACGCGCCGCTTCCGTTCGCGCAATTTCTCCACCGCCAGTTCGTTCTGCGCGTCGCACGCCAGATGAAATCCGCCCAGCCCCTTGATCGCCACCACCGAACCTTGCTGCAGCAATCTTGCCGCCTCGCGAATGGGCTCGGCCACGTCCTTGCGCGTGCCGTCCGCGGCCAGCAGCAGCACCTGCGGGCCGCAATCCCAGCAAGCATTTGGTTGCGCGTGAAATCTGCGGCTCACTGGATTTTCGTACTCCGACTGGCACGCACCGCACATCTTGAATGCCGCCATCGACGTGCGTTCCCGGTCGTACGGAATATCGCGAATGATCGTGAAGCGCGGCCCGCAGTTCGTGCAGTTAATGAAGGGATAACGGAAGCGCCGGTCGCGCGGGCTCATCATCTCCCGCAGGCAATCCTCGCAAACGGTTACGTCCGGCGAAATCAGCGCGCGCGTCGCCCGGCCCATGAGGCTCGCGGTAATTTGAAAGGAATTTTCTTCGCGAAGTTCCGCGTCTCGCGGCGTGAAGCCCGTAATCCTCGCCAGCGGCGGAATCTCTTTCGGCAGGCGCTCCAGAAACTTTTCCACCGCTTCGGCTTCGCCCTGCACTTCAATGCTCACGCCCGCCGGCGTATTCGAGATCACGCCGGTTAAACCGCACTCGTTCGCCAACCGGTAAACAAATGGACGAAACCCAACGCCCTGGACAATTCCAGCGACGTCCACACCCTTGCGGATCAAACTTGCGGATCGAACGGTTTCACTCATGGGACAGACCAATAGTTTACCGCAGGTTTGCCCTATGTTCGTGTAGTGGCCGGACTTTAGACCGGCCAACCGGTAGCACAGACTTCAGTCTGTGACTCTTAACCGACGCGAGTCCCTGCGCACGCTAAAGCCCGTTCTACCTGTCGCACACTCATTCCTGTCCGTGTTTTTCGATCGCCACCCCAAAAACCCATCACGAAATCGCCGCAACCGCCTCCGCCTGCACCCTCTCCTGCAACCCCCGCAGCCAATCCAGCCATTCCGCAAATCCCTCTCTCGTCCGCGAAGACAGCGCAATATATTCAATCTCCGGATGAATCTTCCGCGCATTGTCCAGCGCCAGCTTCGGATCAAAATCCAGATGCGGCAGCAGATCCGTCTTCGTCAAAATCATCAGCGAAGACCGGTGAAAAATCCCCGGGTACTTCAGCGGCTTGTCTTCGCCCTCCGTCACGCTCAACAGCACAATCTTCGCCATTTCGCCCAGGTCATAGCTC
Source organism: uncultured Acidobacteriota bacterium (assembly GCA_963824925.1). Classification (GTDB taxonomy): domain Bacteria; phylum Acidobacteriota; class Terriglobia; order Acidiferrales; family UBA7541; genus Acidiferrum. The sequence goes on from CAWGRE010000016.1 coordinate 125,136, forward strand.
GACGGGCACACCAGGTTGCCGACATTTTCCACGAACAGCACCCCCGGCCCGCGAAAACCCATCTCATCAAGATGCCGCGTGACCATGCGCGCATCCAGATGGCACGTTCCCCCGGTCACGATCTGACGAACGGGAAAACCATACTTCGCCAGCCGCCTCGCGTCGTTGTCCGTCTGCAAATCTCCGGTCAGCACCGCGACCGAAGTTCCCGGCGCAAACGAAGCCAGCGTCTGCTCCAGCAGCGCCGTCTTTCCCGACCCCGGCGAACTAATGATGTTCACGCACAAAATATTTTCGTCGCGGTAACGCTTCCGCAGCTCGGCCGCCACGCGGTCGTTCTCGCTCAAAACTTTCTTCTCTACAACTTCGCGCATGGCTCCTCCAATTCCAGATAAGCAACGTCCAGCTCCGTCCCGCCAATGCAACTGGTCTTGTCTGTTCCGCAAGCAGGGCAATGCAAATCCAATTCGCGCACCACAAATTCATGGCCGCAATCCAGGCAACGCTGTCGCCGCGGGCACCACTCCACTTCCAGCCGCAAATCAGCAAGCGGCGTTTTCCGCGTCAGCGCATCAAACGCAAACTCCAGCGCATCCTTGTCCACATTCGAAAGCTCGCCGATGCGCACACCCACGACCGCAAATCGCGTGTCCGGCCGGCGCCGCGCCTCCGCCTCCACGCTTTCCAATATCGACGCCGCAATTCCCACTTCGTGCACAATCACTCCCAGTAGCACGGGCTTTAGCCTGTGACTCTTGCTCGAAAACCACCTGCACAGCCAAAACCCCGCACCACCCTCAGCAAATCCTCGGCAACTGATCGCCCGACAGCATGTCCACAATCCGCGTGGTGCCAAACACCGTGCGCATCACCACCATGCGCGGATGCTCCTGCGTCACGCGCCCTATGATTCGCGCGTCCGCTCCCAATGGATGGCTGTGCAACGCCGCTAGCGCGCGCTCCGCCGCGTCCGCGGAAACAACCGCCACCAATTTTCCCTTCGTTGGCCACATACAGCGGATCGAGCCCCAGCATTTCGCACGCCCCGCGCACTTGCTCCCGCACCGGCATCGCCGCCTCTTCAAGCTCCATGCCCACGCGCGAGCTTCCCGCAATTTCGTTCAGCGTGCTGGAAAGTCCCCCGCGCGTGGGATCGCGCAGGCAGCGCACCTCGTGCGTCGCGGCCAGCAGGGTGTCCACCAGTTCGTGCAGCGCCGCGGAATCGCTGCGTACTTCGGTCTCGAACTGCAAACCTTCGCGCTCCGCCAGAATCGCAATCCCGTGATCCCCCAGCATGCCGCTCACAAGAATCGCGTCCCCGGGCTGCGTCTGGCTCGCCGAAAGTGAAATCCCCTCGCGCACCAGGCCGATCCCGGTGGTATTGATATACATCCCGTCGGCGCTGCCCTTTTCCACCACCTTGGTGTCACCAGTGATAATCTGCACGCCGGCTTTTTTCGCAGCCGCCTGCATGGAGTTCACCACCCGCTGCAGCACATCAATCGGTAAACCTTCCTCCAGAATGAACGCCACACTCATCCACAGCGGCCGCGCCGCTCCCATCGCCAGATCGTTGATCGTTCCGTGCACCGCCAGCGACCCGATGTCTCCGCCTTTGAAAAACAACGGCTTCACCACAAACGAATCCGTGGTCACCGCCAATCGAACCCCGTTCAGCGAAACAACCGCCTGATCCTCCAAGCGGTCCAGCACCGGATTCCCCAGCGCCGGCAGAAACACCTGCTGCAACAATTCGGCGCTCAACTTTCCGCCGCTTCCGTGGCCCAGCAACACGCGTCCGCCCGCCGGCAATGGCAGCGCGCACGAAAATCCTCCCGGAGCGCTGGCCGATTCCTGCTGCACGCTTTCAGAGGGTGACGAGATGACGTCGATATTGGTGATAGGCTGCACATGCACCTTCCGTGGAAACCATTGGCGCGCCCAGCGGCTTTTCAGGCGTACATCGCGTTCCAAATGCCGGGCAATCGAACGGTTTTTTGTGGCCCAGCAGCACTTCCGCGCTGATGCACTCGCTCGGCTCTTCCGCGCGCACATTCTGCAATCCGAAGCGCCGCTCCGCATCAAACGCCGCAAACTTTTCCCTCAGGCGCAACCCGCTCGCGCCGATCTCACCAACGCCGCGCCATTTCCGGTCCGTCACTTCAAACACGCGTTCCACTGCTTCTTGCGCCGCGCGATTGCCCGCATATTGCACTGAGCGCGCATAAGAGTTCTCCACCACCGCGCGCCCTTCTTCCAGCTGGTAAACCAGCAACCGGATGGCATCCAGCAGATCCACGGGCTCAAATCCGCCCACCACGATCGGCACGCGAAACTCCTGAGCCAGCACTTCGTAGTCGCCCACGCCCACCACCGTGCACACATGGCCCGGCGCGATAAATCCCTGCACGCGATTCCGCGGCGATTGCAGCAACATGCGAATCGCGGGAGGCACCAGCACATGCGAACTCAACAAGCTGAAATTCGTCAGGCCCAGCCGCTCCGCCTGCAGCACCGCCATCGCGTGCGCCGGCGCTGTGGTCTCAAATCCAACGGCAAAAAAAACCACCTGCCGTTCCGGTTCCTTCCGCGCCAGCTCCACCGCATCCGTCGGCGAATAGACCACCCGCACATCCCCGCCTTCGGCCTTGATGTGCAGCAAATCCGTATCGGAACCCGGCACGCGCAGCATGTCCCCGTAAGAAACCAGCGTCACTTCCGGCCGCCGCGCCAGCGCGTTCGCGCGATCAATCATCTCCAGCGGCGTCACGCACACCGGGCATCCCGGCCCGTGCACCAGTTCCACGCTTTTTCCCAACAATTCGTCGATCCCATACCGCATCAGCGTGTGCGTCTGCCCGCCGCAAATTTCCATCAACACCCACGGCCGCGTGGAACGCCCCCGGATCTCCGCCGCCAGTCCGCGTGCGATTTTCGCATCGCGATATTCATCCATGTATTTCATCGGCTTCGCGATCCCTCGGCATCCAGCCCCAGTTCTTCGCCCAACACCCCCATGCTTTCCAGCAGCGCGTACGTGCGCTCCGCCTGTTCTTTATCCACCACGCTGATAGCGAAGCCCACATGCACCATCACGTAGTCGCCTTCGCGCGCTTCCGGCACAAAATCCAGGCAAGCCTGGCGCGCGATGCCGCCAAATAATACGCGTCCCGTCCGGACGCCCTCTTTGATTTGGATTTCTGCGACTTTACCGGGGATGGCCAGGCACATGAGCGAATCCTTCTGCCGAAGAATCTGTGATTGCGTTTCTCTGCCACCAGATCGCGGGCTCGTCAGGCCGCGCTTTCAACTTTACTTTCACTTCCAGGCGTTCCAGCTCCGCCAGCACCGCGCGAATCGCGGTTTCCAGCCCGATGTGCGCCGCGTCGCTCATGCCGCAATCCAGTTCGCAAACTTGCGGCACCACGCCCACCAGCAGCACTTCCTGCGGACACCGCCCGCTGAACTCCGCAAACAGCAGTGCCTCCACCAGCGCGGGATCGTGCGGGCTGATCCGCGTCTTCAGGGGCACTTGCACCAGTTCGTTCTTGTGGTAGAGCTGCACTTCCCCCGGTTTTTTCTTCGCACTCACGGAATCAATCAGGATCATCGCATCGTAATCGGCAAACGCCGCCGTGATTCCCAGTCCGGGCGTGCCCAGGTCCTGCAACACCACGTGCTCAGGAAATTCATAGCGCGCTTCCAGCAGCTTGATTGCGTAGGGACCGACGCCATCGTCGCCCATCAGCACGTTGCCAATCCCCAAAACTCCGATGCGCCGTGGCGAGCTCATGCCGCTGCCCCTTGCTTGGTCTTCAAATAGCTCCCAAAGGCCACATCTTCCGTGGCGATGTGCTGCACCAGCCATTCCCTTAATTCCTCAACCAATGCCAGGCTCGGCTCGCTTTCGCCTTTCAGCAGATTCACGCGGAGATCTCTCACCTTCTTCATCAGTCGGGTGTGCTCTTCCAGGTGCGGCTCGTATCCCGGATACCCATGCAGCCGCATCACCAGCTGCTCGGAAAGGAAATGCATGTCCGAAAACTCGATGAACTGCTCCAGGATATATCTCAAGGGAGAAAGTTCTCCGCCCCGTTGAATCGCCTGGGAGAGCGAATTCAGAAGCTGCATCTGCAGATCGTGTTCCGCGTCAATGCTTTGTTCGCCAACGCGAGCCGTTTCTGCTCCTGTTTGTTCGCTCATCGGGGCCTCCTACTTCGTATCCGAAACGCTCACCACTTCCTTACCTTCCGGATCAAACGTGTGAATCGCGCAGGCCAGGCACGGGTCAAACGAGTGAATCGTGCGCAGCACTTCCAGCGGCTTTTCCGCGTCCGCCACGGGATTGCCAATCAAAGACGCCTCGTACGGTCCGTGCGTCCCGTGTTCGTCCCGCGGTCCTGCGTTCCACGTGGTCGGCACAACCGCCTGGTAATTCGCGATCTGCCCGTCCTTGATCACCACCCAGTGAGACAACGTGCCGCGTGGCGCTTCGTGAAATCCCACGCCATGCAATTCCTTGTCGCCGAATTCCGGCTTCACGAAAATCTTCGCGTCGCCCGAAGCAATGTTGTTCACCAGCAGGTTCCAGTGCTTCTCCGCCAGATCCGCCAGCATCGAAGCGCGAATGGCGCGCGCCGCAATGCGTCCCAGCGTGGACTGCAGCATTCCCGGCGTCACCTGCTTCTTCGAAATTGCCGATACCTGCTTGATGGCCTCTCCCGCCCACTTCACCGTCAACTTGTGGCCCTGCGCGAAGCCCACCAGCACCTGTGAAAGCGGGCCCACCTGCATCGGCTTGCCCTCAAACCGCGGCGACTTCACCCAGGTATATTTCCCGTCGTCCTGAAACCCGGTGTAGTGCGGATTGGTCTCGCCCTTCCACGGATGCAACGTCTTGTCTCCCTCGTACCACGCGTGCGAAACGTTTTCCGTCACGCCATTCCTCAACCGCTCGTCCGCGTGATTCTTGATCGTATAAACCTGATCCAGCTTTCCGTCGAAAATCATGCCGCCGGGCAGGTCGAATTCCTTCATGGCACTATCCAGGGGAAGGTCCGGCACGGCAAGGTAATTGGTCACACCTGCTCCATAGCTGAACCAGTCCGGATAAAGCGCCGCCACCGCACAGGCATCCACGAAATAGACCTGGTGCACAAACGCCGTCAAATCCTTGAACAAGCTCTTAATCATGTACAACTTATCCATGTTCAGCGTCGCCTGGTTGTCCAGGTTGATCGCGTTGGCCACCCCGCCCACCGCCAGGTTTTGAATGTTCGGGGTCTTGCTCCCCAGAATCGCCACGATCTGGTTGGCGTTCCGTTGGTATTCCAGCGCTTGCAGATAGTGCGCCACCGCCAGCAGGTTCACTTCCGGCGGCAAATGCATTGCCGGATGGCCCCAGTACCCATTCGTGAAAATTCCCAGTTGCCCCTGTTCCACGAACACCTTCACACGGTCCTGCACCTGCTTGAAATCCTGATAACTGTTCCGCGGCCACGGCGACAGGCTATTCGCAAGCGACGCCGTCTTCGCCGGGTCGGCCTTCAGCGCGGAGACCACGTCCACCCAGTCCAGCGCGCACAAGTGATAGAAGTGCACGATGTGATCCTGCAGTGCATGCGCAATCAGAATCAGGTTGCGAATATATTGCGCGTTCGGCGGCACCTGGATGCCCACGGCGTTTTCCACCGCGCGCACCGAGGCGATCGCATGCACCGTGGTGCACACACCGCAAAACCTCTGCGTAAACAGCCACGCCTCGCGCGGGTCGCGTCCCTGCAGGATCGTCTCGATCCCGCGGAACATCGTTCCCGACGCCCACGAATCGGTCACCTTTCCGCCGTCTATCCCCACGTCTATGCGCAGGTGTCCTTCAATTCGTGTAATTGGATCAATCGTAATCCGGTTGCTCATTTCCCATTCTCCCCGCTACAAGGTATCAAACGGCCTCATGGCCTCTTCCGCTGCAATCTTCCCTTGCGAAGCCGGAAGAATCGCGAACGTCTTTACGGCAAACAGGAACACCGCCACGGCAAGCGCGGTAAATCCGATACTCATGAAAATTTCCGCGACCGAAGGAAAATAGTGGTAATCGCCCAGCGGTGAAAACGCCAGCGTCGTCGGTGTGAAGCGGTAAAACAGCCCGCCGAGCATGATCAGAAACGTCAGCCGGAACATCGAGCCCGGTGCTTCCCGCTTGGTTTTCGAAAGCAGCATCAGCGCCGGCAGAAGAATCAGCGCCGTTTCCAGCAGGAAGTACAGGCTGAACTTGTCAAACGCCACCGCTTTTCCAAGTACCCCGCGATAAGCGAGATCAGCGAACTGGATGGCGATCCACACGAGCGAAGTCCACGACATCACTTGCGCCAGCCGCCCCAGAATGTCCGAATCCCATCCGAGGTCCCAGAAATAAGCGCTCAGCGCCAGCACCAGCAGCACGCACGCAAAGCCCAGGATGTACGCCATCAGCAGGTACAGCAGCGGCAGCATCGGCGTTTGCCACAACGCGTTTACCCGCGGCCCCGCCAGATACATCAGCGATCCCAGCGACGACTGGTGCATCGAAGGCAGCACAAACGCCAGCGCGATGCCGAAGGGAAACGTCTTCTGCATGAAATTGAAAATCTTCATGGCCTTCGCTTTTTTCGCCGGATCGCCGCTGCGGTACATCCGCTCCAGGAACGGCGGCATGTTCTCCACGTCCAGCGCCAGCATGAAATATGCGGTCATGCACACCGCCACTTCCCACAGCACGGAGTAGTGGTTCCACGTCCGCGGATCCGCCAGCCACACAAAGTTCCACGGGCGGCCCACGTCAAATCCCAGCGCCATCATGCCGGTGCCGTATCCAACCAGGCTGGTCAGCACCGCGGTGCGCATGATCGGATGAAATTTCTTTTCGTTGAAAATCCACGCCAGCACCGCCACGGCATATCCGCCGGAACCCAGCGCCGTCAGCGCAGTCACGTTCCAGTTCTTGAATAATCCCCACGAATAGCCATCGTTCAATCCGGTGACGTAACCCAATCCCGACAATTCGCGGTACAGCCCCAAAAGGAGTCCCAACGCAGCGAGTCCCGCAACAATCAGAAACGGTTTCGTTTTCAGTGGCTCCTTGAGCCGTACGCAGCGCTCCCAATGCTCGGTCATGCCCGTTTCTCCTCTCCGTTGGCTTCGCCGCCACTCGGAGGCTCACTATGCTTCATGTGCTCTTTCCACCGGTTCCGCACGATCGCCACGATTCCGCCGTAGACCACCACTGGCGTCAGAAATCCCCGGTATACGAAATCGCTCACCTGCCGCGTTTTGGACGCCGCGGACTCTTTGCCCAGTTTCGGAAGTCCCAGCTTGGAATAGTCCACGTGCGACAGCACCAGGCATTGCGTTCCCCCGCCTTCGGTTTCGCCGTAAACGCGATCTTCAAAGTAATACCCCGGCTTTTCGCTGATCCGGCGATGCGCTTCCGCCAGCAGATCGGTACGCTTCCCGTAAATCACCGCGTGCGTCGGACACACTTGCGTGCAAGCCGGCTGCGAGACGCTGGTGCCAACGATGTGGCGGCAGAGTTCGCATTTCACGATCTTCGGATTGACCTTGTCCCATTCGAATTTCGGAATGTTGAATGGGCAGGCCACCTGGCAATACCGGCAGCCGATGCACAACGTCGAGTTCCACCCAACCACGCCGTGCGGCTCCTTGTGCAGTGCCTTCATCGGGCAACCCGAAACGCATGCCGGGTCCACGCAGTGCATGCACTGTTGCTTCATGAACGAGCGCTCGTGCCCGTCGTCGGCCACGTACAGCTTGATCAGGTTCTTGGTGTGCGCATTCAACGTGTCCGGCTGCATGTAGAGCCCGCCGGATCCGCCGACGTCCGGTTTCAGTCCGTTAGCGTTCTGGCAAGCCGGCATGCACGCGCGGCAACCGATGCACTTCGTCGCGTCATACATCAGCCCCAGCGCATCCGGCTGCACTTTAAATTCGTCGGAGTCCGCAGCCTTGGTCACCGGTGAACTGGTCGCCGCCACCGCGGCAACCGCCGAGCCGCTCAGCAGCACTTTCAGCACTTCTCTGCGATTGACGTCCATGGCTTACTCCTTGCCGGACGCGCCGGTGGTGTCGCCCTTCTTTTCGTCCGTTCCTCTGGGCGGCGCCGCCGCTTCCTTCAGCGCGATCTTCTTCGACGCCATCCAGCCGCCGCCGAGGATCCCACCAACCAGCAACCCGCCCACTCCCGTCGCGATCGGGCTGATGTAGCCCTGCGGCGCCGTCACCGGCGCGTACGTCGCGGGTGGAGTTGGCCTCACAATTTCCGCCGGCTTCAGCATCGGCATGGTGAACGCCACATTCTGTTCGGTGCATCCAAAGCACGGATGCCCCAGTCCGATGGGCCACGCATCCACCACTTCGCAGAATTGCAGCGTGGAACAACTGGCGTGCGTCATTGGACCTTTGCATCCCAGTTTGTACAAGCAATAACCCAGCCGGTGGCCTTCGTCGCCAAACTCTTCCGCAAAACGCCCCGCATCAAAGTGCGCGCGCCGCGGGCAGTGCTCGTGGATCACTCGTCCATAAGCGAATTTCGGCCGGCCTTTATCATCAAGTTCCGGCAACTTGCCAAGCGCCACGTATTGCAGCAGCGTTCCCAGCAGAATGTAAGGATTCGCCGGGCAACCTGGCAGCGTCACGATCAGCTTATCCGGCAGAATCTGGTTGATGCCGCTGGCTCCCGTTGGATTCGGCGCCGCTGACGGGATGCCACCCCACGATGCGCACGACCCAATCGCCACAATCGCGCCAGCCGACGCCGCCACATGCTTCAGTATGTTCACGCCCGTCTTGTTCGCGATCTGCATGTAGATCCCGTCCTCTTTGGTCGGGACCGCGCCTTCCACCACCAGTATGAATTTCCCCGCGTTCTTCTTGATCGCCGCTTCCAGCGCCTCTTCCGCCTGGTGCCCGGCCGCCGCCATCAGCGTCTCGTGGTAATCCAGCGAGATCAGATCAAACAACACCTCGGCCAGCCCCGGATGCGACGTGCGCAGCAGCGACTCCGTGCACCCCGTGCATTCCTGGAAGTGCAGCCAGATCACAGAGGGGCGCGCTCCCTTTTCCACCGCCGCGATCATCTTCGCGGCCATGCTTCCCGTCAGCCCCACGGCTGCTGCGGCCTGCGCCACAATTTTCAGGAAGGTTCGGCGATCCACGCCATTTCGGAACGTAGTTTCTTGGTTGGAACTCGTTACTTCGCTTTGCACGGTGAGGCCTCCCGCTTTGGCTCGTCGGAGGATTAATTTCATTCCATGGATCGGCCGGCAGAAGGAGCAAATTGTGGCTGGCGGCTGGAATCGGTTGGGGCTAGAGAAGGTGAAACCATTTGTTTCTGCGGTTTGCCATCACTCAGACAGTCCCTGGCCCGAGATCCACAGGGCTGGTATTACGCAAACGCCGTACCAATTCGAACGCTCGTTCACTGGTATCCATCTCGTTGAGAAACGAAACGGTTAGTTCTAATCGGTATTTTGCATAGGTCACTTGCTCTGTGTGTTTGCACGCACCCACTGCTGAGATCTTCATCACACTGAGTCTTTCTCCGCAGGCCTTGTATTTTCTTGCAACTACCAGACCAACTCAGTCCGCCTTCGCGTTTTCTCACTTCCTTCTAATTTTTCTCTCCATTTATTTTCGCTGTTCGCCCGTCGCCTCCTTCGCCCTTAGCCTCCTTCACGCCCTCTCCACTCACTAGCCATTCAAGCCACCAGTTGCGCAGCACCGCGCGACCTCCCCGCGCTTCGCGCCACATCCCCGCATCCCTCGTCGCTTCTCCGCACTCGATGCCATCTCTCCGCTTAGGGGCGGCTTCGTGCCCTGAGCGGAGCCGAAGGGCAGGCCGCCTTCTTTGATCGAGCCGTCTACTCCCCTGCCGAATGAGTTTCAAGTTTTAGATTTTAAGTTTCAAACTCCCGCACCAAAAATAAAATCCTCCAAGGTTTCAAGTTCCACTCGCTTAGCTGTAAGCTGTCAGCTGTCGACTGTAGACTGTCGACCTCTTCCATGTTCTCCGCCCGCACCAACTGGCCGCTCTCCCCCAACCGCCTCACCCTTGCTCTCGAAGAACTTCGCGCCACCGGAGTCCCCTCCTCGATCTCACCGCCTCCAACCCCACGCAGTGCGGTTTTCACTACGACGCCAGCGCCATCCTCTCCGCATTCCAAAATCCCGCCGCACTCACCTACGATCCCCAGCCCAAAGGCACACTCGCCGCCCGCCAGGAAGTTGCCCGCTACTATCTCGACGACCATCACACCGCCGTCGATCCCGAATCCCTCTTCCTCACCACCAGCACCAGCGAAGCCTACTCCTACGTGTTCCGCCTGCTCTGCAATCCCGGCGACGAACTCCTCCTCCCCAAGCCCAGCTACCCGCTCTTCGAATTTCTCGCCGGCCTCCAGGATGTTCAACTCGTTCCCTACTCGCTCGCCTATGCCCACGGCTGGCTCCTCGATTTCCAGTCCATCGAAAGCGCCATCACGCCTCGCACACGCGCCATTTTGCTCGTTCATCCCAATAATCCCACCGGCTCATACATCCAGCCCGAGGAACTCCTCCACCTCAACGACCTCTGCCAAAAACATAATCTTGCCCTCATCGTGGATGAAGTTTTCCTCGACTTCGTCTTCGACGGTCCGCCGCGCAAAACCTTTGCCGCCAACGCCGAAGCCCTCACCTTCACGCTCAGCGGCCTCTCCAAAATTTCCGCGCTCCCGCAAATGAAAATCGCCTGGCTCGCCGTAGCCGGCCCCGATTCGCTCGTGCGTCCCGCATTGGACCGTCTGGAAATCATCGCCGACACTTTTCTATCCGTCAGCGCCCCCGCGCAAGCCGCGCTTCCCGTGCTCCTGGCCCAGCGCCACTCCCTTCGCGCGCAACTCCTCGCCCGCATCCGCGAAAATCGCGCCGAACTGCAATCCCTCCTTCGCCCCCAATCCGCCTGCGAACTCCTCCACGCCGACGCCGGCTGGTACGCCGTCCTCCGCTATTCCCCCATTTCGTCCGCTCACGCTTCCGACGAAGATCTCGCCATCCACCTTCTCCGCCATCACCACGTCCACCTCCATCCCGGCCACTTCTACGATTTCCTCTCCAACGGCCACCTTGTTATAAGCCTCATCACGCCCCCCTCCGACTTCCGTGCGGGAGTGCAGGCTTTGCTGAAATCGCTCGAGTAGTCCCGCGTTCCCTCCGATTCAACCGGATATGCATTTTCGGTGTGCGCTTTTGGTTCCCGCGGCCGCTTCGTTCCCGCTCCCACGGCCTGCCCACCCTGATCTCCAATAAGCGATCTCTTCCTTCAATGTGACCCGCGTCACCGGCAGCCGTGACACACGCCCTGTAGTTCTGTGCGATCACGCGTATTCTGAACGAGCGTTCGTTTTAATTTTTAGTGCTCTCTGGGGCGCGATGGTTAAGATTCAGGACATCTCTCACCTTCTCCGCATGGCTGCCGTGTTTCTCGTTGGCCTGCTCCTCTTCCTTGCCTTCCGAGCCGCATTCATCCCAAAAAGTTTCGGCCGCTATGGCCACTTCCGTGGTGACGCCCTGGCCGAAATTTCCTCCCGGCCCATCCACTTTGCGGGCCACCAGACCTGCGAAGGCTGCCATCCCGAAGAAGCGGACACCAAAGCAAAAGGCGTCCACGCCCATGTCAACTGTGAAGCCTGCCACGGACCGCTCGCAACGCATGCCGACGATCCCTCCAGCATGACGCCTCAACTTCCCGACGTCGCTACACTCTGCGTCCGCTGCCACTCGGAAAATATCGCCAAGCCGCAAGATTTTCCGCAGGTCAATGCCAAGGAACACTCCGGAGGGCAACTCTGCAACACCTGCCACCAGCCGCACAGTCCTGGGTTTGATCAAGGAGCAAAGAAATGACGCTCTCCCGCCGTCAGCTTCTGGTGCTTCTGCCTGCCGCGGCCACCGCCTGGAAATTCGTCCTCGCCGGCACACCGGAAGCCGCCCCCAACTTCAATGCTTCCGAACATTGGTGGGGCATGCTTTTGGACATCACCAAGTGCATCGGTTGTGGAAACTGCGTCCGCGCATGCGCGCTGGAAAACGATGTTCCTGAAGGATATTTCCGGACCTGGGTGGAGCGCTATCACGTCAACGACTATCAGCTCGAAAACCCTATCGTGGATTCGCCTGACGGTGGCAAGGAAGGCTTTCCACCCAGCGGATTCACGGACGGAAAGAACTTCTTCGTTCCCAAGTTCTGCAACCACTGCGCGGATTCCCCGTGCACGCAGGTCTGCCCGGTCGGCGCCACATTCCACACTGCGGACGGTGTCGTACTGGTGGATCAGAAATATTGCGTTGGTTGCCGCTATTGCATCCAGGCTTGTCCCTATGGCTGCCGCTACTTCCATCCCACCAAGCACGTTGCCGATAAATGTACGCTCTGCTACCACCGCATCACCAAGGGCCTGACTACTGCCTGCTGCGAAGCCTGCCCCACTGGCGCGCGGCAACTCGCCGACCTGAAAAATCCCAACGATCCCATCCACGCTTTTCTGAAAACACACAGCGTGCAGGTGCTGAAACCCCATTTGGCCACGGGCGCGAAGAATTTTTACAACGGTTTGGACGGTTCGGTGCGATAAGGAGCGCCATTCATGGAAGGATTCATGTATCCGAATGAGGTTGAGCTCCAGTGGAGCGTCCTCATCGTGCTCTACCCGTTCCTCACGGGTCTCGTTGCCGGTGCCTTCATCCTCGCGTCGCTCGAGCGCGTCTTCCGCGTCGAAGAGGTGAAGCCCACTTACCGCCTCGCGCTGCTCACCGCACTTGCGTTTCTCATAGTCGCTCCGATGCCGTTGCAGCTTCACCTCGGACATCCTGAGCGCTCCCTCGAGATGCTCCTGACGCCTCATCGTTCTTCGGCTATGGCCATGTTCGGCTTCGTTTATCTCTGGTATTTAATGGCTGTGTCTGCTGATGGAAATCTGGCTGGATTATCGCAAGGACATCGTCATCTTCTCGCGAACGTCGCGCGGACTTAAGCGCCTTTTTTATCGGGCGCTTACTCTCGGATCCCAAAATATAACTCCGGGTGCGTTGCATGTGGACGATCGCGTCGGCTGGGTGATTACCCTGATTGGCATACCTTCGGCCTTCATGTTGCACGGATATGTCGGCTTCATCTTTGGTTCCGTGAAAGCCAATCCATGGTGGTCTTCGCCGATGATGCCGGTCGTTTTTCTTTTTTCCGCCATGGTCTCCGGCATCGCCCTTGTCATGCTCGTCTATATGGTCACTTCCGCTCTCCGCAAGGTCACCATTGATATGCGCTGCCTGGACACAATCGCCAAATATCTCTTCTACACCTTCATTATTGATTTCACGCTGGAGATGCTCGACCTGATCCATCGTATCTACGAAGCTGACGAATCCTTCCGATCATTGGACTTCATGGTCCACACGCGGCTGTTCGTTTCGCAAATCGTCCTGCAGATTTTCCTCGGGACCCTCGCGCCGTTAGCTCTCCTGGCCGCAACCCAGTTGGCGCATCTCTCAGAAAACGCGCGGAAGCGCATATACAGCCTCGCCGGCATCTGCACCCTCGTCGGCATCTTTGCCATGCGCTGGAACGTGGTCATCGGCGGCCAGCTCTTTTCCAAGAGCTTCCTCGGCTACACCACCTACAAAATGGGCTTTGTCACCCGCGAAGGTCTCGCCCCCGCCATCTTTCTCACCATCCTGCCCTTCGCCATCCTCTACGTCCTGATCCAGCTCTTCCCGCCGTGGTACGACGAATTGCCAGCTGCCAATCACGCCGCCGACTAATTCCAAAATTTCTCTGCCCGCACCGCGGTAGCTCTGGACTTCTGCATCAAACTCTCTCCCCAAAAACAAAAAAGGCGCCCAAAGGCGCCTTCTCGAGAATTCCGCGACAAATGGCTTTCTGCTATCTGCTAGCTGTTATCTGCTCGCTTCTTCTGGTAGCGATACCGGGATTCGAACCCGGGTTTCCGCCGTGAGAGGGCGGCGTCCTGGACCCCTAGACGATATCGCCATTGTGGTTCGCAGCGCATTTCGCCGCGTCCCGTCCATCCTGAAATTTTCTCACGCCCGTCAGCCCCACGCAAGGCGCCTTTCCCGAAGCCGTTTTTCCTACGCCGCCTTTTCCGCCGTCGCCAATTGCACACAAAGCGCCACGCCTTCCGCCGCCCGCGCGACCTCTGCCAAATCTGGGAACGTCGGCGCGATCCGGATCGTGCGATCTTCCGGCATCTTTTCCGTAAGGATGCGTCGCACCCGCCGGCGTCAATTCGATCCCCGCGTCCTTGGCCAGCGCCACAACCCGCCGCGCGCAACCGGGCCCCACCTCCAGGCTGATGAAGTATCCGCCCTTCGGCTTGGTCCAGCTCACGCCCGCCACCTGCGACAATTGCGCCTGAAAAACTTCCAGCACCTTTTGAAATTTGGGCGCAATCAGCGCGCGATGCCGGTCCATCAGCGCCTGGATCCCCGCTTCATTTTTCAGAAACCACACGTGCCGCAATTGATTCAGCTTGTCCGGACCGATCGTCCGCGGCATCATCCGGGCCAGCAACCATTTCACGTTTTCCGGCGAACCGGCAAACAGCGCCAGCCCGGACCCAGCAAGCGTGATCTTCGATGTGGACGCAAATACGAATGCGCGGTTGGCATGTCCGTGCCGCGCGCACAATTCCAGAATATTCGCGATCTCCACGCGTTCATCCGTCAGATGATGCACCGCGTAGGCGTTGTCCCAGAACAGCCGGAAGTCCGGCGTCGCCGTCTTCATCGCCGCCAGCCGCTCAACCACTTTTTCGGCATACGTCGTCCCAGTCGGATTGCTGTACTTCGGCATGCACCACATGCCCTTGATGGATGCGTCGCTCGCAGCCAGGCGTTCCACTTCCCCAACGTCCGGCCCGTCTTCCCGCATCGCAACCGGAATCATTCGAATGCCGTAATCCTCGCAAATCTTGAAATGCCGGTCGTAACCCGGCGCCGGGCACAAAAACGAAATTTCCCCCTGCTTGCTCCAGAGCGTTGCACCGTCGCTCGTCCCTTTCAGCAACGCGTATGCGATGCAGTCATGCATCAACGCCAGGCTCGAATTGTTCGCCACCACCACCTGCTCCGCCGGCGCGCCAAGCATCCCCGCAAACAATTTTCGCGCTTCCGCCAGACCCTGCAATCCCCCGTAATTCCGGCAATCGGTCCCGTCTTCCGCCAGGAATTTCTCTTCGCCCGGCAACGTAAGCAATCCCCCGCTCAATTCCAGTTGCGCCGAAGAAGGCTTGCCCCGCGTCAGGTTCAACTTCATTCCCTGAGCCTTCAGTGCCGCATATCTCTCCTGCAATTCCTTCAACCGGCCAGCCACCGGCGAACCCTGCGGAGCGGATCCCATCATGTCGTATGTCCCCAATTAATTTTTTTGTAAGCGGGATGCGCAGTAACTCCCGCGCCCCGCTCTTTCATTATCGCGGATTCTCACTCTCCGTAGCCACACCCCGTCACCCGCCCCCACAGAGTCATTTTGGACGGCGCTCTCCCGATTTTCGAATTTCGCATTTCCCCTTTCGAATATCCGCTGTCGAAATCGTCTGCTACACTATCCCGCATTCGTCGCACCCGACTTCTTCCCGGAGATCTCCCCATGAAATCCTTCGTTCCCTTCTCCCGCAGGCAATTTCTCGCCGATGGCTCTCGGCTCACCGCGCTCTACACTCTCGCTGGAGCGCTCCCTCCTTTGGCCTCCGCCTTTGCCGCTCCTCGCGCCGGAAATCCGCGCCAGTCGCAGACGCCGCTGGCCGATGCTGGCTACGCCGCCATCTACAAAATCGGTGACGGACTCTACGCCACCATCTCAGACACTTCCAAAGGCTTCACCACTATCTGCAATGGCGGCTTTCTCTTCGGCAAAGACGCCGGCCTTCTTCTCGAAGGCTTCGGCACTCCAGCCGGCGCGCGTTTTCAGATGGACGCCTTCACTAAGGTCGCCCAAGTCCCACCTGTCGGCGCGCTCCTCACCCACTATCACTTCGATCATTCCATGGGCAACGCGTTCTATGGCGCCAACGGCATCCAATTCTGGGGACACGCCGCCGTCGCCAAGCGCATGACCGACTCTTACCTTGTCATGCAAGGAGCGGATCGCACCGCATTCCTTGCCAACGCGGAAGCGCGCGTGAAGAACGCCAAAAGCGATGTCGCCCGCCAACATGCCCAGGGCGATCTCGGCGCGATCGGAAATGTGTTCGACATGGCCAACAAAACAGTTCTGGCCTTCCCGAACCGGCCGCTGGATCCCGCGAAGCTCCCGCTCCACGTGGACCTCGGCCACTTCCCCATCATCGTCGAACACTATCCGGGGCACTCCGGCACCGACCTGATCGTCCGCGTGCCGGAACAAAAAGTGGTCTACGCCGGCGATTTGGTCTTCAGCCACGCCTATCCCGCATGCTTCGACGAGCAGTGCACCATGTCCGGCTGGCGCAACACGCTAAAAACCTTCGCCTCATGGGACAAAGATACGACCTTCGTCCCCGGTCATGGCCCTGTCTGCGGCCAAGACGGCATTCAAAATCTTCGCGACCTTTTCGATGATTTGGCGGAGCAAGCGGAAAAAATGCACAAGGCCGGAGTGCCCACTCTCCGACGCCACGGATCAATACGTCATCCCTGAAAAATTCAAAACCTACCCGGTCTTCGCCTGGGGCTTCTGCATAGCCGGCGCCATCGCCAAACTCTACGCCGAACAATCCGCCAAGTAATCCGCAATTAAAATCACAATTTTTGTAGGGGCCGAGCTTGCTCGGCCCTCTTTCTTCGATTGCCGCACCAAAGTGACTGCTCTTTCAACCGCCCCTAAAACTTCACCATAATCGCCAAATCCACAAACGATTCATTCTTCCGCAAATCCGGGAACCACACGCTGCTGCTTCCTCCTCCGCAAGCCGTCTCCGCCGCGCCCAAACTCGTCTGCCCCGAAGACGCTCCGCTGCTGCACACAAAATAAGTCGGTGACCCATTGTTCCCTCCCGGCGGCGTGATGCCTCCCGCCCCCGTCCAATAAGGCACGCTCGCGTGACGGTAGTCGTATTCCGCCCGGAACGTGATGTATTGCTTCGGCATGTAGTCAAACGTGATCGAAGAATCCCAAGCCTTGAACGGATCGCCGGGATTCCCCGTGAAATACGGCGAATTCGTCGCCGCGGTAATCGCGCTCTCCCCGTTGATGGGCGGGATCAATACCAGATACCGGCCCGGATTGTTGATCTTCCCGCCGCCAACCGTCAGCCCAAAAAGATCGCGATGAAACCAGAAGCGGTTGTAAGCCATGAAGCCGATGAAGCTCTGCTTCGGACCGCCGCTTTTATTTCCGTAGCAACTCACGCCCGCCCCATACTCACAACCCAGGTCGCCCGTCAGCGAAAACGCCATCTTGTCCAAAATCTTTTCCGGGTTGTCGTAATACTTCACTTCAATACTGTCGTCCGTATGCAGCCGTTTGCGCCCCTTGATGAACAGGTCGTCTTCGCCCACACCGTAATTGTTCGAAATGATGTTCAGCCAGGGCTTCGGCGTCCACTTAATCTGCCCGCCCACGCCAGGTGTGTGATTTGCCGAGGCGTAGGATTGCCAGCCATTGATAAACCACGGCTCAATTTTCAAATGCGCCGTCGGGAAAATCTGCACGCGAACACCATTGAAAAACCACGGGGTATTCGAAGAAACGTAAGACGGCTGGTACGCCCAGTTGTCAAAATTGTAGTAGCTGAACAGCCCGATGTAAGACATGAAGATGCCCGCGTCCACGTTGATCCCGTGCCACACATTGAAGTGATACCCGCCGTACGCCTCCGACAAATACCGGTAGGCACCCACCAGGTCCCACTGTCCGTGGCCCGGGCTCGGGTCATTCCTCGGCGTCGTCGCGGAGTACATCCCGTACTGCGTCATCAGCCGCGCGCGCACATTATCAAAGTGAAAGTCGCCGCCCACGCCCAATTGCTCCAGCTGCACCTCATACGACCGGAACAATTCGCTGGAGCCGCCGATGGAATGGTCCGTTGGGTGGTTGAAGTCCATCACGTAGTTCACATCCGCGCGAACCTCCGGCGTGAAGAACTTTGTGTCCCAATAAATCTCTTTCGTCCGCGGAGATCCATTCAGCCAGGTCCAGTCCGCATCCGAGAATGGCTCCACAGGTTTTTGCTTATCAGCCGGCGCCGCGGTACCCGAATCCTGTTTCGGTCCGATCCCCGCGGCCACATTCGTTACGCTCGAGCTCGGAGTTCCGCTTACAGCCACCGCGCTTGCCGGCGCGGCCACTGGCGCCGAATTCAACGTCGCCGCCGCCAAAGCAGCCGGGGCTGGCGAAGGACTCGTCGTTGGCTCGCCAGGCTTCTCTCCCGCCGCCTCATCTGCGTGCGGCAACCCATCCTTTGACTCCAGTTCCGTCACCCGTTTCTCCAGTTGCTCCACGCGCTCCAGCAACCAACGCTCGCGATCCGTCAATCCCGCCTCCGGCTGGCCCGTCGCAGGCGCTTTCGCCGTCGGAGCCGGCTTCGCAGCCGCGTCCTTATTGTCATCGTCCGCACGCAGGCCTCCGCCAACCAATAGACTCAAGCGCCAAACTCCACACGACAAACAAACTGCGATTCATCCAGGAACGCATGGCTACTCTCCCTACCCAAGTTTTGGCAACGAATTATTTCGAAATCGGCACCTACCCAGTGCCATTTCAGGACAAACCGGGGTCCTTCCGTCGCCAATCTACGATAGCCACGCAGGTATAAGGATTCCGTGAGGCCGGAATCAGCCTTCTGTGAAGCCTTTGCCCTATTTCTCTCTTGACAGATTGTTACTATTCGGTACAATTGCAGGTGCGTTAAGGTGTGACCAGGGGCCTTGCTCTTCTCTTTTCGGCTTCTCTCTTTTTATCGCTGCTCGACATTCGGCATTTGTTCAAATGATTCGCTAAGTCGTTCAGATTCCGCACTTACGCGCCAGGAAGCGCTGGAAACCAACTAACTCCACTTGATTCTGATACTTACGTCCGGAAACGCAATCAGTAAAAATAACCCCAATAGTTGCCACACTTAGGAATCGACCCATCTCCTAAGCCCTGTATTGGCCTCACTTACAAAAAAACGCGTTTTTTTATTTTTTACCCGGAAGCTATCTGGCGCATTCCACCCATTAGCAACAGGGAATCTCAAGCTAAGCCACAACCACCACCCCTGCGTCGTGTCATCCTGAGGGCTGCCCGCCCAGAGTGTTAATTGCGAAGGGCGCAGTCCGCAGCCCGAAGGATCTCAACGATAAATTTGTGCAGGAATCGTCGCAGCGCCACAACCTACAACTTCACGTCTTCCTTCTTCTTAATCTCCGCGGCCATCGTTTCCATCTCCGCGTGAATCAACCCGTTCGTCGCCAAAATGGACGTTCCACCCAGAACATAAGGCTTCCCATCGAGGTCCGTGATCCTGCCTCCGGCCTCTTCCACAATCACCACGCCAGCCGCCGTGTCCCATGGTTTCAGCCCGAATTCCCAAAATCCGTCGAATCGCCCGGCCGCCACGTACGCCAGATCCAGCGCCGCCGATCCGTCGCGCCGCACTCCGTGCGAATGCAACGTGAAGTCCCAGTAGTAATAAATATTCGGAAGCGAGTGCCGCTTATGATTGGGAAAGCCCGTGCACAACAAACTCCCGCGCAGCGCCGCGATCTTCGAGCAATGGATTCTCTTCCCGTTGAAAAACGCGCCTTCGCCCCGCGCCGCCCAGAACAGCTCATTGAAAATCGGGTTGTAAACCACGCCCAGCAGCAGATCGTCGCCCTTAGCCAGCGCCATCGAAACACAAAAACATGGATACCCGTGCGCAAAATTCGTGGTGCCGTCCAGCGGATCCACGTGCCAGCGGTACACCGACCCGGTCTCCTTACCAGTTCCCTCTTCGGCGGCCACCGAATGTTGCGGGAACAGCTTCTGGAGCCGGCCGACAATCACCGCCTCCGACCTCTTATCCGCCTGCGTCACCAGATCGTAGTCGCCCTTGTACGAAATCTCCGGCGGACGCTGCACCTCCTCGCGCAGCACCGCACCCGCTTCTTTTGCGATCTCTATCGCCGCTTCCAGATATTCGTTGGTCATGCGTTCTCGCAATCGTTGAGAGTAGTTATCAGTAATCGGTAATCAGATAGCAGCAAACAGCCAGCAGTCAACAGGAACCATAAATTGCGCAGACTTCGCTCAACTATCTTCGTGCAGGACTTGGGTGTCGCACCCTTCGCTTCGAAGGGTGCGGGTTTTTCTTCTCTCCGCGGCCCTCAGCTCCCGAAGCGTCTCTGCCGTCAACTCTCTTCTCTTTCCGATTACTGATTACCGATTACTTAAAACTCTTCCAACGCGCCACTCACTGCGCGCCAACCAGATACGACGTCCGGTGCCGCGCCGTATATCCGGCCAGCACCTTCACCTCAATTGTACGGTAGGTATTCGCCGCTCCGCGCGGATTCGGGTAGTACCCCAGCCGGTATTGCGTCCGCAACTCCGCATCAATGCGGTCAAAAATGATAGACAACTCCTCCGGCTTCTCCGGGAAGAACATCGCCCCGCCGGTCGTCTCCGTGATCGTCTGCAGCGCGTGCTCGCCCGCGGTATTCCGCCCGTTCTCTCCTTTGACCGGCCGGATCAAAATCGTATAGAGCAGCACTTCGCCACGCAGCGCCGCGCGCCGCGCCGCCTCAAAATCCGAGTGGCTGGTGGTTTCGCCCCCATCGGTTACCAGCACAATCACGCGCCGGTGGTCGCCACCGCGTTTTGCCAGCGCTTGCGACCCCAGCAGCACCGCATCGTAAATCGAAGTTCCCGCCCCGTCGGGCACCTTCGTCACCGCTTCCTGCAGCACCGGCACCTTGTCGGTAAACGTCGTCCGCTGCGTCACCGATTCGTCGAACGAGAATATGGACATGCGGTCTTCCGGCCGCAGCACCTGTTGAATGAAATGCGCGGACGCCGACCGCTCGAACTGGATGTCCATGTGCGCGCTCAAACTCGCGTCAATCATCAGCGCGATGTCCAGCGGCCACTTGGTTTCGGCTTCAAAAAATTCAATTTTTTGCGGCACGCCTTCTTCCAGTATCTGGAAGGCGTCTATCGGCAGGTTCGGCGCGGGACGCTTTTGTTCGTCCAGCACGCTCACCAGCACGTTCACCAGATTTACGTTGACCTTGATCGTGCCCTTCGGTGTTTGCGATTCCTGCGGCTTTTCCGGCGGAGGATCTATCGGCGCAAGCACGCCCGGCTGCGGTGTCACCTCGGGGCCGCTCGAAGGCTGGCCGCCGGATGTCTTGTCGGAGGACGGTTGCGCCCACGGCGGACGGTCCGGCTTCTCCTGCGCGTGCGAACAAGTTGCCCCGCTCAAAAGAGCCAGTGAGAGCGCAAGATGAACCAGAAATCGTGGACCTGTGGGAATCATCAAATAGCTAAGATGCAGCTTTTATGCTCGATGGTGTCGGCGGCAATTCGCCCTCCGCCCACACCACGCCATCCGCGAAATATTCCTTTTTCCAGATGGGCACGGTCTTCTTAAGCGTGTCGATCGCGAACCGGCAGGCATCAAACGCCACCCCGCGGTGCGCCGAGCTCACGGCAATGAACACGCTGGTTTCTCCAATTTCCAGCCGCCCCAGGCGGTGCACAATGGCCACCCGATGAATTGCAAACTTCTCATGCGCCTGCGCGGCAATTTCTTTCATCTTGCTCAGCGCCATCGTTTCATACGCTTCATATTCCAGGTAACTGGTGCTGCGCCCGTGCGATTCGTTGCGCACAAACCCGTCAAACGTCACGATCGCGCCATCCCTCGCCGCGCGCACGTGCCGCACAATCGCCTCCGCGTCAATCACTTCGCGCACCAGCGCGAACTTATCCTCTTCGTGGTCAATCACTTTAGAAAACCTTTCTTTCCGAATCGCATCCCACAATCGCCCCACAAAGCGACTGGTCGTTCAGAACGCCGTCTCCCTGTAGAACGGCTTGAGGCATCTGCCTCAACGCTTCCTCATTTTCCAACTTCTAATCTCCGTTTTCTGTCTTACTCATCCGCCGCTCACCGGCGGCAGAAATGCGATCTCATCTCCCGCGGCCACTCGCGTATCCCACGCCGCGAATTCCTGATTCCGCGACACCACCATCGAGCCGCGAAATCCCCTCAACTTGGGAAATCTTTCCGCATACCGCTCAAACAACTCCGCCAGCGTCGTGTCCTTCGGCAACTCCCCGGAATCTTCCCCCATCCCAATCAATTCCCGGAGCCGCCCGAAAAACAGCACCCGCACCTGCACCGTACTCGAAGTCCCCCGCCATGCAAAAATTGTAACCCATTCCGCCTGTGCAGCGTTCCGACCTTTTCTCCGTGGCCTCTGCGGCCCCTCTGCTAACTCTGTGGTGAACTCTTCGCATCGAGTCGCAAGTCCCGGGACGCGAGCCACCTCGCCCCAAATGCGCCATAATCAATCGCGCCCAAGGAACCCCATGAAAATCCTCATCACCGGCTCCACCGGCCTCGTCGGCTCCGCACTATGCCAAGATCTCGTCCGCGCCGGCCACACCGTTTGCCGCCTCATCCGGCCCGGCACCTCTGCAGCAGCCGCCCGAAATGCGCCCGGTTTCGACGTCAACTGGATCCCCGCAACCGGCGAACTTGGGGGCGCCGCCGTTGGCGCCGACGCCGTCGTCAATCTCGCCGGTGCGCCAATCGCCGATCGGCGCTGGACGCCGCAGCGCAAAGAACTCCTCCGCACCAGCCGCATCGATTCCCTGCGCGCCCTGGTCGCCGCGCTCGCGAAAATGTCCGCGCGCCCCCGCGTGCTCGTTTCCGCCTCTGCCACGGGTTACTACGGCAACCGCGGCGACGAAACACTCACCGAAGCGAGCGCGCCCGGCAACGATTTCTTGAGTGTCACTGCCAAGGATTGGGAAGCCGAGGCGATTAAAGCCGAAGCTCTCGGCATCCGTGTAGTCCGCGCTCGCTTCGGCGTAATTCTCTCCAAAGACGGCGGCGCGCTGCCGCAAATGATGCGGCCCTTCAAATTCGGAGTAGGCGGAAAACTCGGCAGCGGCAAACAATGGCTCAGTTGGATCACTCTGGACGACACGGTTGCCATCCTCCGACTCGCCCTCGAAAACGCAAACCTCAGTGGCCCGATCAATATCGTCTCGCCGCAACCCGTAACCAACGCCGAGTTCACCAAAACCCTCGCCGCCGCAATCCACCGGCCCGCGTTATTTCCCGCGCCCGCCTTCGCCCTGCGCCTAATCCTCGGCGAAATGGCCGACGCCCTGCTCCTCTCCAGCCAGCGCGCCCTCCCCGCCCAACTCCAAAAACTCAACTACCAATTCCAACATCCCGACCTGCCTCTCCGCCCTCGGGTGCTGCCTTAGCAGCGAAATCTTCCCTGTAGCGGCCGCCTTCTGTTTACCCCGACTCCCGGGGAGGCGGGCGCCTTTTCCTCTGCCCAAAAATCTCCGAATCCATCGAGCTATTCTCCGCGATCTCTGCGGCCCCTCTGCGAACTCTGCGGTTAATTCTTCTCTTCGCTGAACGTAAATCAAAATCCCGCTTCGGGAATGCACTCTAGCAACACCATTCAATACGGAACGCGCATCAATCGATTCGGAACAGCACGATCCACTCCCTCTCTTCCGATACTCGGCAGCCGAAAATCGTCCAAGCTCTTCGTTCCACGCACCTTAGAACTCCCAAAGGATTTATTCAATCTCCGCAGAGCCTGCGCACAGCGCGCTACCCGCGCTGGCCATCGTTCTGCATTTGCATAAATCATGCAGCCCCTTCTGCAAACTAGAACCAAACGAAGCGCTGTTGCTCAACGCGCGCCAAACCGCCGCTGCTTCTCGTCCGCGCTTTCCGCTCTCGCTATCAGTGTGCTCCTCGCCGCCTGCGGAGGCGCTGGTGGTGGCGGCTTGACCACGCCTCCTCCACCACCACAGCTTACCGTCACAATCTCGCCCGCTTCCGGAAGCGTGCTCCTCGGTGAAACACTCCCCTTCTCCGCTACAGTCTCCAACTCCCCTAATACTTCCGTCTCCTGGAGCGTCAATGGTCTCCCCGGCGGCTCCGCTCAAGCCGGCGTCATTTCCGCCGATGGACTCTACACCGCCCCCGCGGAGCTTCCCCAGGGCGCAGAAGTCCAAGTGACCGCGACCAGCCAAGCCGACCCAACCAAGTCCTCCACCGCTGGCGTCTCGATCACCAGCGACATCTCCGTCTCTATCACTCCCGCCATCTCCAGCATCGAACTTGGCGCTCCGCAATCCTTCCACGCCACGCTCACCAGCAGCGGCAAACCCGACCCGACCATTCACTGGAGCCTTTCCGGCGCCGCTTGCTCCGGCAACTGCGGCACAGTGGACGCCAATGGAAATTACACCGCGCCTGCGATCCTTCCTTCCAATCCCAACGTCACACTCACCGCCGCCAGCGCCGCCGACCCGTCCAAGCAAGCTTCCACTTCGCTTACCATCACCAGCCATTTCACGCTACAGATCACCGCGCCTTCCGCTCTTCAGCCGGACGCCAGTTCCTCCATCATCGCTACGCTCACGCCCGTCCCGGGCTCCGCTCCCAGCAGCGTGCTTTCTTGGACGCTCTCCGGCACAGGTTGCAGCGGCAGCGCCTGTGGCATCCTCACCGTCATCACCACACAGGCGGCTGGCTCCGGTTCGATCGCCAACACCGCCGATTACACCGCGCCAGTCACGGCGCCCCAACCCAACATCATCCTCATCACCGTCACTCCGCAAGCCGATCCCAGCAAGCAGACGCAAGCATCCATTACGATTCAATCCGGCCCCAGCCTCACCATCTCTCCCTCCACCTACACGCTCGCCACTAATCACCGCGTCACTCTCAGCGTCACCGAAAACGGCACCTCCGGCGAATCGCTGGCCTGGAGCGTCAATGGCATCGGGGGAGGCAATTCGGTCCTCGGCCAAATCTGCGTCGTCGCTTCCTCGCCGTGCCAAGCAGTCACCAGCAGCTCCGCGCAAGTGGACTACCTCGCCCCGGGCGCGATGCCTTCGCCGAATCCCATTTCCGTGCGCGTCGCCAGCACCGGAAATCCTGCGCTCGCAGCCTCCGCGCAGATCACCGTCATCAATCACATTCTCGTCAGCGTGCTTCCCAATAACGTCACGCTGCCGCCGCTTGGCGTGCAGGGATTCACCGCCACCGTGCTCGGCAGCACCAATCAAGGCGTGATCTGGCAGATTCAAGGCGCAGCCTGTAGCATCCTTGGCGCTTGCGGTTCCATCACGCCCGGCGGAGCTTTCACGGCGCCCTCCGTTCCACCTTCACCCAATTCCATCCAGATTCTTGCCCTCAGCCAGGACGACTCCACGCAATCCGGCACTGCCGCGGTCTCCATCTCCACCGACGCAAATATCCTCACCGTACATCCCGCCAGCGTCTATGCCGGCGCAGCAGACGGTTTCACGCTCTCTGTCAGTGGCAGCGGATTCGTCGCTTCCAACCCCGGTCCCGGCTCCACGCTGAAAATTTCCGGCACAGCCCGCGTCACCACTTGCACCAGCGCCAACTCCTGCTCCGCTCCCGTCACCAGCGACCGACGTCGCGCAACCCGCCAACGTAACCGTCCAAATCCAAAATCCGGATGGCACTCTATCCAACGCGGTGTCGCTAGTGGTCCTCGCGCCCGGCATCACGGACACGGTCATCTCTCTGACGAATTCCTCTCCCACCTCCACCGGGCAATCGATCAACGTCGTCGAGCCCACCACCGCGGGAGTGGACAACTCCTCCGTCTCCTTCGACCTCAATGTCGCCGCCCTCGGCGTCTTCAACACCTCCACCAACGCCTGCAACCTCGGCGGAAATCCCGTTCCTCTTGTGCGCCCGCCCAGCGGCACCACCGCTGCGGACATCTGCCTCTTCTCGCAATCCGGCTTCGATACCAGCATGAACTACGCCGTTTCCGGCCCCGGCGACGTCGCCGTCATCGCCAAACTGCCCGCGGGCCTCGGCATCATCCATCTCACCCTTCAGATTCCTTCCACCGCCTCGCCCGGCGCGCGAACCCTTTTCATCCAGAACGCGAATCTCGACAAGACCGCCGCTTCCGGATCGCTGGAAATTCAATGAACAGGAGCACACTTCAATGAGTTACAAAGATCGCCGCCGGTTTCTCTGGATACTTTTTTTGATCGGCCTCGCGCTGATCGCCATCGTCTCGCAGGCCACCACGCTCTCGCGCCTTCGCTTTCAGGACCTCATCCACTACTCGTATTCCGTCGCGCGCGTGCGCTGCGTGCGCTCCCGCACGCATCTGGATAACGGCGAAATCTGGACGGACATCACCTTCCGTGTTCTCTGGCAGAGCAAGGGCAATTTGCCCGCGGAAATCGTGGTCCGGCAGCCCGGCGGAAAATTGTTCCACCTGCACTCGCACGTGGAGGGCACACCGCAATTTCGCCCCAGCGAAGAGGTCTATCTTTTCTTGAGCGGGCATCCCGGGCGGGAGTTCTACATCGTTGGCTGGACCCAAGGCACCTTCCGCATCCGGCGTGATCCTGTCTCCAATATTGAAACCGTCACGCAGGATTCCGCGGAAATTCCGGTCTTCGATCCCGCCACGGAGACCTTTACCCGCGAAGGCACAAAAAATTTGCCCGCGGAGATTTTCGAGCAGCGCATCCAGCGCGAAACCTTTCGCCAGGCCGAAACCACTTCCACCAAGAGATAAATCCATGACCAAATCGCTCCGCCAATTCGCTTTCTATCTGCATCGCGATTCTCTTCACCGCCTGGTCTGCCGCGCCCGCCCGCGGTTACGCGTTCAACGAAATCGTCCCGGACGTCCGCCAACCCGTCGGCGTATCCGGCGGCTCCGCGTGCCCCGTGCCGTCTCATCAACTGACCAGCCCCGCGGCTATCGCTTTCCGCTGGAGCACTGTACTGGGCACAAATCCCACCACGATCCTTACGCAGAATCAGACGCCTTCCGGCAGTCTCACCGAAATTGAGCAGGTCATTCAGCAGTCGCTGAATGTCTGGGCTAATGTCAGCGGCACATCGCTCAACTCCGCTACGTTCGCTCCGCTCACGCGCGTCGCTTCCAGTAATATTTGTGGCTCAGACGGTATGGACTCGATCTGTTTTGACCAGCCAGACATGGCCTTCACTCCCGGCGTGCTAGCCTTCACCCGCGTCATCACCACGGACCAGATCGGCGTTCAACTCGGCAGTGGCCCACCCGCCACGCAGGTCGGCCAGATTCTCGATGCTGATATTTATTTCAATCCCAGCGATTCGCTGGTGAGTTTTGCCACGCCCGCCGCGCTCTCCGCCAATCCGAAGGCCTATGACCTCGAATCGTTGCTAACCCACGAACTCGGCCACTCGCTCGGCTTCAGCCACTCCGCCGTCTGGAGCGCCATGATGTTTCCCTTCGCGCCCGCCCCCGGCACATTCACCAACATGCGGCCCACTGTGCAGCAACCCGACGCGCCTCTTGCCGACGATGATCGCACCGGCCTGCGCGTTCTCTACCACAATCCCGCGGACACGCAGTTCGTCGGATCGATCCAGGGGCGCATTCTTCCGGCAAATCCGCTTTCGCTGCCAGCTTCTCCGCCCGGCGTCACCGGCATCTTCGGCGCGCACGTCGTCGCCGTGGACGCGGCAAGCGGCGCGGTTGTCGCAGGAACTTTAGGTGGTTGGAGTTGTCAGGCGCCGGGCCCGGTGCAGTTTGACGGCGCGTATTCCATCAATGCCCTGGCGGTGAATCACAATTACAAAATTTACGCGGAGCCGCTCAACGGTGC
The DNA here is from genome assembly GCA_963824925.1 of uncultured Acidobacteriota bacterium. GTDB lineage: Bacteria > Acidobacteriota > Terriglobia > Acidiferrales > UBA7541 > Acidiferrum. The sequence continues at coordinate 153,046 of CAWGRE010000016.1, forward strand.
CGTCGGCCCATCCGAAGTTTCCGATGCCTTGGTTTCACTCTGCCGCAATCCCGTTACCGACCCTGGCTGGCCCCCGCTGCAAGCCTGTGTCGTCCCACAGACCGATCTTGAATTCACCACGGCCACCGTTTCTTCGCCCTGACGTCGCAGGAACGCCACCACTGCCCCAACCCGCGATTTAGACGGGTTGCATCTCCAGATTGGCCAGCCTTCTCCGATCCCGGTCCTGAAATCCAACCCACCTACTCAAATTTCGCCATTGTAGGCCGTCCGATAGGGAGCGCCAATCTCCAGATTGGCCAGCCTTCCTATCCTCTGATCCCAAAACTCAACCCGCCCAATAGATCTTTCGACCCCGATCACACACTTCCTCATCCCACCACCGGCACCATCCACCCGCCGCCAAACAACAATCCCGGTGCCAGCGAAGCCAGAAACACCGCGCCGCGTTCCTGGACCGCTTGCCCCGCCGCGGTGGCAAACGCCGTCTGCAGCACTGCGCCGCACATCGAGGAACCCAGATTCCCCTTGGTCACGGCTATCGGCGGAAACGCGCCGCACGATACATCCAGTTGTTTCGCAAGTAATTTCACCAATCGCGGATTCGGCTGGTGCGTTGCAAACGCGCTGACCTTCTCCCGCGCAATTCCGCTGCGCCGCTCCACTTCGCTTAATACCTGCTCCATGCGATTCACGGCCGCGCGCGACAATCCTTCTCCATCAAACTGGATGTCCAGCTCTCCGCCGCCCGCTTCGCGCACCGCGATGGCTTCCGCATATTGCGACGCGCAGCCGAAGAAAAATTCCCCCAGTTTGTAAGCGAACCGCCCTTTTTCCGGCGCCTTGCTGGAAAGCAGAAACGCGCTTGCGCCGTCCCCAAACAGTCCGCCGAATTCACCGGCGCTTCGCCCCGGCCCCAGCGCCCTGCTGTGTACATCCGAAGTGGTCACCAGAATTTTTTCCGCGCGGCCGGTGACGAGCAACGCCTGCGCCACAAACAGCACCTGCAGCAGTGCCAGGCAACCGTTGCCCGCGTCCAGCGCCATGCACCATTCGCGCAGCTTCATCCGCGCGTGCAGCGCCGCCGCCAGCGAAGGATACGCATGATGCGTCTCGCTGGCCGCAACCACTCCATCCAGATTCTGTGCGGATTCTCCGCACTGCTCGAGCGCTTTGCCGCAAGCCTCCGCCGCCAGCGATTCCTCGGTCTCTTCCTCCGAAGCGTATGCCACGGAGACGATACCCGCCCGGGTGCGAAGTTTTCCAATCGGCATTCCATAGGCTTGATCCACTTCTTCGGAAGGAAGGATGCGGGAACCGAACACGCTTGCGGCAGCGGTTAAATAAACGGTAATTGCTTCCAACACAGTAGCCCCTTTGGGTGATAGCCTGGGCTCGCACCGGCGTCCGGCGTTTGCCCGCAACTCGGAAAGCAAGCGCCTTCCATCATCCGGCAGAGCGCAAATCTTTTCCAGTCCCCAAAGCAAATATTCACCGAAGCGTTACGATATCCGCGAAGGCTCCGTCGGCAACCCTCATGAGGAATTTGTCATCCTGAGGGCATCCGACGAGGATGTCCGAAGGATCTCAACTGCCGAATCAACAAAAGCTTTCCCGGGAAACCTCAAAGCCAAGAGCCAACTCTCAACCTTCTCGTCCCGGCTTTCGTCGCTTTCGCTGCGCGCTCCAATTCCTTCACCACACGATCCAATTCCTCCACCAGCGGATTGCCCCCGGCCTTGCGAAATTCCGCAACCAGTGTCCGGTAATACCAGAGCGTGCCATCTTTCTTGCCCTGAAAACGCTCGAACGCCCGATCACCATCGGCGCGCACATCCTGCAGAATGTCGCGCGAATTCGAGAGCTTGTCCGCCGCGGACACCAACCGAGTATCGGAATCTTCACCAGCTACACGCGCAATGTAACTCCGCTTGCGCTCAAGCCACGGCGGTTTCGGCTCTTCGTAAGAATCCGTGCAGCCATCCACAATGTTCGCCACGCGCTTCCCAAATTTTTTCTGGATATCCCGCAACCGCTTCCGTCCGCCCTGATCCTCCACCGCGTCGTGCAGCAGCGCCGCAATAGCCATCTCCTCGTCGCCTCCATAGGCGATCACGATCGAGGCCACGCTCATCAAATGCCCAATGTACGGCTTTTCCGTCCCCTTGCGCCTCTGCCCCCGGTGCGCCCGCTCCGCATAAGCAAACGCCCGCGCAAACTTCGGCGAATATCCTCCCTGGCCTTTTGATCGGGTCTCTCGTTTTCTAGGTTTCAAGGACATCTCGCTCTTATCTGCATATCAGAGAAATTCCAAAACACGCCAGAAGCCTTTTGAGTAAAACCACCACCTTTAATATACATAATAATGTATACTTTCCTTGTGTTTGCCGTGCCCGATGATGCCGACATTGATTGGCGGGGCAATTCCCTGGAAGTGGTGTCCGGGTGGCCCGACGAAATCAAGGCCACGCTAGGATTCGCCCTTCGTGCCGCGCAACGTGGCGAAAGGCCGCCACATTGCCGTTACCTGACGGGCATCGGATCAGGCATTTGGGAACTTCGAGACCAGAACAAAGATACCTGGTTTCGTTTGATCTATCTGCCGCGCAAAGGTGATGTGGTCTACGTGCTTCATGCCTTCACCAAGCAAAGCGCCAAGATGTCGCAGACGGAAAAGGACACCATCGTCCGGCGGTGGAAAGCAGTAAAACGCGAATGTCGGGAGAATACAGAATGAGAACCAAGGGTGATGTGTTCGATGCGATTTATCCGCCGGAAAAGGCACTGGTCATGAAGCTCCGCGCTGATTTGTATGAAGCCATCCGGAAGGCGGCGAAGGGCTATAGCTCGCGGCAATTGCAGATTATTTTGCAGGAACCGCAACCCCGGATCAGTGAATTGTTAAACGGAAAGCTCGGCGGAAAAAGCCTGGAGAAGTTATTGATCTACGCCGGCCGCTTGGGCATCGAGCATCGCGGCTCGTTTCCCCAAGCCAACAAGGAAATTCCGAAACGCGAACTGGAACTCGCGTCGGCGTGATCTCCGCCGGGCCGCGAAAGTAGCACTTCCCGTATCGCCGGTTGGTTCCATCTTAACTGATTGTTCAGTCTGCTTTTTAGCGACGGCGCAGCTTGCTGAGCAGGCGCAACATTTCCATGTACAGCCAGATCAGCGTGACCATCAGGCCAAACGCGCCGTACCACTCCATGTATTTCGGGGCGCCCATCTTCGCTCCCGTTTCGATCATGTCGAAATCAATGATCAGGTTCAGCGACGCGATGATCACCACAAACAGGCTGATGCCGATGCCCAGCGGCGTGGCCGCATTCAGAAACGACATCTGCGAGTGAAAGAAAAGTCCCATCACCATATTGATCAGATACACCACGGCGATACCGCCCGTTGCCGCAATCACACCCAGCTTGAACCCGCGCGTGGCCTGCACGATGCGGAATTTGTACGCCAGCAGCATCACGAACATCACACCAAACGTCAGGCTGATCGCCTGCACCGCTATCCCCGGATAGGACTTTTCAAATATTGCGGATATGCCGCCGAGTACCAGACCTTCCAGCAGTGCGTAAATCGGTGCGGTGATCGGGGACCATTCTCTTTTGAATATCGTCACCAGCGCCACGACGAACCCGCCAATCAGTCCCCCGATCATCCAAGGACCCGCGGCTTCCGGCGTCTCCGAATGGCTCAGGCCCCAGGTCCACGCCGCTGTTGCCACCACGAACAACAGCAGCAGCCCGGTCTTGTTGACCGTGCCCTGAATGGTCATCGTCTCGCCGGTCGGAACTGCTCCGGCGAATGCCTTTTCTTTCAACACGGGATTTGAGGAACGCAACAAATCAGCCATGGTCTTGGCCTCCCAAGGTTCTGCTCTGTCCGATTAGCTAAGAATAACACCAAGTGGCTCACGGGGCGATTTTGGAGGGGAAAATTTGGTACCGCTAACGGGAATCGAACCCGTATTTTAGCCTTGAAAGGGCTACGTGCTAACCGTTGCACCATAGCGGCACCGCAGGAGGAACTGCAACCTTTCAATTATACGAGAATCACGCAAATTCTGCCATGCGTTGTAGCGGCCGCCTTCGGAGGTGGGCGCCTTTTCGCTTCGTCTGGACCAGAACCGTCAGTCGGTGATCATCCATTATTTCCGATCTTCCCACTCCTCATGCCAGGCCGTCTGAATAGCTTCCAGCTTGCCCTCGTTGGATTTCATGGGATCGCCGGTGAAGCCCGGCAGCTCAGATGATCCATTTGTGCATGTCGGTAAATCGCACGGTATAAGGATCGACCTCGGGAAATTTGTCCGCCAGCCCGATGGCAATGTCTTCCAGGTTGTCCCAATCAAATGTCCGCGGCATTTTTTCACCACCCTCAAAGGCCCCGCCTCCCCGACCGGGTCAGGATAAACAGAAGGCGGCCGCCACAACGATTCCTGTTATCTGCTCGCTGCTATCTGCTCGCTTCCCCGCCTAGTGATCCAGTTCCTTCGCGTAATTCTTATTCCACTCCGGAATTTCCACTACGATGTCGGTGGTGCCGTCCGGCACCGTCTGGCAGCCCAGGCGCGACTTCGGCGTGATGCCCGGCGCTTCATCGAGCTCGTCGAGTTCCGCGTCACTCGCTTCATTGCAGGACTCGAGACCTTCTTTCACCATCACGTGGCACGTGGAGCACGCGCACACCCCGCCGCACGCATGGTCCAGGCCCATCTTGAATCCTTCGGCGATATCCAGGATGCTGCCCGGCAGGCCGTTGTGGCCATAGGGAAACTTCTCCGGATCCACTTCCACGGTTTTGCCGCTCGGCAGAAACGTGACTTTATACTTCTTCGTGGCCTTCTTATATTTCACTTCTTCGATGTACGGATTTGTGCCGCCCATGACTTCTCTCCCTAAACTTCCGCTAATTTCTTGCCTTCCAGCGCAGACTGCACCGCCGTGTTCATCAGGATTTCCGCCAGGTGTTCGGTTGCGTGGTTCAATTCGTCAATGCGCTTGCGGATCAGCTTGTAGTCGGTTCCCTTCACCGATTCCTGCAACGCCGCAACGCTTTGCTCCACTTTCACGCGCTCCGGCTCGGACAGGTCCGCGGCCTTGGGATTCGCCAGCGCTTTCCCCGTCGCCGTCAGGATTGCTTCGGACTCCGTACGCGCTTCAATCAATTGCCGCTCCGCAAAATCCTGCTCCGCATACTCGATGGATTCTTCGAGCATGCGTTCGATGTCCGCATCGTTCAAGCCGTAGCTCGGCTGCACTTCAATGGAATGTTCTTCGCCCGTGCGCACGTCTTTCGCAGCCACTTGCAGAATGCCGTTGGCATCAATCAGGAATTTCACTTCCACGCGCGGCAAACCCGCCGGCGCCGGAGGAATGCGCAAAGTGAACCGCGCCAGCGAACGGCAATCCTTGGCCAGTTCCCGCTCGCCTTGCAGCACATGAATGTCTATGCCGGTCTGGTTGTCCACGCCGGTGGTGTAAAGCTCCTGCGCGCTCGCGGGAATTGTGGAATTGCGCGGGATGATTTTCGCCACCGCCCCGCCATAGGTTTCAATGCCCAGCGAGAGCGGCGTCACATCCAGCAGCAGCATGTTTTGCACGCCGCGATCCAGAATATTTGCCTGCACCGCCGCGCCCAGCGCCACCACTTCGTCGGGATTCAGTTCCGTGTGCGGTTTGCGGTCAAAGAATTCCTGCACGGTGCGGCGGATCAACGGCGTGCGCGTGGTGCCGCCAACCAGCACAACTTCCTCAATTTGTTTCGGGCTCAATTGCGCGTCGGCAAGCGCCTGGCGCACGGGCGCCATGGTGCGGTCCACAACCGGATGGATTAAAGCATCCAGCGCGCCGCGCGTGAATTCGTGTTCGAAGATTTTCCCGTTTGGCAGCGGGAAACGCAGCGTGGCTTTGTCCGTTTCCGAGAGACGGTGCTTCAAATCGATAAGGTCCTTGCGCAACTCCTGCGCCAGTTCGCCGCGCGGCGAAAAATCGATTTGGTCGTGCTGCAGAATCTGCTCGTGGACGAAGGCCTGCAGCAGGTTGTCAATGTCGTCCCCGCCCAGATGCGTGTCTCCATTCGTGGAGAGCACCTGAAAAATATCGCCCTCGCCCGTGGAGATCAGCTTCAGCACGGAAATATCGAACGTCCCGCCGCCCAGATCGTAGACGGCCACAGTTCCGCGCTGCTTTTCGTGCAGACCGTATGCCAGCGCAGCCGCTGTTGGTTCGTTGACCAGGCGCAGAACTTCCAGCCCCGCGATCTTCCCGGCGTCTTTGGTGGCCTGCCGCTGTGCGTCGTTGAAATAGGCTGGCACGGTGATCACCGCGCGATCCACTGCTTCGCCGAAGTAAGCTTCCGCCCAGTTCTTCAATTCGCGCAGGATAAACGCGGAGATTTCCGGTGGGGTGAAAATTTTATCGCCAAGCTGCACGCGAATTACGTTCTGGCTGGCGGGGTCAATGCGAAATGGAAATAGCCGCAGTTCGTTCTGCACATCGGCGGGGCCGCGGCCCATCAGGCGCTTCACTGAATAGATCGTGCGCTCGGGCTGCGTCAACAGTCGCCGCCGGGCGGGTTCGCCAACGATGATGCTGCCGTCGACATCGAGACTTACCACCGACGGGCAGAGCGTGCTGCCGGACGGGCCCGGAATGCACTTCGGCTGGCCCGTTGCCGCGTCCATATACGCGACCAGGCTGTTGGTGGTTCCCAGATCGATGCCAACGATTTTGCCCATATCTTTGTAGCTCACCCCTTCAGGGGTGAGTCCGTCCATCGTCCATTCGACCACGCCAACTTATGCGAAACCCTCAGGCCTGAAGGCCTGAGCTACAGCAATTCCTTTTGGACATTCACGACCAGGTTTCGGATGTACGAGCGGCGATTCAGCAGTTCGTTCAGCCGCGCCATCACGCCTTTTCTCGTAGCCTCGTCCGTGTTTGCGTCCACCGCTTTGTCCCAATCTTTCGCAACCGCCTGCAACTCACCGTCTACTTCTGTGAGCTTGCCTTGAAAATTCTTTTCGGCGGATTCCAGGCGCTGTTTCAGCGCGACGGTGTCGCCTCCGGAAGCTTTCGCTTCACGTAACTCATCCAGCGATTCATTCAGCTCAAAAACTTCTTCGAGCAATTCCGGCGGGGCCTGCTGCTTGTTCTGGCCTTCCACACGCGCGCCTTCGATCGCCAGCAGATACTCCACGCGCCCGACGGGATCCCGCAAAGTGCGGTACGCATCATTCAGTTCCGAGCTGCGCTTCAGCGAAATCTCGCGCTCCTCGGGCGATGCCTTCACAAAATTGTCCGGGTGCAGCTTCCAGCTCAATTGCAGAAATTTCTTTTCCAGGCCGCCCATTTCAATCCACAGCTTGCGCGGCAGTTCGAACATCGCGAAGTAATCGCTCTTCTCCGGCACCTGCAGCATCTTCCCGCAGGACGCGCAGAAATGCGTTCCAATCGTCCGCTCGTGACAACTCCAGCAGACCAGCGGCGAATCGGTGATGGGGAATTGTGAGGCCATAAGATTCCCTCTTGCTACCCGGTCCCAACTACAAAAAAAGTGGCTGGCGCGCCATGCTGCCAGCCGGAATTGCTTGATTTCCCTGCGCTGGGTAAGGCCAGCTGACAGGCTAAAGCCTGCGCTACGGCTACGCCGTGAAACTGCTGCCGCAGCCGCAATTGCGGGCCGCGTTCGGATTCTGAAACACAAAGCCCTGGCGCATCAGCGTCTCTTCGTATTCGAGCGTGGTGCCATTCAGATACAGCAGGCTTTTGGGATCCACAAAAAGCCGCGCGCCAAACGCCTCGAAAATTTTATCGCGATCGCGCGACTGCGTGTCCAGGCGCATCGCGTAAGACAATCCAGAGCAGCCGCCACCTTGCACGCCCACGCGCAGCCCGCCGGATTCGGCAGACACACCATCCTTGGCCAGCAGCGCAATGATTTTCTTCGCGGCCTTCTCGGTCATGTGGATGACCGGCCCGGTTTTTTCTTTTTCCGGTGTCTGTGTGATCGTTTCCGTAGCCATACTCCGAACCTTCCTGGAGCTAAAATCTGGACAGCGACCTCCGACGGTCAACACTCACCGCCGGAAGGCGCCACTACCCCCGCGCGAGGCTCGCTTAGTGCGACGCCTTTTCGTGCGCGGGAACTTCAATACCATGCTTCTTTTTCCAATCGCCGATGGCCGCCTTGATGGCGTCTTCGGCGAGAACCGAGCAGTGAATCTTCACTGGCGGCAGCGAGAGCTCGCGGACAATGTCCGTGTTCTTGATCGCCAGGGCCTCTTCCACCGTCTTGCCCTTCACCCATTCGGTGGCCAGGGACGAGCTGGCGATGGCCGATCCGCACCCGAAGGTCTTGAACTTCGCTTCTTCAATGACCTTGGTGTCCGGATTAATCTTCATCTGCAGCTTCATCACGTCGCCGCATTCCGGCGCGCCCACCAGGCCGGTCCCAACGTTGGGATCTTCCTTGGGCATGCTGCCGACGTTGCGGGGATTATTGTAGTGATCAACTACTTTATCGCTGTATGCCATGGACCCTTACTCCTTCGTTTTTCAAATCCAAATCGAGCTTAGCCCTTCGCCGCGACGAGAGAGCCGAAACCTGCGTTCTTCACGGCCTTTTCCGTCAAGGCAATGTTGGTCAAAAACGCCGAGCGGCCCGCGGTCAGCTCGCGCAGCGCTTCGCGGACGTATTCCGCGCCGATGCCCAGCACATTCAAAAACGCGCGGACATCCTGAAGATGGTAAAACGCGCGCTCGGCTGCGGGAGCCGGCTCGTCGCCATCCTGATAAGCCTGATACGTCACGCGAAACGGCGCGGACGTTCCCGCAATCGAGCGGTGAATCCTGAGTGTTCCTTCGGTTGCAATAGCGCTTGCGCTTGCCATTTTCTTCCTTCCAGTCGTCACAGTATTAGGCGGTCTGCCATTTGACTTTGGAAATGTCTATGCCTTCCTTGGCCATTTCGTAGAGCGGCGAAAGTTCACGCAGTTTGGTCACTACCTGCACCATCTTGTCGATCACGTAGTCCACTTCTTCCTCGGTGGTAAAGCGCCCGAGACCGAAGCGGATTGAAGTATGCGCCAAGTCTTCGCCCACGCCTAAGGCTTTGAGTACATAACTCGGTTCCAGGGTTGCCGACGTACAGGCAGACCCGCTGGAAACCGCAATATCGTTGATGCCCATCAACAGCGATTCGCCCTCAACATAGGCAAAGCTCATGTTGAGATTGTTCGGCAGGCGATGTTCCGTCGAACCGTTGATGAAGACTTCGTCCAGCTTGGCTTCCAGGCCAGCCCGGAGACGCTCGCGCAACGCGCCGATCTTCGCCGCTTCCTGCGCCATTTCCTGCTGGGCAATTTCGCAGGCCTTGCCGAGCCCCACGATGCCGGGGACGTTCAGCGTGCCGGAACGCATACCGCGCTCGTGGCCGCCGCCATCCAGAATCGCTGAAAGCTGCACGCGGGGATTGCGCCGGCGAACATAAAGCGCGCCAACACCCTTGGGCCCATAAATCTTGTGGCCGGTGATGGCCATTAAATCGATGTTGTCCTTCTGGACGTCCACCGGAATCTTGCCAACCGCCTGCACGCCATCGGTTGCGAAAATGATGCCGTGTTCCTTGGCGATTTTCCCGATTTCCTGCATCGGGTTGATGATGCCAATTTCGTTGTTGGCATACATGATCGCGATCAGGATGGTGGTCGGCCGGATCGCTTTGCGCACATCCTCAGGATTGACGCGGCCGTCCCTCTGCACCGGCAGATAGGTGACCTCAAAACCGTGCTTTTCCAGGTTCTTGCAGGTGTCGAGAACGGCCTTGTGCTCGATCGCCTGGGTGATGATGTGGTTGCCCTTTTCGCGGTACATTTCCGCCACACCCTTGATCATCAGGTTGTCGGATTCCGTGGCGCCGCTGGTGAAAATAATCTCTTTCGCCGTCGCGCCGATCAGCGAAGCCACTTGCTGGCGCGCGTTTTCAACCGCTTCTTCGCCGGCCCAACCAAACGAGTGGTTGCGGCTGGCGGCATTGCCAAACTTTTCGGTGAAATAAGGCAGCATCGCCTCCAACACCCGGGGGTCCATCGGGGTGGTGGCGTGATTGTCCATGTAAATCGGCAGCTTGACGGCCATTTCCTTGTTCTCCTCTTGCTTCCGGGACGTTCCGCTTAGCGGCTTACCGCCAGTTGGTCCATCCCCTTCAATTCCACCAGCACGGATTCCTGTTTCTCTTCGCTCAACTGCGCGATGGTCACCGTGCTCAAAACTCCCAAAATACTTTCATTGACCCGCTGCAATGGTTCTTTGATGGAGCAGCGGTCCGTGGCGTCACAATTTCCGTGGCTGGTGACGCAGGAAGTAATCAGGACCGGTCCATCAATCGCCGTAATCACTTCCAGGGCACTGATATTCGCTGGCTCCTTAGCCAACAGATAGCCCCCGCTGGAACCATGCTTGGCCACCACCAGGCTCTGCCTGGCCAGCTTTTGCAGCACCTTGGCCATCAGCATCGAAGAGATGCCATACTCCTCGGCAATCTCACTGGCGCTGCAGGCGTGCTGTTGGCGGTGATTGGCCAGATGCTTCATGGCAATCAAGCCATAGTCCGCCTTCTTCGACAATTTGAACATCAACCATCCCCAGTGTGCGTGTGCGGTGCGAGCACAATTACGACTGAACCAGTCGCATATGTACTATACGGCTTTGCTCCGCAGTTTGTCAACCCCACGCCAAGGGCAGTTGTGAGACAAATCTTTATTTGTCTGATGGTTAGACTACGACTGAATTAGTCGTAGATGCACTGAATTCCACTTAATCGCCTGTTTCCCTCCTCGAATGGATGCTATTCACTGCCGAATGGCTTCTGGTTTGCCAGGCCTTTCCATGTATTCTGAATTTGGATCGAAGTCCGGGAGGAACGACAGACACATGGGACCATTGCGTCGGGCGAGAGAGCTTGCCCAGTTGCTCCTTGTTTGTTTCTCTCTGGCCACCTTATTCCCTTTCGCTGCGTTGGGGCAGCAGTCGCCATCTAAACGCAGTTCAAGCGCCTCGGCTGCCTCTCAGCCAGCAAGAACCAAATCGAGCAGCACCTTTGTGATGGTTGGAGCGGGCGATATCGCCGGGTGCTCCGATCTGTCCGGAGCGGAGGCCACCGCCAAATTGATTGAAAACATTCCAGGAACGGTTTTCGCGGCCGGCGACTTGGCTTACGAACACGGAACGTTTGAGGAATTCGAGAAGTGCTATGACCCAACCTGGGGCAAGTTCAAGGCCCGCACACGCCCTGCTCCCGGGAACCACGAATACAACGGGTCCGGGGCCAATGGATATTTTCGGTATTGGGGCAAGCAAGCTGGCGACCCTAGCAAGGGGTATTACAGCTTTGACCTGGGCGACTGGCACATCGTGGCTTTGAATACCAATTGCAATGCGCGTGGGCTTGGCGGCTGCGCCGAGAGATCGCCCGAAGAGACATGGTTGAAACAGGACCTGGCTGGGCATCCGAACGCGTGCATCCTTGCCTACGGTCATCATCCTCTCTTCAGCAGCGGACTGCTTCGCAGCCATGCGGAGCATCCGGAACTCACCGCACTTTGGCGAGATTTACATGATGCTCACGCGGACCTGATCCTTGCAGGGCATGAGCATGCCTACGAGCGATTCGCACCGCAAGATCCCGAAGGCAATGCAGACCCCGAGCACGGCATTCGTGAAATCGTTGTGGGGACGGGCGGACGGAGCCACACGCCGCTGGGATTCGCGGAGCCGAACAGTGAGGTGCGCGATGATCGCACCTACGGGGTTCTGAAGTTGACGCTGTCTCCCGGCAAATATCGCTGGGAGTTTGTTCCGGTGGTGGGGCAATCTTTCCACGATTCTGGCGAAGGCCCGTGCCATAACCAGGTGCCACAATAGGGCCGCCCGGTAGCGCCTGCATCTTGCAGGCCAGCGTACCCGCTACAAATTCTCCATCCAGACAATCCGTATCGTGGCTCAATCGAAGAAGGCGGCCTAAAGCCGCCCCTACGCGGTGGCGAATCATTGCGGCGCGGGGTTATCCGGTAGCGCCTGCATCTTGCAGGCAAGCATCCTTGCCGGCAGGATGGCGGCGCTACCGCGTCATCTCGAACAAGCCCCGCCCGACGAAGCAGCGTCAAGAAGCTTCTGGATTGCAGGCAACATCGGCAGCGTCAGCTGAGAACTATGCGCTTGCTTCTCAAGCCCGCTAAGCGCATCGGTCTGGGTCTTCTTCTGATCAGCGGAAATTGAACCCCCCTTCGCAATTACGTCTAGCGCGTCCATGGCAATTTTGGCCGCTTGCGAAAGCGCGCCAGACGCCGGAGCCGCCTCCTTCGCCAACTGCGAACGTTGTTGCAGTGTCTGCAAGTGCGAATCAATGCTGGCCCACTGCAAAAGCTGCGTCCGAAGTTGCGCTGCTAGCACGGCATCCTTGCACGACGAAGCCAAATATTGGTCCACCGCAACCGAAAACCGCCGCGAGTCTTCGCTCTCCGGGTAAGCAGCGTCTACAAGCCGGTTGAGTGGCGTAAAACTCGTGGGTTCGGCGGTCGCGCTTTCCTCGCGCGTGTAATCTTTCTGGTGCTCCAGCGCTCGTGCTAATTCCGTCAGCGCCTCCATCTCATCCGGCGCAACAGGCCCCGCGATGCGCTGCAGCATGGGGCGCTGATAGGATCGATGCGTCAAGCCCAGCCATTCCAGACGCTCACTTTCGGCATTCATGCGGCTGTACATGGAATCGGCGTCAGTCACGCTGGCGGGAGACCACAGGCGCTCCGCAATGGCCGCATTGCGCGGCCAGATGCGCGAATCCACATTTTCCGCGTCAACATACTCCGACCACATGCAGGATTCGCCGCCAAGGATGAGTTGTTTCTGCTCCGGCGTCAGCAGGGCCGCCGGACCGCCAAGGGGATCGACGGCGTAGTGCCGCGCCGCGCTCCAGCCCAGGTCCAGGTAATAGCCATTCGACAAAATTCCGCGATAGCCCGATTTTGCCGCGGCCGCCAGGGAATCCACGCCGCGCCACGACTGAATCACGATGGATTTCGGCACGCCCGGCACCAGAATTTCGTCCCAGCCGATGGGCGTCTTTTTATGTTTGGTGACCAGATCTTGCACGCGGCCGCTGAAATAGGCCTGGAGCTCTACGTTGCTTTTGATCTTGTGCGACTTCATGAACGCTTGAATTTTCGGGTTGGCGTCCCATTCCTTGCCGTTCACTTCGTCGCCACCGATATGAAAAAACTGGTCGGGAAACAATTTGGACATTTCGCCGATCAGCTCGTTCAGGAATTTGTAGGTTTTTTCGTCGGTGGGATCCATCGCCGGATCGAAGACGCCCCACCTGCGCTCAATGGAATAGGGGCCGCTGCCACTGGCGAGCTCCGGATAGCCGGCGAACCAGGCGGTGCTGTGCCCGGGCATATCGAACTCTGGCACCACGCGAATGCCGCGATCGCGGGCGTATTCGATAACCTCGCGAATCTGCTCCTGTGTATAGAACAGTCCGTCGGAGCCATCTTCCTGCAGCTTGGGAAACTTGTGGCTCTCGGCGCGGAATCCCTGATTTTCCGAAAGGTGCCAGTGAAAGACATTCATCTTTACGGCTTCCATGCCGTCCAGATTGCGCTTTACCACCTCCAGCGGCATGAAGTGGCGGCTGACGTCCATCATCAGCCCGCGCCAGGGAAACCGGGGCTGATCTTCGATGTGCACGGCGGGAACTGTGAAGCCATCTGGGGTGATCGCGACAAGCTGCAGAAAAGTTTGCAGGCCATGCATAGTGCCCAGCGGATTGGCGGCGTGCAGCTTCGCGCCCGCGGGAGTTACATCAAGCGTGTAGGATTCATCCTCGCCGAGTTCCTGGACGGGCTTGCTTTCGCGATCCGTGGTGATCGTCAAAGTGGCGGCGCCGGTTTTATTCGCAGGATTAAGAACCATGCCGGTTTGTACCTGCAACTGGTGCAGAAAGCGCTGCCCGGCGCGATCCAGGCGCGCCTCGTGATAACCGACATAGGACATCGTGAAACCGGATTCAATTTTCAGCGCGCCGTCTGATCGCTGCGCTTTCGCGGGGAGCGGCATCACGTTCAGCGGGGCATTCGATTGGGCACGGGCCATGATTGCTCCTTGCGACAAATAAAATATGGCGAGCAAGAAGAGCCTACCGTGCCATTTTTTCCGGATCATCTGATTTCCTTGTAATAAAAAGCGCCCGCCTCGGAAGGCGGCCGCTACAACAGCCTGTTAAATCGGTTCAATGAAAGCTGTGTCCCAAACCGGAATGCGCCTAGGTTGGCACAAATTGGGTTGCGGAACAATTCCTTTGGCCTGCGGACCTAATTTCAAAGAGCTCCAATGCAACTTGATTCTGGCTTTCCCGAACGATTGGGTTAGAATGTGCCGCGGTAGTGCTGGCCACGTTCATGAAAACTTCCGTCGCAATCTATCCCGGCTCCTTCGATCCTGTCACCAACGGGCATCTCGACCTGATCATGCGGGGCGAGAAGATGTTCGATCACCTGATTGTAGCCGTGCTTAAAAATGTGGAAAAGGAGCCTCTGTTCTCGGTTCCCGAGCGCGTGGAAATGTTGCGCGAAGTAACCGGCCAGTGGCCCGCCGTTGAGGTGGACGTCTTCGAGGGCCTGCTGGTGGAATATGCGCGGAAACGCGGTGCGGCCGTGATTCTTCGCGGCATTCGCGCCATCTCCGACTATGAATACGAACTGCAAATGGCGTTGATGAATCGCAAGCTGGAACCGCGGCTGGAAACCGTTTTTATGCTGCCGGGTGAGAGCTATAGCTATCTCAGCGCGAAATTGGTCCGCGAGATCGCGCAACTCGGCGGCCCGCTGACCGGCCTGGTTCCCCCAAGCGTGGAAGAGCGCATCCGCGCGAAGATAGCTTTGCCCTCCAAATAGCTCTGCGCGGACTCCACATCAGCGCTTCTTGTACTTTTGTCCGCGCCGTTTTACGCTTTAAGCCTCCGAGGTGAAGCGTTATGGACCACGCCGACGACCCAAAATCCCAGGACAAATCCACGAATGTGAATCGCCGCGATTTCCTGAGCGGGATACTGACCACCTCATTACTCGCGGGCGTGACAGCTCCCCAGCTTTGGGCCGCGGGTGAGGAAAACGGCGTTCCCTACCGGAAGCTCGGCCGCACCGGCGCGCGCGTCTCCATGGTGGGGCTGGGCGGTTTTCACATCGGCATGCAGGCCGATGAGCAGGAAAGCATTCGCATCATCCGCGCAGGACTGGATGGCGGGATCAATTTTCTGGACAACTGCTGGGATTACAACGGCGGCACCAGCGAAATTCGCATGGGCAAAGCGCTGCGCGATAGCTACCGGCAGAAAGCTTTTCTGATGACCAAGATTGACGGGCGGACTAAAAAAGCCGCGACGGCACAGATTGAAGAGTCGCTGACACGCCTGCAAACCGACCACATTGATCTGTTACAGTTTCACGAAGTGATCCGCATGACCGATCCGGAGCGCATCTTCGGCCCCGATGGCGGCATGGAAGCGGCGGTGGCCGCGCAGAAAGCCGGCAAGATACGCTTCATTGGCTTTACGGGTCACAAGAGTCCCGCGATGCATTTGCATATGCTGGAGACTGCGGCGGCCCACAAGTTTCACTTCGATGCCGTGCAAATGCCGCTGAACGCCATGGACGCGCACTACGATAGCTTCCAGGAAAAAGTGTTGCCCGTGCTGCTGAAAAACGAAATCGGCGTACTCGGCATGAAGCCGATGGGCGCTGGCATGCTGCTGAAGAGCAATACGCTCACGCCGGTGGAATGCCTGCGTTATGCCATGAGCCTGCCGACCAGCGTGGTGATTACTGGCTGCCAGAACGTTGGCGACGTGCAGCAGGCACTGATGGTGGCGCGCAATTTCCAGCAACTCACCGCCGCGGAGACCAACGCGCTGCTGGCAAAAACAGCAGCCGCCGCGAAGAATGGCGAATTCGAGGGTTATAAGACCACGCACAATTTCGACGGCACAGTCCACAACCCTCAGTGGCTTGGGTAGCAAACCATTCCTAGTTCCACTCCGTTTACACCTCATCATTCGACTTCGTTTATTCTTCATCGCGCTTGGCGCGCGTCACAAGTCCGATTGTCATTCTGAGGGCATCCGACGAAGATGCCCGAAGAATCTCACCTTAAAATTCGAGCAAACACGTTAAGTTGAGATCCTTCGACGATCCTGATCGGATCGCCTCAGGATGACAACGCTGCGCGCCATCCAAGGTTCGACATTGAATTTCGCGCGGTTTTCCTGAAAACTAGTTGGTTACAGGCTCGCTCCAAGGAGAGTCCGTGCAACTCACGAATCGCATCAACCGTATCCAGGCATCCCCGACCGCGATGGTCATCAGCGCGGCGGAGCAACTGAAGGCCAAAGGTGTGGACATCGCCGACTTCGGCCCCGGGGAGCCCGATTTCCCGACGCCCGATCACATCAAGAAAGCTGCAATCAAAGCCATCGAAGAAAATCGCACCAAGTACACGCCGACGGGCGGCATCATGCCGCTGCGCGAAGCGATTGCGGCGTGGCACAGCCGGGAGCTTGGCTCCAGCTACACGGCCAAGGAGTGCGTGGTTAGCGTTGGCGGAAAGCATGCCATCTTCAATGCGGTCTCCGTGCTGGTTCAGCATGGCGACGAAGTGATTCTGCCTGCGCCCTATTGGGTAAGTTTCCCGGACATCATCAAGTATGCCGGCGGAACGCCGGTGATCGTGCCAACCAGCGCCGCAGACGGTTTCAGCGTGAAAGCCGCGGACATAGAGAAAGCCATTACCCCAAAAACAAGAATGGTGATTATCAACTCGCCGAGCAATCCTTGTGGCGGCGTGGTGGATCCGCCGGAGTTCGAGAAAATTCTCGCCCTCTGCAAAAGGCACAATATCTGGCTGATGGGCGATGAATGTTACTCGCATTTCGTTTATGAACCACACAAGCCTTTTTCCATCGCCAGCGCCCGGGATTCCAAGAGCAACGTGATCATCATTGGCAGCGTTTCGAAAACGTTTGCCATGACGGGCTGGCGCATCGGCTACACGCTGGCGCCCGAAGAACTGATTCAGGCGATGATCAAGATCCAGAGCCAGTCCACTTCGAATCCCACTTCGATCGCACAGTACGCCGCCTTGGAGGCCATGCGCGGCACCATGGAAACCGTGCCGCCGATGCTTGCTGAATACAGCAAACGCCGGAAGCGAATCGTGGAGGGATTGCGCGCCATTCCCGGCGTCACCTGCGAGTGGCCGGGCGGGGCGTTCTATGCGTTTCCGAATATTTCCGCGCATCTTGGTGATGGCAAACAGGCGCTGGCAAAAAATTGCACCGAACTTTCCAAATTGCTGCTGGAGAAATCGCACGTGGCGCTGGTGGCCGGCGAAGCGTTTGGCGCGCCAGGATTTCTGAGGCTGTCGTATGCGACGTCGCTGGAGCGCATCGAGGAAGGACTCCGGCGGCTTGAGAAATTCTTTTCGCGCGCGGAGGCCGCATCCTAGGCCGTGATGCAACCTGTCCTCTCGCGTCTTGAACCCTTCTTCAGCCCGCGGATCTGGGGTCAGACGCTCGCTCGCTCCCTGGTACCCGGAAAAAGTGAATCTGCCGGAGCCGCTCGGTGAAGCCTGGCTGACGGCTTTTGATTCGCGCGTGACCAATGGGCCGTTCGCCGGGAAGACTTTGCGCGAGGCATGGCACGCCATGCCGGAGAAATGGCGCGGCACGCGCAACGCCTCGCTGGCTGAATTTCCCGTTCTGATCAAATTCATTTTTCCCAACGACAAGCTTTCCATTCAGGTGCATCCCGATGACGCTTACGCCGCGAAGCACGAGCAAAGCGCCGGCGGCCGCGGAAAAACCGAAATGTGGCACATGGTTTCCGCAAGCGATGGCGCGGAAATCATGTTCGGGCTGAAACCCGGCGTGGATAAGAATTGCTTCTTGCGCTCATTGCAAGCGAACACCGTGGAAACTCTTCTGGAGCACCTTCCGGTGCAGACCGGAGAAACGTATTTCGTTCCCGCGGGGACGCAGCACGCCATGGGCGCCGGCCTGGTGGTCTGCGAAATCCAGGAATATTCGGACCTTACCTATCGCGTTTACGATTTCGGGCGAACGGATGCCTCCGGAAAACCCCGCGAACTGCACATCCAGAAAGCGATGGAGGTGACGAATTTTGGCCCGACGCGCGGCGGCAAAATGGAACCGCTGGCGCTGCATTCGCCGGAGGCGAAGAAATATCTCCTGGCGGCTTGCGAATATTTCGCCACTGAACGCTGGGACTGCCACAAAACCACGCACATCGAAAGCGATCCCGGGGAGTTTCAAGTATTCGTGATTCTCAACGGCACCGGTGCGTTCTATGATTCGGAGCGAGCATTTGCATTTCGTCCCGGCGAAGCTTGGTTTTTCCCTGCCAATCTGCCCACCATTCTGCTGCAGCCGCAGAGCGCTTGTAGCGTGCTGCGCGTGACCGTGCCCGACCCGCCGGCGCTGCGGCGGCAATTGCGCAACCAGGGATTTGAAGACGCGGCAATTTCACGCGTGCTGGTGGGAGCCGATCGATGACCGAAAAGCCGTTGGCAATGCATGCCGTGATTCTGGCCGGAGGCCGCGGCACGCGCTTTTGGCCGCGCAGCCGCACGCGCACGCCCAAGCAGCTTTTGAATATTGTTGGTAAAGGCTCGATGCTGCAGCAGACCGTAGCGCGACTCTCGCCGCTGATTCCCGCGCAGCGCCTCTGGACGGTCACGAACGACGAACAGGTGGTCGCGCTCCGTAAACAACTTCCTGCCGCGGCGCGAAAACACGTTTTGACCGAGCCGCTGGGCAGAAACACCGCGGCAGCCATCGCCCTGGCCGCGATTCATGTGCGCCACCAGGCGGGCGGCGATGCTTTGCTGGCAGTCTTGCCGGCGGACCATTACATCGCGCAACCGGAGAAGTATCGCGCAATCGTGCGCGCCGCTCTGGATCTGGCCCGCGAGCCCGGCCGCATGGTGGTCCTGGGTATTCCTCCTACGCGCCCCGATACGGGCTTCGGTTACGTGGAGCGCCAGGGCGATTCCATCAACGCACACGGGACGCCGGTTTACGCGGTACGCCGCTTCACCGAAAAACCCCAGATGGACACCGCCAAAGAATACGTGTCCTCGGGGAATTTCCATTGGAACGCCGGTATGTTTTTCTGGCGCGTTTCCACGTTCCTGGACGCGTTGAAGGAATTTCTGCCGGCTACCCACGAGCCGCTGGAAGAGCTTGCGCAGCACATCGGCAAACGCAGCTACGCCGCCAAGCTGAAACGAATCTATCCCAAACTAGAAAATATTTCCGTGGATTACGCGATCCTGGAACGCGCCACGCAAAAACCCGGCGCGCCACGCGTGTTCGTGATTCCCGCGGAGATCGGCTGGAGCGACATCGGTTCCTGGGCTGCGGTTTATGAACTGCTTGCCAAACATCCCGGCGAGAATCTGTTTGCGGGCGACGGCCACTCGCTGGACGCCGAGGGCAATTTCCTTTGGAGTCCCGGAAAATTTGTCGCCGCCATCGGTGTACGCGATCTTGTTGTTGTGGAAACGCCGGATGCCTTGCTGATTTGCCCGCGAGACCGCGCGCAGGACGTCGGCAAAATCGTGAAAGCCCTGGAAGACCGCAAACAAAGGAAACTTTTGTAATTCCGGGGACCTGTCCATCCGGACAGGCCACTGGTCGCTTGGGATATATCTGTTACGTCACGTGGGTTCACATCGACAATTGTGGAGACGCGCGCCTGCCGTCAATCTGTAGGCAACCAAGGAACTCATGTTTTGTAGTCTGACCCAGGGATCACTGTTGCCAGGCCAGGCGGGCCTATCTTAGAAGCATAGGTTGGCGCAGCTTGAAAAAATCCGTTCTCCATTCGCGAAGACGCCACAAGCGGGTCGAAACCCCGGATGGAATCTGGGTGTTCTGGCGCTGCGGCCGCGCGGAAGACACCTCCAAGGTGGAAGACCTGAGCGTGGGCGGCTTATTCATCGAAACTTCGCGAGTGTGTCCCATCGGCGCGACTGTTGATCTGCATTTTCTGGTGGAAGACGGCGCGATCAAGGCGAGCGCGGCGGTCCGCTATGTTCGGGCAGGCAAAGGGCTCGGCCTGCAATTCGAAACCGTGCGCGGCGAAGACCAGGTGCGATTCGCCTCCATGATCAAGCGGATTCTGCAGCCCGGCGAACGCGAAGAAGTGGCGCCGGTTCTGTCTTCCAAGCAACAACCCACGCGGTAATCACTCAAAATCGGCGTTGCTTTTCTGGTGGTTTGGCTCGTAGCGCTCCTCGCGTATACTTTTTAGCGATGACTTCCATTCAATTTGGCACCGACGGGTGGCGCGGAATTCTCGGTGAGGACTTTACCGAGGCGAACGCGCGGATCGTCGCGGCCGCGATCGCCCGTTATGTAGTGCGTGGCGAAGACGCGCGCAAGGGCGTGCTGGTCGGCTACGATCACCGCTTTGAATCGGACACCATCGCCGCGGCCGTCGCTGAAGTGATCAGTTCCACTGGCACGCCGGTGTGGTTGGCCGATAAGCCCTGCCCGACGCCGGCGATTTCGCTGCTGGTGCGCCAGCGCCAGGCTGCCGGCGGACTGGTGATCACCGCGAGCCACAATCCCTCAAATTGGAACGGCATCAAATACAAGGCCAGCTATGGCAGCAGCGCGCTGCCCTCCATCGTCGCGCAGATCGAAAAAGAGCTCGCGAGCGTGCTGGCGAATGGTGTTCCATCCCTGCCGCCGCGCAAGGAATTGATCCACGCGCTGGAGCCACGGGCACCTTATCTGGACACGATTGAAAAACTGATCGACTGGCAGCGGCTGCGCGATGCGAAATTCCGTTTCGTGGTGGATCCGATGCACGGCTCCGCGGCGGGCTTGCTGAAGGAGCTCTTCGCGCGCAACGGCGTGCATTGCGACGAAATTCGCGGCACGCGCGACCCGCGTTTCGGTGGTGTGCATCCGGAGCCGATCGAACCGCACATCGAAGCGCTGCGCCAGGCGGTGCGCGCCGGCAAATATGACGCGGGCTTTGCCCTTGATGGCGATGGCGACCGCATCGGCGCGATCGACCGCGACGGCTCGTTCGTCAACCCCCACCAGATTTTCGCGCTGCTGGTTTGGCACCTGATCGGCACCCGCAAGCTTCCCGGCGAAATTGCCAAAACTTTTTCCGTGACCAAGCTGATCGACAAACTGGCCGCCAAATATTCCCGAAAGCTGCATGAAGTGCCCGTGGGCTTCAAATACATCTGCGAACTGATGCTGGAGCAGAACATTCTGATCGGAGGAGAAGAGAGTGGCGGCATCGGCACAAGCCTTTATCTGCCGGAGCGCGACGCTTCGGTCTCCGCGCTGCTGCTGGCGGAGCTGATGGCGTGGCACGGAAAATCGCTCGGCGAACTTCTGGCTGTGTTGCACGCCGAATTCGGCGAGTTTCACTACGGCCGGGTGGACCTGGATGTCCGCAAGGGGCAAAAAGAAAAGGCCATCGCCCATTTCACGAGTGAAAAAACAAAACGCGTGGGGACCTGGGAAATCACGCGCCGCGAGGATATGGACGGAATCAAACTGTTTCTGGGCGAGACCGGCTGGGTGATGGTGCGCGCCTCCGGAACGGAAAACCTGCTGCGCATTTATTCCGAAACTTCGCGGGTGGAAACAACCAAGCAGGTGTTGCAGGCAACGGTGGCGGCGGTCCAGGCGCTTTAGCTAGAGGCCGATCGAGCGGCTTAGCTTGCTATTTCGAGCGGAGCGAGAAATCCGCCTTCCGCCACGCTGGGAAAAAGCATATTCCTCGGGCCAAGACCGCCCTCGGAATGACATGTGCGCATTTTTTGCGATGAGGATCATCATGCATACAGTGAATCTGAAAGAAAAATTCGGGAAGTTTCAGGACTACTGCAATCCGCGCATAATCGGCGAAGTGAACGATTGCCATGTGAAGGCCGTCAAGCTGAAGGGCGAATTTGTGTGGCATCACCACGAGACCGAAGACGAGCTCTTCCTGGTGGTGAAGGGCACGCTGCGCATGAAATTCCGCGATCACGAATCCGTGGTGCGTGAAGGCGAATTTGTGATTGTGCCGCACGGCGTGGAGCACTGCCCCGTGGCCGACGAGGAAACGCACATCGTGCTGATTGAGCCGCGCAGCACCTTGAACACCGGCAATATTCAAAATGAGCGTACCGTCAGCCAGCTGGAACGGATATAAACTGTGGTGCATGCGGATTGAAGGACGGGGACCAGCCATGAATCACCGCTTTTACACGCTCGACGTTTTTACCACCACACGCTTTCAGGGTAATCCGCTGGCGGTGATCACCGATGGCGACGGACTCTCCAATGATCAGATGCTGGCCATTGCCCGCGAAATGAATCTTTCAGAGACGGTTTTCGTACAGAAGCCCACCGACGACCGCGCGCTGGCTCGCCTGCGCATCTTCACCACCAAAGAGGAGCTGAAGCTGGCCGGGCATCCAGTGATCGGCACATGGTTTCTGTTGGCGGAGCTCGGTGTCGTCCCCGCGCAAGAAGGCGGGGTGCACATACAGCAACAAACCGGCGCGGGCGTTTTGCCGGTGGAAATTCGCTTCAAGGATGGCCGCCCGCAGCGCGTCACCATGACGCAGAAAGAGGCGTCATTCAAACCTTCCAGGATCAATAAAAAGAAATTGGCGGATGCGCTGGGACTTTCGCCCAAGGATTTTGACCCAAAGCTCGAACCGGAATTCGTTTCCACGGGAATTTTTAACTTGATGGTCCCGCTGCGCAGCCGCCAGGCGCTGAGAAAAATCCAGATGAACATTGTGGAACTGGCGCGTCTGGTTGGAAAACAATGCGGGCTGGCCTATTGCTTTGCGCTGAGCGGAAATTCCACAGCTTACGCGCGCGGCATGATGCCGTGGGGATTATACGAAGACGCAGCCACCGGGTCGGCGGCGGGTTCGCTGGGGGCCTATCTTGTAAAGCATGGCAAGCTCGGTTCGGGACACACCTTGCACATCGCGCAGGGCGTGGAGATGGACCGCCCCAGCCAGATCGAAGTGGAAGTCTCGCAAACGGGGAAGAAGCTCACGCCACGCGTGAGTGGAGCCGCCGTGAAAGTATTTGAAGGAACCATCCGCACTTAACGGCTGGCCACGCAAACGATCCGTTCAGTTGGCTTTCAGAGTTTTCCGGTAAGCGTCAAGAATGCCGTTCACGAAACCCCCGGCATCGTCCGACGAATATTTCTTGGCCAGATCCACGGCTTCATTGATGACCACTTTTGCGGGCGTGTCCGTGGCGCGCATTTCGTGCATCGCCAGGCGCAGAATCGCGCGGTCAATTGCGGCGACGCGGTCCAGGCGCCAGTTTGCGGCGTGCTTGGTGATCAGTTCATCCAGCGCGGTGGCATCGTGCGCCGCGCCTTCAAATAATTGGTTGGCAAAGGTGCGCGTTTTTTCCGCAGCCTTCGCGCTTTTCCAGAAAGTGGACTCCAGCTTTGCGTGTGCCTGCTGGCTCATATCCCACTGGAACAGCATCTGCATGGCGAATTCACGGGATTTTGTGCGCAAGGACACGTTATTTACGCCGCCCTCTGCCGCTTCCGGATGATTTTGCGGCTCCGCCTCGCAGCTTGCGAGACAACTGCGCCATTTCAATGGCGCCAAGCCCGGCTTCAAATCCTTTGTTGCCGCCCTTCAATCCAGCGCGATCAATGGCCTGCTCCAGCGTGTCGCAAGTGAGCACACAGAACATCAACGGGATGCCGGTGTCCATCTGTGCAAGCTGCAATCCGCGCGCGGTTTCCGAACAGACGTAATCGTAATGCGCGGTTTCGCCGCGCAGGATGCAACCGATGGCGATCAGCGCATCGTAGCGTCCGGTGGCAGCCAGCTTTTTCGCGGCCAGCGGCAATTCGAACGAACCGGGCACGTGCACCACATCCACATCCTTGCCCGCCGCGCCGCCTCGCTCCAGCGCATCCAAAGCACCCTGCAGCAGGCGCTCGGTGATAAAGCTGTTGAAGCGGCTGATCACAATTCCAAAGCGGAAGCCTGCGCCGCTTAATGCACCGTCAATTTTCCCCGGCTGAATCATGTCCCTCGTTTCTCTGGCCACGGGCACTTTTGCCTGTGCTTCATTCTGCAACATCCGGACCGGCTGCACAGCCAGGAATGGCTGTGCCACGAATCCGCCTTACTTCCCTTGAAAAACCGCCGCGCGTTTTTCCAGAAACGCTTTCGTTCCTTCACGCATGTCTTCGGTGGCGCAGCACAGGCCGAACAGCGTGGCCTCCAGGAACAGTCCCTCTTCCTGTGGCATTTCCACGCCACGCTCGATCACTTCCATGCAGTATTTCACGGCCAGCGGCGCTTTCTCGATAATCTTTTTGGCCATCGCTTCAGCGGCGGGCAAAAGCTCGGCCGGTTCGTAAATGTGATTCACCAGGCCGATGCGCTGCGCTTCTTCGGCCGTGATCATTTCACCGGTGAGGCAAAGCTCGTGCGCCATACCCTTGCCGCAAAGCCGCGCCATGCGCTGCGAGCCGCCATACCCCGGAATAATACCGAGTTTCACTTCCGGCTGTCCGAGTTTTGCATTTTTGCCGGCCAGGCGGATCGTGCAGGCAAGCGCCAATTCGCAGCCACCGCCAAGGGCGAAACCATTGATCGCGCAGATCGACGGCTTCCCCATCGTCTCCAGCAAGTGAAAAACTCCCTGGCCGTAGAGCGAAAATTCCTTTCCGCTCACCGGGTTCTGGCGCGCCAGTTCGTTGATATCCGCTCCCGCCACAAACGCTTTTTCGCCAGAGCCGGTAAGAATCAGCACACGCACGGAAACGTCGTCGCGGGCATCGATCAGCGCTTGTTCAAACTCCTCAATCGTTTTGCGATTCAGGGCGTTGAGCACCTTGGGCCGGTTGAACGTGATCCAGGCGATGCCGTCTTTTTTTTCGTACAGCAGATTTTCGTAGGCCATGATCGTTCCTTAGAGTTGCATCGGCTTGGGATTCGCCGGGTCCGCATAATCGTAAAAACCGCGGCCGGATTTTTTGCCGTTCCACCCGGCCAGCACCATGCGCTTCAGCAGCGGTGGCGCGGCAAAACGCTTTTCCTTGAATTCGTCGAACATGATTTGCGAAATGTAGTAAGTGGTATCGAGGCCGACGAAATCGAGCAGCGTCAGCGGCCCCATGGGATGGCCGCAACCCAGCTTCATCGACGTGTCAATGTCGACCACTGATCCTACGCCTTCTTCCAACGCGCGGATCGCGTCCAACAGATAAGGCACCAGCAGACGATTGACGATAAAGCCGCCGCCATCGTTGGCACGCACTGGCGTTTTGCCGAGCTTGGCGCCGAATGCGACCATTTCCTCGTACACCACTGCCTCCGTGGCGATCGTTTTCACCACTTCCACCAGCTTCATCACCGGCACGGGATTGAAAAAGTGCAGGCCCACAAAACGCTGCGGCCGCCTGGTGGAAGCGGCGATTTCAATGATGGGCAGTGAAGAGGTGTTGCTGGCAAAAATTGTTTGCGCAGGGCAGAGCTTGTCCAGCGCCCCGAACAACTCGCGCTTCGCGGGGAGTTGCTCGATGATCGCTTCGATAATCACGTCGCAATCCTTCAGGTCGTCGATCGAGGTGGTGCCTTTCAGCCGTCCACGTACTTCAGTGCGTGCCGCATCCGTAAGGGCGCCCTTCTCTACCTGCCGCGCCAGATTTTTCTCGATGCTCTTCAAGCCCTTCTCGAGCAGCTCCGCGTTTACTTCGCCCACGACCGTAGGAAATCCCGCCTGGGCGCTGACCTGCGCGATGCCCGAGCCCATCAAGCCACACCCCACGACACCGACCTTTTGAATCGCCATGGATTCCTCACGTCTGCAGTTTCATGCACTACCGGCGGGAAATTGCCACCCAACAAAGTGTACCAAAGCTCCCTCCGGAACTCACAGACGGTCCGCTGGCTTGAGACGAGGCAGAACATCTTGCAAGCTTTTCTTGCACAGCGATGCACATTTTTCCACAGCGCGACCACTTACTCGACACCACGACTGTTTATAGAATAGACAGACCCTGCCCCTCCCGGAGGTGGTTGATGCTGTTTGCTCTCGTCGCTCGCGGCAAGAAAGCGGGAACCCGCCTGATTCCGCACCGCTTCAAGGATAATCGCTACCACGTGCAGTTGGGCAAACGGGGACCTTATATTCCGGTCACGGATTACCGCGATATTCCCTCCTATCTCGCAAACGGTTATTCGCTGCTGATGAGCGAGGGCTCCGAGAGCCGCACGCCAACTCCGATCCGGCCCGCTTCCATCCGGGGCTGGACCAGCGATTCCAGGGATCTCTTCTACACGGCTTTTTGATTTCTAATTCTCATAAAGTGAAAAGTATCCGCGGGGTAGCCTTGCTCATCACCAACTGAGCAAGCAAACCCCGCGTCTGTTTTGTAAGCCTTTGGACCTCGAGCAAACTAATCGCTTGCGTTGGGCGAAGATACCGCGTAACGCCTCTGCCCTAACTTCCCGTTTCGTTACCCGGCTTGTCGAAACTGCGGCCCTTCGTTCGTCTAAAGAGTAGAGACGAAGTTGCAGCGAATCGGGAGGCGGTTATGGCAGCACGGCAGGCAAGTCCAAACACAACAAAATCAACGGGACAGGCCTTTCTGGAAATCGGATGCACAGCCCTGTTCGGAGGTCTGCTGCGGGAGGCCTCGACGCTGATGTGCCGTCTCTTCTGCTGCCTGATTGGGGAACTTGTCCGGGTGGCAATCTGGGCAGTCTTGGCTGGCGGCCGGGCGATCGCGGCGCATCTGCTGGATTTCGACCGCGTTGTGGTGTGCTACCAGTGGCTGGCATCGGTCGGGCCACTGCTGCATTGCCTCTTCCTGGCCAGATAACGCCCGATGCATGCGACCGCAAGCCCACACAAAGCAAATACTTAACAAAAAAACCGCGCGGGGTTACCGTAATTGTCGAATTCCCCAGGGTTCATTCGACAAACTGGTAGGGGGCAACCGCCGCGCCACACAGATGGCCTACCCAAGGCTTTCCGACGGGGAAAAGGAGAAATGACGATGCGATTCATGATGATGGTCAAATCCGCGGAGAATTCCGGGCCTCCGCCGAAGGAAATGATGGACGCCATTGCAAAGATGAGCGAAGAGGGGCAAAAGTCCGGCAAGATGGTGGCCAGCGGCGGATTGGCTCCAACAGCAGCGAGTACACGTGTGCGGGTTTCGCACGGCAGCCTGACGGTTACCGACGGCCCGTTTACCGAAACCAGAGAAGTGGTCGGCGGCTACGCGATCATGGATTTTGCGACCAAGGAAGAAGCCGTGGAAAGCACGCGCCAATTCATGGAACTGCACCGCAAATTCTGGCCCGGATGGGAGGGCGAGACCGAAATTCGACAGATGTTTGGTCCGGAAGACTACACGTGCGAAGGCGGAAGTTTCCAGCTCAAGTCCGACGCAATCGCCAAAAAATAGGCAATCGCTTCCGCACCTCGCTCGGGTCGCGCGGACACCGGATTGTAATTGAATTGCGGGGTCAGGCGATGGGCAGCGCCACTGGCTGTGCGAGTCGAAATTCCAGCAGGGATTCGCTGGGGATTTGCAACTGCTGTCCTTTTTTGGAGGCAGCCACGGCTGTTCCTGCCCCAGCCCCGGCCAGGGCGCCAATGCCCGCGCCTTTTCCTCCGCCGGCCAGGCCACCGATCAGGGCGCCAAGTCCGGCGCCGCCGACCACTTTCTTCGCGGTGTTTCCGCCTTCACCCTTGCCCTTGATTTCATAAGTGCTGGTGAGCAGCGGGTAAGCGGTGCCTTTGATGACGATATCGGTAAGCTCCAGCGTGAGCTCCGAACTGCCGGACATTTTCCCCGCAGACGACGCTTGCGCCAACCGGCCGTAGACCGTTGTGCCGCGCGGCGCGACCACGGTGTCTTCCGCCTGCAGGTTGGCTTCGAGAGTCGCAGTGAAGCGATAGCCCGTCTTCTGTTTGCTGGAATCAATCGAATCCACTGTACGAATCAAGATTCGCGTCCCCGCGGGAACGGTGATTCTTTTCTTGGTTTGCGGCGCGGCGTTGGCGCCGGTGCGTGCTCCCAAGTTCGGCGAGACCATCGTCATTCCCGCTGCCAGCATTGCCGCCAAAATCAATCGCTTTTCCATTTTCGTTTCCTCTCTCCGGCAATTACATGCTCTGCCCGGCGATGGGCAGTGACGATACGATCTGCAAATCAATAATGGAAAGGATCTGGTGCTCCACCAGGGCGAAACGCGCCGCCGTCACGCCGCCCAAGGCCTGGCGGACATCTTCGTACGCCTTCCCCAGCAATTCCGCCCGCGCTTTCTGATAGGCCACCGCGGACTGAACCATCTTGTCCGCCTCGTCGTCGGTCAGGTGGTTATAATTTTCAACGTACAGCTTGATATTCGCGACCCTCTGGTCGTTTAACTTGTTGAGTTGCTCGTCATAGGCGCTGTAAATTGGCCAGAATTTCGCGGAATCCTGCGCGTTCAGGGCCATCATCGAGCCCATGATCTCGGCTTTTTCCTGCCGGACGTCGCGGCGCATGAGCGCGATGTAGGCCGCGGTGTTTTTCTTCTGGGCATCTGCTTCCGCGGAAGCCGCGGCTTTTGCGGCAGGCTGCTGTTCCGGCGCTTGTGAGCGCGCGGATGGCGCCACGAGCGCGGCGACAGCCAACAAGATCGTCACCGGAACAAAGTTCCTGTAGTTCATAATAAGCCAACCTTTCTATCCCTGCTCCATGGGCTGAATTTGCGAAGAAGGGCCTTGCGGGCAAAAACTTTCGCCTCGCACCATATCATAAACCACGCCGTCCGATCTTGCGCATCATGGCGTGGCTGAAGATTCGCGCAGCAGCACCACGTCGGACTCTGTATTTTGCCGGAGAATTCCGAGCGTCTTGCCATCAGGTGACAACTGGAACCGCGCGATCTGATCCGTGGGAAAACTTGTGATCTGGCGGCCGCCGGAACCATCCAGCGGCTGCTCCCACAGATTGTCGACTCCATTCACGCGGATCGCGTAAAGCAGCGTCTTTCCATCGGCCGTAAACTTCGGGCCGCCGGTGATATGGGGATTGGGCGTCAGGAATCGGGGTTGCGGCGCGCCTTCCGTGAGCGGAACCAGCCCGATCCGTTCGGTCAGCGAGGCCCCATTCGCCATCGTGCTGGAGACAACAAACGCCAGCAACTTGCCGTCCGGCGATATTCCGATGTCCGGCGAACCGAGGATGGATTTTGGAATCGTGCTGCCCGGCACCACTTCTGCCTGCCGCGAACCGTCCACCGGCACACGCAGGACTCTTCCATTCAATTCCGGATAAAAAACCTGCTTCGAATCCGGGCCGCATACCGGATTGAAATCAAGCTTACCGGTAGTCAACTGTTTCGGATTGGCTCCATCGGCGTCCATGCGCCACACGTGGATTCCGATTGCACCGCCTTGTCCGATCCAGCTCATTAACAGCGTTTTTCCGTCTGCGCAGGCGTTCAGCCCGAATACGGATTCATTGCTCAACAAAACTGTCTTGCCGGTGCCGTCCGCGGAGATATGCGACAAATTCAGGACTTCATGCACATAAAAACCGCCGCCAGGGGCCCACGCAAAATCGTCAATATCTCGCTCCTGCACAAGCGCCGGCTCCGCTGGCTTTGCGCCGGAACCCGCCGCAGGGAGCAGGTTCAGGTTCCGGATAGTTTTTTGCTGCACGGTCGCCAGCGTCTTGCCGTCGGCGGAAAGCGTCAACGCTTGATAGCTGTTGGTGTCTTTGGTTACGGGTTGAAACTGACCGTCGGAAGCAGAAATAAAACCAATCTGGGTGCGCAAAAAGCTGGTGGCCCTGCCCTGATAAAGGGCCAAGAGCCCGCTTCCATTTGGAAGCCAGTGAATCCGGCGAAGCACCTCATCTTTAAATGTCGCCAAATTCCTGGACTGCCCGGTGTCCACATCATAGAGCCGGATGGTGCTGAGCTGATCTCCCAATTGCAGGACCACGCCGGCAATTTGCGGACTGCCCGGCTTCCAGGCGATAAACTGCGGGCCTTCCGCCACTGGTCCTTCCGCGAACATTTTTGCGTCGCTGCCATCACCATTGGCAGTAATGAGCTGATACTTGCCAACCTCGGGATCGTTAAATCGCGCGAAGGCGAATCGCTTGCCGTCGCCAGAAAACGTGGGGTTGGAATCGATGTCCCGCACGATCACCTGGGGAGCCCCGCCAAGGACCGGCGCGCGCAAGAGATCGAACGTGGTCTCCATCGCGTCTTCCGATTTCCGGAAATAGATGTAGTTGCCGTCCGGAGAAAAAGTTAAATCCTGAAAGGCCGTCTCCGAAGGCGGCAGCACTTGCGTGTCGCTGTTCGTGGGCACATTGCGCAGCCAGAGACTGCTTTTCCCGGCGTCGCGGATTTCGCTGAGGATATATTTGCCATCGGGGGAAATTGCCGTGCGCGCCGATTTTCCGTTGTTGGTGATTTGCGAAATATTGAAATTCTGAAAAGGCGCCGCAGCAGTTTTTCCGTGAAGCAGTGAGTACACTCCATAGCCCGCGCCGGCAATCAGCAGCAGAACGAAGACGCCGAGCGCCGCGACGGTCAACTTGTGCTGACCCGCCGCCTGCACCACCACGGAACTGCTGGATTGCGCCACTGCCGATGTAGATTCGCGCGCGGCACCGGCCATCCCGGGCGTGGAAGAGCCGGAAGCAACACGCGGGTCACTATCGCCTGCGATTTCCCGGGCGGAGCGGCCAGAACCTGTCTCGCGCTTCAGCCGCTTTAAATCCGCGCGCATCTCCGAGGCGTGCTGGTAGCGGAGGTCCCTGTCCTTTTCCAGCGCCTTGTTGATGATGCGTTCCAGTTCCGCCGGAAGTTCCGGATTCAGCCGGACAGGTGCAACCGGAGTGGCGTCCAGAATCGCCTTGAAGATTACGCCGGAACTTTCTCCGCGAAATGGCAACTGACCGGTAGCCATTTCGTAGAGCACCACGCCGAACGAGAAAAGATCGCTGCGCGCGTCCACGTCTTTGGCGCGCACCTGCTCTGGCGACATATACGCCACAGTGCCCAGAGTGCTGCCGGGACTGGTGAGTTGATCCGTATCCGCGCCGAGCGTCGCCATCGCGTCCGGATTATTGGATGGCCGCGGGCGGAACCCACCTTGGCAAGTCCGAAATCCAAAATCTTGGCGTGGCCGCGATTGGTGACGAAGATATTCGCCGGCTTGATATCGCGGTGGACGATGCCCTTCGCATGCGCCACATCGAGGGCGTCGGCAATTTCAATGGCGAGGTCCTGCAGATTCTCCAGTTCCATCGGGCGGCCCGCGATGGTGTGTTTCAGCGTCTTGCCTTCCAGATATTCCATGGCGATGAAGGCGGCGCCATTCTCCTCGCCGATATCATGGATCGTGCAGATGTTGGGATGATTCAGGGCAGAGGCGGCTTGCGCTTCGCGTTGAAAGCGCGCCAGCGCCTGCGGGTCCTTGGCAACCTCATCGGGCAGAAATTTCAGCGCCACGAAGCGGTGGAGACGGGTGTCTTCGGCTTTATAGACAACGCCCATTCCGCCGCCACCGAGTTTTTCCAGTATCTGGTAGTGCGAGATTGTCTGGCCGGGCAGAGACTGAGGATCCGTCATGTCCACGCCATCTTATGGCGCACAATAACTCAAGTCAACGTAGCGTGCGGAAGGAAGTGCGTGGAAACTTCAAAGAAAATGTAGCAGCTTGTGAAAAATTCCGGCCGAACGGAACGCCTCACCCTGGGGAAAGCTTCTCCAATTCCGGATAGGAGGCCACTTCCACAATGCTGCGTTCCGGCGGATGCACCTTGGATTCGAGCGCACGAACCAGGAGCCGCAACCCAAGTTCCATGGTGACGGATGTAATCACCGCGGCGGAAAGAATATGGCGATCCACAAGGGGCTTCACCTGGCTGGCAATGCCGATGCCGATGAAAGGAAGCTCCTGCCACCTTTTCGCTTGGTCCGCATCTGCAACTGCTTGAAACGCCTTTCTCGCGCCCAGAGCCAGTTCGTGCGTTTGTCCAGCGATCAATTGATATTTTTCCGCGCGAGAGGTCGCAAGCTTGAGCCACGCGATAACGCTCTGCGCTGCGTGCTCTTCACTCCACTTGCTTCGCAGCATCGTCAACTGCACATTCTTCGGCCGCGCGGTTTCCATGCCCTCATGGCGTTGCACGGATACAGAGCTCATCCCCGGCCCCTCAATCATCAGGACGGAACCGCCTTTCGGAAGGAGAGCTGCCATTTGCTTGCCCTGCAGCCGGCCAATTTCGTTCTGCCCCTGGCTGACAGTGAAGATGGGCGCGCGCGCAGTCTTGGAGAGTTGCCGGACATAGTCCACGTCGCTATTGCTGATCACCCAGGCGATACCTTCGGCGGCCGCGGCTTCGGCCACGCGGCGCAGGCCCGTTGCGGTCACGGGTTCCACCAGGATCGCATTGGGGCGGTCCTCCTTGCGCGCCTGGATGACCTCCAACAATTGCTGGCTCTGTGTGATGGAGTCGTCGTTAGCGCGGAGGATCTGAAGCTCAAGTCCCAGCAGCTCACCGGTGGCCTTCGCGACGCTGGCCTGCTCGTGCTGGTAGGCGTTGTCATTAGGGAGCGAAACAACGACACGCAGTTTCTTCATGGAGGTTGCCTCCACGCGGGCAACCTGGAAAGTATAGAACCTCTCTCCGGCTCCACTTCGGCTTACGCGCTCGGCCCGGCGCTAATCAATTACTTACCATTGAGTGAAAGGCGGGAGCGAAAACCCGTGACGCTTGCAAGTTTCCACCAGACCACTTTCCCTGGGCGCCATTATTTATTTGTACAGGGGTAAAACTCTATGCCCCTAACCCGGCTCGAATTGGACCACCCGTAAAAATGTGTTAGGCTCTCGCCGTTCGTCTTCAAAATCTCAGGGATGTTGGCAGCCCGCCCGTCTTCCCTTTCAAGGTGGTCTATGAGGCGATTTTCGCTTGCACCTTCCATTTTGTTCGGACTCGTTTTTCTAATCGCTGGATGTTCCTCCTCACCTCCCGTCAGCGTGACGCTGACTCCCTCTAGCGCCATGGTCTTCTCCACTCAATCCATCCAACTCAACGCAACGGACTCCTCCGGTGCATCCGATCTGGTATCGGTCCGTATCAGGAACCACGGGCGCAACAGTTGATTCCACGGGGATGTTCACCGCTCCGTCTGTCACGCAAAACACCAATGTCACAGTGACCGCCTCCAGCAAGCACGATCCCACCAAGATGGCTACCAGCGCCATTACCGTGCTCGCTTCGGGACAAGTCTCGACAACGAATCAGCCCCAGGTCGCGCTCTACACACTGACACTGCCAACTGGAACGCAGGCGTATGTCCAGTTCAGCACGGATACCTCCTACAACTTGAAGACCTGGACGCAGCCCGCTCCGTCCTCTGGCACGCTGAGTTTCTTCGTGGCGGGCATGAAAGCTTCCACTCAATACCACATGCAGGCAGTGGTGGTAGCTTCCGACAGTTCCCAAATTCTCGATCTAGATCACACGTTTACGACGCAAGCCCTGCCCGCGAATCAGATTCCAGCCATCACCATGAACACCACCGCGGGAATGACCCCGCAATCCGGTGTGGAGATGCTGGACTTGATCAGCAACACCCCTTCGCCAATGGCGCCGTTGGCTGTCTACGATCTCTCCGGCAATTTGCTGTGGTCTTATGCTGCCCCCACCGGAACGACCGTTCAAGGCGTGCACTTGCTTCCGAACGGCGACATGCTCATGGGCATATCTCCCAGCGAACTTCGCGAGGTAAACCTGGCCGGGGAAACCATCCGGAGTGAGACCCTTACGAATCTGAAGACACTGCTCCCCGCCGCGGGAATCAGTTACCCGATAAAGAGCTTTCATCACGACGTCATTCAACTTCCCAACGGGCATTGGCTCGCGCTGATAAACATAACCGTGCCGTGCGCGGATATTCCCAACTGCTCCGGTCTTCCGAACATTCTTGGGGACGTGATCGTGGACCTTGCTCCGCAGACCGACGGAACCTTTACGATTGCGTGGACGTGGAGCACATTTGATCACCTGGATATCAATCGCGCGCCATTCAGCTATCCGGATTGGACGCATTGCAACGCGCTCCTCTATTCACCCGATGATGGCAATCTTCTGCTTTCCAGCCGGCATCAAGGCTGGGTGATTAAGATTGACTATCAGAACGGCAGTGGGACGGGGGATATTGTTTGGCGCCTTGGTTATCAGGGCGATTTCACTCTCGTGGGCGGCACCTCTCCCACGGACTGGTTTTATGCTCAACACGG
Source organism: uncultured Acidobacteriota bacterium (assembly GCA_963824925.1). Classification (GTDB taxonomy): domain Bacteria; phylum Acidobacteriota; class Terriglobia; order Acidiferrales; family UBA7541; genus Acidiferrum. The sequence goes on from CAWGRE010000016.1 coordinate 187,477, forward strand.
GCCTGCCTTCGCCACCACAAACACCACCGGGAAATTCCAGATGGTGCTCATGGACAACGGAAATTTCCGCAGATTTCCCGCAAACGTGAATTGCGGAGTTGGCACCGACTCCGCCTTGTCTCTACAGCAGCGTGCCGGTCCTGGAAATAGACGAGAGCGCGATGACGGCAACCATTGTTTCCAGTTACAAGCCGGGCGAGTATTCATTTTGGGGAGGCAACGCGGAACAATTGGCCAACGGGAATATCGAAGGGGATTTCAATGCCGGAACCAGCACACAACTGTCCGACATTTTCGAAGTCACTCCCGATAGTGCGCACCAGGTGGTCTGGCATCTAACCACTGGCGCGCAAAATGCCTACCGAGGTTTCCGCTTGCCCAGTTTGTATCCCGGCGTGCAATGGTAGTGAGCAGGCACCAGGAAGCATAGAGGTTCAACAAGCGGCGTCGAACGGAAACGCGAAGAACTATGGGAGCGCTTCGACGATCATTGCGATGCCTTGGCCGCCGCCGATGCAGGCGGTGGCGAGGCCATAGCGCAGTCCTTTACGGCGCAACTCATTTAGCACGGTGATTACCAGTCGCGTGCCGGAAGCGGCCAGCGGGTGGCCGAGCGCGATGGCGCCGCCATTTACGTTCGTCTTGTCGCGATTCAGGCCCAGCTCTTTTTCAACGGCAAGATACTGGACGGCAAATGCTTCGTTCACTTCCACGCGGTCGATCTGCTCGAGTTTCAATCCGGCCAAGTGTAGTGCCTTGCGCGACGCCGGAACCGGTCCAATGCCCATGATGCTGGGATCCACTCCGACCGCGGCCCAAGACACGATGCGGCCGAGCGGTTTCAATCCTTTCTCCTTCGCGGTTTTCTCCTGCGTCAGCACCACGGCGGCCGCGCCATCCACAATGCCGCTGGCGTTGCCTGCCGTCACCATACCGTCTTTCTTGAACGACGACGGCAGCTTATCCAGAATTTCCATGGTGGTTTCCGGGCGGCGGTGGTCGTCCTCGCTCACCACGATGGCCTTTTTTCCTTGTTTCACTTCCACCGGCGAGATTTCTTCCCTCAGGTAGCAGGACTTGAACGCCGCCTCCGCGGCCTGCTGGCTGCGCAGCGCGTAGGCATCCGCGTCCTTGCGCGTAATTCCTTTCTGTTCCGCTAGTTTTTCGGCCGTCAGCGCCATCGGCAGATTGCAAAAGCTATCGGTCAATCCGGCCATTAGGGAATCCTCCAGCGCGCCGCCGCCGAGCCGCAGTCCGGTTCGGGCACCACGAATCACAAACGGCGCCTGGGTCATGTTTTCCATCCCGCCCGCGAGAATCATGGTCGATTCGCCGAGCAGCAATCGTTGCGCGCCCTGGACGATGGCTTCAATGCCGGAGCCGCACAGCCGGTTCACGGTGACGGCGGGCGTTTCGATTTTGAGGCCGGCCTTCAATCCAACGTGGCGCGCGCCATAAAGAGCGTCGGCGCTGGTCTGCATCACGTTGCCGAAAATCACGTGGTCGAACTCCGCGGGGTCCACGCCAGACCGCTGGATCGCGGCTTTGCTTGCGCCCGCGCCCAATTCGATCGCGGACACCTCTGAAAACGCGCCGGTATAGCGCGCCATTGGAGTGCGGGCGCCCGCCACAATCACCACATCGGTTGGAAACATGATTTTCCTTTCTGGTCTGCTTCGATTCCCGACGAAACGACAATTCCTAGGTGAATCGCACCCTAACAAGTTGTCATGCTGAGGCTATCCGATCAGGATAGCCGAAGCATCTCAACGCTCACAATTTGCGCGGACTATACGTTGAGATCCTTCACTCCGCGAAAGGCGCTCCGTTCAGGATGACAAACACTCTGCCGTTAATCGCCGCGTCGCAGAGCGCTGTCATGCTGAGGCTATCCAATCAGGATAGCCGAAGCATCTCAACGCTCACAGTTTGCGCGGACTATACGTTGAGATCCTTCACTCCGCGAAAGGCGCTCCGTTCAGGATGACAAACACTCTGCCGTTAATCGCCGCGTCGCAGAGCGCTGTCATGCTGAGGCTATCCGATCAGGATAGCCGAAGCATCTCAACGCTCACAGTTTGCGCGGACTATACGTTGAGATCCTTCACTCCGCGAAAGGCGCTCCGTTCAGGATGACAACCCTACGCAAGCTTGTCACTTCAGAGGGAGTGATCGACGCACGCCCGCACCGCCCGCTACAGCTTGGGAATTTCGGAGAGCACCACGGTGTCCCCGCCGCGTTTGCGGGCTTCCTCCATGCTGAACTCGGCGCGATTCATCAGGTCGGTCACGATGTCTTCGCTGTCGTATTCCTGGCGCGCAGCGGCTTCCACAATGCCGGCGCTCAGCGTAATTTGCGTGGAGTCCCACGGCGGGCGCACGCCGGAAGCCGCGCGCTTCAATTTATCCACCAGATTCTGCGCACCGGAAAGGCTGGTATCCGGCAGGATGAACGCCAGCGCCCACGACGTATATTTTACCGCCATGTCGTTTTGCCGCACGATCGGCTGCAGCGAACGAGCGAGTTGCTCCAGAAATTTTTCCAGCGGCATTTCTCCCTGCTGCCGCAACATGTCCGCGCCTCGATCAATTTGCAGCACGGCCAGCGAAAGCGGCGTGCCCTGGGTGCGCGCGCGATCCGCTTCGTTCAGCAGGCAGCCGACGTACGAGCTCCGGCTTAGCAGACCCGTGCGCTCATCAGAAACGCCCATGCGGCGCACCAGGCTGCGCAACCGTGTATGGCTGACGCTCATCATCATCTGGTCGCCGATGGCCTGCAAAAAATAAGTCTGGTTGGGTTTCCACTGGCTCGGCTGATCGTGCCCCACGATCAACATTCCCGCGGGCGCCTGGGTTTCCTTGTCCGTGATCGTCACGCCAAGAGCGGTGGCAAGTCCCAGCTCTTTCAATATGGACTCGTCGGAGGCGTCCACAATCAAGCCGCCCAATTCATCAGGGATCGCCTTTTCGACCTGCGCGAGCAGAAAAACCACTTGTGCCGCGGGAACCGGCTTGAAGCCCGGCGTGCAATGCTCCGCGGACATTTCCGGCGGCCGCCCCGGCGCCCCGATTACGGCGAACGTGCGGGCCGCTTTCATATACGCGCCAACTTCGTTCACGGTGGTGTTCAGCATCGCGCGCGGCGTCTGCTGGCGGAAAATTTTCTGATTGATCTCCGAAATTTTGGTCAGGTCGCGCAGCGTCTCCACCGTGTAGCTGCCTGTGCGTCCCGTGGGCGGCGCAGGCTTTTCCTCGATCACGGGCGCCGCGCTTACCGGTTTTTTCGGCGCCTCCACCTTGGGTGCGGCCTTCGGAAACCAGTTGGCCATCTGATAGAGATTTTGCAGCCGCGGATTGCGTTCTTCTTCTCCAGGAAACATTGCCGCGATCTTTTGCAGGCGCTCGATAGCCTTGCTCTGCAGCGAATACTGCAAGAAAATTTCCGTCTGCACGATCAAATCATCCAGCGCCTGGACCTTGCGCCCTTCTTCGGTGGCCGCGGGCGGGGTGTCCACCTCCTGGCGGGAACTGACTTTCTTGGGCGCGGCGGTGCTTTCCGGAATGTTGGACGAACGCGCCATGCGTCCGGCGATGCGCTTCAGAAATGAATCGTCGGCGAGGCCACGCAGACGCTCCAGGCGCTCCTGGTTCCGGTAATCGTAGGAGTCAATGTCCACCAGGCGATCCAGCACCTCGCACGCCTTTGGAAACAGGCCGGAATTGAAGTTGGCATCGAACAAGCGGATCAATACTTCAAAATATTGCGACTCGCGGTTGAGTTCGTTGTAAAGAGCCGCCCAGAATTCCAGAAGCGGGATGGATTCCGGATGCTTGGCGCCAAGCGCTTCCACCTGGGTGGTAAATTCGGTGGATTTTTTGTCGGCGAACATGCGGCGCTTGACGATCTGAACAATTTCCACGCATTTAGGATCTTCATCTGCGTTCACATACGCATCGGCGAGATCGAAGAGCCGAGTGATACCTTCATTTTTCTCGCGCAACAGCTTTTCCAGAATGCCGCGTGCGCGATCGAGCTGGCCCGATTGCAGCAGCGCATCCGCGAAGGTGTCCAGGAACGCGACATCGCTTTCCGTCGGCGCAAACGGCTCCAGCAAGGCCGCGGCCTCTGCGGCTTCGCCGTTGCGCAGTTTAGCTTCGGCATAAAGCAGCGCCACGCTGCGCTCCTGAGGCGCCAGGGCATAAGCGCGCGCCAGCAACTTCAGGGCATCAGCCGCCGCCCCGGACGCCGTAGCCAGTTGCGCTGAACGGAGAAACGCGCGCGCAGAAAGCGCGTTCTTCCCCAGTTGCGACGCGATTTCCGCAACCTTCATCTGCCGCGCAAGATTGTCGGGATCGAGTTGCGCAGTACGCTCCCAGCAGAACAGTGCGTCTTCCCCACGCCCGGCCTCGGCAAACATCTCCGCCGATTTGGAGTACTGCTCGATAGCCTCTTCCGCGCGATTCTGTTTTTGCAGCAGAAACGCGTAGCGCGCAATGCGCTCCGGCGATTGTATGGTCAGCGAAGTGCGCAGGAAGCGGTTATAGAGCGCCAGTGCCTTGGTTTCGTCTTTAGGATCGATCAGCAGGTCGAACAGGTGGCCGTAATAAACCGCGGCGCGCTCTGGCTGTTCAATGCGGGCATAAAGATCGCCCAGCGCCTGAGACGCTTCCTGGTGCTGCGGGGCGCCGTCGAGCACGGCAAGATACGCCTCGATAGCTTCCTCGATGCGATTTTTCTCGAGATATTTCTTCGCCCGCTCCAGCTGTTTGCTGACGTCTGCGGCCATCAATCATTTGCCTTAGGTTTCGTGCCGGGTAGCATTCCCCGGCTCAAGAATGGAAGCGAGGAACACCATTCCCACTATATACCCGCACGGAGGTCCCGCCAAAAGCGTAGTCGCAAAGCGTTGGGCAATCGGGTAAGAGGGCGAACCGCGCGTTTTTTACGGCAATGCGGAGATCAAGCTGGCCATGGGCGCGTTGTCTCCGGTAAAGGCGCTGAGGTGCGTGAAGAGGTCCGTGTTGCCCGGGCCGAAAACGAAGCTGGCGCCGAGTTGGAACGGGTCTTTGCCCAGCTTGTGTTGGTGGTGGCCAGCCGCACGTGCGCGAGATCGCGCGGCAAAATTTTCGCGGCGAAATAGTCCGAAGAAAGTGGTCTTGGGGAGCTCGATGGCCCGGTAGGCGATCTTTCCTTCGTCCACAAGGAGCGGAAACGTAATGCCGGTCTCCTCACGAAACAGCCGCGCGTAACGCAGATCTCCCAGTCCGATTGCTGCCAGATTCGCGCCCCTTTGACGGAACTCCTTCTCATGTTCGCGCAACTGCGCGACGTGCTCCCGGCAAAAAATTCAACCGTAGTGCCGCAGAAAAATCAGAACCGCGGGCGAACTGGCCCACAAGCTCCCCAGTTGCACCTGGCGCTCTTCCGTATCTGGCAAGCTGACATGCGCAAGCCTGGAGCTCAGCGTTTCCGTCATGCTCCCGATTCTCCAGCGCAGGAAAGAGCGTGTCAATCGTCACGCTTGCGTCCGGCCTGGGGCGAACGCCAGCGTTCTGCTTGCCGGGTTGCGCTACCATGGGAATTTCATGCTGCGCAAAATCCCAATCGCCCTTTGCGGATTCCTGCTCCTTTGCGGCTTCTCCGTGATTGCCGCGCGGATCCTGATTGCCAGCGCCGCGCGGAACAAAACGTTTTCCGACGTTGCCGCAATTCCGAAACGCCGCGTTGGCCTGGTCCTGGGATGTCCGAAGCGGATTCCCGGCGGCTGGCTCAATCCATTTTTCGAAAATCGCATCGCGGCTGCCGCGGAGCTTTATCAACACCGCAAGGTGGATTTCCTGGTGGTCAGCGGCGACAACCATATCCAAAGTTACGACGAACCGAAGGACATGAAAAATGCCCTGGTCGAAAAGGGCGTGCCCAAGGATCGCATTTATCTGGACTACGCCGGATTGCGGACCTTGGACTCCGTGGTGCGTATTAAGGAAATTTTCGGCCAGGATAAAGTCACCATCGTTTCGCAACATTTTCACAACCAGCGCGCGATTTTCCTGGCGAATCATCACGGCGTTGACGCGATTGGCTTCGACGCGCCCGATGTCGCCCGGGAGTACGCCTTCAGGACGCTTTTGCGCGAGCAGTTCGCCAAGGTGAAAGCGGTGCTGGACGTTTATTTGCTGCACAAGCCGCCGCATTTCCTTGGGGAGAAAATTACGGTGGGTTACCCGCGCGCCGTGCTGGACCCGCAGCAAGCACCGCAACTTGCCGCAATGATGTGCGCGCAACTTCCGAATCTCGCAACTTTTCTGGAGAACAAGGTGGAAGCGCCGCCGGGCACCCCAATCCCGGAACCCGATGTGAATGGTTTTGGGATGGCCGGCGACGATACCTACAGTGCCCTTTATCGCTTGGGACGCTATTCGGTACCTTGCCTCGTCGATCGACTGACCGACGCCCGCTGGATGCCGGACCCGCGCAGCGAACCTCTGCTTGGCACGCCCGTTGTGGGCGATGTGGCTTACATGATGCTGGGCGATAAAGGCGTGGCAGACGTGTTGCCTGGACTAGCGCACAAGAAGCCAACCGAACTGCGCATGGACGATTATTTCCTCTGGCCGAGCGTTGGCGATCACCGGAAACGAGTGCAAGACGCCGTGCGAGCCTGGCTGCGCGAGCATCCGAATTGTTGCGATACTTCGCCGATTGTTCTTCGCGCCGCACCCGCGCAACCCAGTTTTCGCATGTCCGAGGAACAGGTTGCGGCCGCACGGGCGAATTTTGCGCGACTGCGCCCAGGAATGAGCCCGGATGAAGTGGTGGCCATTGCCGGCAAACCGGACGCGACCGACACAGATACGGATAATTCCAGGGACTCCGCGGCTACAGCCTGGCAAAACCCGGGATTGCTTTCCTATTCTTTCCGGGATCACGATGAAAAGCTGGCGTACATTTATTTCACGGAGCGTTGGGCCGATGAAATTGCACGCCGCGACCCGCTACGCGACCACTACGTGATTCTCTATTTTTCCGGCGAGGGCAAGTTTGTACGCATGTTCTCCAATGTGCCGAACACACCGCCGATTTTTCCGTCAAGTGCCGCCTGGCAGGCGATGATGTGGCCCGAACCTGGAAAGAAACGGTAGCCTGACTGGGAGACCGTTTCGCGGGGGACGGCATCTACACTCTCGAAGCAACTCCACCATTGCGAGGACCTGCCTTGAAAGTTTTACAATATTCCACCTTCTTATGTACCGCACTCTTGGCGCTGTCTGCCGTGCGGGCACAGACTCCGCCACCGGACGCCAGCCTGACCGCGAATCCTGTCTACGAAAAGAATTGCGCTAAATGTCACGGCAAGACTGCGGAAGGGCATCATTTCGGCGGGCCAGCGCTTATCTCCGAAAAAGCCGCTGCTGCCTCCGCTGATGATCTGCGCAACATCATCACCAACGGCAAAGGCCACATGCCGAAATTCGCCGATAAACTTTCAACCGATGAGATTGCCACACTCGTCAAGCAGGTTCAGGCTGCCAACAAAAAGTAGCCTCGTGATAGTTCAGGGCAAAGGCGGTGGCGTTTCGGGCCACGCCGTTACGATGATTTTTCCATCCGGGCCTTGGGCCAGAACTGGTGCGTACAATCCCAGATACTCGCGGCGCCACCACTGGTGCGTGGCGCGTTTCGTTTTCAGGTCTGTGAACCAGTATTGCCAGAGCACGGCGCGCACCTGCTTCGGCGGGGAATCTGGAAAAGGATTTGCGGCAAACAGCGCGACAACGTCTGAATCGTTGGAAAGCAGGAGTTGCTCTGTGCGCACAACCCACTCGTTGTCCCGCCAGTAATCGAGCGACGCGAACCACAGGTTCCAATCAAAGCGCGGTTGATACGGCGCATAAATTCTCGGCGCCTCGGCAGTGTTTTGGGGCTTGTTTCGAAATGGATAAGCGATCCAGGTCGTGCCGTCGTTGGAACCCTGAAATTCAATTTCGTAGCGTTTCCAGGTCATGCGGCCAAATAACCCGTAGGTGTCGGCAATGCGGAACGGTTCAAGCGCGACTACCGGCTGCGCGGGGAGCGGCACGCTTCGAAACACTTGCCTGAGAATCTGAAAGACATTGGCGTAGAGCAGCCAGGCGAGCGCGATTCCTGCGATCCAGAGACCGGCGGTCGAAACAACGGCCCGCCAACGCGAAATCCAAGCGGCATCGGCAGTAGTTTCCGGATCGGAACTCCCAGAATTCTCTTCCGGCGATGAGGTTGCCGTGGAGGCCGAGAGGAGATCGAGTTTGATTAACTCTTCTTTCCGCGCATGCTCGGGTGGTCGCAACAGATTTTCGCGAACATCCCTGCACCATAGCGCGGGCAGGAATTTCGCAATAAATCGGTCGTCGAGCAGCAAAAAGCCAAGCGACAAAACGAGATAATTCAGGAATGCGTAGTTCGCCGTCAGAATCATCCCGATTTGCAGCCCGGTAACAATAAAAAAACAAGTGATGCGGAATCGGCGCGGCAGGAACACCGTCCACACCAGTGAGAGTTCGACAGCTAATGTGAGCAGCGCCGTCCCCGCGTGGAACCACTGGGGAAGTTGCTGAGCGTACCAGCCGATCCAGGTTGGCAGCGGCCCGTTCTGATAATATTCATCCAGCGCCGTCAGGTTCCTCCAGGATGGGTCCCCGCCAAGAAACTTGGCAATCCCCGATTCAAAATAGATGCTGAACCACAGCAGCCGCAAGAGGAGCAAGCTTGCTCGCGATGGCGGTGTTGACACGCCCCAGCGCGGGCGCAAACCTGCCGGGGTGAAAAAAAGGCTTATGAATCCGGCGGCAAGCAGCATCCCATCCGATTGGTACCCGGAGAAATCCTGCGCGGCCGAAACGAAAGACAGGAACATCACGAAACAAATTGCCAGCATCGCGCGCGGCCAAATATTCAGAATCAGCAGCAGCGAGGCGATTATTCCCACCCAGCACAGCAACATCAGTGCGCGGTCGCTGGAATTGAACCACAATAAAGTCGGCGCGTACCAATAGCGCATATTTCCGAGAATATCTGCTGCGTGGCCGAGATATTTTTCGGCTGGCAGCAGGCCGGCGGGACCCAGCAGCCCGCGGATCTGAAAGGCAAGGGAGTAAAACGCGGAGAAATAGATCACGCCAAGCGCGCGAAGAAACAACCATCGCGGCAGCAAATAACCCGGCGGCCCGGCGGGGCCAGGTCCCGCGAACCAACGCAGAAAGTGCGGCCTCCAGGAATTCATCGGCACCATAATAGCGCGCCGCCACCCGCAGGCCCGTGTGGTGGCCGAACTTTAGATCGGCCAGCCACCATTACGACCGGTCATTTGGAGTGAGAATCCGCACCCGAATGCAAGGAACAACTTCCATCCGAACAAGCCGCGCGGTTCCATCGATAGCGGTTCTGCGCAATCAATTTGTAAATTTCGCCGGCAATCCAACGGACGCCCGGAACCAACAGAATCCAAGCCACCATCTTCCAACCCGGCAGGAGCATGCCGATACGAGCCCAAGCTTCAGCGCCGCTCGAGACGCGCCCATCGGCGCCAATCGCCTGCATCCAACGCATCGCGACTTCCGGATCGATTTGTGGATATCTCTTTTGGATTGCGGGATCATGTACGTCAAGAAACTCGATGCGATGTTGCGCGTCAAATCGCTGCACACGCGCAGCGCTGGCGCGGCAAAGGCTGCAACCTCCATCGTAAAGAACCGTGAGACTCCTCCACACTTTGTGTCCTCGCGTCCATGCTTATTCGATTCCGTCGCAAACGTCCATGGCACACCACCCTCAATCAGCCCGCAAATCGACAGCAAAATCTAATTATCCCCCTAAGCTGACGCTCCACGCCGTTTATGGCAAACTAGATGTTTACGCGGCACGCTTTCGAGCCCGCCGGCGAACACTCAGAACCACCTTCAGGAAAATTCCTGGCGGTAACGGATACGAATGGACCCAAAGTTCATACGCAATTTTTGTATCATCGCGCACATTGACCACGGCAAATCCACGCTGGCGGACCGCCTGCTGGAAATGACCGGGGCGCTTTCCGAGCGCGAAATGCACGAACAGGTCCTCGACTCCATGGACCTGGAGCGCGAGCGCGGCATCACGATCAAAGCAAAAAGCATCCGCCTGCATTACAAAGCGAAAGACGGCAACACCTATCGCCTGAATCTGATCGACACGCCCGGCCACGTAGATTTTTCCTATGAAGTTTCCCGCGCGCTTTCCGCCTGCGAAGGTGCGCTGCTGGTGGTGGATGCCAGTCAAGGCGTGGAAGCGCAGACGGTCGCTAACACTTTTCTCGCCGCTGGGCACAATCTCACCATTATTCCGGTGATCAACAAAATAGATTTGCCCGCCGCGCAGCCGGATTACGTGAAAGAGCAAATTGAAAATGTGCTGGCGATTCCTGCCGACGACGCGCTGATGATCAGCGCAAAAAGCGGCATCGGCGTGGAAGATGTTCTGGAAGCGGTGGTCAAGCGCGTTCCGCCCCCAAAAGGCAGCGCGGAAAATCCCGTGCAGGCGCTGGTCTTCGATTCCTGGTTCGATATTTATCGCGGCGCAGTGGTGCTGGTGCGGGTGATGGAAGGCCGCATAACGCGGCACCTGAAGATCCGCCTGGTGGCTACCAACGAAGTTTACGAAGTGGAGCAACTCGGCACCTTGACGCCAAAGCCGGTCGCGCTGGAAGAACTCGAGGCCGGCGACGTCGGGTTCATCGTCGCGAATATCAAGCGCGTCGCGGATGCGCGCATGGGCGACACGGTTACCGAAGCGGCGCGCCCCGCTCCGGCTCTTCCCGGCTTTGAAGCCATCAAGCCGATGGTGTTCGCGGGAATTTTCCCCGTGCTTGCGGATGAATATGAGCCGCTGCGCGATGCGCTTGGCAAATTGCAGCTAAACGATGCCGCCTTTTTCTACGAACCGGAAAACTCTGTCGCCCTCGGGTTTGGCTTCCGCTGCGGCTTTCTCGGCTTGTTGCACCTGGAAATTTCCCAGGAACGCCTGGAGCGCGAATTCGGGCTGAATCTGATCACCACCGCGCCCAGCGTGCAATACCGCATCACGCGCGTGACCGGCGAAGTGATCGAAGTGGATAGTCCCGCGAAATTTCCGAATCCCAGCGACATCGAAAAAATCGAAGAGCCCATCATCAAGGCGATGATTATCACCAACGACGAATCGGTCGGCGGTTTGCTGCAGCTCTGCCAGGACAAACGCGGCATCCAGAAAAATTTCGAGTACCTTTCGCCGACGCGCGTCATGCTCACGTATGAATTGCCGCTGAACGAGATTGTGCTGGATTTCTACGATCGCCTGAAGAGCGTTTCGCGCGGCTACGCTTCGCTGGACTATCACCTGGCGGGTTACAAGGAAGCCGATTTGGTGAAGCTGGATATTCTGGTGGGCGGCGAGCCGGTGGACGCGCTGGCCTTGATCATTCACCGCGAATTTTCCGTCGAGCGCGGCCGTGAATTGGTTTCCCGGCTGCGCAAACTGATCCCGCGGCAGATGTTTGAGGTGCCCATTCAGGCGGCCATCGGCAGCCGCGTGATCGCCCGCGAAACGGTTTCCGCCATTCGCAAAAACGTGCTCGCCAAGTGCTACGGCGGAGACATCACCCGCAAACGCAAACTCCTCGAGAAACAAAAAGAAGGCAAGCGCCGCATGAAGCGCGTCGGCCAGGTGGACATTCCCCAGGAAGCGTTCCTCGCGGTCCTGAAAGTCGACGGCGGCGACGAAGAATAGCGTTTTCGCCAAAGGAACGGGAAACATCGCGCCCCCTGCCCGTTGTGGATTCCTCTTTGCCGGGAGTAAGATTGGGAAACGGAGTCAATCATGGGCAAAGAACGTCAATTTGTGGTCAACGAACGCGGCGAGAAGATTGCCGTTATGATAAGCATAGAAGAGTACGAGAAAATTCTAGAGGACTTGGAAGATCTTGATGACATCCGCGAATTTGACGAGGCAAAGGCTTCTGGAGAGACACCGATACCCTTCGACGAAGCGGTGGACCGGATTGAACGAAATCGGAAGTGAATTACACCGTTCGCATCCTCCCGCGAGCTGAGAAGCAGCTCGAATCTCTTGATTTCAAATTATACGAACAAGCCAAGAAGAAAATTTATTCGCTTGGGAACGATCCACGCCCGCCGGGCTGCCGCAAACTACAAGATCGGATCGGCTGGAGAATAAGGATTGGAAATTATCGAGTTGTGTATGAAATCGATGACACCCTGAAGCTTGTGAATGTGTTGGGAGTCGGACATCGTAAAGAAATCTACCGAGGGTAAGGCGGCGGTATTCCCGGCCAGTTCGTATATTCCGCAGGTCGCCCTGAATTGGGGCCACGGGCTTCTATTCCTTGCTAGCAACCTTGGAAACAAGCCGCCCGCGATGCAGTTGGACTCTAACCGCATCGCCAATCTGCACCTGTTCCACGTCGGTTAGGGCCTTGCCTGCCGCGTCTGTTGCGATCGCGTAGCCGCGTTCGAGCACTTTCAGCGGGCTGCGCTCCTGGAGTTGCAGGGTCAGGCGCTCCCAGCGTTCACGCTTCTGCCGCAGCAAACGCTCCTCGCGCGCGCCGAGTTCCTGCGTAACGCGCTGCAGCCGCAACCGCAGCACGCCGATCTTCGCGCGAAAATCGAACGATGCCACCTGTAGCCGCGCCGTGTGCAGCCGCTTTCGCGAACCCTCCAGCCGCGCGCGCAATCCCAGCGCCAGCCGCGAGGTCAGTTCGTCCGCGCGCTGCCGCTGCTGCCGCAGCAAATCCAGTGGACGCCGGAATCCGCGCCGGCCGGCAAGCGCGTGCACCTTGCGGGATAATTCCAGCAACCGGTAGCGCAGCGAACCCTCCAGCCGCGCGCGCAAATCAAAAACATGCTTGTCGAATTCGCGCCGCGTCTGCACCACCAGTTCCGCTGCGGCCGAGGGAGTCGAAGCGCGCACATCGGCCACAAAATCCGCGATCGTGAAGTCCGTTTCGTGCCCCACGCCCGAAATCACTGGGATCACGGACCCGGCGATAGCCCGCGCAACACTTTCTTCATTGAACGACCACAAATCTTCCAGCGAACCTCCGCCACGCACGAGCAGGATCACGTCGACCAGCATCTGCTTGCTGAAATAGCCAAGCCCGGCCACAATTTCCGCAGCCGAGCCATCGCCCTGCACACGCACGGGGTACAAGGTCAGATGCACATTTGGAAAACGGCGCTTGAGGATCCGCACAACGTCCCGCACTGCGGCGCCGGTGGGTGAAGTGATTAACCCAATGCGGCTGGGCAAAAGCGGTAATGCTTTTTTCCGCTTCGAATCGAACAGTCCTTCCGCCTCCAGGCGCTTCTTCAGTTGTTCGAAAGCAAGCTGCAGCGCGCCGCGCCCCGCCGGTTCGATGGATTCCACATAGATCTGATATTCGCCGCGCGCCTCATAAACGCTCACCGAGCCGCGGACGGTCACCTTGATTCCATCCTCCGGCAGGAACTTCATCCCGCGCTGCTGCTGTTTGAACAGCACGCAGCGGACCTGCGCCCGATCATCTTTTAATGTGAAGTAGTAGTGGCCGGACGCGGCCGCGCGGCAGTTGGAAATTTCGCCCTGTACGGTCACATCGGTGAAATTTTTCGCCAGCAGTTCGCGGATGCGCGCCGTCAGGTCGCTGACGGTGTAAATCCGCCGCTCTGGCTGCAGATTGAATGTCAGTTGCGAGTTTGAGGCGTCCACGGTTCTATTCTGGCTTGCAGCGGCGGCTTGCGCAATTCCCGCGGCCAATCAATCGTCAGGTGCCGCGCTTACTCTGCTTCCTCATCGCCCATCTGCATGCTCAAGTAACGCTCGTAGCCGATTTCCTTGATCTGGTGGACCTGCGCTTCGAGCCAGTCCACATGATCCTCTTCATCCTTGAGCAAGGTAACAAACAGGTCGCGCGACCCGTTGTCCTTTTCCGCCACCGCCACCTGAATCGCGGCGTTGTAATCTTTCACCGCGCCCAGTTCCAGATCCAGATCGCTTTGCAGCATTTCCTGAACATTCTTCCCAACCGTAAGTTCCAGGGGCTTCATCGTGGGGGTGGCATCCAGGAACAAGATTCGCTCCATCAGCGCTTCGGCGTGCTTCATTTCACCGATCGATTGCTTCTTGATGTATTCGGAGAGCTTCTCGTAGCCCCAGTTTTCGCACATTTCAGCATGCAGAAAATACTGGTTGATGGCCGTCAACTCTTCCCGCAGCGCTTTATTGAGCTCTTCGATGACTTTCGGTGAACCCTTCATGTCGAGAAACCTCCTGAGATGCGCGGAGTCTATCCCACATGCCAAGCCTCCACAAGTGCGCCGCTTACGGCCGGGCATCCTGGTTTGTGCTTGCTAACGGCGGAACCGCGAAAGCAGCCAGAACAAAAGGCTGAGTCCCACGCTAAGAAGAATGCTGGTGGTCAGCGGAAAATAAAACGTGGTTTGCTCGCCTCTGTGAACAATGTCGCCAGGCAGCCTTCCCAGACGGAAAGGTAGTTTTCCGCCAAAATAAAAGAACGCTCCGAAAAGGGCCAGGAGCGCTCCCAGCGCAACCATCGTTTTGCCGAGTTCGCGCAGCGGGTCCATCAAGCGGCGGCGATGCGTTTCATCAGATCGTCCTGCTCTCCGATCGATTCCGCGCCGATCGTGAACGCGTCCAGAAGATTTAGCCCGAGCGCATAGCGCAGCGCCTCATCCTGTCGGGTTCGCAGCGCGCCTTGCCCAAGAATTTTCATCCCCACGACGCCCTTGCCCGATGCGCGCATTTCGCGAATTACGCCGACCACCGTCTCCGGGTTCGCATCCATTTCGGCGCCGATGGGATTAATGCGCACCAAATCCACCTCGACCCACGGCGATTTTGCCGCCGCGCGCAAAGCTTCGATACTGTGGCACGAGCAACCGTGGGCGCGAATCACACCCTTGTGCTTGGCTTCTCCCAATGCATCCATGACGCCGCGATATCTCGTGGTCCAATCCGGTTCGGTAAGGCAATGCATCAGCATGACGTCGATGTGGTCGACATTCAGTTCGCGCCGGAAACGCTCCAGATCTGCGTTCATGCTATTTGCGTCGCGCGCCCAGGATTTGGTCAGCAAGGTCACCTTGCTGCGGTCCACATGCTTCAAGGCTTCCGCCACGTGCGGATGGCTGCCGTAAGAATCCGCCGCATCGAAGAATCGCAGGCCGTTGTCGTAGCCGTTCAGCAGGAGTTTTGAAAGCCCGTCGATACCCAGCGCGGTCTGGTGCGAATGATGGCCGGAGCCCACCGTGCCGGTGCCCATTGCCAAGCGCGAGGTCTTGATCCCCGTTTGTCCCAGCGTCACGGTATCTGTGGCAGAAAATTTTTGTGCTACGGGTGGCAGTGCCGCCAGACGCTCAGCCAGTGTCTTGGGCGCAAGCCAGGCGCCGGCTGAGAACAGGCCGGCATCCTTCAAAAATTCGCGGCGAGATCGCTTTGGAAAAACCACAGGCACCTCCGGCGGGAGGGGAGTTTCAACGCCCCTATTATGAATAGACGCGGCAGAAACGAACAGGAAAGTTTTTGCAGGAAATAATGAAGCCCCGGAGAGGAGTGTAGCGCGCTCCTACATCCGGGGCCGAAGGGCTGAAACGCCTAGATGAGTTCCAGGCCAGAGAAAAAGTAGCCAATCTCAAACGCTGCCGTTTCGGGAGCGTCCGAACCGTGCGTGCAATTGCTACCGATGCTGGTGCCCAGGTCGTGGCGAATGGTTCCCGGCGCAGCTTTTTTCGGATCGGTGGCGCCCATGGTGTCGCGCCACTTCGCGATGCCGCCCTCCGCCTCCAGAACCATCGCAATAATCTTTCCCGAGCTCATGAAGTCGGTAAGCTCGCCAAAAAATGGCCGTGCCTTGTGCACCGCATAGAAGCCTCCGGCCTCTTCCTTGGTCAAGCGCATGGACTTGATGGCCACAATCTGGAATCCAGCCTTGTGAATCCGCGCCAGAATCTCGCCTTGCAGTCCCCGGCCCACCGCATCCGGCTTAATGATCGCAAACGTTCTCTCGATAGCCACAAAACTCTCCTCGATTGAAGTAAAGAAGTAATGATGTAACGAAGTAAGGAAAACCTATTTCCGAAAACTCTGCCAATTCTTCCAAAGACTGCGTAGCATTGCGCTTACCACATTAAAGCGATTGGCCAGTTCCGTACAATTTTCCGGTTTAAGATATCCTTCATCCCGGCTCATATCCAACCAGACCTTGCATTCCTCACAGGAGCCGATTGAAATCTGCAGATATCTCTTAAATTCGACCGGCGATGTACGTTTAGCCCACCCTTCGACGATATTGACCGGGATGGAGCGCGCAGCCCGCCGCAACTGTCTTGCCAACTCATACTGCTCGTGCCCGGGGAAAAATTTGGTGACTTTGGAAATGTCCAGCGCCAGTTGGTAAGCCTCACGAAAGACATTCAGGTCTTTGTAAGTCTTAATGGGCATTTCAAAGGTACCGCATTCCGAATCCGAATCTTTACTTCCTTACTTCTTTACTTCGTTGCTTCACTTCAGCGCCGCAGCAACCGTTGACCCAAGATCCGCCGGAGTCTCCACAGTCTGAATTCCCGCGGCATTCATCGCGGTGTATTTGTCCTTCGCCGTTCCTTGCCCGCCGCTGATGATCGCTCCGGCGTGTCCCATGCGACGCCCTGGAGGCGCGGTTTGCCCGGCGATGAAGCCGACCACCGGTTTCTTCACATTGAGCTTGATCCACTCCGCCGCGCGTTCTTCCGCGTTGCCGCCGATTTCGCCGATCATGATGATGGCGTGCGTGTCCGGATCGTCGTTGAACATCTTGATGGAGTCGAGAAACGTGGTGCCAATAATCGGATCGCCGCCGATGCCGATGCACGTGGATTGCCCGATGCCCAATTGCGTCAATTGATGCACCGCTTCGTAGGTGAGCGTGCCGCTGCGGCTGACCACGCCTACATTGCCCTGCTTGTGGATGCGCCCCGGCATGATGCCAATCTTGCACTTTCCGGGAGAAATAACGCCCGGGCAGTTCGGACCGATCAACCGCGTCTTGGACTTGCCCAGGATTTCCGCCACGCGCACCATGTCCAGCACCGGAATGCCTTCGGTAATGCACACGGTCAGCTGCAACTGAGCATCAATCGCTTCGAGAATCGCGTCTGCCGCATACGGCGGCGGCACAAAAATCACCGAAGCATCCGCGCCCGTGGCCTTCACCGCTTCGGAAACGGTGTTGAACACGGGCCGTTCTAAATGCTTCGTCCCGCCCTTGCCCGGAGTCACGCCACCAACCACGTTGGTCCCGTACTCAATCATCTGCTGTGCGTGAAACGTTCCTTCGCGCCCGGTGAAGCCCTGAACCAGCAGGCGCGTTTTTTCGTTCACAAGTACGCTCATTGCGCACCTCCTGCCAGCGCCACGACCTTTTGGGCTCCGTCCTTCATTCCGTCCGCGATTGTGAAATTCAGTCCGCTGTCGCGCAGAATTTGTTGCCCTCGTTCCACGTTGGTTCCTTCCATCCGCACCACCACAGGCACCTTCACGCCGAGATCTTTCGCAGCGGCCACCACACCCGTTGCCAGCACATCGCAGCGCAAAATCCCGCCAAAAATATTGATGAACACCGCACGCACTCCCGGGTCGCTCAGCAAAATCCGGAACGCGTTCTTCACCTGCTCGGCCGAAGCGCCGCCGCCCACATCCAGAAAGTTTGCCGGCGATCCACCCGCGTACTTGATAATGTCCATCGTGCCCATCGCCAGGCCTGCGCCGTTCACCATGCAGGCCACCGTGCCGTCCAGCTTGATGTAGTTCAGCCCGTATTTCGACGCTTCCACTTCCAGCGGATCTTCCTCATCCAGATCGCGCAGTTCACGCAAATCCTTGTGGCGGAACAATCCGTTGTCGTCGAAAGTCATCTTCGCGTCCAGCGCGACCAGTTTCCCGTCGCCGGTCACCACGCAGGGATTGATCTCCAGCAGCGATGCATCCGTATCAATGAACGCGCGATAAAGCGCTTGCAGAAACGGCGTGGCAACTGCGGCTAGGTCTCCGGAAAGCTTCAAACCAAACGCAATCTTTCGCGCCTGATAGGGTTGCAGGCCAACGGCCGGATGAATCTGCTCGCGCAAAATCGCGCCGGGATTGTCCTTGGCTACTTCTTCAATTTCCATGCCGCCCGCGGAGCTGGCCATGAACACGGGGCGCCCGGTCTCGCGATCCACCAGCAGGCCCAGGTACAATTCGCGCTTGATATCCAGCCCTTCTTCCACCAACAACCGGCGCACCACCCGTCCTTGCGGACCTGTCTGCGGCGTCACCAGCGTCATGCCAAGAATGTTCGAAGCGTGCTCCGCGGCTTCATCCGCCGAACGCGCCAGCTTAACTCCGCCCGCTTTGCCGCGGCCCCCGGCATGAATCTGCGCTTTCACGACCACCACCGGCGCCTTCAGCCGCTGCGCCGCCTCGCGCGCCTCTTCCTTGGTGAAGGCAACCTCTCCGCGCGGGGTGGTAACGCCGTAACGCGCAAGAATGGCCTTGGCTTGGTATTCGTGGATCTTCATTTGTGATTCTGCCTTTTTTGGGCGGCCCCGGCGCAACCCGGAACCGACATCTTGTGCGACGATGGGACAGTGCACCGATGTTAGAATTTGGGGCTTCGCAAAACAGTTAAGTTTACTTGACTCGCGCACCTCGAGCAAGATGAGCCGGCCCCAGGCAGATTTTATGGACCGCGTGTCACAATTATTGATTGAACGGGCCGAAGCGGGCAGCGTGCTTTCGCGCGCGGAAGCGGAAACGTTCATGGAGGAGTTGCTCTCCGGGCATGTCGCCACGCCTGACATCGTGCGCATGTTGACGGCGTTCAATGGACGCCCAATCAGCGCGGCGGAATTGACGGGCTTCGTTCACGTGATGCGGCAGCACGCCGCACCGGTTTTTGCTGCCGACGAATCGCGGCCTACTGGAATGGTGGACACCTGCGGCACCGGCGGCGATGCCTGCGGCACCTTCAATATTTCCACGGCGGCGGCGATTGTTGCTTCCGCGGCAGGCGCGCGCGTGGCCAAGCACGGCAATCGCGCAGCGAGTTCCCGCAGCGGATCCGCCGATGTACTGGAAGCCCTCGGCGTGAACATTGATTTGCCGCTCGCGCTGGCCGGCCGCGCCGTTCGCGAAATTGGTCTCGGCTTTCTCTTCGCTCCGGTTGCACACGCCGCGGCCCGACACGCCGCACCAGCGCGCCAGCAGATCGGCCGGCGCACGGTTTTCAATCTTCTCGGCCCTCTCACCAATCCCGCAGGCGCAGAAGCACAGGTGCTCGGCGTTTTCTCGCCGGATGTGATCGACACCGTGGCGGCGACGCTTGCGGAACTTGGAACAGCTCGCGCCTTTGTGTTGCACGGCGCTGGAGGGCTCGACGAAATCTCGCTCTCCGGAGAAACGCAGATCGCGGAAGTGCGCAACGGCAAGGTGCGGCGATTTACTGTGACGCCGGAAGAGTTCGGTGTGCCGCGCGCCCCGCTCGAAGCGCTCAGCGGAGGCTCGCCCGCGGAAAACGCGCAGATCATCCGCGCGCTATTCGAAGGCGAGACCGGCCCGCGGCTCGACATTGTGATCGTAAACGCCGCAGCCGCTCTGGTGGCCGCCGGTGTCGCCGACGATTTTCGCGGCGCCGCCACACTAGCTCGCCGCTCCGTCGCCTCCGGCCAGGCCCGCGAAAAATTGGACCGCCTAATCCAGTTTTCGCAGGCCCACGCCCCAACGAAATAACGTCGTCCAGCATGCAGCGATGCCCAAGAAGGGACCGCGCGCAGTAAACAACCGCGCCTAAGTTTCTCCCTAAGCGGGATTCGCCCCCTTATCATCCTTGGCAATGAAATTCCCCCGGTTGTCATCCTGAGGCCCGCGCCTTTTGCGGGCCGAAGGATCTCAACGTAAAGTTTTTGCGAGGTGTTAACGCTGAGATGCTTCGCGCATCCTCGTCGGATGCACTCAGCATGACAATCGCGCTGGCTGCGCAGTCGGACAGAGAAAACTGGCCCGTTCTTTGCACCTTTACTTCATTAGCTTGTTGCTTCTTTACATCGTTACTTCCTTACATCATTGCTTCTTTCCGTTGCCTCACGGTTTCGCCGGGCTCTCAATCGAATTATTAGACTGAATCACGTCCACAATCCCCCATGCCGCAAGCCCAGTCCCCACGCCAGCCAGGATGTAGAACGCAACCTTCGTTCCCGTGGACATGCTCCCCGAGTTCTGTGGCGTGCCAGTGTTGCCCGAACCCGCTCCGGCCGGACCCTGGGCTTCCGGCGCGGCGTCCGAATCCAGGTAGATGCGAAAAGTCTGCCCCTCCGGCAGCACGCGAAAATCTCCGTGATAGGAAAAATCCAGGCTCCCCAGGCGAGTGGTGATCTGAAGTACCTTTGGGGCATAGATCAGAATCCGCGCCTCGGTGATCTGTTGGCCATGGGGCCGCAACATGGCGTCCGCCACATGCACCTCCAGCGGATTTTTCTCCATGGAAGAAACGAAGACGGCTCCGGCAAGCAGGTCCACGTGCGCGCCCTCGCCGATTGGCTCCAGAGTCATGCTGCTGTCGCCGGAAAGCGTGGCGGCGCTTGCGCCTACGCGCACCATGGCTTTTCCGTCGGTTTCCGTGTCCATCACTTCCCCCGGAAAGATCGACAAACCGGCAAATGCCTCCGAAGTATTCAGGCGAGCGCCGTAGGCAAGCGCGAGAACGCCGAGCGGCTTGCCGGCGGCCTGCAGCGGAATGGTGAAACCGCAGAGTGAGTAGCTGATAAAGAAAACGAAGACACCGCGAAGTTGACGCATGGCAGACCTCCGGGGCTGGATGCAGAGGTGGGACAACCCGAGTGAGGTACGATACACAGTTAGTACTCTTCTTTCAACATAATTTCTACTGCAATACCATATTTGTTCTGAACGTCTATTGTTATTCTTGAGTTACTATTTTGTTCCCAGAATGGTACTGCGGCTCGCGATTCACCTTGCGGTAAGGCGCCCGCCTCGGAAGGCGGCCGCTACAAAGGCGGGTTAGAGGGAGAGGAAGTTTTGGAGCAACTGCTTGCCGGATTCGGTGAGCACGGATTCCGGGTGGAACTGCACGCCTGCCAGCTTGTGGCGCCGGTGCTGCAGCCCCATGATGATACCGTCGCTGGTCTCCGCGGTGATTACCAGTTCGCGCGGGAGCGATTTTCTTTCCACGATCAAGGAATGATAGCGCGTGGCCGTGAACGGATTCGGCAGTTTGCGAAAAATGCCCGTGCCTTCATGCTGGATCTGGCTGGTTTTTCCGTGAAACAGTTTCGGCGCGCGAATAATCTTGCCGCCAAACGCCGCGCCGATTGCCTGGTGCCCCAGGCAAACGCCCAGGATTGGAATCTTGCCCGCCAGCTTCTGAATCAACTCGACGGAAATCCCCGCTTCCTGTGGTGTGCAAGGCCCGGGCGAAATCACAATGCGCTCCGGCTTGCGCTGGGCGATCTGCTCAATGCTGACGCGGTCGTTGCGGTGCACTTCCACCTGGCAGCCCAGTTCGCCTAGATACTGCGCCAGGTTGTAGGTGAACGAATCGTAGTTGTCCAACAGCAGAATCACGATTTGCCCTTCCCTTTCATGGCCGCGCCTTGCGCCGCTTCCAGTGCGCGCAGTAGCGCCTTGGATTTATTCACGGACTCGTCGAACTCGCCTTGCGGCGTGGAATCAGCCACAATCCCTCCGCCCGCCTGAATGTGCGCGACTCCATTTTTGATCACCATGGTGCGCAGCGCGATGCAGGAATCCAGGTTCCCGGCAAAATCGAGATATAAGATACCGCCCGCATAAATGCCGCGCCGCGTCTTCTCCAGCTCCTCGATAATCTCCATCGCACGCACCTTGGGAGCACCGGAAACCGTGCCCGCCGGGAAACAGGCCATCAGGGCGTCGAAGCAATCCACATCCTGGCGCAAACGTCCGCGCAAGCTGGAAACCAGGTGCATCACGTGGGAGTAGCGCTCCACGGTCAGCAATTTTTCGGGCCGCACAGTGCCGTACTCGCACACGCGTCCCAGATCATTGCGCCCCAAATCCACCAGCATGATGTGCTCGGCACGTTCCTTTTCGCTGGCGAGCATCTCGCGCTCCAGCCGCTGGTCTTCCGATTCATCCTTCCCGCGCCACCGCGTTCCCGCGATCGGCCGATAGAAGACGTCGCGCCCCTGCACCTTCACCAGCATTTCCGGCGAACTGCCCACCACAAAAACATCGTTGAGCTGCAAATAAAAAAGATAGGGAGAAGGATTCAGCGCGCGCAGTTCGCGGTAAATCGAAAATGGCTCCGCTTTGGTCTTTGCAGAGAAGCGCTGGCTGAGCACCACTTGAAAAATATCGCCCTCGCGGATGTACTGCTTGGCCTTTTTCACAATAGCCAGATAGTCGCCGCGCTTCACGTTGGAAGTAATCTTCAGCGGCCGTGGTTTGCCTTTCCCCGGTTTCCGCGGTTTTTCCCCCGCCGCAGGTTCTTCCAGCATCTGCCGCGTGCGCCGGATTTCTTTCACCGCGGCGTCGTATTTCGAGCGCAAGCTTCCCGGCCCTTCGGTATAAACGTTGCGCACCACCCACAAACGATGCTGCACGTGATCAAACGCCAGAATGCCGCGATAGAACATCAGCACCGCGTCGAACAATCCAATCTCATCGCGCAGGCGTTTCGGCAGCCGCTCGATCAGCCGCACCATGTCGTAGCTGAAATAGCCAATCGCGCCCGCCACCAGCGGCGGCAATCCCGCCAGGCGCACTGGGCGGAATTTCGCCATGTGCTGCCGCAGAAATGTAATTGGGTCGCGCTCTTCCCAGATGATGCGGTCGCGGCTTTCCAGCACGCAGGCGCCGTTGGCATACCGGAAAATCTCTTCCGGATTTGCGCCCGCAAACGTGTAGCGCGCGATTTTTTCGCCGCCCTCCACGCTTTCCAGCAGGAACGAATACCGCGCGCCCTGCGCCACCCGCAAATAGGCGCTCACCGGAGTCAGCAGGTCCGCCGAAAACGTGTCGTACACCGGGATCAGATTCCCGCGTTTGGCAAGCCGCTCGAATTCCTTAAACGAAGGCTGAATCATGGCCTCTATCCACTCATTTCCATTGGAAATTCAATTTGGAGAAAAAAGAATCGATTGCGAACGCTCAACGCGGTGGGGTCACCAGCGTGTGTTTTCTTCGTTCTTTAACGCGCGCAGCACGGCGTTTCGCATCCGCGACTCTGGCGCCTTGCGGCCCATCCAGTGTTCCCACTGGGCGAAGCCCTGCGCCAGGAACATTTCCACGCCGGAGACGCAGGCGATTCCGCGCGAAGCCGCCAAGTTCAGAAGTTTGGTCCGCATCGGCCTGTAGATAAGATCCATGACGAGGGAACAGTTTAACTCGCCTGCCGCCAGCGGCGAAATCTTTTCCTGTGGATGCATGCCAATCGGAGTGGAATTTACCAGTGCGTCGAATTTCTGCGACCGCAGCGCCGAGCGAGGGATGGCCTCGCCCCCCACGGCCTTCGCGAGTTTCCGAGCCTCCGCGGGCCGCCGGGCGCAGATAAACACATGCGCTCCCGCGTGCTCCAGTGCGAACGCGACCGCGCGCGCCGAGCCGCCGGCGCCAAAAATCACCACGCGACTGCCACGCAGCTTCATCTTTTTTTCGAGCGCCCATAGCACGCCGAGGTAATCCGTGTTGCTCCCGTACAACGCTCCGTTCCTGCCCACGGTCACTGTATTCACGGCGCCAATCTTCTCCGCGAGCGGTTCCACGTCGTCCAGGTGAGCGAGGATCTTTTCCTTATGGGGCAGCGTCACGCAGAAGCCGCGCAAACTAAAATCCGGCAGACTCTTCAGGAAATCGCGCAGATTCTCCACCAGAAACGGCAGGAGCACCGCATCCTGCTTCGCTGCCACGTAGCCGGTGTTGTGCAGGAGAGGCGAGAGTGAATGCGCAATGGGATTTCCAATCACCCCGTAAATCCGGGTGGATTGCGTCAGCTCATGCGCGCGGTAGAGATATTTCAAATCCCGCAGCGGAATCTGCCCGGGAGCAGTGGCCGAAGCCACCGAGGCGTAGGCCAGCGCACTGCCCTGGCGCAAAGCCAGCACGCGCGCGGGCAATCCGATTTCGCCCATGGCCACAGCCACAACGTCGCGAGAGTTTCGCGCCACGCGCAGCGCGCGTGCGCTGTCTTGCAAACTGCGCGCCATCGCTGCCACCTTGATGGCATTGGCACCGCCGCGCGCTGGCAGTCTGAGCCTTTTCGGAAACTTCGGCGTCTTGCGGAAATCATGCATTGAGAGCAGCACTTTTTCCGGAATGGCGTACCCTCGCACCGTTTTTCCCGGCAACTCCTGAAGCGTTTCAATTTCCAGATCGCACCACGCGCAACCGGCCTCGCGCGCCTTCATCAACCAAAAAAGTTCCGCGCCCGCATCTCCGGCTAATTCGCCTCCGCCCACGCGGCGGCGGCAGGTGGCAATCACCTGGGCCTTCCCTGGAAGATGGTTCTTCAGCCAGCCCAGAAATGCGTGGCGCTCCCCGTCGTTTTTCAACCAATCGAGCCGCACTTCCACGGTGGGGGTCTCCCGCAGACCCTGAGACAATAAACGGCGCAATTCCGCCGCGGTGGGAGCGGCCAGAACGCCGCAAAGCCGCGCTACCCCTTTTCCGAACACGCTAGCCACCGTAAAGGGCCTCCAATCCATTGAAAATACGGCATCTAGCCTCCGTTTGCAAATATGGAAAGTGTCGCCACCAGTTTTGTTGACGCCAACTAGGTCGCTTGTTAGTTTCGAAGGTGCAAGTCCCCGCACGGCCCTTATCCGGCGTGAATTGAAGGAGCATTGATCATGCGCGCTATCGCGACCGCAATCACTCTCGCAACCCTGCTTGCCTCGGGCGCTTTCGCTCAGGGCGATGTAGAGGTCAAGACCGTCAGCTCTTCCGCAGGCGTGGCCGAAGCGACTTCGCCCGACTACTCCGCGGTCTATTGTTCGGGTTTCTTCACGGACGACAAGGTTCCTGCCGAGACTCGGCTCATTTCCGGCGAGCAATCCAGCAACCGGGTGGTTTTTGCCAGCGGCGATCACGTCTTTATCAGCAAGGGCTCCGCGCAAGGCGTGCGCGTTGGCGATCGTTTCTCGATCGTCCGCGAAGTGAAAGACCCGAACGAGGTTCAGTGGTTCAAATGGCAAGGCAAGCTCATGAAGGCCATGGGCGCGCGGTATCTGGATACAGGGCAAGTGGAGAGTCGTCAACGTTCAGCCAAACGTCTCAACGGCCGTTATCAGATTATCCTGCGATTATTTGCAGCGCGGCGACATCGCTGTGCCGTTTGCCAGCCGCCCGTCTCCGCCGTATAAATCCGCGGAACAGTTCAATCCTTTCGCGCCGGTGAGCGGCAAATCCGTGGGCATGCTGATTTCCGGAATTGATTACGCCAATGCGTACGGCAAGAACTCCACGGTTTTCGTGAACCTGGGAACCAACCAGGGCGTAAAGGTGGGCGACTACTTCCGGGTGTTCCGTTATCAGGGCTCCACGGCCGAGTCGATTGCCAATTTCAGCGACTACCAGTACAGCATGTACGGCTTCGGCAGCACTCCTGTGAAATATCAATGGAACGACTTGCCGCGCGAGTTGCTGGGCGAAGGCATCGTGATCAACACCAGCCATAACGCAGCGACCATGTTCATCACCTACAGCAAATCGGAGTTTTTTGCCGGCGATTACGTCGAAATCGAATAATTGCGAATTCCGTTCTTCTTCGGCCCGTGCTTTTTCAAAACGCGGGCCTTTTTTATTTGCCCGGCGGCGAGCCGTCTGCAATCAGAATACACTCAAACCCATAAAGCTTCGTTTCTGGATCTTTCCACGCCTCGCGCGGCAATCCTGCCTTAATACACGTTTCCGCCAGGAATTTTTCACGATCTAGGTGGTGTTCGGTCGCCACCTGCGGCAGCAGCAGCCCTCGCCTGGCCCCGCGTTCCACTAGCAGCCCGTGCTTTCCTACTACCACGTCCTCCGCACGTATCGGCGCCATCGCCGAAAGGAATGAGACCTCAATATCCAGCTGGTCCATCTCCTCCAGCCGCATCGGCGAAAAACGCGGGTCGCGCAGCGCCGCATCCGCCGCGCATCGCGCCAGATTTTCTCCCAGCGTGGCACTGGCGTCGATCATGCCGATGCACCCACGCAATTTTCCGGCGACATGCAGGGTCACGAACAACCCGCAGTGCTCCGCGAATATTCCAGCGTCGGGGTAGGAAGCCAGCGGCCAACCGTGGCGCACGGCATGGAAGACGCTCTGGCGCGCCACCACCAGGATCGCTCGCCGGTCGTCTTCAGAGAGAGACAGCATCGTGCTGGTTTTTCTGGGGCTCGGTCATGCTCAGCTTGCGGCGCTGTTTGATGCGATCGTCCAGCTGGCCCCAGAAGCGCAAAAAGTATTGCGCGGCGGAGACCAGCGCGCTCACCACCACCAGCCAAAGCAAAACCTCGGAGATCGGCCGCAGCGATGGGTGGCGCGCGCCGGCAATCAGCACCGCCACGCAGCAAACCTGCAGCACCATTTTCAGCTTGCCTAGCGCCGATGCGGCAATCGTGAAGCCCTCCGCCGACGCGATATTCCGCAAACCCAGGATCGTGAACTCCCGGCCGATGATGATCACCACCATCCATCCGGCCACCAGGTGCATGTCCACCAGCGAGATGAACGCCGCGGAAATCAGCAATTTGTCGGCGATGGGGTCCAGCAGAATTCCCAGCGTGGTCACCTGTTCGTTGCGCCGCGCGAAGTACCCGTCGGCCCAGTCCGTGGCCGCGGCGGTCAGCAGGATCAATACGCCCCAAACTTCAAAATGCACTGGGAAGCCCCAAAATTCCACGTTGGGGCTCCTCGTCAGCAGCACCACAATCAGTACCGGAACGAAGAAGATCCGCAATAGCGTCAGAAAATTGGGAAAATTCATATTCGCGGGCGCCAGTGGGGGGCTGTTGCCCCATCCGGAACCACTTCGGCCACTATAGACTTCGCCTCTACGTGCGTCAACGCTCGCAGATTCCGCGCGTTCCCACGGTTCGCCAGTACTTAGGCGTAACTAGTAGTATGAACAGGGCGCAGCTTGGGTGAATACTCTTTCGTAACACCCGATGCTGCAAACCTGTGCAAAAGCCCTTTCCGGGAATCGCTGCATTTTGCAGCAGCGACATCCCGCGCAATGAATTTGCCTTCATTTAAGGCGCTTATTTGTAATGGCTTACGTAGATTCTAGCGTCGGCCAAATCCAGTGCGGAAGAAATTCCGATTCGGGTTCCTGTCGGGGCAGCGAACACTTTCCACAATGTTTTCCACAAGTGCCGGGCCCCTCAGTGCACGCCCATGCCGGCCCCAAAAACAGTCATATTGCTTTAACATTCGCGGTTTTCCGGGGAGTTACTTGAAGGTGACCATGCCGCGATTTCCGCAGTCACTAAATTGCGTGCGGCCCGCGCAGAATCCTTACTGGCAGGAAGAAGAGCGCCCGCAAAAACGCCAGCACGCCGCCCACGGCGATTCCCAGGATTCGGAACGGCAACAGGATCAGCCACACAAACGGGTAGGCGATCAGTGCCAGCAAGGCAATCGGCCAGCAAAATATCAGCAGCAAGCACCACAGGAAGAAAGCAGCCATGGCTAGTTGACCTCTCTCACTTCTTGATACGCAGGACGCCCCGCGGAAGTTCCCGGCGCCACAAATGACTCCAGCTTAAGCTGCCGCGCAATGCTTTGCGGCACCTCTGCCTCCAGGTCCATATGCGTTTCGCTGGTCACCTCCGAATGGAGGACGCGGCCCAGCGCGTGAATCAGCGCCAGCGAGCGGCCTTCGCTAAGCGGCATGTGCAGCGACAATTTCACGATGGGATCCAGCGGCAGCGCGGCGTCAATCCGCCGCAGCAACTCTTCCAGTCCTTCGCCCGTCAGTCCGGAGACCAGCACGGGCGGTTGTTCGCCGCCTCCGTTGCGGCGAGAGGCCGCCTCCAACTCTTGCCGCTGTTCCGCCGGCAACCGGTCCACTTTATTAAATACACGCAAAGTCGGCGTGCTCTTCACGCCCAGCTCATCCAGAATTTTTTCGACTTCGCCGTCCAGTTCGTCGTGCTGCGGATTGGAAATGTCGCTCACCTGCAGTAGCAGCGCCGATTCCTGCACTTCTTCGAGCGTGGCGCGAAAGGCGGTGATCAGACCCTTTGGCAATTTGCGGATGAATCCCACTGTGTCCGAAACCAGGATGCGTCGGTTCGATGGCAAGCGGATCGCGCGGATTGTGGGGTCCAACGTGGCGAACATCCGCGAAGAGACCAGCACTTCCGCGCGGCTCAATGCATTGAACAGCGTGGACTTTCCTGCGTTCGTATAACCAACCAGCGCAACCGTGCCCAGCGGCACCGCGTTCCGCGCTTCCCGTCGCAGCGCGCGCTGCTTGCGCACCTCGTCGATGCTTAGCTCGATCTTTCGCACGCGGTCGCGGATGCGACGCCGGTCCGTTTCCAGTTTCTTTTCGCCCGGGCCGCGGACGCCGATGCGTCCCGCGCCGCCACCCGCGCCTCCGGAACCCCCGCCACCGCTTTTGCCGCCCAAGCGGGACATCTGCGCGCCGCGCCCCGTAAGCCGCGGCAACAGGTAATTCAATTGCGCCAGCTCCACCTGCAATTGCCCTTCGCGGCTGCGCGCGTGCCGCGCAAAAATATCCAGGATCAGCTGCGTGCGGTCAATCACGCGGCGCTCGGTGATCTCTTCAATATTGCGCTGCTGCACGGGGGAAAGGTCGCTGTCGAAAATAATCAGCGGCGCTCTATAGGCATTCGCCGCCGCGCGAACCTCTTCCAGTTTTCCACGGCCCACCAGGGTCGCCGGATCCGCCGCGTCGCGCACCTGAAAGAGCGTGCCGGCCACTTCGCCGCCCGCGCTTTCGGTAAGTTCCACAAGCTCCGCCAGCGATTCCCTGCCCTGCTCTCCCGCCGGCATGCCGGGAAAGCGCTGCGCGCGCTTCCAGCCAACGCCCACCAGCAGCACGCGTTCCGCCGAAGAAATGGGTTGCGCCGTTTTCATAAAGGGAGAGCTGCTGAAGGGGTCGCCATGCGGTCCGTGAAAACCAGCCGTTCTTCGAAGTCAACTTTCGACATTAGCCCGATTATACGTCCAATTTCGCCTTCCTGCGTAACCGCACAGTTGAGCTACCGCCTCCCGGCCACGATAACCGTCGCGGGAGGTAATTTGAGGATTTGCATTCGCAGCCTGGACACGCAGTCCGTGTCAGCGAATACACTCTGTTTGGCAAACTCCGCCAATCTCCCTGCATTTCGGCCAAATAATTTGGCATGCAATTTGCTGAACAGAGAGCCGCAACTCAATCGCTTTCATTCTGAAAATCCGTTTGGGCGAAAAAAAATGAGAAGAATATTGCCGATGCTCATCGCGAACATGGTGTTCGCCCTAGCTAGCTGGGGCGGCCAAACGCATAAGGTTAAATCGATCCGGCAGATCGATTTCAAGAATTTCACCTACGCGTGGAGTGAGCCGGAACCCCCCGAGGACGAAGATGTCCCATGGCATTGGTTCAATTCGCCCACCGATTCACATTTCCGCGCGGTTCACGGACTCCATCACTTCTACTCCGCGAAACAGGAACCCTACGAGCGGGAGCACGCTCCATTGATCAGCGTGGATTCCGTGGTCTATGGAGACCTGGACGGCGACGGAAACGAAGAAGCAGTGGTGGCCATGAACTACAGTACGGGCGGAACCTTCAATTGGGACTATCTATATGTGTTCACGCTCGATTCCGGGCGAGCAAAACTCATCGAGCGCATGGAAACCGGCTCTGGGGGGTCTGGAGGATTGGTACGAATGTCCGTGCAGCATCAATTTTTGGTCATTGACTTTGCTGACCCCGAACAAATAGCGGGAGATTGTTGTTCGAAGGGATTCATACGTGTCCATTACCGCTTGCAGGAGGGAGAATTTATAGAAGATGGTGAGCGCGGCCGAGGCAAGCTTGATCTCATCGAAGGCCCGCCGCGGCCCCGTTTCAGTGATTATCCGGTGAAGGGCATCTATACGGGCAAGCCCGCGCCTGCCCTCATCACCAAACAGTTTCAGATGTTTCATACAAGGATTCGCAGGGGAGCCAAGTCGAAGGTCGAGTTCGCGGGGCATTACACGATTCCCCGGTGGGAGTGTGGGACCGATTGCAATATGTTTGTGATCGTGGATTCAAAAACTGGTCAAGTTTTCAATGGTGGTGGAATTGTCGAACTCCCCTTCAAATGGATTCAGGACTATGGCGAGGAGTCGATGATGCGGATGGAGTTTTATCCGGATAGCCGCTTATTGAAAATAAATGCGTGCCCGAACGAAAAGGATTGCGGCCTCTACGACTACGTAATAGTGGAAGGCAAACGCCTGAAACTCATCCGCATGGAATTGCTGCCAAAAGAATACCAATTCCCCCAAACTCCCTGAATCCCATCACCCGAAGAACTCGAGCTTTTGCGGCGAGCAGGCCAATGTGGAGCTAACAATCGGTTGGCTTGCGCCCACAATCTAAGACAGCGGCCTCGGAATGTCGGCTGCCTGCGAGGTGCGGCGATGAGCGTCGGAACAGCCACAGTGGGTTTGCCAAGTTTGGATGAAGTGCGCGCGGCGGCAGAGACCGTTTATCGCCTGATGCAGCCGACGCCGCAATATCGCTGGCCGCTGCTTTGCGAGCGCCTGGGCACGGAAGTCTGGGTGAAGCACGAGAATCACACGCCGATCGGCGCGTTCAAGGCGCGCACGGCCATCGTTTACGCGGAAAAACTGCTGCAGCGCGAACCTGGCACGCGCGGGCTGATGGCCGCCACGCGCGGAAATCATGGCCAGTCCGTGGCGCTTGCCGCGCAACGCAAGAATTTGCCCTGCATCATCGTGGTGCCCCGCGGAAACAGCGTGGAGAAAAATGCCGCGATGCGCGCGCAAGGCGCAAAGCTGATCGAACACGGCGAGGATTTTCAATCCTCGCTCGAACACGCCGCGAAGCTCAACGCAGAACTTGGCTATCACCTGGTGCCGCCGTATCATCGCGACATTGTCCTGGGTATCGCCACCTACTGGCTGGAACTTTTCACCAGCGTGCCGGAGATTGACGTCGCTTACGTTCCCGTCGGCATGGGCTCTGGCATCTGCTCCGCCGCGGCCGTGCGCAACGCCTTGGGGCTCCAAACTAAACTCGTCGGCGTAGTCTCGGAACATGCGCCGATGTACGCGCTCTCCTTCGAGAACGGGAAAATAGTGGAAGCTCCGGCGCAGACGGTTCTCGCCGACGGACTCGCCTGCCGCAAAGGGAATGAAGAAGCGCTACAGGTGATGCTGCAAAATGTGGACCACATCGTTCGCGTGACCGACGCCGAAGTCTCCGCCGCGATGCGCGCCTTTTTCACCGACACGCACAACGTCGTCGAAGGAGCCGGCGCCGCAACGCTGGCCGCCGCAGTGAAGGAAGCGCCTGCCCTCAAAGGCAAGCGCGTAGCCGTGATCGCCACCGGCGGCAACGTGGACCACGACGTGTTCGCCCGCGTGCTCTCCGCACGGGACGAAGCCCAATAATTAAAGTTTGCCCCGCACGAACGCGAGGGCCTGCTGCTGAATCGCGACGTCCTGGCCAAAGCCGGTGAGCCAGTGGATTTGCGGGTCGCGGCGAAACCAGGTGAGCTGCCGCTTCGAATAGCGCCGCGTGGCTTGTTGGATGGCCGCGCGCGCTTCTTCCAGTTTCATCTCGCCCTGCAGCACGGCGCGCAATTCGCGGTAGCCGATAAAATCGAACGGTTTGGCGTCCAACGGCGATCCGCTGGCCTCCAGGCCGCGCACCTCTTCCATCCATCCAGCCGCCAGCATGGCCTCCGTGCGCAAATGAATCCGCTCATAAAGCGCCTCGCGCTCCGGCGACAATCCAATTTTCACCGCGCGCCAGCCGCGCAGAGGATTTCTGCCCTCACGATACACCTCCGAAAGCGGCTTCCTCGCCAGCAGGCAGACTTCGATCGCGCGCACCAGTTTTTGCTCGTCCTCCGCCGCAATCTTCCCGGCCGATTCCGGATCCATCTTCTTCAGCACGCGATGCAGATGCTGCGGCGTATGCCGCGCCGCACTGGCCCACAACCGCTCACGCAACTCCCGGGAGCGCAGCGGCACATCCGCCAATCCTTCCAGCAGCGCGCGTAAATAGAGCCCAGTTCCCACGGTGAAAACCGGCAATCGCCTCCGAGCGCGCAAATCATCGAGCACCGCAATCGCGCGCTCGCGATATCCGCCCGCCGTGGCTTCTTCCCGAGGATCCAGCACATCAATCAAATGGTGCGGCACGCCGCGCCGTTCCTCCGCGCTGGGCTTCGCCGTGCCGACATTAAACCCGCGATAGAGCTGCGTGGAATCGCACGCGACCACCTCGCCGCCCAGTTGCTGCGCAAGCCAGATTCCCAGCGCCGATTTTCCTGAGGCCGTTGGTCCAACAATCACAATGAGTGGAGATTCCAGGGTTGCGTTCATTTGGGAAACAGCAGCGCCCACGCGCGCACCAGCAGCACCCCGAGTATGATCAGCCCCAGCAGCACGCTGCCGATCACCTGATGCCGCGATAGCTTCATAGGGACATAGTGTGGCACAGCCATTCCTAGCTGTGCAGCCAGGCAAAGCGTTTCCATCCGGGCGCCGGCAAGATTGCCGGTGCCAGCTCTACTGGTTCGGCGGCGCCAGATTGTAATAATATGTGTAGCGCAATTCGATGTACGGTCCCGTGAATTGCGATGGGAGAGGCGGAAACGGATTCGAAGCGCGAATGGAAGAGTATGCCGCGCGATCGAGGGGTTCTTTTCCCGAGCCATATACCTGCACCGGCATGCCGTCGGGCACCGAACCGTCACGCATGATCCGGAACTGCAGTGAGACCACGCCCTGATCGCCCAAACTCACCGAAGGGGGCATCACCGAATACCAATTGTTTTTCACAATGTAGTAAATGCGCCGCAGGTAATCGTTGAAGTCCACACCCTGCGTATCGGTCAGCAACTCGATTCCCGCGCTCGCGCTGCCTTTTCCGCCGTGCCCGCCCCCACCAACGGAGCGCACCGGCCCACCGCCGCCGATGGCCACTGGCGCGCTCGGCTTGGTTCCCCGCGCCGCGTCGCGAATTAAATCACCCGCGGAACCTGTCTTCGGCAAGATCAAGCCTTTTTCCGGCACGGGCATGTCTGGATTTTCCAGCTTTGCCTGCGGCTTCGGCAGATCGCCATGGGAAGGGGAGGGACTTGGCGGGGGAGTTTGCGTGGCCACGCTGGGCTGTGGCATGGGCGCGCTGGGCAATTCTTTCTTCGGCGGCTCTGGCCGCGGCGGTGCCGGCGTGGGAGCAGGCGCCGGCGCGGGTGGCGCAATCTTGTTGATCACTTTCGGATCCACACGAACAATCTGGCGCGGCGCGGGTGGCGCCGAAGGCTTCAGCGAATCCAGTGCTCCGGGTGGCAGCAGCACGGTCATTTGCTGCCGTGCAAGGTCTTGCTCCGACTTGGTGGGCACATGCGGCTTGAAGAATCTGGGCGAAAAAGGGAGCGACAGCAGCAGGAGCGCGTAGACCACCGTCAAAACGAGAGTTTGGGTGCGTTCCTGGCGCCCGCGATAATCGCGTTCCTCGGGCGGCAGAAAGGAAACTTCACCCGTGGAAATAACGTTCGGCTCGACCAGCTCTTCCGAAATCGGCGGCAGTTCCTGAAACTCTTCCGGCGGTACAACGCCCACGGGAATGGTGATGCGCTCGTCCATCTCTGTCGGCTGCGGCGGCAGAGCGGATTGCTCCTCTCGCTGCACCAGCTCGACATTGATATCGCGCGGCACCACGACGCGCGTCGCGATCGCATCCAGCGGCAAGTTCGTCGGGATGGTGCTCTTCCCATCGAGCTGCACAATCGGCAGCGAAGAAGGCACCAGCGTGCGCTCGTCCAGATTGGTGGGCCTGCGACGTGTGGAGGCAACATCTTGAGCGGATAAGCGCGCGCCTTCGGGGACTAGGATTCTGGGGATCATGGTCTCAACTGGCCCGGAAAGCTCTGGGCTGCAGGCCCCTTGGTAACAGGTTGGACGCGCTCATCGTGTTCCCGGATGCTTTGCATAACGCGGCTGGCCAATTCCAGCGCCGCCCGCCCGGCAATACCGTCGGTCTTGGGCGCCACGCGAGTGCGCACAGCTTCCACGAAGGCATCCAGTTCGGCGCGCAGAGGCTCGGTCTCCGGCGCAGGCAGTTTCTCAAATCCAAATTCCGGCTCCGGGCCGCCTTTCCGGACGCCCACGCGCAATGCGTCGCGCCGCGCGTAGTCCAGCGAAATATATTCGTGCTGCTGGAAAAATCTCATTTTTCGCACACGCTCCGTGGAAACGCGGCTCGCGGTTACGTTGGCCACCGCGCCGCCGGCGAATTCCAGCCGCGCGTGGGCAATGTCCACCTTGTCCGTCAAGACCGGGATGCCCACTGCTTTCACTTCCGTCACCGATTCCTTCACCAGCGCCAGCAAAATATCCAGATCGTGGATCATCAGATCGTAGATGACTTCCACATCCAGGCTGCGCGGCGTGAAGACGCCCAGCCGGTGCACCTCAAAAAACAGCGGCCGGTTCACGATCGGTTCCACCGCGATCACCGCCGGGTTGAACCGCTCCACGTGACCCACCTGCAGAATCCGCTGGTGCTTCCGCGCCGCATCCAACAGAGTGTCCGCTTCCGCAAGCGAGGCGGCCATTGGCTTTTCTACCAAGGCGTCCACGCCCTGCGCCAGCAAGGCGCAGCCAATTTCGGCATGCGCCACCGTCGGGACAGCCACACTGGCAGCGTCCACCTTATCTTGCAATTCCTCTAATGCTTGGAACGCGTGAACCCCAAATTCTTGCGCAAGCTTAGTGGCGCGCCCGGCATCCCGGTCCACCACGCCGATCAGCTCCACCGTGTCCATCTCATGGTAGACACGCGCGTGATTTCGGCCGAACTCCCCTGCGCCCACCACCGCAACGCGAATCTTTTTGTGCTCCTCGGCCACACCCGTACGCGTGCTCATCTATTCTTCATTCCCTGGGAGTCGCCAGTTAGTTCCGCGGCCTGCAGGGGCGAAACCGCTTGCACGGCAATTCCAGCGGCATCCGCCATGGCGATCAGTTGTGCCCGGTCAAAGAGGAGCGTGCGATTCGCGTCAATGGCCAGCGCGGTGGCCCCAGCCAGTTTCATGGATTCGACGGTCGGTAATCCGACCACGGGTACATCGAAGCGCATGTCTTGCCGTGGTTTGCTGACTTTCACGACCACCAGCGGCTTGCCGTTGGCGAAGCGCGCGGCTCGCGCAATGGTTTCGTCGGTGCCTTCCATAGCTTCCACGGCCACGCAGGCACGTTCCGCCACCACCACGGTCTGCCCGATGTCTTTGGACGCAATGTGCCGCGCGATTGCCAAACCGTACTCGATATCCGCGGATTCCTGCTCGTTCGGCGCGCGCTTGGTGAGCACGCCCGCCTCCGGCAGCAGCGGCTTCAGAAACATCGTGGAGTCGACCAGTTGAATGCCTTCCTCTTCCAATACTTTGGCCACCGCGCCGATCAGCGAATCCGTATTTTTCCGCGGCAGCGCCAGCAGCAGCTTGGCCAGCTTCCAGTCCGGGCGAATGGAGCTGAAAATTTTGCTGTGCTTCACCTGGCCGGCCATCACCGCGCGCTTCACACCTTCTTGTTGCATCAACTCAATCGCTTTGCTCAATTCGCCCAGGCTCACCCAGTGCAGCCGTTTCGCCGTTTTCTCCAGCTCCGGCGAAGCCTCTTCCTTCAGAGCGATCACTGCCATCTCAATGCCCTGGCTGCGCGCGCCCTCCAGCACCAGAAAAGGAAATCGGCCATTTCCCGCGATCAGTCCCCAGCCGGCGGCGCTTTGCGTTGTTTCTGGCATGAAATTCCGCTTACTTCACGATGCCGCGTTCGGCCTTTTCGACGAATTCCACCAGTTCCTTCACTTCGTCGGAGCTGGACTGCGTTGCGCGTAACTCCTCCAGCGCCTGTGAAGTGTTTTTCTTCGAACGGGTGAGCAGGCGAAACGCCTTCTGCAACAGCTTGATTCGCTCGGCGGAGAATCCTTTGCGCTCCAGGCCGATGGTGTTCGGTCCAAAGCAGCGCGTTTCGCGCTCCGTAACGATCAGCGAAAATGGCGGTACATCCTGCGTGATCACCGTCGAGGCGCCGATATAAGCGTAGCGCCCCAGGCGGCAGAACTGGTGCACCGGGGAAAACGCGCCCAGCGTCACATAGTCCTGCACCGTCACATGTCCTGCCAGGGTCGCACCGTTCACGAACAGAGTCCCGTTGCCAATCTGGCAGTCGTGCCCCACATGGGAATAGGCCAGGAAGAAATTCTTGTCGCCAATCTTTGTGATGCCGCCACCCTTGGTCGTTCCCCGGCTGATGGTCACGTGTTCGCGAAATATATTTTCATTGCCAACTTCGAGTTCCACGCGCTCGCCGCCGAAGGTGTAGTCCTGCGGGTCGCCGCCAATCACGCAAAACGGGTGAAACACGTTTCCAGCGCCGAATTTCGAAGGACCCCGCACCACGGCATGTTCCTGCACCTCGCAGCCGTCTCCCAATTCCACGCCCGCACCGATCACCGCGTACGCCGCGATGCGAACGTTCGCACCAAGCTTCGCCTCCGGCGAAACCATCGCCTGCGGGTGTATATGCACGCCAATTCCCATTTACGAGTTTGCAGGCTCTTCCCGGTCGGCCATCACGCAGAGCATCTTCGCTTCCGTGGCAAGATTCCCTTCCACGAACGCCTTCGCTTCAATCTTGCAGAGATCGCCCTTCCACGTGACGATGTTCACTTCAATGCGCAGTTGATCTCCGGGCACCACGGGGCGGCGGAATTTCACGTCGCTCATCGAAGCCAGGTAGAGCAATTTCTTCTCGCGGTCCGGAATTTCCTGCAGCAACAGCAGGCCGCCGGCCTGCGCCATGGACTCCAGAATCAGCACGCCCGGCATCACCGGTTTGCCTGGGAAATGTCCCTGGAAAAATCCTTCATTGATCGTGACGCTCTTGATCGCCACGATGCGCTTGTAGCGCTCCATCTCGACCACCTTGTCGATCAGCAGAAAGGGATAGCGGTGCGGCAAAAATTTCTGGATCTCGTTGATGTCGAGTTGCTTGCCAACTCCTGTGTCGCTCATGGTTAAAGGAATGGTTCCCTCCCTCTGCTTGCAAACCTCTTATTATAAGCGGTTTTTGCCCCCTCGGCAGCTTATCATTTTCCCGCCCACACCCGCCAAATCTCACAACTTTTTCCCCTCTGTCCGACGGGCCAAATGAACTTGAGGGTTTACCCTGAGCCTCGAAGGGTGCCCCACTCTTGGTTTATAAGGGTGGGCTCTTACGATCCGCTCGCCGAGAATCTCTTTTCTGCCATCTTCTCTTTCTTCTTCTCCGTTCCTTCTCCCGTCACCAAATAATCTATTTCCCCGTGCTACCATTCCCCCGCCATGCCGTCACTTCCCTATCTGCCCTTCCTGCGCAAACAACTTCCGCAAATGTTGGAGACGCTACGCGAGTTAACGACGCGAGAATCGCCCAGCCTGGAAAAAGTGCCGACCGACCACTGCTGCGAATTCCTCGCCGAACTCTGGCTGCAACGCGGCGCGATCGTGGAAATTCTCAAGCAGGAGCAGCGCGGCAACCACCTTCGCATCGTCTGGAATCCACCGGCAGGCCGCGCGAAATCGCAACTGCTCGTGCTGGGCCATTACGACACTGTCTACCCCAGCGGCACGCTCGCCAAAATGCCATTCCGCGTGGCCGACGGTAAAGCCTATGGCCCCGGCACCTTCGATATGAAGGCCGGCATCGTCCAGGCGCTGTTCGCGCTGGACGCACTGCGCGAATTTCCCGCGCCGGTCGAAAGACGCCTGGTGTTTCTGTGGACCTCCGACGAAGAGATCGGCAGCGGCACTTCCCGAACGCTCATCGAAGAAGAAGCCCGGCGCAGCGATGCGGTTTTCGTCCTGGAGCCCGCGCTCGGCCCACGCGGCCTGTTGAAAACTTCGCGCAAGGGCGTCGGCGAGGCGCAACTGATCGTTCATGGCCGCGCGTCGCACGCAGGTCTGGCCCCCGAAAAAGGCATCAACGCTATTCACGAACTGGCCGCGCAGATTACGCGCATTGAAAAGTGGAACGACCTTCGCCGTGGCATCACGATCAATGCTGACGTGATTTCCGGCGGCTCGCGCGCCAACGTGGTCGCAGACCGCGCCGAGGCTATACTCGATCTCCGCGCCTGGCGCCAAACCGATATGCGCGCCCTCGAAAAGCGTCTGCATTCGCTGAAGCCTCTGCATCGTGGCGCAAAACTTGAGATGCACGGCGGCTTCGACCGCCCGCCCTTCGAACGCAAGCACAGCGCCGCGCTCTTCGCCCGCGCCAAATCCATCGCCAAGTCGCTCGGCCTTGCCGCTCGGCGAAGCCGCAGCCGGTGGCGGCTCCGACGGCAATTTCACCGCCGCCCTGGGCGTCCCCACCCTCGACGGCATGGGCGCAGTCGGCGACGGCGCCCACGCCATCCACGAGCACGTCGTGGTCAACGCCATGCCCCAGCGCGCCGCGCTGCTCGCCGCGTTATTGCATCTTGTTAGGCAGTTTGAGGGTGCCCATTCATCCAACGCTTAGACTTCAAACACCTTGACAGGGAGCGCTGAATGGATGAGAAGATAAAAAGATGAAAGCGAAAGCCAAAGTCGCCAGACAACGGGAAGCTGCGGAGCGCATTGCGGAAATCATGTTCGCCGCATTGAAAAAGCTTCCAGAGAACGAACAATCCTCGGCCATCGAAGCGGTTCAAAAACTTAAGATTGTCCCGAATAGAAAAGCTTCCAAGCGTTCTTCCACTCTTCGGAAGCTTCGGAAATCCCCAACAACTTCAGTTGCTCGGCGTAAGCGCGCGCATCGTTAGCCTTAATCGCCTTCAGCGCTTTTCTGCTAAATATCTTCAATATCCGCTTTCTCTCGGCGGCTTCGCGCTTTGCGGCGCTCGCAGCGTTTTCATCCTCGGACCGGGAACGCTCGATTTCGTCATCCTTCGAGACCATCGGGCGGCCTCAGTTCGCATTGCGGAAATACCAGCGTTAGCGAGAGATGATAACAAGGAAGCAAGTCTTTGACAATAAATTTTACGGGCGAACTGTGAACGGGGAAATATCGCGCTAATTTCGGGAACTAACCAATGCAGCGGCCATCGAGCGGCGATATCTGTTTCCTCTTATCTGTTAGCTGCTATCTGCTCGCCTTCATTCACTGTCCGTAATTCTTCTTCAGATAATCCGAGGTGGAATGCATCAAGTCCGCCGTAATCGTCGTGCAGCACGTCGCGCAGCGCCTGCTCCGTGGAGCTTCCCGCCGCCAGCCGATCGAGGATGCGCTCAATATCTCCCATGCCCTGCGTTTGAACGATGTATTCCACATTGGCCAGCGCCCACGCGTAGGCATACCGCGCCATATCCCCAGGCAATGCCATCCAGGATCCTTCCAACTGCCCCAGTGGAGCGGCCTGCCCCGCGTCAAACACCTGCACCAACACGCCCGCGCTTTCGTCGCTGCGTTTTCCCTCCATCCACTGCGCCACGCCTTCCTGAATCCACGTCGGCGCGCGCCCGTGCGTCTTCTGCTGGATGAAACTATGCGTCAGCTCGTGCAGCAGCACGCGCGATAATTCCGAGTCCACTCCCGTCAATCCCTGGACGGGAACGCGAATCCTTCCATCATTCAGCGCCCCCACCCAACCCGGCGCGCGCGTGATATCCGCGAAACTCTGCTGCGTGTAGAGCACCACGCCGATCGGGTCCGGCGGCGAATAGTTCAGCTCCGATTCGATCTGCTGGAAATGCGCCTCCAGAACGTGCAGCACCTCGCGCGCAAGCTCCGGCTGCGCCGCGCCGTTATATTTCAGCTGGAAATGCGCGCTTTCGTTTTCTTTGTAATTTTCTTCCTCGGCTTTGTCGCGCTGCGCTTTATCCAGTGCCCGCTGCGTTTCAGAATCCGGCCGCAAAGCCAGCGATTTTTTCCAGTCCGCAACGGCCTGGTCCGGGCGGTTCATCCCGTAGTAGGCCCAGCCTTCCAGTTTGTAAACGTCCGCATTCTGGGGCGCCACGCGTTTCGCTCGGTCCAGATATTCCAGCGCCTGCTTGAACTCGCTCTGCCGCAAATGCAGGTACGCCACGTTCATCAAAAGCGTTGGTTCATCCGGCAGGTAGGTCAACGCGGTCCGTGCATCGGTCAGTGCCGTCGCAAGGTCCCCTTTGCCCAGTTCGAATTGTGCCGCGGCATGATGCGCGCGCGCCGCCGCCTGATTTGCCGCCGCGCCGCCGGTGCGCGTGTCGCTCTCCAGCCGCGCGATGTAGTTGCGGTCCACCAAACCGTCGTGCACGGCCTTCTGGTCAATCTCCGCGGCATCCGCCGTAGGGGCAAGTTCCGGAGGCTCCAGGCCCAGGCTGGCCGCGGCTTCAGCCGGCGAACCCATCATTGGCGTCAACCCGCCTTTTTCAATGTGGTCCACGATGGATTTCGGCAGCGCCATCTCTCCCGCGGAAGTCTCATAGCGCACCTGGTCGCCAACTTCCACCACATTGGCCGCAATAATCTTCCGGCCGTTTTTCAGGACGATCTTGTCGGCCCGCGCGGCGCCAGCAAACAGCAATGCGCACGCGAGCATCGCCGCAATCCTTGGGAAGTATGGCCTCCGGGGCATACCCTTATTTTAGTTCTCCGAAACGTGCGGCGCTTCCCCGCCTTGTTCCGCGATGCCGAATGTGTCTACACTCGTCTCATGAGGTTTTTCCGGGTTCTGCTTGCCGCCGTTTGCCTGTTGCCCGCGCTGTGCCGCGCTTCGGACTCTTCCCCGCGGGAAATCCTTTCCACTCTTAACAAGCTGCAACTCGATTCCGAGCATGTGTACACGGTAACCAGCAAGGATCGCGTTGAACTTCGGCAGGGCGACGCGGTCCTCTCGTTTCAGGACGGCAAGATCGCCTTCTTCCGTCCGTTCGAAGGCCGCATCACGGGCTTCGTTTTCAATGGCATCGGCCACGTGCTGGCCCTGCCGCGCGATCCCGTTGAGAAGCAGCAACTCGCGCGCTTTCTGGGCGCGCCGGTCCTCGACGAGCAATTCCTCTCCGTCTATGTTCGCTTCACAGACGACACCGACCAGCAACTCCTCCGCGAATTGCAGCGCGCCGGCCTGATTCCCGAAATCAACGACCAGTTCACTGCCCTGTGGCAAGGCAGCCTGGAGCGCCTGAACACTTCGCACTCGCTGCGCATCCTTGCGGAAAAATTTTCGCCCAGCTTGCCGCATTTTTTTCACGCCGGTCTGGACGGCTCGGTTACCGGACCGTTCGACATCCTGCTGGATCAGACGCGCAAGGAAGATTTCATGATCGGCCAGCCGCGCACCGTGGAAAAATCCACCTTTTATGATGTCTGGGTGTCCTACGAACTGCCGGGAGACACACCTCTGCCCGAGCCGTTCAATGCCTTGCGCTACCGCGTTGACACCGTCATCCACGCCGACAATTCGCTCGAGGGCAGCGCAGCAATTGACTTTCGCGCCCTGGCGGGCTCGCAACGCTTCCTGGAAGTGGAGCTTTCCCGCTCCCTGAAAGTTGCCGGCGTTTCCGGGCCGAACGGCGAAGAGCTTCCCTATTTTCAAAACGAAGGTTTAACCCAGCAGGAGATCAACACGCGCGGGCGGGACACACTGGTGGTTTTACTCCCCAAGGTAATGGCGCCGGGCTCGGAATTTACTCTGAATTTCCGCTACAGCGGCAACGTTATCGAAGACGCGGGCAACAGCGTGCTGTTCGTCGCGGCGCGGGACAGTTGGTATCCGCATTACGGCGACACTTCCGAATTCGCCCGTTATGCCTTGACCTTTCACTGGCCGAAGCGCTTGCGCCTGGTTGCCACGGGTGTCAAATCCGAAGAGCACGAAACCGGCGATACTCGCGTGGCCACGTGGACCACCGAGGTTCCGGTCACGCAGACCGGCTTCAATCTAGGCGAGTACGCGAGCACTGCCGTCGTCTCCGATCATTACGTCATCGACGTCTACGCGAACAAGCAACTCGAGGAAGTCCTGCGCGCGCTTTTATCGAGTTCGCCCCCTTCGGAGCCGCCGTCTCCGAATTCGCCCCTCGGGAGGCCGCCGGGTGATGTTGCCCTCCCGCAACTTCCACCCAGCCCCGCGGCAGTTTTGAAGCAACTGGCCCACCAGATCGATTCCTCCATTCACTTTTATGAAACGTACTCCGGGCCGTTTCCTTACCGGAGTCTCGAGGTCTCGCAGATTCCCGGCGCTTTTGGCCAGGGCTGGCCCGGCCTTCTGTATCTCTCCACATTCTCTTTTCTGCCGGAAGATGCGCAATCGCGCGCGGGACTTTCCACGGCCGGCCGCTCGTTTTTCAATGATGTGGTCCCGTTTCACGAGGTCGCCCATCAGTGGTGGGGAAATGTGGTTGGCTGGTCTTCTTACCGGGATCAGTGGATTAACGAGTCCATCGCCGAATATCTCGCGCTACTTTTCGCCGACTCCCAAAAAGCTCCCGACCACACGCTGAACAACTGGCTGGATCGCTACCGCAAGCGTCTGGTCACCAAATCAGAAGGGGAGGATCGCCCGCCGGGAGAGATCGGACCCGTGGTTGCTGGCACGCGGCTCAGTTCTTCGCGCTCGCCCGATGGCTACAACGTGGTGATCTATGCGAAGGGCACCTGGATTATGCACATGTTACGCGAAATGCTTCGCCAGCCAGCCACGGCACACAGCAAGGATCCGGACGCTCGTTTTACCGCACTGTTACGGACGCTGGCGACGAAGTATGCCCGCACGGCTTTGACGACCGCCGATCTTCAGCACGAAGTGGAAGCGGTGATGACCCACGGGATGGACCAGGAAGGCGGGCACTCCATGGAATGGTTTTTCGCCGAGTACGTTCGCGGAACCGGCATCCCGCATTACAGAGGTGCAGTTCACGTCCAAACGGACGGAGAGCGGTTTTCAGATTCGCGGAAAAATTCTGCAAAGCGGTGTGCCGGATTATTTCCTTGCGCCGGTGCCGATCTATGCCAACACGGGGGTTGGCCACACCGTTTATCTGGGTACCGTGACGGCTACGGGAGCAGAAACCTCTTTCACCTTCAAATCCACCGTCGAGCCACACAAATTGGTGGTCGATCCGCACATGACGTTGCTGTGCATTCCGGAGTAAGTAAAGTTTCGCAAGTCAGTTCGATTTCTGGACAAACAATTTTTCTTTGAGCCAGTCTTCGTGCAGCGGACTTTGCGGATGGATCTCCGCCTTGCCCGTCTCGCCCAGGATGTATGGAAATCCGTCCGGGTCCTTCGGCAGGCCTGGCAAGAAACCTGATTCCACAAGTTCGTTGAGGCGCGCTGGCCGCCTCCGCGATTTTTTCTCGTAATCATCGGCAAGCTTGTCGATCTGCCGCAGATCCATTTCGGCCTTCACCAGTTTCAAATGGTCTTCCGCGTTTTTGCGAATCTCTTGGTCCGATGCGGTCTGATAAATATCCAGCCAAAGCGCGTAAGACGTCTCCAGCGATTCCCCTTCCGCCGCAATTTTTGCCGCCATGATCTTCATGAAAGGCGG
Source organism: uncultured Acidobacteriota bacterium (assembly GCA_963824925.1). Taxonomy (GTDB): domain Bacteria; phylum Acidobacteriota; class Terriglobia; order Acidiferrales; family UBA7541; genus Acidiferrum. The sequence continues at coordinate 231,293 of CAWGRE010000016.1, forward strand.
GGCGCCCAGAAATTTGCTGCCGGCTTCAAACGCCTGCGAGGCCTTCGCGTAATCCCTTTTGTCGAAGTAATAGACGTTGCCGAGGTCCTGGTAAAACCTCCAGTATCCCGGGTTGGCGTTCATCCCGCGCTCCAGCAGCACCACGGCCTGGTCCGGCTCACCCGCGCCGCGCGGGGGGCTGTCGCTCAGAAAAATCGCGCCAAAGCGGTACGCCACAATCAGGTGCGGATCCAGCGTGGTGGTAATGTCCAGCAGGGGCCACAACAACTCCAGATGCTGGTCGTGCAAGCGATGCTTTTCCCCGTAATACTGCACCGCGCGCGTCCAATAAATCGCTCCCATCAGGGGCGCATATTCCAGGCTCAATTTTTTCATCACTCCGGGTGAACGAAGCGCCAGCTGCTCTTTTTCCAATTGCGCCGAGTTTCTTTCGCTGTCGATTTTTTGTTGGAGTCTCCACACGCACACAAATCCCGCAACCATCGCCGCGCCGAGAATTGCTCCCGCGATGGCCCTGCGATTCATTTCAGATTCCGCCGGGAGAACACCACGGCCGCCGCCGCAAGCACGATGGCGCTATAAAGCAACGCATACACCGTGGCATCCCGCACAAACACTGCGGGAACGCCGTGCCCATGCACCACCGCGGCCATCACATTGAAGTTCTGAAAGTTCGGCAACAGGTAAGAAATCCCGCGCATCAACTGCAAAGCCGAGGGATCCAGCCCCACCGCTTGAACCGTTCGCAGATCCGCCGCGAATAAACCCGCAACATACAATCCCGCGGTGAAAAGGATTGCCAGAAACGGCGAAGTAAAACAGGAAAAAAGCAGCGCCAGAGCCACGATCAGTGCAAGCTTCAGCAAGATCAAATAGACGGCCACCAGGATGTAAGCGTCCGCCTTCACCAACGGCTGCTTCACGCTCCACAGCGCCGCGTAGAGACCCACGGCCATGGCCGCCGTGTTCACCGTCAGTGTCATCACCAGCCCCAAGAATTTCCCCAGCAGAAATTCCCAGCGGTGCACGGGCTTGGCCAGCAGCGCGTACAAAGTGCGCTTGTCCATCTCTTTGGATACCAGCGCCACACCAAGAAATATGGCAATAAAAATTCCCACCACCGATATCGCCGAAAGTCCCAGGCTGACGATCACATCCTGTTCGATGCCGATGGACACTTGTCCCACCAGAATGGCCGCGGCCATCATCAGCAGCGCAAAGAACACCAGGTTATAGAGAACCCGGTCGCGGACCGCTTCCCGGAATGTGTTCGCCGCCACGGCGCGGATGTTTCTCATTTCCCGCTCACCTCAACGGCGCTCGCCTGCGCGCGATCGGCCTCCACCAGATTCACGAAAAATTCCTCCAGCGTTGGCTTGATCTGCGCCACGGACAAAATACGCGCTCCCGCGCCCTTCAATCCTTCCAGCGCCGCATATAAATCCTCTTCCGGCAACTGCACGCGAAAGCGGTCGCCTGTCCGCATGGCATTGGAAAGCAACGCCAGGTGCGGCAGCTCTCCCGCCAGCTCAAACAGGATCTCCATCCCCTGCGCCTGAATGTCCACCAGTTCGCGCGGCGCCCCAATCCCGCGCAACTTTCCACCCACGATCACGCCCACCCGGTCGCACAGCATCTCCGCGTCAGAGAGCACATGCGTCGAGAAAAGCACTGTGCGGCCTTCGCGCTTCAATTCCAGAATAATGTCGCGCACCTCGCGGCGCCCCAGCGGATCCAGGCCAGACATCGGTTCATCCAGCACCACCACTTGCGGTTGGTGCAGGATCGCCTGCGCCAGCCCCACGCGCTGCAGCATTCCCTTGGAATATTTTCGAAGCTGGATTTTTTTCGCAGTTTCGAGACCTACTTTTTTCAGCATGGCTTCCACTCGCGCGCGGCGATCGCTGGCCGTCAGCCCGTGGAACCTGGCGAAATAATCGAGTACTTCATAAGCCGTCAGGTAGTCGTAAAAATAGGGCTGCTCGGGCAGGTAGCCGACCGAACCGTGCATCGCGACATCGTCAATGGATTTGCCCAGGATTCGCGCGCTGCCAGAGGTGGGGAAGATCAGCCGCATCAGCAGCTTGATCGTCGTGGACTTCCCTGCCCCATTGGGGCCCAGGAATCCGAAGACCTCGCCGTCCTCCACGCGCATGGTCAGGTCTTCCAGCGATTTCTTCCGCTTTAAATGCAAAAACCCGTAGGGATATTCCTTCGAGAGATTCTCGATCTCAATCGCAGCCGGGGCCATGCTCTTATTGTTTTAAACCCGCCGCCCAGCGTCAACCCGCTCCGCCCGCACCTGTTCTCAACGCGCAACTCCAAAAAGCAAAAGGGCGCAGCCCCTGCCGCGCCCCGCTTCGTTCCTTGCTTCTTTACGTCGTTGCTTCTTTACTTCATTTCTTCCCTACCCGCCCTGCTTGGCAATCTGAATCAAGTCGCTTTTCGCTGGCACCACCGCAGGCATCGGCTGCAAATTCTGCGGCGAACGCCAATTGTCCAGGATGCCCACCTGTTGTACGCAACTGACCGTGCAGCGCGGCGCGCAACCCTTGTGCGTCAGGTATTCCCGGTGCCGCATCTCCGCCGTGTAATCTCCGAGCGGAACCCCCGGATATCCGCGCTGCTGCGAACACCAGTGCACCAGCCCGTCCTCGCAGATATACAAATAGCGCGAACCCGCGCGGCACTTCCAGTCGTGCTCCCTGGCACGCGCAACATTGTGTTGAAACTCGTTGAACCGCGAATAAGACCGCTTCCCCAGGATCATAATCTCTTCAAAAATCTGCTGATCACGCGCGGCCAGCGGTTTCAATTGCCCATCGTGGTCGTGAATGATTCCCACCGTGCTCGTAAAGCCCAGTTCCAGCGCGCGATGCGCAATCGTCAGCGCGTCCTCGGAATTCTTCACGCCGCTGCCCAGCACCGAATTGATGTTCACCTGGAACTCCGCCCATTCGGAGAGCATTTCCAGCCGCCCATCCAGCGATTTCAAGCTTTTCTTCGACACTTCATCGGGCGCGGCATTATCAATGCTGATCTGCAGGTGCTCCAGCCCCGCGGCGTTCAGGCGCTCGATGCGTTCCTTATTCAGGAAAAAGCCATTGGTGATCATCCCGGCGATCATCCCCAGCTTGCGGATGTGCCGGATCACGTCGTCGAGCTCGGGATGCATCAGGGGCTCGCCGCCGCTGATGGTGATGACGGAGGTGCCCATCCCGGCCAGAATATCCAGCCGCCGCTTCATCTCTTCCAGGGGCACAGGCTTCGAAACATCGTCGTACTCGTTGCAGTATCCGCAATCCAGGTTGCAGCGCCGCATCGGGATCACATGCGCCAGCACCGGGTGCTTCGTGGAAATCAGCGCCTTCGTGATCATGCGCAGCTCGCGCATACGGGTGCGGTAAAAGCGCAACCGCCGCTTGCGTCGCGTTGCCGCCGACGCTTTCCCTTTTTGCCGGACCACACTCATCTTTTCGGTGAATTCCCCTGCCTACAATTATACATGAGGCTCTAACGCAATCCCGCCGCAGGCGGAAGGCCTGCCCGCAGCCAGTTACCCCCTGCCCGGCCTATTTCCCCACCGTCCGCGCACACACGTCCACCGCGAAGGCAGCCTGGCCATCAATCCATCCGACCCTCTCTGCATCCGCAATCCGCTCTGCGAACCTCCGCGCCCTCAGCGCCTCTGCGTTATCCTTTTCCGCGTTCTGTCTTTACCTCTTTACTACCCTCCCTCATTACCTCCGCTTCGCGCACACCCGTCGCGTCGCCCGCAACCCTCCGCGCGCGCCGCCACGTTTTAATTGCGAATCAAGCTAGTTCGTTGACCGGGCAATCACCGGCAAATCCACAGACCGCACCTGCGAGGTCATCTGGGTTGTTTGCCGCCAGTCAATCTGGTCGTTGTCCACGGAACCCGTATGGCCCTGGACATCCTGATAGTTCACCTGGCCGCCATCGATCCGGTACTTGGTCACTTCCAGCATCTGGTTCGATTTCAGCACCAGCATGGTCAGCCTCGCCGGGGATCCCGCCGAGGGCGCCGCATTGTTTGCCTGCATCGCCGCGGGAACAATGTTTCCGATCGCCGCAACACTCGCCGGCTTTTCCGTGATCGCCGCCTGTTGCATAGCCGTTGGTGGCATCGCCTCGCCGGAATACAGACTTGGCTTTGGCTCGTTCGGTGAAGCGTAAGGCGGCCGGTCCACGTGGCCCGCGGACGCGGACAACGCCGATTTAGGCGCCGCCACCGCGGCCGACATGGCCCGCGTCACCACGATGTCGTCCATCAGGCGAAGCTCCATCGGCTCCTCACCCTTGATCGTTGGCCGCGGACCGCGCGCTGGGAGCATGACCACCTTCCACGGCCACAGTGGAGGAAACAGCCATTCCGCCACGTCGCGTTTCGCGTGCCCGTTGCCCTTGATGTCGCCGTCTTTGTCCACTTTGTAGCCCTTGGCTTGGATCACCTTGGCCGGCAGCGGCACGTCTCCCGACGGCACAATTACGCGGTCAAACGTGATTTTCAGATAGCCCTTGCCTACGAAGTGGCCCGGGTCCTTGTCTGCCTCCAGATGCCCGGCAAGCATGCTTCCGCGTGGAAACACGGTCTTCCCGAACTCCTGAAAGCTCTTCAGGTGGCATAACACCGGATCCCCCACCGACGCCGTCGCCGATGAAAAATTTGGTTCTTCCATGGTGCATTGCAGAAGCGTTCCGGCGGGCACCAGCAGGTCCTGTGAGCGGACTGCCGTTGCCGACACCAATAGCGCTGCCGCACCCATCCAACACACGATGAGTCGTCTCATAACTTCCTCCAGGTTGTGATTTAGCTGCTCCGTCTTTACCTCATTACTTCCTTCTTCGCGCACACCCGTCGCGTCGCCCGCAAACCCCCACGCGCGCCGCCACGTCTTAATTGCGAATCAAGCTAGTTCGTCGACCGGGCAATCACCGGCAAATCCACAGACCGCACCTGCGAGGTCATCTGGGTTGTTTGCCGCCAGTCAATCTGGTCGTTGTCCACGGACCCCGTATGGCCCTGGACATCCTGATAGTTCACCTGGCCGCCATCGATCCGATACTTGGTCACTTCCAGCATCTGGTTCGACTTCAGCACCAGCATGGTCAGCCTCGCCGGGGACCCCGCCGAGGACGTCGCAACGCTCGCCTGCATCGCCGCGGGAACAATGTTTTCGTTCGCCGCAACACTCGCCGGCTTTTCCGTCATCGACGCCTGCTGCATCGCCGTTGGCCGCATCGCCTCGCTGGAATACAGGCTTGGCTTTGGCTCGTTCGGTGAAGCGTAAGGCGGCCGGTCCACGTGGCCCGCGGACGCGGACACCGCCAGTTTAGGGGTCGCCACGGAAGCCGACATGGCACGCGTCACCACGATGTCGTCCATCAGGCGAAGCTCCATCGGCTCCTCACCCTTGATCGTTGGCCGCGGACCGCGCGCTGGGAGCATGACCACCTTCCACGGCCACAGTGGAGGAAACAGCCATTCCGCCACGTCACGTTTCGCGTGCCCGTTGCCCTTGATGTCGCCCTCTTTATCCACTTTGTAGCCCTTGGCTTGAATCACCTTGGCCGGCAGCGGCACGTCTCCCGACGGCACGATCACGCGGTCAAAGGTGATTTTCAGATAGCCCTTGCCCACGAAGTGGCCCGGGTCCTTGTCCGCCTCCAGATGCCCGGCAAGCATGCTTCCGCGTGGAAACACGGTCTTCCCGAACTCCTGAAAGCTCTTCAGGTGGCATAACACCGGATCCCCCACCGACGCCGTCGCCGATGAAAAATTTGGTTCTTCCATGGTGCATTGCAGTAGCGTTCCGGCGGGCACCAGCAGGTCCTGTGAGCGGACCGCCGTTGCCGACACCAATAGCGCTGCCGCGCCCATCCAACACACGATGAGTCGTCTCATAACTTCCTCCAGGTTGTGATTTAGCTGCTCCGGCCTGGCGAGGGGAGCCGTATCCACCGCAGGCGCACTTCCGGCGCGCCCCCAAACCTGGAGACACCAGGACACGCCCGCGGTCTTCCCGGCCCCAACCCAGGGCATTCGGAAAAGTTGCGCTGGCCGGAAGAGAATTTTGGGATGGGCAAAAAGCGAACGGCCCAGGACTCTCAAGAGTCCCAGGCCGCTCTGAGTTAGAAACTGCTAGGCGAGTTTTGAAAAGGTGCACTCGCCAAACCAGTTGTCTTTAATCAGGATACGGCACGTAACGCCACATATCGTTCAGATAGCCGTTTCCGGTTTGTGCAGGCGAATCATAGCCTTCACCACCAAACATCCAGAGCTGCCCGCGGGTTCGATCCAGTGGGTCGCGTTGCTGCGCCCACCCGGAGTCAACTGTACATACGTCATGTACGGCCGGGTCGCGCCGTAGAATGCCGTTTTGGCTCCCTGTATTCGATCCTTTGACCCAAGCCCAGGTACCCGGCTGACCAACGGTGGAATTCGGGGTATAGACCCAGAGATCATTCAGGCGCCATTGCCATTCGTTCGCCTTGAGTCCAAGCCCCAGCCGCCGAATAGCCAGAGATTGCCAGCGCGATCAATCCAGCCGCTGCGCCCCAGCGCGAACCAGGGAGCGCGCCAGTTGTATCCACGCGGAACAAAGGACCTGGCTATTGACCGTCAGGCCGGAGGGAAGGCCAAAGTGCTTGCGGCACCGGTAGTATTCACCGGACCGATTCTGGTTGGGAGGGGTAAACGCCATATAATTTGCGCGGGTGCTGTTGGTTACCGGTCGCGCCCTCACCCAAGTCCATTGGTTGCTCGCGATGTTGTACATCCAAAGATCGTTGAGGATTCCATTCGCAGTACCCGAACGTCTTCATGCCTTCACCGCCAAAGAGCCAGAGATTTCCGCTCGCGTCGGCCCAGCCCACGGCCTCTTGGCGCCCGCCGGGGATGTTGTTGGGTCGAGGCCATTCCTGGGTTCCCGTAAACTCCGATTTGGTTAGCCACAGACGAACCGCCTACGAACATCCACATCCCGGCCGGTGTATTCCCAAAGATCGTTCAGGAATCCAAGCACAGAGACTGCTTGGCCGTCATAGCCGTAACCACCGAAGAGCCAGAGATTTCCGAGGCATCTGTCCAGGTGACGCATTCGTCCTGGCACCGGGTAAGCGTTGACGCTCGGCGGATAAATGCCGGGCTGATCCAGTTGCTGTGAGCTCGCGTTTGAACTGCTTGCCCAGACCCATGCGCTAGAGATATTTGTGTAGTTGTTTCGCTGAGAGGCAGTTTGGTTTGGTTACTGGGATTGAACATCCAAAGGTCGTTCATGAAATTGGCCATTGGAACCGCCAAACATCCAGAAGTTGCCGGAAGTATCGGTCCAAGTCGCCGCGCCCACACGGCCACCGGGTACCGGCGTAGGCCACGGAGCTCCAATATTTGTGTAGTAAGTGTTCTGGCCTTCGTATTGGGCACCGAAAATTGTGCCCTGACCATCTGTCGTGGCGCCGTGAGAACCCGTTGGGAGTCGAGTCGTAGCCACCAACCAACTGCCATTGGCAAAAGTCACCCGACGACATATCGCAGACCCACATGTCATTCATGGGTCCATTCAGAGTGTCGGCGGGGCTCTTTCCGGTCAGTTCCCAACCGTCGCCGCCGAAGAAATACAGATTGCTCCCGAACTGATCCGTCCAACCAACTGCACCGTAACGCGCTCCCGGGGTGTTGGTAAATGGATTCGGAATAGTGGTCGGCGCGGTCGAAGGAAATTGACCGTATTGAGGCGGAGCCGGTACGACGGTTCCAGCCGTGTTCGTGCCATCGATCCACGTCCAGTCGTTGTGACCGCAATCAACGATGATGCTCGTAATGTTGGTGGTCACCACTCCCTTGTAGTCCCAACAGGGTGCAATCCTGAATTTGAGTGCTCGGGACCGTGCAAGATGGAGATCTCAAATTGGTCGTTGAGGGCCTCGGGCGTCGCAAACTAAATGGGCCATTCCGCGGAAGGGTCAGCGTATTTCCCAGCACGTTCTGGAGAACAAAACTGTTATCCGCAATCTCCCCGTTGCCTGGCGCTACACCCGCGACTCCCACCACTGTACCGCCCACGCTATACGTCACCGCCGCGCAGGTAACCGCAATCGACGAGACGTTCGCCGTCGCCGTGCCGCTGCCCGTGCCGGGGAAATCGTGCAGGTCTGCGCCGGGTTGCCTGGCTGCGTGGCAATCGCAACCGTGTAAGTGCTTCCTGTAGGAACCAGCTGCTTAAAGGTGAACGCTGCATTTCCGGTGGCTGCGGAAATCGGCAAAGTCTCCAGAATGGTGCCGTCGGAATTTTGCAGCGTGAAGCCAGTCCCCACCAGCCCCGTCACTGTTCCGCCGACCGTGAACGATGCAACGCAATTCACCATCACCGTCGTGACGTTGGCGGCCGCCGTGCCGCTTCCACCGGTCACCGTGCAAAGTTCATTGGGATTCGTTGGCTGCGCGTTTACCGTGACCGCATACGCGTCCGTCGGCCCCGTCACCGGAGTCTTGAACGTAAACGTTCCGTTGGCCGTGACCGTCAGCGCGTCGCCGCCATTATTCTGCAGGATCACGCTCGCCCCGGTGGCCAGTCCTTGAATCTGCCCGCCGATCGAGGCCGTAACGTTTCCGCCCCCGCCGCCTGTGCCGCCCGTGGAGGTAGCCTTCAATCCACTGCAGGCAGCCATCACGCAACCCGTCAATGGCGATGAGCAGGATCGACATCTTTTTGCTGAGCATCTTCGGACTCCTCATAAAGGGCTTCTCCCCGAAACCACAAATTCTTGCGGGACATTTGTCCCGACAGGCGCCCCATTCTCACGTTTCGCCCGGCTTCTTTCTTCTCCGCTTCACGCTTCGCGAAGCGAGTTGCCTGAGCGACATTTCTTATTGCGAGAATTTCCCTAGTTACGGGAATACTAGAACCTGTACGGCTAGCTTGCCGTCCAGCCTTTCGCTCGGCAAGAAGGTGCCGAAGGGGGTGTGCTGAACCGAGTAATAACTGACCGAAACGTTACCAGTGGCAGCCCAGAATCCCTGTCCTGATTTACGTTCCAGAAGCGTTCGAGGACGGTACTCAAGTTCGACTTGAGAGTTACCCGCCAGCTCTTAACCTGCTGTCGCCATTGGACCTACGCAGATTTACGGGATTTCAACCATCCAAGGCCGCCCTGCTTCCAGTGCTCGTATAATCCGTGCTGCGCGCATGTCTTCTCGATTCACTCGGCGGTTTACTTCTTCGCATCCATGCTTCGTTAAATTTCTCCCGATGCTTTCTCTCAGTCCGCGCCATGCACCCGCGCGGTCTGCTCCGCCAGAATTCGCTGCAGCGCGCCCGCCAGCAGATTGGCCGATGCCGGCTTCTGGATCAGTTCGCGGATTCCCAGACTTTCTGCTTTCTGCTGATCTTCTGCCTGCAGATAGCCGGAGGTAAGCACCACGGGAATTTCCCTGCGAATTTTGTGCACCTCTTCCGTGAGCTCAAATCCGGACATGCGCGGCATGGAGAGATCCGTCACCACCACGTCATAGACCTGCGGATTCGCGCGAAATTCCTTCAGCGCGCTGATCGCGTCCGTGAATCCGGTCACCCGGTAACCGTTGCGCTCCAGCAACCGCGTCGCGAGAAATACCAGCGCTTCCTCATCATCCACATAAAGGACGTGCTCGCTGCGCTGCTGCGGAGTTTCCAGAACCGTCTCCGTTTTGATCTCCGGCTTTTCCGTGGCCACGGGGAAATAGAGATGGAACGCGGTTCCCTCCCCCAAGTGGCTGGTGACGGAAATCGCGCCGTTGTGACTGGAGACGATGCCGTGCACCACGGAAAGACCCAGCCCCGTGCCCTCGCCCTGCTTCTTAGTTGTAAAAAAGGGATCGAAAATACGGTTGAGTGTTGCGCGGTCCATTCCGCAGCCGTCGTCGCTCACAAAAAGGCGCACGTACGGACCCTCCTGCAAATTCGCGGCGCTGCGCCTATCGTCCGCGGAAACAGTCACCGCGTCCAGGCGCACCACAATGGTGCCGTTTTTTTCGCCGATGGCATGTGCCGCGTTGGTGGCCAGATTCACCACCACCTGGTGAATCTGCCCTGCATCCACTTTTGCCGGCGGCACATCGGGGGCAAAATGCGTGTCGAACCGAACGCGTGCCGGAAGTGTCGCCCGGATCAGTTTTAATGCTTCCTCGATTACTGGCTGAACCTGCAGGGCCTGCTTCTTCTGTTCCTGTGGCCGGCTGAATCCCAGGATGCGTTTCACCAGTTCGCTGGCGCGCGTTCCCGCTTTCAGAATCTCCGCCAGGCTTTGCTGCGCCGGATGTTCCTCGGGCAAGTCCGCCATCGCCAGGTTCGCGTTCCCGTGGATCGCCAGCAGAATGTTGTTGAAGTCGTGGGCGATCCCGCCTGCCAGCGTTCCCAAGGCTTCCAGTTTTTGCGAGCGCGTTTGCAGTTCTTCCGCGTGGCGCCGCCCGGTGATGTCCGCATTCACCTCCAGGATGCTTACTGGGTGCCCCAGAGCATCACGATAAACCACCCATTGGCTGGCCACATAGACCGCGCCTCCGCCATGGCTGTGTTGCAGGAGCTCTCCTTCCCAAACACCGTTGGTATGCAACAGTTGATCCAGGTAGGACAGCGGCAGCGGACCCTCCGTGGACAACAGTTCGTGCGAGTTGCGCCCGACCGCTTCTTCTTTTGTGAAACCATAGAGTTTCTCGGCCCCGCGGCTCCAGAACACGATGTGGTTCTCCAGGTCGCGCACCAGCACTGGCGCCAGGTCCAGCAGGCTGGCCTGCTGTTTCAACGCTTCTTCGGCCTTTTTTTCCTCGGTGATGTCCCGCAAGATCACGGTATAGACGCGCTTCCCGCCAAATTCGACGTGAGAAATAGAGGCTTCCACGGGAAATTCATCGCCATTCCTGCGCACACCGTAAATGCCTTCGCGCTGGCCCATCATGCGGCCGTCAATTTCGGTTTCGCCAAACTTACGGATGTGCTTTTTGTGGCCCCCGCGATAACGCTCCGGAATTAACTGATCCAGCGGGCGACCCAGCGCCTCGGCTTCCGTCAGGCCGAACAGTTGCTCTGCCGCGGGATTGAATAGAATGATGTTCTGCGACTCATCCACGGTGATCACGCCGCTTATCGCGGAATGAATAATCGCCGAAAGCCGCGCTTCCCCCCCGCGGACCTGTTCTTGGATGCGCCGCCGCTCGGTGGAATCCTGCAGAAATCCGTTCCACAAAATGCCGCCGTCCGGGAGTTTTTGCGGGATGGCGCGCCCATCCACCCAGATTTCTCCCTTGCGTGCGTGGTTCACCCGATATTCACCGGACCACGTCGTCAGCGTGGTTGCGCATTCCTCGATATACTGGCGCACTCCCGGAAGGTCTTCAGGATGCATAACCTGGAAAATCCCGGAACCATCCACTGCCAGCTGTTCCGGAGTAATTCCGAATACCTCCTCAATCACCGCGTTGCTGTAGGGGAAGCAGCAGGATCCGTCGTTTCTTTGCAGGAAAGAAAAGATTGCGCCCGGCACGGAATCCGCCACTTGCGCGAGTTGTTCCCGCAGGACCACGCGTTCCCGCAACGCCGTTTCTTTTTCTCGCTCCATCGTGCAATCACGGAAGACCAGTACCACTCCCAGCATTTTTCCTTCGACGTCGCGGATCGGCGCGCCGCTATCCGCAATGGGAATTTCCTCTCCGTTTCTTGAGACCAGCACCGTGTGATTCGCCAGTCCCACGGTCGTCCCAAGCTCCAGCACCTTTTTCGCCGGATCGCACACCGGTTCGCGCGTGTCTTCGTTGAAAATTGGAAAGATCGAGACGAGCTGCTGCCGCTCTGCCTCGTCGCGTGTCCACCCTGTCAGTCGTTCCGCCTCCGGATTCAGAAACGTAACTCGCCGCTCCGCATCGGTGGTAATCACGCCGTCGCCGATGCTCGTCAAGGTCACTGCAAACTGTTCCCGGCTCAGCCGCAGTTGCGCGTTCGCGGACTCCAGATCCGCCGTGCGCGTGCTCACCCGTTGCTCAAGGTTGTCCTTGGCATCTTGCAAAGCGGCATTCGCCTCTCGGCTTCCCGCAATATCTCCGCTGATCAGAAACAGCGCCACGCTGACAAAGCTGAACGCCAGCAAGCTCCCCAGCACAATCACACCTCTGGTGACCAGGCTTGTTCGCTCGGCTCGCTGCTCGCGTTCCTGCAAAAGTTGGTTCTCACCCCCCTCCATCTCCAGAACTTCCTCCCGGATCGCCTGATCCGTGTGCCGCCCGTCGCCTTGCAGAATTTCCTCTTCCGCCGCTGCCAATCCCCTGGACTCCTGCAAATTAAGAACCAGTTGCAGTTGCCCCAGCCGGGCCGTCGCCAATTGTTCGAGATGCCGCTGGCACTTCTGTTGCGCTGGGTTGTCCGCAATCAGCGCTCGCTGCGCGGCCAGTTCCGCAGCGAGACTTCCCACCGCCGCTGAGTAGGGCTCCAAATAAAATTTGTCGCCAGTGATCAAATATCCGCGCTGTCCGGTCTCCGCATCCGTTACCAGGGCTTGCACCCTGTGAAGCGAGGAGATCACCTGGTGAGTGTGGTCCACTTTCCGGTCGTTCGCACGCAATCTCAGAACCTGGACAAACGAACTAACCCCAATGACGCCCAGCAGGGCCAGCGCCACGCCGAAGCTCCACCACACTTTCTTTTTCATGGGGATCAGTAACTGACTGCGCGTTTCCGTTTGAGACGGCGGACTAAGCTTGCTCTCTCGTAAATTGGTCATCAACCTTCCCCTCCAGATCATCGCCGGCAAGGCTCCGACGTGAAGATTTTCTGGAACAGCCCATGCGAGTGTTGCCAGAACGAAGCGCTCTGGCGTCGCCGCTCTGGGCGCACGAAACCTCGCTAGACTGTTGGAAAGGGAAAAAGAAAACTGAGAGGTGAGGATTAAAATAAACGTGCGGCAAATCGGTGTCAATAGGACCCGTTCGGTCCGCCAGCCGGGGAGGAACCTGGCGATTTCAATTTTGTTTTCTCAGCAGAAAATCAACTCGAACGACCCCGCCTTTCCCAAATTGGAACAGCCTGCGATTGTCCGCGAGATTTCCACTAATCCCATTATTTTCACGAGGTCGCGGACCCATTCGCGAATTTCGGCGCGCCAGATGTTAATCGCCATGCAAATACCGGAACGCTATCCACTAGTAAACTTTAAAATAATATTTTAAACGGCGCACCGACATTTCCCTCTCCTGGCAGCAATGTAGTGGCCGACCTTCAGAGTCCGTGTGAGGACTCCGTTTTTTTATTTTTGTGGCGGGCGTGGTGATGGGAAAAGGCGGTTTCTGCTTTGCAGTGCGCGGGGTGAGGATTGCTTTGCGCCGCGCGGGGCTAGCTACTGCGCCACATGCGGGTGAGGTTGTAGGCGATGCTCGCCAGGGTCCACTCCACTTTGACTTTTTCGAGGCCCTTCATCCGAAAGCGCCGCATTCCTCGTTGTTCTTTTAGCACTCCGTTCACGGGTTCCACGATTGCCTTGCGCCGGGCATAGACCGCCCGGCCTGCCGGGTCGCGGAGCTTCCGTCGCATGCGTTGATGCGCCGGGTGCCTTGCGGGATGATGCAGCCGGCCGCCGCGATTCAGCACGCGCGCCAAATTGTTGTCCGGCACATAGCCGTCGATGCTCCGTTGTTCCAACGCTTCCAGGTTGGCGTGCGAGAAAAATCCGCTGTCGGCGCTCACTCGCTGCGGACGTTCGCCGCATCGTCGTTCCACCTGATCGATCATCGGCAGCAGCGCTTCATTGTCGTTAGTCTCCTGGCTCACCCGCTGCGCGACGATCAAATGATCCCCGCTCACCGCCAGCGTCCCGGTATAACCCAGCACGAATCCACCGCGCTCCCGCAAAAACCGGCTGTCCGGATCGCTCCGCGAAATCTTCTGCATCCCGCTTTTCTGCAGGCGTTGCAGCCGCACGGGAATTTCTCCCAACTGCCGCTCCAGCTCGCTAAGCGCTTCCCGGCTTACCTGCACCCCGGCTCCTTCGTTCGGATCCTCCCCGTCACACTGCTTCTGCCAGCGGCGAATCTCCCGCCGCAAGCGTGCCCGTTCGTCACGCAGCGCCCGCTCGCTGTCGATTCGATTCCGTGAAGCGTTCCCGGCAATGCGCGTCGAATCGATGGCCACATGCCCCAGTCGCGCCAGTCCGCTGGCGCGCGCCAACTCCACTACCTGCGTGAATAAATCGTTCAGCCCCCGCCCGTGACCGCGGCGAAACGCATTCAGCGTCCAATGATCCGGCGTCGCCCCACCCGCCAAATAACGGAACGCCAAATCCTCCCGGATGCGCTGCTCCAGCCGCCGCGAGCTGGTCACGCCCAGCGCATAGGCATACAGCCACACCGACGCCAGCATTTCCGGCGCGTAGGCCGGCCCCCCCTCGCTCCCATATTCCTCGCGAAAGCGGTCCAGGTTCAGCCTGGCTATCACCCGCCTCAGAAAAAAACACAAATGCCCTTCGCCCAGCACATCCCGTACACTCGGCGGCAACAGATACGCCTGATCCGGGTTATATTCCAAAAATCTGCTCATCGCGCCTCGCCTCCCCCGCAGTATAAATCACCAGTCAAGACGAGTTCTCACACGGACTCTTCAGATCGGCCACTGCGAAACGCCAAATCGGCGACCGAGCAGCGTCCCAACCAGTCTCCGGCCACCTTTCTTCCTGCTACACTATCCATTCATTCCTCTTTCCCCGGGAGACCGCTATGAGTGAAGCCACGCAATTCGCCAAATCCGTTCCCACGCGCACCGAATCGGACAGTATGGGCAGCATTGACGTGCCCATGGACCGCTTTTACGGGGCGCAAACCGCGCGCTCGCTGATCCATTTCGCCATCGGGAAAGACGCAATGCCCGCGGAACTGATTCGCGCGTTTGGAGTGCTGAAAAAGGCCGCGGCGCTGGTGAATCGCGATCTTGGCAAACTTTCCGAAGAAAAATCCAATCTGATCACACAGGCCGCGGACGAAGTGATTTCCGGCAAAGCTCAATGAACACTTTCCTCTGCGCGTCTGGCAGACCGGCAGCGGCACGCAGACGAACATGAACGTCAACGAGGTGATTTCCAACCGCGCCATTCAAATCGCGGGTGGCGAAATCGGCAGCAAAAAACCGATTCACCCGAATGACGATGTAAACATGTCGCAGTCCTCAAACGACACGTTTCCCGCGGCCATGCACATTGCCGCCGCGACCGAAACTTCGCGCCGGCTGCTGCCCGCGGTTGCCAGGCTGCGCGATGCGATTGATGCCAAGGCCAAGGAATTCAAGGATGTTGTGAAGATCGGACGCACGCATTTGCAGGACGCCACGCCGCTAACCGTCGGGCAGGAATTTTCCGGCTGGGTCAGCTTGCTTTCGCGCGACGGCGCGCGGATCGCCATGGCCATGGATGGATTGATGGATTTGGCGATTGGCGGCACCGCGGTCGGCACCGGGTTGAATGCACATCCGGAATTTGCGGAGCGCGCCGCGAAGAAAATCGCGGAGCTCACGGGCTTGCCGTTCCGCTCGCACCCGAATAAATTCGCCAGTCTTTCGGCGCACGACGAAATTGTGTTTGCCAGTGGCGCACTGAAAACGCTTGCGGCTTCACTGATGAAAATCGCGAATGATATTCGTTGGCTGGCCTCTGGCCCGCGCTGTGGACTGGGCGAGCTGATTATTCCAGAGAACGAGCCCGGCTCCTCGATCATGCCCGGCAAAGTGAATCCCACGCAGTCCGAAGCGGTCACCATGGTGGCCATCCAGGTGATGGGCAACGATGCGGCCATCGGATTCGCCGGCTCGCAGGGCAACTTTGAATTGAACGTGTTCAAGCCGGTGATGATTTACAACTATCTGCACTCCGTGGAATTGCTGGCCGACGCGATGAACAGTTTCGTGGAGCACTGCGTGACGGGGATCGAACTGGACCGCAAGAAAATCGACCACTATGTGAAGAATTCCCTGATGCTGGTCACCGCGCTGGCGCCGCGCATCGGCTATGACAACGCCGCGAAAGTGGCAAAAACCGCGCACCAGCAGCACATCAGCCTCCGCGAAGCCGCCATGCAACTCGGCCACCTGACCGCCGAAGAATTCGACGCCCTCGTCAAACCCGAAGACATGACCCACCCGTAGGAAACGAAAGCAGGAGCTAGAGCAATGAGCAAGAAGAATATAGGTTCGAGTGTTGATGATTTCCTCAAGAAAGAGGGGATTTTCGAGCGTGCGCAAGCGCAGGCAATCAAAGAAGTGGTGGCCTGGCAGCTTGATAAGGCGATGAAGAAGAAAAAGATTTCCAAGAATCGCATGGCGGCCAAGCTGAAAACCAGCCGCACCCAAATTGACCGGATTCTTAGCGCGAAGGACGACATCACGCTCTCCACCCTGCAACGGGCCGCTGCCATTGTCGGGCGGCGGGTTATGATCGAACTGGTGTGACGCTTCCGCTGCTCCTCAAGGATAAATGAACCTGCCCTCTGCCCTCGCAATCTGTGCTCTTCTGTGTGTCCTCTCTGTTCCCCACTCTGCGGCCTCCGTGTGCGACCCGCCCCAGGATGCGCGGCAGCCTGCCGACAAACCGGATTGGTGCAAGCCTCTTCCGCGGCCCGCGTACAAGGTACTGGAGCGGGTGCCGGTGAGCGACGCGTGGTTTGAGGTCTATCGGGTCGCGGCGGATGTCTACGCGATTTACGAGCCGCATCAATCGGAAGAAGTCATATCCTATCTGATCCTCGGCCAAAGCAAGGCGCTGCTGTTCGACACCGGCATGGGCATCAGCGACATCAAGAAAGTTGTCCGCGAACTGACCCAACTGCCGATCATCGTGCTCAACTCCCACACGCATGACGATCATGTTGGCGGCAATTGGGAGTTCCACACGATCTACTCCATGGAAACACCGTTCACCGAACACAATGCCAAAGGCTCACGCGAAGACGCGCAAGAGGAGATCGAGCCCGGCGAAGTCTGCGGCCAACTTCCGCAAGGGTTCGACTCCAAGTCTTACCGCACGCGGCCTTGGACCATCACGCGATACATTCACGATGGCAACACGATTGACCTCGGCGGCCGCACAATCGAGATTCTTGCCACACCTGGGCACACGCCCGACGCGATTTCGCTTTACGATCGCGCCAACGAACTGCTTTTTACCGGCGACACGTATTATCCCGCACCGATCTGGCTGTATCGCCCGGAGACGGATTTCAACGCTTACGCCAAATCCATTCAGCGTCTCGCGGATCTGGCGCCGCACGTGAAACTCGTCCTTGGCGCGCATAATATTCCCGTTGCGCCGCCGTCCGTGCTGCCGGAACTCGTCCAGGCATTCGGCGATCTGCGCACCGGCAAAGCCACCTGCAAACCAGACAAACCCGGCCGCCAAGTCTGCACGGTGGACAACTTTACGTTTCTGGTGCGAGCGCCTCTGTAGCACGGACTTTAGCCGGTGCGGACCAGACGCGGCGCGTCTCCCTCTCCGAGAGCAAGCAGAAGGCGGGCACTACTTGGTTTTCGTGCGGGGCGGAAAGGCGTAGACTAGAGGCGTCCTGAAGGTGCTTATGGTTTGCCGGTTGCCAATCCGGACTTTCGCCTGCTGGATGCTCGCGCTTGTCACGGCGATTCCACCCGCTGCGGCGCAACCCAAACACGATAAAAACGTCTGGAATTATGACGGCGGCGTGTTCCTGGAAACCGACGGCGCCATTCCGGGTGGCGCGTGTTTGCGTGTGAAAGGCCGGTTGAGCGCGCCAGGTTTCTTCGAAAATCTGAAGCGCGAAGATACAAATTCCGGCACGCTCTTCCGCCGCGGCAACGAAATCGTCACCGCGTTTCCCCAGCAACTCGAACTTTCCATTTATATCTTCGACTGGCCGTGCGACCCGATGCTACGACCTGGTGGCGTGCGCGTCTTTCTGACCGACGCCATGATCCGCACGCTGCGCCTGAGTTTTTACTGGAAACGTGGGCTCGATATGCGCCCCGTGCGGGGAATTTCCGTGCACGATTTCACGATGAGCCCAATCGCGGGGATTTTCGATGTAGTTGCGGACCCATCGCCGCAGCGGTATGAGTGGTCCCTGAGATTCACTGTTCCCAGCGACGGCGTGCCGGTGACAGACAGCCTGGTGCTGGTGATGCGCACGCCAGATCGGCACATCGTAGCGCGGACTGCCGCGCGACTCTGAAAAAGCGAACAGATAACAGCTAGCAGCGAGCAGGAATCGCGCGTCGCGAAATTGTTGTGGGCTGCTTCTTCAGGTTCCTGTTATCTGCTAGCTGCTTACGATCCTCACACCAGCTTCATTTCGCAAATCCCGGGCCGCACGCTCAGATGCGCTTCCGTGCGCGCTTGCACTTCTTCCGGCGTCCAGCCGGGGGCCACTTCGCGGAGCACCAAACCTTCGGCAGCAACATCTATCACAGCGAGATCCGTGACAATCGTGTCGACACACTCCAGGCCTGTCAGCGGGTAATTGCATTGCTTCACAATTTTCGGGGCGCCTTCTTTGGTGTTGTGCTCCATGCAGACAATCAGTTTTTTCGAGCCGGAGGCGATGTCCATCGCGCCGCCGATGCCACCGCTGCCCTTGGAGCCGGGAATTTTCCAGTTCGCCAGATCGCCTTTTTCGGAAACCTGAAAGCCGCCGAGCACGGCCACATCGAGATGACCGCCGCGGGTCATCAGGTGCGCATCGGCCTGGTGAAAAATCGAGGCGCCAGGAATCAGCGTCACCGGAACCTTCATCGCGTCCACCAGGTCGAAATCTTCCTCGCCGGGCTTGGCGCGGCGGCCCATGCCGAGGATGCCATTCTCGCTGTGAAAATAAACCGTCAAACCCTTCGGCAAATAATCCGCGATCAAGTTGGGGATGCCCCAGCCGAGATTCACGTACGCGCCTTCGGGCAATTCCTGCGCCGCGCGCTGCGCGATTTGTTCGCGTGTCAGTCTGGTTTTTTCAGTCATAAAATTATTCCGATCTTGTAGGGGCGGCTTCAGGCCGCCTCTGAATGGGCAACCGCAAAGAAGGCGGCATAAAGCCGCCCCTACAATTTAGCCTGCGAAGCGCAGGCCTTTGGCCTGCACGATGCGGTGGACGAAAATCGCCGGCGTGATCACCTCTTCGGGAGGAATCGCGCCTACCGGAACTATCTCCTCCACTTCTACAATGGTGAATTTCGCTGCCTTGGCCATGATGGGATTGAAATTCCGCGCCGCCAGCCGATACGTTAAATTTCCCAGCTCATCCGCCTTCTGCGCCTTGATCAGTGCGTAGTCGGCGTGAATCGGCATTTCCAGAATGCAGCGCTTGCCTTCGAGCACACGCTCTTCCTTGCCCAGTGCCACTTCCGTTCCCACGCCCACCGCGGTGTAAAATCCAAGCAGTCCCGCCGCCGCGGCACGCATGCGTTCGCACAAAATTCCCTGCGGCACCAGTTCGCAGATAACTTCACCCTTCGCAAAACGCTCCTGAAAATAATTGGCGTGCGGTCCGGGGAACGAGCAGATGACGTGGCGCACCTGGCCGTTCTTGAACATGATGCCAAGCTCGCCTTCGCGCGTTCCGCAATTATTGCTGATCGCGGTGATCTCTTTGGTGCCCTTGCGCGACAACGCCTGAATCAGATTGTTCGGAAATCCGGCGCCGCCGAAGCCGCCGAACATGATCCGCGCGCCATCCGGCAGATCCGCGATCGCCGCGTCCAGAGAATTTGCAATTTTGGAATTCATTCTTCGCTCAGAACCACTCGATTGCTCTTTCCGTTAGATTGTTCCCGACCCGCCGAAAATCCGCAAGCGGGCGCAGGAGAAATTCGACTCTGCGGCACTATCCGCGAATTACGGCTTGTGCAGGCCAGTAAGCAGCATGTTCAGGAACACCTGCTTCACCTGCTCGGGACTGGAGACGTGGTCGGTGTCGTACCAGCGATACAGCCAGTTGCACATCCCCAGGATGCCGTTGACGATCAGCCACGGTTCACCCTCAATCAGTTTGCCTTGTTCCTGGCCGCGCTTCACCAGATCCACAAACCGGTTGTTGTAGCGCGACATCACGGAGATCAATTTGTGCTGGCGCTTGCCGGAAAGCGAATCGAATTCGTGCAGGAACAATCCGAACGGCACCTTGTTCTGAATGATGTAGTCAATCTGCGCGCGGACAGCGCGTTCGAGTTGCTCGACGGGGTCGCCCTGCAGATCAATATGCTGCGCGATGTAGGAATCGCCGTCCTCGATGCCCGCCAGCAAAAGCTGGAACAGCAGATCCTCTTTGGATTTGATGTAGTAGTAGAGAGAGCCCTTGAGCATGCCGACGTCGCGCGCGACATCTTCGATGGACGTGGCGTGAAAGCCTTTAGCGAAGAAAATATTCGCCGCGCTTTGCAGCACTTCTTCAAGCCGGGTGCCGGGTTTGGACTTGGAGCCGGCGTGGGCCGGGCCTCGCGCGCGCAGGGGCTTGGGCGAGGGCTGGCGCTTGGATTTTTTCGAGGGCACGGCTAACCTCACGAGGCGAAACAACATGGTATCAGACCAGGGAGCCGCGAAGCGCCGGCCGGCCGGTGAAATGAGCTTGCGCCTCGGTAAAACCAGCGGCGCAGCAGCAGGCCTATGTCAGCTTCCCAGCGCAAAAAGCGATTAGCGAACCAGGTGGCAGGAGTGCGTCTTGATCACCAGCCAGACAAGCTGGCCAGACGAAAGATCGAGCGAGCGGACCGCGCCTGGGGTGACGTGGACGATGAAATCTGCACCAGCTTTCACGCGGATCTGCACCAGCACGCCGCGCGTTTCCACCGATTCGATTGCGCCGGGCAGGATGTTGCGCGCGCTGAGAAAATGCGGCGGCTCGGTGGCCAGTAGAATATCGCCCGCGCGAATCGCCACGCGAACCTCGCTGCCGGGTTCAGCATGCGCCAGGGGAATTTCAATCTCGCAGCCCGCGTTTAGCAGAGCTACGCGCATCACGCCGTCTGCGGCTCTATGCTCGAGCACTTTCGCCGGGAATACATTTTCAAATCCCGCGGCCTGCGCGAGTATCACCGATCGCGGGGCATCCAGCACGGCGCGGGGTAAACCGGAATCCTGCACGCGGCCGTCTGCCATGGTCAGCACCTGTTCGCCGATGGTGTCCACTTCTTCAAGGTTGTGGGTTACATACAGAATAGGAATCCGGTTGGCATCGTTCCAAGCTCGCAGATCTTCCAGGATTGAGCGGCGCAAGGCAGCGTCCAGTCCGGTGAGCGGTTCGTCCAATAACAGAATACGCGGGCGGGTGACCAAGGCGCGCGCTAAGGCAACGCGCTGCTTTTCGCCACCAGAGAGTTCCGCGGGACGCCTTTGCAGCAAAGTTGCGATGTGGAACGCCGCAGCCACGCTGGCCACTCTCTGCTGCTGTTCGCTGGCGGGCAGTCTCGCCAGACCGTAGCGAATATTTTGTTCGACAGAAAGGTGCGGGAAGAGTGCCAGCGACTGAAAAACGTACGCGAGTTCACGACGCTGGGGAGAAATGTTGATCCGCCGTGCCGCGTCGAAGAAGATTTCTTCCGCGAGGCGAATTTCGCCAGACTCCGGTTGCTGAAGCCCGGCGATGCAATCCAGCAGTGTGGATTTTCCCGCGCCGGATGGGCCAAACACGACTGTGAAGCCCGGCGCAAACGAGGCGTTCACCTCCAGCACAAATGGGGCGGCGCCGTTGGCGGAAAATCGTTTGCGAATTTGAACGAAGAGCATCGCGCGGTTCATTTCGCGGGCCACGGCGACCACACGCGGCGGTTCACGGCATAGACAATCGAAAGCACCACAAAGCAAATGAGTAGTAGAAAAAGCGATGTTTGATTTGCGCTGGCATAATCAAGCGACTGGACACGGTCGTAAATATCAATCGAGACTGTGCGGGTGATACCCGGCAGATTCCCGCCAACCATCAGCACGACGCCAAATTCGCCCAGCGTGTGCGCGAAGCTGAGCACCAGCGCAGTGAGAAACCCAGGCCACGCTAGCGGAAGCACCACTTGAAAGAAAGTGCGCGAACGGCTGGCGCCAAGAACCGCGGAGGCGTCCAGCAAGCGCCGGTCGAGCGATTCAAACGACGCGACCAGCGGCTGGACAGCGAATGGAAGGCTGTAAACGAGGGAAGCAATCACCAGACCCGCGAAGGTAAACGCGAGCGGGTGCCCGAATAACGATTGCCATATCTTGCCGAGTGGGCCGCGCGGGCCCATCAAAATCAGAGCGTAGAAACCGAGTACCGTTGGAGGCAGGACCAGTGGCAAAGCCACGACGGATTCCACCAGGAATTTTCCCCGCCACCTGAAAAAAGCCAGCGCATAGGCTAGCGGCAATGCCACCAGTAAAAGCAGCAGCGATACCGTTGTCGCGAGTCGTATTGAAAGCCAGAGAGTATCGAGATTCATTGCTTGCCCTTCTCCTGACCGGCAGAAGGCGGCAGAAAGAAACCGTATCGCTCAAATGTGGCTCGGGCTACGGGCGTTTTCAGGAACTCCAGAAAATTCCGGGCGGCTTTCTTTTCGGGCGAAACTTGTAACAAGACCACGCCTTGTTCGATTTGGGGATACTCATCCGCGGGAATCAGCCACTGCTTCCCCGATTTCATTCCGGGGGAAGTAGCAAGCGAAAGGGCAATCAGGCCTGCTTGCGCGTTGCCTGATTGGACAAATTGTGCCGCCTGGGAAATGTTTTCACCGAAAACGAGCTTAGGTTTCACCTGCTCGAAGATTCCCGCATGTTGAAGCGCGGCAACGGCCGCCCGGCCATAAGGAGCGTGCTCCGGGTTGGCAATGGCGATTTTCTGAATGCGCGGATCGAAAAGAATCTTCAGACCGGGCGCGGGATCGAGCGGTGAATCTGGCGGCAGCCAAAGCACGAGGCGGCCGATCGCATAAACCTGAAGCGATTCGGGATCAGCCAGGCGCGAGGTAATCAACTTCTGGGCGTATCCGACATCGGCGGAGAAAAATAAATCGAAGGGCGCTCCGTTTTGGATCTGCGAGAAGAAATTGCCGCTCGAGCCATAGGTGATGGTGAGTTTCACGCCGGACTGTTTTTCGTATTGCGCGGCGAGATCGGGAAAGACAAATTGAAGGTCGGAGGCGGCGGCAACGTGAAGGGTTTGCGCGGGGACGGAGAAAACCGAAAAGATAAGACAGCAGAAAGAAAAGAGCGCCCGCCTGAGAAGGCGGCCGCTACAGTGTCGATGTGCAATAGGCGGCATGGGAGCTCTCGGCGTCAGACTCGGAGGATCATGACTTCGGTGGATTTAATGAGTGCGGCGGCGCGTTCGCCGGGCTTCAAACGCATTTCTTTCGCGGCGTCGGCGGTGATGATGGAAGTGATGTGCTGTTCGCCGATGGCCAGGGTAATCTGGGCAAGCAGGCCGCTATATTTTATGGCGATCACACGGCCAACCAGCTGATTTCGGCCGCTGATTTTGCGGTAATTCGTGCGGCGCGTGCCGATATCGCCGCGCAACAGAGACTTGGGAATGAGGCGATCGATTTCGGATTCCGGGACGCGGTGATGGCCGCCGGGAGTCTTCGCGGTTTTAATCTTGCCGCGATAGATCCACTGCTTCAATGTGGGATAGCTGATACCGAGAATATTCGCGGCTTCGCGGGGCGCCAGAAGTCTTTGCATGGACACAAGGATAGACGACTTCAAGCGATAGGACCA
Organism: uncultured Acidobacteriota bacterium; assembly: GCA_963824925.1. GTDB lineage: Bacteria > Acidobacteriota > Terriglobia > Acidiferrales > UBA7541 > Acidiferrum. Next base: position 255,014 of record CAWGRE010000016.1, read on the forward strand.
TACGATTTTATGTGGATTGGGGGTCGTTTGGGAGCGCCAATCTCCAGATTGGCCAGCTTTCCATTCTTTTCCGCATACTCGCCAATCTGGAGATTGGCGCTCCTTTTTTGGCGCTACCACTAGTTGCGTAGTGGTTTGCCGGTTTTGAGAGTGTGGGCGATGCGCTCCTGGGTTTTCTTTTCGCCGCAAAGGGAGACGAAGGCTTCGCGTTCAAGGTCGAGAACGTACTGCTCGCTGACGAACTGCGGCGCCGAGAGCGATCCGCCGGCGAGGATATTAGCAAGCTTGCGTGCGACGTGCGCATCGTAGTCCGAAGCGTACCCGCCGCGCGTCATCATGTGAATCGCCAGCTTGGCGGCGGCGAGGAACGATTCGCCCAGCACTTTAATTTGCGTGGTCTGCGCGCCCTCCTGCCAGGTGGCCGCGGCGGGCTTCCAGCCGCCGCGGACGAGAGCCAACGCGGATTGTTTCGCATCCGCAACCAGGCGATCGCGATTGATCGAATATGTATCGGTGCGGCGAAGGTAGCCAAGCTCGCGGCATTCTTCGGCGCTGGTGCCAACTTTGGCGAGGGCGATATTTTCGAAGACGGGCCGCAATGTGTGAAAAAGATCGAGATCGTCGCCAGAGGCCGCAGACTCATTCGCTCGGATCAGCATTTCCTTTGTGCCGCCGCCACCGGGAATCAGGCCGACGCCGGTTTCCACCAAGCCGATATACGCTTCGGCTGCGGCGTGAATTTTCGCGGCGTGCAGGCTCACTTCACATCCGCCGCCGAGCGCCATGCCCTGCGGCGCGGCAACAACGGGCTTCGACGCGTACTTGATCGCAAGGTTCACGTTCTGGAACTGCTTCACGGCCATGTGCAGTTCATCCCACTCCTGTTCCTGCGCGCCAACGAGAACCAGCATCAGGTTGGCACCAACGGAAAAATTGGTGGCCTGATTGGCGATGACCATCGCGTCGAAATCCGTTTCCAGCCGCTTGATGCCTTTGTGAATCATGGCGATCAGATCGGCGCCGATGGCGTTCATTTTGGAGTGGAATTCGCAGCACACCACGCCATCGCCGAGGTCAATCAGGCTGGCGCCCGAATTGCGATCCACTTCGCGGCCGGCATCCTTGAGATTTTTCAAAATCAGGATGCCTGCGGGCTCTTCCACTTTTTTCGTCTGGCTGGTGGCGATATCGAAGACGGAAGTTTCGCCCTTGCTCGACTCATAGAAACTGCTGCGTCCCGCGGAAAGCGCTTTTTCAAACACCGCGGGCAACGTGCGGCCTTCCTTAGTAATTTGCTCGGAAAAGGCCTTCAGGCCAATCGCATCCACGATTTCGAATGGGCCAAGCTCCCAGGCAAAGCCCCAGCGCATCGCGCGATCCACGTCCACAATATTTTCGGAGATCTCCGGCATACGACGCCCGGCATACAGGCACATTTCCGAAAGGCCGCCCCAGATGAATTGCTGAGCCTTGTCGGTTTTTTCTCCCGCAAAAAGCGGCGCCAGCAAGCCACGCAGACGCGCGCGCGTGTCTTCGACGGCTTTGCCAGCCTCGATGGAGGCGAAGCGGGCCTTCTGTTTTTCGCGATACTCCATCGTGTTCAGATCCAAGGTTAGAATTTCCTTTTCGCCCTGGCCGCCCTTCACGCGCTTGTAAAAGCCCTGGCCGGTTTTATCCCCCAGCCATTTGCGTGTGGCCATTTCTTCGACAAACGCGGGAATTTTGTAGGTTTCGCGGGACTCGTCGTAAGGCGCGGTTTCGTAAATGTTTTTGACCACGTGCACCAGCACATCGAGGCCGACGATGTCCGCGGTGCGAAAAGTGGCCGACTTGGGCCAACCCACGGCGGGGCCGGTGCACGCATCCACTTCTTCAATCGTCATGCCGAGCGATTGCATCAAGCGCAGCGCGTTCAGCATGGAGAAAGTGCCGATGCGGTTGGCAATGAAGTTCGGCGTGTCCTTGGCCAGGACCACACCTTTTCCGAGGCGGCGATCGCAAAAATCGGAAAGGGCGGCGATCACATCGGGCAATGTCTTGGGACCGCGAATTACTTCCACCAGCTTCATATAGCGCGGCGGATTGAAGAAGTGCGTGCCGGCCCAATGCTGCTGAAATTCCTCGGGCAGGCCTTCGGCAATCAAATGGATTGGAAGTCCGGAGGTATTTGTGGTGACAATGGAGCCCGGCTTGCGGAATTGCGCGACTTTGGCCAACAGGGCACGCTTGATTTCAAGATTTTCGGCGACCACTTCGATGATCCAGTCGGCATCGGCGATGCGCGCCAGATCATCCTCAAAATTTCCAACAGATACCTTGGAAGCCAGCGCGGGCGAAAAAAACGCGGCGGGCTTGGCTTTTTTCGCGGCCTCAAAGCCGGCGAGCACGATCTTGTTGCGATCCGCGGCGGCCGCATCCTTGGGAACGATATCGAGCAGCAGGCAAGGCAGGCCGGCATTGGCAAAGTGTGCCGCGATGCGCGCGCCCATGGTGCCAGCGCCAAGAACAACCGTTTTCTGAATGCGAAGTGTCATAAGCAGGCCTTGATGACGAAATATAGGACGGCTGAACAGGTTACAAAATGGGACGCCCGGGGTCAAACAGGTGTTTGGTAAGTGCCGCCGGGCGATTTAAAATAAAGGAATGCCAGAGGACAAAAACGCAAGCGCTGAAAGTGTGTTGCGCAGCGCGAAAGAGTGGCTGCGCGCGTTCAGCAATGGCAACGTCAAGGATGATCCCACTCGTCCGCGTGTGGGCATTGCGCTGGCCGGCGGATTTGCGCGGGGCATCGCGCACATCGGGGTTCTGCGCGTGCTGCGCGAAGCGGGAGTCCCGGTGGATATGGTGGCGGGAACCAGTGTCGGTGCACTGATCGGCGCTACTTACTGCGCTGGCGCAACGCTGGAAACCATGGAAGCGCTGGCCTGCGAAACCAAGTTCACGGACTTCGGCCGCTGGACGCCCTCGTGGCTCGGCCTGGCGACCAACCAGCGACTCGAACAATATTTAGCACGGTTCACATCCATCACGAACTTTGAAGACCTGCAAACTCCACTGGCCATCGCCGCCACAGACATCAATGCGGGCCTCCCCGTTTACTACTACCAAAAAGGACCGATCGGGCCGCCGCTGCGCGCCTCCTGCGCTTACCCGGGATTATTCGTGCCCATCCAGCACGATGGGCGCACGCTGGTGGACGGATTCCTGACCGCGCTGGTGCCCTATGAAGGATTGCTGCTGATGGGCGCGGAAGTGGTGATTGCGGTTTATCTGGAGCCGGGATTGATCGGAGAGCCACGCACGTTCACCGATATTCTTAGCCGCTCGTTCACGATTATCCAGAAACATGCGGACCTGGAATGGCGGCAGTACGCGGATGTGATCATCGAGCCGGACGTAACGCCGTTTGTGTGGGACGATTTTACGAAGACGCCGGAGATGGTGCGGGCAGGCGAAGAAGCGACGATGAAAGCGTTGCCGGCGATCCGGGCGGCGATTGAGGCTAAGAGGAAGTAGGTAGCGCCTGCATCCTGCAGGCAAGCGCACCGAGTCGGCGAGGCTTCCGCTACTCTGCGTCACATGCCAAGAACGCGGCCCTGCTGGAAGCAGCCGCTACCAGATAGTATGGCAACGATTGGCTGGCCGGAAACGGCGCTCGCCTCGGAAGGCGGCCGCTACAACAGCTTTACTTCCACTTGGACGGGTTGTCCTTCGCCTTTGCCGCGCTGGGTTAGCCAGGCGGCAAGGCCTTCTGCAAATCGTTCCGGAGTTAGACGAAAGCTGGCTTCGAGGCGGCCTTCGGCAACGGGCAGGGTGTCGTCGAAATCGGCGGAGTTCGTAAAATTCCGCATGGAAAACTGGTCCAACCAATCCAGCGGGCATGGCCGCCGCTGCCCGTGAATCAAAACATCCACCTGAAATTTCTGCGCGTACATGAAATAAGGATAGCATCCCAACTGACAGGACGGTTCCCCATGCCGTGATGCGTGAACTTGCCTCCGGGGTTAGGGGTAACATAGACTTGAGGTGGTTCAGAGTAAGTTCTGCAGAATCCCGCCAGTCTCGGAATTTAGTCCACGCTGCCAGGACGGGCCGGATCAGGCGCATCCACTCCTTCTTCGATGCCGCCTTGCAAAAATCAGGGGGATCACTGTGGCAACGCCAATGGAAGCCTGGGTGGAAGAAGCGGCCCGGCTGACCAAACCGGACAAGGTTGTTTTTTGCGACGGCTCCGAAGCCGAAAATCAGGGCATCCTGCAGGAAATGCTAAGGCAGGGCGATACCTTCGCGCTGAACGAAAAAACCTACCCGAATTGTTACCTGCACCGCAGCAACCCGAGCGACGTGGCGCGCACCGAGCACCTGACCTTTATCTGCTCGCCGGAAAAAGACGACGTCGGCCCCACAAACAACTGGATGGATCCTGGCGGCGCCAAGTTTAAGGTTGGCCGCCTGCTCGACGGCGCGATGCGCGGGCGAACCATGTACGTGGTGCCCTACATCATGGGCCCGGCGGGCTCGCCAATCAGCAAAGTGGGAGTGGAAGTCACGGACAGCCCGTACGTGGTGGCCAGCATGCGCATTATGTCGCGCATGGGAAAAGTTGCCACGGACCAACTGGGGAGTTCTGCGGACTTTGTGCCGGGTTTGCATTCGCTGGGAGATCTCGATCCCCTGCGGCGATACATCGTTCATTTTCCCGAAGAGCGACTGATCTGGAGCGTGGGTTCCGGTTACGGCGGAAACGCCCTGCTGGGGAAGAAGTGTTTCGCGCTGAGGATTGCCAGCTACATGGCGCGGCAGCAGGGTTGGATGGCCGAGCACATGTTGATCCTGGGCCTGGAATCGCCCGGCGGAAAAGTGACGTACATGGCCGCGGCGTTCCCGAGCGCCTGCGGGAAAACAAATCTGGCGATGATGGTGTCCACGCTGGAAAGCCAGGGATACAAAGTGTGGACCGTGGGCGACGACATCGCCTGGATGCAGATCGGCCCGGACGGTTATTTGCGTGCGATCAATCCAGAAGCGGGATTTTTTGGAGTGGCTCCCGGAACCGGGATGAAGACCAACCCGAACGTGATGGATGCGCTGACGCACAATACCATTTTCACAAATACAGGCATGACGCCAAGTGGAGAACCCTGGTGGGAAGGAATTGGCAGCGAACCTCCGGCGGGCCTGATCACCTGGCGCGGCGAGAAATGGGATCCTTCCAAGGGAGTGGCGGCGCAACCCAATTCGCGTTACACCGTGCCGGCAAATCAATCGCGAAGCATTTCGCCGAAGTGGGAAGCGCCGGAAGGCGTGCCCATTTCCGCTTTCATATTTGGCGGCAGGCGGGCGCGGCTGGCGCCGCTGGTCTATCAATCGTTCGACTGGCAGCATGGCGTATTCGTAGGCGCCACGATGGCGTCAGAGACGACCGCGGCGGCCACTGGCGACGTGGGAATCACGCGCCGGGATCCCATGGCGATGTTGCCCTTCTGCGGCTACAACATGGCGGATTATTTCCAGCACTGGCTGGAGATGGGCAAAAAAATCCCCCATCCCCCGAAGATTTTCCATGTGAACTGGTTCCGTAAGGGCGCCGACGGGAAATTCCTCTGGCCAGGCTACGGCGAGAACGTGCGCGTGTTGAAGTGGATTCTGGAGCGCGTGGAGGGCCGGGGCGAAGCGCGGGAAACGCCGATCGGTTATGTTCCAACAAAGTCCGGCTTGACCCTGGATGGGCTGAAGATTTCACCTGAAGCGCTGGAAGAGATGTTCCGCGTGGATACAGGCGACTGGGAAGCGGACCTTGCCGACAGCAAGGAGTTCTTCGCGAAGTTTGGAGAACGGCTGCCCAAGGAAATCAAACAGGAACATGAAGCGGCCGGGAAACGCTTTCGGCAAACCGTACCGGCTTAATAAATTAGCGGCGGACTCCCTCGTTGCATTCCGCTGCGAATGAGGCGCCTTGATGACAAGGATGTAGGAGTGCTCGGCTGTTGGCTATAGGCCGGGCGGCAGGATCGCGGCAGTAACTCTTCCTGCCCATTTCCACAATGTCCCTTAGCGGATTCGTATCTGACAAGTAAGATTTGCGGCAAAACACGATAGAATCTGGAGCCATGCCAGCGGCCCCTTCGGGTATCCACAGGTTTGTCCTTTCCCTAGGAATTCTATTGCTGGTGCTTGCCCGGTTTGCCTCTGCCGCCACCGCCTGGAGTGGTGTGCTGCACGATGCGGAGGGAAAACCCGTAGCCGCCGCAAAGATCACGCTGAAGGCGGCAACCGGGGATCGCGTGTACGAAACGAGCACCTCGCCGGACGGCACATTCACGCTTGCCGATGTTGCGCCCGGCACCTATACGCTGACGGCGGTATCTGGCGGGAAGAGCTGGACGGCAGCCAACCCGGTGGTTGTGTCGGAGCAAGGCGCGGCGCAAATTGTTCTGGCGCTTTCTGCGAAGGACCAAATCTTGCTGGTGAATCCTGCCGGTGAGAAATCCGCGGCGGCTGGCAAAGGGAGCGGCGGAGAGCATCTTTCGAGCGAAGAAGTTTCCAACCTGCCGCTGAACGAACGCGATTTCAGCAAGCTCTTGTTGCTGGCCGCCGGCACCATGACGGACACCAATGGCGCCGCAAATTTCACGCAACAGTTTGCCACCAACGGGCAGCGCGGCGTGGCCTCTGTGTTCGCCATGGACGGCGCCACCACCACGGATCCCGAACTGGGCGGGGCCACATTTTCCAATTTCAACGTGGACGCGATCCACGAAGTGCAATCGAGTTCCGGCGTGATGCCGGCGGAAATCGGCCAGGGCGCCTCCAGTTTCACCAACGTAGTGACCAAGCAGGGATCAAATTTCGTGCATGGCAGCGCGTTTGAATTCGTGCGCAACGCGGCGTTTGATGCGCGCAATTTCTTCGATCACGCCAATCCCCTGGACCCGCGGCGCATTCCTCCGTTTGTGCGCAATGAATTTGGGGTGACCATCGGCGGCCCGGTGGTGCTGCCGGGAGTTTACGACGGGCGGGGCAAAACTTTTTTCTTCGCCGAGTACGCGGGCTTCCGCCAGGTGCTAGGCACCACGCAGGTTTTTCCGGTTCCCACCGCCCAGGAACGCGAGGGGATCGATACCACCAGTTTCCCAGGCGACACGCTGACTGTGCCTGTCAACCCGGAAATCGCGTCGCTGCTGGCGCGCTATCCCTTACCGAATTTGCCTTCGGGAGCGTACGGAGCGCGTACCTACGCGGCGTCTTCCAAAGTGGAGACCACCACCAACCAGTTTTCGATTCGCGTGGATCACAAGATTTCTGACAAGGCCACGCTCTTCACGCGCTTCAGCCTGAATCAGATTGACGGCCCAACCACCAATCCGGACCAGACGGCGATCGATCCCAGTTTTGGAGTGACGTTTTTCGATCACCAGCGCAACGCGGCGGTGAGTTACACACGCACGTACACTCCGAATCTAAGCTCCACTTCGCTGTTCGGCTATGTGCGAAGCACTCCGATTTTTCCGGCAGCCAATCATACGGATATCGCGATGACCACGGCTGATGGCCTTTACGAAGGATTCAACACCGCCGACGGCTCGATTTTCGGTTCGTACGGAAACCTGTTCCAGTTCAAGCACGACATGACGTACACGCACGGCGCACACGCGTTCAAGTGGGGCGCGGAGTTCCGCATGAACCGCGACTCCACGGTCTTTGCAACGAATCCGAACGGCATTTATGTTTTTGGCGGTGGAACGGCGTATTCCCCCGTCTTCATCCCTTCCACAAGCGGGCAGCATGATATCCTTCCCGGCCAACCGCTGCCAGATTCCCTTCTGGGCCTGCTGACCGCGACACCCTATGAATACACAATTCTCGCCGCGTACCGGCTAACGCCCACCGGCGACAAATTTGACGAAGCGGCGGTGCGCCGGGAGTCCTACAATTTCTATTTTCAGGATCTCTGGAAGATCAATACACGGCTGAGCCTGAACTACGGCTTGCGGTACGAACTAAACAGCCGGATCAAGGAAGCGCAAAACCGCACTTCCGTGGGCTCACCGATCGGCCCTGATGGACAACCCGCGGATTTCCTGACACCCGGCGCGACACAAGAATTTCTTTTCAACCCGCAGCCGGTCTATCCGATGGATTGGAAGGGCTTCGGGCCGCGTGTCACCGCGAATTACCGCCTCACGGATCACACCGTTCTTAGCGCAGGCGGCTCCATCACCACGCAACTCCCTAATCTTTGGCAGGATAATTTTGTGACCGGCGGCTTTCCGTTTACCGTGCAGCCCCTGGTAACCGCGCTGCCGAACACCCCGGTTCCATTCTCCAACACGATCGTTCCCCTGCAGGTTCCAGAGCCGTACACGACGTCGGGACAGCTATTGTTTCCGGGCAACTCCACGACGCAGACCCCGGCGAACACGCCAATTGATGTTCCCCGGTTTCAGCGGGACTTGGAGGCGCTGACCCCGGGTGACCAGACGCAATTGATCAGCGTTAGCGTGATTTCGCGCAATTTCAAGAATGGGTATGTGGGCACCTACACGGCCAGTGTGGATCAGTCGTTTGGCCCGGTTCACTGGAACGTCTCCTACGTAGGCACTGCCGGAATCCATCTTCCAAGAGTGTTTGTGCCTAACGGCTATTCCGGCGCGGGTCCCGCGTTTGCCCCATTCACGCAATTTGATGCCGCGGGCAATGCGGTCAGTGGTTACGGGCCTGAATATGTGATGAACAGCGATTCGCACTCCAGTTACAACGCGTTGCAGACCAGCGTCAGCGGAACCTTAAGCAAGATTGGGCTGAATTTTGCCGCGAGCTACACGTATTCGAAATCGCTGGACGATACCAGCGCCGTGGTGGGCGCATCCAGCGGCGGCGCTGGAACCACGTTGCAGGCGCTGGCGCAGAATCCCCTGGATCAGGCAGCGGAAAAAGGTCCCTCTACCTTCGATGAGACACACGTGTTTGCAGTGAGCTTGTTCCAGTCGCTGCCTTTCGATCGCATCGGTTTTCTGGAACCCGTCAGCAAGTACGTGACGGCGGGCTGGCAACTCTTGAACATCACCGTGGTAACCAGCGGGTCGCCGTTTACCGTGTTTTCTGGAATTCAGCAGACCGATGCCGGCGCGGGGGGAACGGATCGTCCGAATCTGGTCACCATGCCGAATTTCTCGACGAGCCGCACGCGCAGGGAAGATTATTTCGGCCTGGGCGACAACAACAGTTCGTTCTTTTCTATTCCGATCGGCGTGCAGGGCGGCACCGGTCCGAACCAAGGGGTCTTTGGCACCCTGGGCCGCAACACATTTCGGGGCCCGGGTTATCAGAACTGGGATTTCGCGCTGATCAAGGACACGCCGTTCGGGAAGCGCGGAAAAAGCGATCTGGCGCTGCTGGAGTTTCGAGCGGAATTTTTCAACCTGTTCAACATCGTGAATTTCGGTCTGCCCGCAAACACCGTACGAGGGAGCGGGTTTGGGATCATCAGCCACACCACGGGAAACTCTCGCCAAATCCAGTTTTCCCTGAAGCTGATCTTCTAAGAGGCCCACCGCGCGGAACGTTGGGAGCGCCAATCTCCAGATTGGCAAGCGTAAGAACGCCCCGTCCTCGCCAACCTGGAGATTGGCGCTCACTTATGGCCCGTCCAGAAATTGTTTATTGTTAGGAAATGCGCTGCTCCATTCCCATTTTTCGGTGGCGCCCCTTAAGCCCGCCTGCACTGGATTTTGATGGATGTAGTCCACCGTCCTTGCCACATGGACGGAGTCGCGCATGTAGCGGTCCCAATATTCTCGCTGCCACACGGGTGACGCCGGTTCCCCGCCGTGGGACCGTTGCCATTCGCAAATCTTGCGCGCGCTAAATTTCTTCCAGGAGCCCACGGTGTCCGCGACGCTCCATCCCGCAAGCGGCTTAAATAACACGTGGACGTGGTTTGGCATAACCACCCAGGCTAGGAGTCGGTAACGTTGGAGATGGAGACTCTTCAATGTGTTTTGAGCTATCTCGGCAAAAGCCGGATGTCGGAGGAGGCAAGCCCCGTGGCCTGCGTCGAGCCAATCGTTTAAGCGCTCCTGCTTTTCAAGGCCGCGTTCTTTGCCAGCTTGGAATGTGAGTTCATTCTCCAGTCGGAGGATCGCGTCTTTGGGAAGGCTATCGGCGAGGTGGAAGGTGATGTGTTGCGGTATTTCACCTGCTTCAAAATGCGGTAGGTAACCTCTGGTGTGCCAACGCGGGTCTGATGGTTGGATTTTTTCTCGATTAGATTTTGGAGGCGGAATCCATCTGGCTCTCGTAACTGAATAATATAATAACTGTGTGAGTATATCTATCAGATGATATGGGGGGAGTGCCGATCTCCAGATTGGCGAGGCTGAGCGAAGGGCTACGCTGGCCAATCTGGAGATTGGCGCTCCAATGCGATTCTAGAGAAGAGAGGAGATGCCTGGATCAATTCTTATGTGGGTGACTTCTTCGCCGTCGATCGTATAGGGCGTGCCGGTCGCCGCGGGAAAAATGGAGGTAGCGGCTGATGTGATAATCCTCGTCGAGGCTAGTGAAAAGACTCGAGGTCTCCTCGGGAGTGAGGTTGAACGCGGAGAGCGGGACAGGTTCGCCGAACGACGGCGCCAGCGAAGTGTAGCGATGCACGACTTCCTGGAGGCTAGGCATGGTGGAGAGTGTAATGCGCGAAGTGCTGCGGGGGGAAGCCTCGTTTGGCGGGGGCCAGAGGATTCGGTAAGATGCTGGTGTACCCAAAATGCCTCGGAGGACGAGTTTATGAGCATCGCGGTTGGACAGACGGCGCCGGATTTCACGCTGCAGAACCAGGATAAAAAAGAGGTAAAGCTTTCGGAGTTTGCGGGGAAAAAGCGTGTGGTGCTGGTGTTTTACCCGCTCGATTGGAGCCCCACCTGCACGAACGAGCACGCCTGCTTCGTGAACGACATGCGCAATTTCGAGACGCTGGACGCCGAGGTGCTCGGCGTAAGCGTGGACAGCGTGTGGTCGCACAAGGCCTACGCGGAAAAGATGGGCATCAAGTATTCCCTGCTCGCCGATTTTCATCCCAAGGGCGCGATGAGCGAGAAGTATGGCGTCTATCTGGCGGACAAGGGCATCACCGGACGCTCGATCATCATCATTGATAAGGGCGGCAAGGTGGCATGGGTGAAGGATTACGACATTCCCGTGGTGCCGGATGTGAAGGAAGTGGCTGACGGCGTTGGGAAACGTGAAATAAGGAAGTAAAGGATGTAAAGGAAGTTAAGGAAGTAAAGGAATGGAAAGCGCGGCCGCCTTTGAGGGCGGCCGTTGGCTTTTTAGAATGCAAGAAGCCCAGCCCTCAGGAACGCCCGGGATGCGGCACTCGGGATTAGTGCTTTGCTGAAGGGCTCGGGCTTTTTGGCAGCCGGGGAATCCGGGGCTTTGGCTGGGGCTGCCGGAAAGGAGACTGCGCCGGCCAAAGCACGGACGAAAATCACCAACTGCCAGCGCTGTTCTTCGCTGAGCTTGTTGCGGAACGATGGCATTGGTTTACGGCCCTGCGTGATCTGATAAAAAATTTCACCATCGCTGAGCTTGTTGATGTGTGACCCATCCGTCAGGTCGCTCGGCGCCGGGTCGTACATCATGGCGTCGGAGCCGTCACCTTTGCCGGCATCGCCGTGACAATTGGAGCAGAATTCATCGTAGAGAGGTTTCGCGGCGTTGTAGTTGGCAGCGGTAACCGGCACGGGGTTTTTGCGCAGCTTTTCCGCTTGCGGAACCTGCCACGGCGTCTGGTGCAGGGCCGCCAGGCCGATGGAGAGGAAGATCAGCGCGATCACCACGGAGAGAAGAACCTTTTGCAGCAGACGGGATTTTTTAGGGGCATCGGTCATCCATTTTCACCAGAAAAAGTTTCGCATAGGTGAAGGAATCGGGAAAGAGAAGATGAAACGGCCACCTGGTCAGCTCAGGCGCCGCGGAAGATGAGCCATAGGAGTTCGCCGTTGAAGAAAAGAATGGCGGCGGCGACCCCCCAGGCGATGAAAGTAGTGGCCCGGGAGTTGACGAAACTGCCCATCTTCGCCCGGTCGCTGGTGAACTGCACCAACGGAATCACCGCAAAGGGCAGCTGAAAGCTCAAAACCACCTGGCTGAGGATCAGCAGCGCAGTCAGCTTCCCTTCCCCGGCGATGCCGATGACCAGGATCGCGGGAATAATGGCGAGCGAGCGCGTGATCAGCCGCCGCAGCCAAGGCTTCAATCGAAGATCAATGAAACCTTCCATCACGATCTGGCCGGCCAGAGTGCCGGTAAGCGTGGAGTTCTGTCCGGAGGCAAGCAGCGCGCAGGCGAAAAGCGTACTGGCAAACCCAGCACCCAATACCGGGCTGAGCAGTTTGTAGGCTTCCGCGATGTCCGCAACTTCGTTGAGGCCGCGGGTATGGAACGCCGCCGCGCCAAGAACAAGAATCGCCGCGTTGATGAAGAGCGCAAAAAAGAGCGCGACCGTGGAATCGATCACCGCGTATCGCAGCGCCTCCCGCTTTTCCGCTTTGCTCTGGCCGAAAGCACGCGTCTGCACGATGCTGGAATGCAGATAAAGATTGTGCGGCATCACGGTGGCGCCCAGGATGCCGATGGCGATATAGAGCATTTCCTTGTTACGCAAGATTTCGGCGCGCGGGATAAAACCATGCGCGGCCTCCAGCCACAGCGGCTGCGCGTAGAAAATCTCGTACGCGAAGCACAGCGCAATGCTGGCGATCAGAGTGACGACGAAGGCTTCGATAATCCGGAAGCCGCGGCCCTGAAGCGCGAGAACCATCAGCACATCCAACGCCGTCAGCAGGACGCCGAGGAGCAGCGGAATGTGGAACAGAAGATTCAACGCGACGGCCGAACCCAGCACTTCGGCAAGATCACAAGCCGCGATGGCCAGTTCGCAAGCGATCCAGAGGAAGATGGACATGCGCCGCGAGTAGTGATCGCGGCAAGCCTGCGCAAGATCGCGCCCGGTGACGATGCCGAGCTTGGCGGAAAGCGCCTGCAGAAACATTGCGAGAAGGTTGCTGATCAGCACCACGCTCAGCAGCGCATAGCCGAATTTCGAACCGCCGCCAATGTCGGTGGCCCAGTTGCCCGGGTCCATGTAGCCGACGGCGATGAGGTAGCCCGGTCCGGCAAAGGCCAGCACTTTGCGAAACCATGAAGCGTTGTGCGAGATGGGAATCGAACGATGCGATTCGGGGAGAGACGGCAGAGTAAGAGCGCGGCGCCACGCGGAGGCTTCGGCCTGGTCGGCGGGAACCGCCGGTGAGGTGGAGAACCGCTTGGAGAAGATGTCGGACATTTCTTGTTAACTATAGTTAACTTCCTCTATAAAGTATATTTAACTGAGCGGCTTGTCAATAGAACTCTTCCCATGAGGTGCAAACGGCCCGGCGCGGAGGCTCCATCCCCCCACTTGTAGCCAGCCTCTGCGGGCAGCTTCAATCAGGTGTGGTAAGTTGGATGGGAATTCCGGGAGAGAACCATGGACGAGAAACAGGCGGTGCCACCAGGCCAGGTGCAGATCAAGGCGGACGAAAAGGAATTGCAGGGTGCGTACAGCAATCTGGTGATGATCCAGCACCACGCGGAAGAATTTACGCTGAATTTTGTCTATGTTTTTCCGAACGGCACGCATGGCAAGCTGATGAGCAGCGTGATTGTGAGCCCCGGACACGCCAAACGTATCATGCGCGCGCTGGAAGAAAACATCCGCCGCTTTGAGGCGCAGCACGGCCCGATCAAGGAGGGCCCGGAGGGCGCGCCGGTCCCGGGTGCGAACATAGGGTTCGTGCAATAGACGCGAAAGGCGCGGGGAGAAGCAGTGCGATTTCAGGCCGCGAGCGATCGGGCTCTGCTTGTTTATTTGGGAGAAGAGATTGGCGTGGCGGCGCACGGGCGCGTGGTGCGGCTGCTTCACGCACTGCAAAAGAATCCGCCCGGGTGGATCCGGAACATCCAGCCGGCCTATTGTTCCTTGCTGATTGAATTTGACGCCACGCTGGTGGACCATGCCGAGGTCCGCGCAAAAATCACCGAATACGAAAAACTGGCCGAAGAAATGCCTGCGGGGAAGGCGCGTCTGGTGGAAATCCCCGTTTGCTATGGCGACCAGTTTGGGCCGGACCTGGAAGCGCTGGCGGGCAAGCGCGGCCTAACGCCGGCGAAGGTGATCGCTCTGCACTGCACGCGAACGTACCATGCCTATTTTCTGGGGTTCGCGCCGGGGTTCGCCTATCTGGGGGATGTGGCGAAAGAAATCGCCATGCCGCGCCTGGAGACACCTCGAAAAGAGGTTCCGGCAGGCAGCATTGGGATCGCGGGGCGGCAGACGGCCGTGTATCCCTTCGGCACGCCGGGCGGTTGGCGGCTGATCGGGCGGACACCGCTGGAAATATTTCGCAAAGATCGCCAGCCGATGGAGTTGATTGCAATCGGGGATCAGGTGAAGTTTCGTCCAATCTCGCGCGAGGAATTTTCGTGGAGCAGCCGCGCATGAGCTCGCTGGTGGTGGAAGCGCCCGGATTGGTGACGACGATGCAGGATTTGGGACGCACGGGTTTTGGAGTGATCGGCGTTTCGCCGTCGGGCGCCGCGGATCCCGTGTCGCTACAGATTGGGAATCGCCTGGTGGGAAATGCGGTTGGCGCGGCCGCTCTGGAAATGACACTTGCCGGGGGCACGTTTCTGTTTCCCGAAGGCGGCGTAATTTGCCTGGCAGGAGCAAATTTTGGTGCGCAATTGGATGGCAAGGAACTCGCGCCATGGAAGGCGCATGCAGTGTTGCCGGGAAAACGCGTAACGCTTGGCACCACGCGAGATTTTGCGCGGTGCTATCTTTGCGTCGCCGGCGGAATTGTGGCGGAAGATTTTCTGGGCAGTGCATCTACGCATTTGCTGAGCGGGCTGGGCGGGTGGAAGGGGCGAGCCCTGAAAAAAGGTGACGTATTGCCAATCGGCGAAGTGACGAAAATGATCCGCCAGCGAAAAATAGCCGCGGGTGTTTTGGAGACCTTCCGACCGGGAAAGACCCTGCGCGTCACACGCGGGCCGCAATTTGACTGGTTTTCCCAGGAGACGCAGAGCCGCCTGTTTGGCGAAGAGTTTGTGGCGAGCGAGGAATCGAACCGCATGGGCCTGCGGTTGGAAGGGCCGCGGCTGGAAACGCGCGAACAAAAGGAATTAATCAGCGAGGGCGCTCCGCTGGGAGCGATTCAAGTAACTCCTTCGGGGCAGGCGATTATCTTGTTTGTAGAGCAGCAAACGACCGGTGGTTACCCGAAAATTGCCAATGTGATTAGCGCGGACCTGCACTGCGTGGGCCAGTTGCGGCCGCGAGACGCCGTTCGATTCACAGAAATCTCGCTGGAGGAAGCGCGAAAGCGGTGGATCGAACAGCAGCGGCTGCTTGGTTCCGAGGAGAAATTATTCGCATGATGCGGCTGGATTTGAATTGCGATCTGGGTGAGCTGCCGGAAATGCTGGCGGATGGCAGTCAGGAAGCGTTGATGCAGTTTGTGACATCTGCCAACGTGGCCTGCGGCGGCCATGCGGGCGATGAAGCCATGATGCGCGCCACCATCGAACAGGCTCTGCGGCATGGCGTCGCCGTGGGCGCGCATCCGGGTTACGAGGACCGCGAGAATTTTGGCCGCATGACTTTGGGTTTAACGGCTGAACAGATATGCGACTCGGTCTACCGGCAGGTTATTGCGTTGGCCGCCGTTGCGGAAAAATGCGGCGCGCGGATCGGGCACGTAAAAGCGCACGGCGCGCTCTATAACGATGCCGCCAAGAACGCGGAGATTGCACACGCTGTCGCAGAGGGCGTAAGGCGGTGGCGGCAAGATGTCGTGCTGGTGGGACTGGCCGGTTCAGTGATGCTGCAGGAATTTAACGCGGCCGGATTTCGCGTGGCAGCGGAGGCGTTTGCTGACCGGCGCTATGAACGGAACGGCAGCCTGCGCCCGCGAAAATTTCGCGATGCATTAATGGACAAGCCTGAAGATGCCGCGGTGCAGGCCGTCCGGATTGCAGTAGGTCGCGGCGCGCTGACGCGGGAAGGCACGGTGGTGCCCATTGAAGCGTACACCCTTTGCATCCACGGCGACACTCCCGGCGCGGCCGGGATCGCGGAAGTGGTCCGAAAGGCCCTGGATGGAGCGGGGGTGGAAGTCCGAGCATTCTAGGGACATTCGTGCGCGCTGATCGTCCTCTTGTGGACATCCAGTCCGATGTAATACATAGGTTCCATGGGGCAGCCTCCTTGGTGTTCCGAATCAGCGTGCAGCTGAGTTCAGCTTTTTTACACCAAGCGCTCCTCCCTTGACCTATACATTCAAACTAACCGGGAGTTAGGCGGACAGTGAAGATGTCCGTCCCCTCAATATATATTGCTCAGGCTATACTGTGCCTCTGGGTGAACCGTGAGAAATCGACAGAAGCCGAAAAGAATCACCCCACTTGAGCCGCCCCCAATGGCAAATTACGAGGTCCAGCGAGCCTACACGCGCACTCAATCAACGCTCACTATCTTTCAGACCTTGTTCCAAGCCACAAAGGGAGTTTTTTGGCCTGGGCCGGATGACCCGAAGACTTGGTATGGACGAGTCTTCCGTTTCATAGGCTTGCTTTGTGTATACGCTGTAATAACGGCTCTTGTCGCCGTAGTGATTCAAGATTTTATTCACGGCAGGCGCTGAAATGGAATTGCGTGCAAACCACACATTTGCGTACTGGCACGAACTTGATTGCATAACAATGTCGGCTCCTCGACCCGAGTAGACTGTGGTTTATCGACGACCGCAGGCTCGGGAGAAAGGAGCCGAACATGTTACTGATACCCGACAAATCAGGAGTCAGGAATTAATTCCTGTCAGGATTGTCGTTATCGCTGCCATGGGAAAATCAAAAGGCCCGTACAATGCGGAGTTCCCCAAAAGCACAACTGTGCAGATCGCGGACCGTGCATTTTTGGAGAATTTTCTTCGAACGTGGAAATTCCACAATCCGCTGAGGCCCGACCAATTGAATTACGCGGACAAGAGTGCCGAAGTTAAATCCATTGGCTTTTACTTCGGCGGCGACGAACTCTATGAACTAGAAGGGATTCCCGGGATCTGGCATGAGCAGTGCTTGAAAACTTGTGGCAAGTAATATCTTCGAGAATCGCTTCGGGTACTAGCCTCCACTTTTCCGGCTACGCGACTAACCAGGAGCTACATTACTACGGTGTTGGGGCGAGACTTGGTTCGGACTTTGTTCGTCGCTTTCTATAGGAATCCAGGGAACCTGAACGAGGAACTCCACCGCGCAGATTTTCATATTTGTCGGCAGGGTAGCTGCGGGGAAGGAAGTCGTGAACCAGTAAGTGAAGGTTTCCGTCGCGTGTTTGGGCGGGATACCCACTCCCGCAACGAGTTCGCCAACAAACAGAAACCATCCACCATAGAGATGTTTGTTTGGGTTTCCGGAATCGAAATCATAGTCAAACACTTCCCACTCCCTGAGGGGATTAATTCCGAGTTCCTTCAAGAATTGGAGAAACGCTCCAGGATAAATATTGCCGCGCTGGGAAGCGAAGTTCTTGCAAGAAGTGCAGCCACACCTGTCACCATCGGCCACGGTGAACGTATCGCGATATAAGACAACAGTCGCCTCACAGTCGAACAGAAGTTTCTGTTGCCCAAGCTGGAGTTCACGTTCCATGTGGCTGATTCTATCGCTGAAATTTGGCAGTTGCGACTTCTTATGGGTGGGCCCGGGTACCCAAGTTACCGGTAACGCGACAAACCAGGACCTGACACAAGGCCGTGATATAAACATCGAGCAACACTGAACCGGATTCGATTTGAAGAAACGCGACCTAGAATCTTATGCTGAGCCGTTTCCACGCGGGGAATAGAAGAACGGCAAAGGATACTTTGCAAAATGCTCTTGCTGGTTGCTAGCAGCTCGTATGCCAAAACAGTACTGACAACATCCCTGACTCTATGGTTCGCAGTTTGGGTAATCCGCTACAGGGGAGACTTAGACCGAAAGCTCGACCCGATTGCCCTTCGCCTTAGGTGGGGCATTGTCGGGGTAACTCATGCGCTAGTTATTTTTGCCTCTGAATGGCTGAACTATCCGGCGACCCGAATAGCAGTTTGGGCAGTCGGAGCAGCCTTTCTAGCTTGGCCGAATCTGGCATACCACTTAACTGAATTACTTCGTCACTGTCGCGTCATCAAAAACCAAGTCGCAAGCGAAAACGAGAAATTTTAAGTCCATCTACGTCCAAAAATGAGAAATCGACCGC
>CAWGRE010000017.1:0-353656 GCA_963824925.1 uncultured Acidobacteriota bacterium
TTCGCAGCGTCAAATCGGTATTGATATCGGGAGTTGCGTTTCAAAACCGAACGAACCCGCCGCAGTGATACGAGTAACTTCTCCAAAGCAAAACAAGTGGCGTAATTCCATGGGGATGCTGACCGCAGGCCGCGCGCATATGGACTCTTGCGTGCCTGTGTGCTTTGGGGAGTCGTGCCAACAGGCTATGCCAGAGCTAGGGAGCCAGGAAATCTACCGGGCGGTGCTGGATTCGCTGCCGGTGGCCGTGTGTGCGGTGAACCGCGACGGCAAAGTAATTTTGTGGAACGAAGGCGCGGAGCGTGTGACCGGCTACCTGCGACAGGATGTGCTTGGCCGGATGTGCACGGAGACCTTTCTGGAGCACGCTGACCCGCAGAACAATCCGCTTGAAGGGGCCGAGGTGCCGCTGCTGGAGACGATGCGCGACGGCCGCTGCCTCACCATTCAGGCCTCTTTGCGCAGAAAATCCGGCCAGTCCGTTGGCGTACATCTTCGCACAGTCCCCCTGCGTGGAGAGGACGGCCGGATGCAGGGAGCGGTGGAATTGTTCGAAGAGGTTCTGACGCGGACACCCACCGAGCGGCGGCACGACAAACTGGCGGCGCTGGGCTGCCTGGACCAGCAAACAGGAATGCTGAACCACAGCATGATTCAGGCACACCTGCAGGAGGCGCTGAGCCTCTACAAGGTTTATCCAGTTCCGTTCTGCGCTTTGTGCGTTTCGATTGACGATCTCCCGAAGGTCCGGGAACGCTTCGGGCAAGCAGCCGTGGAAGCGACCCTGCGCGTGATGGGGCAGACGCTGGAGGGCGCCGTGCGGCCGACGGATTTCGTGGGCCGGTGGCTGGAGGAGGAATTCCTGGTGATCCTCACCGAGTGCGGCGAAAACGAAGTTCTAAAAGTGACCGAGCGACTTCGAAAAATGGCCAAGCACTCGCACGTGAACTGGTGGGGAGACGCCTGGAGTGTAACGATTTCGATTGGCGCCGCGCCCGCCCATGACCTGGACACGGTTGGTTCGATCGTGAGCCGCGCGGAACAAGGAATGCGCCAAGGCGGCGCCAGTGGCGGCAATCAGGTTGTAGTGGTGACGCATTGAACTCCAACGATGGGATGAAGGTTCTCTGACATGTTCGTGATTATTGGGATTGTTGTGGTGATTGGGGCCATTCTCGGCGGCTACCTGATGGAGCACGGCAATCTGAGGGTGCTCATCCAGCCGGCGGAATTGGTGATTATCGGCGGCGCGGCGCTGGGCACGGTGCTGATCGCCAACCCGCTTTATATTTTGAAGCAGATCATCGGCGGGCTACTGGGCGTCTTCGGCAGTTCGAAATATGGTAAATCGCAGTACATGGAAAATTTGAAGATGCTTTACGAACTTTTTTCTCGGGCGCGCAAGGAAGGCCTGATGGCGCTGGAAACGGACAGCGACAATCCTGAGCAGAGCCCGGTGTTTTCCAAGTACCCGAAATTCCTGAAAGATCATCACGCTCTTCCCTTCGTATGCGACACCATCCGCATGGCCGCTGGCGGCGGCATCGAGCCGTTTGACGTGGACCAGATGATCGAGTCCGACATGGAAGTGCACCATCACGACGCGACAACTCCGGTGGCCGCGCTTTCCACCATGGCTGATGCCCTGCCCGGCCTGGGCATTGTCGCGGCGGTGCTGGGCGTGGTGATCACCATGGGCGCGCTTGGCGGCCCGCCGGAAGAGATCGGCCACAAGGTGGCCGCCGCGCTGGTGGGCACCTTCCTGGGCATATTGCTCTGCTACGGATTCATCGGGCCGATCGCGGCGAATATGTCGAAAGCCACCGAGGAGGAACACGCGTTTTATCAGGTGATGCGAATAGTGATCGTGAGTTTTATCAAGGGATCGCCTCCCACCATTGCGGTGGAGTACGGGCGTCGCTCCATTCCGGGGAATGTACGTCCCTCGTTTCAGGAACTGGAAAAATACATCAAGGGCGGCGGCGACGCGGCCCCGGCGAAATAGACACAACTATGCCCGGTCCCCCACCAATCATCATCAAAAAGAAAGTCTCGCATGGAGGCCACCACGGCGGCGCGTGGAAAGTGGCTTATGCAGACTTTGTGACCGCGATGATGGCGCTGTTCATCGTGCTGTGGCTGCTGAACTCCAGCGACAAAGTAAAAAAGGCGGTTGGCGGGTACTTCAAGGATCCCACCGGCACATCGAAAATGGTCGGCAGCGACATGCTGGGCAGCGACGAAAATTTCGTGGTCAACAAAGACAATATGGAGGAGTTGAAGGAGCAGTTGCAGAAGTCCATCAAAGAAGTTCCAAAGTTCGACAAGCTGGAAAACCACATTGATATGACGGTGACGAACGAAGGCCTGCGCATCGAACTGACGGAATCCGCCGCCGGCACTTTTTTCGACAGCGGCAGCGCGCGCATCAGCAGCGATGGCGGGGACCTGCTGAAGCTTCTGGCGCAAGAACTTGGAAAGCTGCCGAATCATCTGGCAATCGAAGGTCACACCGATTCGAAGCAGTACCCGCCAGCGGCGGTGTATACGAATTGGGAACTCTCCGCGGACCGCGCAAACGCCGCACGCAGACTGATGCAGGAAAACGGAATTCGCACGGATCAGGTCACCCAAGTCCGGGGATTCGCGGACCAGAAATTGCGAAAGCCCGATTCCCCAACGGACCCTTCCAACCGCCGCATTTCCCTGATTGTGCAGTATCTGCCGAAGAAACCCGAACCTGAACCAGCAGGCGGCGAAAAAGCCGAAGGGGAAAAGGGTGCGGCCGAAGGCGAAAAAAGCGGAAAAACGGCCGAGAAAGGCGGCGAGAAAACACCGGCGGCTGCAGCACCAGAGGAAAAGAAAAAAGAATAACTGTCAGAAGGCTCTTGATCCCAAAGTTTCCGGTCCCAAAATACCGGATTCCACCTAGTTTCCCAACTCGGGTTTCACGCAACTCTCGCGGCACCAATCTCATCTAATTGGACGGTTAATTGAATATTGGCTCTGGCCGCGCAACTTTCTGCGCGCAGCTGGGTTTGTATCAGAAGGGACGGCTGACTTTCTCAAAGCTCGATCCCGCCCACCGCCTAACCGGCGGCAATCCATTGCTCAGCAGCGGCATTGCCCGACGGTTGCGCAATCCATGCAACAAAAGGCTTGTCCAGCCAGGAAAATTCCATTCAAGGAGCATTCTGATCATGAAACACTGGGCGATTTGGCTTGGCCTTGCGGCATTTCTGCTATCCACGGGAGTACCCGCACACGCGCAGGGAAAATTTGAGGTTTCTCCGTTTGTGGGATTCGAAACCAGCGGCTCTTATCCGGTGAGCCTCAGCTCCAGCGGCACCATCACCAATCCGATTAACCAGCTGCGGGTGAATCAGGCGACTGCCTTTGGCACCTTCCTGGACTACAACATTTCCGAGAAGTTTCAGGCCGAATTCATGTGGGACCGCAATAACACTTCGTATAGCGCGCGCCAGATCAGCGACGGGTCCTACTTCAAGGCTTACAACACCGTCATCGACCAGTATCAATTTGGCGGCGAGTACACTTTTCTCGACAGCAGCCACAGGCTTCGGCCCTATGCCGCGGCCAGTGTCGGCTTCACCCACGATGAAAACAGCGGGGGAAATCCAAATCGCACCGAATTCAGTTATAGCCTGGGCGGCGGCGTGAAATATTATCTAAGCCGGCATTTCGGGCTGCGCGGCGACGTGCGCTATCTGCCCACCTACGGAAATTCTTCCTACGGACTCTATTGCGACCCGTTCGGGTTTTGTTATCAGGCGAAGGTCGCGAATTTTCTGAACCGTGGAAATTTTGTGGGCGGCTTAATCTTCAAATTTTAACAAACCGCAAACGCCATCCATCGTGGCCTTGCGATGTTTACATTCTCATCAGGGATGCGGAGCCGCAGGCGGGGCGGGCGGTGGCATAACGAATAGTTTTTCGTCGATGGCTGCGTTCTGCTGTACGGTCTGAATTTGAATGGTGAACGATCCGTTCGTGCGCGTCAGCGTCCACTGATACGGGATTTTCACTCCGTCCGTCTCCCGGTAATCCACGTAGTCCACTTGCGTTGGATTGCGCCCCAGCGGCGTTTCGGCATAGCGCACTTGCCGCAGCAGCAACCCCGATTGCTGATCGAAATACAATTTCACCGGAGGCAAGCCCGCGCCTTTTGCGGTCACCAGATATGTGGCGTGGCCTCCGACGGTTTCCCCGGGAAGCACATTGAACTCTTGAAATAATTCACGCGCGCGCACGGGGAAATAAAGTTGCGCATCCATGCGTGCCGCTTCATTTTCCAGTGTCCCCATCGGGTGCGCGCCCCGCGGGGAGCCTAGCCAACCTGTCTGCCCGTTGAACGCCGTGACGCTCTCCCCGAACGAAGGATGAGATATCGATACCCGCTTATCCGGACCTTCGGAGTAGATCTCCACGGGATATTTTTCGCCCATTGCGTCAATCGTGCCCTTCTCAATGCGCGTCTTGATTTTGTGAAAGGCGTCCGCGCCGCCGGTGGCCGCCAGATATTTGTCCAGAATCACCTCGGCCGTGGGCAAATTGGGCTTCGCCGCGCTCTCGTTCGCTTCGGCATGCTCGTGCGGGGGCTTATTCGCAATTTCGGGCGAGAGGATTGGAATGTTTATCGGGTGCGGCGATCCGCGATGGCAGGTGAAGCATGTAACTTCAATGTGGCCGTCGAAATGGTCGGCATTGAGGGTCAATTCCATCGCCATCATTTTCCGCGCGGTCTGCTTTTCCTTTTTGTCGTCTTTGTCCATGGCGTGCTGCACGTGGCAAAACTCGCAGTCCACGCCAAGCGCCCCGGCGATAAATTGCATCGTGGGGATTAATTCGTCGGCGGGGATGTCTTTCAGAACTTCGATGTTTTTGAATTGCTGCACGGCGGTCTTGGCCGGGACTTTCGCTTCCTGCGCGGTTACGGCAACGGCGGCCGACAAAAAAGCGGCTGCAAGAAGGACAGCCATATTCACGATGCGCCGCAAGGAATTGAGCGTCATGCGAAGGTCTCCCCTGGAATGTGCAAACACGCTGAAGATTTTACCGGCATTTCGCTAACCGGCCGCAATTTCGCCCTTCTTGGCCAGCGCGGTGATGCGGTCGGCGGCGCGAAACGCCAGCGCCTGAATCGTCATGGTCGGCTGGCCGCGGCCGGAAGTGACCATGCTGCTGCCATCGCAGAGGAAAAGATTTTTGACGTCGTGGGTACGGTGATCGGCGTTGACCACGGAAGTTTTGGGGTCGTTCCCCATCCGGCAGGTGCCGAGCAGGTGCACGGCAAATTCCTGCTCCGTCACAGGATTCGCCCATTTGGTTTTTGCTCCGGCGGCGTCAAGAATTTCCAGGGCGCGATCCTTCATCCAGTTCATCATCTGAAGATCGTTGGGATGGTCGCGAAACGTCATGCGCAGCGCGGGCAAGCCCCACGCGTCTTTAACGGTTGGATCGAGGGAAAACCCGTTGGACTCAACCGGCAACGAAGTGCCATGACAGAAAATTTCAAAAGTCCGCGTGAAATTCTGGCACATCACCTTCTTGAATTCCGGTCCCCACTTCGGCGTTCCCGGCGGCAGGGCGTTCAGGGCATAAGTCGCGGGAGTAAAGTCGTACCGCGCGTCCAATCCGCCACCGCCGTGGAACCCCATTTTTTCCAGCTCGTAAAAATCGTGCATCACGCGGCTGACGGCGTAACCTTTGTAGTCGTTCAGCGGCTCATCGAGCACACCGCAAGCAACCACGTTGCTGTTGGGCATCAGATTCTTGCCCACATAGCCGCTGGAATTCGCCAGACCGTTCGGGAACTGGGTGGAACTCGATAGGAGCAGCAGCCGCGGAGTCTCCGCTCCATTCGCTGCCAGAATCACGGCCTTTGCGCGCTGCAGGTGCGTATTGCGCTGGGCGTCGAAATAAACAGCGCCAACCGCGCGGCCATTTTTATCCATTTCGATGCGATGGACGTAGGAATTCGGGCGTATTTCGCAGCGGCCGGTTTTTTCGGCCATGGGAATCACGCTGGCCAGCGAACTGGACTTGGCGCCAAATTCGCAGCCAAAGCCCAGGCAAAATCCGCAATTCATGCACGCCGAACGGCCGGCGCGTGGCTGCGAAAGAATCGCCATCGGCGCGGGGAATGGATGGTAGCCAAGCTTTCGCGTGGCGCGTTCGAAAACCACGCCGGAGCCTTTCACCGGCAGCGGCGGCATCGGATACGGCTTGGAACGCGGCGGATCGAACGGGCTGGCGCCGGCAAGACCGGAGACGCCAACCTCCCATTCCACTTTCGTGTAATAAGGCTCCAGGTCGGCATACGTGATCGGCCAATTGGCGCAATTCGCCCCGGCAATGTCGCCCGTCTTTCCATGCTCGATAAAATCTATTTCGTGCAGGCGCCAGTAGTTGGCGGTGAAGTGCACACTGCTGCCGCCCACACAGCGTCCATACATCACGCACGGCTGCGTCTTGGCCGTGTCCGTGGTAGTTTTTCGAAATGTGGCGGGCTGCAACTTTGGTTGATTGGTGAGCTCGTGCTCGGCGAAGACTTTGATCTCGTCGTGCGTGAAATCCTTCTCCTGGAGATACGGCCCCTGTTCCAGCACAACCACGCGGAACCCGTTGGTGGAAAGCTCCTTCGCCAGCACGCCGCCAGACGCGCCGGAACCCACGATCACAAAATCCACTTCTTCGGATGGCTTGTACGTAACTTTGCCCTGGCTCATGACTTTTCCGTCCCCGCGGACACAGGCTTCCAACCGGGGTAATCCTTGTCGTAATAGCCGAACGGCGGTGAAAACATAGGCGCGGGATCGCGGCCGATCGCTTTCCAGCCTGCGTAGTCGCGATTTCCGCCCCCACTCGGATCCACCAGAAATCCAAAGATGGTGTGGACGCGGAGAGTTTCGAGAAAATCGTTCGGCGTTGGGTCTGGATTCAGGCGCCGGTTGGCCTCGTGCTTTTCATCTTCGGCGAAGAGCTGGGTGAGGATCTTGTTTTGCTGTTCCACGCTGGCGGCGGAGAATCGCGAAACCCCAGGAACAATTTCCGCCGTACGCTTCTGAATCTCGATGAGCCCCGCCTGATAAGTGGGCAGCTGATCGCTCGCAAATGTTTTCAGCGCCCGGTCGATGAAATAAACCACCCCGGCCTCGTGGGCGCCAGGCGCTTCATCCGTCGGAATCAGCCGCGAGGTAAGCGCGTCCAGTTCCCGCGCCTGCTCCGGTGTGAACACTTCCAGCTTGGCATTGGCGGATGTTGCGGCCTGCCGCGCATGCTCAGCGGCGGAAATCATGGCTGGCCAGTTTGCGGCCAGCCAGGCGGCTCCCGCGGTTCCCGATAAAATTTGCAGAAATTCACGGCGTGGCGGTTGGAAAGTGCTCATGGTCCCCCAGTGACTCAAGCAATTTACGAACTGCGCACGGCGGCGTCAAGCCGAAAGCTGAAATGCGACCATTCCGTGAGTCAGAGAATCGCTCCAAAATGGCTGGCTCGTGATTCGAATGTCGGGCGGCTGCGGTATTTGGTTCAGGGCAGGGCCTGAAGTATCATTTCGTTTGGCCTAAAACATGACATTTACAGGTGCAATCGGAACCGGTTCGAAATGGCTCCTCGACCGGATTGTGGGCGCCATCGCCGCAACGGGGATCAATCCCAATCTGCTGACGTTTCTGGGACTGGTGGTGAATTTTGGCGCCGCGGCAAATTTCGCCGTCGGCAATTTCCGCACCGGCGCGATCATCATTTTCATGGCCGGATTTCTGGACATGCTGGACGGTCAGGTGGCGCGCCGGCAAAACCGCGTGACCGCTTTCGGCGCGTTTTACGATTCCACGCTCGACCGCTACGCCGATATGGCGCTCTACATGGGCCTGCTGGTGTATTACTCCGTAAGCGGCCGCACGCCTTACGTAGTGCTCGCGGCGGTGGCGACAGCGGGATCGGTGATGGTCAGCTACGCGCGCGCGAGGGCCGAATCGCTGATTCCCCTTTGCAAGGTGGGATTTATGGAGCGGCCGGAGCGCCTGGTGCTCCTGATCATCGGCGGGATGTTCAACCGCATGGCGCAAGTGCTCTGGGTGATCGCGGTGATTTCAACTATCACGGTGATTCACCGCATCGTGTTCACCTGGCAGGAAACCCGCGCCGGCCGCATTCTACCCAGCCTCAAGTCGTAATTGCCTTGTACATTCCTCGTAGCTACGATGGCAATGAGGTAGTTACATGCGCAAGGTCGGCAGCCGTGAATTTAAGGACCACATGGGACGATACATGCGCGCCGTCCGTAGAGGACAAACTCTCCTTCTTACAGATCACGGAAAAGTCTTCGCCCGCGTCTCCCCCGAGGATGAGATCCAGACGAACGATTTGCGGAAGAGGTTGAGAGAAATGGAAGCGCAGGGGTTGATCCGTCTCGCCATAAAACCCTTTAAGAAATTCCATGCAGTAAAGAGCAAGGGGAAACCCGCATCGCAGATGATCATTGAAGACCGACGTTAGTGCGCTATGCGGATTTTTTCGCTGCTTCCTAGGCGTCGGCCACTATTTTTCTACGGCCACTGATTTTTCCACCGACGGGGCCATTTGTTCGCGGATGCGGGCTTTCAGGGCGGGAATGTCTCCTTTGGTCATGCCAGCGGTTTCGATCGTAGCGTGCAGGATCACGGTGATTGTTGCTGGCCGCAGCAGCCAGTGGCCGGTGCGCAGATGGTGGAAAGAGCCGACCAGACTGACCGGCACAATGGGCACGCCGAGCTGCTGCGCGAGGCGGAAGCCGCCTTCTTCAAATTCGCCAATCAGCCCTGTGCGCGTGCGCTTGGCCTCTGGAAAAATGATCAGGCTGACGCCGCTGTTGATCGCTTCCTGCGTGAGCCGCCACAGCCGCTTGAGATCCTTCGGGCTGCGCACGTTCGGCACAGGCACGTTGCCGAACCGTTTCATCAGCCAGCCGTAGATCGGGATGCGAAAGTGGGACTCCAGCTCCCAGCCGCGTACCAACTGCGGGATGACGCAATAAAGGATGAACGGATCGAACAGATTGACGTGGTTGACCATGAAAAATGAAGTGCGCGTGCGATCGAATCCGGGATCTTCCTGCACCACCACCTTGGCGCCACTGAAAAATGCGATGCGGCGGCACAGGCCGCGCTGAAGATAATCGTGCTTTCGCGGATCCAGAAAAATCGCCAGCACAATCAGCACGGGAACCACGATTAGGAAGTGCAGCCAGCTGAGACCCCAGAGCACCCCGCTGCGCAGAATTTCCCAGAGCCGTTTCATACGTAGACATCCATCGCGCCGGGCAGCACATCCAGCGCCGTGGCGCTCACGGTGACCACTTCCCCATCCACCATCACGTCCACCGGCGCGCCCAGTTCGAATTCCACGTGCTTCACGCGCCGCGTTTCCGAAAGCGGGTGCGTGGTGTGCGTGCCGTCATAAAGGCGCGGCAGCATTTTCAGAAGTCCCAGCCGGCCGATCGGACCCCAGCGAACGAACTCGATGAAGCCGCTGCTGGGATCGGCATTGGGCGCAATCAGCATGGTGCCGCCGGTATATTTGCTGTTGTTGAAGGTAAGAAAAAGGCAGCGGCGTTCGTCCCAGGAAGCGTCATCGTCGCAGCGCAATTTGAACGCGCGGCGCTTCAACTGCACCACGCGAACAAAAACTCCGAGCAAATAGCCGAGATGGCCGAAGGGCTTGAAGACCCGGTTGGTGAGCGCGGCAACATCCGCGGTGAATCCCACGCTGAGCAGATTAAAGGAATAAATAGTGCCCGTGGCATGGCGAAGCCGCAGCAGGTCCACGCGGCGAGTTCGCCCGGCGAGCAGCGCTTCCATCGAAGCCTCCGCGCCCTTATCGGTATAGTCGCGCAGAAACGAATTTCCCCTGCCCATCGGCAAAAATCCAAGCGCAATGCGATCAACCTGTCCCTCGCGCGTGAAGATGCCGTTGATGACTTCATGGGCGGTGCCGTCTCCTCCGACCGCGAGAAAACGCCGGTACCCCTGCTCGTAGGCCTCGCGCGCGAGTTGCGCGGCATGGCCCGGAGCCATGGAAGCGATGGCGTCCACGCGCAAGCCCTTTTCCTTCAGGCGCGCCAACTCCGCACCGGCAAGCTTCGCCGAACGTCCGCCGCCCGCCGCCGGATTCACAATAGCTAGAATTTTTTCGCTCACGATTTTTCCGGAAAAGGCATTCTACATGTTCCCAGGCTAAAGCGGCACGATGGATTGCTCGCGATCCAGGGTTGCAAGCCGCCCGGCAAGTTCATTGCGCTTGATTTTCATTGAAGCGGTCAGCGGGAAATCCTCGTGATAAACCACCAGCCCGTGGATGCGTTTGTAATTCAGCAAGCGCGAATTGCGCGTGGAAATTTCGGCCTTAAGCTCCTCGGTAAACGCCTGGCCGGGCTCCAGATGGATCACCAGGATTAGTTTTTCGTTCACCATGGAGCGCTGCGGCCACACATAATTGGCTGCAAACACGCAGAACTCCTTCACTCGCAAGCCTTCAAACGCCTGCTCCACGTCTTCGGCGTAAACGTTTTTCCCTTCCTCGGTGACGATCATGTTTTTCTTGCGCCCAAAAAGCTGCAGGTGCCCGCTGGAATCGAAGCGTCCCATGTCGCCGGTGTGTAGCCAGCCATCCACAATGGTTTCGGAGGTTAATTCTGGCTCGTTCAAATAGCCGGCCATTACCGTTTTGCTGCGGACAGTGACTTCGCCGATGCCCTCGGCGTCCGCATTCCGGATTTCCACTTCCATGCCTGGCAGCGGCTTGCCGACCGTGTCCGCGCGAAAAGGTTTCAGATCGTTGACGGTTACGGCGGTGCCGGCTTCGGTGAGGCCATAGCCATTGGCGACCGGAACGCCCAGGTCATAAAAAAATTGCAGCGTCTGCGGTTCCGTAAACGCGCCGCCAACAATGATTGCCTCCAGCTTGCCGCCGAGCCCCGAATGCACCTGTCCCAGCAGTTTGCGGCTCAGCCAAAGGCGTGGATGATCCTGGGTCAGCGCTCGATTGATGTTGCGAACGGCTTCAAACGCTTTACGTTTGGAAGCAGGCAATTCATCGAATCGCGCCTGCAAACCTTTTTGCAGATTTTTCAGCACCAGCGGCACCAGGCTGACGTAGGTGATCTCGTACTTCGGAAACGCTTCCCGGACATACTCGGGCCGCAGCGTGCGCAGGTGCACCACAGTGGCGCCGCAGGTGAATGGCCCGAAAAAGCCCACCATGAAATCGATCGCATGATTCGTCGGCAGGATGCTGAGGTAGCGCACGCCCGGCCAGAACGGATAGAGCGACGTCAGGGCCATGCACTGCTCCAGATAATTTTCGTGCGTCATCATGCAACCCTTCGGCGTGCCGCCAGTGCCGGAGGAATAGACGATGCAGGCGATATCCTGGAGTGCTCGCTCAACGAACACCGGTGACTGAGCGCCGCGGACTTCTTCCCAGCGCACCGCGCCCGCAAGGTCGGCATTTTCCGGAGCCTCGGTGGCTAGCACATTTTTGAGTTCCACCGCCTGGGCGCGCCGCGGCGAAACTCCGAGCTGCCGCCAAATTCCATACTCGGTGATCAGGATTTTCGCGCCCGAATGTTTCAGCAACTGCCACTGCTCTTCCGGTTTCAGCTTGTAGTCGAGCGGGACCAGCGTGGCGCCGCAAAAGAAAATTGCATAAGCGGATATCAGCCATTTCGACTGATTGGTCATAATGATGGAAACTCGGTCACCCGCCCCGATGCCGAAATCCTGCAACGCCTTCGCCAGCGGCAACGCTCGTTCCTTAAATTCGTGATAAGTGAGGCGAAGTTTTTCTTCCCCACGGTCCGATTCAATCAGGCACACTTCCGTCGGCCAGGTTTCCAGCGCATCGCGCAGTGCGCCGCCAATCGAAGTGTATTTTTTTAAATCGAGCATCAGAGGCGGGCTTGGATGCGTTCGGCGAGTGTCCGAAAATCGCTGACGCCCTGCACTTCGTAATCGGGCAGCTCAATTTTGAAATGATTTTCCAGGCGAGAGAGCATCTCCAGCGCCTGCAGGCTGTCAATCCCCAGCTTCCGGTAAAAATCGTCCTCGGGCGCCAGCGACCCCGCCGGAACCTTGAATTGCTCCGTGGCCAGCTTCAATATCTCCCGTGTAGTTTGTTCGATGGTGCGCATATTCTTACAATTTATCATCCCATGCCCGGGAAGGAAAACTGTAGGCGCAGGGGACAATCTCAAGCGATCAGTTCTGGGAGGAAGGTTGACCCGGCGTATTAGATCTTCGCTCCGCTTCGAAGTAAACATTGCAGACAGAAAAAATAATCCTATTCTCTTCCTTGATCAGGACTTGGTCACCAGGAATTTCAGCGGTCGCCGCCTTGGTCGCTTCATTGGGATGGTGAATCACCACCTGCGTCACTTTGTCCGTCTTGATGCCCAGTCTGTTGGAACGTCACCTGTGACCCACCCGCGCTCCCGCCGGAGTTCTGGTCGTGAAACTGAGCCGCAGTAATGGTTGTTGTTTCGGCGCTTGGATCTCTCGTTACCACTTTGTTCCAGCGGAAGAAGCGTAGCGGAATATTCGATCTCCGTACCAAGCAACGCCTTGGCCTCTTTATCGCCCCAACATGAAATCGTGGACGTGGGCACCACCCGACGCACGATCCAAGTGCCCCAAAGCTCTTTAGGAACAGTTTGTGCAACGGAGGGAGTGAGGAAACCCCAGAAAAATGGCCGCGAGATAGAGCGCTTTCCTCATTCGATTACCTCGCTCGATCGTCTCTCAATGAACGCATGGGGAACAACCAATCAAATGCCGTCAGCTTGGCTACGACACGGGCTGGTGCTTCATCGGATCGTCGGATTCCACGAAACGTTTCAGGCTTTCCATAACCGTGGGGCGGTCGAAGAGTTTGCAAAAGAGTGCGATTTCCTCGCGAAGCTCTTTGCGCGGAATCGGCTTGATAAATTTCTTGGCGGCCGCGCGGGTTTCCGGATCGAACTTGGTAATTTGCTGCGCCATCGAACGCGCCACCTGCAGCGCATAGCCTTCACCTGCGAGAGTCGTCACGAGTCCTGCCTGTTGCGCCGCTTCGGCTTTGACGGTGCGGCCGGTGAAGAGCAGGTCGCGGATAAAACTGTTGCCCACATCGCGGCGAAGGCGCGGTATGCCGCCGAAACCAGGAATCAGCCCGAGCCGAAGCTCTGGAAAACCAAAGCGCGCCATTTTATCCGCGACGATCAAATCGCAGAGCAGCGCAACTTCCAGCCCGCCGCCCATGCAGAGACCATGCACGGCGGCGACGGTGACGAACGGCGCGGTATCAATGGCATTGGCCACCGCGTGGATGCGCTCCAGGAATTTTCGAATTCCAGCGGCGCGTTGTTTGCGGGAGAGCGGCAGGGCGTTGCGGTAAAGTTCTTTCAAGTCTGCGCCAGCGCAGAAGCCGCCGGGGCGCGCGCTGGAAATAATGCAGGCGCTGGTGATGGGAGCGAGGCCGTCGATGGCCGCCGCGAATTTTTCGAGTTCGCCCAGCATCAGCGTGCCGATCTCGTTGAGCGGCTCGCGGTCCAGGGTCAGTTCCACCACGCCGTCGCGCCATTCCCAACGAAGGGCTTCGCCGCGAAATTCCTTCACTGGCACTGGAGTTTTCCGCGTTTTCCTCATGCGTTGCTGCCCACCGCGGCGGCCTGTTTGCTATACATCGTTTCGATTTCACCGCGATGCTTCTGATTGATCACTTCGCGTTTCAGTTTTCCATTCGCGGTGAGCAATCCATTCTCCGACGTGAACGCCTCCGGAATGATCGCAAAGTTCCGCACCTGTCGATAATGCGGCAGTTCCGAATTCACCTGGTCGAGCGCCGCCTGAACAGCCTGCGATTCCACGGCGCCGGTAACGAGCGCGCAAAGATATCCGCGGCCATTCCCGACCACCACCACTTGCTGCGCTCCGGGCAAGCGCTGCGCAATCTTATCTTCGATGGGTTCCGGCGCAATATTGTGCCCGGAATTCAGAATGACCAGGTTCTTAATGCGGCCACTGATGCGCCAGTTGCCGCGTGAATTGGCCTCGCCTTGATCGCCGCTGTGAAACCATCCGTTCTGCAGCACGCGCGCGGTTTCTTCTGGGCGATTCCAGTAACCCGGGAAAATATTCGGCCCACGCACTAGGATTTCCTCGTTTTCCCCGGTCCGCATTTCGATCCCGGGGACGGCCTGGCCCACGCGGCCGGGTTCCGAGGGGAGGCGGGGATCGTCCATCGTGCAAATGCCGCAAGTTTCCGTCAGGCCGTAAACCTGCCAGATGGGAATCCCAAGCATGGCGAAAAATTCCTGCGTTTCCGGGGCGAGCGGGGCTGAGCCGCAAACCAGCCCGCGCAGATTGGGTCCAAAGCGCTCACGGATTTTTCCGAAGATAAGTTTTTGCGCAACGAACAACCAAAAACCACCGCCGGATTTGCCGTCATTCTGTTTCAACCAAGCGCCGCGGCCCTTTTTGTAGATGGATTGAATCAGCGAGCCGCGCTTGGAGAGGCCCTCTTCCACGGCTCGCTTCACGCGTTCCAGCAGCGTGGGCACATTGAAAAAATAATTGGGCGCCGAAAGTCGAATCTCATCGGCCAGTTTGTTCAGATCCGTGGAGAGTGTCAGAACGGTCTCGCGGGTAAGACAGGACATCATCACAATCCACGAGGCCGCAAAGTTGAACGGCAGGTATTGAAACACGCGCAGCGGTTCGTGGCCGCTATTTCCCAGGCGGTCCATCCAACCCGTAGTACAACCCAGCATGTGATCCAGATTTTGCGTGTTCAGGCACACGCCCTTCGGCTCACCAGAAGTGCCCGAGGTGTAAATGATCGTGACCAGATCTTCCTTCCCGCGCGCATTGGGGGGCGCCACGATTCCCTTTCCCGACGGAACGGACTGAAAGATTTCGTCGAACGCGACGCGACGTGGCGCGGCCGGCCAAGCTTGCGCAACGCTTTCGCCGAGCGCGGCTTCCGCGGCAATCAGCAGCGGCGGCGTGCAATCCTGCAGCATCGCCGCAAGCTCGGCTGGCGCCTGCCGCGCATAGAGCGGCACCACCACCACGCCTTCGGCCATCAGCGCGAGATCAATGGCCGCCCATCGAATGGAATTCACGCCCAGCAGCGCACAGCGGTCGCCCGCCGCAAGGCCGGACTGCCGAAGATACGCGCGTGCGCGCGCCATCTGATCCAGAAGTTCATCGCCGGAAACACTTACGAACTCCGTGCCGCGAATTTCCCGCAGCACCACGCGGCCCGCGGCCTTCTGCAATTGGTCAAACGTCTTTTCCAGGAAATTCGGCATCGACGTCAGCGCCCCGCGGCCAGCACTGCAGGAGAAGAATCGTATTCTTCCACGAGCCCCGAAGCTCATCGCTCAAGGGGGGCAAATTATCTTCCCAACTCAGCACACCCTTGCGCAGCGGAAACTCCGGATAAGTTTTGCGGACTTCGTCCTCGAAAAAACCAGCCATGCGGGACATTGCTTTCAGATTCGAGACCACGGTGCGCCCGATGGCCTCGCGAATCCCGTCAGCCTCAACCACCAGCCGCTCCATAACTTCCAGAAGCTTGGGACCAAGATCTGGATCATCCACCGTCAACACCAGATGCTGGTGGCCGCGCTCGCGCATCAGGTTGCGGATGCGCTCGTCCATCGTGACGCCCCCCGAGACTACACCCGCCGGCATGCTTGTGACGATCCCGTGATAGCGCGAAGAAACCATGTACGTGCACGCGCGCAGGATCGAAACCAGCTCAAACATGTCGAAATCGTCGGACGTAAACACCGGCGTGCCGGGAATTTCTTTTTCAATTGCCATGCACGCGACGGTGTCAAGGCGTTCCATGGCCACCAGAATCGGGAAAACCTTGTGGCGTTTCAGGAAGGCCTGCGTTGCTTGCGTGTAGCCCTCTACGTAATGCTGAAATTTGCGATCCACCTCGGCGCCCGATTCGAAAAAATAAACCGTGCGGTACTGGCTGCCTTTATAAGCGCCGGTGGTCGCGGCTGGCGATGTATTTGGCGAGCGACGCGCGCACCGGCCACACGAACGGGTGAATCGGGCAAAGCGCCAGAATCGGAGTCTTCCCGTCCCAGCCCGCCTGGAGCAAGGCAGCCCGCGCGTATTCCTGCGGGCGCGGCTCAAAGGTCCATGCGGTATCGGCGCCAAGTTCGTTGGGGACGCCCATGCCGGAAAGAAGTTGCTGCGACTCCAGGCTGCGCGTAATCACCAGCGATTCCTTGGTATAGCGCGCGCACATTCGTTGCAGCAGATCGTCCATGTGCCCGGCGTCGCCCGCGTACGCCACCGAAAGCTTATTTTGCGCGGAGGCCAGCCCCAGCGAGCCGATCATCATCGTCGTAAGCGCGTTGGCAAATTTGCTTTTGAACATCGAGCCTTCGCACGCCACCACTCCGTGATTCGCCTGCACTTCGCGGAAAAGAAACGGCGGGTACACGTCTGGCAGGTGCACCTGGCGCGTGCCGTCGAAATAGCCGCGGGTGCGTTCAAAGCTCTGCGTCATCACGCTGAAATCCACATTTTGGGGGCCTAGCACGTGGCGAAGCTGCCGCAGCGTTTCCTGCACACGAACGTCGCTGCCGGTGTTGCGGGTGCCGTTGTAGCCGGCAAAGAGCAGCTTCAGTTTTTCGCCGGGTGTCCAGCGCTTGCCCAGGCCAAACATCCAGCCATAGCGCCGCAATTCGATCAGCGCGCTGACCCACGCGACAAGGAGAAAATCGGTCATGCGCCGGCACTCCCCGCCGTTACTACCGCGCTTTTCCCCGCGTCACCTGGCCACGGCTTCGCGGGATATTTAAATTGATTCGCGCGGCTGAATTGCAGCAGTGGATATGCATAACTGGAAAATTTTGCCGGCGCTTCGCCCATTTCCTGCACCACGCGGGAATTATCGAACACCGTGTTCCAATCGAGATATGGCCAGAAAACTTTCAGCAACGATGCTCCGTAACCCACCGCGCCGCCCTTGAACGCCAACCAGTTCACCGTTTTCGAAAACGGCCCGCCAAGCCACGGCTGGTATCTCGGCTTCGACCAGCCGCCGGCCTCGGCCAGCGCGTCGGTGAGTTCTTTATACGTCTGGGAGTCCACACCGGAGGATAGATGATAGATACCGTAATTCGGTTTCGCCATCTGGTGAATCTTCACGATCGCGCCACCAACGTAGTTGGCGGGCACAATATCGATTTTATCGCCGGGCCGCAGCGGCAGCACCGGAAAGCGCGCCAGGGTATCAAACGCCTGCACCATGTCGAATTGCGAAGTCTCCGCGCGGCGCGAATCCCCCAGCACAATCGCCGGGCGAAAAATGGTGTGCGGCACATCGGCGAGCAACTGGTGCACCATGTGCTCGCTGAATTTCTTGGTGCGCGCGTAGGGATCGTAGTCGGAACGATTCCAATCGATTGAAGCGTCCTCGGTAACCACTTCATTCTGCCGCTTCCCCGCAACCGCCACCGTAGAAACATGGGAATACCGCCGCAAACCGTGCTGGTTTTGTGCGCGCCGTGCCAGTTGAATCACTTCCAGTGAACCGCGCAAATTCACGTTGAGGCACTGCTTTTCCGACTTGCGGTTGAGCGACGCAGCGCAATGCAGAATCGAATCCGTGGAATCCACCAGCGCGTGATACTCATCGTCGGCCAAACCGAAATGATCGCCCGTCAGGTCGCCGCGAAAAATGCGCAGCCGCGAATTCAGGTACTCCTGAAATTCCGGGAAATCAAAATGCAACTGCAGCGACTGCCACAAGCGTTCACGCGCTTCCTGCTCCGATTTCGCGCGCACCAGCAGATTCAGGCGGTCCGTGTGGCCGGTGAACAACCCGGCGGCAAGGTAGCTGCCCAGATAACCCGTGGAACCTGTCAGGAAAATGGCCATAGGCGGATACCGGCGAATCAGTGAATCGCCGCGGAAGCTTCCTCGGGAGGCGCCGGCCAGTCCAGCACGCGGGGTTCGCGGGACTCGAGCGGCCTGCCCTCCATCAACGGGTAGCACCAGCGGCGTAGCGCCGGTATGTGGATGTTAATCCAGTAATCCCACCAGTCAATGGTTTCCGGTGAAAAATCGAACATCTTCTTTTCTTCGGGCGAGAGCGCCGCGGATAGCACCCGCGCGTTTTCACACTCGAAGACGTGTTCATTGTGAAGAATGAAGGGTTCGTAGAGCTCGATAAGCTTCGCGGCGCGCACCAGGTCGCGCTCCGCTTTCGCCAAGGGCGGCTTATTCATGCGCAGAGAAGTGGCGGCCTTGTTGATCCGCGAAACGACCGCCTTCTGCATGGGAATGGAAAGGCGCTCGTAGCGCTGCTTCGAAACCGGGATGGTTTCAAACTTTACTTTTAACCAGTGCTCCAAGCCGTTCTGCGTTTTGTAGTGCTTGCGGTGCGCCAGGCCGGTCAGCTCGATCGAACGCGCCATGTTCACCGGATTTATCGCCGAAGTCGCCAGTTGGTAGAGCCGCGCGTGCTTGCCTTCCACCAACGCCGCGGCGATCAGCGTCATCCCGCGCGTCACCATATCCACGGGAATCACGTCCAGGCATTTCCGCTCGTTCGATGGCAACTGCCGGAAATTCGTACCCAGAAGGTAGGAAAGCGGACCCGAAGTGTTGATGCCTTCATTCCAACCGGTGAATGGCGTGCGTTCGGAACTTTCTACGATCGAGGGCCGCACGATCGCGACGGCCACATCGCGGCCCTGTTGCGCCAGGATCGATTCACCCAGGCTCTTCGTAAACGTATACGTGTTCGGCCAGCCGAGGTGTTGCGCGCGTTTCATCCCCGCGCGCACCAGCCGGTTGCGGACCCACCGCGCGCGATTGCGCTTCGTCACCGCGTCCAATTCGTCCGCGGCCACTTTCGTGGGATCGCCGCTGCGGCCCAGCGCCTGGCGGCGTAAAGCCTTTGCGAGTTCGGGGCTTTCGGCGCGCTCTTCGATGCGCGCCATCATTTCGCGCAACGACAAGATTTCTTTCTCTGCGTCAAATTCGGGATTGTCGGCGGGATTGTAGTTGGGGCGCAACTCTTCGTTCACGCGCCCGTCGCGCATGCCCACCACGTAGCAGGTGGAAAGGTGCATCAGTCCGGCGTGCTCGCACTTGCGCAGGAAGTCCAACAGGTAGCGGGTGGAATCCACGTTTGAGGCCAGCGCGTCGCGCAGGTCCGGATTGAAATCGGTGAGCCCGGCGCTGTTCGCGATCACGTCGAGCGAGCGCTGCAGGCGCGCTTGTGTCGCCGCATCAAGCCCCAGCCCCGGCTGGCTTACGTCGCCTTCCACAACTTCAATTTTTTCCTTCAGGAAACCTGCGAGACGTGCCCCATGAATTTCCTGCAACCTGTCGAGCGTCGGCGATTCCTCAACGATTTTCTCAAAGCGCCGCTGCG
This sequence comes from uncultured Acidobacteriota bacterium, assembly GCA_963824925.1. Lineage (GTDB taxonomy): Bacteria > Acidobacteriota > Terriglobia > Acidiferrales > UBA7541 > Acidiferrum. Next base: position 19,456 of record CAWGRE010000017.1, read on the forward strand.
CCGAAGTGGTGCGGTTGCGCCGGATCAGCAGCGTGATGCGGGCAATCTCCGGAATTTTCTCCAGCAGGTCCACCAGCCATACCTTGCCGATGAAGCCCGTCACACCGATCAGCAGGATATGCTTTCCCGCAAGCGATTCGCGCACGGAAAGCCGGGCGACTTCTGGCGTGCTGCTCAGCCGATCCACAGAGCACCGCGTTGCAAGATGCACGCGTGCGGCAGGCTGCGCGGCAGTTTCCAGCAGCTGTGGCGTGCCTTTCCAGCCAAGTTGCGAGAGCAATCTTTCCTTGGCGACGGCGCCTTCCGCGGATCCGCTGGCGAGCCACGCAAACGGGCCACGGGGACGGATCACCGGCTCGCAAAGGCGGCCAGTCGCCTCGCCGTTGCGAAACTCCAGGCGGTTTGCGACAAAGCCTTCGGCCGCAAAATACTCCGCCAGCGGTCGCACGATGTGGTCCAGCAATTGGCTCACCAGAATCACTCGTTGCCCGCTGCGTATGACGTCTCGCAATTTCTCCACGGCTTCGCGGCGCAGTTTCGGCCTCAACTCGTATTGAAAATATTCTTCGCCCAGCAGGTCCAGGCGATCCTTCGTCAGGCCGCGCAGCACGCTGTGCAGAAACCGCGTGGCGAATGTTCGGCTGGCCAGATAGGCCGGCGGGCGCAGCACTGTCAGCCCCACCATGCCCAGGCGGCGCACCCAGCGTTGCAGAAAGTTCTGGCTGTTCCAGTTGAAAAAACCCACGCTGCGCAGCGCGCTGATCTCCAGCAGCGAGCCCTCCACGCGCCAATACGTTACCCCGGGCACACGCCCGGACTCGCCGCCGCTCTGATTGGAAGAACTTGCTGGCATTTTTCGGATAAACAATGAAAACCGGCCAAACTGGGGGAAGGGCAGCCCATTCCAACAGCGAGGGTTCCCTTGGGACACAATCGCAAAATCGAAGTTACCCCGGCTGAGCTTCCACTTCAGGTCCCTTCCCCTGTGCCCGGGAAACCAAGAATCATTAAAATTATCATCCCCAACAGCTTATCGCAACCAACCGGTCCCTGGCGAATGGCGCTGACAGTTGGACTATCGCTGGCACTCCGACCTTTGCAGCCTGTTCAAAATCCGCCACAGTTCCCCTTGACCAATTCGCAGGCTCACCCAAGATTTATTTTCACCAGCGCCATTTTGCCGTAGTATCGCATCGAGTACCTCGCCTCGGGATTCCCTCTTCCTGCGCTGCATGAAATGTTTCACGTTAGCCCCGTCCCGATTGTGCCGGTGTCCGGAAATACGGCGCACGTGAATCTCAGTCGAAGGGGGCAGATCGCCCATGAAAATCGCCACGAACCTTCGCCTCTTCGATCTCGCGGTTCTCGCTGTCTTTTGTTTGACCGACGTTCGCGCTGGCGGCGGATCTGCAATCCGTTTCCAGGATGGCTACAACACCGTTCCGAATTCGCCGGTTCGCCAAATGGAAGATGCTCGCGTCGTCCAGCTAAATTTCAGAAGCAGGTCCAGGAATGGCCAGACATTCTGCTTCGCGGCCACAATCCCGATGCACCTCGCCACGTCTCAAGGCAATTCCTGAAAAAGAAGATCAGTCCGCACAGGGGCAAAAACATTGGCTCAGGCCGTGGAAGATCCGGCAGCGAATCAATTGCTCGAACAATTTCTTCAGGCTCACTCGACGTTCAGCCAGCAAATTCAACTCCGTATTCCGCCTATGTAGCCGGAAACGCCGATTTAAGACCGCTGACAAGTTAGTGCGCGGCCAGGATCACCCCCCAACCGACCTTTTTGACCAGGTGGCCCAGCGGCTGGATGACCGGGCGAAAGGATCCATCGCCGCGCAAACCGCCGCGGCGACAAAAACACGGAATATCTCGTTCGTCATTTCCGGTGCTTTGCTTCTGCTGCTGGGTGTGGTGGGCTTTTAGCTGGTTCAGGACATTCTCGGCCGCCGGGCCGTCTCAACCTGGTTTCGGACCAATTGGCACGCGCCGACCTTTGCGGTTTGACGTTAGACGTCTCCGGCCACGATGAAATCGCCCAGTTCGGCGGAAGCCTGAAGGGCGTTCACGCGGCGATTGATGAACTTCTTCGGCTGGTGTCGCAAAAAGCGCAGAAAAATCCTGAGAGGGGGCGAAAACCATGGGGGTTCAATTAGTGAATTACTACGAAAAGGTGGCCGTTGGAGCTTTAGTTTTAAGGCCGGTCATGGCAGCTCACTACTATCTAATACTAGACCGTTTCGTCGAGCAAAGCAACGCCGGACCAGTTAGTCGATCCCGCGAACATCTCAGAAGTTCGAAGTGCATCCCAGATAATTCAGAGCTTTCAAATCATAAGCGGCCCACCACCGCCGGTCGGCCTCGCGAATCAAACGCCCCAGCCGTATTTTTCGGCGTGTTCGAAGGTGCGCAGCATTTCGTCGTGCAGCATCTCGTTGAAGACCGAGCAGCCGATGGTTTTCTTGCCCGGTTCAGCGATGTCCGCCGTTCGTACTCCGGTGTTCAGCACGCGCACAACCGACTGTTCCACCCAGTCGGCTTCCAGGCTCAGCCCAAACGTATCGCGCAGCATCATCGTGGCGCTCAGGATCGCCCCGATTGGGTTGGCCACATCTTTTCCCGCCAGCGTGGGCGCCGACCCATGAATCGGCTCAAATAGCGGCGCGCTGGTGCCAAAACTCGCCGACGGAATCAGCCCGATCGAGCCGACCAGCGCCGCCGCGGCATCACTCAAAATATCCCCAAACATGTTGGAGCTGAGCATCACGTCAAATTGCGTCGGCTTCAGCGTCAACTGCATCGCCGCGTTGTCCACGTACATGTGCTCGAGCTTTACATTCGGATAGACCGTGCCCATCGCGGAAACCGTCCGGCGCCACAGTTGCGAACTCGCCAGCACATTGGCCTTGTCCACCGAGCACATCCGGCGCGAACGCGCCTCTGCGCGCGCAAACGCAAACGTGGCAATCCGTTCGATCTCCGGAGTGGAATAGGATTCCGTATCAAACGCGCGCTCCACGCCGTTTTCCTTCACGTTGCCCCGCTCGCCGAAATACATCCCCCCGGCAAGCTCGCGCACAATTTCAATGTCCAGATCGCCGATGCGCTCCGGTTTCAGAGGAGAAATACTGCGCAGCGGCTCCAGCAGCTTCACCGGCCGCAGATTGACATACAACCCTAGCCCTTGGCGCAACGCCAGCAATCCGGTTTCCGGGCGCTTGCCGACAGGCAGCGAATCCCACTTCGGTCCGCCCACCGCCCCCAGCAGAACCGCGTCAACTTTCTTGCAGCCGTCCAGCGTTTCATTGGGAAGCGGGTTACCGGTTTTCTCAATCGCCGCCCCGCCCACGGGAAATTCCACAAACGTGAACTGGTGCTGAAACTCGCGCGCGCATTCCTGCAGCACATTCGCGGCAGAGCGCGCCACTTCCGGGCCGATCCCGTCACCAGGCAGCAGCGCAATGGTCTTTTTCAGCTTCATCAGGATTGCCCCGATCTAAATTCTATTCTGCTTCCAATGCCTGCGCGCCTCGGCGTCTTCGCTCAAGCGGCCGGTGACGCTTCGCTGGCAACCGCCACAGCCTTCCTGCGAATCACTTCATGCGCAATGGCCATCAGGTCGCGCGCGCGCACATTTTTCGATTCATCCGCAAGCGACGTCACCCGGCGATAGCATTCCGCCAGCTCCGCATCGCTGGCCTCGTAGCCAAGCTCCTTCAACGATTGACGCAGCGCGTTGCGCCCGGAATGTTTCCCCAGCACCAGCGAACGCGCAGGCACGCCCACCGCCTCGGGCGAAATAATCTCGTACGTCAGCGGGTTCTTGATGATGCCGTCCTGGTGAATCCCGGCTTCGTGGGCAAACGCGTTCGCGCCCACCACGGCCTTGTTTGGCGCAATCTGCGCCCCGGTGATTTCGCTCAGCAGCTTGCTGGATTTATACAGCTCTTTCAAATTGAGCTTCGTCGCCACGCCAAAGCTTTCTTTGCGCACGGCCAGCGCCACCGCGATCTCTTCCAACGCGGCATTCCCGGCGCGTTCACCAATGCCGTTCACCGTGCATTCAATCTGCCGTACGCCCGCCCGAACTGCGGCCAGCGAATTGGCAACCGCAAGCCCCAGGTCGTCGTGGCAATGGGCGCTCAACGTAACGTGGCCCGGATCCCCCAGGTGTTCGCGGACCTTCAGAAACATCGCGGCATATTCTTCCGGCACCGCGTAGCCCACCGTGTCCGGCAGATTCAGCACCGTTGCGCCGTTCTCCACTGCAATTCGGCAAGCCTGGCAGAGATATTCAATTTCCGTGCGACCGGCATCTTCCGCCGAAAATTCCACTTCTTCCACGTGGTTCCGCGCCAGCTTGATCATGGAGCCAATGGCTTCCAGAGCCTGTTCGCGAGTCATGTGCAGCTTGACCTGTAAGTGAAGATCCGACGTCGCCAGAAAAACGTGCATGCGCGGAGATGCAGCGGGCTTCAGCGCTTCGGCAGCGGCCAGAATGTCGTCCTTGCGCGCGCGGGCCAGCGCCGCGATCGGCACTTCGCGAACTTCCCTGGCAACCGCCTGCACCGCTTCAAGGTCTCCCCGCGAGGAGATCGGAAATCCGGCTTCAATAATGTCCACGCCCAGGGCCGCAAGCTGGTGCGCCATGCGGATCTTTTCCTGGGTATTCATGGAAAAGCCGGGTGACTGCTCGCCGTCCCGAAGGGTGGTGTCGAAGATGCGAACGTGGCTCATGGCTACTCCCAGACCTAGAAGCTTAGTAACGCACGTCCGGGGGTCTCTAGTCCAATTTATCTTCATTCTGTAATTGATAATTCTGCCTTATACTGGAAATCGGGGTAATTGCCATCAGCATCCCTTCCGGCCCGCGCAACCCCCCGTATTTCAGTCAAATGATCGAAGGGCCGGCGTGCCCTTCTAACCGAGGTTCCGCTCCATGGATTTAGGCGAATTGCAGGTCTTTTTGATGGTGGCCAAGGAAGGCAGCTTCAGCCGCGCGGCTGAACGCCTCTACCGCACCCAGCCAGCGGTCAGCCTGACCATCCGGAAGCTCGAGGAATCCCTGGAACAGCCGCTGTTTGTCCGCGGCGCGCGCCCCGTGCGCCTCACCGATGCCGGCACTCTGCTTCGCGAATATGCCGAACGCCTGTTGAACCTGCGCGACGAGGTCAAAAAGGGCCTTCTGGAACTCGAAGGCTTGAAGCGCGGCGAACTCTCCCTGGGAGTCAACGAAAGCTCCATCCACGCCTTGCTCCCGGCCCTGGCCAGTTTTCGCGAAACGCATCCGGGCATCCAGGTGCGTGTCCACCGCATGTTTTCCCGGGATATTCCCCACGAAGTCGTGAATTATCGTCTGGACCTAGGCGCCGTTTCCTTCGTTCCCCGCGATGCGCAACTGCAAGCCACGGAAATTCTCAAAGACGAGCTGACCCTGGTGGTCCCTCCGAAGCATGCGCTCGCCAAGCGCAAGGAAGTGGACGTGGAAGAACTGGGCAAAGAAGCCTTTATCGCCCACATCGTTGAGTCTCCCTTCCGCCGCAAGGTGATTGAACTCTTTGCCCGCCACCGCACGCCCTTGAACATGCCCATGGAAATGCCCACCATCGAAAGCATCAAGCGCTTTGTGCAGATGGGCATGGGCGTGGCCATCGTGCCGCGCATGTGCGTCAGCTGGGAAGTGGAGCACGGCTGGCTTAAGGAAGTTCACATCCGCCAGTTGAGTATTCCCCGCCACCTTTACCTGATTTCCCGCCGGGGCGCGCGCCTGCCGCACACCGCGGCGGAGTTCATGCGCATGCTGAAGAAAGCCTGATCCAAACCAGACCAGTGACAAAAATCACTCCCTCCTGGCCTGAGGCTCCAGTATGCTGATGCTTCGCAAATTCGTGCGAAAATGGGCGTTCCATGATCAGCGGCCTTACCATTCTGGCGATCGGCTTTTTCCTCGGCATGCGCCATGCCACGGATCCGGACCACGTGATCGCCGTTTCCACGATCGTCAGCCGTGAACCCTCCATCGGCAAAGCGGGACTGATCGGCGCACTCTGGGGCCTCGGCCATACCTTGACGATTCTGCTGGTCGGCGCCGTTATTATTCTTTTTAACGTCGCCATTCCCACGCGGGTGGGCCTCACCATGGAACTCGCCGTTGGACTGATGCTTATCCTTCTCGGCATCCTGAATCTCAGCGGAGTAACCCGCTGGCTGAGCGAGAAGTTTTCGCCCGCGCACCCCAAAGTGGTCGGGGACCATGTGCATATCCATGAGCACGGCGCGCGTCTGCACTATCACTGGCATTCGCACCAGCCCGAGTCGCAGCACCACGCGGAATCGCTGGCCGCTCCGCGATGGTTGCGCAGACCCTTCGCGAAACTCGGCGTGTTCCACTCGCTGCGGCCGCTGTTTATCGGCATCGTGCACGGCCTGGCAGGCTCCGCCGCGGTCGCGCTGCTGGTGCTCACCACGATTCACAGCCCGCGTTGGGGAGTGTTCTATCTGCTGATATTTGGAGTAGGCACGATCGCCGGGATGATGCTGATCACCATGGCGCTGGCGCTGCCGTTTTCGTTCGCCGGCACGCGGTTCGCGTGGGTGAATCGCGGTTTGGTTACTGCGTCCGGAGTGGTTAGCTTGTGTTTTGGAATATTTGTTTCCTACCAGATTGGCTTCGTCGACGGGCTTTTCACCAGTCACCCAAATTGGACCCCACGTTAGGCGCGATCGGCGCAAGTGGCTGTCACTTGATTGCAGCGGCTCTTGCACTCGGGAAATTCAAAACATCGCAGCGTGTCATCCTGAGGCCCACATGCCCTGAGCGCTCTTTGCGAAGGGCGCTTTTTGCGGGCGGAAGGATCTCAACTTAAGAGTGGAGCTTGAATTTTGCGTTGATATCCTTCGCGTCCCAATGGGAATCGGGACTCTCAGGATGACTGCGCACGGAGTCCGCCTCCCGGCCCTTCGAGGCTCAGGGTGAACAGGATGCCGGTGCACGGTCAGCTCGCGATCTTGGCGGTTGCGTCTTCGACTGTTTTGTAGATCGGCAGGAGGTTCTGCAATCCGGCCACGGTAACTACTGCTACCGCCTGCGGCGCCAGTGCAGCCAGGCCAAACTCTTTCCCCTGATTGCGGCGGCTGACGAAAAGCGACACCAACGCGCCAACGCCTGCGGAGTCCAGAAAGCTCACGCCGCTCATTTCCAGCACCACGCGCTGCGCGGTTTCCGATCGGAGCCCGGGGAGAAACTCGTTCACCGTCTCCAGGCTCAGCTTTCCAGCGGCCTTATAGATGGTCAGCACTTCGTTACTGCTCGGCAGTTTTTCAACATCCAGTTTGAATGGTGGCATATAGAGATAAACCTAGCCGATTTCCCGCCCGTCCCACATTAACAGGCATTCACAGACTGTAATGCTTCCTCGTGTCCAAGGGAAGAGCCTCTGCCTGTCTGGCAGGTTGAGGGTTGCGACTGATGGCTGGCCGATCTAAAGTTCGGCCACTACACAGAACCATATCCACCAGGGGCTCACCCCTCGATCACGCGGTTCCATTTTGGAACGCGATCTGCTAGATCGGCTTTTCAGCTGGTGCTCAATTTTAGAATATTCTAATTTATACATTATTTATCTTTTTATCTATTCCATTGTTGACTCTCTTGCTACTCCGGACTACTCTCGGTTTGAGTTTCCCTCTACTTTCACCCATGCGCTGAACCAAACAGTCCGCGCAAGAAAGTTGTCTATGAGGCAGGATTCGTCCGGGCGTTCCGGGAACCCGCGCGTGGTGTTCCCATTGCTGTGTGCAATCCTTTCCATTTTTCTTGTAGCCGGCGCCGCGCGTGCACAGACGCAGCAACCGTTTCTCTTCGCCACCACCCAGGTGAGCAGTAATCCCGCGGTGGCCACATTCACGCGCAATGACGCAACCGGCGCGCTCTCCGAAGTGGCCGGCTCTCCCTTCGTCCTGCTGACGCCGAACTGCTATCCCGCCACCATGGACCCAAAAGCGCGCTTTCTGTTGGGTTCGTGCGGCGATGGCATCTCCCTCTACCAGTTCAACAGTTCCACCGGCGTCGTCTCCGAGGTGCCAAATTCTCCTTTCGCCGCCTCCACGGGCGGCCCGCCAGACGCGGTGATCGCCGAATCCACAGGACAGTTCGTTTACGCGCTGCGCATCGTCCGAAGCAATTTTCCCACTCCCAGTTCGGCTACGCTCGATTCCTTCACAATCGACGCCACCAACAACGTCCTGAGCCAACCTTCTTCGCAAGTCGTCAGCTTCACCGGCACTTTTCTCGGCCTCGTTGTGGATCCCAATAACCACTTCATCCGCGTCTTGCTGGCGGAACCGAGCGGAGGCGCTGCGCCCCTCGGCAGCAGTTGCACGATCCTTTTCGATCCGCAGACCGGCCTTCCGGTGAGTACAAATTCCGGCGTGTGCCAATCCGGCGTCTTCGCGGGAAGCAATCCCCTTGGCATTTCCATCGACAGCCGCGGCACCTTCATCGGCACCTCCGCCGACGGTCAATTTCTCCCCAGCTTCGACGTATTCGCGGTTTCCCCCACCGACGGCACCGTGCAAGGCTCCGGCATTTTCACCTTCACCGATACCAACGACCACACAGATACTCCGTTCTTCGATCCCACCGGCCAATTGGTTTACGCAAATTCCCAGTTCACCGGCCTCCGCATCTTCAGCCTCAGCGTCGTCCAGGGCACGGTCTCATTCTCCGAGCTTCCTTCCTCTCCGCTTCCTTCGAATCTCGATGCCACGCCACTTCATGCCCTGGCGGACCCCGCGGCCGACTTCACCTACATTGGCGGTTCGAATTTGATCCTCAGCTATCCGATTGACACCACCACCGGTTATCCCGGCACAGCATTGCAAAATTCCTTCAATCACAATCCGGCATTGAATTTTCAGCCGGTATTCGCCACCATGCCGCCGCCGGGCCAGGCCGTTTCCGCTCCCGCCGTTTCCATCAACATGTCATCGCTCTCGTTCGGCCCTATCAACCCAGGGCAGACCAGCGGCCCGCAAACGCTCACGATTTCCAGTACGGGCAATGAGGCGCTTACGATCAGCTCGATCGCGTTCAGCCCCACTTCCATACCTTTTGCCAAAATCGACGGCTGCATGACGAACCCCGTCCTGGCGCCCGGAACTTCCTGTCAAGTTTCAGTCAGTTACTCACCGTCAAGCATCGGCGTAACCCAGGCCGCCCTGGTGATCACGGACAACGCGCCAGGCAGCCCGCAAAGCGTCGCGCTCACCGGAACAGCCGTAGCTCCGCCACCTCCCGCGCCGGAAGTCACGCTAACGCCCGGAACCTTGACCTTCCCCGGAATGACCACGCAAGGTGAGTCGAGCCCCGCCCAATCCATCACTATCACCAATTCCGGCAACGCGACTCTGACCTTTACCTCCGCTCCGCTGCTCAGCGGTGTCAACACCGCCGACTTCTCCATCACTTCCACCACTTGCGGCTCCTCCCTCGCCGCGAATGCTTCCTGCAGCGTCGGCGTAGTGTTCTCTCCGCTCGCGGCCGGCGTGCGCACCACCGCGCTGATCCTTGCGGACAACGCGTCCGGTTCGCCGCAGTCCGCGACGATCAACGGTACGGCAGCAGCCGCTGCCACCTTCATTTCAACGGGCGGGACAAGCGCTTCGGTCAAAGCCGGCCAACCCGCGGTCTTCTCCATGCAAGCGATGCCGGGGACGGGCTTCAGCGGCGCGTTAGCCTTCACCTGCGCGGGTTCGCCCACAGGCGCCGCTTGCAACGCGCCTGGCGTAACGCTAAGCAACAATGCAACGACGAATTTTTCGGTGACGGTAACCACCAGCGGGAGCGCGTCCCTCACGCCCTTCGCGATGCCAGGAAATAATTTGCGCAGCTATGGCTATCCCGGCCTCACGACGCTCTTTCTGGCAGTTCTTTTCTGGTGGCTGTATTCCACAATGCAAAAATCGCGATCCGCGCGCACAAGTCCACCTTGGCGCATAGCCTTGGGCGTTGCGTGCTTCGCGCTGGCCCTGATTGGTTGTGGAGGCGGTGGAGGAAGCACTGGGCAAACGCCGCAGGAAATCGTCACTCCATCCGGCACCTACAACATCGTCCTCACACCAAGCGTCACTCCCGCGAGCTCCAGCAAAAATCTACCGTTGCCGCCAATCACCCTAACCCTGATTGTGAAATAGCGCGGACCGTTAGCATCCACGGCACTCGCGGAAGCAACAGCTAAAAAGGTCCCGACCTAAAACCTTCGCAACACTCGAGAGCCCCTCATCCTGAGGACCGCGCCGTCTGCAGTCCGAGGGATCTCAACTTAAGCCATTTGCAATATCCCACAGGGCAATCCCTCTGCGCCGCAACCTTACTTCCCATAACTGATCCGGTAAATCCGCTGCGCCCCATCGTCGCTTACCAGCAGCGCCCCATCCGGCGCCACTGTCACGCCCACGGGCCGCCCGTTCACATTCTTTCCCGCCGGGTTCGGCACAAAACCTGTTAGAAACGGCGCAGGATCCGCGCTCGCCTTTCCATTTTTAAATCCCACGAACACCACCTGATACCCGTCTCGCGAAGCGCGATTCCACGAACCATGCTCCGCCAGAAAAACTCCCCCGCGATACATTTCCGGAAATTGCGTCCCCGTATAAAACGCGAACTGCAGCGGCGCCACGTGCGCTCCCAGCAGCACGTCGGGAATAATCGCCTTGGCCACCAGTTCCGGCTTCTGGGGCTTAATTCGCGGATCTATATTGGAACCGATGTAACTATACGGCCAGCCGTAAAATCCTCCGTCCTTCACCGAGGTCAGATAATCCGGCGGCAGATTGTCGCCCAGTTCATCGCGCTCGTTCACCGCTGCCCATACGGCTCCGGTCACCGGCTCGATCGCAAGTCCAACGCTGTTCCGCAACCCGGACGCAAAGATCCGCGCGTTTTTCCCATCTGGATCGCACGTCAGAATCGCCGCCCGGCGCTGGTCTTCCTCCATGTCGATATTTCCGGAGGACCCGACACTAATGTAAAGATGCTGGCCGTCCTTGCTGAAGGCCAGCGTTCGCGTGAAATGTCCGCCGCCGCCAGGGAGGTCCAGAATGTGCTCGGCCTCGCCCGTGCGCTTCGAACTCTGATTGTCGTAGTGGAAGCGAACCACCTCCCCGGTGTTGCCGACATAAACGTAATCGTCGCGAAACGCGATGCCGAAAGGCTCCTTCAGCTTTTCCGCGAACACTTCGCGTTGCGTTGCCCCGCCAGTATTTTGTGGATCGCGAAGCACGATCACTTGGCCCGCGCCGGTGTCCGCCACAAAAATATCTCCATTTGGCGCGGTGGTCAGAAAGCGCGGCTCCTTGAAAGCTTCCGCGAATACGTTGACGTGAAAGCCCGCCGGAACCGTGGGCAGAAATCCCTGCGGCGGTTTCTCTCCCCTCGGCCCATTGCCCGAGGACTTCGTGGAGAAGGGCGCGGGCAGATCCGGTTTTTTCCCATAAGTAACCTGCGCGTACGCCGGTTGCTGCGCCAGCAGCGCGCCGCCAATCGACAGGAAGACAATCGTGCGGAGGGACATGTTATTTCTCCAGGACAGGAATAGCTTTTGCTAACTTCCGGCCAGTAGGATGCGCGGGCATATCGGCTGGTTCCACATAAAGCGCTTCCGGCCAAAAGGTTACACCGAATTCACGATTGAAATGGGGCATTCGCTGGATTCTCTTCCGTCAGTATCCAGACGCTCGGGAGTCGTAACTTCCCTGGCCCTCCCCACTCTAACGGGCTGAGCGGCTGGAATTTCCGCCACTCTTGTCCGGGTCAGAACGCAGCCGAGAATCCGAATACTTTGCGGCAGCATCCAAGAAGAGCAGTTGCCGCCTAATCGGAATATGGGCCGGATCCAGCAGCACGGGAGCGCGAAATGCAAAATGGTTTGAGAATTCTTTCCTTCGCAACCATCGCCGCAGCACTGATCGCCTCTGCGGCCTTGGGTTCGCGGGCGAAAGCGCCACGTTCCAGCGCCGAGTTTCCGCGGCCCGCCTTGGATCAGCCCACCGCATCTGAAAAGGGCAAGGAAACGGCAGTCCTCTCCGGCGGCTGCTTCTGGGGAGTCCAGGCGGTCTATCAGCACACCAGAGGCGTAATTTCGGCCACATCCGGTTACGCAGGCGGTGAGGCCGATACCGCGTCTTACGAAGTTGTCGGCAGCGGCACAACCGGGCACGCCGAAAGCGTGAAGATCGTCTACGACCCTTCGCAGATCACCTACGGCCAGCTTCTAATGATTTTCTTTTCCGTGGCCCACAATCCCACGGAGCTGAATAAGCAGGGGCCGGACTGGGGCACGCAATATCGCTCTTCGATTTTCTACGCCAACCCCGAACAGGAAAAAATCGCGGATGCCTACATCAAGCAGTTGAACGAAGCCAAGGTTTATTCCGGCAAGATTGTGACGGCAGTCGTGCCACTGAAGGGTTTCTATCCGGCCGAGGGCTACCACCAGGACTACTTGAAGCTGCACCCAAATAATCCCTATATAGTGATCAACGATATGCCCAAGCTGCAAAATCTGAAGCGCGAATTCCCACAGCTTTATCGCGACTAATAAGTCTTGGCTCGCCCCACTCCAGAGTCGAAGCCTTTCCCAGGCCACGCATCAATTTTTCGCTGTGTTTTTTTTATTTCGCCGCAGGCCGCTCCGTAATTGGTTTTCCCTGTGCGCCCGGCAGCGCGCTCTTGTGTTCCGCCGCAGGCAAATCCCGCAACAATTCATCCAATCCTTTGTAGGCGTAAATCGTCGGCGCATGCTGCTGCATCAAACCGCCGGTATCCGCCGTCGGTCCGTAATTGCTGTGCAGATCGCGCCCCAGCATCCGGAGCATGGCCATCTGTTGCCCCCGGTGATGCGCCGTGTGCGCGATGCGCCGCGTCATCACCCAGGCCATCGAGCGCTTCACGTCAAAAAAAGTGGTCTCACTCTCCCACCAGGATTCCTCGCGCGACTTGAACACCGCCAGGCGTTTCGCGCTGTCCTCCGCATAACGGCGGATAAATTCCACTCGCGTTTCCGGAGTTGGCAGTGGCGGAGCGCCCACATCCACCCCAAGCATGGTTCGCAGCCAAAGATCTTCGCTGACGCATTGATGCACCATCTGCTCGTGCACGCTTCGACCGCGCGGATCGGTCGGGTGCGGACGCACCTCCATGTCTGAATCGCGAAACTCGTCCCAAACTCGCCAACACCTTTATTCGTTCCGTCGCGTATGTCTCCACCAGAAAGTCGTACCGCATCGGTCACCTCCCAGGCAATGCGCGCGAATTGTATTCCAGATTTCTCATTCCCAACACCAGGTTGCGCATCTTTTCATCCTAAAAATTCAGCTGCACGGTTGCCAAACCAGGCGATTAGGTCAGTAAAGTTCCAGTACTCCACTTGTAGGACCCCTAGTACCGATATCTCCATTCTAATGAGTCTCTTAGCCGGAATTTTGCCCATTCCCGGCCTTTGGACGGCATTCATTTGCCCACGACGTTTGAAAGGCCCTCCTTTACGATGCTAACTCTTTTATTTTTAATTGAGTGCAGAGGCAATGCTTTGGCATAGCAGATGCAAAATACATTCCGACGAGAATGATCCCTCGTTCTAATTTCTGGGAGATACGGATGACCTCAGCACGAATTCTTGGAGTACTCGCCGCGGTACTGTTTCTGGTGCCGATGGCAAAAGCCGATGGCTCGGTGAACATGGTGTTCACCGGCGTCAATGGCGTGAACGATGGCCAGTATTATGTCAGTCCTTACACGGGCACGATGAACGGCCAGACCGTAACTTTATTTTGCGACGACATCATCAACGAAGTGGGTTTCGGACAGACCTGGAACGCCAACGTTACGAACCTTGCGACCGCGGTGAACACCAACAATTTTTCGCAGACCCGGTACGGTGGAGTTTCCACCTCCGCGGTCTTCAGCAATCCCGCGGTAGCCTATGAGGAAGCGGCCTGGCTCGTGTCGCAGTTCGCCTCCAATCCGGGCGACCTCGTGAATCTGCAATACGCCCTCTGGGACATTATGAATCCCGGTGTGCGCGGAAACGGCAACGTCGACGTCCAGAACTGGCTCAGCCTTGCCGGCCAGGACTACGGCCAGATCAACCTGAATAATTTCGAGATCGTCACCAACTGCGGTCCATTGGCGCTAACCGGCCAGGTACAGGAATTCATCGTGCAGACCCCGGAACCCGGAACGCTGGCGCTCTTGCTCAGCGCCATGCTTGCGTTGAGCATGTTGGTGCTGCGTCGTGGCCAGTTGACGGCGTAATTCACTTTCAGCCCGAATAAGAAACGCCCTCGGACCAGTCCCGAGGGCGTTTTTCTTTTCGCAACCAGCCTGATCCTTCTCCAATCCGTCCTCCCGCCACTACTGTCATCCCGAACGCCGCGCCTTCTGCGGCGTGAGGGATCTGCTTTCCCCTTCGACCCTCACCAAACCACGCCACCGCCGCCCGCAACCTCAACCTCTCTCCAAAGGCCACAACCACGCCGCCCCCCGCACGCCGCTTGCGTCCCCATGTTTCGCCACCACCACCGGAGTATCCGCCTCGCGCCCGAAGACATATTCCTTCAATCGCGTCGGCACATTGCGATAGAGCCGCGGCACCTGGGAAACGCCGCCTCCCAGCACGATCACGTCCGGATCCAGAATATTGATCAATTGTCCCAGGCTGCGCGTCAAGCGGTCTTCATAGCGCTCCAGGCTGGCCAGCGCCGCGGTTTCTCCGGCTTCCGACCTCGCCACGATTTCCTTTCCCAGCAGCTTGCTTCCCGTGGCGCGCAGATAATCCGCTTCCAGGCCTGTGCCGGAAATCCACGTCTCAATGCAGCCGTTATACCCGCAGTAACACGCGGGACCCGGATATTCGTCGGCTTTCATCCATGGCAGCGTTGTATGGCCCCATTCGCCGGCAACTCCGTTCGATCCGTTGTGCACGCGCCCCTGAAACGCGATTCCTCCGCCGCATCCGGTTCCCAGCACCACGGCGAATACAACGCGATAGCCCGCTCCGGCGCCATCGGTGGCTTCCGAGACCGCCAGGCAATTCGCATCGTTGGCGCAGCGCACTTCCCGGCTGAGCGCCACGCTCAGGTCCTTGTCAAACGGCTTGCCATTCAACCACGTGGAGTTGGCGTTCTTCACATTTTTTGTAACGCGAGAGATCGTGCCGGGAATTCCCACGCCAACACTGGCAGCTGCGCCCCATTTTGCTTTCGATCTGCACCACCCCTTCCCGAATCGCGTTCACGGTACCGTCGTAATCGCCGCGCGGGGTCGCCACGCGGTGGCGGTGCAGTTCCCGCCCGTCGGACTCCAACGCCACGAACTCAATCTTCGTGCCGCCCAGATCCACTCCAATGCGAAGCGCGTTCGCCCGCTGATTCCGGCGAGCCTTGACTCATGGCGTGTTTTCCTTTTCCCTTTTCGGCGCTGCATCTTTTTGCAGCAGGCAGACGCCGGACCACGGCCGGCTGTAGTTCGGCTCGCCGTGCCCCGCAATTTTTGATAGCAGCCGCAAAAACAGCGGAGGCCTGCCAAAACCAGTCGCGGTCTTCAGCATGCCTTCCACGCGTGTGGGTTTCCATCCAAACGGCGCAAAGAAACTGGGTCCCCCGGCGGGACCAAACCGAAAAGGCGCGCCCACCTTCTCCAGCGCTTTCCCCGTGCGCCGCTGCATCATCCGCAACAGTCGCGGCGAATGCAGGTCCAGAATCCAGCGCTGCAACGAGGAAACCCCGGACAAATCCCTGGCAAATCGCGCAACCTCTTCCTGCTCCAGATAAATCAGCAATCCTTCCGTCAGCACCACGCCGCGCTTCCCGCGGCCCGCGACCCGTTGCAGAAATTTGCCGCGCTCGCCGGGATCCGCAAGATTCACGGCCACGCGTTCGAGTTGGCACGTAGGTTTATCTCCGGCAAGCCGTTCCGCCTTATACGCCAGAATCCCCGGCAGGTCCGCTTCGATCCATTGCAGCGTGGCGGGAAGCTGCATGCGATACGGCCGCGCGTCCAACCCCGCCGCACAATTTACGATCAGATCCGCGCCTTCTGCAATTTCCTGCTGCAACATCTGATCGAACAAATAAGTACGCGCCACCCAGGCCCACGCATGACTTTCTCCGTATGGCAGCTTGCGCGCCATCTCCAGGCCTTGCGCGGCGCCCAGCTTTTCAGCGTATGGATCGCGAAACAACGCGTCCGGCCGCCGCGTTTCCATCGCGCGGAAATGCGCGGCCCATAACGCCGTGTCCGAAATATTGCGAACGCTCGCGGAAGTTTCCGTCAAAGGAGAGCCCCTCCGGCGGAAAGAGTAGCAGATTCACGCTGCGCCCAGAAACGCGCAACCTGCAGCTGACGCCTTCTGACCTGAGAGTTTCGATAGCCAATGGACTATCTAGTCCGCGTGGTAAAACCCTCACCCCCGCAGGGGTGAGGGCCGGGTCGCTTAGAAGTGGAAGCCAAGCTCCACGGTTTCTGTGCGTGGCGTCACATAGTGCGTCCCGCTGAAAGTAGAGAGGAAGTTGTAAAGTGCGGTTTTGTTGGAGAGATTGATCACCGTGAACCGCAAGCTCCACCTGTATCGGTCGCCATTGAACAAATTGTCGTGACCCACTGCCAGGTCGAACAAATTCCGGGGAGCAACGCGCGGTGGATTCTTGTCATCGTCCTCGGTACCCGGCTTCGGAATTTGAAGAAGCGAAGATCCATACTGGGATGCTGGGCACAAGCCGGTTGGACTGATCGGTATTCCCAACGGATTGGTTGCGCTCGGCGGCGCCGCGTACACGCTGCCGCAAAACAGTCCCGCTTGGAATTGTTGATCCGGTGTCAGTCCCGAGACATTCACGAAGCCCGGAGTGCTTTGGTCTCCCGCGCAATTCCCTCCGAAGCAAGGCACCGGGCCCGCCACCAGGCCGCTGTCATAGCGCCAATTGAAGCCCACCCACGGCCCGCGTTTCCACGGCTGGTATTGCAAATGGGTCGTCTGGTTGAAGAGTTCGTCGTGATCGATGCGGAACACGGAAGATCCACCCGGAGTCGCGCCTATTCCCGTGACTTGCGGGGTGAAAAATCGCGCCGCTACGCTCGAAGCTACGAAATACGCGCTAAATCCGTGATAATTCGGCACACTCACACGGAACATATATCCGGGTATTTTGGAATTGTGCCATTCGATAGGGAACGTGATCGGCGTGCTGCCCAAAATGCTGAAGTCGTACGCATTGTGAGTGTACTTCCAGATGTATTCGCCGTCGATCACCACGTACTTGCCGAACGCCTGCTGGAATCCCGCGTGAAATTCATTTCGGAAGCCAGGCGTCAATGGGGCATTCAGGCAAGGATATCCTTGCAATGCCGACATCAACGCATTGACCACCACGTCGTTGCACCCCTCGCTGGCCAGAACCAGGTTTTCATTGAAGGGAGTCTCGAACGTCCGCGCGTACGATACGCGCAGAACCGTGTTGGTCTTCTTGATGTTGTATGCAACTCCCAGCCGCGGTTCTATCTGATTCGACGTCGTTAGTCCGTTGTAAAGGTCGCCGCGAATCCCCAGGTTGAACGACCAGTTGTTCTTGCTAATGGTGTCCTGCACATACATTGCCAGCTGCTTGACGTCCGTGTGCGCCCGGTAAAAATAGTAATTCCCGCCGGCCGTCATGTCATAGGGCGCCAACGTTGTGCATGGAGCCGCGAGATTGATTCCATTCACTTGGCACGGATTGCCGTTGGCATCCGTTAGCGATGGCAGAAATGTCGGATCCACGATTCCCAGAGAATCGTTCTCAGTAAGAAAAGTCTGTTCGTACGTGATACCGGCTTTGATGTTGTGCATGCCTTTCACGTAGGAAATATCGGACCTCACGCCAGCGTTTGTAAGCCGCCGTGACTGCGCCACGCTCTCGCTCTGCAGGTCGGGGGCGAAATCCGCGAAGGGATTCGCGCTCGGATAGTAGTTATATTGGTCCTGTCTCACGAAGGCTCCAACGGTGAATACCGCATCGGTTCCAATCACGTGAACAAAGCTGGGCGCTATGTTGAACGTTCCGATCTTCGAACGTTGATCCGCAGCCCCAACCACCTCTCCATTGGGACCCAGACCTCCGTTGTCCGCCACCAGACCATTCCACGCCGTTGCATACTGCATGTCGTAGGAATTGGGAGTCTGAAACCAGGAACGCGTGTAGCCAAGATTAAGCTGCACGGAATTGGCGTCCGAGAACTTGTAATCCACGCGGTCGAAGACATTTTCTTCATTCCCCTTGTCGTGGAATACCGCAAGCTCCGGCGGATCAAGAAAGCGGCCCGTCTGTAGCCCGTTCAAGGCGATGAAATTCCCCCAGTTCTTGCCACCGTAGGCAAGGTCCGCGGAAATACTCGGCGTGCCAAAACTTCCATACGAGGAACTCACTGTGCCGTGCGGCTGGTCCACCCCCAAACCGGATCGCGTGGTCACCTTGATCACCAAACTGGTCTTGTCCCCAAATTCCGCGGGCGGGGCGCCGGAAATCACTTCCAGTGACTGAATGGATTCCGATGGGATCTGGTTGGAGAACACTTTGCTCTGTTGGTCGGTAATCGGCTGTCCGTCCACGGAGAAGGAGTTCGACGCGTGGTCGCCCAACCCGTGAAACAGTCCGTTGGAATCCGCGGCCACCCCTGGAGTTGTGAGCGTCACCAGCGAACTGACTGACGACGACTGGCTTTCAAGCGGTACGTTCTGGAAGAGTCCCCGGTCAACATCGGTATGGAACGTCGAATCGTTTTCCAATAGGTCCGCTCCCGTCGATTCCACCGTCACGGAGGTTACGGCTGTTCCGACCTTCAAATCAGCGTCCACTTTCGTCGCCACAGCGGAGCGCACTTCCACATCTTGCGTAAGTGTCGCGAAACCCGCCGCCGTCACCGTCATGTGATAACCGTTGAACGGTACGTTCGTGAAACGGAAAGACCCGTCGGTATCCGTGCTAGTCGTTCTGCTGTAGCCACTCACTACGTCGATAATTTCCACCGTGGCGTGCGCGATTGCCCCTCCCGATGGATCTTTGACCACACCCTGTAGCGATCCGGAATTCCCCAATTGCGCCCCGGCCAGCAGCGCAAACACAAACACCTGTCCCAAGAGTAGAAATAGACCTCGAATTACAAAACGCATGAATCCTCCAAGCCGCTGCGGGCTCTGTTGTGGGTGGAGTGGTAGGTCCGCCAAAAAAACGGCGGCAGCGAGACCCACACGGGTCGCGCTTCACGATCAAATCAATTTAAGGATTTAAGCAACCAAGGCAGGAGGCGCGCGTGAAGGAGACTGCAGAAAAAACAGTTCAGTAAAGGAGACATGCACCGAAACAAAAATCTCGCCGAAGTAAAGCAGAACCAAACTCAACAACATCGCGCAAACTGCCGGGGCAATCGGAGCGTGCGCTATCTGGCAAATTCTGCAGGCAGGGTCGTCCTGCCCGTTGGCATGCTCGTGGGGAACAACCTGCAGCAGGAAGAAAAATGATACCAGCGCTAGAGCCAGGGCAGCGGACACCACCACGCGGTGATCCCGCCACACGCGCCTCGCCCGCTTTTTCCCTATTCCGCGCAAATCCTGCTCTCCAAGGACCAGACCACTCCCAATTGTTTACCCGACCCTCTTAGTGTGATTCACAAATGGATGCCGCGCAAGCCCCTGTAAGATGCCCGTGTGCACTCTTGGCCACGACAGGCTTCCCACACCCAATCCGCCGTAGCTGCGCATTACGCAGCGAAGGCGGATCAGTGTTCGAACGCGTGCTCATTCTTCTCCAGCAGCGCCAACAGGCTGGCGGCAATCTGGTTGCAAATCTTCTGCACATCCTCTTCCGTGGGATTCTTGTCCACTTCGTATTTCGCCATTGGAACGTAATTGTTCAGCGTGATGACGGGCCCGTACGCCGTGTCCGGCGCCTGACCAGGCGTAGGCTGGTTCGGCGCCTGCCCTTGCCGCGCCTGATGGAAACTGGCCAGATACAGCTGGGCACAAATCTTCTCCGCGTCTTCTTCGGTGAAATTCTTGCTCACCCGCGACTTCGCCGCCGAAACGCAATTGTTCAACGCGAAGATCGGCTCGTCTCCACTCTCGGACGATTGATTCGTCGCCGGTTGATAGAGCGGCTGCTCCTGGCGCGCTAAATTAAATATCCCCACATACAGCAGGAACCGCGCGTTGGGCGCACCGCCGCCGAGCAAAGCCCGTCGAATACGGTTCATCGCGTCCGGTTCCGCGAACACTCCCCGAATCAGCGCCCCGGTTGCAGGATTCGCTCCGGACGCCCGCGCGGCCTGAAAACCTTTTTTGTCCAGCGTCTGCACCAGCGTCGTGGCGAAATAATCCATCAGCCGCCGCGCCTGCGCTGATGGGACATCCGTGTCTCCATAGACCAACGGCACTTCCGGCTTTGCTTTTTCAGGAACTGGAGGGGTGCCTGCAGGCGGTTTGGGCCTGGCGGGAACAGAATGCATTTCGAAATCGCTCACCACCACCGGCACGGAAGAAGGCGTGGAATCCAGTGGCTTGGTCTGCGCATCGCTACGGGGGACGCCGCACAATGCAACGAGTACGGCGCACAGGGAAATTCTCGCAAATAACGCCCGGATCGATGGATGCGCCAGCAGAAAAGGCATGAGAAACTCCATGAGTTGGGGCGGAAGTTCAGCATAAACAATTCCCGGGGTGAACACGAATGAAATTCCATTCAAGGCGGGTCATCACCATCGCTGCATTTTGCGTTTTTACTTCCGGCATCTTGGTTGCCAGCACAGAGCCAGACCCTTATGCGCCGCTAAAACTCTACGAAGGCTCCTGGCAGATAAATATTTCGGTTCCCGACAAGAAGTCCGACCATCTCGTCAATCGTTGCGCGCGCACCGGAACATTTTTCTCCTGCGAACAGGAACTCAATGGCAAGACTGCCGCACTGGTAATCTTTCTTCCTCTGGAACATTCAGGCGCCAGCGCGCTCGAATATCGAACCCTCGCCGTCCTGCCCGATGCCGCCAAGCCGGGCGACTGGAATCATCTGGTGATTGATGGAAATACTTGGACCTATAGCTGGACACAAAAAGACGGTGGGAGCTCCGTGGAAATGCGCAACGTCAACCACTTTCTAGACAACGACCATATCCACTTTGAGCTGCAGAAACGCGGCGACGACGGAAACTGGACCACGCAACTCGCCGGAGACGAATCCCGCACAAAATAGAACTTCAATTAAATTTTGAAATGTTCGCCGCAGAAAACCGAATCAATCGGAAGTCATCGCCAGCATCTCGTACCGCACCGGCAGCGTAATGCCCAATTGCTCCAGCAGCCCCAGCCCGTCCCAGATCACCGTGGACTCAATAATCTTCCCGTTCTGCACGTGATTGACGGTGATCCCGCTGAACACCACCCGTTTGTTCGTCGCCGGCACGCCCAGAAATTCCCCGCGATGCGTTCCCGTGATCGTCCATACTGCAACGAACTTGTCACCTTCGCTGATGGTCTCTTCGACGTCAAAGTGCAAATCCGGCAAGCCGGTCAGAAAACGCTCCACCTGGCGCCGGTAAGCTTCCGGCCCCACGCCGCGTCCCGTCACTGTGGGATCGCACAAGGCGTGGGTCTCCGCAAACACCTGAGGAATAAATTCCAGCCGGCGTTCATTCCAGATCGAATGATACAAACGGCCGAAGAGTTCTTTGTGCGCAGCGGATACCGACATGGCCCACTCCTGCCGGAACCTCTAGTCCCGATCACCAAACAGTCGCTGCCGATGCCAACAGCTCGCATCCCGTACGGCGGCAACACTTGACCGTGAGCCTACTCCGAAACCCAGTGCCACGCAATGGCACACAACCCGCCTAACGCGACAGCACGCTCCGGTAGGTATTCAAGTCCATCTTTTTTGGTTGCTGATCCATGTGCAGAACCACTGAACGCGTGGAATTCCCCACCACTTCCAGTTGCGTCAGCCGTACCATCCCTTTGCCAAAATCCGCATATACCGGCACCAGCATCGCGAACTGGTCGTCCACCTCGCTCTGCGTGATCTCGACGCGCACGCTCACGCTCTTGCCATCTCCCGGTTCCACTCCGTACTTGAACTGATACTTCGGCACCTGCGTTCCGTACACCCATTCCCGGAAGAACCAGTCCAGCCGCCCGTTCTTCTGCAGGTCCATCACCGGAGTCATGTGCTTCTCCACGATCGCTTTGAAAGATTCGGTCGATGCAGGCGTGTTCTGATTGCTCGCGATGTAGTCGTGCATCATCTCCTTGAACACATGATTGGGATCGTTGCCCGTGCTCTGGTCCTCGTACATCATCGATTTCAGCATCTGCAACACGTAAGCGCCCTTCGAATACGTGATGCCTTGATACGCGTGAGAGAACTTCGGCGATTCCAGCCTCAAGCCAAGCCACAGCGGTCCCGCGTCGTTTGCCGACATACCGTAACTATTCTTTTCCAGGATGCGCCGCTTCTGCCGGTCCCAATATTCCACGTAGTCGCCCTTCCAGTTGCTGCCCACGGCCTCCTGCAAATAAAGTCCCGCGGCAAAATCCGCAAACCCCTCGGACAACCATTGATCGTGATACGAAGCCCAGCCCACGCTATGCCCGAACCATTGATGCGCCACTTCATGCGGTGTCACCTCCTGCACAAATCCCGTGAAGTTGGAATCGATGGTTCCAAACAGTCTCCATCGCTGCGTGGAATCGATATATGCGGAAATTGGCAGATACACCAGGCTTGGCCAGGATTGCCCAAAATTGAAATTGGGCTGCTCGGTGATGGACACGTTTTCGTACGGAGCCCTGCCAAAGTAAACAGTGCACAATTGCATCTGCGCGCGCGTCTGTTCCAGCGCGTATTTGGTCATGGCGTGCGGCGCCATGGTTGCCAGCGGACCGTTTCCCAGTTTATACGGCGCCAGATTGTCCGGCAGGTCCATCAGGTAATAGCCGGTAATCGCGTAGTGCGTGATGTCGTCGGAAATTTCTTCCTTCTGGTACTTGCCGTAATTAAATCCCGCCACCGCCACTGGCACCGGCGTCACCCAGTGCGACACGGCAAATCCTTCCTCCTCGGATACTCCCTGCAGTTTTCCCACGCTGATCACCACATTCGGCTTGGGCACCTTGAATGTCAGGTCGTACAACGCTTTCTCGCCAAACCCGTTCAGATTCGGGTACCACGACTCGCGTGCTCCCACGTAATAGCTTCCACCGCCCGCGTCATACAGCACTTTGTCGCCGCCATACTCAATGCTGATGGTATGCGCTTTCCCCATTGGCGGCGCTTCATCCAGAATCGCGTAGAAGGAACCGTCCTCTTTCCTGCTCTCCTGGATAAAGTGCAAATCCTTGCCGCTCTCGTCCGTCACACGAGAGACGCGCAGTGTCGGCAATAGTGCGAATTTCAGTACGCGATCCCCTTCCACAAGCGGCTCGAAGCTAATCGTGGCACGGCTGAAAAAATGGATGTTCTTTCCAATCACCGTCTCGATCTCGTACTTCCGCGTTGCGAAAAGGCGGCGATCCTCCAGCGAATTGGCCGTATGCGCCTTCAATTCCGGATACATGTGCTGCGAATACCAGATGCCGTCATCCATGCCATCGCCGTTGCAGTTGATCAGCGCCACCTCTTCCGGCGAATCCAGTTGCGGAATCGCCCCCACGCGCTGCCGGATGAAAAAACGCAGATCTTTATGCGGGGTTCCGGTCATATAGGCATTGATGAACGCCGGATGCTTCGGATTGTAGATGGCCGCAAGCATGTCCGCGTCGTCGTTATCAATCGTGGAATCTTCCAGAATCGCTTGCGTGAATCCGTTGGGGAATTCGTGGCGAAATCGCATCCTGGCCTGCCACTTTTTGAAGGCCGTCTCCGCTTCCGCCGGCCTGTCTACGGTCTTCGTCACCAGTTTCGCGAAATACGGATAAGCCCCTGCGGTAAATCGGAATACCACGTCCGTAACGTCTTCTTCAGCGGTCTCGCTGCCAGACCGACGCACCATTTCCTGGACGTCCACCCGCATCACCGGCTTCAGTGTGAAATGCCCATGTCCAACGAAAATGGCCCCGGTCTGGTAGCCGTCAATGGGAGCCAGAAACGTGATCGTGCCGGACTTGAAGACGAACGTTCCCACATCCATGGGCAGAGTGAAGTCGTCACACCGGTAAGTGGAGCCATAGCCGATATCGCGAAGCCGGCGGTAAAACGCATCGGAATTCGCAAACGCCAGGCTCTTTCCCGTCACCGTGATGCTAGTTTTCTCTTCCGCGATCGCCAGCGTCAGTTGCACCGCGGATTGGCCATGAAGCTCCACCGGTGAACTCAAGGGCTGAAATCCGTCTTTCGTTACCTGAAGCACGTACTTCCCGGGTTTCAAATCGGGCGAGGTAAACTTTCCGGTATCATCGGAAATTATCGTGATCGGTTGTGGCAGATTTTCTCCCGTGATTTCAATCTTCGCCCCTGCCACCGCAAGCCCAGAGGGATCCTTCACCGTGCCCGAAATCGTGTCGGCTCGCAGTTCCGCCCCGCAGCTCAGCCAGATAAAGCCCAGCGCCATTCCCAGCACAAACCGGATTAGCCACTCCTGAGACCAATCGGAGTCCCCAAATTTCGTTGAATTGGGGTTGCACGGCAACTTTGCAGTTCGCTCCATGTTCCCTCGCCGGAATTTTGCAGCCCCGCGCGCACCAATGCCAGCCCGTGAAAAGAACGAGAGAGAAAATAAATTGTGGTTGGCCTGGCTTGCAGAAGCGCCCTTACCATATACCTGACGTTAGATTTTCGCTATCTAGTTTTGCTGGAATGTAAACAAAAGAGAAAGATTCCCCTGCGAGTGGCGGGCACGTGCTGGAACGTGGGAATTTGCGTCAGGGGCAAGAGCCGTGATTTAACGTGGCCAGAGCCACCCGAATGTGCCGGCGGTCAGCAAGGCATAGATCAGCCCATCAAAAGATTCCTTGATCACCAAGCTCCATGGCTGGCCTTTCCAGATACCATTGCTCAGGATCCCCAGCCCGTACGCCAAAAACGCGCCCGTGCCCACCACTCGAAACACCGCCGAATAGCCGGCCCCGCGCAAAACCGTGTGCCATGCAAGATACGCCACAAAGAATCCGATAATCAGGCAGAAGACAAACCACTGCCCTAGAAATTTCGGCATCACTGGTGGGCCGCTCGGGAACATGGTGAGTATCCCCACAGGTCCCTGCTTATATTTTTCCTGAATCGCGGGAGTATTCATCTCCTTGTGCGTGCAGTACGGAAAAACATAAAGTCCCGGCTGCAATCCGGCGGGCCGCAACGCCCCGAGGATCTTTTCCTCGTCCGGCAGTTGGCGATAATCGTTCTTGTGATATGGCAGGACCATGTGCAACACGGAGCTCACCACAAACACAATCACCGCCGAAAGCAATATGGGAAGCCACAAAGCCGAGAGGAATTCCATCCGCAACCTCCTGCCAACCACAAATGAACGTCCGTGGAAGAATTGCGTGCGAGGCTATCCTGTTCCGCCCGCTGGGTCAAGCCGTGGGTAGCTTGCCATGGGCGTGTGAAAAGTGGCATTCCCTGCTGAAGGCACAGCGCCATTTGTTTTGATTCGTAGAGGCTGCCGGGCGAGTCAAAGTCTATCTTCGAGGATTTGTTCCACATCACGGCGGCCATGCAGGATTGCAACGACTTGCAGAGGTGCGGTAAACAATCAAGCGAGAATAGACCGGGAAGAATTTCACTGCCCGTGGCAAAAAACAAAAAGGGCCGTTCGCGATTGGCGAACGGCCCTTTATTCGTTGAATTTTGCTCGATGACGATCCTTGCGCGAGTACGCAGGGAACGCTGAAATCGATCTGCCAGAATCTGTCCGCCCCGACGGCCGAAGCCGACGGAGTCTGAGTAACTTGAGTCTAGCGAATCACAAACCCGTGAGAGCCATGATTCGCACTGGAGACCATCTTCCGCACACCAGAGCGGAATAGATCTCGCTTTATTTAGAAAGGAGGTGATCCAGCCGCAGGTTCTCCTACGGCTACCTTGTTACGACTTCACCCCAATCATGAGTCATACCTTGGGCGCTTGCATCCTTGCGGTTTGCGCGGCGACTTCTAGTACAACTCACTTTCGTGATGTGACGGGCGGTGTGTACAAGGCCCGGGAACGTATTCACGGCGTCGATCTGATACGCCATTACTAGCGATTCCGGCTTCATGCAGTCGAGTTGCAGACTGCAATCCGAACTGAGCAGAGTTTTTTCCGATTAGCTCCCCCTCGCGGGTTGGCAACGGTTTGTACCCTGCATTGTAACACGTGTGTAGCCCTGGACATAAAGGCCATGCGGACTTGACGTCATCCCCACCTTCCTCTCCGTTATCCGGAGCAGTCCACACAGAGTTCCCTCCTTGCGGAGTAGCAACTGTGTGCAGGGGTTGCGCTCGTTGCGGGACTTAACCCAACACCTCACGGCACGAGCTGACGACAGCCATGCAGCGCCTATACTAGTGTCCCTTGCGGGAAGGCCGTATTTCTACAGCTGGTCACTAGCATTTCGAGCCCAGGTAAGGTTCCTCGCGTAGCGTCGAATTGAACCACATGTTCCACCGCTTGTGCGGGCCCCCGTCAATTCCTTTGAGTTTCAGTCTTGCGACCGTACTCCCCAGGTGCAGGACTTAACGCGTTAGCTCCGGGACGACACCCGAACGGGTGCCACCCCAAGTCCTGATCGTTTAGGGCTAGGACTACCAGGGTATCTAATCCTGTTTGCTCCCCTAGCTTTCGTTCCTCAGCGTCAGTAGTGATCCAGCGCGCCGCTTTCGCCACGGGTGTTCCTGCAGATATCTACGCATTTCACCGCTACACCTGCAATTCCACGCGCCTCTCTCACACTCGAGCACAGCAGTTTTGGAAGCAGCCTCTGGGTTAAGCCCAGAGATTTCACTCCCAACTTGCCGCACCGCCTACGAACCCTTTACACCCAGTAATTCCGAACAACGCTGGCCCCCTACGTCTTACCGCGGCTGCTGGCACGTAGTTAGCCGGGGCTTCTTCTACTGGTACCGTCAGTCCTCTTGCGAGGCATTCTTCCCAGTCGAAAGGGGTTTACACACCGAAATGCTTCATCCCCCACGCGGCGTCGCTGCATCAGGCTTTCGCCCATTGTGCAAGATTCCCCACTGCTGCCTCCCGTAGGAGTCTGGACCGTGTCTCAGTTCCAGTGTGGCTGATCATCCTCTCAGACCAGCTACCGATCATTGCCTTGGTGAGCCGTTACCTCACCAACTAGCTAATCGGGCGCGGGCTCCTCCTCCGACGCATTACTGCTTTCAATCTCCAGACCGAAGTCCAAAGAATCTTATGCGGTATTAGCCCCGCTTTCGCGGGGTTATTCCCCATCAGAGGGCAGATTGCCCACGTGTTACGCACCCGTGCGCCGTGCGCCTGCTCCGTATTGCTACGGAACTGCGCACGCGACTTGCATGTGTTAAGCACGCCGCCAGCGTTCGTTCTGAGCCAGGATCAAACTCTCGTTTGAAGCCTGTCGCTTGGCGCAAATAAAATAGCCCGGGTTTTATCCCGGACCAGCCTGCCAAGCAAAATTGTTAGTCGCTCAAATTCTCTCAAAGTCCTCATCTGCTTCTACCCGCCTTGCGGCGGACTAGGCTCG
This sequence comes from uncultured Acidobacteriota bacterium, assembly GCA_963824925.1. GTDB lineage: Bacteria > Acidobacteriota > Terriglobia > Acidiferrales > UBA7541 > Acidiferrum. The sequence continues at coordinate 47,186 of CAWGRE010000017.1, forward strand.
ACAGATGAGGTCGAACAGATTCTGGCACATCGATTCAGTTGTCAAAGAGCGTTTGTTCTACCCCCCTGTCCAGCAGAGTGGCCTGCAACGAACTAAGTTAGATTAGCAGACTCACCGTAAATGTCAACACTGCATTACACACAAAATTTAGTTTTCCACACGCTTCCTCAGGGCGCGCTGCATGTGCTTGAATTGGCATAGGATGCCAGCAGCAAACAGCGAGCAGCGAACAGGATTCGTGCCTCGGGCTGCGATTCCTTTGCCCCGATGGAAACTCCTTCGCACCCATTTCGCGAGATACCCCTGAGCTGCTGTTGTAGTGGCCGAACTCTAGCTCGGCCGCCGGCGACGCCGGGCTGCTTTGGTTCCGGATCACGGCTCGCGGGCGGGTGCTGCCTGCCACAGGGTACCCCGGGGTTTCTCGTAAGAGACGCAGGGAAAGGACTTAGGGCGAGGCCTGTAACAATGTTACACCGGGGCATGTTTGGAAGAAGGGGCCAACGCGAGGGGACAGGCGCGCAAGCTGGCAGCGCGGACGGGAGTGGCGCTAGAGGTGTCGAGACAGAGTGGTGCGCGTTAGTCACGGCAAAGGCTAGCATGGATTGATACCCTTGTCAATACATAACTACATGGTACTTTATTCGAACGATGGGATCGGTTCGAAAAGGCGCTCACTGCGCCCCGCCACCAAAAGTGGTAGCTTGAAATTGCTCGCTCTTCCTGGAGGCGCCTATGTCACCGCGCACCGTATTCCTCGGCAAACTCATCGGGATCTACTGCATCTTGATGGCGCTTTCCATGGCGCTGCACAAAGCAGCGACCACCGACTTGATCGCCGCGCTGGTCCAGAACGCGCCGCTCATGTTCGTGGTCGGCGTCTTCATCCTGTTCGCCGGACTGGCCATGGTCCTGGGACACAATCTCTGGCGCGGCGGCGGCCTGACGATTGTGGTCACCCTGATCGGCTGGCTCACCTTGCTCAAGGCCGTGCTGATCTTGTGCGTCCCGCCGGACGTGGAGTCCCGCTTCTTCCTTGGACCCTTACATTCGGACGGCGTCTTCTACTTCCGCACCGCGCTGACGCTAGTGCTCGGCCTCTACCTGACCTACGGCGCCTTCACCGCGCCGCACAAGGCCTGACCGCTCGCCACTTAGGGGCGTGGGGAAAATGAGGCGGATAGGTCCCGTGTGACCGCTTCGGTCGAAGAAATTTCTAGGCTGCCATTCACCGCCTGGGAATTGGATAGCCGTTTCAGGGCGTCGTGTATTTGACCAGGCCTAGCCAATCTTTAATGCGAAGCACCCGGAATTGAAACTCTTTCCACCACGTGTAAATCAAGCCGTGCTTTGCGGCAGTCCACCAGCTCCTTTTCAATATTTGAACAACTGTTCCGTACTGCGTGGCCAAAGCGGACGTACTGCCCTCTATATCTTGCAACTCACCATGAAGAATATCCTCCAAATCCCCTAGCTTGCTAAGCCAACCGCGCCCAAGGAAGCGTTGTCTTGCCATGTGGGTTACCCCTACCTCATTGGCATAAATAGCAAGCTTCTGGTAACCGATTTCAAACGCACTAATGTCGCACGGCTCGTAACCTAAGGTTTCAAACCCTAGAAGAAAATGTTCCACTGTGGCGATTTCAGGCGGGTCTACAGTGGGGAGGCCAGGGGGCCAGTAGTAATCTCTATTGGGCCACCATGAGCGGTCAGTGCGACCGGCTGCCCATGCAATACACTGATAGGAATCATCAAAAGGACTCCTCACGGCCCAGTCCGCTCTGGCGAGGTTCGGGAACTCCGTAACTAAACGGGAACACGCAACGTGGCTAGGTCGATGATGTATTGCCACTTCAGAGGAGACCTTTCTCTTTGCCCCAATTGACCCACGCCCCTACCATTCTTTCCATTCGGCCGGCATCCTCAGGGCCAATCGGATTGTCCGCTGTCAGATAACTCAGTGCCCAGAACCATGCGCGCCGGTTTTGTTGCAGGTCGAGCAGTAAGAGGCGTACTACCTCTTTTTTATTCTCACTACCCATGCCAAGAATGGCTTGGTAGCTAGGATGGGCCGCTTTTTGCGTCGGGGATGAAAGATGCTGCGTCTCTCTCGCCCATTTGTCGGCCTGTTCACGAAATCGCTGTTCGAGCGCGATTTCAGGGACATTTGCCATCACCTTGGCCACAATCTCTCCAATGAGATCAAGGTTTAGTTGGCCGGTCGCCTCCTTTTTATGCTTGTACCAATCAATTTCCACTGGATCAGAGTTCAACCAGTCGATGGGCCTGATTTCAGGGCAGTAAGAGAGTGTCATGAGCTTCCCCTTTTTTAAGTCAAATCAGGAAGGTCTACAGCTTTGAGTAGAGACCTAAGACTCGACGCCTTAACCTCCGCTCTTTGGAGCGCCTTCTTCAATTTCTCGAGGTCGTCGGTATCGAACACTACGTGAAACTCTTTATGTTCTCCGTCTTCGTGATACGTAATCCGAAGAGTATGGGATATTGCGCACCCAACGGGCCGCTCTTCAGGTTTCTCAAAGACCGGCCTGATATCAGTCAGAATTATCGCTTCATGAAAGGTCTTGGGATATTCGAGTTCGAGCCTGCGCACCTTGGACGTCAGAGCGACGCACCTAATTACTAGCAACCTCTGAAGTTTATTCTCGAATTCGACCCTTTGTTCTTCAGTAAGCGATAGCTCTGGGGCGCCAGTCGCCTGCATGGCATTGCTTATTCGTGAAATATTCTCGGACAGCGGCGTGTCTTCGTCTGTTACGAGGACGGACAACGAGAACAATGTTCTCAATATATCCTCGATGTCATCCCGCTTCAACGTCAGCACGTGTTGGACGACAGAAGAGGTTAAGCCTTTCAAACCGCCAGCCGGCGTTGCCATTTCGAGAGCTTTCACTAAGGATTCAAAATCCGCAGATGAGAGCACTTTGATTTTGGCAAAACCTGGTCTATACGGCCCGGGAATTGACGTTATCGAAACGGCCAAGCGGTGTTCCCCCCTAAATCGAGGCTTTTCTAGGAGCCTTACTCTATTATAAGTATAGGTCAGACGGGTAGCTTTGTTGAAAAGTGACAGACGCTGTTCCCATAGGGATAAGATGCCTCTCGCATAAATCATCGGGCACAAACTAAGGCAATTAACCCGGGTTTGGTTTGGCCCGTGGGTCTCGGGTTGCTTTTTACCCTAGCGGCGGGTGGCGCACCTTGTTGGGTGGCCTACCCTTTGTCTTCAAAGGGTGGACCACTCTTTGCGTTTTTTGTAGTGGCCGAACTTCAGATAGGCGGTGTTTGTTCAGCCCTTCGACGGTCCGTCCAGTCAGGAGCCTGCCACGTCTTGCCCTGGCCAGTCTAAAGTCTGGCCACTACAAAATCGGATTCCGCCCGCGAGATCCACGTTGAAACTTTTCGCCCCGCTGGTTCGTCACCTGATTGCGACGGTAAACGGCTTTTCCCCGCTTCCTGTTCGCTGCTATCTGTTATCTGCTATCTCATTACTGATAACCGATAACTCCTCCACAATGGAGCCCAAAACCATGCAACAACGCGCACTCAAGACCGTGCTGATCGTCGCCGGCCTGCTCTTTAGCGCCACCGTCTATCCGCTGCTGGCCATGGACTCCAGCGAGACGCTGCAGATGATGCTCAGCATCTACGTCACCCTGGGAATTTTCCTGCTGCTGGCGGCGCGGAATCCGGGGGCGCACCGGAGCCTGATCGCGTTTGCGGGGTGGTCCAGCCTGGCCCACGCCAGCGTCATGACCGTGCAGAGTTTTTACGATGCGGCCGAGCACATGCATTTCCTGATCGGATCGGCGGTCTTCGCGGTGATCGGCGTGGCCCTGCTCGCGCTGGCTCCAGCAAAGTCAAATCTGCCTGCCGCTTGATCTCTCTTCTTTCGTGGTGTCCGAACTTCAGGCCGGCGGTTTTCTGCGTCCCAGCGGCGGGTTGGGCTGGCGGAAGACTGCGGCTGCGTTGGGCTGGCCAGACTAAAGTCTGGCCACTACATATTGAGCGAGAAGCAGCCGCTACATGGCGAGCGAGGAGAGTCAGGGGAGATTGGCGAGGGCGCGGGCGGGACCGGTGAGCTGGAGGATGTGGAGGCCGGTGCCGGCGCGATCGACGATGTAGATATAGCCGCGGTCGTCCACTTCGACGTTGTTGGTTTCGATGACGGTTTTGCAGGGCTGGCTGGGAGCGGAGGGATCGCAGGTGGGCTGCGTTTTGGAGGTGACGGCGGGAATGTAGTAGCCGATCTCGGCGGGATGGAAGGGGTCTCGAACATCCACGGCGCGGACGCCAGCGTTGAAGTGGGAGAAGAACATGACGCGGCCGTAATAGACGGGAGCAAAGCTTTCGTTGGAGGAATGCGTGCCGAAGCGGCCACCGCGGCTGCAGAAATGACCGCCGGCTTCGGGAACGCTGAAGGTGGAGACGCCGAGGGGCGCGGATTCCTGGGTGATGTCGAGGAAGTGGACCATCTGGAGAGGGCCGCGGCATTCCTCGGCGAGCGATTCACCGGTGACGGCGAGGAAATCGCGGCGGCGGCCTTCCTGCATTTTGGCGAATTCGGGAATGTCGAGGCCGAGAAGCGGGAAGACGGTGTGGGCGCCGACGTCGGCGGGAAGATCCACGCGAGCGATTTGCGGATAGAGAAGATTTTGTGGGGTGGGTTCGCTGGGGCCGTGGAGCAGCTTTTCGCGGTCGAGGATCTGCACGATTCCGGCGCGGCCCGGACCGTAAGCGATGTAGACGCGATTGCCTTCCGGTCCGGTGGAGATGGGGCCGTGAACTTCACTGGGGACGGGGCCGGTGGCGCCGGGCTGCTGACCGGGCAGACCGAAATCGCGAAGGAAGACGGGCTTTTCGGGATTGCTGAGGTCGAAGATCTGGATCATGCGGCGGGTGCGCCATTGGGGATCGCCGGAGACGAGATAGGCGATGCCGGTGTCGCACTCCCACCAGCTTTTGTGCGTGTCGTGCAAACCGCTGACGATGACGGTGAGGCGATGCGGACGGGCGGGATCGGAGACGTCCCAGAGTTCGTGGGCGGAATTGCCGAAGGTGCGGAGGAGATAGACCTTGGATTTGTCGGCGTGGGGGAGAACGCTGCCGTCGCAGACGCGGGTCATTTGCGCACCACCGGCTTCGAGCTTTCCCGGCTTGCCGGGTTCGCCGGGAATGTGCGCCAGATAGAGCGGATGGGCCGGATCGGTGACGTCGAGGATGGAGGTGCCGTTGTTTTCGACCAGGCCGGTGAGCGGGTTGAGCGCGGAGCCCCCATGGTGGCCGATGTAGACGATCCAGCGGCCGCCCTGATGGTAAATCGTCGGCTGATAGGCGCTGCGGCCCTGGAGATCGTTGGAACCGACAAGCTGCATGTTGCGGGATTCTGGTTGCTGCTGGGGTTGCGCGGTGAACGGGGCGGCGAGCGCAAAGAAAAATGCGGCAACGCGGAAGGAAAAATTTCGCATGAAGACTCCCGCACCATGATAACGATTGAGAGAGAATTCTCAACCGTTGTGTGACGAGGGCGGGGGTGCGGATTCCTTTTTGGCGCGGTGCGGCCTACAATGTGCCCGCACGTTTCCAACGAGAGGCGAATGGCGCATGCGAAAACTGAGTCTGGCGGCGTTGTTGTGCTTGTGCTTTGCGGCGGCGGCCAGCGCGCAGTATACCGATTGGCAGGCGATCGACGACCTTGGCGGCCCGCAGGAATTTGCGGCGCGCCGCGCGGAGCTGGCAGCGCAAACGAAAACCGGCTACACGCTGCTGTTTGCGCGCAACGATATTCCAGAGTCCTCGCACTATCGCGAAGACAACGATTTTTACTATTACACCGGTGTGCAGGATCCCGGCGCGGTGCTGGTGATGGACAACGCCACCGGCAAGGTGACGCTGTTTGAGCCGCAGCAAGTGGGCCGCACCGCGCAGGTTTACGGCGCGAACCTGCTTTCGCAGCCGGAAGCGGCCAAGAAGCTCGGCTTCGATAATGTCCAGCCGATCGCGAATCTGGATATTGCGATTTCCTATGCGATTGCCGGGCGCTCCGGCATCGATCTGTGGGTCCGGCTGGGCTTTCCCGATAAAGCCGATGGTGCGCGGCCGGAGGTCGGCCGCGACCACGCGTGGAAATTCGCGCATCCCTATCACGAGGAAATTCCCTCGGACCTGGCGCCGGCAAAATTGCTCAGAGAACGCTATCCGATGGCGAAGCTGCAAGACCTGACGAACTTCATCGATGCGATGCGCAACATCAAGCGGCCGGGGGAAATCGAAGTCCTGCGGCGCAATGGAAAGATCAGCGCGGAAGGAAACCGCGACGCCATGGCGCACGCAAAGCCGGGAATGCATCAGTACGAAATCGAAGCGCGCGCTTATGACTATTACTACAGCCACGGCGCGCAGGGCGTGGCCTACCTGGCGATTGTCGGCTCTGGAAAAGACATAAACACGTGGCACTATTTCTCGAACCGCAATGTAATCGAGCCGAATCAATTGGTGGTGTTTGATTACGGCGCTTCACTGGATCACATGACCATGGACATCACGCGCACCTTCAACATCAGCGGAAAATTCACCGAAGAGCAGGCCAAGTGGTACGCCGTGGACCTGCAATCGCAGAAGGCCACGATCGCGCTGCTGAGGCCGGGCCACACGTACGAAGAAGCCGAAGCCGCTGGCAAAGCCGTGTTCGATAAAGCCGGCATCGGCGAACAATGGTACGGATTCCCCGGGCCATTTCGTGGGCCTGGCCACGCACGACGTGATGCGCCCAAGCGGCCCGATCAAGCCGGGCCAGGTGGTAACCGTCGAGCCCATCGTGGAATTCGCCGACAAGCAGATGCACTACCGCGTGGAAGACACCGTCCTGATCACCAGCGGCGAACCCGAAATCCTAAGCTCCGCCATCCCCAAAGAACTCCCCGACGTGGAAAAACTCGTCGGCAGCGCTGCCAGATAGGAATAAATGCGAGTGAAAGGTAAACAACTCGGCAACTCAAAATGCTCCGTAGCCTGAAGCCTTCGATCCTGTTCACGCGGGAGAAACCTGCCGCGAGCGCTAAGGAAGTTGTTGGTTGGTGGGAAGCACGCAGGCCGATTTACAACCTTGTAGTTGGTGCGGCAGGTATTTTCTCGTGCATGGTAGCCGCCATCGACGTATTTGCTAGCCGCTATTTACATTACGGGAACGCGTCTTTGCCCAATCCTCCCCTCTTCGTCTTATTGGGCATTTTCTTCTATGGTTTTGCAGCTAACCTTTGCTACACGGGAGGTTGGATGGTGGAACTCCTAATGCGCAAAATTTCGCCGCTGCAATCGGATCGACTGGGCATCTTGAGTTTCAAATTCGGCCTGACGTTTTCCGTTTTGCTAAGTTTATTCCCTGCATTCATTTTCGGCGGATTTGACTTGATTGCCGCTTGGCAGCGCATTTTTGGAACCGGGCAACACTGATTTGTGTCACCTAACAGTGCGGGCCGATCTGGAGATCGGCTCCTGGGGCTAAGCCGCACAATCTGGAATGGCTGTGCTGCAGATAGCGAATGGAAAGCTGATCCATGACGAAGAAGAGCGCGAGAGAGCGAAAGGGACTAGACGCGCTTGCAGAACGCCTGAGGATAATTTTGCACGCCAGCTTTGGGGTGCAGGCCGGAGACCGCATCGGCGTTGGCGTTTCTGGCGGCGCGGATTCGGTGGCGCTGCTGCGGTTGTTCGTGGAGCTGCGCGGAGGGATGGGGATTGTGCCTTGCGTGGTGCACTTCAACCACGAGTTGCGCGGAAAGGCTTCGGACGCGGACGAGAAGTTTGTGGCGAAGCTGGCGGCGCAGCATGACCTGGAATATTTCGTGGCGCGGGAAAATGTGGCGGCGAAGGCCAAGCGTGAGCGCGCGAATCTGGAAGATGCGGCACGCCGCGCGCGATATGGGTATTTCGAGCGCTTGGTGAACGAAGGCCGCGTGGCGCGCGTGGCCGTGGCGCATACGGCGGACGATCAGGCCGAAACCGTGCTCGCCCACATGCTGCGCGGAACAGGACTCGCGGGCCTTGGCGGGATTCATCCGGAAAACGGGAGCGTGTTTCGGCCGCTGCTTGGCGTGCGGCGCGAAGAACTGCGCGCGTATCTGCGAGGCAAGCGGCAAGCTTGGCGGGAAGATGCGACGAACCGCGATGAGACTCGAACGCGGGCGCGGATTCGGCGGAAGCTATTGCCTCTCTTGCAGAAGGAATTCCAGCCAGCTGTGGTGGAGCATCTTTGCCAGTTGGCGGAACTGGCGCGGGAAGATAATGCGCATCTGGAAGAGGAAACGGAGAGGCGGATTGCAGAGGTCTGCGAGGTGAGAGCGGACGGAATTGCGATTGGCATTCGGGAATTGTTTGCTGAGTCTGGGAACATGGAGCGGCGTGGTGGTGGGTTGCAGAGACGGATTCTTGGCACGGGGATTGTTGCGAATACTGGATTGGTTGCAGGTGGTTCGGGTGCACAGGCAAGAGTGCCTGTGCCACAATCCATCGCGAAGCGGATGGTGCGGCGACTGGTGATGCGGGTGAAGGCGCGAACCGGAGAGCTGAGCGCGGGACATGTTGAGGCGGTGCTGCAACTTGCAGCGCATGGCCATTCGGGGCAGATTTTGCAGTTGCCGGGCGGAGTGGAGGTGCGGCGGGAGCGCGAGGCGCTGGTGTTCCGTGGCACGGCATCTAAGAAAGGTGGGGCGGCCGCGGAGGAATTTTCGCTGGAGGTGAAACTTCCGGGAGTCGGGGAGGCGTTGCGGCTTGATGCACGCTCTCGCATCTTGCGCTTGCGGGTGATTGACTGCTCCGCGGAACGGCGAGAAACTAGTAAGAGCAGGGCGGTATTGGACTGCGAGCGGCTGAGACAACCCCTCATACTGCGCCACTGGCGCGCGGGGGATGCCATGAGACCCGCGGGCCACCTGAAACGCCACACGCTGGCACGATTGCTGAACGAATTGGGAAAGTCGCGGTGGGAGAAAGAGTCCTGGCCGGTGCTGACCAGCGCGGGAAGAGTGGTCTGGACGCTGGGCTTACCGGTGGCTGAAGAGTTTTCGATTGCGAAAGAGAGCCGGACTGGAGTGGTGATCACCGAGGAATCCTCAACTTGAGCCGAACCAAAGAGGCGGCGTATTCCGCGGCGCGGATTGCCAGCCGCGTGAAAGAGCTGGGACGCGCAATATCGAAGGCGTACGGCGGCCGGCGGCTGGACATGGTGGTAACGATGGACCGCTCGTTTGTGTTTGCGGCGGATCTGGTGAGGGAAATTGCAGGTCCCGTAGCGATGCATTTTGTGAGCGAAGATGTGCGGGACATCGAACTGGGCGGAAAGACGCGGCGTGAAGTTTTTTTCGCCAACCGGGAAACCACCGGAACGGCGAAGGAATCCGGCGGGTTGAAAGGCCGGGACGTCTTGCTGGTAGATGCCGTGCTGGACAGCGGCGTGACGCAGGATTTTCTGCTGCGGCGAATCGGGGAGAGCAAGCCGAGGTCGCTGCGGCTGGCGGTGCTGCTGGACAAGACTTCGAAGCGGCGTGTGGCATTAGAGCCCGATTACTTTGGCTTCCGGACGGCATCTAATCAAGTGTGGTCCGGCTACGGGCTGGCAGGGACGAACGGGCTGGGGCGGAACGGCAGAGCCCTGGCGAGCGGCAAGGGGCCGCGAAAGATGAAGCAAAAAAAGAAAAAGTAAGTCAACGCGGAAACCAGCGGCGAAATTTGGTATTGGGTACCAGGGGCTTTACTGTGAGGGCAAAGTGAATTCGACGGCAAAAACAATTTTATTCTGGATCTCGATCGTGTTCCTGGGCGTGATGCTCTGGAAGCTGGTGTCGGCCAATGGTCAGGCCGCGCGAGAGGACACGCCGAGCTACAGCGAATTTATGGCTAAGGTGGACGAGGGTGACGTCAAGGAAGTGACGATGTACCTCTCGCCAAATAGCTATGAGATGCAGGGCGAATATGTGCGCCCGGCGAACCGCAAGTTTCGCGTGACGATTCCGAAGGAAAATGCTCCGGTCATCACCAAGACGCTGCAGGACAAAGCGGTGCAGTTGAGCGTGAAGGAAGTGCGCAGCGGCGATTGGGTTTTGATTTTGCTGAATGCGCTGCCCCTGTTGCTGCTGGCGGGATTTGTTTTCTTTCTGATGCGGCAGATGCAGGCGGGCGGAAATAAGGCGTTGAGTTTCGGGAAGTCTCGCGCGCGGCTGCTTTCGGCACAACAGAAGAAGGCGACCTTTAAGGATGTGGCGGGAAGCGATGAGGCCAAGGAAGAGCTGCAGGAGATCATCGAGTTTTTGAAGGATCCGCAGAAATTCCAGAAGCTGGGCGGGCGTATTCCGAAGGGCGTGCTGCTGGTGGGCCCTCCAGGAACGGGAAAGACTTTGCTGGCGCGGGCGATTGCGGGCGAAGCGAACGTGCCGTTCTTTTCGATTTCGGGTTCGGACTTCGTGGAAATGTTCGTGGGCGTGGGCGCAAGCCGCGTGCGCGATCTTTTCGAGCAGGGCAAAAAGAATGCGCCGTGCATCATCTTTATTGATGAGATTGATGCCGTTGGACGGCATCGCGGAGCGGGACTGGGCGGCGGACACGACGAGCGCGAGCAGACCTTGAACGCACTGCTGGTGGAGATGGACGGATTTGAATCGAATGAAGGCGTGATACTTGATCGCGGCAACGAACCGGCCGGACGTGCTGGATCCGGCGCTGCTCCGCCCTGGCCGTTTTGACCGGCGCGTGGTGGTGGCGACGTCCTGACGTGAAGGGGCGCGAAGAAATTCTGCGGGTGCACACGCGGAAGGTACCATTGTCCGATGACGTGGATCTTTCGATCATCGCGCGCGGGACGCCGGGTTTTTCCGGCGCGGACCTGGCGAACCTGGTGAACGAAGCGGCGCTTTGGGCTGCGCGACAGAACCGGAAGTTTGTGGCCATGGACGATTTCGAAATGTCCAAGGACAAGGTGCTGATGGGCGTGGAACGCAAGTCCATGATCCTGTCCGACGAAGAGAAGCGGAACACCGCGTATCACGAGGCGGGACACGCGCTGGTGGCGGCGATGACTCCGGGCGCTGATCCGGTGCATAAGGTGACGATCATTCCGCGCGGCATGGCGCTGGGCTTGACCATGCAACTGCCCGAGGCGGACAAGCACACTTACACCAAGGATTATCTGGAAGGCATGCTGGCCGTGCTGATGGGCGGGCGGAGCGCCGAAGAGATTTTCCTGGGACATATCACAACGGGCGCGGGAAATGACATCGAACGCGCAACGGACATTGCCCGCAACATGGTTTGCGAATGGGGCATGAGCGATCTGGGCCCGCTGGCATTCGGGAAGAAGGAAGAGGCAATCTTCCTGGGACGCGAGATTGCGCAGCATCGCGACTTCAGCGAAGACACGGCGCTGCAGATTGACCGCGAAGTGAAGCGGATCGTCAACAGTGGCTACGAGAAGGCAAAGAATCTGCTTTCCACGCACAAGGAAACGCTGGATAACATTGCGCAGGCATTGCTGGTGCGCGAAGTTCTGGACGCAAATGAAGTGAGACTGCTGATGGAAGGCAAGCCGCTGCCGGAGAAGCCACGGACACCTCCCACGGCACCACCGACGGCAACGGCGCCAGCGGCGGACCCGAAGGTGGTACGGCCAGAGATGCGGCCGGCACCGGGGTTCACGCATGGGGATTCGCCGGCGAAGGCGTAGAGGAAGGCGACAGTTTTCAGTCGACAGTCGACAGTTTTTTCGGAACGCCGCCTTTGGGCGGCGTTTTTGTTTTGCGGTGGTCCGCGATGCGTCGAGGCGGATGTGTCGCGCTTCTGGCGCTCGCGTGTAAGGATTGCGGGGACCCAGCGCTGGCGCGCTGGGCTAGATTATTTCGCGCCTTCGGCGCTGGGTTGGATGGTTTGGCACGTCCGGCAGCGGGAAGGCTGGAGGAATTCGGTGGCCGATCTGAAGTTCGGCCACTACAGTTCGGACGATGCGCCTCGGGCGGGGTGGTTTTGGCTTGCCTGCAGGATGCAGGCGCTACCGGTGGAACGGAGCGGCGGGGGAGGGGTACAATACGCGCATGGGACTGAAAGACGGCGAAAACTTGAACATTACTTGCCCGTGCTGCCAGGCGAAGCTGGTGGTGGATCCGATATTTGGGGCGGTGCTTTCGCATGAGGCGCATGTGAAGCCCGGGCCGGACGTGGACCTGACGCAGGCGCACAGCATCCTGGAACAGCAGAAGAAGAACCGCGAGGATAAGTTCGCGGATTCGTTTTTCCAGGAAACTCACAAAGAAGATATTCTGGCGAAGAAGTTTGAAGAGGCGATGAAGAAGGCAAAGGATGCGCCGGCGGGGAAGCCGATTCGGGATTTTGATCTGGATTGAAAGCAACCACAAGTCAGTTAATGACAGATTTGTGATGGGTTTCGGCGAGTATGCCGCCCCTCCGGGGCTCGGTTTGTTTTTGGTTGGAATCCCAGCGCTGGCGCACTGGGCTAGATTCTTTCGCGCCTCCGGCGCTTTGCTGCGGTTCATGATCGTAGTGCAAAGTTGCAGTGCTCTCTGTGTGCAGTGCTTGATTTCAGTTCTGGATTGAGGCAATTGAGCGCGGTGTGAATTAGAAGCCCTCCCGGGATAGACTGAATTCAATGAACTCTCGAAAAATTTATCGCTTGAAGCTACCATCGCGCTCGCTGGTGCTGGGAGAGCGCACTTTGGTGATGGGTGTGTTGAATGTGACGCCGGATAGTTTTTCGGATGGGGGAAAGTTTTTCCGGACGGAGGACGCGGTGAAGGCGGCGCTGGCGATGCAGCGGGCGGGCGCGGACATTCTGGATATTGGGGCGGAGTCTACGCGGCCGGGATCCATGGGGATTTCGGCGGCGGAAGAATTGGGGCGGTTGCTGCCGGTGCTGCGGGCGCTGCGCGGGCGACTGAAGATTCCGATTTCGATTGATACGCAGAAGGCGAGCGTGGCGGAGATGGCGCTGGGCGCGGGCGCGGAGATGGTGAATGACATTTCGGGGCTGCGGCACGATGCGCGGATTGCGGAAGTGGCGGCGCGATTTGGCGCGCCATTGATTTTGATGCACATGCGCGGGACACCGCGGACGATGCAGAAGGAGCCATTCGCGAAAGATGTGATGCGCGATGTGGCGAGCGGGCTGCGGAAATCGGTGAAGATTGCGCGACGGGCCGGGGTTCGGAAATCGCAGATTATTCTGGATCCTGGGATCGGGTTCGGGAAAAGTTTTGCGCAGAATTTCGAATTGCTGGCGAGATTGGCTGAGCTGGCGAAGATTGGATATCCGTTGCTGGTGGGAAGTTCGCGAAAGGGATTTCTGGGAGCTGCGCTGGCGCGGAAGGAAAAGCCGTTGCCGGCGGAGCAGCGGATTTGGGGGACGGCGGCGAGCGTGGCGGCGAGTATTTTGCATGGGGCGCATATTGTGCGGGTGCATGATGTGGAAGAGATGACGCAAGTGGCGCGGGTGGCGGATTGCGTGGTGAACCCGGAGTTGCGGCCGAGGAACACGGAGTAGTAAGGCGCGGGGTCGGATTGTTTTCGTCGAAGGTGAGTCGCCTCTCGAAATTACGTGTCTGAGGAAATGCCAGCAGGGATAAAGAAAAGAAGGCGGCCTAAAGCCGCCCCTACGATTGGCTCGTGGTACTCTGACCGGGCAAATTCTGGGCCTTCATTTTTCCAAAGAGGAAATCATTTATGTTAATTCGTCTGAGCTTCGCAGTTTCATTGCTGTTCTGGTTCGCGGCTTCGTCGTATTCGCTCTTCGCGCAGATTCCGCAGATGAAACCGGAGCCCTTGCGCCCAGGGCAGATGGTGCAGGGGGCGGAGGGGTGTTCGACGACGGAGGCGTCGTCTTGCGCGCAGGCGGCGGCGAAGATAATGCCGGTGGTGATGGGGGAATCGCCGCTGGAAGAAAATCTCAAGCGGTTGACGGATGGGATCGGCGGGCGGGTGACCGGTTCGCCGGAGATGGCGAAGGCCGTGGCGTGGGGAGTGGCGGGATTTCGCGCGGCGGGCGTGGACGTGCACACGGAAAAATACACGCTGCCAGAGGCGTGGAGCGAAGGAGCGACGCGGCTGGAGGTGATGGGGCCGGAGACGTTTGCCGTGTCGCTGGTTTCGGTGGGGCTTTCGCCGGCAACTCCGGCGGGCGGGCTGGAAGGCGCGCTGGTGAATATCGGCGGCGGAACGGAAGCGGATTTTGCGCGCGCGGGAAACGCGGTGAAAGGCGCGATCCTGATTGTGCATACAGAGGTGAGCTACAACTGGAAAGACCTAGACAATGAATATCAGATACCGCCGCCGGTGATTGAGCGGGCTCTGAAGGGCGGGGCGCTGGCGATTTTGTGGACGGGCGAGCGCGAACGCAAGCTGCTCTACCGGCACACGAATTCGGCGGACGGGAAGCTGGAGTTGATGCCGCAGGCGGTGGTGGCGCGGGAAGACGGATTGCGGCTGGAGCGCGCGGCGCTGGCCTATCCCGGGAAGATGCGGGTGCGACTGACGATGCCGAACATGATCGGCGGGCCCGTGGAGCAAGAAAATGTGGTGGGAGAAATCCGCGGGTATGAGAAGCCGGACGAAATTGTGGTGCTGGGCGCGCATCTGGATTCGTGGGAACTGGGGACCGGGGCGCTGGACAACGGATGCAACGCCGCGCTGGTGATTGAAGCGGCGCGCGCGATCAAGGCCAGCGGATTGCTGCCGCGGCGGACGATTCGATTTATTTTGTTCAGCGGAGAAGAACAAGGGCTGGTGGGTTCGTGGCAATACGTGGAGGCGCACCGCGCGGAGATGGACAAATATCGCGGCGTGGTGATCTTCGACGATGGAGTGGGGCGCGTGACGGGATTTTCGCTGGGCGGGCGGCACGACATCGAGCCGGCGGTGCGGGAAATTTTGAAACCGTTCGCGGGATGGGGCGTGGACGACCACACGTATGACGCGTCAACGGGAACGGACCATCTGGACTTTTTGCTGGAAGGCGTGCCGAACCTGGTGGCGAATCAGGAAGTGGCGAACTACATGCAGAATTATCACGCCGCTTCGGATACGTTCGACAAGGTGGATATTCGCGAGTTGAAGCTGAACACGGTGATTGCGGCGGTGACGGCGTGGGGGATTGCGGATCGCGCGGAGCCGATTGGAGCGCGGTATTCGCGGGCGCAGATGGAGAAGTTGGTGAAGGAAGTGGGATTGGATCAGGAGCTGAAGGGGTTGGGGATGTGGGAGGGATGGGAGAGCGGGGCGCGGGGGAGGAAGCCTTAATGAATTTCGGCGGGGTGCTCGCTTGCCGAGCATACGTAGAGTTGATTGGGGTAAGCGAGTTGCGCTCCTTTAAAATGCGCCTTCCCCGCAGCAGATAATTCGATCTTGAGCTCTCGCTTCTTTGGGATTTGCCCTGAGATTGTGAATTGAAGGAGCTCGTTATCGAACATTCCGGCAAAGAAAAGTCCGGAGAGCGCTGGAGAAGAGAGCTGTTTACCCACGTCAAAGCTAAGCTTGGTTTCTTCCTCGTCGACCGACATGCTGGCGCCGCCGGTAATGCGAGAGAGCAGTAAGAGATCAGGACCGGTGCCGAGAATGTCTTCCAGCCGCCGATGGCTCTGCCAGCCCTGCGCAGGGTGCAAAATAATCGAAAAAACCCGGACACCAGAAGACAAAACCCTCGACTCGAGGTCGCGGCTCGGCGTGTGGCCCGCCGTGTTTATTCCGTCCGAAACAATGTAAAGCGAGTCCGCGGTGCCGCGGCGTCCCAAGAGGGAAAATGCGTTAACGATCGCGTCGTTTATCGCCGTCTTTCCGTGCACTCTTGATCGTTCAAAATTGGTGTCGCTAGCCAACTCCGCCAGGCGATTGATGATTTTCGAATCCCCCTGCTCGAACGGAATCTGCTCGACGATTTGTTCATTGAAAATTAGAAGCGCTAGCTGCGCGTGGCGGTCCGCCAAGGAGGCCAAGTGGGCCGCGGCAGCGACGGCATGCTTCCAAGGTAATCCGCTTCCTTCATAATTCATACTTCCGCTTGCATCGAGAAGAATCACTATACGGCGGGGACGGCTCTCGTTGTGAACGCTGTCGATCGGCAATACATTGCCGTTAAACCTGAGGACGAGGTCGCTTGGAGAAACGTTGCGAATTATTTCGCCTTCGGGAGTACGAAGGAGGAGCGGAATAAGATAGTTTGAACAGTCCTTCTCTTGGGAAACGATGTTGGACAGGCTCATTAAGCACAACAGGCTGAGAGCCATGCTTCTTTTGGGGGCATTCATGTGGTTCGTGGAATATCACACGGAAAAGGTACTTTCAAGCCATGTGATCATCTGGCGAAAACGGAAAATGTCTAAGGTTCGGGCTATACTGAAGGTGTGAGCGGAAATCCAAATAAAAGCGGGGTTTTGGAAGGCGAGCGCGGGGCGGCAGCGTTCAAGATATTGGCGTTGGACTATGGGCGGACGAAGATCGGGATGGCCGTGGCGGACAGCGAGGTGCGGATGGCGCAGCCTTACGACACGCTGGAGCGGATCAACCGCAACGAGGATATGCGACGTCTGCGGGAACTGGCGAACGAACTGCGTGTGCGGCAGATTGTTGTTGGGCTTCCCTTGCGGCTGGACGGCAGCAGCGGAGAGATGGCCGACGAGGCGACGCGTTTTGCGCAGCGCGCGCGGAAACAGATTGGCGTGCCGGTGGAAATGGTGGACGAGCGGCTGACGAGTTGGGAAGCGGAACGCATTCTGGAAGAAGAGATGGGGCGGCGGATTATCCACGAAGAAGAACCTGCGCACGGACGGAAAAGAGCGGCGCGGGCGACGGACGGGAAGTACACGGTGGATGCGGTTGCTGCGATGGTGATTTTGCGGGAATATCTGGCACGCACGGCGCTGACGAAAGAGAGCCGATAAGGTGAAAGCGATTGCCGCCTTGTTGCTGGTTGTCTTGCTGGCCGCCGCAGCGGCGGGTGGGTTCATCTGGTATTCCATCGAAAAGCCGTTTGGAACGATTCCGGCGGATGGCGTGTTTGTGACGATTCCGCACGGGGCTTCGATGCGGACGGCGGGGCGGTTGCTGGAGCAGGGCGGCGTGATCCGCAGCGCGGTGGCGTTTGAGATTTACGCGCGGCGGCATCCGAAGCGCACACTGGAAGCCGGGGATTATTTTTTTGATCGTCCGCTGAGCGGCAAGGCCGTTTTCTGGAAGCTGGCGAACGGAGAGGTATACGAGCAGCCGTTCACGGTGAAGGAAGGCGACACAATCTTTGATATTGCGCACAACCTGGAAGCCGCGAAATACATGCCGGCAGATGATTTTCTGAAAGCGGCGCAGGATCCCGGGCAGATCAAGGATCTTTTTGCGGATGCGCGAACACTGGAGGGATTTCTTTTTCCAGCGACGTATAATCTGCCCCGGCACGCGACGGCGCCGGAACTGACGGCGATGATGGTGCATAAATTCCGGGAGGCGGTGACGCGGCTGGGCGCGAACCGGATGAACGAAAGCGAGCCGGGGGAATCACTGGGATCCATTGTGACGATGGCTTCGCTGGTGGAACGGGAAACGCCGAAGGCGGAGGAACGGCCGCTAGTGGCGGGCGTCTTCACCAACCGGCTGGCGAAGAACATGATGCTGCAATGCGATCCGACGGTGATTTACGCGCTGCAGCAGGAGGGCAAGTACAACGGAACGCTGACGCTGAAAGATTTGCGGATGGATTCGCCGTATAACACGTATGAGAACCGCGGACTGCCGCCGGGGCCGATCGGGAATCCGGGTGAGGTGGCTCTGGGGGCGGCGATGCATCCGGCGGACACGACGTATCTCTATTTTGTGGCCAACACGCAGGGCGGGCACTTTTTTGCTTCGACGCTGGCGGAACACAACAAGAATGTGGCCAAATATCACCGCCTGCTGAACGGGGAACCCGCGGAGCCCGCACCGGTGGAAGCGGATCACAGGCACGCGACGAAAAAGTCTGGCAAAGGGCGAGGATGAGCGAAGCGCACAAGAATAAGAAGGACATGATCCTGGAAACGGCGCGGGAGATTGGCGCGCAGAAATGGTCTGTGGCCGAGATCGACCAGTTGCGGCGGCGGCTGCTGGCGGAGCACGGGGAAGCCGGAAAAACCGGGAACGAATACATCGCCGAGGTGTTGAAGGACGCGGGTTGGAAGATCCAGATCACGGAGCGCGAGGAAGCGGAAGACCGATTCGAGGAAGAGTTCGAAGACATTCTGCATTTCAAGACGCTGCAGGACGCGGAAGTGAGCCTGACTCGACTGGACGAGCTGGCGCGGAGATTCCGCGCGCACGGGGAAAAAGCGGCGGTGGAGCGGGTGCTGGAAGTGGCGCGGCTGGGAAAGCGCCGGGCGGAAATGATTTCGCACAACCGCAAGGTGGAAGAGAAAAAGCGCAAAGAGAAGAGGGAGATCGCGGAATGGTTCCGCATCTGGCTGGAGATGCCGGATTCTTTCTTTAATTGGCTGGACGTGCGCAAAAGCTCCGCGGAATTCCGAGCCAACTTCGGCGAAATCGAGGAAGAGTAAACTTGGCGCCGGAAACCAACCTGCCAGATTTGCCGCCGTATACCCTGGATGTACAAGCGATGGACCTTGGCCCGGACACGAAGGCCGTGGGCCTGGAATTGATTGAGACGGAAAGCCGCGAGCCGCTGCGGGGAGAAGTGGCGGCGGGAATATGGGCAACGGTGTTGCCCGTTCTGGCAAATCAGGAAGCGTGGGCGCTGGATTTTTTCAGCCATCTGGATCGCGTGCGGGAGTATTGCGTACAGCACGAGATTGAGTTTCGCGAGGCGGCGAATCGCTGCCTGGTGGTACCGCAACCGGAGGCGAGCACGCTGCGCGAGATGGTGGTGCGGTTCGCCGGAGAGACTTTTGGAGTGCGTTGCGGTGAAGCGACGAAGACCGCGGATCCGGCGCTGGAGGGTGAACTTTCGCAGCGGGGACTGGATGCGTATCAGGATGCTTACAAACGGTATACGTATTGCGGGATTTGCGAGCCGGATGACGGGTGGCTGACACTTTTGAGCGAGACGATTTGGGCGAGCGAGATTATCCGGCGGGCGCGGCCGGCGTTGAAGGAGTTCGACGTTTATATTGTGCGGCCGCAGTGATGGGCTGTCGGAAGGCAGAGGGGATTCGGAGTGCTTGCCGCCAGGATGGCGGCGCTAACGGGTGGTTGCTGAATTGCAAAAGAATTGGAAATTGCGGATGAAACATAGGTGGCAGCGCCTGGTTTTGCTGACAGTGTCGGCGGCGGCTTGCGGCTGCGGGCACGCGGTGACGAAGTCGCAGCAAGTGCCGGTGACGGAGCGTCCGGTGGCGCAGGACGCGACGGAGGCGGAACTTCTGGAGCGCTACAATGCATTCGCGCAGAGCGTAAACAGTATTAACGCGACGATGGAGCTGAAGGCGACGGCGGGATCGAAGTACAGCGGAGTGATTGACGAGTATCACGAGGTAAAGGTTTTTTTGCTGGCGTCGCGGCCTTACAACGTGCGGATGATCGGGCAGGTGCCGGTGGTGGGAAAAACGGTTTTCGACATGTCCAGCGACGCACAGAAATTCGAGGTATATATCCCTTCGAAGAATAAATTTCTGACCGGGCCGGTGGCCCTGGAACGGCAGAGCAGCAAGCCGATCGAAAATCTGCGGCCGCAGCATTTGCTGGATACGGTGTTGTGGCCGGAAGTGCGCAAGGAAGAGGTTGTGCTGTTTGAGGAATCGAACGACGAGAATGCGCGGTATTACGTGCTGACCGTGCTCCGCGGCGGGTACCAGTCGGAGATTTTTCGGAAGATCTGGTTTGACCGCACGGATCTGCGCGTGGCGCGGCTGGAATCTTATGGGCCAAAAGGAGCGCTGCTTTCCGACGCGCGCTACCGCAACTGGCAGCCGGTGACGGCGGGCGGCGCGATGGAATATCCGATGCAGATTCAGATCGACAGGCCGCACGACGAATACCGGTTGGAGATGACCATCAGCAAAATCGCGTTGAATGAAACGCTGACGGCGGAGCAATTCAAGCTGGAGCCACCGGCGGGCGCGGAAATTGTTCATGTGGGCGAAAACCCCGAGGCGAAACAACCATGATGGGACAGTTTGTGTTTCGCAACCTGTTTCACCGTCCGGTACGGACGCTGATTGGAGTGCTGGCGATTGCGGTGGAAGTGATGCTGGTGATCACGATTGTGGGACTGACGTCCGGGATGTTGCAGGAAACGGCCAAGCGCATCGAAGGGATTGGCGCGGATATCATGGTGCAGGCGCCTTCGGCGCAGATATTCATAGGGTTTTCCGGATCGCCGATGCCAGTCAAGATCGCCGACAAAATCGGGGAGCTGAAGTATGTGGCGTACGTGAGCCCGGCGTTTCTGCAGTTCAACACATCTGGCAGCGTGGAGACAATTTGGGGAATTGATCCGGTCAGTTTCCGGCAGGTGTCGAACGGGTTTGTGTTTCTGGAAGGCCGCGACATGGAAGGGCCCGACGACATGCTGATTGACGACTGGCAAGCCAAGGCGAAGCGCGTCAAAGTGGGCGACACGTACGCGCTGCTGAACCACAACTGGAAGGTGGTTGGGATTGTGGAGCACGGCAAGGCGGGACGGATTTTTGTGCCGATCACGACGCTGCAGGAACTGGTGGGCGGGCACGACAAAGCCACGATTTTCCTGGTGAAGTGCACGCGGACAGACCATACGGCGGATGTGATCGCGGAGATCAAGGAGTTGCTGCCGAACCATCCGGTGCGGCCGGTGAAGGAATTCATGTCGCTGATGACGTCCACAAATATTCCGGCGCTGCAGACGTTCATCAATTCGATGATCGCGCTGGCGGTCTCGATTGGATTGCTGGTGATTTTTCTTTCGATGTACACGACGGTGCTGGAACGGACTCGAGATATCGGCGTGTTAAAATCGTTGGGAGCCAGTAAATTGCTGATTGTGCGGGCGCTGTTGGCGGAGACGACGCTGCTGTGCTTCCTGGGGATTTTTGCCGGAATCGGGTTGAGCTATCTTGTGCGGGCAGGTTTTCTGAAGATTTTTCCGACACTCTCCATTTTGATTACGCCGGGGTGGATGCTGCGCGCCGGGTTGATTGCGATTGTGGGGGCTTTGATTGGGGCGAGCTATCCGGCCTGGCAGGCTAGCCGGAAGGATGCGGTGGAGGCTTTGGCTTACGATTGATGGTGGGGAATTTGTTGGCCGACGTGAAGGTCGGACAGTACAGGAAGAGGAAGAAGAGAGAGAAGGATAACGCAGAGGCGCAGAGGGCGCGGAGAATTCGCAGAGGAAGGCTAGGAAGGCGGCCGACCTGAAGAGTCTGTGTGAGAACTCGTTTTGGTCACAATTAATTGGATGAGATATTTCGCTCTCCACAATATGTTGTGGCCGCAACGTCAAAAAACTGAGTTATCACTCACATTCTGAAGGTCGGCCAGTACATAGAATCATTACAAGACTAGGGATGGGAAACTAGGCAGAGATGGGAATCACAGTTACAATACGAACGAATTCCACCGGAAATACGGAGCCCGAATTTAAGACCTTGGAGCCGATACTCAAAGTCGAAAACGTCTGGAAGCTTTACCATGCCGGGAAGGTGGAAGTGCCGGCACTGCGCGGGGTG
Organism: uncultured Acidobacteriota bacterium; assembly: GCA_963824925.1. Lineage (GTDB taxonomy): Bacteria > Acidobacteriota > Terriglobia > Acidiferrales > UBA7541 > Acidiferrum. Next base: position 68,872 of record CAWGRE010000017.1, read on the forward strand.
AACCTGGACGTTTTGCCCGGCGAAGCCGTGGCGGTGATGGGTCCTTCGGGCTGCGGGAAGTCTTCCCTGCTCTATGTGATTGGCGGGCTGGCGCAGGCATCGCGCGGCAAGGTGCTGGTGGACGGCAACGACCTGGTGACGATGACGGACGCTGAGCGAACGAAACTGAGGCGCCACAAGATCGGCTTCGTGTTTCAGCGGTTCAACCTGCTGCCGGCGTTGACGGCAAAAGGCAATATCGCGATCGCGCAATACATTCACGGCGACGGATTCGATCCGCACCGGTTTGAAGTTGTTACGAAAATGCTGGGGCTGGACGGGCGGCTGAGTCACCGGCCGGCTGAGATGTCTGGCGGCGAGCAGCAGCGGGTGGCGATTGCGCGGGCGATCATCAACGAGCCGAAAATCCTGCTGGCGGACGAACCAACCGGCAACCTGGATACGAAGAATTCGGAAATTGTGCTGGAAATGCTGCGGCGCTTGAATAAGGATCTGGGACAAACAATCGTGATGATCACGCACAATCCGGAAGCGACCACGTATTTCGACCGCGTGGTGCACATGCGCGACGGCGTGATCGTTGACGGCGTTCCGGCAGACTGAACCATGGCGGGAATCGGACAAACCCTGAATCGGATGTTTTTCTGGGCGTACGAACGCGGCTCGTGGCAATACGACGTGGCGGTGGCGCTGATCCTGGTGTTCGTGCTGGTGCTGCCAAAGAGCTGGTTTCACGACCAGCCGCAGGTGGGCTTGCCGGTAAGTTCGGCGCAGGTGGAAATGGTTTCGAAGTCTGGCGAAGTGGAAGTTTACAAGGTGGATTCGCGCGTGTTGGCTCCGCCGGAGCGGACGCCTTCGCTGCAGAACGATCTACATACGGTGCTGCAGAAGGCCGGGGCGGGATTGCAGGATGGGCGCTTTGCGATCGGGAAGATTGAGGCGCTGCGGGACGAGCAGGGGAACGTGATTGCCTACCAGGTGGAAATCAAGCATTAGACTGAGTTGTTTACTAAGAAAAAAAGAAGAGTTTAGCTCGGAGGCGCTGAGGGCACGGAGAGTTGTGTGCGCTGGGCCCATATTTTGGCTGGTTTTGCGGGGATGCTGCACAGGCTAAAGCCCGTGCTACTGGCGACGGCACGGGGCGGCGTTGGCTGGCTTGTGCTACGATTTCTAGGGATGGAAGACTTGCCAGGAACAGGGGATGCTTTGAAACGAACCGCCCTTTTCGCATTGATTCTGCTGCTGGGAATGCCCGGAATTGATTCCGCTAAAAATAAGAGCCAAGCTCAGGCGAAGATGTCACTGGAGTACATCCTGGGTATGATGGACAAGTCCGCGGAGGACTTTCGCAGCCTGACGGCGGCGCTGGAGCACGTGACGTATACCGCGCTGGTGAAGGATACTTCGACCGAAACGGGCGAAATTTACGTGCGCAAGGATTCCAAGATGCGCATTGATTTCATCAACCCGGATCCGCGGACGATTATCCGGAACGGCGACAATCTGTATATTTACACGCCGAAGATCAATCGCGTGGAAGAGTACAACATCGGGAAGAACCGGGCGCTCGCGGATCAGTATTTGGCGCTGGGGTTTGGGACGCGCTCCGATAGCCTGCAGAAAAATTATGATGTGAAACTTTCCGGGGAAGAGGATCTGGACGGGCAGAAGATGGCGGTGCTGGACCTGGTGCCGCATTCGGATGAGGTGCGCAAGCAGATCACGAAGATTCGCATGTGGGTGGACGAGGCGTCGTGGCTGCCGGTGCAGCAGCAGTTTTTTGAGGCGGGGTCGGGAGATTATTTTTTGTCGCGGTATAAGAAGGTAATGAAGAATTTGAAGATTGGCGATGGGAAGTTTAAGGCGGATTGGCCGAAGGGCACGAAGGTTGAGAAGCCGCACGAGTAGGGGAAGGTCCTGCCTGAAGTCGGGTTTCTGCGACATTTTGAGATTGAGATCCTTCGGCTATCCTCATCGGATAGCCTCAGGATGACAGGTGCATTTTTTTTGATGGGGATAAGAAACGGCCCGCCTCGGAAGGCGGGCCCTACGGGAAGAGTCGCCAATCTGGAGATTGGCGTCCATAGGCGCGACGGGATGGAAAATGGCGCTCCTTGGGGGCGCGCGGGATCAAGAGGGGGCGGATTCGCGTTGGAGGAGTTTTTGTTTGCGGTGGAGGCCCCAGCGATAGCCGGCCAGGGCGCCGTCTGTGCGGATGACGCGATGGCACGGGACGACGATGGAAGTGGGGTTGGTGGCGCAGGCGCGGGCAACGGCGCGAACGGAGTTGGGCTTGCCAAGGGCGCGGGCGACTTGCGTGTAGGTACGGGTGGCGCCGCGAGGAATTTTCTGGAGCTCCTGCCAGACACGGCGCTGGAATGCGGTGGCTTGCACATCGAGCGGAAGGTCCACGCTGGGCGGATGTCCTTCGACGCGACTGAGAATTTCCTTCAACCAGCCTGCGGTTGAGACCGGTGAGCGTAGAATTTCGGCGCGCGGATATTCCTTGCGCAAGGCCGCGACGAGGACGCGCTCGTCGTCGCCGAGATAGACAGCGGAGATGCCGCGATCGGTGCCGGCGACGAGAACCTTCCCAAGAGTTGTGGTTGCGATTGCGTATGCGATTTTCATGCCTGCTCCTCCCTTCCGGTACGAGGCCGGGGTCATTCCCAAATGTGAATTTGTTTTTTCATAAATACGGCTGGGCGAACCGTAGCCGCAGGAATACAACGCGTCCGTAATTTCCGCGCCGCCGCGAAGAAGTTTCTTGAATTTTTCAAGGCGGGCCGCGTGCGCGAATTCGCGTGGGGTCAGGCCGGTCATGCGTTGAAAGGCGCGGCGGAGTTTCGCGGCGGAAGAATTAAGTTTTGCGGCGATGGAATCGAGGCGCACGGCTTCGGCTTCGTTCGTGTCGCCAAGTAATTTTGCGGCACGTTTTACGAGGGAGACGGCCTCTTGCTGTTCTTGGGGACGGCATCGGCGGCAGGGACGATAACCATGTTGTTCCGCTTCCTGGGTGGTGCGGAAGAAGACGGCGTTTTCGCGGCGTGGGCGGCGGGCGGGGCAGGTTGGCCGGCAATAGATGTGTGTGGAGCGAACGGCGAAAACGAATTTGCCGTCGGCTCGGAGATCACGCTCCAGAGTGGCGCGCCAGTAGTCGGCGGCGGCCTGTGGGTTGATGGCGGCTGGATGTGAATTGATGGCCATGAGGTTCATGCGGTGAATTTACAGGAGTTAATGATAGCAATCTATCCGGTTTGTGACGGCAAAGCTGGGGGTGGAATCAAGAGAAAAGCAGGTCCCTCATCCCGCAAAAGGCGCGGGGTTCGGGATGACAGTTTTTTCGGTGATTCGCTAGGACGCGAGGGGGTGACAGTTATGTGGTGTCGCAAATCGGCAAGTGGCAATCAACAGCGCGGGGTTCGGGATGACAGTTTTGTTGTGTCGCTGGAGTGGTAAGTGACATCAACAGCTCGGGACAGGTCGAGTGCTCAGGCCAGAGGAGGAAGGCCGACTTGGGCGACTAGTTTTTGGAAGGAGGGGTCTGTGTGCAGGGCCTGAAAATCTTTGTCTACGCGGATGGCAATGACCGGGGCTTCGTGGCTTTCGACGGAAGACTGCAGAAAATTGAGGGCTTGCTGATGGTCACCTAACAGGCAGTATGTCGCGGCGAGATCGTAGGCGGGCAATTTACCTGCAGCCTGAAGGCGCTGCTGGACACGCAACATGGCGCGCAGCATGCCGGGAGCGCCGTTGAGGGCGAAACCTTTTTCGGCGGCTTCCGCGAGTTCCAGGCGATCGGAATCATGGAGAAGTGCCGCGGTTTTTCGGGACTCCGGCAGGTATTCCTTATAATCCCCACTCGCGAGAGCGATCACGGCGAGATAGGTGTGCGGAGAAAGAAAAGTGGGCTCGGAGGCTTCGAGATTCTTGAGAAGAGAAACCGCTTGATCCTTGTGGCCGGCCAAAAAAAGCACGAGCCCTTTGTCCGCAAGGATCGGGGAGGAGTGGGGATCGAGTTGGCGGGCCTTTTCGATTTCGGACGAGGGCGTCGTCCGAGCGTCCAAGGACCATGAGAAATGTGGCGTACCAATGATGGGCGACGACGGAGTGGGGATCGAGAGCGATGGCGCGCTGGAATTCGCGTTCGGCAGCGGGGACGTCCCAGGCCCAATAGAAATCGGCGAAAGCCAGAGAGTTGTGAGCGTCGGCGAGAGAGTCGTCGAGGGCAATGGCGCGCTGGGCTGCGGCGATTGCACGCGGGTACGCCTCACTGGCGGGCATGAGCGTGTATTCGCGGAGAAGGTTGTAGCAATTCGCGAGGCCGGCATAGGCAGGCGCGTAGTTGGGATCGTGAACGATGGACTGCGTGAAGTCGTCGAGAGCCTGATGGAGATCGTCTGGCGTGCGCTTGTTCCAGTGATACAGACCTTGCAGATAAAGTTCGCGGGCTTCTGGGTTGGCGGCTTTGGCCACGCCGGGAAGGGCGGAAGCAACCGCAGTGCGGGAAGAAATATATTTGCGATAAGCGACTGGGGAAGCTAGCAACAGGATAAGTGACCCAGCCACGAGGAAAAGAGTGGAAACATTTCGAGAACGAGGAAGTTGTGGGGCGGGTGCCGAATCGGTGGGATGGGGCGAAGAAATTGTTGACGAAGTTGCAGAGACTTCGCTGAGTTCTGCAGTAGAGGACTGGCCGTCCGAGGTCTTGAGCCATTCGGCGAGTTCGCTGGTGTAGGCGTAAACGCTGGAACGGCCGGCGCCGGGGACGCGGTGAACGGGGAGGCCACGCTCGGCTTCCCAGCGGCGAACGGTGCGCTCGTCGCGTTCGAAAAAGGCGCCGATGGACTTCCAGGAATTCAGGCGGCCGTCTGGCGGCTGCCGGCCTGGGGCCCGTTGATTGTGAGGCGAGTCCATAGGTAGATATCTCTGATTCGGAACAGTGTTTCGTCTGATTCAGGCCCAAATGGCACGGACCCTGGTTACACCCGAGGAGTATCAATTCTTACAGGGGGCAAGTTCGTTGCCAGATATTACCTCAAAGAAGGTGCAAAAGGTACACGGTGAGGGTATTGGATGGCGTGCTAACCGCCAGGTTCGGCAGCCGTTTCCCCCGGGTTCGAGGAAAATGTGGCGGCTCGGCTGGAGTGTTAAACGCAGAAGAAAAATAAAAGTGGGAGAAACCCTGCCCGAAGTGTGCAAAGGAGTTCCGAAGAATTGAAGTTGGAAGTGAGGCTGAGGCTCACCAAAGCGCGTACTTGGCTGGTTTTTAGCGAGCTTACTGGCGGGCATGACCGGACATGGGCAGACATCTGAGGTCAGAACTGGTTTCGGCGTTCGAGGGGTGAGGTTTTCGAGGAATCGGGACCTGAAGGTGCCTGTCACACAGGGTAGATCGCCTGGCCTGTTGCTCTCGGACTGTCCCGAGATGGCGTAAGACCCAGGTGGCCTTTTGCGGGTGCTGGTTGCACCTGCGAGGGCGGAAGTTATTCGAGAAAGCAAAAGGGGAGCCTGAATGAGAACTTCAATGAGCAAGGTCCTGGGGATGGGTGCGGCGATTGTGTTGGCGGCGATGCTATTCCTGCCGAACAGAGCCGGAGCGACGGGTGCAACCTATAGCTTCACGGGGGTTGCCGATTTGAGCAGTCTAAGCTGCGGCACCGTTGTCACAGGCGCAGTGACGCAAACGAATTGCTTCTATGCGTGGGATCTGAACTATAGCCCACCGCCGCTCGGCCCGGTGCTGACGCTGAACGCCGGAGATGTGGTGAATGTGGATATCACTTTTATTAACCCGACTACAGTGACGGTGCCGGGATCGAATACCCAGAGTTCGCTTTTCGCGGTGCTGCTTGACGGGAATTACGCCAATTGCCAGAGCACACCTGCGACGTGCCAACCCAACACTTCGACATCCACGGTGACTCTTACGGATTACAGTGGACCATCTGGACTGGTGACCGGGCCGGCCACTTACACGAACAACGATTTTTATCTGGCCCCTGCGATCCTGAATGGGGTGAATTCGGGATTTACAACGACAGGGTTTGCCGCGACATTTGACATCGATTCTTCGGACCCATACACGATTCCCTTTATCGCAATCGAGACGCAGACCCTCAATACAGCCAGCACGGCGGCCCCGGAACCGGGGACGGTTGGGCTGATGCTGGTGGGGATGGGGTTCCTTTTTGCGTTGAGGAAGCGATTGACGGGGAGTTTTGCGCAGACGGCGTAGAGCGCCGTTTTTGGGGAGGCAGGAAGAGAAGAAGGCGGCATAGCCCTGCGCGGGGCTCAGGGCAAGGAGCCGCCCCTAAAAGATAGTGGTGAGTAGCAGTTTTGGCGCTAGGCTTCGCCGGGGACGGGAGCATTTTCGTCCGCCGGCGTAGACGGTTGGTGTGGGGCGGTGATTACTAGGAGCACTGCGGCCAGGATGGTGGCACTGGCCATGAGAGTCCTGAGCGAGACGGATTCCTGCCCGAAGAACGATCCAAGAAAGAGAGCAACGACCGGGTTAACGAACGCGTAGGTGGAGACGCGCGATGCGGTGCTGTGCCTAAGGATGTAGACATAGGCGGAGAATCCCAAGGCCGAACCGAAAATCATGAGATAGAGCACCGCCAGCCAGGAGCGGGTGGACACCTGGGCGAAATGGAAGGCGCGGATTTCACCGGTCAGAAGAGCCACCAGCCATAGCGCCGCGGCGGCGGCGATGGATTGCATGGTGGCCCCGAGTAAGGGCGAGCGCGGGGTTGGGCGGTGGCGCGAGTAGATGGAGCCGGTTGCCCAGGCAAGAGCGGCGAAGAGGAGAGCGAGAGCACCGGCGGGATCGACACGTTCCGAGCTGCCGAATTGGGCAGGGCCCACCAGTATGACAATGCCCCCGAACCCGAGAATAATGCCGACCAGGACTCGGGGAGCGGGGCGGGTGCCGCCCGGGCGCAGCCAATCTAGAATCACCATCCAAAGGGAAACCGTGGCGACTAGCAGTGCGGCGATGCCGGAAGGCACGCGGGTCTCCGCCCAGGAGACGATTCCGTTTCCGAAGAGCAATAAGAGCAAACCACTGATTATTGCTGTACGCCAGTGTACGGCTGCAGGCCTCTCTCCGGTGACAGTGCGTATGACAGGGAAAAGCGTGAGTCCAAAAATCATGTGCCGGAGACCGGCGAGCATGAAGGGCGGAATAGTCTCGACACCGATGCGGATAAAATAATATGTGGAGCCCCAGAGTACATATACTGCCGCGAACGATAGCCAGAGCAGGCCCCGGCGCGCGGGAGCGTGGGCTGAGGCGGTGGCAGAGTGCGGGCCAGCCAAAGAAGATGATGGGCTCATGGGCTACTACAAAGAAGTAAAGATAACTTGAAAGTGGAGTGGGGCCATCAGCCATATTGGAAGCTAGTCGAGAGATGGCGAATAATTAACGAATCGAGTGGGAATTGCAAAGTGGGTACTAGTCCCAAGTGTTTCAATTTAGGGCACTTCGTTCGTTTTCCACAGGTTGACAGGGGCAACTGGAAGTGGCATTTTGGCAGCCCAACTTCATGGTTGGGTTTTGGTCAGGGTCTCAGCAAGACAGGTAATAGAACTTAGAAAGTTAAGGCCGTGTAGCTTCATCTCTCTGAGGGGTGAGATGACCGCCCGCAATCACGCGTTAGCTTGGGATAACTTCGCTTCGAGACCAGAAACAGTCGTACAGGCAGCGGCTGCGGCCGTGCCAGCGATCGCGATGCCGGAGGCACCAGCGCACGGCCAACACCTGCGCTGCGAGTGATGCCGCTTCTGCGAGGGCCGCAACCGCGGCGATTTCGTTCGCGTGCCAACCCATGCCGTCGGCGTACACCTGGAACAACGGGAGTGCCCGCGCGCATCCCTGAAATTACCCCTGAAATTGCGAAGTGTGAACGGATTGCTGGAGGAGTTTCCGGTTACGCTGGTGACGCGGGACATCAGTTCGTCGGGTGTGTTTTTCCTATGCCCGAAGACGATGGCCCTGGAAACGGAAATTGAGCTGGATATCGTGCTGGTGAGCCGGCCGCTGGGGTATGGGAACGTGGTGGTTTCCTCAAAAGCGCGGATCCGGCGCGTGGAGCCGGCGAATATGCCCGGATGGTTCGGGATCGCGGCGAGCTTTGACGATTTTGCGTTTGACCGGGATGACCAAATTCCGGGGAAGTTTTCGGCGGACTGACGTTTGGTGCCAAGATCTTTCGTGCCTGCCTTAGGGAATAGATAACAGCTAGCAGATAGCAGCGATCAGGAAGCAAGAGGCGGCCTGCCTATCGCGTTTCGCTTCCGGGATACGGGCGTGCGGGTAATCAGTGGTCTTTCCCCGATAATAAATAGAGCTGCGATTAGATAACAGCGAACAGAGAGCAGCCAACAGGAAGCAAGAGGCGCCTGCGAGTCGCGTTTCGCTTCCGGGGTAGGGCGGGCCGGTTTGAAGTGATCCGTAATCAGTAAGCATTCCTCAATAAAAAATAGAGCTGCAAATAGATATCAGCGAAAAGGAAGCGAGAAGCGCCTTGCACTGGTGCGCGGATTGGCGGCGGCTCTGCTTCGGGGTGTTTCTGCTAATCTGAGAGATATGACTTCCCTGCCAGCGCTTCATGGTGTGCTGTTTGATTGGGACGGGACGCTGCTGAATTCGTACCATGCGGATTCGCAGGCTTATCTGGGGATGTTTCGCGAGTTGGGAGTGGGTTGGGGACTGGCGGAACTGGAGCAGCACTATTCCCCGGACTGGTATGCGGTCTATCGCGCGGCGAATATACCGGAAACGCGCTGGGACGAGGCGAACCGCGTCTGGCGGGCGCATTACGCGAAGCATCCTTCCAAATTGATGGGGCCGGCGCGGCGCGTGCTGGCGCAATTAAGCAAACGACACAGACTGGGGCTGGTGAGCAGCGGGGATCGCGACCGTGTGAGCCGGCAGTTGAGGGAGTTCGGGTTGACGCGCGTGTTTCGCTCGCGGGTTTTGGGCGGGGATACACCGGAGAAAAAGCCGCACCCAGCTCCTTTGCTGAAGGCGCTGCGGGAGATGAAGGCGGAGGCGCGGAATTGCGTTTACGTGGGAGACACGCCGGAGGACGTGGAGATGGCGAGGGCGGCGGGGGTGCGGGCAATCGCGGTGCTGGGTCCCTTTCCGACGGAGAAGCGATTGCGGGCGGCGCGGCCGGAGATATTGTTGGAGGGGTTGGAGGAGTTGCCGGGGGTTTTGCGGGAAATCTATCGGGATGGGAAGCGGTGAGAAGGCAAGTGCGGATGGGCGCGAACGGGGAATACACGTCATCACAATGTGTCGCACCTACGGCGCTTTCCATTGTTGTGCGTTAGCCCAGGGCTACGCCCTGGGCTAAATTATGGCGCGCCGCTGGCGCTCGACGTGCCAGAAGGGTCGCTAGGAGATGCTGCGGGCTAAGGTTTTGCGGGTGGCGGCGGACTGTTAGTGGCCGGGGCGCCGGCGGGTGGGAAGGGTTTGAAGTCGGACCATTTGATGGTTACGCGGATGGGAATTTCGCGGTCTTTTAGTTTGTAGACGTCGTCGGAGCGAGAATAGTCGGGGAACCAGTATTTGCCGTCGACATTTTCGCGATAGGTTTCAAACATGCCGAAGGGCAGGCTGCCCGGGTGCATGGGCCCGAGGTCGGTAATCCACTTACCGTAAGTTTTTACTACTTCCAGATATTTCTGATCCACCCAGAGGACGCCGTCGAAGAAGGGATGCCGGCGGTCGAGCGTTTTGGGATGGACTTGAAAGATGTAGCAATCGATTTCGTCGACTTTTTCGGTGCCGAGATACTGCACGTTGTAGTTTTTGAGCTGCTCGGTGGTGAGTGGAAACTCCGGAATGCTGGTGAAGTAATGGGCATCGTCGGGTTCGAACTGCAAATATTGTAGAGAGGTTTCCGGAGCGGCGATGGCGCGTTCGTAAAGCTGGCCGTCGGCGGAACGCACAGCCTGATAGGTGGCGTTGTATTCGCCACTGGGATGGCCGTCCGGACCAAACTCCTGAATTTTGATGGAGCGGCGATAGGAATAGAGCGGGCGCTCTGTCTGGTAGAGGTCTTCTTTCTTGGTGAAGGCGCTGATGATCTGCGGGGGAGGAAGGGATGGCGGGGCTTCGGGCTGGGCCACGCCGATGACGCGCTTTACGTCATGTTCGGGAGCGGGCGGAGGAGTGAGCGGGCCGGGGGCGTTATCCTGTGCCCAACCGCGAGGCCCGAGAAGCAGGATCGCGGCCAAAAAGAAAAGTTGGGCAGTCAGCCGGTTTGCGATTGCGCTGAAATGGCCGGGATGCGATTCATGTGGATTAGGATGCGGGCAGCGCGGAATTGCGCCGCCTGACAATCCGCTGCCAGTGTAACGCAATGGCAGCAGGCCTGCGCGGGGATTTGGAAGAGAGGCGGGAGGCTCTGCTAAAATCGGAATATTGTGAACGATGGGATTGTCGCCAGACGTTATGTGGTTACGGGCCGCGTGCAGGGAGTGGGCTACCGGAATTTTGTGGAGCACCTTGCAAACAAGATTGCGATTGACGGCTACGTGAGAAACCTTGCGGATGGCAGTGTGGAAGTGCTGGCGATGGGGACACCGGAAAATCTTTACAAGCTGCGGAAGGGATTGGAAAAAGGGCCAATGATGGCGCGGGTTTCCGGAGTTTCGGAAGAACCGAGCGCGGTGGAATCGCGGTACACGGGAAATTTTACGATTGAATTCACGGAATAATCAGGAGCCGAGCGCATGGAAGATTTGAAGCAGTTGATCCGGGAGATTCCGGACTACCCGAAGCCGGGGATTCTGTTCTATGACATCACGACGCTGTTGAAGGACCAGAAGGGTTTTAAGATGATGATTGACCGGCTGTGCGGACACTATACGGGGCATACGATCGATCTGGTTGCGGGTATCGAGGCGCGAGGATTTATTTTTGCGCCGGCGCTGGCCTACCGATTGAACGCGGGATTTGTGCCGGTGCGAAAACCGAACAAGCTTGCCTTCGAAGACGGCGAAGATTTCCTATGCGCTGGAATATGGAACGGACACGATGGAGATGCACGAAGACGCGGTAAAAAAAGGGCAACGGGTGCTGTTGTGCGACGATTTGCTGGCGACAGGGGGAACGGCGGCGGCGGCGGTGCAGTTGATTCGATCGCTGGGTGGGGTGGTGGAAGGCGCGGCGTTCGCGGTGGAGCTGAATTTCTTGCAGGGGCGGGCAAAATTGCCGGGGATTGATGTGTTTTCGCTGATGCAGTATGACTCGTGAAAGCGTTCAAGAATTTGGTGCTGGTTTGCTGATGATTTTCTTTCGCTTCGTGTCATAGAGAATACAATACGGCGGCTTGGGACAGCCTTTGGTGGGCCTATTATCCACGTTTCGCGTTTACCACGAGTCATCTCGGCCTTTATCAAATAAGTATCAGATAACTGAGACTCACATGGAAGGTGAGCGTGGGTGCGCGGACCCTGCTCAAGTATGAGGGCGCGGCGTCTGGCGATTCGGGCTATACTTTTTGGCACCCGGCCTCAGCACGTTTGAGTTTACGTGGAGGCACGCCATGGCTGAGCGACGCGATCGGGTGGAGTTAAAGGGCAGCGCGCGGAAATCGTTGCCGGGCGGACAGGATGCGGGACCTGCGGACCCGAATCAGCAAATCGAAGTGACGGTTTTGTTGCGGCGAGGAACAAAGGCCGGCGAATTCCCTTCCGCCGCGCAAATGGGGGCGCGCCTACCGCGCGAGCGAAAATACCTCACCCGCGAAGAATTTGCCCATTTGCACGGAGCGTCGGCGGCCGACGTTGAAAAGCTTCGCGCATTTGCCGCGCAGTACGGCTTGAAGGTTGTGAGCGAGGATCGCGGGCGGCGAATTGTGAAACTCGCCGGCACGGTGCAGGCATTTAACGACGCGTTTGGCGCGAACTTGCGTCGTTACGAGCACGGTTCGGGCGCGTATCGGTGTCGCGCAGGCAGCCTGACGATTCCCGCTGATCTGGAACCAATCGTGAAGGGCGTTTTTGGGCTCGACAATCGTCCACAGGCCAAGACGCATTTTAGGCTGCGCAAGAAAGAGCCAAGTGTCTCCCCTCGGGCAGCAGCCGTTGCTTACTCGCCGATTCAAGTGGCGAAAGCGTACGGGTTCCCCTCGGGCGAGACCGGTGCGGGGCAGTGCATCGCGGTGATCGAGTTGGGAGGCGGGTATCGCCCCAGCGACCTCAGTTCCTTTTTTAAAAATTTGGGGATTTCGGCTCCGAAGGTAACGGCAGTCTCCGTGGACGGCGCGGCGAATACTCCCACAGGTGATTCCAGTGGACCCGATGGGGAAGTGGAACTGGATATTGAGGTGGCAGGAGCAATCGCGCCCGGGGCGCAGATCGCGGCCTATTTCGCGCCGAATACGGACCAGGGGTTCATCGACGCCGTCAGCACGGCCGTACATGACACGAACCTGAAACCGTCCATTATTTCAATCAGCTGGGGCGGGCCGGAGGATTCATGGACGGAGCAATCCCGCGACGCGCTGAATTCGGCGTGTGAGGATGCCTCAACGATGGGCGTCACAGTTCTTGCCGCGTCGGGTGACAACGGATCGTCGGACGGAAGCACAAGTGGAGCTCCGACCGTGGATTTCCCCGCTGCAAGTCCATTTGTGGTGGGATGTGGCGGGACGAAGCTGACGATCTCCGGTGCGGCAATCGGCAGCGAGCAGGCATGGAACGAGCTTTCGGCAAATGAGGGAGCCACGGGCGGCGGCGTCAGTGAATTTTTTGCGCTTCCCAACTACCAGCAGAGCGCGAAGGTGCCGAAGGCTCCGAATGGTTTTGTGGGCCGTGGGGTGCCCGACGTTGCGGGCAATGCCGATCCGGAGACGGGTTACAACGTGTTCGTCGATGGGCAGCAAGCGGTGATTGGCGGCACGAGTGCAGTTGCCCCTTTGTGGGCGGGACTGCTGGCACTGATTAACCAATCGCTGGGAACAAATGTGGGCTACGTCAATCCGCTGTTGTATTCGGCGAAGGTCGAAACGACGTTTCACGACATTACTGCGGGAAGCAACGGGAATTATTCCGCGGGCCCAGGCTGGGATGCGTGCACCGGCCTCGGCAGCCCTGATGGCGCTGCGCTGATGACAGCTTTGCGCGGAGAACCGGCGGGATGACAGGTGTTTGCCGCTGACGCAGTATGACGCGTGAGGGTCCCAAACCAGGCCACACTGTCCAGTTGCAAGCAATCCCAGAATAAGCAAATTAGTGTACACTTCTGTTTATTGATTACCTTTCAAGATTCGATCTGCTCGAAACATTGCGGGGGCTTCCATGACATGGGTCTGGAGGAACGTCGTTTGGCTGGCCGTGTTCTCGTGCGCTTTGTTCCTATTCCCTTCCGCGTTCGCGCGGACGGAACAGTACGGCAAGGCTGACCGCGAATTCGCTCAAGAAATGCTGAACAAAGTAGCCAAGGATATCCCAAAATACTATTACGACGGCAAGCTGCATGGCGTCGATTGGGATGTGAAGGTTCAGGAAGCTAAAAAGAATGTCGATGCGGCTCACTCGCTCGATAGAGCGGTCTCGGAAATCGCCGCGCTGCTAGATAGTCTGAATGACTCTCACACCGCTTTCTACCCTCCTCCTCGCGCCAACACTTTCGATTACGGATTCAGGATGGAGATAATTGGCGAGCACTGTTTTGTCACCCACGTTGTTTCCGGAAGCGATGCGGAGAAAAAAGGACTGAAACCGGGAAATGAGATTCTTGCCGTCAACGATCAGCCCGTTTCAAGGAACACTCTTTGGAGAATTCAATATATCTACGATGTGTTGCGGCCACAGCCGGGGCTTCGACTATCTCTTGCCGATTCAGGGAGTCCGCCGCGGCAGTTGGAAGTGATAGCGACAATTCGCCCATCCACGTTAGCCACGTACTTCCAGCACCAAGGCATTAATCAGATTGTTCGCGACTCAGAAAACGCTCATCACGCCAAGGAAGCACGTTATTTTGAGAAGGGAGATGAGCTGCTGGTGGTGAAAATTCCCATGTTTGGCTTCTCGGCGGATGAGGCGGACAAGATCATCGGCAACATGCGGAAACACAAAGGCGTGGTGTTGGACCTTCGAGGGAATCACGGGGGATTCACAGGCCCACTTGATCTCCTATTGGATTCAAATTTTCAAAACGACAACATGAGCAAGATACGGAAACGCAGGGGTCTGGTGTTAGACCCTGGGGACAATTACGGTGAGTTCGCTGAAACACTCGGCCGATTGTTGGGCGGACTCTTCCAATACGATCGGAAAATTTGTGACCGCGTGGGGCGCGACTCCAGCAAGCCCGTCGTGGCAGCCGGCCGTCACCACGATGCTTTTACGGGCAGATTTGCAGTCCTGATCGACAGCGAGTCGGCAGCGGCTTCTGAAGTGTTTGCACGCGTGGTGCAGTTGGAGAAACGCGGATTTGTGGTGGGGGACCGTAGTGCCGGAATGGTTATGGAGTCGAGGTTTTATCCGCATGAAGTTAACCTGGATTCGGTGATCTTCTATGGCGCCTCGATCACAGATGCTGACCTGGTGATGACCGACGGCAAATCGTTGGAGCACGTGGGTGTAGACACCGGACATCGTGATTCTGCCAACCGCGCAGGATCTGGCGAACGGCAGGGACCCGGCCTTGTCAAAAGCGGTAGGTATGGTGGGCATAAAACTGAGCCCAGAAGAAGCTGGAATGGCTATCCCGTATGAAGAGCCCAAGGGAGAATGAGATTGCGCTAACAGTCCCAGTGTAGGTTAGGGATTCTTCTTGGGATGGGGCTGAATTTAATAAATGAAGGGCGGGAGTAACTCGGGATCGGCGTGTTTTCACCGATGCAGTATGACCCATGAGTGGAAGTAGCTAGGAATCGATTCGAGGCGATGGGAGGATAGGGTATGAGCACGAGTTCCCCCGGTGTGACGCGCTTAAGCGATGAAGCTGGTTTCTACCTGAACCAAGCCTTTCGCAGACGCTTATTTCTGTGGAACTTTCTCTCTTTAACTGTCCTTGGAGTTTTCTCAATTTGGATTATTGTGGAAGCCAGAGGCCGCATTTCAATGGCCTCAATCGTATGGATGGTATTTGCGATGTACTGGGCCATCCAACTATTCCGCCTCGTATTGAATACCCATGCATCGGTAAGCATGCTGCTGGCAGTCGCGCAAGTGGAGCAGATCGAGAGGAAATCCCCGATGGGCAAGGTGCTCGACGCCCTTGGGGAGATTTCGCACAGAACGTTGATCTTTTGTTCCCTCATAATTATTTGTCTATTAATGAGCATTGTCCAAATCCTGAGTGGGCACTGATGCAATTTTGGTGGGGATGCTACATCCGAAACGACTTTACTTCTTCGGGTGTTGGCGCTGGCGGAGGGCTTCGAAGAGGACTACGCCGGTGGCTACGCTTACGTTGAGGGATTTCACGGGGCCGGTGGTTGGAAGCGAGACCAGGAAATCGCAACGCTTTTTGGTTAATTCGTGGAGGCCGTTGCCTTCGCCGCCCATGACGATGCCGGTTGGAGTGGTGTAGTCGATATCGGTGTATTTATTTTCGGCGGTTTCATCCAGGCCTACCAGCCAGTAGCCTGCTTCCTTTAAATCTTCCATTGCGCGAACGAGATTGGTGACTTTCGCCACGGGCAGGTGTGCGAGGGCGCCGGCGGAGGCGCGCGCTACGGTGTCCGTGAGGCCGGCGGCGCGGCGTTCGGGAATCACGATGCCGTGGGCGCCGGCGGCAAGCGCGGTGCGGATGATGGCGCCGAGATTGTGCGGGTCTTCGACACCGTCGAGGAGAACGATGAGGCCGATCTGGCCTTTGGATTTGTTGGCTTGCTCAAGAAGGCCTTCGAGAGTGGCGGGAGGGCGCGCGGCGGCGATGGCTACTACGCCTTGATGATCGCGGGAGTTGGCGAGGCGATCGAGCTGGCTGCGGTCTTCGAAGCGGACGGGGATGTTTTGGGCGCGGGCGAGTTGCACGATTTCTTCGACGCGCGTGTCCTGGCGGCCCTTGGCGATGAGGATGCGGTCGAAGGGGCTGCCGGCTTCGAGGGCTTCGCGGATGGCGTGAATGCCAGTGAGACGATCCATGGGAGAAGAGTTTACTAACAGAGAGGGCGCAGAGGAAGGCGGACGGAGAGTTCGCGGCAAGACGCGGTGGTTGAGATCCTTCAGGTCGCGGACGGCGCGACCTTCAGGATGACAGGGCGGAGTGGGTGGCCGGGGATTGGTGGAGAGGATTAGTCGAGGGCGGAGCAGAATTCGAGGATGCGGGTGCGGACGGATTTTACGGGAATTGAAAAAGGGAGGACGGAAGCTTCGTCGAGGAGGAGGATTACGCGGTCGAGTTCGCCTTCGCCCGTGCGGCCAGCGAGCGCGAGACGAATCGGATTGAAGAGATCGCGGCTGCGAACGCCGCAAGTTTCCTTCAGGTATGTCGCAACTTCCTTGAAGCGCTCGGAGGTGAAGGGAGCCGGGTCGAGAACCAACAGGGCGAGTTGGCGGATGACATCCCGCGCGGCAAAGCGCGAGATGGCGGCTTGCGCGTCGGGAGATTGCAGAATTTCGGAGGCGTCGTAGTGGAAAACAGGCCGAAGGAGATTTGCCAGGACGGCGCGGTCTTCGGCGTAATGGCCAAGGAGTTGGGCGGCGCGGTCGGCCCAGGCGGTTTGTTCGGGGGTTGGGTCGGTGGTTAGCCAGTGGTTTTCGTGGAGGATGGCGAGGACGTCGGCGCCGGTGTAGGGATTTGGGTGCGGGGGATGTTCGGCGCGGTAGTCGTTGAGGGGCATGGGAAGGGATTAGTTTAGCGTGGAAATGGGGGAGGGGAGTTGAACGCGGAGGCGCGGAGATTAGGAAGGGTTGAGATACCCATACGTAGGAAGGCAAGGGAAGAAAACTTCGGAGGGAAGAGCGGAGCGGCCGCTTCGGAAAGCGGGGCCTTGGGCTTGCCGGCTAGAAGCCGGCGCTACCGGGAGAGCGTCGCGACGACGTGGGCGGCGATGGCTTCGCCGCGACCGACGGCGTCCACGCCTTCGTTGGTTTTGGCTTTGAGGTGGATTTTTTCGGTGGGAACGCCGAGGGCTTTCGCAAGGGCTTCGCGCATTTTGGGGAAATGGGGGCCGAGCTTGGGGCGTTCGAGGATGACGACGGCGTCGACGTGTTCGATGGCGAGATGTTTTTCGTCGAGGAGTTTGCGAGCGTACTCGAGAAATTGCAGGCTGTTGGCGCCCTTCCACTTGGGATCGGTGTCCGGAAAATGCGTGCCGATGTCGCCGAGTCCCGCGGCGCCGAGCAGAGCGTCGCAGAGCGCGTGAGCTACAACATCGCCATCGGAATGGCCGACGGGGCCTTTATCGAATGGGACTTCGATGCCGCCGATGATGAGCTTGCGACCTTCCGCTAGCCGATGCAGGTCGTAACCGATGCCGCAGCGTACGCTCATGCTTTTTTCTGCTCGAGGTGTAGGTAGAAGCGGGCGAGTTCCATGTCGGCGGGTTTCGTGATTTTGATGTTGCGCTCGGAGCCGTGGACGACGTGAACGTCGTGGCCGAGGCGTTCGACGAGGCCGGCTTCGTCAGAGGCGTTGACGCCATCGGCTTCCGCGCGGGCAAAGGCCTCTTTGAGCAGGCGGGTGTCGAATACCTGGGGAGTTTGCGCCAGCACGATGCGTTCGCGCGGAACGGTGTTGGTGATCAGGGCTACGTCTTCGGGGAGGCTGGCGCGCTTTACTTCTTTTACGGTGTCCATGGCGGGAATGCCGACGATGGCGGCCTTGCAGCGGCGGGCTTCTTCGATGACGCGGGTGACGTGTTCCGGAGATACGAACGGGCGCACGGCATCGTGAACCAGGACGAGTTCGACATCGTTGGGAACCAGCTTCAGCGCTTCGGCGACGGAGCCCTGGCGGGAGTCTGCGCCCTTGATGACGCGGATTGGCTGCTTGAAGTTTTCCTGACGGATCCGGGATTCCAGTTTTTCGACTACGTCCGGGCGCGTGGCCACGATGATCTGGGTGACCAGCGGGCAGGAGGCGATGCGGCGGAGGCTGAGAATGGCGATGGGGACGCCGTCGAGTTCGAGAAATTGCTTTGGGGTCTCCGCGCCCATGCGCGTGCCGAGACCTGCAGCCGGAAGAATTGCGGTGATTTGACTCATAGCGTGTTAGCAGACCGGCTGAAGCGAGACCTTGCGGGCCCAAGCGCGGGATGCAGAAGGGAGAGTGTACCGCAAGAAGGGGGTGGAAGAGAATTGCGCGGGGGGAGAAGACTGGCCAATCTGGAGATTGGCGCTCCATATAAGAGCGGCCCGCCTCGGAAGGCGGGCCCTACATGGGGTCGGGATCTGGATATTGAGGATTGGCTGCGGCGGGAGAGGGTTCGGAGCGAGGAGGGCGGTTGGCGTGAGTGTGGCCGTTGCCGCCGATGGGGGGTTCGCTGCGCATGGTGCTGGCGCCGGCGGCTGCGGCGCGGACGGAGCCGGAGTCTGTGCGTTCGTCGAGACGGCCGAAAATCATTTTGCCGGCGGGGGTCTGGTGGACGGAGGTGACCAGGATGTCGACGGTGCGGTTGATGAGGCGGCGGGCGCCATCCACGACGACCATAGTGCCGTCGTCGAGGAAGGCTACGCCCTGGCTGGACTCCTTGCCTTCGCGGAGAATCAGCACGCGCATGGATTCGCCCGGGAGGACCGCCGGCTTGAGCGCATTGGCGAGTTCGTTGATGTTCAGGACCGAGATACTCTGCACGCGGGCGACTTTATTGAGGTTGAAATCATTGGTGACGATTTTGGAGCCGGTGCGCTGCGCGAGTTCGACAAGTTTCTGATCCACGGCGGAAACACCGGCGATGTCGTCGTCGAGCAGACGAAGATCCAGGCCGGGCATTTTCTGAAGGCGCTGCAGGACTTCCAGGCCGCGGCGACCGCGCTGGCGTTTCAGGGAATCGCTGGAATCGGCAACCATCTGAAGTTCGTGAAGGACAAAGCGCGGAAGACCCAAGCGAGCCATCGAGAAAATGAGTTTCGCAAATGTCGGCGATGCGGCCATCAATCAGGACGCTGGTGTCCAGGAGTTTCATTTGGACAGAGGACTCCGGAGCCGAGGGCGGAACAGGCGAGGCAATGCCAACGGATTGCGGCAACGGGATGTGCGGAAGGTCCTTGCCTTTGCGCGCGCCGATGGCCAGGCCGAGATAGCCAAGCGAAAGCGTGGCGGTGAATTCGAAGAAGGACTTGGTGGTTTCCGGTTCGGAGGTGCGGGCAACTACGAGGGCAATCAGGAGGGAGGCGAGCAGGCCGACGACGAGACCAATCGCGCCGCCCGCAAGCCCGCTGATCTCCGCGTGGCGCAGGCGAAGTTCGGCGAGCAGAACGACCATGGCGATGAAAAAGCCGAGGCCTGCGGCGGGAAAGGCGTGGAGATTGAAGGGGCGCAAGGCATAACAAAGAGCTACAGAAGCGCCCACGAGGGCTACGCGAATGGCCCAGAAATCCCAGGCTCGCCCGCGAAAATTTGCGTGTGGTGGAACCGAGGCAAGGGATCCGGAAACTGTACCGCCGACTTGCTGAGACCTAACTGCGTTCATAGGACCTCACGGTACGGCATGACGCGCGCCGCTCCGCGATGCGTGAAAAGCAGAGAAGGCGCTTGGAGAAGAAGCCCTTCCTGCCGGAGCAGGTAATGAGAAGAAATGTATACTCTTGAATTAGAGTAACGTCAAGTTGAAGTAATGCGTGAGAGGCATCTGTCGCCGCTACGGGGCTGGAGTCGGGGAGGGAGAGCGCTCGCCGTCAGAGGGGGCGAGCCGGGCTTACGGGACAGAGTCGGCGCAGGGTGAGTGTGGCGCAGCAGCGCGGGAGAAAATTGCGGGCGCAAGAACTCGCCTCTGGTGGCGCCGTGCGCCCGCCGAAGGCGGGCCCTACGGGATTGGGGCGGCGGGCGAGCATCCGAAGCCTAATTGGAGGTAAAGGCAGACGGTTACAATGTAGATGCGGGGGACGCGCTGGCCGACGCCGCTGATGAGGTCGGAGGTTACGGTGCCGATGCTGCGGGCGACGACGTTGGCGGGATAGGTGCGATCGCCATCGGTGCCGTAGAGGGTGGCGATATCGCCGATCGCGGCGTCTGGAACATCGGTGACATCGAGCATGATCACGTCCATGGAGACGATGCCAAGGATTGGCGCGACGTGACCGCGAATATAAACGACGCCACGATTGCCGAGAGAGCGGTGAACTCCATCGGCATAACCCGCGGAAAGCACGGCGATGCGCGAAGGACGCTGCGCGATCCAGGTTGCGTCGTAGCCGACCGCTTCACCCGCGGCGATGCAGCGAACACTGATCAGGCGGGCGCGCAGACTCATCACCGGGCGCAGCGGTAACTTCTTCTCGAATTCCGCGCGGCGTTCCTGCGGATCAAATCCAGGATGATAGCCATAGAGGAGCGCACCGGGGCGCACCATGTCCGCCCAGGTTTCGGGACGCGCGGCGATGGCGGCGCTGTTGGCGATGTGGGTGATGCCGGGATCGGCGCCAAGTTTGCGCAAGCGGTCGAGCGTGAACTGAAAGCGTTCGAGTTGCTGGCGCGTCTGATGGCCGAGCTCGGTGTCCGTGAGAACTTCCGAAGAGGCTAGGTGCGTGAACGTGCCAACCATTCTCACGTGTTTACACTTTGCGAGCTGGCGGGCGAAGCAGTCGGCGTCTTTGGGGAGGATGCCGAGACGGTTCATGCCGGTGTCCACCTTGAGTTGAACGGGGACATTTTTCTTGCGCAGCTTCGCGGCGGCGGCTTCGTACGCAAGAAGCTGCTCGCAACGGTGAATGGCGGGAGTGAGGTCGTGCTGCAGGAGATTTTTTTCCTCGCCGGGCCAGAAGCCACCGAGGACGAGGATGGGCGCGCGAACGCCGGCCTTGCGAATTTCGATGCCCTCACCGGCAGAGGCGACACCGAACCAATCCGAGCCGGCCTTTTCGAGGGCCTTGGCGACCGCGGGGCCACCGTGGCCATAGCCATTGCCTTTGACGATCGAGAGAACTTTGCGCGGAGTTTTGCGTTTTTCCGACGGAGGATTGACGTAGTCGCGAATGTTGTGAAGATTTCCGGTGAGCGCAGAGAGAGAAACTTCGGCCCAGACGGGGCGGCCCACGAAATCGGCGGGATTCGAATTCTTTTTGGAGCGCGTCATGAACTTTCCTGAAAGATCTAGTGTACGGCATTCGCACGCGGAGATGAAAAGCGGGGATGAACCGCCGCGCGCGAGAAAGACAATAGGGAGGGGAGCAATTGGGGTGCCAAGCGGCCCAGGGACGACGGTGTTTGCGAATGCCCATAACCCATTGTTTGGCAAGGGGATAGACGCGGGGAAGGCGGAGCCAGATGGAAGGAACGAGTCGACGCGTGGCCATCAGACGCAGTGTGTCAGGAATGAAATGGAGTCGGATTCGAGGTAAGGGAGAGCGCAGGGATTGTAGTTCCGATGCAGGATGGTCGCGGAGCCGCGGAACCTATAGCGCGGGCGGGGGCCGCAATGGACTGAACACGAGCTGAACGTCCTTGCGGTGGGTTTCAATTTTGAGCGGAACGCTGCCATCTTTTCTGGGCTTCGCGGTGGCATGGTAGCTGAGTGCATACGAATTTTTCAGTACAAGTTGCATGCGATGCAGCGCTGCTTCCATATCCTGGGGTGATCTAATCAGGAAGGTTTGCCCACCCGTTTCTTCCGCCATGCGCCCAGCAACTTTGGCCCCGAATCTAACGCTGCGATCGGACTCATGTCCCCGCTCGAGATTTACGAGCGCGAAGAGGGCGATTCCTTTGAGTTGTAGATCATGAATTGCCCGATCAAGGTCTTGATGGCTGGTGTTGTCTTCAAAATCGCTCAGCACAACCAGCACGCTGCGCCCCGAGACGCTCGGAGGGAGTAAGTTAGCCGTTGAAACGAGGAAATCGAAGAGTGCGGTGGGGCCAGAGGGTTGAGCTTCGTCTACCTGTTTCAATGCGGACAAGAGTTCGCTGATGTTGGCGGTACTCCCTGTGACCCGAAGCGAGGTAGCAGCAAAAGCAACAACGTAAGCATCTTCAGAACCGCCAACGGAAGCGCCAAGGAATCGCAAGAGGACGTTAAATTTGTCGTGGCGCGCAGAATCTTCGACCGTGCTGCCGCTGACGTCAATCATGGCCCCCAGAACCAGATGGGAATCCGCGGATGAGGAGACACTCACAACTTGCTGGGGAATTTTGTCTTCCGTGATTGAGAAATCCTCGGCCTTCAAGTCTGCGATCGGAGTTCCCTTTTTATCGAGAACAGCAACATAGGCGACTCGGATGTCACTCTCGTTGGTCGCGGCAGCAGAAGCAGAGGTCTGGGCTGGCGTGCGCGAGCATATCGTTGCGCAGGAGACGGCGGCCAAGAGCAGATAGGCTACAGGAGGATCGGAGGCCAGCTTGGATCGAGGAGGGTTGGCATAGCTAGCAATATGCTGGTCCATACGTCCTTGGGCTTGGACGAACCTATTATTTGTTTCCGGTAGTAAAGTCGCGGGGAAGTATAGCAATGTAAACGTAAAGTTGCGGCACAAAACAATTCGTCGCTTGGGAACTGATTCCGCAAGGGGGTGCGGTTGAGGCAGGAGCGCGGCGGGGTTCGTGTAGACTGGATTTATAACGAAACGAATCGTGCGGCCCGGGGATTTTGCGGCCATTTTGGAGAGGTTGGACTGATGACGCCAGCGCAGAAGGAATTGCTGCAGGAGTTACAAACGTTTGCGCGGACCGCGGCGACGGCCGAGGCCCTGATGGAGCGGATCGCGAAACGCCTGCACGAGAAATTAACGCGCTACAACTGGGTGGGATTTTACGTGGTGGATCCGGCGGACGCGGGATACCTGATCGTGGGGCCGTACGCAGGAAGTTTCACGCCGAACGCGCGGATTCCGCTGAACACGGGACTTTGCGGGGCGGCGGCGAAGAGCGGGCAGGTGGTGGTGGTGCAGGACGTGACCAAGGACCCGCGGTATCTGGCGGGGTCTTCGATGGTGAAGTCTGAGATTGTGGTGCCGATTTACGTGAACAAGAAGCTGGCGGGAGAGTTGGATATTGAGAGTTATTTTGCGGACTCGTTCCCGAAGTCGGAGCAAGAGTTCGTGGAAGCGTGCGCAAGTATTTATACGGAGTATTTGAAGAAGGCTTGAACGGCTGTTCCCTCACATCCCAGGCACAGGTTCGCTGCAATCGTTGCCATCCGGACAAAAAATGCAAAGCAGATCCCTCACCCCGCAAAAAGCGCGAGGTTCGGGATGACAGCTCTAGTGTGGCCCGTGGGTGAGTGGACGGAGAGCATTCGGAAGAAGTTCATGGACCCGGCGCGCGGCAGCTTTTACAATTCGCGTTAGCTGACGGATCACTCTTGATGAACTTGAGATTTTCACAATGCTTGGGCTGCGCCGTGGTTTTGCTGGCGTTGTGCAGTGGTGTCGTCTGCGGTCAGGAGAGCGGGGCGAAGAAACGCGTGGCGGTTCTGAATTTTGACAATCCATCCATCTCCGCGGACGGTCCCTCCGGACTTTTTGGGGCGGATGGCGCGGATGTGGGCAAGGGAGTTTCGATACTGCTGATCGAGAAACTGGTGCAGGGGGGCAAATATACGGTTGTGGACCGTTCGGCGCTCGAAAAACTTTTGAAGGAACAGAGTGATCCCGAAGGCGAACGAGCGGACGCTTACGGAATGGCCGCGAAGATCGGCCGAATGCTGGGCCTGGATGCGATGATCATTGGTGGAGTGACACAATACGGACCCGATGACCGGCGCGCGGACGCGAAAGCCGCGGGCTCACAATTCGCGGGGGGCGTGCGCGTGCGGAAATCCAAGGCCTACGTGGGAATCACCGCGCAGGTGTTGGACATGAACACCGCAAAGGTGATCGCCGGATTTACGGCCACCGGAGAATCCACGCAGGCGGGCAGCATCACTACGATCAGCGGAAAAGGAAAATCAAAGGACGCGACGGAGATGCTAGGGAGCGAGTTTGCGGACAGCCTTTTGCCGGAGGCAACACGCGACGCGGTTGGCAAGATCGCCGAAAAACTTAACGCGTTTTCCGAGCAGATACCGCGACTGCAAATGGAGCCGCAAGGTCACGACTCGAAACTTCCTGGCGCCGCCCTAAGCGAGAATTTTCCAGGCGCCGATTATTGGGTATTTTTGCCGGACTTCAGGAGGACGATGTCGGCCGAAGGAGTGCCGCGCGCGAGCACCAGCGATTTGCCGTCGCCGGACCACGCGCCGCCGAAAATGAGCTCCGAAGAAAACTGGGTGAGCTGTTTCGAAGCACCGCCGGGCAGAGGCTGGCGCCAGAAGTTCGAAACACTGCTCCGAGTCACGGCAAAATCAATTCCGCGGCCATCGGGAGCCCAGCGCAAAAAGCCGCCGGTGCCAAGCATTCTTTCAAACGAGTACAGGGGAGGGCCGCCTGAAACGGGGGCAATGACCATGCGAGGGCGACCCGCCATGTTGGCGGGATCGGAAGTCATCTGGAGGGCGAGTTTGGAGTCGGGTGACAAAGAAGCGACGCTAAAAGCGACGCCTGGGAAGTGCAAAATTTGGGGAGTGCCTCCGTTGATGGAGATTAAGGCGGAGTCCAGCTCCGTGTTGGCGCTGTAGGCAATCCACTGACCGTCGGGGGAGCAATTCGGAATCCCGTCGGATTTACCATGGGTGAGTTGAACCGAGTTTGTGCCATCGGCATCCATACGCCAGATGTTCGACTGACCGTTTTCCGCTTTCTGATAAACGATGTGCTTGCCGTCTCCGCAGCCGGAGGCGAAAAAGACCCTGCGGTCGCTGGGGCCGATCTGCACGGGAGTCCCGCCGTCCACGGGAATCATAAATAGCCCGCCAGCCTCGGTCTGATAGAGAATGCGATCTTTGCCGAGCGCAGTGACGTTGCCCACCGGAGATCCGCCGGGGGTGATCTGCTTCGCCTTTGCGGAATCACCACCGGGAAGCACCCAGAGATCGGAAGTGCGGGAGGTTTCGATGGTGGCGAGGGAAGAGGCATCCTTGGAAAGATCGAGCCAGGAAAGACTGTAATTGGTGAGGTCGTGCGACAGGCGATGCGCTTCGCCACCGGGAAAAGAAACGGTCCAGAGCTGGCCGTGGGTGAGCGGCCCCTGCTCGCGTACGGGAATCATCAAGGCGCTTCCGTCCGGGAGCCAGTGGGGAACGCCGAGCTCATCACCGGTGGTGTAGAGAGAGCGCGCCGTGGAGCTATCGTCTGGGGACACCGCAATGAGATTTTGTTGATTGGTGCCGCCGTAAAGGGTGAAGACGATGGTTTTGCCATCAGGGGACCACGCGGGACGAAGCATTAAGAAAGGATTGGGGAGGCCACTCTTGGCCAGCAAGAGGTGCTCGTTGCTGCCGTCGGTATTTGCAACGTGGAGTTCCACGAGGGCCTTATCCGGAACGCCGCGAAGAAACGCAAATCGTTTGCCATCCGGGGAGAAGCTGATGCCGGTGTCAATATCGCGAACGATTTCGACGGGGGCGCCGCCGAGAACGGGCATTTTGAAGAGTGAGCTGAACAGGATGTTGTCCTTGCCGGAGGCGGTGTAATAGATGTAGACCCCGTCGGGGGAAAAGGTGAGGCCATAGAAGACAATGAGATCGGGAGCGAGGATCTGCACGTCGCTGCCGGTGGCCACCTGGCGGACCATGAGGCTCTGCTTTTCGCCATCGCGCAAAACATAGACAACGTATTGACCATCGGGGGAAATGGCGACACCGGAGGCCTTGCCGCTCTGGGTAATCTTTGTGATTTCGAGATCCTGGAGGTTTAGAGGCGCTTTGCGATTGCCGAATTTGAGGAAGACGCCGACGGCGACCAGAAGCACGACAAACGCAAGAAGCGAACCGATCAAAATTCCCTTTTTGTTTTTGGTTTGCGCCGCAACCACTGTGGAAGTTCCGGAAGCGACCGCGGATTCGCCGACTGTGGCGGGCGGAACGGAGCCAGAGGAGCCAGCCTGGGGAACACCGCCGGAACTCGCCGGAACTGAGGAGTCGCCCGGCTCAGCAACTGGAACGCGGGAAGAGCTGGTGTCGCGCTGGAGACGCTTGAGGTCGGAGCGCATGTCCGAGGCGTGCTGGTAACGGAAGGCGCGGTCTTTTTCGAGAGATTTATTGATGATGCGTTCGAGGTCGACGGGGAGATCGGGATTCAGGCGAACGGGAGGAATGGGCGCGCGATTCAGGATGGCGTCGAAAATGGTGGCGGTGCTATCGCCGCGAAACGGAAGCTGGCCGGTGGCCATTTCATAGAGCACGGCGCCGAACGAAAAAAGATCGGTGCGGGAATCGAGTTCCTTGGCACGCGCCTGTTCGGGAGACATATAGGCAACGGTGCCGATGGTGCTGCCAGGACTGGTGAGCTGTGCGGTGTCCACGCCCTGAGTGGCCATAGTTTCGGTTGGGGCTGCACTGCCCCGTTCAAAGCCTACTTTTGCGAGACCGAAGTCGAGAATTTTGGCGTGGCCGCGGTCGGTAACGAAAATATTTGCAGGCTTGATGTCTCGATGGACGATGCCCTTGGAGTGCGCGGCATCCAACGCGTCGGCTATATCGATGGCGATGGTGAGAAGAAAATCGAGTTCCATCGGTCGGCCGGTGATGGTGTGCTTCAGCGTCTTGCCTTCAAGGCACTCCATGGCGATGAAGGCCTGGCCATTTTCCTCGCCGATGTCGTAAATGGTGCAAATGTTGGGATGATTCAGCGCGGAGGCGGCTTGCGCTTCGCGCTGGAAACGCGCGAGGGCTTGCGGGTCTTTGGAGACATTTTCCGGGAGGAATTTGAGGGCCACGAAACGGTGCAGGCGGGCGTCTTCCGCTTTATAGACCACGCCCATGCCGCCCCCGCCAAGTTTTTCGAGGATGCGGTAATGAGAGACGGTTTGACCGATGAGGGAGGGCGTGTTGGACATCCTCGCGCATTGTAAAGAGCGCGGGAATTTAAGTCAACGACACGGACAATGGCTTTTTTTGGCGATTGCTAGGGCAGTTGCGTGGCAATCCACCAGGTGTTGCCAGCGGGATCTTTGACGCCGCCGCGGCGGTCGGGGTCGCCGGGTTTCTGAGATGGTTCTTGCGCGGAGATGCCACCTGCGGCCAAGGCTTTTTTGTAGGTGGCGTCTACATCGGGGACGTAGACGTGGAGCCAGACGGGAAAGGCGGGATGGGGACCGCCGGCGTCGGCGATCATGACGACGGTGTCTCCGACGCGGGCTTCGGCGTGCATGATGGTGCCGTCGGCATTGTCGTAGCGGCGAAGGGGCACGGCGTCGAAAGTTTGTTTTAGGAAGTCGAGGACGCGCTGGGCGCCGGTGGCCATGATGTAGACGGAGACGGAATTGTAGGTTTCGGGTTTCCAGTTGGTGGACATGGCGGCCCTCCTTTGGCGTTGGCGCTGAAACGGCCCGCCTCGGAAGGCGGGCCCTACGGTTGCCGACCTGAAGGTCGGCCACTACACAGGGCGGAAGGCGGCTTGCAGCCGTGCCTACATATCGGCGCCGCCGGAGAATTGGCTGAAGGCGTCTGGGGCGGCTTCTTCGAAACGGGTTAGGCGGCTGCGGAAAACAAATTTCACTTTGTCGGTGGGGCCGTTGCGCTGCTTGGCGATCAGGATGTCGGCCATGTCGCGCTCTTCGGGCGTGGCGTTCAGGTTAAAAAAGTTGGGGCGATAGATGAACATGACCACGTCGGCGTCCTGTTCGATGGCGCCGGATTCGCGGAGGTCGGAAAGCTGCGGGCCGCGCTCTTCGCGTTCGGGTGCGCGGGTGAGCTGGCTGAGGACGAGGACGGGAATCTGCAATTCTTTTGCGAGGCCCTTGAGGCCGCGGGAGATGCTGGCGACTTCTTCCTGGCGGGAGCTGAAGCGCCCGCGCGCGGTGATGAGCTGAAGATAGTCGACGATCAGGAGCGAGAGTCCTTTGTCGCGCTTGAGGCGGCGGGCTTTCGCGCCGATTTCGAGGACGCTGGTGGAACCGGCGTCGTCCACCCAGAGCGGCGCGGAAGAGATGGTGCCGAGGGCTTCGGTCATGCGGCGCCAGTCTTCGCGGCTGAGGTGGCCGGAACGGAATTTGTGCGCGTCCACCTGCGCGACGGAAGCGACCAGGCGCTGCAGCAGCGATTCCTTGGACATTTCGAGGCTGAAGAGGGCGCACGGCAAGCCGCCGCGAATGGCGATGTTTTCGGCGAGATTCAACGCCAGCGCCGTTTTTCCCTGCGATGGGCGCGCGGCAAGAATGATCAGTTCGGAGGGCTGCAGTCCGGAGAGAAGCTTGTCCAGCTCGCCATAGCCGGTGGAAATACCAGTGACGCTCTTCCCTTCCCGGAAGATTTTTTCGAGGCGTTCGAAATTGTCTCGGACGATATCTTTGACGGAGATGAGGCCGGCTTTGACGCGGTCTTCGGCGATGGCGAAGATGCTGGACTCGGCGTTATCGAGGATGGCGTCGGCGCCGTCTTCGCCCTCAAAGGCACGCTGCTGAATATTGTGCGTGGCGTGGATCAGGTTGCGCAGCATGGCCTTTTCCT
Source organism: uncultured Acidobacteriota bacterium (assembly GCA_963824925.1). Classification (GTDB taxonomy): domain Bacteria; phylum Acidobacteriota; class Terriglobia; order Acidiferrales; family UBA7541; genus Acidiferrum. Next base: position 97,485 of record CAWGRE010000017.1, read on the forward strand.
TGACGATGCGCGCGTAGTGCTCAACGTTGGTGACGCGGGGCATGCCGTCCGCGAGCGAGGCGAGATAGGGAGCGCCGCCGGAGGCGTCCAGTTCGCTGCGGCGGTGGAGTTCTTCGGTGAGAGTGACGAGGTCGATGGCCTGCTGGGCCTCGCCGAGCGCAATCATGCGGGTGAAGATGTTGCGGTGCTGGGGGATGAAGAAATCGTCGGGCTTGAGGGCCTCAACGGCCGCGTTGAGCGCGTTGTTGTCGAGCAGGATGGCGCCGAGGATGGAACGCTCCGCATCGAGATTGCTGGGCAGAGGGCGTTCGAGAGTGGAATCAGCGGGCATAGGGACAGAGAGGCCTTTCGCTATTTCGCTTTTCCTTCGCTATTATAAAAATGCGTTTTGCGAAATGCAAGATGGAAAATTTTCCGGCGGATGATCACCCTGGAGCCGGAGTTGCAGGTGGAAGTTTGCGCGGATCTTCCGCGCGCGTCAATTGGAGTAGCTGTGAATCGTAAAGGAAATGTCGGAAAACTTTTTATGTGAGGAAAGGAATTGAGGATACGGGAAGAGTTGTGGATGAAGGATCGTTTAGGCTCAAGAGTTTTGCTGGGCGCAAGCGGCAGCAGGGCTGCGGCACTGCAAAAAAAGAGGGCACGATTTCTCGTGCCCTGAAGGGTGGCCGGTCTAAAGTCCGGCCACTACAAGTGGAAAGAAAGAAGGCGGCGTAAAGCCGCCCCTACATTTGGAGAACGGCCCGCCTCGGAAGGCGGGCCCTACGGATTTAGGATTCTTTTTCGACGTGGATTTTGATTTCGGCGGTTACGTCGCGGAAGACTTTGACGGTGACGGGGAATTCGCCGAGGGTCTTGATGGGTTCGGCGAGTTGCACCTGGCGCTTGTCGACTTCAAATTTCTGGGCCTTGAGCGCTTCGGCGATGTCGCCGGTAGTGACCGAGCCGAACATCTGCTCGTTTTCGCCGGTCTTGCGGTGGAACTTGAGGGCGACGCCGTTCAGCGACTCGGCGTGCTTCTTGGCGGCTTCGAGTTCCGTGGCGGTCTTCTTGGCCAGGGAGCCGCGAATGCGCTCGAGGGCCTTCATGTTGCCGGCGGTGGCCTCAATGCCAATTTTATTGGGCAAGAGGAAATTGCGCGCGTAGCCGGACTTGACGGTGACCACGTCGCCGCGGTGGCCGAGTTTTTCTACGTCTTCTTGAAGAATGATCTGCATGACTCGCTCCTGATTCTTTGAATAGCTTGGTGCTTCCTCGGCGGCCCACCTCCCGCTACGCGGGCAAGCAGAAGGCGGGCCCTACAAAACCTGGGACTGCTGGCCGGTCTAAAGTCCGGCCACTACAAAAATCGCGGAACCCCAAGAGGGCCGGGCTTGCCCGGCCACTACAAAGTCCACCGATGCCGGCTAAAAACAGTACTTCTACAAAAGCGCCCGCTTCGGAAAGCGGCCGCTACATCCGGAGGCTTAGGCCTTCGGGGCTTCGACTACGATGGCGCGGGGGGCCTGGGCACCCGCGGCGCTGCCTGCGAACGGCAGAAGAGCGATGTTGCGGGCGCGCTTGATGGCCACGCCGAGCCAACGCTGGTGACGCGCACAGACGCCGGTCATGCGGCGAGGCAGAATTTTGCCGCGCTCCTGCACGAACTGCGAAAGAATGTCGGCGCGCTTGTAGTCGATGAAGTCCATCTTCTCGACGCAAAACTTGCAGACTTTCTTTTTGCGGAAATATTGGCGCTTGCCGCGGCGCGGTCCACCCGGACCACCGCCTGGGCCACCGGGGCCGCCTTCGCGACGTCCACCACCACCACCGCCGGGACCGCCTTCGCGGCGCGGGCCGGAGTGCGAATGGCCACCCTCACGGCGAGGAGGCGCTCCGCCTTCGCTGCGCGGAGCGTGCGTGGGAGCAGGAGCCGAAGCGGCTGCGGGCGCGGACGCGGGAGCATCTTGATGAGCGGCTGGCGCGGGAGCGGCCGGGGCTTGCGGTTGCTTTTGTTCCTCTGACATAACTTCCTACCTTTCCAGATGGTGAAACGAATTCGGTTTGTGGTGCTGGCCGGGCTGAAGTCCGGCCACTACAAAATCGGTTCAGGAGCGGCCCGCCTCGGAAGGCGGGCCCTACAGAAGACGGGCGGTTACTCGCTTGCGCTCGTCACCTTTACGCAGCACAGGTCAAAGCCTGTGCTGCTGATTGCGTCAGGCGGCGCCGGCAGACTGTTCGGCGGCTGGCGCGGGTTGCGTGATGCGGCGCGGACGACGAGCGGCGCGCACCTCGCGCTTGTGCGAGAGCTTCTTCTGGCGCTTGAGTTCCTCGTCGAGGCGGATGGTCTGATACTTGATGACCGCATCCAGTACGCCAAGACGCCGTTCGATTTCGTGAACGAGATCGGCGTGATTCGTGCGCACCTGGTAATAAACGTAGATGCCTTCACGATGCTTGGCGACCTTGTAGGCCAGCTTGCGCGTGCCCCAATGCTCGGTTTTTTCGATCTTGCCGCCCTTTTCGGCGACAGAGTGCTCGATGGTGCTGATGACCTTCTTGAGCTCCTCTTCCGGCGTGGCCGGACGGGCGATGAAGATCAGATCGTACAAACGCTCTTCCATGATGACCTCGTTTCCTTCTTGCCCGGGTACAGAGCCCGGGAAAATCGTTGCGGCGGTGGTGCAACCTACAAAATCGGCTCAGGAGCGGCCCGCCTCGGAAGGCGGGCCCTACAAAACCTTGAGCTGCTGGCCGGTCTAAAGTCCGGCCACTACAAAAATCGCGGAACCCCAAGAGGGCCGGGCAAGCCCGGCCCCTACAAACCAGAGAGGTGCTACTTGGGCTCCGGCGGAGGGACGCGGCGGTTGAACTTGTTCATGGCGGCGGCGATTCCCTGCTGAAGAATCACTTCCACCGCGTCACCCGCCATGGCCACCATTTCGGAGGCCACTTCCAGTTCGCCCTTTTTCATCGGCCGCAAAACATAAGCGGCAAGATCACTGACCGGATGATCGGGCCCGCAACCCAATCGCAACCTGGCAAATTCCTGCGTGCCAACCGCACTGGTGACCGACTTCGCCCCGTTGTGCGTTCCGGCGCTGCCGCGTTCGGCGATGCGAATCATGCCCCAGGGCAGATCGCGCTCGTCGAACATCACCAGCAAATCCTCCGGCCCCAGTTCGTAGCGTTCCAGCAGGTTCCTCACGGAAACGCCGCTGAGATTCATGTACGTCTGTGGCTTGGCCAGGACCACTTCCTGCCCTCCCACCTTGCCCAGCCCGACAAGCGCCATACCTTCGGGCCGCTCGACGCGGATGGAAGCGCGGTTCGCGATTTCATCCACGGCCAGAAATCCGAGGTTATGCGGCGTCCACTGATATTCCGGGCCAGGATTGCCAAGGCCGACAATGAGCCGCATGGTGTTTGGCACGTGGCGAACGGAAAAGAACTACTTTTTCTTTTCCTGTTTCTCGCCGGCCTTCGCGCCTTCCTCGCCTTCCTCGCCTTCCACTTCCTTCTTGCCCTTCTTGATGACTTCGGGCTCGGCCGGAACTGCACCCGCAACCGCGGCTTCCACGGGCTTCTCTTCCTCGGCGCGCAATGCGACGACGTGAGAAACCACGCTCTGCGGATCGGTGACCAGCTTGTGCTTGGCCTTATCGATCGGCAGATCGCCGGCGCGCAGGCTCTGGTTCAACGCCAGGCCGGTAACGTCGGCGCGGAATTCCGTGGGGATGTCCGCGGGCAAGCATTCGACTTCCACTTCGCGGAGCACCACTTCATAGACGCCGCCCTGGACCTTGACGCCGGTGGGCTCGCCAAAGGTGTGCACGGGAACCTTGACCTTCATGCGCACGTCCATGGCGATGCGGAGCAGGTCCACATGCAAAAGATTGCCGGTGACCGGATCCACCTGCCAGTCTTTCACGATGGCAGGTTCCTGCTTGCCGCCGAGGTTCACCTGGAACAAGGTGTTGTGACCGGATTCGGAGCGGAGAATCGCGGTGACCTGCTTGGTGTTGACGGCCAACGAGAGTGCTTCCCCTTTTCCGCCGTACAACGTGGCGGGAACTTTTCCGGCAACGCGCAAGCGGCGGGCTTCGTTTTTGCCCCGTGTGTCGCGGGGCGCGCCTTCCACAATGATCTGAGCCATAGCTTCTTTCCCTTGTTGGATAACAGAGAGCAGAAGGCAGCGAACAGGAGTCAATTCTTGTTTCCTGTTACCTGGCCTCTCTCAGCTGCTATCCCCTTTTCTTTGCCGGTCTAAAGACCGGCGACTTAAGAAGGCGGCTTAAAGCCGCCCCTACAAAACCTTAAGAGTGCACAGGCTAAAGCCCGTGCTCCTTTTGCGCGGCTGAATCCGCGCTTTCCTTCGATCAGATGAAGAGTTCGCTGATCGAAGTTTCCTCATGAATCGAGCGAATGCCGCGGGCGAGGAGCTCCGCGACGCTTAAAATCCTAATTTTCTTGACGTGGCGAGCCGCTTCCACCAGTGGCACGGAGTCTGTGGCCACGACTTCGCTGATGCACGACTTCTGAATGCGCTCGACGGCAGGGCCGGAAAAGACGGCATGCGTGCAAGCGGCGAAGACCTGGGTGGCGCCCTCGCGGATCAAGGCGTCGGCGGTTTTCACCAGCGTCCCCGCGGTGTCAATAATGTCGTCCACGATCAGAGTGCTGCGGCCCCGAACATCGCCGATCAAATTCATCACCTCGGTAACGTCCATGTCCACGCGGCGCTTGTCTACGATGGCCAGGGGCGCATCGAGCTTTTTGGCGAAAGCACGAGCGCGCTCCACACCGCCAGCGTCGGGTGATACGACGGTGAGATTTGGCAACTTCAGATGACGGAAATATTCGACCAGAACGGGTGAGCCATAAAGGTGATCCACGGGCACGTCGAAATAGCCCTGAATCTGCGGGGCGTGCAAATCGAGCGTAAGGGCGCGGCTGGCGCCAGCAGTTTCCAGAAGGTCGGCAACGAGTTTGGCTGAGATCGGAACGCGGGGCTTGTCTTTGCGATCCTGGCGGGCATAGCAGTAATAGGGCAGCACGGCGGTGATACGCCAGGCGGAAGCGCGCTTGAAAGCGTCAATCATGAGCAGCAATTCCAGCAGGTGGCTGTCCACCGGGAACGAGCAAGGCTGCACGACAAAGACATCGGCGCCACGAACATTTTCCAGAATCTGAAAATAAATTTCCCCATCGCTGAAACGATCTAGCTTCGCCTTGCCGAGAGGCACGTCGAGGTGCTTGCAGATCGCCTCTGCCAACGGAAGGTTGGAGGTGCCCGAGAAAATTTTGAAACGCTCGTCGTTCACTCTGGCTCGCTGCGATCGCCGGTTGGCGGATCGAAATTCGGACTGCTGAATCGCCCGGTTGGCCGGCCTAAAGTCCGGCCACTACATAGGCTCGCCCAAGGCACCCGCCTCCCTCTCCGAGGGCAAGCAGAAGGCGGCCGCTACAAATGCTGCGGCTAAAGGCTGTCGCTACCTTTTGGCGGTTGGTGCAATTTGCTTTGCAGAGACCGAGAGGTGCTGAGGATTGGCCGACAATCGCGCGTTTTATGGTTGCCGGTCTAAAGACCGGCTACTACATTCGCATACCTTTTCCGCGAAATCGTTTCGCAGAGGAAGGACTGATCGTGCGGAAACCCGACAGCAGCTCGGCGCGCCTTCGCTGGGTTCGGGAAAACACCAAACACCGCCGAACCGCTACCCGCCAGCAAGGCTTCTGTAGCTCCTCGATGAAGCAGATCCCGCTTGATTTTGGCAAGCCGCGGATGCCGCCGGAAAACTGCCGCCTCGAAATCATTCGAAAGCGAAGCTTCCTGCGCGCTCCAACACAGAGCACAGAACCTAAATAGTTTATGGTTCGCGGCGGATTTTGTCAACGAAGCCAATTCGGGCGCATGGAGCCAGCGATAGGCATCCGGCGTGGGCACGTGCACGTCCGCGGGCGAGACGATCAGCAGCGTACGGTGCGGTGGGTCCGGAAGCGGGTAGATTTCTTCGCCCTTGCCGATGCCGAGGGCCGTGCCACCAAACAAAAAGAAGGGTACGTCGGCGCCGAGGCCGGCGGCGATATCCAGCAAACGCGGAGTTTCCAGCTTCTGACGCGTCAATTGGAGGTAGCCGATCAAGGCCGCAGCGGCGTCGCTGGAGCCACCTCCCAGCCCGCGGCCAGCGGGAATTTTCTTTTTGAGGAGGATTTCGACACCTGGGCGAACGCGGCTTTCGCGACGCAGCGCATCCACGGCGCGATAAACCAGATTTTTCTCGAGATCTTCCTTGGCGAGCGAATCGTTACCTGAAATTTGCAGGGTGATGCCGGGACGCCGGGATGGGCGCAATTCCAGCGTGTCGTGCAGCGACACCGTCTGGAAGACGGTGCGGAGTTCGTGATAGCCGTCGGCGCGCTTGCCAAGGACTTCGAGACGCAAGTTGACCTTGGCATACGCGGGAATTCGGACTGTTCGCATGTGTTGACTCAGGGTTTCGCGTCGGCAGCGGGGGTTTTTTGCGCTACGCGATGCTTGTACTCGTTGAGCTTCTTTTCCACGTCCGCGACTTTATCTTCTTCCATGTCTGCTGGCAAGGAGCGGTGCCATTCGGTAAGGGATTTTTCCCACTCGGCAACTGCAAGCTCCATGCGGCCCTGTTTTGCCAAAACGTCTCCCAGATGTCCGCGGATGGTGGGATCGTGGGATTCGCGTTCAAGCGCCTTGCGCAGAGTGAGTTCGGCTTGATCAAGTTTGCTCTCTTTGTAATAGGTCCAGCCGAGGCTATCGAGATAAGCGCCGTTATAGGGATCCTGATCGAGAGCACGTTGAATCAGGTCGCGAGCTTCCTCGAGGCGGATGCCGCGGTCCGCCAACATATAGCCGTAATAGTTCAGGACGATGGCGTTCTTGGGATTCAGGTCAAGGGCTTTTTTGAATTCGTCCTCAGCCTTATCGTACTGCTTCTGATGCTCGTAGATGGAGCCGAGCAAGAGCCAGGTCATCTCATTGTCAGAAGGCTGCGTGGCCATTGCTTCTGCTTTGCGCGCGGAGTCTTCGGCTTCTTTAAAACGATGGCTGCGCTCGTAGATTTGCGCGTAGCTCAAATAAGTTTCACGGTCGGGGGAAGCGCTTTTCGCACTAGCTTGCATCAGCTTGATGGCTTCATCCGGCTGCTGCGCTTCGGCAAGGAGCATGGCAAGACTCGAACGAATCGAGGAATCGTTGGGATATTTAGCCAGAGCATCGCGGCCCGTCTGCAGGGCTTTGGGGAGATCGCGCGCTTGGCGGTAAGTGTCCATGATCAGAAGGCGCGAGCGGGCGTCTTCTTCGTCGCCCAGGTGGCCGAGCTCCTGAAAGGTGTAAATCGCTGCCTGATAGTTTTGCGTGTCGCGATAGAGCATTCCGAGTTGCTGATAAAGAATGGCCAGCGAACGGCGCCGCGAGGGCATCACCCGGGATTGTGATTTCACGCCGGTAACGGCGTCAGAGAGCACGCGAATGGCATCGTCAAAGCGGCCCTGGGATTCGTAAATCATGGCCTCGTTGTACATGACTTCGAGGCTTCCGGGAGCGAACTGCCGGGCCTTCACGAGGTTTTCCTCGGCTTTATCGAGCTGGTGGAGTTCGCGATAGATTTGCGCGATACGCAAATAGGTGTCCGCGTCGTCGGGCAGGAGTTCAGAAAGTTTCTGATAGACAGAGAGTGCTTCGGGATATTTCTCTTCGGAGAGCAGCGTTTGGCCGAGGCCGCGCAGGTGGCTCAACTCGGTGGGGTCCAGATCCACGGCTTTGCGGTAAGCGGCTTCGGCTTTGGCGTAGTCGTGCGTCTGCGTATAGGCGTCGCCCAGATGATCGTAGAGCGTAGCGGAAGGTGAACGCTCGATCAGTCCATTGAGCAGCTTGATTGCTTCCTCGGACTTGTTTTGATCGAGAAGCAGCTGCGTGAGCTGTTCCACGCCGGCATCGTTTTCCGGGTCGTCTTTCAGCAAGCCCTGCAAAACCTGTTCTGCTTTATCGGGCTCGCCGTGCAGGCGGTAAAGGCGCGCAAGCCAAATGGTATTTTCCTGGTCGGAAGGATCCAGGCGGTGAATGGCGGAATATTCCACAATCGCCTTATCGATCGTTTCCCCTTGCACGTTGGAGCCGCTGATATCTCCCAAACTGCGGAGATAGACCAGCGCCAGCAACCGGTGCGTGGGCAGGTCATCGGGATTGTTCTTCAGGATCTGATTGGCTTCGGTGACCGCGTCGTGGACGCGCTGCGCCTTCCAATACATTTCCGCCAGGCGCTCGCCGATGATGGGCGACTGGGGATCGATGGCGTACGCCTTTTTGTAGCACTCGATCGCACGGGTGGCGTACTCGCCGGCGCCGGTCTGCTCGTATTGCTGCTCGTAAATGTGGCCCATGGTGAAGTTGTAGTAGGCATCGGCGCGGCTGGTGACCTTGGGCGGCTCCGGCGCAGGTGCGGGGCTCTGGGCGAGCGAAGGAAGCGCCAGAAGCGGAGTACAGAGAGCAGTGAGAAACAGTCGATTCAGGGTCATAAAGTTCGTTTTTTCAGTATCCCATGCGCCGGAATGGCGGTCAAAAGCGAAAAAGGCGGGCGTTTCGAGGAACCAGGTCTCACAGAAGTAGGATGCGGAGGGGGAGGGGAGGGTTTCCGGAAAAAGGAGTTGCAATACTTCCATATTTCTGCAATCATCGAAATATGAAGAAGGCTGACCCACTGGTGGTTACTCGCTGCGCCGATCGATTTTCCGCCATCGGCTCTGAGCCGCGTCTGCAGATTGTGCGCACACTGCTCTCCGCTCACCCCACCGGCATGATTGCAGGCGAAATTCAGGAAGAACTGGGGATTCCCGCCTCAACACTTTCGCACCACCTGGAAAAATTGCGGCAAGTTGGGCTGGTGGATGTGCGCCGTGCGGGGACTTTTCTTTGGTACACGGCCAATACCGAGGCGTTGCAAGAAGTGCTCGGCTTTCTCTACGAGGAGTGCTGCACCAGGAACCGCGCGGTGCCCGCGGAAGCGATCGTACAGATTTCGAGGTAAAAAGAAAGAGGACGGACAATGAGCGAAACGAATCTTCAGGATGCAGTGAAAGAGAGATACGGGGCAGCGGCAAAGCAGGTGGCCGAGGGAAAAACGGCTTGTTGCGGTGGCGGGGCTTCGTTGAATGGGTGCGATCCCATTACGAAAAATCTTTACGGGAAGACCGAAAAAGACAGCCTGCCGGCAGCGGCAGTCGCGGCGTCGCTGGGCTGCGGGAATCCCACAGCGCTGGCGAAGCTGCAAGCCGGCGAGATCGTGCTGGATCTGGGATCGGGCGGAGGGATTGACGTTTTGTTGTCGGCTCGACGTGTCGGCGCAACGGGGAAGGCGTACGGCCTGGATATGACTGACGAAATGCTGGCGCTGGCGCGCGAGAACCAGCGCAAGGCCGGCGTGGAAAACGTGGAATTTCTGAAGGGCACGATTGAGAATATTCCGCTGCCAGATAACACCGTGGACGTGATCATCTCCAATTGCGTGATCAATTTGTCCGGCGATAAGGACCGCGTGCTTCGCGAGGCGTTTCGCGTGCTGAAGCCAGGCGGAAGGCTGGCGGTTTCCGACGTGGTGCTGCGCGGCGAGGTGCCGGCGGAGATCCGCAAAAGCATGGAGCTGTGGGTGGGCTGCATCGCGGGCGCGCTGCAGGAAACGGAGTACGTCGAAAAACTCGGCGCGGCGGGGTTTGGCGCGATCGAAGTGGAACCGACGCGGGTTTATCAAGTGGAAGAAGCTGCCGAATTCCTGCAAGCGGCGGGATTTGATGCCGAAAAAGTCGGGCCGATGGTGAAGGACAAATTCATGAGCGCGTTTCTGCGGGCCAGCAAACCCGTGTCCGGCGCGTGCGATTGTCCGCCGGGATGCACGGATCTTCCCTGCTGCCATTAGGATTGGCGCGTTGCTGAAGGAGCCGGCCTCGGAAGGCCGCCTCTACAAAGGCATGAGGTAAACCATGGCAAAGACTTACAACGTGTTATTTCTGTGCACTGGAAATTCGGCGCGCTCGATTCTGGCGGAAGCGTTCCTGAATCGCCGGGGCGCGCCGAACTTCCGTGCCTATAGCGCGGGCAGCCATCCCACGGGGCGCGTGAATCCCAATGCGATGGAACAGTTGCGATCTGCAGGACTTCCCACGAATGGACTGCGCAGCAAGAGTTGGGATGAGTTTGCAAAGCCCGGTGCGCCGAGAATGGATTTTGTTTTTACGGTTTGCGATTCAGCGGCTGCGGAAGTGTGTCCGGTGTGGCCGGGGCAGCCCATCACGGCACATTGGGGAGTTGCGGATCCGGCGGCTGTGGTAGGAGGGCAGGAGGAGATTGGGCGCGCGTTTCGTGATGCGTTCGTGACGCTTGGGCGGCGGATTGAATTGTTTCTGAGCTTGCCGATTGAAAAGCTCGATGCGCTTGCGGTGAAGAAGGAAGTGGAGCGGATTGGGCGAGAGTAGGGTGTTTCCTCGCGTGAGTGGAACGATCTACGCCGAACTGCTTGGCAGGCTGAAGCTTGCCGCTGCTGGTGATCAGTGAAGGAAGTGGCGCATATTGGTGAAGACCATGGCTACGCCAAGGCGGTCGGCGACGGCGATGACTTCGCTGTCTTTCACGGAGCCGCCGGGTTGAATCACGGCGGTGGCGCCGGCTTTGGCGGCTTCCTCAACGCCATCGGGGAACGGGAAGAAGGCATCCGAGGCGACGGCGGTTCCCTTCAGCGAACCTTGTGCCTTGGCGACGGCAATTTTAACCGAGTCCACGCGACTCATTTGACCAGCGCCGACGCCGATGGTGGCACGATCCTTGGCAAAGACGATGGCGTTGGACTTCACGTGCTTGCAAACTTTCCAGGCGAAATGGAGATCCACGAGTTCGGCCGAGGTGGGCTCGCGCTTAGTGACCACTTTCAGTTCCTTGTCCTTCAAGGTGCCCAAGTCAGGCTGTTGAATCAACATGCCACCCAGGATGCGCTTTAGCTGGAGTTCCTTGTCTGGCTCAAGGCCACCCTGGGGAAGCTGCAGAAGGCGCAAATTTTTCTTGGCGGCGAAAATTTCCTGGGCGCGGTCGGCAAAGCCCGGCGCAACAATGCATTCGACAAAGAGCTTCACGACTTCTTCCGCGGTCAAGGCGTCGACAATGTGATTGAAGGCGAGCACGCCGCCGAAAGCGGAAACGGGATCGCTCGCGAGCGCCTTGGTGTAGGCATCCAGCAAGGTGCGCTGTTCCGCGGCACCACAGGGGTTGTTGTGCTTGATGATAACGGCGGCGGGGCCGTCGAACTCGGCGACCAGGCTGCGAGCCGCTTCAAGGTCCACGTAGTTGTTATACGAGAGTTCTTTTCCCTGCAACTGTTTGGCGGCGGCAAGGCCGGTGGCCGGATGGCCCGCGGGAATATATAGGGCCGCGGATTGATGCGGATTTTCGCCATAGCGGAGTTCCTGCTTGCGGCGCAGCGCAAGATAGACGCGTTCGGTGAGGCCGCCCTTGAGCTGCACTTCCATCTCTTCGCCCTGCAGGGCCAGCCGCTCGAGGTTCATGGTGATGACGCCGTCGTAGCGCGAGGTCATGGCAAAAACCTTGCGGGCCAATTGCAGCCGTAAATCGAGGGTGGTCTCACCCTTGGTTTCAAGCGCGGCGGCGACGCGCGCATAATCGGCAGGGTCCGTCACCACGGTCACGCTTTCGAAATTTTTTGCGGCGGAACGCAGCATGGTGGGACCGCCGATATCAATATTTTCGATCAACTCTTCGGGCGGAAGATATTCCTTGGCGGCGGTGGCTTCGAAGGGATAGAGGTTCACGACAACCAGATCAATCGGGGCAATGCCGTGTTCAGCGGCCTGCTTCTTATCGTCAGAATTGTTGCGGCGGTAAAGCAACCCTCCGTGAACTTTCGGATGCAGCGTTTTCACCCGGCCGCCGAGCATCTCCGGCCAATTCGTGAAGTCGGAGACGTCCGTCACGGGCACGCCGGATTCGCGAAGGAGTTTTGAGGTGCCGCCGGTGGAAAGAATTTCGATCTTCAAGACGACCAGCCTGCGGGCAAATTCCACAATGCCAGTCTTGTCGAATACGCTGAGCAGCGCGCGCTCCACTCCCATATCGCCTCCCAAGCAGGAAAGAATCTACTAGTTTACGCGGAGGAGCGAATTTTCGGAAACGCGAGTCTGTGGGAAATTCGGGAGGCTAGGATTTTACGAGGGCTTTGAGTTTGACGTGGCCGTCCACGGTCTCGACGACATATTCCACTTCGCGGCAGTTCTTCTGGGTCTGCAAATCCTTGGTCTTTTTGCGCACGAATTCGTTGAAGGCGGAGCGGGTCATTTTGCCCATCTCTTCGCCGGCATCGCGTTTGGCGTTGGCGAATGCCTCGTAGAGCTGCTCGACTTTTTCCTCTTCTTTTTCTGGCGCGGTGCACACGACGCGAAACGACTTGGGGGCTGCCGCAGCGGCTTCCGCATCGGCGGCGGCTTGCGCGCGGGCGCGTTCGGCTTCGATGGCTTTGGCAGCGGCGCCAAAGTGGCGCTGGATCTTGCCTTCCTCACGCTGGGCCACGCGCTTGCGGAAAACTTCCTTATATTTGGCGTAGGTCTGCGAAAGGTTGCTGAAACGGAAACGCTGCGTGTATTTGAGGTCGCCGCCACGCTCGGAATAGCGTTTGACGATCAGCTCAATACGCCACTCGATTTCGGTGGGAGGGCGCTTGCGGCCGCCGCCGAAATACATGTCGTATTCGATCTTGAGCTGACGAATGTCGCGCTCAAGCTGCGAGAGTTCCTCGTCAATCGTGGGCATGCGGCTGAAATCCCTGAGAATTCATCCTAGGGGCGGACCCGCCGGGCGTCAACGCTGCTCGCGGGGCGACGCTACGGATGAAACAACTGTCCTCGGGTGCCGCGTCGACTGTCCGTTCGAACAGTGGCGATTGCGGCGGGATTCGCGGCTGTGCTCCAATGGCGGCATGGTGGAACGCGCAAAATCGGCGGCTTCAGACCAGACTGCGCTGCTGCGGCAGGTGCCCTCGGTGGATGAACTGCTGCTGCGGCCACGGGTGGCGGCGCTGGGGAATACACTTCAGCGCGAATTTCTAGTGGAGATTGTCCGGAGCATGCTGGCGCAATTGCGGCGCGAAATTGTTTCGGGCGGCGCACTGGGAGAGCGCGATTTTTCCGGCGAGGCGCTGGATTTGCGCATTGTGGAGGCCGCTCGGAAAGAGCTTGCTCCCTCATTGCGCGCTGTGATCAATGCTTCCGGGGTGATCCTGCATACAAATCTGGGGCGTGCGCCTTTGCCTGCTGCGGTCCTGGAAGAGTTGCGGCAGTCAGCAACGCAATATTCGAACCTGGAGTACGACGTGGATGCGGGGGCGCGCGGGAAGCGCGACGCGCATACTTCGTGGTTGATCGAACGACTCACCGGCGCGGAAGCGGCCATTGTGGTGAACAACTGCGCGGCAGCGGTGCTGGTAACACTGGCGGCACTGGCGCGGGGCGGCGAGGTGATCGTCTCGCGCGGCGAGTTGATTGAAATCGGCGATGGGTTTCGCATTCCGGAAATCATGGAGCAGAGCGGCGCGGTGCTGCGCGAAGTGGGGACGACGAATCGGACACGGATTGCCGATTACGAAAGTGCGCTGAACGAAAAGACGCGGGTGATCCTGCGGGTGCATCCTTCGAATTTCACCGTGAGTGGTTTTACGGAAAAGCCGGAAGTGGGGGAATTGGTTGCGCTGGGGCAGCGGGCTGGGCTGCCGGTGGTGGAGGATTTAGGCTCGGGCTGCCTGGTGGATCTTTCTGCGGCGGGGATCACTGAGCCAACTGTGCGCGAGAGTGTGGAAGCAGGATTTTCCCTGGTGCTTTTTAGCGGGGACAAGTTGCTGGGCGGTCCGCAGGCAGGGATCATCGCCGGGAAAAAAGAGATTGTGCAGAAGGTGCGGCGGCACCCGCTGTTTCGCGCGCTGCGAGTGGATAAACTGAGCATCGCGGCGCTGGAAGTGACGTTGCGCGCGTATCTGCGCGGTGCCTGGAACGAGATTCCGGCGCTGCGGATGATGCACCTGACGGTGGAAGAAATTGCCGGGCGGACGCGGGCGTTTCGCAAAGTGCTGCTGGAGCAGACTGTCGAGGCCGATACGGAGATAGAAATCGCCGAGGGACGCTCACTGGTGGGCGGCGGCTCGACACCGGCGCAATCGCTTGCAACCTGCGTTTTGCGCATCGCCAGCGCGCGGTATTCGGCAAGCACCTTGGAAGCGCGCCTTCGGGTGCAGGCTGGTGGCGTGCCCGTGATCGCGCGGATTGAAGACGACCGCCTGCTAATTGACCTGCGCACCGTTTTCCCGGACCAAGAGCCTGCCCTGCTTCTAGCCCTCGCAGCTGCTCTTCGATGAGAGGGACCACCGAAATGCGGTCCTTTCGTGTTTTAAACAAGGGCCTAAAAGCCGTTACAAAACCAATGCCCAAACTGCGCGCGGGCTGGGCGCTGATTCGCGTGCGGATGGCGGGGATTTGCAATACGGATGTAGAGATTCTGCGCGGGTACCACGCGTTTCGCGGCACGCCGGGCCACGAGTTTGTCGGTGAAGCGGTGGACAGTCGCCGGGGTTTCCGCGAAAGTTAAAAGAAGGTGGCTGGGCAAGCGCGTGGCGGGCGAGATTAATGTTTCCTGCTCGGCGTATGGTTACAAGCCCATTTGTAATTTCTGCCGGCGCGGGCTGAAAACGCACTGCGCACGGCGGACAGTGCTGGGAATTGTGGCGCACGATGGCGCGTTTGCGGAATATCTCGAATTGCCGATTGAAAATTTGCATGTGGTGCCGACGAACGTCAGTGACGAGAAGGCTGTTTTCATTGAGCCACTAGCCGCGGCGTGCCAGATTCTCGATCAACTCGATATTCGGAAATTTGGCGAGGCCGCTGTGCTGGGAGACGGCAAGCTGGCACAGTTAATTGCCCTGGTGCTGCAAGCGGCGGGCGCGCGTGTGACGATGTACGGAAAGCACGCCGTGAAGTTGGCCCTGGCGTGGCGCGCCGGCGTGAAGACAAAAAAAGTGCGCGGCGATGCCGGGGATCTGAAGCGGGTGAACGAATCGTTCAGATTGGTTGTGGAAGCGACCGGATCGCCAACGGGACTTACGCTCGCGCAACAAATGACCGAGCCGCGCGGGACGCTGCTGCTGAAATCCACGTTTCACGGGGCGGCGCCGGTGGAGACGTGGCCTATCGTGGTGAAGGAAATTACTGTGGTCGGGTCGCGCTGCGGGCCGTTTGCTAAGGCGATCGCGTTGCTTCGCACTGCGAAGGTGGACCCAACGCCGCTAATCTCGCGTACTTTTGCACTGGCGGAAGCGGCAGAGGCCATCGACTATGCGCAACGGCGCGATGTGATGAAAGTTTTGCTTCGGGCGGAGTGAGGCTGATCGGAAGGATGCTTGCCGGCAGGATGCCGGCGCTACCAGGGGTTACAGGCGGTTGATGCAGGAGGCGACGCAGGCCGCGCCAAAGCCGTTGTCGATGTTGACGACGGTCACGTTGGAGGCGCAGGAGTTCAACATGCCGAGCAGCGCGGCGACGCCCCCGAAGCTGGCGCCGTAGCCGGTGCTGGTGGGCACGGCAATCACCGGCACTCCGACGAGGCCGCCGACGACGCTAGGCAGAGCGCCTTCCATACCGGCGGCGCAGATGATGACGCGGGCTTCGGTAAGTTCGCGGCGATGTTCCAGCAAGCGGTGAATGCCCGCCACACCGACATCAAAGAGTTGATCAACGCGATTGCCCATCATGCGCGCGGTCAGCACCGCCTCTTCGGCAACGGGGATGTCGCTGGTGCCCGCGGAAACCACAAGAATCGTTCCCTTCCCCACAATTTCCTTGCTGCGTTCGATGGTGATCACGCCGGAAAGCGTGTGGAACTTTGCGACGCGGGCGACGCGTTTCACCGCAGTGAATGTTTTCGCATCCGCCCGGGTGATCAGCACATTATGGCGGGACGCTTTTTTGCTGACCATCGCCCGGGTAATCTGCGCCACTTGCGCGGGCGTCTTCCCTTTGCCGAAGATCACTTCCGCGTAGCCCTGGCGCAGCGCACGGTGATGGTCCACTTTGGCGAAGCCGATGTCTTCAAACGGAAGGTGCTTCAGGTTTTCCAGCGCGGATTGCGGCGAAAGCTTCTTGCCGTCCACCGCTTTCAAAAGTTGCAGAATTTCGTCAGCATTCATGTTTTTTGACCGATTCGCATCTTAACATTCCCGCGGCGAGCCCACAGTATGCTTGACTTGGCAGAAAGCCGTTGCGAGACTGTTTATATCCGCACAAAAGCCATGCCTCAAGCACAAACCAAAATCATCACCGTCGGCGTGACCGGAGCCAGCGGCGCTATTTTCGCGCAGAAGACGCTTTCTTTGCTGGAAGATGATGCGCGCGTGGGGCAGATTCACCTGGTGGCCACGGAAACGGGCCAACGGCTGTTCGCCGAAGAACTGAAAATCACCTCGGGTGATCTGAAAAAACTTCCCGGGCGGATTCTGGGGCGCGCCTCCAAGAAAATCGAAACCATTTCGAATAAGGACGTTGGCGCGTCCATCGCTTCTGGAAGTTATGCCGTGGACGCGATGATCGTGATTCCCTGCACCGTCGGCGCGCTCGCCTCCATCGCGTGCGGCACCTGCGATGATCTGGTGTCTCGCGCGGCGGACGTGATGTTGAAAGAAAGCCGCAAACTGATTCTCTGCGTGCGCGATACGCCGCTAAACCGCATTCACCTGGAAAACATGCTGCGCGCACAAGCTGCGGGCGCGGTGATTATGCCGGTGATGCCGTCTTTCTATCACGGACCGAAAACGATTGACGACCTGGTGACGCAATTTGTGTGCCGCGTACTGGCACAAGCCGGACTGCCGCAGGAAAAAATGTTTCGCTGGACGGGCAGCAGCGCCGGGCGAAAGGCGGAGGGCTGACGAAATGGCGGGCCGCATTCGCACGGTTCTCGAAATGATCAAGTTTGAGCATTCCGTGTTTGCTCTGCCGTTTGCGCTTACGGGCGCGCTGCTGGCAGCGCGCGCCACTGCGCACGGCTGGCCCACGCCGCGGCAGATCGCGTGGATCATCGTAGCCATGGTGGCGGCGCGATCCGCGGCGATGACGATCAACCGCATCGCCGATGTGCGTTACGACAAAGAAAATCCCCGGACGAAAATGCGGGCGCTGGCAACGGGGGCGCTTTCGATTTCGTTCGCTTGGACCTTTACTCTGGTCGCCGTCGGCGTGTTTTTTATGGCCGCCTGGCAGCTGAATCCGTTGGCTCTGAAGCTGGCTCCGGTTGCGATTGCGATTCTTTTTTTCTATTCGTACACGAAACGGTTCACGAACTGGTCGCACTTGTTCCTGGGTTTTGCGCTGGGGATTTCTCCGGCGGCGGCGTGGATCGCCATCACAGGCGGGCTCGACTGGCGGATGCTGATTCTATGTGGAGCGGTGACACTGTGGGTCGGCGGTTTCGACGTGCTTTACGCCTGCCAGGACGTGGAGTTTGACCAAGGCGCGGGACTTTACTCGGTTCCCAAGCGATTTGGAATTGCCCGGGCGCTGGGTATCGCGCGAATCATGCACTTCGGCGTGGTGGTGCTCCTGAGTTGGCTGGCGTACAGCTTTGCACTGCCTTGGCCGGCCTGGATGGGGATCGTGGTGGTGGCGGCGCTGCTGGCTTATGAGCATTCGCTGGTGAAAGCCGACGATCTGAGCAAGCTCAACGCTGCGTTTTTCGCCGTGAACGGCTATATTAGTATGTTGTTTCTGTTGTTCTGGGGCGCAGCGGCGGCCCTTTGGCGCGTTTGAAACTTTCGATTATTTCGCAAAAGAAATCGAGTAGCGGCGCGCTGCAAGCCGCACTCTAATGAATGAGACGACCGTGGCTGAACTGACAATTCAAGACGCAACACTGAAACCCATCGCCGATAGAGTGCTGGCGGGCGAACGGCTTTCGTTTGACGATGGCGTGGCGCTGTTCCGCACGCCGGACCTCCTGGCGGTCGGTTGGCTGGCGAACCATGTGCGGGAGAAACGGCACGGCAACACTACTTATTACAACGTGAATCGGCATATCAATCCCACCAACGTGTGCGTGGCGCATTGCAAGCTTTGTGCGTTTGGTCGCGATCCGAACGCTCCCGGCGCTTACACCTATGCTCTGGAAGAAGTTTACCAGCGCGCAGCGCAGGGCGTGCGGGAGGGCGCAACGGAATTCCATATCGTCGGCGGCCTGCACCCGGAACTTTCTTTCGATTATTTCCTGGAAATGATCAGCGGGCTGAAGCAGCGGCATCCGCATGTGCACCTGAAAGCCTTCACGATGGTGGAAGTGCATTACTTTGCGCGCATCGCCAAACTGACGATTGAAGAAACACTGAAGAAAATGAAAGAAGCGGGCGTGGATTCCTGCCCGGGCGGCGGCGCGGAGATTTTTCATCCCCGCGTGCGGAAGATTATCTGCGATCACAAGGTAAGCGGCCGCATGTGGCTGAATATCGCGAAGAAGGCACACCGCATCGGGCTGCGCTCCAACGCCACGATGCTTTATGGCCACGTGGAAACGTTTGAAGAGCGCGTGGATCATCTGGTGCTGCTACGCGAGGCTCAGGACGAAACGCACGGATTCGTGGCGTTCATCCCGCTGGCGTTTCACCCCGACAATACCCCGCTGGCGCACATTCCGAAACCCACCGGTTACGACGATTTGCGCTGCATGGCGGTGTCGCGCCTGATGCTCGACAATTTTGATCACATCAAGGCGTATTGGATCATGCTGACTCCGAGCATCGCACAAATCGCGCTGCGGTTTGGCGCGAACGACATGGATGGCACGGTGGCGGAAGAAAAGATCTATCACGACGCCGGGGCCAAGACCTCGGAATATACGCCGCTCAGCGAACTCGAGCGCTTGATTCGCGCCGCGGGCCGCGTCCCCGTCGAGCGCGATACGCTCTACAATCCCGTTGACCGGTCGAAGATTGCCTCCCATCGTTCCAGCCACGCCGCGTGGTCTGGTTTCCCTGGGTGCCTGAGCAACCACTTACGGCACCAATTATCTTGAATTGAAACTACATGCAGTGATCCAATTTCCGTTGAACAAGATTCATGAATGATGTTGAATCTTCCTCACCGCGAGAGTAATCTCAGATTGGAGAGAGCCTTCATGCGAAAACAATTCGTACTCGACAAACGAACAAACAAGCTCCTTGACGAGTTGGCCTCCTACCGTGGTGGCAACCGGAGTCTGGTCATCCGCGAAGCGATTCAGGTGTTCTCCGACATGGAAGACCGTCTGGAGCAGATCGAAGGGGATCCCAAGTTTCAGGCAATGATGGCCAAATCCGATGATGACATTCGGATGGGGCGGGTGGTGCCGCATGACGAGATTGTGCGCGTGCACCATACTTTGTCCAAGGCCAAAAATGGCAAGAAGAAGTGAAGCACGAAATCGTCTGGACTCAAAGCGTATGGGAGCTCTTCCAAGATCTTCCGACACGCGAGCGCCAGGCGATTCTCGACCATCTTAAATATCTGCGCATATTTCCGCACATTTATCCTGTCCGACTGAAAAGCCGCCGGTTTCGGCGGCACCGCTGGTTTCAGGCGGGAAATTGGCTCGTATATTACAGGGTGCTGGATAAAACGATTTACATCCGCGGAATTTGGCCTGCGCGCATTCCCTAAGTCCTTGTAACGATTTTCCATCGCCTCTCCGTCCTAATCTCAGGACACACACAGGAGCGAACCGTGCGCACCATTCTGCTGCTGACCATTTCCAACATCTTCATGACCTTTGCCTGGTATGGCCACCTGAAATACCGTAACGTGCCGTTGTGGAAGGTAGTGCTGATCAGTTGGGGCATCGCATTTTTCGAATATTGTTTCCAGGTGCCCGCTAACCGCATCGGCTCCTATGAATTCAACGCCGCACAGCTGAAAACCATTCAGGAAGTGATCACGCTCTCGGTTTTCTCCGTTTTCTCCATCTTCTATCTCGGCGAGCCGATGAAATGGAACTATGGCGTGGGTTTCGCCTGCATCGTCCTGGCAGCGTTTTTCATCTTTCACAAGTGGTAGAATCCCGGTGGGCGCTGTATCCTTCCCCGTCCCGGGCGAATCCAACCCCTACACAGCAGCCCTGATTGAACGAAAAGGAGATTATTCATGCAACGCAAAGCTTCCGCAGTCTGGCAAGGCGATCTGAAAACCGGCAAAGGTGCCATTTCCACGGATAGCGGCACACTTAAGGAAACGCAATATTCCTTCTCCACGCGCTTCGAAAACGGCGTGGGCACAAATCCCGAGGAGCTCCTTGCCGCAGCGCATGCGGGCTGCTTCACCATGGCGCTCTCCGCGCAACTTGGCGGCGCAGGCATGGTCGCTACCAAGCTCGAAACCACCTGCACGATTTCGCTCGAAAAAGTGGGCGACGGCTTTTCAATCACCAAGAGCCATCTAGACCTGGTAGCTACGATTCCCAATGCGGACAAGGCCAAATTTGACGCCGCCGTGAAGGGCGCGGAATCCGGATGCCCGGTTTCGAAGCTATTCAAGGCGGAAATTTCGGTGGACGCACGACTGGTCACCTCGATCTCCGCTTGATGATCCCGATCGCGAGCACAATTCGGGCGGGTGCCGCATGATTCTCGCCCCGGGTGTGTTCCTCGCCGGTGTCGTCGTTTTTTTTATCATGGTGTGGGACGCCTTCGAGGCCATTATCCTGCCCCGCCGCGTAACCCGAAAAATCCGCCTGACACGTTTTTACTATCAGTTCACGTGGGTGACGTGGAGATTTTACGCGCGCCTAATTCCGTCGAAGAAGGGCCGCGAGTCATTCCTGGGCTTCTACGGGCCGATCTCGCTGCTAGTTCTGATCGCCGTGTGGGCGTTCGGGCTGATCGTCAGCTTCGCGATGATGCAGTTTGGCGCGGGCTCGGCGGTCAATGTTGCGGGGACGTCTCCCAGTTTTTATACCGACCTGTATCTGAGCGGGACGACATTCTTCACGCTGGGCCTGGGCGACGTAATTCCGCGCTCCGGGTTGTCGCGCTCGCTGGTCGTCGTGGAGTCCGGGATTGGATTCGGCTTTCTCGCCGTGGTTATTGGGTATCTTCCATTTATTTTCGGAGCGTTTGGCGAACGGGAGACGGAAATTGTGCTGCTGGACGCGCGGGCCGGCACGCCTCCAACGGCGGGTGAACTTCTGTTGCGCCATTCCTATCCTCGCGGACACGAAGCCCTGCTTAGCTTGCTCAAGGACTGGGAACGCTGGTCCGCGCAACTTCTCGAAAGCCATCTTTCCTATCCAGTGTTGGCTTATTTTCGATCGCAGCACGACAACCAGTCCTGGATCAGCGCGCTGACCGCGATTCTCGACGCCTGCGCGCTGACCATCAGCGGCGTGGAGGATGTTTGCGCCCGCCAGGCGCAGTTGACCTTCGCGATTGCACGCCACGCCGTCGCGGACCTCTGCCAGGTATTTTCCGCCGCGCCGGTGGCGCCCCCGGAGGATCGCCTGCCGGCGGAAACGCTGCGAATGATTCGTGAAACGCTGGCGCAGCACGGCACGACGCTGATTTCCACACCAGAGTCGGAAAAAAAACTTGCCGAGCTCCGAAAAATCTACGAGCCGTATGTTTATGCGCTTGCGGAGCGCTTCCTGCACACCCTGCCGCCGTGGGTTCCGGCACAAAAAAAGAAGGACAATTGGCAGACCACCGCCTGGGCGAAGACCCTGGAAAAGGCGGAAGCGCCAGGGGCGGCACTGATCCACGACGATCATTTCTAGATTTCGGGAAAATGTATCCGGTTTCGTGGGACAGTCACATTTCTACTTAGAATTTTTGCAGGTTTCCCTGTATCTTGATGTCGCCCGTTAATTGTGGAATTCATCAAACGATTTGTTAGTTCACTCGCCCTTGGGAGAACTCCAATGAAAGCGATTCAAGTGCACCAGTTCGGCGGCCCCGAAGTATTGCAGTTCGTGGAAATTCCGACTCCAAAGCCTGGTCCGGGACAGGCTTTGGTTCGCGTGCACGGCGCGGGCGTCAATCCGTATGACACGTACATGCGCAACGGCACGTATGCGATCAAACCGCCGCTGCCGTATACGCCGGGGTCCGACGCCGCGGGCGTTGTCGAGTCCGTCGGCGAGGGGGTAACCAAAGTGAAGCCAGGCGCGCGCGTCTATACGGCGCGAACGGTGAGCGGGGCATACGCGGAATATGCGCTGGTGCTGGAATCGCAGGCGCACCCGCTGCCGGATAAAATTTCGTTTGCGCAGGGTGCGGGAGTCTGGGTTCCCTATGGCACAGCATTCACCGCACTGCATCATCACGCACATGCACGGCCGGGTGAAACTTTGCTGATTCATGGTGCCAGCGGCGGCGTGGGCACCGCTGCGATTCAATTCGCGCGCGCAGTGGGCATGACCGTATTCGGAACCGCCGGCTCGCAAAAAGGGCTCGATCTGGTGAGACGAGAGGGCGCGCAGCAGGCTTTCGACCATAGTAAGGCGGGCTACACCGAGGAAATCATAAAAGCTACCGGTGGGCGCGGCGTGGATGTGATTCTGGAAATGATCGCAAATGTAAACCTGGCGAACGATTTGAAAATGCTTGCAATCAACGGCCGCGTGATCATCATCGGCAATCGCGGTGAGATCACGATCAATCCGCGCGACCTGATGGCGCGCCGCGCTGTCGCGAGGGGCTTCACACTCTGGGCGGCAACGGAAGCAGAAACTGTGGAAATCCACGCCGCTATCGGCGCGGGTCTTGAGAACGGCACACTTCGCCCCATCGTCGGCAAGGAACTCCCCCTTAAAGATGCTGCGCAAGCCCATGTGGACGTGCTTGCCGCTGGGGCTCACGGCAAAATCGTTTTGGTTCCCTAGCTGCGGACGAATTTGCCTGCCCGGTGGGTTCAGGTCTTCGACGCAATAACTATCGAGTTCTAAGCCCAGTTTGTATGTACACCTTATTCGGTTTCGCGATTTGTAACTGATACCCGAAACAGCGGTTTCGATTTCTCACTGGGCTCCATCTCGTAGGTTTGCATGCTTTTTGCGGGATCGTAATCACGCCACAGCCAGATCATTTCCACGGGAAATTCCGCCGCGCCTTGGCCGGAATTATGGGTGCCTTTGCCGAAACTGAAGTGAAAGTCATAGTCCTTCAATTTCAGCGCGTTGGCCATGCGCAGATTGTCCAGCGGCCAACTGCCGTAGCGGTCTGATTCGATGTCTTGCGAGCCGTCTTGCAGCCAAACACGAATATTTCTTTTGGATTCGCGCAGGACTTTATCGGAGAAGTCCTGGCCTCCGTCCGGGACATTTGCGTCTTCCTTCCACTGAATAGCGGTGAAGCTGCCGATCCAGGTAATCACGCGGCTGAACTGGTCTGGCAATTGCCATGCCGCGTTAAACGAACAGATACCGCCGGAGGAAAGCCCCGTGATGGCGCGGCTATAGGAATCTTTGCGGATGTTGTACTTAAGTGAAACATCGGCAAGGATTTCGTCGCGTAGAAAACGTGGGTAGCGATCGCTGACGGTATCGTAAAGCGTGCTGCGCATCGAATCCTTCATCGTGCGCTTCCATTTTTCGGAATACGTCTTCACGAGCGCGTAGGTTGGCGTCCCTGGGGAGCCTTCAATGTCGCCAGGGTTGATGAAGACGCAGATCATCACTGGGATCTTCTTTTGCGCAATCAGATTGTCAATCACATTGAGGGCCGGGTTCTTTCCGGCGCGATCCAAATACCATTCGCCATCCTGAAACACCATCAGCGCGGCTGGTGTTTTCGGATCGTATTGTGCCGGAACGTAGATCCAGTATTCACTTTTCATCCCGTCGTAGATCTTGCTGGTGTGCACGATTTTGGGGGAGAGCGTGCCGGATGGAACTCCATTTTGCTGGTAGGAGTCTGGGCTGAACACCGGAAGGTCGAGCCGGCCGCCGAACTTCGCGCCATTGATCGTGTAAGAGAACGAATGCAATTTTCCAACTGGCTCGATGTGAGCAACCGAGAACCACAGGTCCGACCCAGACAGATTTTTCATCGCGACGCCGGGTGCTTCATCAATCAGCAAAATAGGTTGCGAAACTGCCTGCGTGGCAAAGAAAAACTCGGGACCCTGCGCAATCCATGCGGTCCCTTCCTTCAGGTCTTTCGCATCGAAGGTGGCGGTGATTGCGTCGCGAAGCGCGGGATTATTACTGTTAGCAAGCGCAATGAGTTGCGACGCAGTGGATTTTTCCGCCCCAAGGGCGGCCGTGGTCAGCGTAAGTGCAAAGATGCTCAGCAGTGCAGCGGATATTAGTTTGCGCAAAGGAAGGCTCCTGCAATGGAGACGATGCTTGGCTTGCGCAGCACATGGTAGGTTGCAGGCAGGAAGCAAGTCAACGAACGCAAAGATCCCGTGGAGCTAACAACTCTTAGTTTTCAAGTGGTCAAGGTTTTGGGGAGTTTTTGTAGTCTGCGTCCTGCACCGCGAAGCGTTTTTGGCGCACATCATCTCCCGCTAGCAGAAATGCCGCGTGGTAGTTTCCGAAGGGCACCACATGCGCTCCGCCATCAATCAATTCCTGCTTGAGCGTCAGATGGAGTTCTGGAAGCTCCGACCAGTGGACGCGGGGATGGTCATGGTGCTCGGAATGAAAACCAATATTGAACATGGTCAGATTGAAAAAGTTCGAGATGAAGACGGTCGAGTGGCTTACCGGGTTGTCGGCAGTCTTCTCCACGCAGCCTGCATGCTGCACATACATTCCAGAATTCATCACGAATGCGTTCGCGACCCAATGCGGCAGCACCCAAAGCCAGATGGCCATCACGGGATCGATCCAGAAAGGAATGGACCAGAGCGCAAGGAAGATGGCGAGTTCTCGAAGCGCTCGATTGCGCAACGCTCGGCGGGCGGTCAAATCCTTCCAGAGATGTATCGAAAGGCGCCACGGCCAGTGGGTAAAGAGATAGCGTTGAAAATTTTCAAATTTCCCGTCAGGCGTGTGTTTGGGCAGGGTCCAATCTTCTTCGCTCAGCAATCTGGCATGATGAACGGTAACGTGGCAGTACTCCCAAAAAAAGGAGGGCCACCCGCCCACAATTGTCCAGATGCGCCCGAACCACCGATTGGCGAACCGGGAAGTGAAAATTGGCCGGTGGGAATGATTGTGAAAGTTTACGCCGACATCGATTCCGGAAATCCAGCCCAGCACCGCCGCCGAAGCCAGCTACGAATGCCACGCGAGACCACGGCCCGGTGATGCCGGCCACCGTGGGATGCAGGTAGAGCCAGAACGCGCAGCCGTACGCCGTGATGCAGAAGAAATGGAAGATCACGCAGTGCCAGTCCTGTGGATGGGAGAATAAGCGCCGGCGGCGCGGAGACGCGAGGGCATTGCCTGCGAGAGAAATCAAATCAGCCTCAGCGCGGCCGCTATCGCCATGACTGTAACACCCAAGCTTACCCAAGGACCCCAGAGCGCCGTACCCGCGATAACCACAAGTGCGAAAAGTGGAAAAAAGGATCGGCCAAATGCCAAGCCGGTTTGTGAAACAAACGTGTGCGACAGACGCGCCATGTTGCGCTCTTTTCCACTGAGGCTTGGCTGTACGATGTATCCGGAGCAGCTAAGAAGGGTCAGTGCCCGGAGGAAATTGGAGCCGAGGATAAAATGTCCCGCGCCGCCGAGTTGCACGCAGCATAACACCTAATCTTGTCAGTAGCATCGCAATTATTAAATTGGCAGCAAACTGGGCGTGATACTCCGACCAGCCCGCCGTTCGAGAACATTTCAGCCGGAATTCAACGACAATTACAGGGTCTTGGGCATGCTCCGGCTACCACGAGCTCCCGGCGTTCGGGTGCGATTGTGATATAAATCGCAAAGCCACTCGAGATCGGACTGTGTCGGGGAACTATGCGAATTAATAAAAATATATTTCGTTCGGCAATGATTGCAGCGACGGTGTATGCAGCAGTGTTGCCGCACGCCGTTTCAGCACAGCAGCAATCAACTCAACCATCCACGTCCGAGCTGACTTATCTCGACGCGAGCCTGCCCATGGAAAAGCGGGTTGATGCGCTGATTTCGAGCATGACGTTGGAAGAGAAGGCTGCACAAGTGGGACACACGGCGCCAGCTATCCCCCGCTTGCGCCTGCCAGCATACAACTGGTGGAACGAAGGACTTCACGGCGTTGCGCGCGCGGGAGTGGCCACCGTCTTCCCACAAGCAATCGGGATGGCGGCAACGTTTGACGCCCCACTGATGCATGAAGTGGGCGATGTGATCAGCACGGAGTTCCGCGCGAAATATTACGCCACTGTCCATCCCGATGGTTCCACCGACTGGTATCGAGGCCTGACGGTATGGTCCCCCAACATAAATATCTTTCGGGATCCGCGCTGGGGCCGCGGCCAGGAAACTTACGGCGAAGATCCATTTCTGACCGCGCGGATGGGGCTTGCTTTCGTAACGGGCTTGCAAGGGGAGGATCCGAAATATCTGAAGACAGTTGCGACGCCGAAGCATTTCGCCGTCCACAGCGGCCCGGAGTCCACGCGCCACACCGTTGACGTGAAGGCTTCGCGCCACGACATGGAAGACACGTACCTGCCCGCATTCCGTGTGGCGGTGATGCAGGGAAAAGCGGACTCCGTAATGTGCGCCTACAACTCTTTGAATGGGCAGCCGGCTTGCGCCAATACGTTTCTATTGCAGGAACATCTGCGCAAGGACTGGGGATTTAACGGCTATGTGGTGTCGGATTGCGGCGCCGTGGCCGATGTTTTTCAGTGGCACAAATATTCACCGACCCCGGAGGAAGGCATCAGTGCAGTGTTTAAAGCCGGCATGGACGTGATTTGCGGGGATTATCGCAGGAACATGACCACAGAGCGCGAAGCGATCGTGAAGGCTGTGCAGCAGGGGCTGCTGCCCGAGGCCGATCTGGATCAAGCGCTGCGCCGCCTTTTCACCGCGCGGATGCGGCTTGGACTTTTCGATCCACCCGCCACGAATCCTTATTCTCGAGTTACGGCGGCCGAGAACGACAGCGAAGCGCACCGGCAGATCGCGCTCCGAGTAGCGCGTGAATCCATCGTTCTGCTCAAGAACAAAGATCATTTCCTTCCATTGAAGAGCGCTCCAGCGACGATCGCCGTGATCGGGCCGAACGCAGACAATCTTGACGCACTGGAAGGAAATTACAACGGTGAGCCATCAAAGCCGGTGACAGTCCTTGCCGGAATTCAAAAGCGATTTCCTCAATCGAAGGTGGTTTTTGTGGAGGGGATGGGTCTGGTCACCTCTGTAACCAAGCCTATTCCAGCAACAGCACTTTGCGTTGAATCCGCTTGCGAAACGCATGGATTGAAAGCCGAATATTTCTCGAATATGCAACTGGAGGGCAGTCCGGTGATGACACGCACCGACCCGAGCGTGGATTTTGGGTGGGGGGACACGGGAATTTCCGCGGAATTGCCGAAGAATTATTCGGTCCGCTGGACTGGATATCTGATGCCACCGGAAAGCGGGGAGTACTTGATTGGATTCACCGGGCAGGACGGCTACCGCGTGTGGCTAGACGGTAGATTGCTAACGGAGGATTGGAACGTTCATCATCCCGCGTCCACAGAAACAAAAAAGGTGATGCTGGTGAAAGGGCAAGCCTACGCGCTGAAGATTGAATATTTTGAGGATATTCGAAGTTCTGAAGCACGGCTCATCTGGAGCCTGCCCGACGAGGAAAGCCGCCGGGCCGTGGATGCCGCCCGCAATGCTGACCTGGTTGTGATGGTGATGGGACTTTCGCCCAGAATTGAAGGCGAGGAAATGAAGGTGGACGCGGACGGATTTGCGGGCGGCGATCGTACCCTAATCGATCTTCCTGCGCCCCAGCAGCAATTCCTGGAACGCGTACACGCCGTCGGCAAACCGATTGTGCTTGTTTTGATGAATGGCAGCGCCCTGGCGATTAATTGGGCGGACGCGAATCTTCCGGCGATTCTGGACGCCTGGTATCCTGGCGAAGAAGGCGGCACGGCAGTGGCTGAAGCGATCGCCGGGGACTTCAGCCCCGCCGGACGGTTACCGGTGACATTTTATAAGTCGGTCGATCAACTGCCGCCGTTCGACGACTATTCCATGGCCAAGCGCACCTATCGCTACTTTGATCAGGAACCGCTGTATCCGTTCGGGTATGGATTGAGCTATACATCCTTTAAGTACGGGAATGCCCGCGTGGATCACGAAAAGATTGCCGCCACAGATACCGTGACGGTTTCCGTGGATGTGACCAACAGCGGCGCAGTCGCCAGTGACGAAGTGGTGCAGATTTATCTGACGCACCCGGGCATAGAGGGTGCTCCACTGCGTGCGATGAAAGGCTTTTCCAGGATTTACCTCGCACCTGGTGAGAAAAAAACGGTGCAGTTTGCGCTGCGCGATCGAGAACTCGGGATCGTCGACCCGGTGGGAAAACATCGCATTGTTGTTGGCAAGGTGAAGATCTGGATTGGCGGAGGGCAGCCAGTCGGACGCTCCGGCCTGCCAAAAACCCCAGGCGCGGAAACGCAATTCGACATAACTTCGGAGGCCGTCTTGCCCGATTAGCGGGGGGCGAAGCAGTTTCAGTTCAACAATCCCATCAGGCACTAAGAGCGCCTGGCCAGCGCAGTGCGCAATTCATATTTCCAATCCTTATACAAACGATAGTCTATCCTTACGACTAGTAACGATCCGTGTAGTTAAGGTATTTGCTCCCTGCCTACCGCTCGAAGATTATTCCCGCCACCAACCACGCGTCACGTACCGCTAACGCCAGAACTTACCTGGATTAAAAACCAGCCAAGGATTTCCTGAAGATTTAACCCGTAGGATTTACAGCCTGCTAGTGTCACCGCGATGGAACGGGGGCTCAAAATGTACAGATCAAAAATGGAGTTCGACATACACATCGCGTGGAGAAGTTCAATCAAGAACATGCGGTGACAGGGAGAGAGTGCTCCGGGCGCAAGCTCGGACGATTTGGGCGGCGGAGATTTCATGATACTGAGTGAACGGCTTCGCAACCTTGGCGAAACGAATCAATGGACCCAGCAGGACGTTGCAGAACGCACGGGCTTCCCTCATTTTTTATATCCTGCGTCGAGAGCGGGGAGGAGGTTCCCTCTCTTGCGGCGCTTGAAAAGTGGGCAGCCGCCCTGGGGGTTCCAGTGCATCAACTTTTCTTTGCGACAGGTGCGTCCCCTTCGCTCCCAAACCTCCCTGGCCGGTTAACAACCGGGGAGATTTCCAAAGGCGTATCCGAAGGTGCCGATCAGGAGATAAACGCTTCTCTGCCCAAAAAAATTAAGACGCAGTAGGCCCTTCCACAAAGTGCCTCAGCCTATTTTTACTTAGGCTGCCCTCTCCTATAACATCGCAGTCGTGAAGCCTTTCGAGTTGCTGGAACAGACGGTTTCTCCCGACGGAACAGCAATCAAACTGATGCTTCGCGGCGACGAGTACCTGATCCTTGCCGATGGCGCGATTCTGATGTCCAGCCGGATGCACGGCTCAGAGGAAGCGTTGGCCTCGTGCGCCTGCGAAAACATGCAGACGTTGGAGCGTCCCAGAGTTCTTATCGGCGGCCTCGGGATGGGGTTCACGCTGCGTGCGACGCTCGATTTGCTTCCACAAGCTGCAACCATTCTCGTAGTCGAATTGCTGCCCATGGTGGTTGAGTGGAATCGCGGGCCGCTGGGGCCTTTGGCCGGGCACCCGCTGAAGGACAAGCGCGTCGAGGTGATTGCGGGCGATGTGTTGGCAACCATCAGATCGAGTTCCGATAAATTCGATGCCGTGTTACTTGATGTGGACAACGGCCCCGCCGCATTTACGGCATCAAACAATGCGGGACTCTACGACAAGCGTGGAATAGCCGAGGCCTGTGCGGCACTCAAGCCGCAGGGAATTCTGGCCGTCTGGGCGGCGCAAGCCGATCGAAAATTTGAGCAGCGTTTGCGGGATGGCGGTTTCCAGGTGCAAGTGCACCATCCCCGTGGCCGGCTGAAAAAGGGCGGACCCCGCCATACGATCTTTCTCAGTCACAAATCATGAATCAGAGGCCATCGGGGCTAGCCATTCCCTGCGAATGAGCCAATCGCCAATCAGCAACGCGTAGAACGGAGTGTAGACGAGCCACTGCATGAATGGATCAAAGTGGAATTGGCCCAGAATGCCGTAGCCAATGAGCACGTTGTAGGAGAGGAATTGCAGGACCGTGAGCATGAGCCACGCGGGGTTCGGGAAAAAGCACAGCAGCGGCACGATCCAGGTGAAGTACCAGGAATACCCGTTGGGCCATAGAATAAGGCTGGTGCCAATCAGTAGATACGCGGCGCGCGCCGGCTCGGCCCGTTTCCAGCCTAGCCAGAACGCAAGGCCCCAAATGACTGCGGTGCTCACCAGCGCGGGGAACCGCGTTCCTCCGCCGGTCAACCAGTCCATTACGGTGTACAAGCTGGCGTGATAGTTTTTCCAAGTTGCCTCGTAATAGGCGAAGCTCGCGAGAAATGTTTCGTGCGCCGACCAGTACGGAAATGTCACTAACATGCACGCCGCCCCCGCAAGCAGCACCGCCCACCAAGCCGCGCGTTTTTCCGGCCAGCCCGCACGGCGAATCCAAACCGGCAGCAACACGCCCGGAAAGAGTTTGGCCATCGCCCCCAAAGCGATCGGCACGCTCGCCAGCGAGGGCCATTTTTTCACCAGCGCCAGCCCGCCCACAATTCCAAGTATCGCCAGCACATCGTTGTGGCCGCTGCCTGCGAATTCCACGATCACCAGCGGATTCCAGGCATAGACCGCCACGCGAAATAGGCGGTCTTTCTCGCTCGCGAAAAATCCAGGCCAGTAGAAGCATCACCAGCACATCCGCCGCCGCGAAGGGCGTTTTGAACGAGATCGTCCCCGGAAACAGCTTCCAGGCCCAGCGATACAAGAGCTCCGTGGCCGGAGGATAAATCGTCGGCACTTCCTTGCCCGGCATGATCTGCCACTCGTGATCCCGCAGGGAAGCCAGCCGCGGATCGTTCGGCGCAACGGCGTAGGGATTCCAGCCGTTGGCCTGCACCTTGGCGTCCCAACGATAGCGCTGCAGATCATCGGAAAGCGTTGGCAACATGGGCCAAAGCGTGGCGCGGAATACAATGGCGGCAAAAATGAGTAAAATAAATGTCGCGCGCGAAGCTCGTGTATGTTCGAATCCGTACAACGCAATCAGATAGACGATGCCCGCGGCCAGCGCCAATACGATAAACACAATCGCGTGGTTTTTCAGGAAATACAGGCTGCGCATCCGCAGGTAGAACGCTTCCAGCACCACCCCGGCCGCCAGCAGCCCGGCAAGTTTCAGGGATTCAGTTCGCGTTTCGGACGACATTCGGAGAGGCACGCATCTTGTTGAACTTCGCTCCAACTCTTTTCGCGGCGGTGGCCCAGGGCGGCATCGGCCATTACTGGCACAAAATCACGGACCGGACATTCAGCGGAGTCTATAACGCCAACAGCTTTGACCTGGCCATGATGATTCCCTATTTCATCGTGCTATTCGTTCTGGCCGCCTACGGTTTACACCGCTACGTTCTGCTTTACGATTACTTCGTCTATCGAAAAAATGTTCCGCCGCCACCACCGCCGGTTGAAAACTGGCCCAAGGTTACCATACAGCTTCCCATCTTCAACGAGCGTTACGTGATCGAGCGATTGGTGGACGCGGTCGCGCAGTTCGATTACCCGCGCGAACTTCTGGACATTCAGGTTCTGGACGATTCCACCGACGAAACCCGGGAAGTCGCCCGCGCCTGCGTGGAGCGCCACGCCGCGCAGGGCCTGCCGATTGAATACATCCACCGCACGAATCGCGAAGGCTACAAGGCCGGAGCACTGGAAAACGGCCTGAAGACTTCTCGCGGCGAATTCGTCGCCATCTTTGACGCGGACTTCATCCCGCAGCCCGATTTCCTGCGCCGCACAGTTCCTTATTTTCTCGATCCTGCGACTGAGGGAAAAATCGGCATGGTGCAGACGCGCTGGACGTATCTCAACAGCGATTATTCCCTGCTGACCCGCGTGGAAACCATTCTCCTCGACGGCCATTTCGTCATCGAGCACGGCGGGCGCTCGCGCCGCGGCACCTTTTTCAATTTCAACGGCACCGCCGGTGTCTGGCGCCGCGCCGCCATTGATGCCGCCGGAGGCTGGGAGCACGACACGCTCACCGAAGACACCGATCTTTCCTATCGCGCGCAGCTCAAAGGCTGGAAATTTCTCTACCTCCCGGAGATCGAGTGCGCGTCCGAACTCCCGGTTGACATGAACGGATTCAAAGCGCAGCAAGCCCGCTGGGCCAAGGGCCTGATGCAGACCGCCAAAAAAATCCTTCCGCAGGTCTTCCGTTCGAATGCGCCGTTCTACGTGAAGTCCGAGGCCTTTTTCCATCTCACCGCAAATATTTCTTATCCGCTGATGGTGCTGCTCTCTACCATGCTGCTGCCCGCGATGATCGTGCGCTTCTATCAGGGGTGGTTTCAGATGTTGGTGATAGACCTGCCGCTGTTTCTCGCTTCCACCTGCTCGATTTCCAGTTTTTATCTCGCCGCGCAGAAAGAGCTGCGGCCAAAAACCTGGCTCTCCACATTCCTCTATATGCCGTTCGTGATGGCCACTGGAATTGGCATCAGCGTGCGCAATGCGCAAGCGGTTCTGGAAGCCATCGCCGGCAAAAAATCCGAATTCGCCCGCACGCCCAAATTTAAAATCGAAGGCAAGACCGGCACTTTTGCCGCAAAAAAATACAGGAACAAGGCTGGCTGGATGCCGTATTTCGAAGTGGCTCTCGGGCTATACTTCGCTCTCACCGTGGTCTACGCCATCCTGAATGAGAATTACGCCACGGTCCCGTTCCTGCTGCTTTTCGTGTGGGGCTACCTCTATACCGGCTTCATGTCTCTCAGCCAGTCCTGGTTCGCGCATCTTCGCTTCGGGGTCAATGCTCCGGAGATGCGCCCCGCATCTTCCGGCGCGCCGGGATTTTAAGCGTTCCCTTACATTTCATCTAAAACTTTCATGGCAAATTGCCTTGCTATGCCCATCGCGCGGGCGCAAGCTCACGTTATGCTCTCCTGGACCCGGTCTCTCACCCGCCACATTACCGCCGATGAAATCGCCAACACGCTCACGCATGGCTGCGGTTTGATTGCCAGCGTCGTCGGCTTCGTCATTCTCCTTATCCTCGCGATCTTGCGCGGCGGCACCTGGCAAATTCTGGGCTGCGGCATTTTCGGAGCAACGCTGGTGTGCCTCTATGCTGCTTCCACGTTCTATCACGGCGCCTCTTCCCCGCGCGCGAAACGCATTCTGATGGTCTTCGACCACTGCGCGATCTATCTGCTCATTGCCGGCACCTACACTCCTTTTCTCCTTGTCAATCTGCGCGGCAGTTGGGGCTGGTCGCTCTTCGCGGTGGTGTGGAGCTTTGCCGTCGTAGGCATTCTCCTCAAGTTGTGGTTCGCTGACCGCTTTCCAATCCTGTCCGTTGGCGCCTACCTCGCCATGGGCTGGCTGGGAATCATTGCGGCACACCAGATCCATACGCACGTGCCGATGACTGGCATCGTATGGATTGTGCTCGGCGGCCTGGCCTATTCCATTGGCGTGATTTTCTATGCGTGCAAGAAGATCCCGTACCACCACGTCATCTGGCACCTGCTGGTAATGACGGGCAGCGCCTGCCACTACGTTGCCATCCTCTATTCCGTTTTCCCGCGCGTCTAAGTACCTACCCCGCTCGATCGCGAATCAAGGCAAAGCAGAAACTCGAATTGTCAAAATTGGATTGAAAAACTTGGGGAGACTGCCGACGCTGAATTCCCGCGCGTCCCGAAGAATTACGTTCCCTTCGCCGCTTGTGCCAGCCATTCCTCCAGCATTGGCACGTACTTTTCTTCGATGTCCACAAAAGCCACGCCCGCACCCATATTCGGCTGTGAATAGATGATGCGGCCCTTGGTCTGAATCACGTGATTTTCTTCCCGCCAGATCTTCAGCAACACGTTTGTATTCGTGGGAAACGGATTCATCATGTCCAGGTAGCAGCCGTACCGGCTCAACTCACTCACTCGAGTGGCTACGCGAATATCGGACGCTTCATCTAGCAATTCGGCGCTTGCAAAAAACATGTACCGGGGCGTACGACGTCGTTCGCGACCCATGATTCCTCCTGGCTGAGCGCCTGCTTCCCAATACCAGATCCTGTCGTGTTGTACCTCTATCTTCTCCCCCTTTCGTTCCAAATGCGCGCCCGCTTGCCCTGAGCGCCACTAGGCCCACCTTCGCGTCGAACTCTTGGCATGTCCTTCGTATGGGAGCCGGTTGCTTTATACTGGCAAGGTCATCTCTTGGAGCCTCAGCCATGATTAAAAGCAGACACGAATCCGGCACGAGCCGGTTACGTCCTATTCTTATCGCACTGATTTTAGTCCTCGGCGCTTATTGGGTTGGAGCGCGCTACGGCCCGCATCAGGCCAAGGAAGTTGAGGCCCGCCACCTGGCTGTGCCAGTCCCGGAGCCCCCGGTGGCTCCGGCTGGCGCCCCGGCGAAAGTCGTGGAGCATCCCGGCAACCTCACCGAAGATGAGTCCATCAACGTACGCATCTATCGCGAAGCATCTCCCGCGGTCGCCAATATTCTCACCAAGGCCACAGAATATAATTTCTTTATGGACCCAATTCCGGTGGAAGGAGCCGGCTCCGGATTTCTGATTGACCCGCGCGGCTACATTCTCACGAATTTTCACGTGGTGGCTGGCGCGCAAACCATCGAAGTGATCCTTGGACGACAAAAGCCGCTATCCGGCGAAATTCGTGGGCGCCGATCAACGCAACGACGTCGCGCTGGTAAAGATAGATCCCAAGGGAAAGCAACTTGCTGCCTTGACGCTCGGCGACTCTTCCACGCTGCAGGTAGGTCAGAAAGTTCTCGCCATCGGCAATCCCTTCGGTTTTCAGTCCACCCTCACGACCGGAGTCGTCAGCGCACTCGGACGCACCGTGCAAACAAGCGAAACTACCTTCATTGACGCCGCGATCCAAACCGATGCTTCCATCAATCGCGGCAATTCCGGCGGCCCGCTGATCAACACTCACGGAGACGTGATCGGCATCAATTCCGCGATCTATACGCCGTCCGGCACCGCCGCGGGCATCGGCTTTGCGATTCCTATCAACACCGCCAAGCTCATCGCCAACGACCTCATCACCGAGGGGCGGGTACGCCGCGCTTATCTGGGCGTCAGCACTTTGGAACTGACCTCGTGGCTTTCCGAGGCGCTGGATTTGCCTGTGCAGGAAGGTTTACTCGTCGAACAGGCCACGCGCGGCGGACCGGCAGCGGCGGCTGGCCTTCACGGAGGCGACCGAAAAGTACAATCCGGCATGCGCAGCCTGATGATCGGCGGAGACGTGATCATCGGCATCGACGGCCAAAAGGTGGCGAACCAGTTCGATATGAACGTGCTGCTGAATCGCAAGCGCCCTGGGGACACAGTTACCGTTACCGTCTATCGCGGGGCCAAAAAACTCGATATCCCGGTGAAGCTAGGCGAGCGCGACGGAAACTAACAAATTTCAGTCAAAGCTGGATTGCGGCCAGAAGTGGCGCACAGGCGAGCAGTTTCACGGCCCAATTTCGGCACGGTAATGAGTTCGTTCCTCTTCGCTAAGCGAAAACCATCCTTCCGCGATGTCACGCACACGCTCCAGTTCCTTCTGCATCTCCGCATGTTTAAGCTTGATCATCTCCGGGTCAGCATCCTGCGGGACAAAAATCGGTCTACCGCCGATCAGAATGGCGTGCGCAAAGAGTCCCGGCAGCAGAAAATGGTCCCAGGTCTTCTGAATAGTTTTGCCGCGATTCACCCCGATGTGGAAGACCACAATCGGCGCTCCGGTCATGCGCGCCAGGAGCACGGGCCCGACTTTGGCGACATAACGCGGACCGCGCGGTCCATCGATCGTGAACGCACAATCCAGCCCTTCACGGATGCGCTGGGCCATTACCTGCAACCCGCGCAAGCCACCGCGAGAAGAACTGCCTTGCGCAGTGCCGAATCCCAGCCGCTCAATGACCTTGCGCGTCCATTGCCCGTCGAATGCCGTGGTGTTCATCACCACAATCCCGCGATTGCGGCCGAACCAAGCGATCGGCAGGATCACGCGGTGCCAGAACGCCCAGATGCACGGCTGCTTCCTGGCCCAGAACGCGTCAATTGACGCGCGGCCTAGCACTTCAAAGCGTAACGTTGGGCCGAGCAACCGGATTACGCTATATACCACTGCCGCCAGAACGGGAATTTGGATTCGGCGACTCCACGGCAGCCTGGGCAGCCGCGTGTCATAGTGAGAGCTGACGGGCGGCTCGGTTTCGGGTCCTTGAATATCCGGAGTTTCCATCTTCCTATAGTATATAGAGAGTCCGAGTGCCCCCGTCCGGACGGAAAGCCACCCTGGTGACCAGCAGCACCAAGAGCGAAATCTTGAGCAGAATAGCCAAATTTCTGCTGTGCGGCACCGTGTGCGCGGGCATATTTCTGGCCAATGCGGCGCGGGCCGACAATCCAGCCGCGGATGCCATCGGCGCAATCGAAGGGGAGGCAATTTCGGTGGAGGGCCCGATGTCCGTGGACGTCGTACACGGCCAGGTGCGAACCATTTTGCGAAGCGGGAGCGATGTGCACGTGAAAGCCGGACAAGCGCGCGTGGATCTGGTGGAAGGCGGGTACATCCTGATTTGCGGGCCAGCGCATTTTTCAGTTTTGAAGAAGGGCGGGGCAATCACGCTGGCGCTGGATTCGGGAACGATCCACGCGCAGATCGGAAGCGAAGTTTCGCTGGACGTTTACACCGCGCAAATTCAGGCGCATCCGATATCGATCGGAAATGGAATCGAGGATCTACTCGTGGGAGTGGCGGGCTCCGGAGCGATGTGCATCCGGGCCAATCGCGGCGCAATTCGCGTGGAGCAGCAACTGACAGGGCAGAGCGTGATTGTGCCGCAAACTGGCGACATCACCTTGACGAACGGTCAGATCGACAGCTTGCGGACTACGACCGGGCAGTGCACTTGTGAAATGCAGACGAATCTGCAGCCGATGACGCCTGCGACAGAGATAAGCCAACCAGCCTCGGCGGACGAAATCAAGAGGCGAGCCCTCGAACCAAAAAAATCCGTGCAACCCACGAGCGTGGCGCAGACCGCGCAACCGGAAGAACCGGTCTACCAGATCTTCATGCCACCATTGCAATACGATGCGAAAGCGAAGGTGCAGGCCGATTACGATCCGAATCTGGTGATACTCGTAAGGCGTGTGCGAGTGCGGCCTACACTGATCTATCAAGGGCGCGTTGAGGGAGATCCCGTGGAGGCGCGGGCGAATCCTGTGACCCCGGTCGCGAAGCCACAAGTCGCTCCCCAAAAGCCGGCAGAAGAATCCACCTGGAACCGGGTCAAGACGTATATCCTGCACATCTGGTCACCCGCCACCTGACTTTTGCCTCGAAAATCCCCCTTCCCGACTGGCCACGTGTCCAACTATCTAAACTGGCTTGACGTACCATTTTGTGGATTTGCGATTCAATGTTAAATATTATGGAGCGCCTAGCCCCGTCCTCGAACTAGCAAACGAAAGTCGCCCTACTCCATTCCTTCAGGAGAGTCTCGAATTCATGCGAGCCCGGACCCTTCGCCACACAGGCTGCACCCCTGTCTTTGCATTAATTCTTTTGATTGGCTCCATTTTCCTGAGCGGTTGCGCGTCCCTTCAGAGTTCCGGAGGCGGAGGGAGCGACCCCGCCCCACTGGCGGTCACGACGACGACTCTGCCAAACGGGCAGGTAGGTACTGCCTACAGCGCCATGCTGATGGCGAAGGGCGGCAAAGTTCCTTATTCCTGGTCCCTGATGAGCGGAACTCTGCCCGCTGGTCTAATGCTAAACCCTGCGACGGGCGCGATCGCCGGCACTCCGTCCGCTGCGACGAGCGCGGCAGCGCTGACTTTTCAAGTCTCGGATTCCGGGAATCCCTCGCAGAGACAGCCAGTAAATCTGGCGCTGACGGTGGCGCCCGCAAGTTTGGCGATTACCTCAACCAGTCTGGCGAACGGACAGGTTGGCATCGTTTACAGCGCAAAGTTGTCAGCGAACGGCGGCACGAGTCCTTATACCTGGTCGGTCACCAGCGGAACGCTTCCCGCAGGCCTCTCTCTGAACGGCGCAACTGGCGCGATTACAGGCACACCAGCGGCGGCGGTCAGCAGCACGCCGCTGACATTTCAGGTGCAAGATTCTTCCAGCACGCAACAAACGAAAACCGCAAACCTGACGCTGACCGTTCTTCCGCCCCCACCCGCGATCAGCACCACTTCGCTGCCCAATGGCCAGGTGAACGTGGCTTATAGCACCACACTAGCTGCTAGCGGGGGAACGCCTCCGTATCATTGGTCCATCTCCAGCGGAACTCTGCCCACTGGCTTAAGCCTGAATGCTTCGACCGGTGCGATCACTGGAACTCCCACAGCGCCAGTCGCGAATTCTTCGCTGACTTTCAAAGTGACGGATAGTGGTTCGCCCGCGCAAAGCGACCCCCAGACCTTGACACTTAGCATTGTCCCCGCAACGCTTGCCATCACCACTTCCTCGCTACCCAACGGTCAGCTTGGCATCGCTTATCACGCCACTCTAGCTGCCAGCGGAGGCACCACTCCGTTCGCATGGTCCATCACCAGCGGCACGCTTCCCGCGGGCCTCTCTCTGAATCCGTCCACGGGCGCCATCACCGGGACTCCAACCGCAGCCTTCAGTAACGCACCCCTTACGTTTCAGGTGCAGGACTCCGAAACTCCCAAACAGACGAAGACCGTCGACCTAACGTTGACGATCGCGCCAGCGACGCTGGCGATTACAACCTCTTCGCTTCCCAATGGGCAGATTAATGTGGCGTACACCACCACAATCGCAGCTTCTGGCGGAACAACGCCGTACACCTGGAGCCTGACTAGCGGCACCCTGCCCGCCGGGCTGACACTAAATGCAGCGACCGGTGTTGTCTCCGGCACGCCGACAGTTTCTGTAGCGAACACGCCGCTGACGGTTCAAGCAAAAGACTCCGGCACGCCGCAGCAGAGCAAGTCCGTCAGCTTGACACTGACAGTTCTCCCAGCGGGACTTGCAATCGATACGACTTCCCTCCCCGGCGGGCAAGTGGGCGTGGCATACAGCGCGACAGTGGCTGCTAGTGGGGGAACTCCTCCCTATCATTGGTCGATCACGAGCGGCAGTCTTCCGGCGGGTCTTTCTCTGAATGCCACAACCGGCGCAATTGCTGGAACGCCGACCGCGGCGGTAACCAATTCCCTGGTGGCTTTCAAGGTTACAGACAGTGGCTCGCCGGCTCAGAGCGCGCCGCAAACCCTGTCGATTACAATTGTTCCCGCAACGCTGGCGATCACGACCAGTTCGCTGCCCACTGGCCAAGTGGGAGTGACATACGCCACCACACTGTCCGCCAGCGGAGGGACCAAACCATTCACTTGGTCCATCACCAGCGGAACGCTTCCCGCAGGATTGATCCTGAACGCCTCCACTGGCGCGATCACGGGCACGCCAACCACGGCCACTGCTGGCACCCCGCTCACCATTCAGGTGCAGGATACCGGAAGTCCGACACAAACGAAAACCGCCAACCTGACACTAACGATTGCCCCTGTCACTTTGACTATTACAACGAGTTCCCTCCCGAATGGGCAGGTCAATGTCGCGTACAACGCGACACTTGCGGCCAGTGGAGGCACCGCGCCGTTTACCTGGTCCATCACCAGCGGCACTCTCCCGGCGGGTCTCTCTCTCAACGGTTCAAGCGGCGTAATCAGCGGCACGCCCACCGCGGCGGTAAGCAGCACGCCACTCACTTTCCAAGCACAAGATTCTGGTACTCCCAAACAAACCAAGACCACAAACCTGACGCTGACCATTGCCCCCGCAACGCTTGCTATCACTACTTCCTCGCTGCCTAGCGGCCAAGTGGGAGTCGCTTACAGCACAACGCTGGCTGCGAGCGGCGGCACCACTCCATATAGCTGGTCAATCACCAGTGGCTCGCTCCCCGCAGGTTTAAACCTGAACGCCTCGACCGGAGCGATTACGGGCACACCTACCGCGGCTGTCACCAGCAAGGCAGTCACATTCCAGGCGCAGGATTCTGGTACTCCCAAACAGACCAAGACCGCAAACCTGACACTGACCATTGCTCCCGCAACGCTTGCGATCATCACTTCTTCTCTGCCAAGCGGCCAAGTGGGAGTCGCTTACAGCACGTCTTTGGCCGCCAGCGGAGGCACCACTCCATATGCATGGTCCATCACGAGCGGAACACTTCCAGCAGGCTTAAGTTTAAACGCGTCCACCGGTACGATCACGGGCACGCCCACCGCTACTGTCACCAACACACCGCTCACGTTCCAGGTGCAAGACTCCGAAAGCCCGAAGCAAACGAAGACCGTCAGTCTGACACTTACGATCGCACCGGCCACATTGGCGATCACCACGAATTCTCTGCCCAGCGGACAGATCAATGTGGCGTACAGCACAACGCTGGCTGCGACAGGCGGAACCACTCCATACACCTGGAGCTTGACCAGCGGAACTCTGCCCACTGGTTTATCGCTAAATGCGGCGACAGGTGTCGTCTCCGGCACACCCACTGTGTCTATCGCGAACACGCCGTTGACGTTTCAGGTGCAGGATTCAGGCGCTCCGCAGCAGAGCAAGACCGTGAACCTTACGCTGACGATCGGCACCGGCGGCAACTACACCGTTTCCATTTCTCCCAAACGCGCCGGCCTAACTGTGACGCAGACGGTGACCGTGACCGCGACCACGAATGACGCGGCGGGTGTGACCTGGACAGCTGCGGGCTCCAGTTGCTCTGGATCGGCGTGCGGAACCTTTTCTGCTGGCTCCAGTCTGACTGGAGTGGGAGTAACCTACACGGCGCCAGCGAGCGCGGGGGTTTACACAATCACCGCAACCAGCGCTACCGATGTCACGGTGAGTGCGTCCATCACGATCGGTGTGACGGATCTTGCCGGCGTCTACACCTGGCACAATAACCTGAACCGTGATGGTAGCAATACACAGGAATACGCGCTGACACCGGCAGTAGTCGCGACGGCGACATTCGGAAGGCTATTCACGTGCACGATTGATGCGGCGGCTTACGCCCAACCGTTGTGGGTGGCGAATCTTGGCATCAGTGGAGTAAAACGCAATGTCGTCTACGTGGAAACGCAGCACGACACGGTTTACGCCTTCGACGCGGATGCTTCGCCGTGTGTGACTATAAAAATTGCAAGCCTGCTTGGCTCGAATGAAACCTGGCTGTCGACTGCCGACGTAAACACCACGGATATCTCTCCCGACATCGGAATCGTGGGAACGCCTGTGATTGATCCTGCAACCAATACGTTGTACGTGGTCTCCAAATCAAAAGTCACCGGCACCAAGAACTATTTCCAGCGGCTGCATGCGTTGAGCCTTACGGATCTGTCCGAAAAAACGAACTCCCCGGTGACCATTGCGACGGGAGGCACTGGAACCTTCGCATTGATCGAGAATCAACGACCGGGGCTGGTCCTTTCAGGAAACAGCGTCTATGTCACCTGGGCGTCGCACGGAGACCAGGGGCCGTACCACGGATACGTCTACCAGTACGACAAAACCTCGCTGGCCCAATTGGCCACCTTCAATGCCACGCCCAATGGAAGCGATGGCGGAATCTGGATGGCAGGAGCCGCACCGGCGGTGGACGGCAGTGGAAATCTCTTCATGATTACGGGCAATGGAGATTTCAACGTGGCCAATTCCCAGTATGGCGACAGCTTCATCAAGCTTTCCGGGAGCTTGTCTTTGTTGGATTATTTCACGCCGTCGGATCAGCAGAGTGATCAGAGTGGCGACCAGGATTTTGGCTCTGGCGGCGCGGCGATCCTGGTGGACTCGACTGGCGGCTCAACGCCCAATCTTGCCGTCGGCGGAGGTAAAGACGGCGCGCTTTACGTAGTGAACCGGAATAACATGGGACAGTTCGGCGATGCCAACGCAGTACAACACTTTCAGCCAGGAGGCAGTATCTTTTCGACCTCCGCATTCTGGCAGTCATCGCTCTACGTAGGGACTGCCGGCTCGCCGATCCGTGCCTTCCCGCTGAATAACATCTCCAAACCGTTTGGCAGCCAAACTTCACAGACTCCCGCTTCTTTTGGCTGGCCGGGGTCGACGCCTTCTATCTCCTCGCAAGGCGCGAGTAGTGGGATCGTTTGGGCGATCGAAAACACTTCGCCGGCGAAGCTGCACGCGTATGACGCGACGAACTTGAACACGGAATTGTGGAACAGTTCGCAATCCGGCAATGATGCTGCAGGAAGCTACGTGAAATTTACGGTGCCGACGGTGGCAAACGGAAAAGTGTACATCGGGAACGGCAGCCAGTTGACGGTTTACGGATTGAAGCCGAACTGAAGACTCTTTTGAAGGCGGCAGTCGCGGCGATTTACATACCTTCGTAGTTCGGGCCGCCACCGCCTTCGGGGACGACCCAGTCAATGATCTGGTAGGGGTCGGCGATGTCGCAGGTTTTGCAGTGGACACAGTTTGCGGCGTTGATCTTCAGCTTCTGCGCAGTTCCCTCTTTCACCATTTCATAAACCGCCGCCGGACAAAAATACTGACAGGGATTGCCGAACTCTTCCACGCAGCGCGTCGCGCAGATACCGAGGTCCTGCACTTTCAGGTGGCATGGCTGATCTTCCTCGTGGCGCGTGCCGGAATGGTAGACGTCCGTCAGGCGATCGAATGTGAGCTTGCCATCACCCTTGAATCTTTCGGGCGCTGGGCGGCCAAATATTGGGCGATAGGCTTCGTGACCAGCGTGGGCCGTCATGGGATCAATCAGGCCAGCGCCGCCAGTGATTTCCTGCAAGCCTGTATAGAAAAAACCATCGAGCAACCCGTTGTGGAACGATTGATGGAAATTGCGAACCTTCCAGAGTTCCTGCTTGATATAGCTGCGATCGATCTTTTCTTTGTACACTTGCAGCGTTTTAGCTGAATAATCACCGATTTTGAGCGCTTCGAAAATCGTTTCCGCCGCGAGCATGCCGCTCTTGATCGCCAGGTGTACGCCCTTCAGACGCTGCGAATCCAGAAAGCTGCCGGCGTCACCGACTATAAGGCCGCCATCAAGGTAATTGCGGGGCATGGCATACCAGCCGCCATAGGGGAGCGATTTTGCGCCGTAGCGAACGAGCTTCCCACCTTCCAGAATGTTGCGCACGAAGGGATGCGTTTTCCAAGTCTGAAATGCGGCATGGGGATCGAAACGCGGATTTTCGTATTCAAGCGCGATCACCAGGCCGATCGAAACTCGATTGTTGCTGAGGCCATAGATCCAGCCGCCGCCGTACATTTTGGAAGAGAG
Organism: uncultured Acidobacteriota bacterium; assembly: GCA_963824925.1. Classification (GTDB taxonomy): domain Bacteria; phylum Acidobacteriota; class Terriglobia; order Acidiferrales; family UBA7541; genus Acidiferrum. The sequence continues at coordinate 141,112 of CAWGRE010000017.1, forward strand.
CGGCCAGCCGAGCGTGTGCGCCACATAGCCGGGTTGAATTTTGCCGGGTTGCACGTCCCAGAGTTCTTTTATGCCGAGGCCGTAGCTTTGTGGATTGATGTTGTCGAGATGCTTCCCGGCGACGAGTTGCTTTGTGAGCGAGCCGCGAGTGCCCTCGGCAAGGACTGTTACTTTGGCGCGGAGTTCGTAGCCGGGCGTGTAGTTGTCCTTGGGCTTACCGTTTTTGTCGAGGCCCTTATCTTCCGTGATGACCCCGGCGATGCCATCGCCTTCGTAGATTAATTCCGCCCCGCCAAATTCCTTGAACAGGTTCACGCCGGCCGATTCCACCAGGCCGCCGAGCCATTTCACCAGTTTATTGAGGGAGATCACGTAGTTGCCGGCGTTATTGAAAGGCGGTGGAGTGATGGGCGCGCGATAGGAATGCTTTTCGGTGAAAAGGAGCGCGGCGGAATCGGTGACCGGCGTATCGAGCGGCGCCGATTTTTCAAAGCCGGAAACGAGTTCGGCGAGCGCCTTGGGATTCATGATCGCGCCGGAAAGCTGGTGGGCGCCAATCTCGCGGCCTTTTTCGAGCACATAAATATTTTCGGCAGAGAGCGGGGGTTTGGCACCGCTGGCGTTGTGCTGCTTGATCAGATTGGCAAGATGCAGCGCGCAGCTCAGTCCGGCGGGCCCTGCGCCAACGATCAATACATCCGCTTCGAGTTGTTCCCGTTGGATGCTCATGAGTTCATTTTACCAAACGCATGTTTGGTGAAAAGTGTTCTTTAGCGGTAGCGCCGGCATCCTGCCGTCAAGCTTGCCGCCGAGACAGCGGCGCTAGGGATTATGCCTTGGTTTTCTGGAGTTCTTCAGTCAGGGCGGGCATGATTTCGAAGATGTCAGCCACGACGCCATAATCTGCGATCTCGAAAATGGGCGCGTTCTGATCTTTGTTGACGGCAACGATGGTGCGCGCGCCCTTCATACCGACAACGTGCTGAATCGCGCCGCTGATGCCAAGTGCAAGATAAAGTTTCGGCGCAACAGTCTGGCCGGAACTGCCGATCTGCCGCTCCATGGGGAGCCAGCCTTCGTCGCAAATCGGGCGAGACGCGGCGATTTCCGCACCCATCGCTTTGGCGAGGGCTTCCGCTTGCGCAATATTTTCGGGGGCTTTGATGCCGCGGCCGATGGAGACAATCAGCGGCGCCTGCGTTAGGTCCACCGCGGATTTCGCTTCCTTGAAAAGTTCGAGCGGTTTTGTGCGGATGTCCGCAGCGTTGAGATTTACGGACACGGAATTGACGGGAGCCTTACCACCAGGATGCGCAGCGAGTTGATCGGCGCGAAAGGAGCCAGACTGGAAGGAAACGAACCACGGCGCAACGGCGGTGAAGGTCACATCGGCCGCCGTTTTGCCCTGGAACATCTGGCGCACGAAAATCAGCTTGCCGCCTTCACTGCGAAAGCCGATGCAATCACCAACCATCCCTTTTCCCAGCATGGCTGCAAGTTTGGGGGCAAAGTCGCGCACCTGATAGGTGTGGGGGAAAAGCACAAGATCGGGCTTTACGGATTCGATGATTTGCCTGAGTGCAGAGCTGTAACCGTCCGGCGTGTAAGCGTCGAGCAGGTCGTGCTCAATCAAAAGAACTTCCGCGACGTTTTTCCCCGCTAATTCATCGGCAAGGCTGCTGACACCCTTCCCGATCACCGCGGCGCTGATCGTGCCGTTGGCAGTTGCAGCGATTTGCTGGGCGGCGGTCAGGGTTTCGAAGCTTGCATTGTTCCACTTGCCCTGGCGCTGTTCGGTGACCACGAGAATTTTCATGTTCAGATCACCCGCGCTTCAAATCGAAGTTTTTCGACAAGTTTCGCAGCGACCTCTTTGGGCGTGCCAGTGATGAATTCGGTTTTCTTGGTTTTTGTGGGTACGTAGATCTTTTCGATGGTTTGCGTGGGCTCGACGGTGACGCCCAGCGATTCACGCGTATGCGCGGCAATTTCCTTTTTCTTGGCGGCCATGATGCCCTTCAGCGTGGCGTAGCGGACCTTGTTGATACCGGACTGGATGGAGAGGACAGCAGGCAGCGGGCATTCGATCCACTGGAACCACCCGGCCTCCAACTCACGCTTCAGCTTCATTTTTCCGTCCAGCACGTCAATCTGCATGATGATCGTGGCATGCGGCAGGTTCAGCAGCGCGGCTAGCAGCACGCCGGTCTGTCCGAAACCATGATCGTCGCTCTGCAGGCCGGTGAGGACCAGGTCCACTTTTTCTTTGGCGATTGCCGCTGCAAGCACTTTCGCGGTGCCGAGGGGATCGAGTTGCGCAAAATTATCGTCGGCGATGTGGATGCCGCGGTCAGCGCCCTTCGCAAGGGCTTCCTTGATAGTTTGCTTCACACGCTCCGGGCCGAGAGAAAGCGCGATGACTTCTCCGCCGTGCTTTTCCTTCAGGCGCAGCGCTTCTTCCAGCGCGTAGGAATCCGGTTCATTCATTTCGAAGCCGATATCTGATTCCTTGATCCAGTTTCCGGCAATGGCCAGCGGGGCGTCTTTGGCGGGAACCTGCTTGATGCAGACGAGGATGTTCATGCAGTACCTTTCACCGCGAATAGCGCACGTTTCCGGGCGCGCGGCCGTGCTGAAGTTGAGATCCTTCGCTTCGCTCAGGATGACGAGCAATGAATCCGGAGTACGAAGGCAGGATGGAGCGCTTTACTTCCCGGTCCAGCGCTTGAAAATCAGGGCGGCATTGGTGCCGCCGAATCCGAAGGAGTTGGAAAGCGCGTAGTCCACGGTAGCTTTGCGGGCCACGTTGGGCACGTAGTCCAGATCGCAAGCCGGATCGGGATGTTCCTGGTTGATGGTCGGCGGCAGAACCTGATCGCGCAGCGCCAGCACGCTGATGCCGGCTTCCAGTCCACCTGCGCCCCCAAGCAAATGTCCGGTCATGGATTTTGTGGAGCTGACCGGAAGCTTCTTGCTGATCGCGCGCTCGCCAAACAAACGCTTCATGGCAGTGGTCTCGATGGCATCGCCAAGCGGCGTTGAGGTGCCGTGAGCGTTCACATAACCGATGTCGTCGGCAGAGATTTTTGCGTCTTTGATCGCCGCGCGCATCACGCGGAATGCGCCGTCGCCATTTTCGGCGGGCTGCGTAATGTGATAAGCATCGCCGCTCATGCCGTAGCCGACAATTTCGGCAAGGATGGGTGCATTGCGCTTCTGTGCGTGCTCAAGGGATTCCAGAATCAAAATGCCGGTGCCCTCGCCAACTACAAACCCGTCGCGATCCGCGTCAAACGGGCGGCTGGCTTTTTCCGGCGCGTCATTCCGCGTCGAAAGCGCGCGCATGGAGGCGAAGCCGCCGATGCCCATCGGTGTGATGGTGGCTTCCGTGCCGCCGCAGATCATCATTTCGGCGGCGCCGCGTTCAATAATTTTGAAAGAATCTCCGATGGCATGCGCTGAAGCAGAGCAGGCCGTGGCCGTGGCGGAATTGGGCCCGCGCGCGCCGTAACGAATCGAGATGTGTCCGGAAGCAAGATTCACGATCGCCGACGGAATAAAGAAGGGAGAAATCTTTCCAGGCCCGCCCTGCATGAGCTTGATGTGCTCGCGCTCGATGATGTCGAATCCGCCGATACCGGATGCAACGTAAACGCCGACTTCATCAAGGTCCGAATCTTCCGGCTTCCAGTTGGCCATCTTCACGGCAAAATCCGCGCCTGCCAGGGCAATCTGGATGAACCGCCCCATCTTCTTGAGTTCTTTTTTCTCGATCCACAGAAAGGGATCAAAATTCTTTCACTTCGCCCGCAATCTTGCAGTCGAAATCAGCTGTATCAAAATGGGTGATCATGCCCACGCCGCTCTTACCGGCCACGAGGTTCTTCCAGCTTTCCTCCGTGCCGATACCCAGCGCGCAGACCAATCCAACTCCCGTAACGACAACCCGGCGAGTCAACTCACGTGCTCCTTCATTCGGGAATTTATGTGCGGCCTACTTGCCTTTGGAATGCTTGTCGATGTACTCGATGGCATCCTTGACGGTGGTCATCTTCTCGGCGTCTTCGTCGGGGACTTCAATGCCAAACGCTTCTTCAAACGCCATCACCAATTCCACCTGATCGAGGGAGTCCGCGCCCAGATCGTCCACAAAGGACGCCGTGGGGGTAACTTCGGCTTCATCCACACCGAGCTGCTCGACGATAATCTGCTTTACGCGTTCTTCCACGCTGGCCATACACATTCCTCCGCGAACTGGGTCGCTTATTTGTGTGTCGTACTACCCTGCACCTATGTCCGGCCGTGGCCGGCGTACAAGCTCGTTCAGGCTGCCCTAGGTAACCTTGTCAGTCTACTTAGGCTGCGCATCAAGGTCAACTTCGTGAGGGCTATAAGCCATTAGCCTTCAGTCGTAAGCTAAACCCTATTCTCCCTAAGCCAAATACATGCCGCCGTTGACGTCGAGGACATGGCCGGTGATGTAGGCGGCTTCGTCGCTGGCGAGGAATACGATCGCCGCGGCGATATCCCGGCCAGAGCCGAGACGGCCCAACGGAATGCGCACCTTAAGTTCTTCCTTCACCTTGTCGGGAAGCACGGCGGTCATGGGCGTCTCGATGAAGCCCGGCGCGATCGCGTTCACAGTAATGTTACGCGAGGCGATTTCGATGGCGATGGCCTTGGTGAGACCGATCAGCCCGGCCTTCGACGCAACGTAGTTGGCCTGGCCGGCGTTGCCGCTTTCAGCGACCACGGAGGAAATATTGATAATGCGGCCCGCGCGGGCCTTCATCATCGGCGGCAATACCTGCTGAATGCAAATGTGCGCTCCCGTCAGATTGGTGCGCAAGACAGCGTCCCAATCATCGGGCTTCATGCGCATGGCCAGGCCGTCGCGCGTGATGGCCGCGTTGTTCACCAGGATGTCGATCTTCCCGAATTTCTCGACAATCGTCTTGAAGCCGGCCTTAATTTGCTCGCCGTCGGCAACGTCCATTTTCACTGCGAACGCTTCGCCGCCTTTTGCCGAAATCTCCTGGACGAGTTCCGCGAGTTTCTCTTCATTACGAGCAGCCACGGCCACTTTGGCGCCGGCTTCGGCAAGCGCGAGCGCCGTGTCGCGCCCGATGCCCTGTGACGCGCCCGTAACCACGGCAATTTTGTCTTTCAAATTAAACATTCGCTTTTAACCCTTACGCTGCGTCGGATTTTGCGGCGGTGATGCGATCCACTGTGGCCTGCAAACTTTTTTCGTCTTCGACATTCAGTGTGGTCACCGAACGTTCGATCTGGCGCATGATGCCGGTGAGCACGCGGCCGGGGCCGACTTCGATAAATGTTGTGACACCTTCGTCGAGCAGCAACCGCATGGACTCTTCCCAGCGTACGGGCATGGAAACCTGGCGGATCAGGGCTTCGCGGGCTTCGTCGCCCTTTTTGATCGTATCCGCATCCACGTTGGTGACCACCGGAACGTGAGGATCGGCAAATTTCACGGCGCGCAAATCTTTTTCCAGTTTTTCCTGCGCGGGCATCATCAGCGCGGAGTGGAACGGGGCGGAAACCGGCAGCATAACCGCACGCTTGGCTCCGGATTGCGAGGCGATTTCCACCGCGCGCTTGACCGCGGCAGCGTCGCCCGAAATAACCGTCTGGTCCGGCGAATTCAGATTGGCGGCCGTGCAAACGCCGCCCTCGGCTGCCCGCTTGCAAGCATCCGCAACCACCGCGGGAGAAAGCCCGAGTATTGCAGCCATGGCGCCTTGCCCTGCGGGCACCGCATCCTGCATGTATCGGCCGCGCTTGTGTACAAGTTTTACAGCATCGGCAAAATTCAACGTGCCGGCGGCAACCAAGGCCGAATATTCTCCCAGGCTATGCCCGGCGACAAAATCAGCGCCAATACGCTTCTCAGAGAGCGCCCAGAGCGCCGCAATGGAAACAGTAAGAATGGCGGGTTGCGTGTTGGCGGTCAGCTTCAATTCGTCTTCGGTGCCTTCAAAGCAGATTTTCGATATGGAAAAACCCAGCGCTTTGTCGGCTTCTTCAAAGATTGCGCGCGCTGCGGGAGATTTTTCCGCCAGCTCCTTGCCCATGCCGGCGTATTGCGAAGCCTGCCCCGGAAATATGAATGCCACTTTACCCATAATTGCTCCTCTCTCCGGACGTCACGCTTGTGCGTGGGTCAGGGAGAGCTCTTGTTCGATTTTTTCATTCACCTGCGCGCGCGCAAGCCCTGCGGCGACGCGAATAGCGTTCTTGACGGCGTTGGCGTTGGAGCGGCCATGGCCGATGACGCAGACGCCGCGGACGCCCAGCAGCGGTGCGCCGCCATACTCCGAATAATCCATCGTGCGCTTGATGCCCTTCAGTGCTCCCTTGGAAAACAGATAGCCCAGCTTGGAAGATAGCGAACTCTTGTAGGTCTTGCGCAGATACTTGACGATCTCCATTGCCAGCGCCTCGCAAATTTTCAACGCAATGTTGCCCACGAAACCGTCGCAAACAATCACGTCCACTTTGCCGGAGAACAAATCGTTCCCCTCGACGTTCCCCACGAAATCTACGGGCAGTGCCTTGAAACGCTCATATACGGAGCGCGTCAATTCATTACCCTTGATCTCTTCTTCTCCGACGGAAAGCAAGCCGACACGTGGCTTGCGGCTGCCGAAGGTCAGGCGGTAATAGATCTCGCCCATCACGCCAAATTGCAAGAGATGCTCGGGCTTTGAATCCACGTTGGCGCCGACGTCCAGCAGGACCGATACACCGCCCTTGGCATTCGGGAACGGAGCGGCCAATGCCACGCGGTCCACGGATTCCAGCGTGCCCAGGATGAACTTTGCCGTGGTCATCGCCGCGCCAGTATTTCCGGCGGTGACCATGCCATCCGCCTTGCCTTCTTTAACCAGCCGCGCCGCGACGTGCACGGAGCTATCTTTCTTGCGCCGAAAGGCCTGCGCCGGATGATCTTCCATGGTGATCACTTCGCTGGCCGGGACGATTTCAATGGGCAGCGAAGCCTTGTTGAAACTCGCCAACGTACCGCGGATCACCTGGGGCTGACCCACAAGCAGAATGCGCACGCCGTATTCTTCAGCGGCGCGAACACTCCCCTCCACCTCCGGACGGGGTGCGTGGTCTCCCCCCATGGCATCTACTGCAATTGTGATCATGGGATTATCTTCCAGCGGCTCCAGCAGGCTCGGGACAGAGGGACACACGAAACGTTACTCCCATCCGGGGCCTGGCAAGAAACTTCATCCGTTACTTCGTGTCGTGGACTGGCCGGCCTTTGTAATAGCCGCAATGAGGACAAGCCCGGTGGGGCTGCTTCATTTCGTGGCAATTCGGACACTTGGCCATCGCGGGCGCGAACAAGTGGTCGTGGGCGCGACGCTTGTTCTTGCGTGCCTTGGAATGTCGACGTTTTGGATTAGGCATTACATCACTCCTGGTTCTCGCCTTGCTCGCGGCAACACACTGCGCCACTCCGAACAAGGTCGGATTCTATGGGCTTTCCGCCCGGAAATCTATTGTTTCTTGAGCCAGTCCTGCTTTAAACGCGCGAGGGGAGCCAGACGCGGGTCCGTGGCGTGGGTTTCGCACCGGCACTCTTCGTGATTCAGATTCGCGCCACACGTGGGGCACAAACCGCGGCAATCGCTCTGGCAAATAACCTTCATCGGCAGTGACAGCAGCACCTGTTCCTTCAGAACATCCGCGAGGAACAGGCCTTCTCCTTCAAAAAAACCAATCTCCGTGTCGTCATCTTTCAGTCGCTCTTCCTCGGGCTTGGTGCCCTTGCGAAGCGGCTGATAGAAGAGATCAAAATCCTTATGAACTTCCTCGATTACAGGTTCAAGGCACCGCGCGCAGACCATTTCAATCTTGGTCTCCAGCTGGCCCACGATGCGAATCTGGCCTTCCAGGAGCTCGGCGGTGGCATTCACCTCCAGAGGTCCCGATTGTTTCACTTCGCTGATGCCGTAATCAATGCTGCCCGGAGCGTAGGCCTTCCGGATCTGCACCTTGCGGACGGCAAGATCCTTGACGTCGAGGAACATGTCTGCGGCGCCTCCGGCGCGTACGCTCATGCCTATCCATTATTTGGGCAGACGCGGGGTAAGTCAAGAAAGCGGGGTGAAAACTCGAAAGATTCACAGCGGTTCGGTCAACTGGTTCTCCTAGTACCGGAGCGGGTCTGCGGACCACGTCAAACATCGTGCATCGAAAGCTCGGGTTACCGGCGAAGGACCAAGGTAGCGGCGATCATGTCGTGGAGCGCCTGTTTCCGCTCGGTGAAGCCCGCCATGATGTAGCCAATACCCAGCGGAATCATGCCGGTGACAATTTTGGCAAAAAAACGGCCAGATGCACGCCCGAAGGTGACGCGATTCCCCATCAGATCCGTCACGTAGATCCCCAGCGCTTGCTTTCCCCAAGTTGCCTGCTTTTCCCCGCTTTCCAAATACGCGTGATACAGCCACTGAATCAGTATCGAGATCAGAACGAAAACCAGCATCATCGCGATGAATCCGCCAATCACCGCAGCATTGGGCTGGCCATGACTCTGCGCAATCGCTTCAAAATTGGCGGACAAACCGGTCAAAAACACAAACGGCAGAAACAGAACCAGTGCGCTGGCGCCAAGAATCACACTGTCGAGCAGATAGGCCACGACCCGAAGCCAGAAGCCCGCAAACGTAAACCCACGAGACACCACCAGGCCCGCGGGATCCGCGTAAGGTACGTGCGCCGGCGCGCCAGCATATGCCGGAGGAAGGGGCTGCAGTAGGGCCGGGTTGGCCAGTCGCCCCGCGGAAGTACCGCAGGAACCGCAAAAAGCCGCGTCTGCGGCCAGATTCGCACCACACTTTGAACAATACACAGTCAGCAACCTCCGTTCGATCCCATCACTCAGACTTCTGCAACCGGGCCTGAAATGCGGCGGCTATTCGTTCGGCGATTAATCCCCACAACCCTGAGTTTGCAACTCTTCCAGTCGCTTCTGCGCCTCCGTGCTGCCTTTGCGGGCCGCGGTGGATAACAAAATTTTCGCCTGCGCACAATTTCGGGCGACTCCGCGTCCTGTGCGATAGAGTTCGGCAAGAGCGATTTCAGCGCTTCTGTTGCCCTTCTCCACGGATGTCCACAGGAGCTGGACCGCGTTGGGGAGTTCCGCTTCGCGATCGGGTGCGCGGAGGATGGCCTGGGCTTGTTGATATTCCTGTTGCCCGGGCTCAACGGGTGATTCCGAAGGAGTTGGCGCGGCTGGCGTGCGATTCTGCTGCGTCAACGGAACAAGAGAAGGCGTGGTGGAATCCTTCAAGCGAGGTGAAGGTGTTACTTCGGAAGCCGCCGGAAGCTGCGTGCTGGAGGGTGCCGAGGAATCCGCCGAAGATGCCGAAGATGGCGGCGGGGTATCGGTTGCCTGTGTTGGAGTGTTCGTAGCGGAGGCCGCATCGCTGTTGGGGGGAACGATGGCTGGCGTGGGTGCAGGCACTGGCGCTGTGACCGGTTGCAAGCTCTCCGTGGCACTTTCTCCGGCGATAATTTGGCCAAGCCACACAAGCGCGTGACCAACGTCGCGACGGTAAACAACCGAGCCTGCAATCAAAGTGAGTGTCAGCATGATGCCAATGGCCCGGCCTATTGTGAACCGATCCATCCATCCTGACGAAGCCGCGTCCTTACCACCTTCAAAAGATGAGAGTGGCTCAAGAACCGGCGGCGGAGGAGCGCTTGCCACAAATTCAGGTTTTGGCTCTGGGGCCGAGACTTCTGCGGACATGAGTCGCGGTGGGGCAAGCACTGGAAGCGTATGCGGCAACGGAGGGGAGATCTCCTCCGCCAAAGCAGGGTCTTCTTTTGGAGCCGCGGGAGTCTCCGTCGGCCAATAACGCTTGACCGGTTCCGGCCGGACGGAGGAAAGGTTCAGGAGCGGAGCCGTCGGCGGGGGTGGTGTCGGCGGTACGAATTGCGGCGCGGGTTCAGGCTCCGGTTGTGCCTCAGGCTCGGAGAGTTGCAACTCCACGGGAGGAAGGGTCGGCCGGGCTTCGGTGGCTCGAATTTCGGTGCGGAGTTCCTCAAACGTGGAATTTGTGGCGATTGGGGTTTTTGCGGGAGTCTCTTCGAGCTGAGTCGGGTCATCGAATTTTTCCAGCCACCGCCGGATGAGATCCCGGGAATGAACTGGCAGGCCCGCATATTCGAGCGCGGCTACATGGCCCTCATCGTCCACACGAACAACAATTGCGTCGCCGTCAATCCGAGCGGAAGAATCCAGGACAAACGAAAACGGAACCTTTTCGGCTTGCCGTAGAGGCAGCATCGCGCGCAGGGCAAAACCCTGCTCGGAAAGGTCACGCAGCATTCCGCCGTTGGCTGGCGGGATTTCCACGTAAACAAGGCTAAAGGGACGTTTGCGGGATTGCGTTCGGCGTTCGGTCCTTGTAGTCATAGCGCGCAGCTGGTTGCAAGAATTCTAACCCGCAACGGGGAGTTCCGGTGAGCGGTTCTGCAAGGAAGCGCGTAAGAGAGAACTGCGGGTCAGGCTGGGGCGGAATACAAACAAACGGGCATTGAGAGGGAACTTCGAAAAAGTTCCCTGCCCTGCCCAACTTTCCGCGGCTGGCCGTCCAAATAAACAGCACTCAGCCGCGGCGCGGGAGCTACTTCTTGCGAGCGAGCTTTACAGCCACGCCGAGCAGCAGCTTGCGATCGTTCTCTTCCATCTGGCCGAGCAGGCCCCGCATCCGGTTAATGAAGCCGCCCCATTTCCCGGTGAGCCCCCATTCTTCGGACGCCGCATCTTTGGTGCGAGGAATCACCAGCGGCTTTGCCGGACCATTACCCTGATAGAACAACTGATAGAGCGGAACCTGCATGGCGCCAGACAGTTTTTCCAGTGTTTCGATGGAAGGGGTGGTGTGCCCATTCTCGATCCGGGAAAGATAGCAGCGGGAAAGTCCCGTGCGCTCTTCCAGGTCGCCTTGTGAGAGTTTCTTTTCTCTGCGGATATCCCGCAAACGTTCTCCGATCATTCCTGTCTTCTCCTTAACTGCGTTCCGAATTCTCCCTTGTGCAGGGAGTTTGGGGACGATTGCTCGAGTAGGGTAGGGACAAATACGCCTTGCTTGACCAAATCGGTGATGTCGCTCGCCAACCCCAGGTAGCGAGTGGCGCGACCTGATGGATCACGAACGACGAATCCCCGATCAAAAATCCAACGAATGGAGCCATCCGGGCGGCGGATGCGGTATGACGTTTCGACACGATCTCCTGGAAAATCCTGGCCGACAAAGAGAATCGCACGGCCGCGATCTTCAGGAACCACCGCATCGAGCCAGGAATGAACATCCCGGCCGAGATCCTCACGCAGGCGCCCCCAGACGGATTCGTAGGAAGGGCTTACGTAAAGAATATTTTCGGTGTCCGCCTCAAGAAACCACAGTACTTCGTTCGGACTGGTATTCGCATCGGAGGCGAGGCGGTCTATTTCGGGCCGCGACTTTGCATGAACCCGGCGAATCAGTTCATCGCGGAAGAAATCGAGATCTGAATTCAGGCGTTGAATTTCCAGTTCCTTGGTCTGCTCGACGCGGTAGAGCTTTTCCAGCAACTGTTCGGATTCGTCGCGTTGGCGCGCAACCGTCGCCGTGCCCGTAAGCGTCATGGTGGTCGCCACACAAATGTAGGCGGCAAGCGCAAGCGGCATGGCCGTGGAGTTCACGAAAGGCCCGTAGCCGTGCAGGGATCCCCAAGTGGCGAATCCGCAGAGAACCAGACAAGCTCCCGCGGCTTCCAATGGACAGAAACGGATCCCGACCCAAACTAGAAACGGTACACAGAGAAAAAGTGGAGTATCCACCCGGTCGCTAAATACGCCTGGAGGACCAAAACTGATCACGCAAACTATGCTCAGACCCACCAGTAGTGCTGCGATTTCCGCAAGCTCATTCAAATGCAAGGGGTGATGGGCGCCGTCCAGTAACAGCACCAGAAACGGAGTAACCACCAGCACGCCCAGTGCATGTCCGGCCCACCAGGCGGTAAGCGTAGCCAAGACTTCTCCTTGCGAGGAAGCCAGCGGCGCGGAGGTGATGGTGGTGCCAACGGTGGCGCTGGCGAGAGTAGCCAGCGCTCCGGCGAGCACGGAGAATCGCAAAACATTGGTGGGATTAGAGAATGCCTTGGCTCCGCCGGCAAAACGGTTCACCAGGTAGCCGCCCAACAGACCTTCGGTGGCGTTCCCTGCCGCGATGGCCATCGCAGAAAGCACCGGCTGCCCAGAGGTGAGTTCCACCAGGAAGGAGGCCAGGAAAATGACGGGAATAACCCTGTTGCCCTTCAACAAAACCGCCGCCAAGGCAATTCCGGCGGGAACCCAGACAATTCCGTTCCCGTTCTGCAAATGAACCAGATTCAAATCAATGCGCGCAGAGAAGAAATAGGCCCCGAAGACCAGCAAATAAATCCACACGTCTCGGCTGGTAAAGGGAGCAGGCGCTTCGGGTTGCAGATTCAACGGATCAGGGGGCGAGACAACGCTCATATTCACCTAAGGGTGTCCGCAAAAAGACGGAAAAGAGAAGCGAAGCTCAGCGATTCCCTGGCCCGGCCGCAGACGGAGTATCTATAATGCGAGCGAATTGTCGTTTTGTATACAGGTTTTCATGATCCGGATCAATCGAAAAATGCGCCGAAATTAAGAACATCTTATCCGCAGTGCGGTGGTAGTATTTTGGGGCGGTCGCCGCCCGGGATCGCGATCCCCGAACGAATTCACTTCAGGAGCCTTTCCATGCGATGGACACCCGGCGGTTCCTCAGACGACGTCGAAGATCGCCGCGACCAAGGTGGAGGCGGGGGCGGCGGAGGCTTTGGGGGAATGCACATCGGCATCGGCGGGCTGGTGATTTTGTTCGTGCTCAGCCTGATCTTTAAGCAGAACTTTTTTGCATTGTTGGGCGGCGGGGGCTCCACGCCAACCAGCTCCAGCGTTAGCCGCCCGAATCCTGCGATGGACGAGACGGAAAAGCCGCTGGTGCAATTCGTCACCTTTGTTCTCAACGACACGCAGAAGACCTGGGACGAAACCCTTCCGCAGCAAGCCGGCGTTCCCTATCGTCATGCAAAACTCGTTTTGTTCCGCGATGCAACTTATTCCGGTTGCGGGAGCGCTCAGGCAGCGACGGGCCCTTTTTACTGCCCGGCGGACGAGAAAGTCTACATTGACTTGGGATTTTACGACGAACTGAAGCAGCGATTCGGCGCGCCGGGCGAATTCGCACAAGCCTACGTACTGGCCCACGAAATCGGCCACCACGTGCAGAAAATCACTGGCGTGGAAAACAAGGTGCGGCAATTGCAAAGCAGCAATCCCTCCGCGGCAAATCCGCTTTCGGTGGCCATGGAACTCCAGGCCGATTGCTTTGCGGGGGTTTGGGCCCATTCCACTCAGCAGCGCGGATTGCTGGACCCGGGTGACGTGGAATCCGCTTTACACGCCGCAGCCGCGGTGGGCGATGACCATATTCAGCAGATGACGCGCGGGCGAGTGCAGCCGGAGACATTCACGCACGGGAGCTCGCAGCAGCGCACGGAATGGTTCAATAAGGGCTTGAACAGCGGGTCCATTTCGGCCTGCAACACGTTTGCCCAACAATAAGCGCGAAACTTTCTTAATCCACCGATGTTCATTTCAAAGGTTTATTCCGAATCGTTTGGGATTCGCATACCAGGCACTCCGGGGTGCCTCGCCTTTTCTATCGCCACCTGCGCCGCTTTGGCCTTTTGCGGATCAATCCAGGCATCTTGCGTAACAAACGTGGTCTGCGTTGGCAGCGCAACCACGGCGCCCGCCTTCTCGATCTCATCCATAATCTGCAAAAACAGCTGCTCCTGGCTGGCCAGGTACGCTGCGTATTCCGATTCCAGGATGTAGCAAAAGATTTCGATCTCCAGCGCATATTCCGCGAATCGGATGAACCGCACGCGGGCTGTGGAGTCTTCCACCTTCGGATCTTCCTTCAACAAGTCCTGAATTTTTCCGAGGACGTAGCGAACGTGGTCGGGGGAAAGGTCGTAACGCAGGCGAAGGGTCTGCTGGCAGAGAAATTTGTCGCGAAAGCGGAGATTTTCGAGCGTCGCCGTGGCCATCGTGCCGTTGGGTACGGATATCAGTGTGCGTTCGGCGGTGCGCAGCCGCGTCGAACGTAGACCAATGTCTTCGACCACGCCAGTCTGGTTGTTGATGCGGCAGGGATCGCCAATCTGAATCACTTTGTCGAAGAGAATGGATACGCCACCGAACATGTTTTCGAACGTCTTTTGCGCGCCAAGACCCAGGGCCAGTCCGCCGATGCCCACGCCGGCGAGAGCCGTGGAAACGTCCACTCCCAGGTTGCGCAAAACCAGCAGGCTCACCAGAAGAAAAATGGAGATCTCCGTAAAACGCCGGATCAACGACACGATCGATCGTTCCGCCAGCATTCCCCGCGTTGTGAAACTGGCGCCAATCCGCGCGGAAATCGCCCGAGTGATCCGCGTGAGAATCCAGTAAAAGGAGATCGCTAGAAAAATCCAGACAAGATGGCGGTAATAGAGACGGTAAATTAGCGACGTGCCGATGTAGCTGACGAAGCTATAGTGCAGCAGAATCGCGAAGGTCAGCGAAATCGGATCGACCTTGAAGAATCTCTCCGGCACCAGTGCCGTGCGGCCGCGTGCCTTGCGCCACTGGCTGTAGAGAAAAAGGGCACCCAAGGTCAGCAACCGGCCCACCAGCAGGGCCACCGGGATGAACAGCACCATGGCGAGCCACTGCCATAGCGGCATGGAAAGCAGCCGGTGGGTCACCAGGGTCTCGGGAATCTTTTTTTCGAGTCCGGGGAAAGTCAGCGAATCGTAAATTTCGGGAACGTGGTCCAGGCTGTTACGCGAAAAATACCAGAGCTTGCGGCCCTCTTCATCTTCTTCTCGAACCAGGATGATGGGAACTTTGTCGCTGAAGCCGAGCGCGCCGGCGACCTTTTCCTGATCCGGGGCCAATCCGTCATCGAGGCGTCCCAGCGGATCTTTGCTGATAAGGTCCAGCGCGCCAGCAAATTTTTGATTCAGAATGGCCAGTAATTGTGCGGCAATTTCCTCGTCGTCCTCCACCGGATGCCTCCGGCGGCTTAAAGGCGGCTGGAAATACTGCACAGCTACGTTGTATCGCTCTTCCTGCGCGGCCCGAATGAAAGCCAAGGAGCGTTCCTCTGGGAGTTTCGCGCCCAAGCGGATCAGGCGGTACAGCGGACTCCTGCTTGGCGGCTGCGGGCGGGGATTGCACTGCGGTGAGTCCCGGGATCTGGGGAAAGACTGGGGCACACGACGAACAATAGGAAAACAAGCGATTGGATTAGCCGGCGAACACGCATGACGGGACTCCGTGGGTGCAGTTCATTCTAGCCGCCCCAAGGACGCAAGAGAAGGCGGAGCCGCGGTCGATCCAAAGCGTTCTTGATGCTGGCGCAAGCAGAAACTGGTCCGTCATGCCGGCAATGTAATCGCACACCGCGAAATGTCTTGGCATGCGTTGCGCGGCATCTTCATGGGATTCGGGCATGGAACCCGAATGACTCCATGTAGAACGCGAACAGTTCCGCCAGGCACGCGACCGAGCGGGTGGAATCTTCGGTAATTTGCGGGTGATTGTAAACATGGTTGAAGAGAAAAGCCTTAAGTTTGGCGTTGTGATCCCGCGCGGAATCGCTGAATCGGGCCAGCCGCGTGCGGTGACCGGCGGATGTCCCCGACGGCTCGCGCGCCAGACTCGCGCACCATAGACCCGGTATGGTGATCAGATCGCTCACCAGATAATCGATTACGCGACGCAAGGCTTCGTTGAATTTCAATTGTGTCCGCGCATCGGGATTTTCCGCTTCGATGCCCGGCGTAGAAATCGGCAAACAACGGAACTTCACGGCGCAACGCTTCCAGATCCAGAAGGTTCGCCTCCAACGCATCGTCCAGGTCGGCGGAGTTGTACGCGATTTCATCCACCCAATCGATCAGTTGCGATTCCAGCGGCGGCCGCAAATCCAGAAGGTATTCGGCCAACTCGGGAAATTCGGAAGCGGAGTAATCGCGAGAGTGCTTCACGATGCCTTCGCGGACTTCGAACGTCAGATTGAGCCCCTCGAAGCCAATGTAGCGATGCTCAAAATGCTCGACGATGCGCAGTGCGTGCAGATTGTGATTAAAGCGGCTACCATGGGGACGCATCAGTTCATCGAGTTTGCGCTCTCCCGCGTGACCGAACGGGGGGATGCCCGATATCGTGGACCAGTGCGAGAGCTTCGACGAGTTCTGTGTTCAGGCGTAGCGCAGCAGCTACCGTACGAGCAATCTGCGCAACTTCCAGGGTGTGCGTCAGGCGGTTGCGAAAATGATCGGAGTAACGCGCCGTGAAAACCTGCGTCTTAGCCTCAAGCCGCCGGAAGGCGCGGGAATGCACAATCCGGTCGCGATCACGCGCGTATTCGCTGCGATAGGGATGCGGCGGTTCGCTGAAACGGCGCCCGCGAGAGGCCGCCGCGTCCACGGACCAAGGGGCGAGATTGCGAAGCGTTTCGATTGACGAAACCTCCGGGCGGCGGGCAGGAGCAGCCGTACTCAGGATTGCGGTGCGATGGCTCCCAGACCGCGGTCGGCTTCATCGGCCAGACCCGTGTTGGGATTATCCTTCTTGATCTGCTCGTACAAGGCGACGGCTTCCTTGGGATTGGTTTGCCGCAGGATGCCGGCTAGCTCGAGCTGCACCATGGGCTTGGGCACAAGAATGGATCCGGAGTTGGCAAGGGCGCGGAGAATCTGAATGGCCTGGTCACTCTTGCCGGTGCGTTCGGCGATCAGCGCTTTTTGAAAATCAGCCAGAGCCGCAAGTTCCTTGTCAGAGCCTGTCTCCAGCTTCTTCAGTTCCTCGGAAGCCTGGTTCAGCTTGTCCATGTCCATCAGACAAAGAGCGGAATAATAGCGTGCGAGGCGGCCCGGTTTCGTGCCCGGAAAGTTCGCGGCCACGGCGGTCAATTTCACCTCCGCATCCTGGGAGCGCTGCGTGGGATCGGCGTAGGTAAGTTCGCCGGGGAGCGTCGGCTGCCCGGGCAGGGCCAGCGGTGCATTGAATACCTTCATAGCATCATCCAGCGCGGCCTGGGCACGCGCCGTCTGCCGGTCGTTATAGATTTTCCAGCCGAAGTAGCCGGAGAGAAGCACGATCGCGATCAGAAGGGCAATGGAAGCCAGTCGAGTGTGGGAAAGAACGGCCTCGGCGCCGTGTTCAATGGTTTCGCGGACCTTATCTTGTTTCAATTCTTTGCGTGAAATGTGCTCGGACACTAGCGCTCTCCTGCCTGAATTGGAAACTCTAATCGTAGCATAACTGGCCGAATGGAGAGGTCAGGGACAAGTAACCCTTCTGGCAAACGGGCGGCAGGTAACGGCCAGCAACCACGATGTCCGTGGTAATTTCAATCTATGCAGGCAGGATGTATCCATTGTGGCCAGCTGCATCTGTTGAAGGATGCGGTTGTGGCGAAACATCCCAAGGTAAGTTTTCGCTGCACGAAGTGCGGTTTGACGACGATTGTTGAAGTGAAACGCAGCGTAGACCAGACGGTGGTCATTTCTCCAATGCCCTCGTTTGCGCGCGCCGATGCTTCCACGCAAAGATTGCGGCTTCTCCCCGACGAGGAAGGACTCGTGTTGCCCGATGATGTGGACGTGATTCTGACCGTCGAGAGCGGCCCGGAGTCCGGCAGGAGCTTTACGCTGATCAAGGGGCGAACGGTGATCGGCCGCAAGGGAGCCGATATCGCGCTGGAAGACGCGGAAGTCTCGCGCCACCATTGCCTTGTGGAAACCCGGGAACGCTTCATCAACCTGAAGGACCTGGATTCCACCAACGGCACTTTCTTTGAGGGCGAACGCGCGCGCGCCGCGGTGCTGCAGGAAGGCGCGGCCTTTCGCATCGGCAGCAGCATGATCCGCATGACCTTCCGGCCTAAGTAGACGACGTATAGGTGAGCGCCTTGCTGCATGGCACAAATTAGCGCGTGTGAGATACTGGCGCGGGCGAAGCGTCACCCCGAAAACAGATGAATCGGCTGAGTATTTGCGTGATCACCCTGAATGAAGCGCACGATCTTCCGCGTTTGCTTCGCTCCGTCGAGGGCATTGGCGACGAAATCGTGGTGGTCGATTCCGGAAGTACGGATCGCACGATGGAAATCGCGCAATCCGCCGGTGCGCGCGTGTTGACGCGAACCTGGACCAATTACGCAGAACAAAAAAATTTTGCCGTTTCACAAGCGAGCGGAGACTGGATCCTGCTGCTGGATGCCGATGAGGAATTAAGCGAGGAACTTCGCGACTCGCTTCGACAATGGAAATCGCGGGCCCCGGATTTCGCGGTTTATGAAATGGCGCGCCTTGCCTGGTTTCTCGGCGCGTGGATCCATCACTCCCGCTGGTACCCCGATTGGCAGCGGCGGCTATTCAACCGGCGCAAAGCTCGCTTTGTAGGCGCCATCCACGAATCCTTGCAGTTCGAAGGACAGCCAGGCCGCTTGCGCGGCGATCTGTTGCATTACACCGTGCGCAATCTGCAGGAACAGCGCGAAAAGAGTCAGGAATATTCCATGCTTGCCGCAAGGGCCATGTATGCCAATGGCCGTCGAAATTGGCGGGCGGCAAAATGGCTGGCAACGCCGTGGGCCTGGTTTCAATACTTCGTGTCTGGGAGCGGGATTTCTGGACGGTTATCGCGGCTGGGTGATCGCACGGGTGGCGGCGTACACCGTGTGGCTGAAATACTCAAAGCTCGGCGCGCTGGTCCAGCAGGCCGGCCGGGAAACAGATCCCTCCATTAAATAGCAGACTTGCATCCTCGAAATTTCGCGCGCAATTCCGGCCGCAGGCTTCAGTCGGGATAGCCGTGCGGATATTTCCCGCGCCACGCCCATGCGGATTGGATAATTTCTTCGAGGGAAGAGTGCTTGGGTTGCCAGCCCAACATGCGCTTGAGCTTTTCGTTGCTGGCAACTAGCGTGGCCGGATCCCCTGGGCGCCGCGGTGAAAGCCGGTGCGGCACTTTTCGGCCAGTGATGCGCTCCGCGGCCTGGACCACCTGAAGATTGGAATATCCGCTGGTGGTGCCCACGTTGAAGGCTTCGCCGGGCACGCGATCAATCTGTTCCAGCGCTAGCACGTGAGAATCGGCGATGTCCAGAACATGGATGTAGTCGCGCACGCAGGTTCCATCCGTAGTGGGATAATCGAAACCAAAAATTTCCATCTCCGGGTAATTGCCCAGCGCGGTATCCAGCACTCGCGGAATCAAGTGGGTTTCCACACGATGATTTTCACCGCGCTCCTCGCTGGCGCCAGCGGCGTTGAAATAACGCACCGTGACGTACTTCAGGCCGGTGTAGCCGCGATAGTCGGCAAGGAGCTCCTCGAACCGCAGCTTGGATTTTCCATACGGATTAATCGGAGCTTTCCGGTGATCCTCGGGTATCGGCACGACTTCCGGCTCGCCATAAGTGGCCGCGGTGGAAGAGAAGATCAGTTTATTCACGCCGTGGCGCACCATGGCGTCCAGCAGATTCACGCCACAGCCCACATTGGCCGCGTAAAACGTGCTGGGTTCGCGAACGGATTTGGCCACCAGCGCCTCGCCGGCAAAATGCATCACCGCGTCAATCTTGTGCGCGGTAAAAGCTTTTTCGATTTGCGTGCGATCCGCAAGATCAGCTTCTATAAATGCAGCCGCGGGCGGCACGGCGCTGCGATGCCCTTCCTGCAGGTTATCCAGCGCAATCACCTGGTGACCCCGCGCCAGCAGAATTTCCGAGCAGATGCTTCCGATGTATCCGGCCGCGCCGGTCACAAGAATATTCAACGAAGTCCCTCCGCGATAAATACTTCGGTTTTCAGCCCTTGAGTATACCGCCGAAATGAAAAGGTTCGAGAATGGAGATTAAAGGCGGGGAAAAAAGCAAAAGCGCCGAACAGGTCCTTTACCTCCTGTGCGGCGCTTCGACTTTCAAAATTTGCGCTAGTAATTGTTTCCCTGTAAGAATGTTCCAGCAGTTCCCTCCTGTCCGCTTGCCGGAATTCGTCAAGCTAATTTGTAGATTCGACTACCCATCGCCCCGAAGTTTCGAGAAACTCCACCCCCACCGCGTAGCCGTCGCCACGCAGAGGCTGGCAGTAAGCCACTCGAGCTTCAGAACGAAATTCTCCGGTGCGCGACGCCAACTTCAAGGCCGCGCCTTTCTCCCAGCGCCGCCAGCTGACCACGCGGGCGCCCTTAACGCTGACGTTTTCCGTAAACGTTGCTTCCGTGCCGGGCAAATGCCGGTGCCCGTCGAGCATGACGGGAATCTCCATCGGAATGCGATTTTCGCGACGAGGAAAAGAATGTTCAGTGCGGGGCGGCATTTGCATCATCCTCAGAGGCACGCCGCGATGCGCGTGATGGAATTCAAAGTCGTGCCGCGATGCTTCATGCGGTACAGGGCGCGATCCGCTGCGCCAAGAAGCTTTTCCGCGGAATCGCCGTCTTCGGGATAGGCCGCGATGCCCGCGCTAACGGAAAGGCCAGGTTCCTCATTTTCGAGGGCCAGGCGCTCGCGGACACGGCTGGCGACGCGGGATGCGATTTCCTTGGGCGCTTCGGGTAGCACCAGGGCAAATTCGTCTCCGCCATAACGCGCCGGGGTATCAATCGCGCGCGAGTGATGCTTCAGAATTTTTCCGAGGCGAACCAGCGAGCGGCTGCCGACCAGATGACCGTAGCGGTCGTTGATGGCTTTCAGGCCGTCCATATCCAGCAGCACGATACTGAAGGGCCGCCGCGTACGGCGCGAACGATCCAGTTCTGCTTCGATCACCGCAAGCAAGCGGCGATAATTGGCCAAGCCGGTGAGGGGATCGCTAACCGCCATGTTGCGAACCTGATCAAACAAGCGGGCCTGATCGATCAAGGCGGCGCCGAGCATAACGGCGTAGCTCGCAACCTTGTTCAGTTCCGCGAAGAAAAATGGTCCATCGAACAACCGACGGGAAAACAGCGCCGCAACGTGGCAAGCGGCATTCAGCAGCGCCACCAGGAACAAAGAGAAATCATAGAGCGAGGCGTCGCTCTCGTTCTTCTTCCCTTTTTGATAGCGGTGGTAGAAGAACAATGCGGCCATGGCGAAAAGCCCGCCAGGAAGCAGTTCCCAGGGACGCGAGAAAAATGCGCCGGCCTGCGCCACTGGAGTTGCTGGGGCAGCGATAAATGCCGCGCTGGTGATATACGCGGCGGCGGCCACCACGAACAAGGCGCCAGCCGTTTCGCGGCTAGGCTGCCGCGCAACCGGCAGAAAACGTTCCACGGCAAGGGCCGCAAGCAGGAGCACCGCCAGCAATGTGCGGCCGACCATCCAACCCATCGGCACGTGAGTCAGCGCAACTGCGCCGGTGCGCAAAAGATTGTTCAGGCCGAAGTAGCCGATCGTCTCGATCATTCCCGGAAAGCACGAACCCAAACGCCAGGATCAGCGCGATGCGATCATGCGTTCCGCGGAAACGCACCAGAGCATTCGCCGCGTAGCAGAAGCAAAGCAGTGAGCCGCCCACTTCCAGAAACAGATAGGTTGTGGGACTGCCGACGAGATTCGATTGGCGGGAGTAAAACACGACACTGAGGTACAGGGCTCCCAGGATTCCAAAAGCGATCGCAGGCAGGTGCCCGCGATCTTTGTGGAAGAACCCCGTGATATTCGTCCAAACGCCCAAAACAGCCCCCAAATGCCGGAGAAAACCGGTCAGGGCCTGAAATAGCACGTCCGTGCCCTTTCTGGCGTCTGTTAAGGGGTCTATAAGCTGTTGAAAAGGAGAGGATTAATAAACATCGAAAAAGTGGCGGGATGGACTGAGACTCGGCCCGAGACGCATTTTGGCTGCGTCTCAGGCCTTATTTGGAACACTATCGTGAATGTATCCAGAGAGTTAGCAGGGGTTTAAACAACTTAGTGCCGAATGTGGGCAAAGTCTCATGCTGAGACAGTCTCATCTTGCGCTGAGTCAGCGTTTCTCAGGCTTTTGGGGGTAAATCGCGGGCTTCCACGGGAGAGACAAAGTTCTGGCGCTTGTGGGTTCCGTCGCAAAAAGGTGAATTGCCGGTATGCCCGCACCGGCAAAAGGTGATTGCGCTGCGCCCGCCCAGGCCGAATTCCTTGCCCTCTTGATCCACTACTGTGAAATCGCCTTCAACCCGCAAGGGGCCGTTTGTGAATACGGTGACTTTTGTGCCTGCCAAGGAATCCTCCGTTTGCGATGCCTGCTCTAGGAATTAAGTCCGAAGCTAAGATAGCGGCACGAACGCGGAATAACAAGCTCTACCCGGCCGAAGAGCGTGCCGGCGACGATTTATCGCAGCGCCGGCCGCTGGTTAGTAGCGAGGAACGGAAGGATCCACTTCCGTGGACCACGCCAGAATGCCGCCGCGCAAATTGTGAATTTTGCGGAAACCGGCCTTGCGCAGAAAATCCACGGCTTCGGCGGAACGCTTGCCGCTGCGGCAATGGGCCACGATTTCGTGCGAAGAATCCAGTTCGTGCACGCGGCGCGGCAATTCGCCCAGCGGGATCAGATGCCCGTTCAGATTGCAGATCTGGAATTCGTGCGGTTCGCGCACATCCAGAATAAAGAGATCGTCCCCCTTATCGAGGCGCTGCTTTAATTCGCGGGGCGTGATTTCGGGAACGTGGAGATTGCTTTCCGGCTCCTCTTCACCGCGGATTCCGCAGAATTCGTTGTAGTCAATCAACTTGTGAATCGTGCGATTGGTGCCACAAACAGGGCAGCCGGCATTCTTGCGCAGTTTCAGCTCGCGAAACTTCATGGCCAGAGCGTCGAACAGCACCAGGCGGCCTTCCAGCGAATCACCGCGACCAAGGATGAGCTTGATCGTTTCCATCGCTTGCAGCGACCCAATGATGCCCGGCAGCACGCCAAGTACACCGCCTTCCGCGCAGGAAGGAACAAGGCCGGGGGGAGGGGGTTCTGGGTATAGGCAGCGATAGCAAGGTCCGTCAGGCATGCCGAAGACGGTGACTTGTCCCTCAAAACGGAAAATAGAGCCGTAAACGTTGGGCTTGCCAAGGAGTACGCAGGCGTCGTTCACCAGATAGCGCGTCGGGAAATTGTCCGTGCCGTCCACCACAATGTCGTAATCCTTGAAGAGCTCCAGAGCGTTTTCGCTGGTGAGCCTGGTTTCATAGGTGGTGATTTCAATATCCGGATTCAGATTGCTCAGGCGCGCGTGCGCGGCGGCGGTTTTTGGTTTGCCGACGTCGCTGGTGCCGAAGGTGATCTGCCGCTGGAGATTGGTGAAATCCACGACGTCAAAATCCACCAGTCCGATTTTCCCAACACCGGCGGCCGTCAGGTACAGACCAAGGGGAGCGCCGAGGCCCCCGGTGCCGATCAGCAGAACCTTGGCGGCTTTCAGCTTCAGCTGACCCTCCATGCCCACCTCGGGCATGATCAGGTGGCGGCTGTAGCGGAGGATTTCTTCGTTGGTCAGGCTCGCTGCCGGCGGCCGACCGGTCAACGGCTGCAATTTGGTAGACATGGTGTTTTTCCCCAAAACCATTTTACGCGGGATAGCTTAATCAGGAAAGGAGCACTCTCGCCGGTCAAAATTCGCAGCACTTTACAGAACTGAACTGAAATCGTACTCTGATGCAGCCATGTGGAATGTAAACGAACGGTTTGAGAAGAAGGCGATGGACAGCCTGGCGGCGCTGGGCTTCGGCGTGGGCAGCACGCGCGGCGTTGTTCGCGTGGAGAAATACGGCTGTGGGGCGGAGTTCCGTCAGGACCCGGATGCGAGGTTTCGCATGACGGTGCTGCCAACGATCATGCTGAAGGGGCAATTCACGCGGCTGTGGGACGCCGGCTACCAGAAATTTTTATTGACCGATGAAGGGCTGAAGGTCCCGGCGCTGGCCACTCACCTGGCGAATCTGCGGAAGTTCAATGAAGAGTTGCGCACCGCCCTGGGAGTGCCAACCTTTTACAACGAAGCGCTGGGATCCGTGAGCCAGGTGAGTGTGTATGACCGGGTGAAGGGCCGCAAGGGCGACGTGCCTGATGATACCGTGGGCGTCCACGCCGCCGGCGACAGTCACTAAAAGTCATCCCCAAAAACTGCGACCGTAATTTAGAAAGCCTACGCCGCTTCTTGCCCCAAGCGCTTTGTGAATTGAGCGCTACGCGCCAGTCTTGCGGGCTTTGGCGCGCGCGGGTGGCGCCACGCCTTCTTTTGCTTCCTGAAGTTGCCTGCGGAACTGCTTCACGTTGACGCGATGCTTGGCAGCCTTCCGGCCGCCAATGAAGATCACAGGAATGTCCCAGGCATAGCGCTCGGCAAGCACCACGTCGCCGTCTATGTTTACTTCGCGAAGAGCCGCACCGAATTCCAGCAGCAAGGGATCAATGGCGGCCTTGGCGGCTTCACAGAGATGGCAGCCGGGGCGCGAGTAAAACGTTACGTCGAGGGCCCGCGCGGCGGATAAGAGCAGGTCTTCCGGATGATCGCTCATGGTTTGGGACTCGAATAACGCTGAAATGGCCCGGCAAGCGGGTAAAAGGCCTTGGCGCGATAGAGTTCAGAAATCTGGCGCAAGTGGCCCAGGTCATGATTCGCCAGCTCATTCAGCAACTGCAACAGCGTGATCGTGCCCATTTCCGGATGCACCGCGGTGCGGCGGGCGGCGCCGGAAGGGATGGAATGCCAGAAGAAAATGTGGGCCCGGCGCGCGGCGACGAAGTCCGCCAGGTGCTGGAGGGCAGTCCTCATGTGAATTTTATCTGCGTCAGGCGGAATATATCGGGTGAGCGTTGGAGTTTCATCCACGACGATGCGCTTTGCCCGGTCAGCATAGAGGTGTTCGATCTCAAGAAGATGCGCGAGGACTTCCCTGATGGACCAGCGATTTTTCGACGGGTTCCAGTCGAGGATCTCTTCGGGGACATCGTGGAGCAATAGTTCAAGGATAGCCGGCGTCTTTTCCAACAGTGCGACGGGCGGTTGCAGAGTCGAAGCTGGCGAAATGGCTTGCATCACAAAGCGATGGGGGGCAGGCTGATTGTATCGTGTGCGGGCCGCGCGGCAAAGGGTGGAAATTCCGGCCGCCGGAAAGTGGAGGAAAGCGAATGGGTCGCGTGGCAGCCCTGATCGATGATTTGTTTTTCCAGATGAAAGTGGCGGAGACGGCCAAGCATCTTGGATTGGAATTCAAGGTGGCGGGCAGCGCGGATGCGTTGCTGAATCTGCTGGAGCCGCCCACCAAGCTGGTGATCGTGGATTTGAACTCTCGGAACCAGCCAGTGGCAACCATCGAACGCGTGCTGGCAACCCAGAAAGAGATGCGCGTGGTGGCATTTCTCTCGCACGTGCAGACGGAGCTGGCCGCGCAGGCGCGCGCAGCCGGCTGCACGGAAGTGATGCCGCGTTCAGCGTTCACACAAAATTTGGCGGCGATTCTGCAAGGGGCAAAGGATTAGTGCTTGTGAAGCGAAAATTGGGCGCGGCGTTGGTAAGCCGGCAAATCGTATGGTTGGGAGCTGTAGTTCTGGTTGCTTGCGCTGCGTTGCCGGCGCAAGACTCGGCCGCGAACGATCCCGCCATCGCGCTGAAAGACGCGCTGGTGGCGGCTTGTTCGCAGAATCCCGCGGATTTTGTGCGCACGCTGACGGCGCGCAACGCGGAAGCCTTCTCGCGCATGACCCCACCCGCGCGCGAAACGCTGTTGAAACGATTTGTGCTGCTCGACAAGCCCGGAAAGCCGAGCACGCAGGGCGACCCGGCGGGGCGGCTGGACGTGCTCTGCGCCACCTCCGAAGTAACCACCTCCATGCAGATGGAAAAGCCCGAACTGCGCGACAATCTGGCGTTCATTCCATTGACGGTGAAAGATTCCACCGATACGGGCGGAGTTTCCGCGCACCACGTGATCATGGGCATGGTGCGCGAAGGCGGCCAATGGAAAATCCTCTCTCTGGGATTGTTGTTCCTGGATTTGCCTTCGCTGGAAAAGGAATGGGACCGCGCCGAGATCAAGTCCAATGAGCAAGCGGCCATTGCCGCGATGAAAAATCTGGTGGAGGCCATAGAGGCGTACCGCAAAACCTATACGCGCCTGCCGGATTCACTGAAAGCGCTGGGTCCTGCACCCGACGGAACGGCCAAGCCTGATAACGCGGGTCTAGTCGACAAGGAGTTGGCCGCAGGACGCAAAGACGGATACTCCTACAGGTACGTGATTGTCGGCGCGAATAATTCAGGTGCGCCCGCGAAGTATGAAGTGGCGGCGATTCCCAGCGAATATGGGCGAACGGGCCAGCGATCTTTTTTCTATGATTCGGCGGGTGTGCTGCATGCCGGGGATCACAACGGATCGATCGGCAGTTCGGTGGACCCCAAGCTGACGGAAGGCGATCCGCCGGCCGCGGAGCCGCGCCAGTGACCACTTCGCCCACCCTTTAGAAAGTCCGTTGCCCGGCCCAGGTTTTCGCGCAAATATAAGAATGGGTTCATCCACGCATACCCCGGCAGAGCAATTGCCTGCCCGGAAGAGCTTTCTCCTGCAAGCAGGTTGTGATCGGAACGCAGGAGAGAGTCATGGCGAATGTTGGTGTGGAGCGGCGAGCCGCTCCGCGAATTGCGATGGTGCTGGCGGCGGAAGTGGTGGAGCTTCCTCAGAGAGCCAAGCTGGCCGCGCGCACCGCGGACATCAGTGCGAGCGGCTGCTATGTGGACACGCTGAATCCCCTACCCAAGGACTCTCAGGTCCGCGTTCGACTTACCCACCACGACGAAATTTTTGAGGCGCTGGGCCGAGTGGTGTATGTCAGCCCGGGGCTCGGCATGGGGATCATTTTCGTCAGTGTGGAAACCGAACAGCGCGCGCGGTTGGAGCGCTGGCTTGCGGAATCCGGCGCTGAGTTCTGAGTACGGAAAAGTCACAATTTGTAGGCGGCGGGAAGTGCGCTACTATTCCGCTTCGCCTATGCAAACCTTGCTGCCGCGCCGCGTGTTGTTGGCTACCCTGCTGATCGTTCTGGCGAGCCTGGCTCCGCTCTGCCGCGCGCAGGAAGTGGACTCCGGCATGGGTTCGCTTCCTGTGTTTGAGTTTCACAGCGGCTTCTGGGTAAATTTGCACCAGTTCCTCTATTATCAGGCGAGATTGCGGGAATCCACGCCAGAGGCAAGGGCTTCCGCAACGAAAAGCAACACGCCGGTGCTGAAGCAGACCCCCGTTTCGCTGACGGCCACGGAACAAAAGACCTGGGATGAAGCCATTTCCTATTACCGATCCAATTACGCGGGGAAGGATCCCCAGGTAAACCTGGATTTGATCCTGCTCAAGGATCAGCTGGGCGATTTCGAAGATTGCAACGAACTGCTTGGAAAAAAGAAGCGTGCGTGCGATGCGGGTCTTCCTGGGAACATCGGCGTGATCCTGGAAGCGGCGGCGCCGATTTACAAGAGCCACTGGTGGGCAGACCAGGACCGCACGAACCGTCGCTGGGTGGCCCGCGTGGCGCCGCTGGTCCGCGAACAGGGCGTTGGTATTTCGCAGCGCCTTGCGGAAATTTACCAGTCCACCTGGCCGAAGGACAAAATACGCGTGGAAGTTTGCGAATTCGCGGGTTCCGGGGGCGCTTTCACCACTCTGGACCCGCTGCTGGTAACCATTTCAAGCTCCGACGCACGCAATCAAGGCACTGACGCGCTTGCGGTGCTTTTCCAGGAAGCCTCGCATGGGATTGCGTTCCCCGTGGAGGACGCCATTGCCCGCGAATCGCGGCAGCGGGACAAGCCCATTCCCCGCGATCTTTGGCACGCGCTGATTCTCTTCACGACCAGCGAGGTTCTGCGGCCGATTCTTTCAGACGCGTCGGCGCAAGCCATGCCGGGCGTCGCAAGCGGTCCCCTGAAAATGAAACCCTCATCCACGCCACTGGATGTGAGCCAGAAATTCCAGCAGCGTGGCTGGGGCGACTATTTGCGGTTGCTGGATGTCTACTGGCAGCCCTATTTGGATGGCAGAGTCACCTTCGAGGACGCGATCGCGCATCTTGTATCCGCGGGCTAGCCGGTGGCTAGCAGCTTTGTACGTGACAGGTGGGTATGTTAGGCTTTGGTTTGCACACGTAAGCCCGGCCGCAAGCCACGCAAGTTCCGAAGTCATTTGACCTTCCTTTCATTCGTCCCGCAAGAATGAACCGAAGGTTGAGTCTACTCCGCGGGCGTCCTTCCGGGTCAGAGGAAGCAGAACCCATGGCCGCACGACAAGTGGCATCCAAAACCGGAAAAGAGGCGCGCGAGATCAAGCTGGCGCACTCGCCCGATTCCGACGATGCCTTTATGTTTTACGCTCTGGCCACCCACAAACTGGCCACTCCGGGCTACAAATACACGCACATATTGTCCGATATCCAGAGCCTCAATGAAGCAGCGCTGACGGAGACCTATGACGTCACCGCGGTAAGCTTCGCCGCTTATCCCTCCCTGAGGGACAAATACATTCTGCTGGATTGCGGGGCGAGCTTCGGTGAGGGCTATGGTCCGATAGTCGTCTCCACCAAGTCGCTTCGGCCGCAAGACCTCAAGGGCAAGCGGATCGGCGTCCCTGGACTGAAAACTTCGGCCTATCTGGCCCTGAAGCTCTACCAGCCGGAATTTGAAGCCGTGGTCATGCCCTTCGACAAGATTATTGAGGCTGTGAAGAATGAGGTGGTTGAGGCAGGACTGTTGATTCATGAAGGACAGCTCTTCTTCCCCCAGCTGGGTTTGCATAAGGTGGTGGATCTGGGAATCTGGTGGCAGGAGCTTACGAACCTTCCCATGCCGCTGGGCGGCAACGCAGTGCGCCGCGCGCTTGGCCCGGATATGGGCCGGCTGATCTCGAAAACCATTCGCGACAGCGTTTCTTATGGGCTGGAGCATCGCGAGGAAGCATTGAACTACGCGATGCAGTTCGCCCGGGATATGGACACCGAGCTTGCCGACAAATTCGTTGGGATGTATGTGAACAAATGGACGCTGGGGTACGGCGAAAAGGGCAAAAAAGCCGTGCGGGAATTGATTGAGCGTGGTACCGCGGCCGGCCTGCTTCCGGGGCCCCCTGACGTGGAATTCCTCGAAAGCTAGTCACTCCGTTGCCAGTGGCCGGGCTTGCTTAATCCTCATTAAGAAATTCTCCTCTTATTCGGCTCGGTATCAATCACCACATTTTTTTCAGTACGGCCTAAAGTTTCTCGCGTCGCAGCCGATATCTCCGTTGATTGCGCTGGGACCGCCGCGACTCCCATCTCCCTTTCTCGACGGACAGGTTTCACGATTCAGGGGGATACCATGAGCATTTCATCCATCGTCCAAATTGCAGAACGCTTGCTAAACGGAAATCTCGGCCAGGATCAGGAAAACCAAGGGAAGAGCAAACCCGCACAAAGAGCCACCCAGGGACAGAATAATCAGACGGAGTTTGGCGATCGCTTCACGCGTTCCGCCGATACCGCTGACGGGAATGCGGCCGGAGAGACTGGAATCTTGCAGGTGGAAAAACTGCGGTTCACCGCCGTGAACATACAATCTTCCGGTGGCAACACCGCGACAGCAGCAACGTCACCGGCCGCGGCAGCGACCGTGGTTCCGCAGAATACCGCCGCCGGCGCAGCTGTGCCCGCGATTGGCGCGGCAATCACAGCCACACCGGCAGCCCCACAGGGCGCCACCGCGGCCGCGGCCCCAAATACGGTGCAGACACAGCAGGACCTTCAAGGTCTCAATGCCTCGCTCTCGGCGCTCGGCTTGAATGCCGCGGAGATCGCCGCGTTCGATCAGTTCGCTGCCGTCCTGTTCCAATTCGATCCAAACGCGCTCCAGGATCTGCAAAATCAGCTGAATCTTCTGGCCACTCAGTTTCAAACCCAAAACGCTCCCGCGACGACCGCTCCATCAACAAATGCTGCCGCTGCGACTACTCCGACTACGAATACCGCCGCAACCACAACTCCGGCCACTACTGCTGCGCCACCGCCGGCCAATGCTCCCGGCTTTCAGCTCACCGAACTTTCTATTTCCTTCAAGGGCGTCCAGGAAACCGTCAACCAGACCACGCAGAACGGCGGAACTCTCGCGACAACTACCCTTTCCGCATTCAGCCTTCAAATTAAGGAAGTGAGCGTGACGCTCACCAATCCTGCGGGTCAAACGACGCAAGTGCAGTCTCCGCAGGTGGCCGCCACGCCAACGACGGCAGCACCCGTCGCCCAGACCGCGCAAGCAGCGACGGCCTAACTGGCAAAAAAGCAGACGGGCGCAATTTCGCCGTTCCACACCTATTTCCAGAGACACGACTCCGCTTGACGCGCTGGGTTGAATCCCTTAGTGTCAATTCTTTGCCATGCCTCGAAAAATAATTCCCCTTCTCGCATCTCTGATTGTTCTCGCCATCTATTCATCACCCGCTTGCGGCCAGGCCGCAGCGGAATTTCGCGACCATCCAGATATTCCGGCAGATTGGCCACGGCAACCGGTGCGTGCGACGCACGGCATGGTGGCCACGGACGAGCCGCTCGCTTCGGAAGCTGGCGTGGAAATCCTCAAGCGGGGCGGCAACGCCGTGGATGCGGCCGTGGCCACCGCGTTTGCGCTGGCGGTGGTGGAGCCCGCGGCGGGAAACATCGGTGGCGGCGGCTTCATGATGGTCCATCTGGCGAATGGGAAAAACGATTTTTTCGACTACCGCGAAGAGGCTCCGGGTAAGGCCACTCGTAACATGTACATCAAGCCCGACGGCAAATTGGACAACGTGGCCGCCACGATCGGCTATCGCTCGGTCGCCGTTCCGGGCACAGTGGCAGGTCTAGCCCTCGTCCTGAAAACACATGGCACGATGAAACTTTCGGACGTGATGCAGCCGGCCATCCGGCTGGCGGAGCAGGGCTTCCCGGTCAGCGAAAATCTCGCGCGAGATTTCCTCGAAGAGAAGCCGGGCCTTCAGCAGTTTTCGATTAGCAGTCACATTTTTTTGAATGACGGGAAGATGTTTCGGCCCGGAGACACGCTTCGTCAGCCACAGCTTGCGGCAACGCTCAAACGCATCGCGAAGAACGGTCCGGCGGAGTTTTATCAGGGCGAAACCGCGCACATGCTGGCGCAAGACATGGCGGCGCTCGGCGGGCTGGTTACGCTGGAAGATCTGGCGCGCTACCAGCCGAAAATTCGCGAGATTTTGCACGGCAGCTACACTTCTGACGGACAGAGGTGGGAGGTGCTTGCACCTCCCCCGCCCAGCTCCGGCGGAGTGGCGGAAATTGAAGCCCTGAATATGTTGCAGACAGTGTCGCTGAAAGGCTGGGACGATCCGCAAAGCGTGCACATGGTGGTGGAGGTAATGCGCCGCGTGTTCGCGGATCGCGCCACCTACCTGGCGGATCCCGATTACTCGAGCGTTCCCGTGGCTGGGCTGATCGCTCCCTGTTATGCGCAGGAGTTGCTTGCGACCATTGACCCTTATCGCGCTACGCCCAGCACCATGGTCAAGGCCGGAAATCCACATGAGTGCAGCTATGAAGCCGGCGCCAGTCCGCTCGCCGAATACCATCGTCAGCCTGGGCGAAGGGCCGCACACCACGCACTTTTCGGTGGTGGATGCCGCGGGCAATGCCGTCGCCAGCACCACAACGCTCAACGACAGCTTTGGCTCCCACGTCACTTCTTCCGCGGGCTTCCTGCTGAATGACGAGATGGACGACTTCACCACCCAGCCCGGCGTGCCGAACGTCCTGTTTGGTCTGATTCAATCCGAAGGAAATACAATTGCTCCGGGGAAGCGGCCATTGAGCTCAATGACGCCGACCATTGTTCTGCGCGACGGCCAATTGAGTTTTGTGACCGGCTCACCGGGTGGGCCGACGATTATTTCCGCGACCTTGTTGACAGTCTTGAACTGGATGCGTCTGGGCATGGACGCGCAAGCCGCGATTAACGCGCCGCGATTCCATCACCAATGGCTCCCGGACGTGGTGTTGATGGAAAAACTGTTTTCGCCCGAAATGGAAGATCAGTTGAAAGCGCGGGGCTACACTGTGAAACGCCGGGGGCATATCGGACTGGTCAATGCAATCGGCATTGATGCCAAAACGGGCGAGCGTTGCGGAGCCGCTGACCCCAGAGATAACGGGTCCGCTGTTGGTTATTGAAAGCGCCTTGCGGATCGCTGGTGTGCCATCGCTTTGGACACCCTCATCCCTAAAGGGATGAGCTACACTTCGCGCCGCGATAAACTCTAGACCATGCAAAGAATCCTTTCGACCTACCTCTTTGTATCCAAGACCCTCACCCCGGAGCTTCTTGCCGAAATCCGCAGCCATGGATTCCAAGCCATAGAACTATTCGCCAGTCGTGGCCATTTCGATTACACCAGCAAGGTGGATGTGCGCACCCTAGGACAGGTGTTGGCCGACAACCGACTGCAGTTGGCGTCCCTGCACGCGCCCACCAGCCGTGACTTCGGCCCCAATCGAGAAGGGGGCACGCCACTTTCCATCACTGAAGTGGAACGCGTGCGCCGCATCGAGGCCATGGATGAACTGAAGCGTGCGATTGACCTGGCAGAAGACTTGCCGTTCTCGAGAATGATTTTGCATATGGGCGGCCACCGCGACACAGCGGATCCGCGGAAGCGCGATGCCGCGTTCAGTTCGCTGGAGCATCTGGTACTTCATGCCAAACACGCGGGCGTCACTATTTGCGTGGAAAACACCACCAGCGAAATGGGGGAACCGGCTTATTTGCGTTCGTTTGTGGAGGAGACCCGGCTGACCGGATTGCGCTTCAACTTCGATATCGGACACGCGCATCTGGCGGATGGCCCAGAAGAAGGACGCGTCGCAGCAAGTTTTGCGGCCATGCGGGAGCATATAGTCAGCGCCCACATCCACGACAATCTGGGAGACAAAGACGCACACCTTCCACCCTACGACGGCGCCATTGATTGGCCGGCGGCGTTGAAACTCTTCCGCTCGTTGCCGGGCGGAGAAATTCCCCTGACATTAGAGTTGAAGGAAAAGACCGGGCCGGATGCCCCCAGCCTACTGGAGCAGATCTCGGCAGGAGCAAGGGCGCTCGACCGCCTCGAAGAGGACTTGCAAACGCATTAGGATGGGCGCGGTTTAACGACGCCTCCTTGACCATCAATCATTCAAGGTCTCTGCTAAACTAACTGTTTGGAGTTTTCACAGAGACGCTCACCATGACCACGATCAGCATTGAAAACGCAGGCAAATACGACGGCCAGGAAGTGACCATTCGCGGCTGGCTCTACAACATCCGCGAATCCGGCAAGCTGGTTTTTCCCATTTTTCGCGACGGCACCGGCATCATCCAGGGCGTTTGTTCGCTGAAGGAAAATCCGGAGGCATTTGCCGCGTTGAAGGGACTCACGCAAGAGTCCAGTGTAATTGTCACGGGCAAAATTCGCGCTGAGCAGCGCGCTCCCGGCGGCTTCGAGATGGGTGTCACCAAGATTCAAATCGTCCAGAAAGTCTCCGAATCCACTCCTTTCCCTATCCAGCTGAAAGAGCATGGCGTGGATTTCCTGCTGGACCAGCGGCATCTGTGGATTCGCACGCCGCGCCAGGCCGCAATCCTGCGCATTCGCGCGGAGGCGGTTCGCTCCGCCCGCGAGTTCATGGACTCGCAAGGCTACACACTCACCGACGCGCCCATGTTCACGCCAGCCGCCTGCGAAGGCACCAGCACTCTGTTCGAAGTGAACTACATTGATGACCAGAAGGCTTACCTGACGCAAAGCGGCCAGCTCTACATTGAAGCCACAGCCATGGCGCTGGGAAAGGTCTATACCTTTGGCCCGACGTTTCGGGCGGAAAAATCCAAGACCCGGCGGCATCTGACCGAATTCTGGATGCTGGAGCCAGAAGCCGCCTATGCCGAACTGCCGGACATGATGGACCTCGGCGAAGGATTAGTCAGCGCCATAGTCCAAGGCGTGGTGAAGAATAAGCCGCGCGAACTGGAAGTTCTGAAGCGTGACATCAACAAGCTCGAGAACATCAAACCGCCCTTCCCGCGGATTACCTATGAGGAAGCGATTGGGGTACTCCAGAAAAACGGCAACCCAGCCAAATTCGGAGACGATTTCGGGGGCGACGAGGAAACCATAATTTCCAGCAGCTTTGACCGGCCCGTGATGGTCCATCACTATCCCACGGCGATTAAAGCCTTTTACATGCAACCGGATGCGGAGCGTCCCGATTTGGCACTCTCCTTTGACATGCTCGCGCCGGAAGGTTATGGCGAAATCATCGGCGGCAGCCAGCGCATTCACGATTACGATCTACTGGTTAAACGATTGAAAGAACACAATTTACCCGAAGAATCTTTCCAGTGGTACCTGGATCTGCGGCGCTATGGCAGCGTCCCGCACGCCGGATTTGGGATGGGCTTGGAGCGTACCGTCGCCTGGATCTGCGGCACCGAACACATCCGGGAGGTCATTCCCTTCCCACGGATGATTTATCGGGTATATCCTTAGATCGGGGTAGTTGCAGCGCCATCCCGGCTGTTCCACTCAAGCGTTTTTAGACTTACTAATTTGACTGGCGATTGGTGACCAGTCGCTGGTCCATGTTCGCCTCCAGCGGCGAGTGTAGGCAGTCACGAGCCACTATTCACGAATCACGGAGTCCTCTCATGCCTCAAAAAATTCGCATCATCGGAGTACCGATGGACCTCGGTGCCAGCCGGCGTGGGGTGGACATGGGTCCCTCCGCCCTCCGCGTGGCTGGCCTGCAGGCGCGCATCAAGCAGCTGGGAGTCCAGGTGGAAGATATCGGCAACATCTCCGTTAAGCAGCCGGAAGAGATGCCTGTGGGGGAGAAGCGCGCCAAATACGTCGAAGAGATCACCGATGCCTGTAAAGACCTTGGAGCGGCGGTGCAGAAGGCCATCGAAGAGGGCTTTCTTCCACTGGTGCTGGGCGGAGACCACTCAATCGCCGCAGGTTCGGTGAGTGGCGTCGCGGCTCATTTCAAGAAAGAAAAGAAGCAGATCGGCTGCATCTGGCTGGACGCACACAGCGACATGAATTCGCCGGAGACCTCTCCTTCGGGAAACGTCCACGGCATGCCGTTGGGCTGCATCTTAGGCTACGGAGTTCCGGAGCTTTACGATTTGTGCGGATTCAAACCGAAAGTCGAGCCGCAAAATGTGGTTTTGGTCGGCGTGCGCGACCTGGATTCCCACGAAAAGAAGTTCATTAAAAAGTTGGGCGTGAAGGCTTTCACCATGCGGGACATTGACGAACGCGGCATGCGCGAAGTGATGGCCGACGCCCTGAAATTCGCAATGGACGATACGGACGGCATCGCCATCAGCCTGGACATGGATTTCGTGGATCCCAGCGACGCGCCCGGCGTCGGCACTCCCGTGCGCGGCGGCGTTACCTATCGCGAGGCGCACCTGGCCATGGAAATGATCGCGGACAGTGAAGCCATGGTCTCCATGGAAGTGGTGGAGATTAACCCCGTCATCGACGAGCACAACCGCACAGCGTTGCTAGGCGTCGAACTCGTTCTTTCCGCGCTCGGCAAGAAGATCCTTTAGCTTGACTTGGGTTGTGGCGGTCTAGTGCTCGGAAATGATCTTTCGCGCTGCAGCAGCATTCGGATAATTCGGATCCACTTCCAACGCCTTTTTGTAGTTTGCCACGCCACCGGACACGTCCCCCGACTTAAGCAACACTTCGCCGAGGCTATCCCAGGTGTTTGCCGATTTCGGAAATTCCTGCGTATTCAAACGGAGCACGGCAATCGCCTGCGCGGTCTTCTGTTTGCGAAACAACTGGTAACCCAGCGTATTGATCGCCGCTTCGGACACCGCGTTGGAATTTGGAAGCCTGCTGCGGATTTGGCGCAGCGTGGCCTCCAGAGTTTTTGTGTCTTTTTCATCCGCGATGCGCTCCAGGGCGCTGGCGGCAATGCTCCCGAAAGGATCGATCGCCGTCATCAACGCTTCAGCTTTGGTCGGGTCTTTTTCCAGCCATGACTTCATCTCTTGAATGCTCGCCTCATACGCCGCTGGCACGCCCACCAGATCGGCTTGCAATTTCGATTCTTCGATCCACTTCCCCTGCAACACCACGCCGGCGATTTTCGTGGTATTGCGGATGTTTTCCAGCGGATTGGCGTCGAGCAAGACCATGTCCGCGCGTTTACCCGTCTCAATGGTTCCCCACTGGTTGCTCTGCCGGAAATAAAGGGCGGGATTTACCGTCGCGGTGCGCAAGGCCTGGTATGGCGTGAATCCGTCATTTACAAACTCCTGCAGTTCCTGGTGCAATCCAAATCCCGCCACGGGCCCGACGTCGCTTGCATCGGTGCCGCTCAAGATCGGCACGCCCGCATCCTCCAACGCCTTCACCAGCTTTCTTTGTAACGCCAGCGAAGCGCGCAGTCGTGGATAGGCATCGGGCTTGAAACCGTTCTTGTACCGGTCAACGTCCGGCTGAAAACTGGCGCGAATCCACGGCGAGTCATAACGCAATTCCGGAGTCTTCAAGAACTCGGCAAGATCCGTAGCCTGCTGCACGATTGTGGCGTAATTGGCCAGGGTCGGCGTTACACAAATTCCGGCCTTCACCGTCAGACTGACCGCTTCTGGAATTTTGTTTTCGTCGTAAACGATGTGCGTATCGTCATCATCGCGCTTCGGATTAAAAAAGGTGTAGGTATACTCCTCCAGATGCGCGATCGATTGCCCGGCATCCAGCGTGGCCTCAAAATCCGGCTTCCGCGCCACGTGGCCCATCAACAGCATGTTCTTCGCTTTCGCCTCGGCGATCAGCGGCCCATAGGCTTCCTTGGAAACTCCGTTGTAAACCTTCACGCCGTCGTATCCCAGCGCCGCCTGTTCGTCGACTTTCCTTACCGCTTCTTCGGCGGTCGCCGCCTGAAAAAAGATCGGTCCAGTGGTAAAAATCCGCGGGCCGATCATTTCGCCGTCCGCAATTTCCCTGCGCCAAGCCAGATGAGCCGGGCGCCCATCCAGGTTGTAAACCGTCGTGACTCCGTTCGCCAGAAATACGGCGAACTCAATGGGCGTTTGCAGATGAACATGCGAATCTGTGAGTCCAGGGATCAAGTATTTGCCCCGTCCGTCAATTTTCTGGGCGTCTGAAGGTATCGGGATGGACTCCTCTGGCCCGAGACTTTGGATCTTTCCATCGGCAACGATAACGGTCTGATCGCGCAGCACTGTTTCGCGATTCATGGGAATCACGCTGACGTGCACAATCGCGACAACGCTCCCTGATTTCCCTTTTGATTGCGCCGCGGCCAGCCCCGCCGCCAGCCCCAAACTCAAAAGGGTGCGCACCAATAGCTGCAAACCGGCCGCACGCATCAGCCTGTAGTTCGAGTTTTTCATGTGAGTAGTTACGCCCGTCGACGCCGTATTGTTCCTTGGATTGGACGTTCCAATCCCCGGTTCGGCTCGCCCTAATCTTCGCCGTTGCCGGTGAAGCAACCGCCCGGAGACTCCCTTTTCCCTTTTTCCGCGTTTCCCCTTATAAATGAACTCGGTATCCGAAATGCTGCTCCCTCGGCCCAGCAAGACAGGAACGATACGTGACCCCAGACAAGAAGAAACGGCTCCGCGTTGGCGTGCTCTTCGGCGGCCGCTCCGGCGAACATGAAGTGTCTCTGGCCTCCGCGGCGTCGGTGATTCGCGGAATGGATCCGGACAAATATGAGGCAGTCCCCATCGGGATCACAAAGGATGGCCACTGGCTTGTGGGCGAAGGCGCGGCAAAACTCTTGCCCGATATCCTTAGGAGCGGGCGACGTGTCATGCTCACCGCCGATCCCACCGAAGCCGCCGTTGTGCCGCTGGACCGCGGCGCCGGCGCGCAACGATTTGACGTGATCTTCCCGGTGATGCACGGCACGTTTGGAGAAGACGGCACCATTCAGGGGATGCTGGAGCTCGCGAACCTTCCCTTCGTCGGCGCCGGGGTGCTGGGCTCCGCGATTGGCATGGATAAGGACGTTTCGAAGCGGTTGTGCCAGGCCGCGGGCATTCCCGTGGTTCCCTGGGTCACCGTGCAGCGCTGGCGCTGGGAGAAAGAACCCGCCGCTGTGCAGGCCGAAATCGAGGCCAAGCTCGAATATCCGCTATTCGTAAAGCCGGCTGCGCTGGGCTCTTCCGTCGGGATGACCAAGGCGCACAACGCCGAAGAACTCGCGCCGGCCCTGAATCTTGCGTGTGAATTCGGAATGAAAATCCTGGTGGAATCCGCCGTAAACGCGCGGGAAATTGAAGTCTCCGTGCTCGGCAATCATCAGCCACAGGCGTCGGTGCCCGGCGAAATCGTGCCGCATCGGGAATTTTACGATTACACGGCAAAGTATCTGGAAGACGGCACACAATTGTTGATCCCCGCGGATTTGAAGCCCCCACAAGCCAAAAAAATTCAGTCGCTGGCTGTCGAAGCGTTCCAGGCGCTGGAACTTTCCGGAATGGCGCGCGTGGATTTTTTCCTGGATAAAAAAACCGGGAAGTTATTCCTGAACGAAGTGAATACCATTCCGGGTTTCACCTCCATCAGCATGTATCCCAAAATGTGGGAGGCTTCCGGAATTCCGTTCCGCGAATTGATCGACAAACTGATCGAGCTTGCCCTGGAAATGCATCGGGAAAAAGCGCGCACCAAATACGCCATCGATCTGCCGGACGGACCGGGCGGCGCCCTCGCCGGATAGTCGCAGGCTATCCCCCGCGCAAGTGTTTTTTTTCGAGGGAACCAATTCGAAAAAATCGGCGTCTAACTAAATAGAATCTTTGCAGGAGTCCGCCTGCTCCTGTACCATTTTCAGGCGGCGCCTGTGGGAGCTGTGCTGTGAGCCACTTGCCGGGAGCTAATGGAATGTCGCTGTTGGAACCGCCGGTTGATAAACCGCAGAAGTCGCGTGTCATGGCGTTCACCGTGGTTGCACTGGTATTTACCGCGGCCGTGGTCCTATGGTTCACATTCCGCTACTATCCAGAGAAAAAGGCAACCGCGCACTTTTTTGATGCTCTGGTGGCCGGCGATACCAGCAAAGCCTACGATCTCTGGAAACCGTCTTCGAGTTACAAGATGAGCGACTTTCTCGCCGATTGGGGCGCCGACGGGTATTATGGTCCGGTGAAAAGCTACAAGATCATGGACGCCAGCGCCCCACGGAATGGCAGTTCCATCGCCGTGAATGTTGCGGTAAGTCCGTTCTCTCCGATGCCCTCGGCTTCAGATGCCGACAAAAGCCGCAAGACGCGCGTGGTGACGCTGTGGGTTTTGCCGAAAGATAAATCTCTTACGTTCCCGCCATAGCTTTGTCTTGTCGAATGAAACTCAGCGAAGTTGACTTAAATCACGTAGGGGCGGCTTTATGCCGCCTTCTTCGCTTTCAGCAATAACCGCCCAGCCCAGCCAAACGCCGTCAAATAATAGGCGGAGTTTGACCAAATCGCTCGCGTGCTGGATTAGGTTAGGCCTGGATTTCTTGAATCGCAGAACCAAGCTCGTCTGGACTTACTGTTGCCGTGCCAAGCTTTCCAACAACCACCCCCGCGGCCAAGTTCGCCAGCAACGCAGCCTCCCGCACACTCGCGCCTGCCGCAATCGCCAGGGCTATCACGCTAAGTACCGTATCCCCCGCGCCCGTCACATCAAACACCTGCCGGCCAGCCGATCCGGTCTCCACCCCGTGCTTCCCGATGCGCGCATAGGTTACTTCCGAACTGGTAGCGGGAATGTGCAGGTGGCGCGGTGAGGCTTCCTCAAAAATGGTCATTCCCTGACCGCCACGAGTGATCACCACAGCAGCGCATCCGAATCGGGCCAACAAGTCCCACCCCGCTTGTACGAAAGAGTTTTCGTCGGCGAGCGATCTGCCAACATATTTCGCTGCCTCCTTGGCATTGAAGACGACCACGCGCGCGCCCGGATAAGCAAGCACGTGAGATCGTTTGGGCTTTACGAATACAGGCACCTTCAGGCGATGGGTCGCGGGAAGCACTCGATCGGCAAATCCGTCGCTCCAAAAGACCCTTGTCGTAGTCAGAGAGGATGAGCGCATCCAGTTTTTTCATCGCAGCCAGGACCATGCGAAAAAGCTTCTCTTCGGTTTCAGGAGAAAGCGGGTCTCGTCGTTCACGGTCGATGCGCACAATCTGGTGTTTGCTGGCAATAATTCGCGTCTTCAGCGTTGTAAGGCGATCCCCATCGGGAAGAATTCCCTTCTCCCCCGCGCCAGCTTTTCGAAGGTACGACAGCAAGCATGCCCCCGGTTCGTCGGGCGAAGCTTTTCTGGTTTTAATACCGCGAATCCCGCTGGCTGCTATGCCGCCAATCACACCAAACGCCTCAACGTGTGCCCCAAGCGCCGCGATGTTCATCGCGACGTTTGCCGCGCCTCCCGGAAAATCCTCTTGCGACTTATAATCCACAACCGCCACGGGGACTTCTGTCGACAGGCGGTTTGCCTCTCCTAAGACATAGCGGTCCAGCATCAAGTCCCCAAGCACGCCGATGCGTAACTTACGGAAACGCGGGAGCAGCCGTTTGAGCCGTGCAGCGCTGTGGGAAAGGTCGGGTGTCATCTCAGGCAGGTCTGCGAATTATTCCGGGGCAATGGTGGCTTCTTCAATCAGCAGCACCGGAACATCATCGCGCACCGGATAGACGCGCTTGCAAATTTCGCACTTCAATCCGGAATTATCGTCCAGCAGCCGCAACGGCTTCTTGCAAAGCGGGCAAGCAAGCATGGCGAGCAGGTCTTTGGGAATCGGCATTGGACTCTCCGTTAGCTGAAAGCAAACTTTAACAGAGCCGGCGGCGAGTGGCTAGCAACGGAGGCCCGGCTAAACCGGCACATTCTGCGGCACGGGTATGCTAGCCTCGATGCAGGTTCCTCCGCCCGGCCGGGATTGCACGAAAAGTTCACCACCCATGCTGCGCAACCGCTCTTCCATGCTCAGCAAGCCCAGCCCCTGCGAAGTTTCCGCCACGGCGGGATCGAACCCGACGCCCTGGTCGGAAATGCGTAACTTGAGTGCCCCGGCCGTCTCTTCCAGCTCCACGGAAGCCTGCGAACTTCCGCTGTGCTTCTGCACGTTGCGAACCGCTTCCTGCGCAACACGGAACAGGCACAGCGCCGCGTCGTCCTGCAACCGGTATGTCAGATTCGCGCTGTTGAATTGAATGCTCATGGCATTCCGGTCCGCGAACTCCCGGCAAAAATTATTGAGCGCAGCGGAAAGCCCCAGCAATTCCACCTGCGATGGGTGCAGGCGCCGCGAAACGTTGTGGACGTCCGTGGTGATTTCGCTGGCCGTCCGTACCAGAATCTCCAGCTCCCCGGCGAGCGAGTCGCTGGCTTTCTGCGAGGCTACTTTGATCTGCTCGAGATCAATAGTAAGGAGCGCGAGGCGCTGCCCGATGTCGTCATGCAGATCCCGGGCCACGCGCGAGCGTTCTTCTTCCTGGGCGCGTGTCAGCCGGTTGCGGAGGGCCTGCAGCTTTTCTTCCGAGCGGCGCCTTTCGGTAATGTCCTGATAGATAGCAAACGCCCCGACAAACCTCTCACCGGAAAAAATGCGAATCCCGTGCAGCTCTACATCGATCAGAGTTCCATCTTTCCTGCGGCGTTGTGCGGTGGCATGCGTGACGCCGCCGCTCAAAACTTCGCGGGTCAAGCGGCCGGCCTCTTCCCGGTCATGCCGCGCAATCAGGTCGTCAATGTATTTGCCCTGCAGTTCCTGCTGCGAATAAAAAAACATTTCCTCAAACGCCCGGTTACAGAACAGCACGCGATTGTCTTCGTCCTTGGTCACGATCCCGAACGGGCTGTTCGCAATCAGTGCGTCCAGGTACATGTTCCGCTCACGCAGCTGCTGTTCCGCCTGTTTGATGGCCGTGATGTCGAACGCAGTCGCCAAAATCGCGGGCCTGCCCTCGAATTGCGTCCGCGCTCCGGAAAAATCCAGCCAGCGCAGCTCGCCGCTTTTTATACGAATCTTGAATTGGTACCGTGGTTCAAGAGTTTCCCCGCGCAACCGCGCTTCGGAACGCCTGTAATTGATGTCCCGGAATTCGGGATCCACCAGCTTCCAGGGGTCCATCGAAAAAAGTTCCTCGCGCGAATAGCCGCTCAAGTCCTCCGCATACTTGTTGACGTACACCAATTTATTGTTTTCCAGGATCCAGATAGCGCACGGAGCCGTTTCAGCCACCAGGCGAAACTTCGTTTCGCTCTCGCGCAACGCATCGTCCGCCAGCCTGTGAGCCGTCAGGTCCACAAAACTTATCAGGAAGGAGCCGCCCACCCGCGATAGATGGAACTCGATTTCGCGTGTCCTGCCGTCTTTGCAGGCCACCCGCGCGTTCATGATTTGCGATTCGCCGGGAGCGCGATTGAGGCGCTCCGAAAGTCTCTGCCACTCCGCCTGAATGACCTTCCGGTATTCGGGATCCGGGTAAGCCAGCAGCCACCACTTCTCGACACCGGAGACTTCTTCGGCCGTATAGCCGAACAATTCCAAAAACTTGCGGTTGGCTAGCTCAAGGCCCTCATCCGTTATTCGCGCCACCAGCATGGCCACCGGGGAGCCCTGCAGAATTTGTAGAATGCGGTCTTCGCTCGCCCGCAACGCCAATTCAGCCCGCTGCCGCTCGTCGATCTGTGCCTGCAGTTCAACATTATTTACCGCCAGTCCAAGCCGCCGCCGTTCGCTGATCGCCAGATCGCGCTGGGTCACCTGCGACTGTTCAACAAGCAGCAGAATCATGCCCAGGCAGATACCGCAGATATCCACCAGATCTACGAAAAATAGCGGTGAACGAACAAGCGTTTGCACGTAATCAAACGGATTCGGCGCAACCTGCGCGGCCCCGAAATGCTTGCGAAGCACATCGATAAAATCGATGGTATAGGAGACCTGATCCAGCCCGTACAAAAGGCAGAATGCTCCAGTCATTAACGCGGCCCAGGAATGATTTTTCCGCGACCTTCGAATAAAAACCA
Organism: uncultured Acidobacteriota bacterium; assembly: GCA_963824925.1. GTDB lineage: Bacteria > Acidobacteriota > Terriglobia > Acidiferrales > UBA7541 > Acidiferrum. The sequence goes on from CAWGRE010000017.1 coordinate 184,309, forward strand.
CGCAGCAATAAAAGAGCGCCGCGATCATAGTTGTCGTCCGCGGTAGATTTCGCGCAGCAAAGCTGGCGACGTGATCTTCCCGGAGGACGTAACCCGCCACAAATGCTATCGCGGACAATCCGGCGGTCAGCGAAATCCCGGACCAGAACAACCGCCGTACCGAGTGTTCGGGAACCTGCCAACTGAGCCCGCCGAGCGCCAGAAGTACAGACTGCAAAATCCCAAATACCAGCACTCCCAGAATCGCCGCGATTTTCAGCGAGGTCCAATCCGGCCCAAGGCGCACCGACTCAATCGCCGCCGCCAGAAACAGCGCCGAACTTGTCCACGCCCACGCCCACCAACGGAAAAATTCCAGTTTCCGCAGTCGCTGGTAGAGCGCCCAAAGCAGAATGGCCAGAAAAATTGTGATCAGCAGTTGAACGTGGACAGATTCGAAGGAAGGATGCGGGCTACTGTTCATCGGAAATCAACCCAGACAGTTGGCTACGCCTCTTTAGATTGTTTGGATTCCCAAGGCCACAGACCTCGTGAGTTTACCTTATTCAATCCCGGTTTGCAGCAGGCCGAACCACCCAGGGAGAGTGTCACGGCGAGAGCCATCAGTAGAGCCAGCGCCGGATCGCAGGGATGTCGCAAACGTAGAGACACTTGCGTCGCGTAATAGACCAGCGGGAAGGCCACGGGGAACGCCGCCACGGCCAGAAGGTAATCTCGCCTCGCGGCGACCAGCCATGCAAGCCCCACAATGGTGCCAAGCAAAGTTAAGGCATTCCAGAGGAAAACAACGCGGACCAGCGCGGAATCGGTCCGCAGAAAATCTTGCCATGGAGAAGAAGTTCCCAGCCAAAGGGCAGCGGCTCGCTCTCCCGCCAGCCGTAAGCAAAGCACGGGATGAGAGCGGATGAATTCTCGCGCTTCGCTTCCCTTCTCCTGGAGGTAAGCGGTTTCCCCCAGCTGCTCGTAGCGATGCACCTGCTCATACCGCGTGATGCGATTCACTGCACGGGAGTGCTCATCGTAAATCGGATTGTTTCCCATCCAGAGTTCGAATGGAAAATCGGACCGGATCGGCACCAAGCGGCGAAACTCAATCGCATTTCGGATGGTCCATGGAAGGCAGACAACGACGGCCATTGCAACGACCAGCAGAAGCTCACGCATCGCCCTCGATTTTTTCTGCGCGCAACCGCACGAAAATCCAAAGGAGGAAAAAAGGAAAAACGGCGCCAAGGGCCGGATTTACCAGCAGGCAGAAACCCCAGAAAAGCCCGTACAATACAAAATCTCGCCACCCCGGCCGCTCTGCCAGAACGATGGTGAACCAAAGGAGACTCACAGCCAGCAGCGCGGAAAGGGAGGTATCCCAGATCCATTCGAACGGGATCAGGATGCCGCTCGGAAAGAAAACCCACACCCAACCCGCCGCCACAGCAGTGGCAAGGCCTCCGATTCGCCTGGCCGTATGAAAAAGCGGCAAACAAACCAGCGCGGAGAATATGCAATTGAAATACGCCGCAACATAAAACGAGGCCACAGTGAAGACACCGAACGCTTTAAAAATCCCGGCCAGGAAGAACGGGTAAACAGGAGCTAGCCAGGCCGTTGGACCCGTGGGCTGCTGAAACAGGCAGCAAAATCCCTGCCCCTTCGCCAGTGCCGCTGCAACACTTCCCACCTCGTTCTGAAAGGGGACGACGGCCAGCGCTTCAGCCGGAACCAGATGTGCTTCGTGAAATAGGAACGCCAACCGCAAACAAAGTGCGGCCCCGAAGATGACCCATAAAGAAGAAGCGACTGACTGTAATCGGGAGTTCACGGGAGAGAGAATACCTTGCGCCGCTCTGGCCACAAAATTTTGGGAACGCGGCCAATTGGCTGGAAAAAATCTAAATCGATTCCACGCGCCACAGCAGCCGCGCGGAAAACGAAGTATGTTGCACCAGGTCCGGACGCCACAGCGCCAGAATCTGCGAGCCCTGATACACGCGTTCGAATCCGCCTTCCGATTCCGAGACCGTCTCAATCGGCGCCACCCAGAATTCCTGCGCCCCCGGCGCGTGCAGCGTCACCCGGATTTTCTGCCAGCCATCCTCCACGCGAAGCAGAGGAGCGGGCAGTATTCCCGAAAAACGCAGATTCTGCGGCCCGGAAGGAGCCTCGAAAAACCGGTCCGAGTCCGCTGGCGCAAGAAAATTAATAATTGACTCGATTCCCAGTGCCAGCGGCTTGGCCAGCGGAGCCGAGAGCGTCAGGGAAAGATCGCAGCTAACTTCACAACCGTGCGGAGCAGGGCCAAACAGAAATAACTTGGTTATGGAAAGATGCGGAATCTTGCCGCCCTCCTTCCCAAATTCCGGAAGCTCGCACTCAAATCGCAAATCCGCATAATTCGCGGAAGAGGCACGCAGCAAATACTGCCCGGCAGCGGCAGCCGCGTAGCTCCTTGATTTGCAGCGTTTCATAATCCGCCTGGGTTTGCGCAGGATCAAAAAGAAACATCCGAAAGGCGTGGCGCGCATGGCGATCGTAGCGCAGGAAGCGGTCCAGATTTGGCTCCTTCACCAGCACCTGCTCGTGGATGGAGACCGCGCCTCCAGCCGTCGGCGCGGCCGCGGCCGCCTCCCGAAGCCGCGTATGGTATGCCTCCGGACGCCGGATAATCGAATTGATCAGGGTGGCACTTGCCGGACGAAAATCAAACATCGGTACCGTTGCGCCATCGGACGGCTTTAGCAGCGCCTGAAACTCTGGCGCGGTGAACAGTACCTCCGAAGCCCCGTCCGCATCGTAGTCCACCATTTCCACGCGCGGGATCAGGCCGCCAGGGGTCAGTTGGTCGGCCAACGTTTCCGCGCGAACCAGATTGCGCCAGATTTCCGTGCGCAGGTGCGGCGCATAAATTCCGCCAAATATTCCGTGCCAGTAGGTGTCATTTCCCTGCCCGCGAAGCACGTGGTCGCGCGCTTCCTGTTGATGCGCGGCGTGTTCCGCGCTGGTTCGCCGCGCAGGAATAGAGGCCACTGCCGCGGAAGCTCGCAGCATTTTCTTGTGCAACAGATTGGACTCCGGGTATTTCCGGAAAAATCCCCGCCAGGAACCGCCGCGCAGAAAGGCCAGCACTTCCGGCCGCGAAGCAAATTCCTTTTCCAGAGAAAAAAAACGCAGCCGCGGAGACGTGGGCAGCACCCATTCCATCATTTCCGCGTAGGACGCGCTGGGTAGATCCGCGCGACCCAACGGATGATGCGCGGCCATGAATTCGCCCGGCGTCACCGTTTTCAGCCAGGAAGAATTCTCTTCCAGCGCGGAGAAGAACTCTTCCAGCCACCCGTCGGTATAGCAGTGTTTAAAGGTTCCGGGCCAGCACCCGAACTTCTCCATATCGTCGCCAAACGCCGCGGCCCCGCTCGGATGTAGGTTTGCAGCTTTTTTTAGATACTCGATCGTCTCTGAAGCTTTGCGAAACGGAATCAAGTACCGCAGGTCCTTAAGCCCCGGAAACACCCATACGGATTTGCCGCGATCCTCGGCGATATACGCGCCATACAATTCCTGGGGCTCAAATCCCGCGGCGATGAATGGCAGATCGTCTATCAGCGTGTATCCGACGTTCGCCTCCGCGAGTGCAGCCGGAAGTTGCGGCTCCCAGACGCGCTCCGCCAGCCACGCTCCTGTTGGCCGCTTTCCAAAGTGGTTTTCCAGATACGTCGCGAGACGCGTAAGCTGCTCCACCTGATCCGCGGCGGGAACAGAGATCAGGATCGGCTCGTAAAATCCGCCGCCAACCAGTTCCACTTGACCCGCGCCAACCTGTTTTCTCAGCCGCGCGAAATACTCCGGGTGATTCTTTTCGATCCACAGCAGCAACGGGCCCGAATAGTGCAGCGCCAGCCGCACTCCGGGATGCTTTTCCACCATCGCCAGGAACGGATCGTAGGCGGTCCGGTAGCACTCCTCAAACACATGTTCGAAATTCCCTGCGGGCTGGTGCGCGTGCACGATCAAGACAAGGTGGAATTGGGGTTGGGACTCGGTCATCAAGCTCACATTCCATGATACCAAGAGAGGCGGTAAAACCTGGAGCCGAAGACCGCTTTAGTGCGAAGTTAACTGGTTACTTTGCGGAGTTAAGCTTGCCAACCCAGTCCACAATCAGGGTCAGCACTTCCGGAGAAATTGTCTCCTCAATCGCCGAATATTCGGCGGGAGTGCCGGTGTAGGCGTGCTGAAAAAGGTGATTGAGGTTCGGCAACTCGCGCGCCTCTACATGAGTGTTGCCGGCGTCTGTCAATGCCTTCCGAACCAGTTGCAAATTCGCCTGAGATGAAACTTGCAGATCCTTTTGGCCATAAAGCGCCAGCACCGGACACTTCACCTGCTTGAAGTTCGGCAAAGGATCGTAATCCAGAAAAAACCGGAACCAGGGCGAGGTCAACATGCGCAACTGCGTCTCAAGCGCGGATGGCGGAAAGGCGGCGTCCAGACCCGAGTCTTTCACCAGCGCCACAAGTTTCTGCGTGAGCACACTGGTATTCTTCTCCTGCCGAATCAACGCATACGCCGCCTGATCGAAGCCCAGACTGGCATCCAATTGAGAATCGGTTAACCCGCCCGCGCGCCCGATCAACTCCGATTGGTTCAGCAGTGTATCTTCGCCCCTGGTAGCCGGCGCGGCCAACAGCACGATCCACGCCACGTCCTTCGAATGTCCGGCAAGATATGGCGCAATAATCGCGCCTTCGCTATGGCCAATCAGCCCGATGCGCGATGCGTCAATTTCCTTGCGTGATTTCAGAAAATCTAGCGCGGCTTGCGCGTCGGCCGCCAGGTCCAGCGTCGTCGCCACATCTGCGTTCCCGGTGGACTTGCCGATGCCGCGCTTGTCGTAGCGCAGCACCGCAACGCCACTGCGCGTGAGAGCATCGGCAATCACAAAAAACGGCCTGTGATTCGCAATCGCTTCGTCGCGATCCTGTGGCCCGGAACCCGCAATCAGCAGCGCCGCGGGGAAAGGTCCATTCCCCTTCGGCACCGTCAAAGTCCCCGCAAGCGATACGCCTCCAGCGGAATTCTCGAAGGTCACTTCCTGCTCGCTGTAGGGAAGCGGCGCCACCGGCGTCTGTGGCCGTCTCAATTCCAGCGCTTGATCCGAACGCTTGAAATCCAGCGGCAAATTATCGGCACTCGTTTGCGACCATTTTCCCGTGATCGCATTCTTTGTGGCGTTCAGCGTGCCTTCATACACGCCAGCCACTGAAGGAATTTCGAAATGAAAAACGGGGTCTTTCAAGGTGACGTGGTTCGCCGGCAGGCCGCTCACGCCTTGGTCTAGGCTGTCGAGCGCAGCAATTAGGTTGCCTTCCGTGTCATGCGACACGTGCAACTGGAATCGCAATCGCATTCCGTGCGTTTCGATTGCTCCCTTGCCATAGTCCTTCCACCGGAAACACCGCGTCGCCGGGTTTTCGCGCCAGGGCGCGCGTCTCCCGCTTGAACTTCAATGGCAACGCCGCGCTTCCCTGCCACCAGTTGCCCTCAATGACTTCCAGATCCGGCGACACCTTTCCTTCAAAGTGGGCGCCCACCGAAGTAACTTCCAGCTTCAACGTATAGTTGGAAAACGAAACAGCGCTGGCTTCAATCGCGAATACGCCTTGCTCCAGGCTGTCCAGCGTTGCGCGCAGTGATCCATTCGCGTTTTTGGAAAGATGCAGCAGCAGGTGCAACTGCGCATCTCCGGCCTGCAGTGTTCCAGAGTAGGTGCCCTGCGGTATGCCGGGCGCCTGGGCCTCGACCCCGCCGGCCCCTGCCAGCAGAACCAGTATTCCCGTCACCAAGACTTTCAATGAAAGCTTTCGCAAGGAATCCTCTCAAAAAGTGCGTGGACCGCAACGGATTGGATGTGCATTCGCCTCCAAACGCGGCCTCGCAAACACTTTCTCCAAAAAAAGAGCCCCGGGATAATCCGGGGCTCCAAATAACAATGGGATTCCGCGCCGCTTTACTTCTTTTCGTACCATTGCGTATTCAAGGCGGCAAAGTTCTGCCATTTCTCCGGGAGATCCTCGAGCGCGAAAATCGCCGTCACCGGGCAGACCGGAACGCAAGCGCCGCAATCGATGCATTCCACCGGATTAATGTAGAGCATCGTCTCGCTCTGATGAGTCGGTTCGTCCTTGCGCGGGTGGATGCAGTCCACCGGACAGACATCAACACAAGCCGTATCCTTCGTGTTGATGCAAGGTTCCGCAATCACATAAGCCATGCAAAGTCTCCTTCGCTTCGGGAAGCGGGCCGGGCTCGCTTACGTATGGCATCCGGCGTAAGTCCAAATAAGGGAAAGCTGCCAAGTCAATGGCAGCATCCAAACCATTCTACGCGGTACTCCGTGGATTCTCAACCGCCCGGGAAAGGCTAGAATGGAGAGTAGAGGAAACGCCATGAAACTTCGAGTTGTGTTGGGAGGGTTGCTCGTAACCGCAAGCGTGATGCTGGCCGCCGCGCAAACGCCCGCCCCCACGGACCCCAAATTAATTGATCCGCAAGGTTACCAGAAAATTCTCGAGCAATATAAAGGTAAGCCTCTGCTGGTGACGTTCTGGGCCACCTGGTGCGAACCCTGCCGCGATGAATATCCGATGCTCAACGAATTGGCCAAGCAATATGCCCCACAGGGATTGCATGTGGTCGGCGTCAGCCTCGACCAGGATGGTGATTTGATCCTGATGCGTCGTTTTCTGGCCCGCTACAAACCCATCTTCCCCAATTACCGCAAGAAGAAAGGCGAAGAGGACGCCTTCATTCAGGCCGTGATGCCAGGATGGAATGGCTCGATCCCCGCTTCGGTTTTCTACGCCAAAGACGGCCGCCAGATCGGCCACCTGGTTGGCGCAGGCGACCGCGAAACCTACGAAGCAGCCATTCGAACGCTGCTTTCCAAATAATTCTCGCCGCAAAGGAGCACCGATGCTCGACCTGAAAGGCAACAAGATCACCTATTTCGGCCACAGCACATTTGGGCTGACCGCGCCCAGCGGCCAGTTCGCCCTGATCGATCCTTGGGTGACAACCAATCCACGCTGTCCGGAAAATTTAAAGAAACTCGCCCGCCTGGATGCCATCTTCCTGACTCACGGCCACACGGATCACTTTGGCGATCTGCTAGCGCTGGCAAAACAGTTCAAGCCCAGCATCGTCGCCGCCTTTGAAACCTACTTATATCTGGAATCAAAAAACACCGGGGCAAAGTGTCTACCCGGAAATAAAGGCGGCTCGCAAAAAGTCGGCGACTTCAAAATTACGATGACCAATGCCTTCCACTCGAATTCCATTGAGGAAAATGGCCAGCGGATTTATGCAGGTGAGGCGGGCGGCTACATCGTGAAACTTCCGGGCGGTCCCGTCCTCTACCACGCCGGGGACACCTGCATTTTCGGAGATATGAAACTCATCGGAGACCTTTACAAACCGGAAATCGCTTGCCTGCCGATCGGCGACGTCTTCACCATGGGCCCGCGCGAAGCCGCGTTCGCCATTCAACTGCTGGGCGCCAAACATGTCATTCCCATGCATTACGCCACGTTTCCCATGCTCACCGGCACGCCGGAGCAATTGCGCGCCGAGAGCAAGGACATCGCGGGCCTGGAAATTCACGTGCTGGAGCCGGGAGAATCGCTGTAACCAGCGCGCGAGCATAATAGGATTTTTTTTATCGGGAACGCATCAGATTGCGCAGGAAGAAGCCCACATTCGCGGGACGCTCCGCCAGTCGGCGCATGAAATAGGGAAACCAGTCTCGCCCATAAGGAATGTAAATCCGCAAACGGAAGCCGTCGCTCACCAGTTGCCGCTGCAAATCCGTCCGCACGCCGTACAACATCTGAAACTCAAAATCATCCTTGGAAATCTGCTTTTCCGCCGCCCAGCGAATAGTTTCTGCAATCATGCGCGGGTCGTGCGTGGCGATGCCGTGGTAGAAACCGCTCGGAAGCAGCATGCGCATCAATCGCGTGTAATTGGCGTCCACATCGGCTTTCCGTGGATAGGCCACTTCCACCGATTCCTTGTAAGCGCCTTTGCACAACCGGATGCGGCATCCATAGGAAAGCAAGTCGTGGATGTCGCTCTCGCTGCGATAGAGATAGGACTGAATCACCGTGCCCACTGTCGGCGTCTGGGCACGCACCCGCTTCACCAATTCCACGGTGCGCTGTGTGTAATACGAACCTTCCATATCCACGCGCAGGAAGCTTTCATATGCGGAGGCGCGTTCGGCGATCGAGAGCACCAGGCCTTCGCAAAACTCCACGGACAGATCGAGTCCCAGTTGGGTAAGTTTGCAGGATACGTTGGCGTTCAGCTTTTCCTGCGCGATGCGATCGAAAATTTCCAGGTACGCGTCGCGGGCTTTCTGCGCGTCCGCAGGCGTGCTGACGTTTTCTCCAAGGTAATCAAGAGTCGCGAGCATGCCCGCGTCATTGCACTCCCGCGCCGCCTTCAGCGCCTCTTCCAAGCTCTCACCTGCTACAAAACGGTGAGACATCCGGCGCATCGTGGCGTTGGTGGTTACCCAGTGGGCGAAACCTTTGCTCTCGGAGAGTTTCAGAAGGATCGAACGAAGCATGGACTATTCGATTATGCCCGGAGTTAACCTGCCTCGCTAGTGGCGGCCTAGCTTTTGTGCTCTTCCAGGAACTTTTCGGCGTCCAGCGCGGCCATGCAACCGGAACCCGCGGCCGTAACCGCTTGGCGATACCGGTGATCCTGCACGTCTCCGGCCACAAACACTCCCGGCACGTTGGTCAGGCTTCCATGTTTCGGAACAATGTAACCGTTTTCGTCGGTGTCCAATTTCCCGCGGAACGCGGTGGAATTCGGATCATGCCCGATGGCCACAAACACGCCATCCAGCGCAATCTCGCGCTTCTCGGAAGTTTTCAGGTTCCGCAGTCGCACCCCAGTAACCACCTTCTCGGGGGCCAGAATTTCCTCCACCACCGCGGGTGTGACAAATTCCACCTTTTCGTTCGCACGAGCGCGGTCAATCATGATCTTCGATGCGCGAAACTCATCCCGCCGGTGAATCAAATAGACGCGGCTGGCATAGCGCGAAAGAAAATTGGCTTCTTCCATCGCCGAATCTCCCCCGCCCACCACCGCAATCGGTTTCCCGCGGAAGAAATAGCCATCGCAGGTCGCGCAGGTGGAGAGCCCTCGCCCGATTAATTCCTTTTCGCCAGGCAAGCCCAGTAATCGCGCCGAAGCTCCCGCTGCCACGATCACGGTCCGGGTCTCGTAAGTCTCTTTCCCCGCAATCACTTTGAATGGGCGCCTTGTAAGGTCCACTTCCGTAACTGCCCCCGCCCTGAACTCCGCGCCGAATCGTTGCGCCTGCTTGCGCATGTTTTCGATCAATTCCGGCCCCATAATCCCGTCAGGGAATCCCGGAAAATTTTCCACGTGGGTGGTCAGAGAGAGTTGCCCGCCCGGTTCATGCCCATCCAGCACGATGGGCTTCAAATTGGCGCGCGCCGAATAAATCGCGGCGGTCAGGCCGGCGCAGCCGCTTCCGATGATAACCACATTGTGCATTGAGAATTGCTCCGTATCTTAGATTCCGCTCGGCCGCCCGCAGGTACAAGGCGAGGATTGTAACATTCCCAGGCTGATGAACCACCACGGAGCGATTTCGCAGCGACTAGCGGCAGAGATGCACGCCTTGCTCTCAGTATAGCGAACAACTATTGATGCGAAAAAATATCGGTGGCGTCCAATTTGGCAAACCGGCCACCTGCCCCAGGGCTAGACGCTGCTTCCGGCTTCTCTTAGAGTGTATTCATTGCCTGAAGTTACTCTGCAGAGGTGATCCCATGGACCCGCGCTACCCAGTCGGAAAATTCGCGATGCCGGCTGAACTCAATTCGGCTTCGCGCCAAGCCGCTATCGAGGAAATCGCCTCAGCTCCGACTAAACTCCGCGCCGCCGTCGCCGGACTAAGCGACGCGCAACTCGAGACTCCGTACCGCGAGGGCGGCTGGACTGTCCGACAGGTTGTCCATCATGTTGCCGACAGCCATATGAACGCCTACATTCGCCTGCGCCTGGCTCTGACGGAGACCGAGCCCACAATCAAACCGTACGAAGAAGCCGAGTGGGCCAAACTCGAAGACGCGGCGCATGGTCCGATCGAAATCTCCCTCAAGCTCCTGGAACCACTGCACGACCGCTGGGTCCGCCTTTTGCGAACCGTCACGCCGGAACAGTTCGCGCGCCCCGTCCGCCACCCCGAAGCCGGCCTGAAAAATGTCGACTGGCTCATGTTCCTCTACGCCTGGCACGGCCGCCATCACACCGCCCACATCACCAACCTCCGCCACCAAAAATCCTGGAATTAACCCTGTAGTGGCCGAACTTCAGATTGGCCCTCTTCCATTGTCCTGGCCGATTTTTAGATCGACTTCCGTCTTCCACTACTCCACTCGCCAAAATCCAAACCGCCCTTCCACCATCCCCAATTTGCTTTGCCTTCCTCTTTCCGCATAGCATAGAAACGTTTCCATAAAGGAGCCATCATGGCCAGACCCGCTGGTACATACGCAATTTTCGAAACTTCCCTCGGCAATGTCGTTTGCCGCCTGTTTGACAAGGAAGCCCCCAAAACCGTTGAAAATTTCATTGGCCTCGCCGAAGGCACCAAGGAATTTCGCGATCCCATCAGCGGCAAAAAAGAAAAGCGCCCCTATTACGACGGCCTCACCTTCCACCGCGTGATTCCACAGTTCATGATTCAGGGTGGCTGCCCGCAGGGCGATGGCCGCGGCGGCCCCGGCTACAATTTCGCCGATGAATTCCATTCCAGCCTACGCCACAACAAACCGGGAAAGCTCTCCATGGCCAATGCCGGCCCCAACACCAACGGCAGCCAGTTTTTCATCACCGTTGCCCCCACGCCCCACCTCGACAATCGCCACAGCATCTTCGGCGAAGTGGTCGAAGGCATGGACATCGCCAACAAAATATCGGAAACCTCGCGCGACGCGATGGATCGCCCCCGCGTTCCTGTCACCATGAAAGTCCGCATCGAACGCGTTCCCTGACCCTTAGGAAACTCCCATGCTCTCCCCCGCGCGCCTCACGGAATTGCTGATCGAGGTGGTTTTCCTGCTTCTGGGCGCGCTGGTGGTGTGGCTCGCGCTGAATCAACGGATCTATTTCGATCGCCATAGCCGGCCTTGGCTGGCGCTGAGCATCGGCCTTGTGGCCTGGGGTCTGCTGGCGCTGGTAAGGCGCGGTCAATCCTGGAACAAATGGCAGAAATGGAATCGCGGCGGCTCGCTCATCCTACTCGGGATTGTGATGCTCGCTATGTCTCATGCTCCCTTCAACTGGGTGCTGACACTGATCACTGTCGCCGGCTGCATTCTGCTAGCTCGAGGAGTCGTCGGCTCTCTTCTCATTTTGCGCCAACGCTGAGCGCCGCTTCAGTTATAATCCCGGCATCAATCGCTCCCCGCCGCCCGCAGGAAAGTCGGCCACGAGCGTTTTAGGCTCGAACTTTTGCGACAGGAGAATGACTGTGCTCAAAGAATTCAAAGAATTCGCGATGCGGGGTAATGTTCTGGACCTGGCTGTTGGCGTGATTATCGGCGCCGCCTTCGGAAAAATAGTTTCCTCGCTCGTCGACGATATGCTGATGCCGCCGCTCGGCCGCATCCTTGGCCGCGTTGATTTCTCCAATCTCTTTATCAACCTCGGCGACAAGTCTTTCGACACCCTCGCCGCCGCCAAGGCCGCCGGCGCGCCGACGCTCAATTACGGCAATTTCATCAACACCATCATCAATTTTCTGATCGTCGCTTTTTCCATTTTTCTCGTTGTCCGCTCCGTCAATCGCTGGATGCCCAAGCCCCCCGCACCTGTCACCACCAAAGACTGCCCGCAATGCGCCATGCCCGTTCCCGTAGCCGCCAAAAAGTGCGGTCATTGCACCAGCGCAATCTAGCGTTTGTAGCGGCCGCCTTCCGAGGCGGGCGTTCCTCCGATGTACTGGCCACCTTCCGCTAGCCCGCCGAAGTCCGCCGTTAATAATTGAATTTCAGGAAATCGACATCGGAATCGTTGCGGGTACAGGTATCAACCTTGCAATTTCTTTCCGGGAAAATCCAAGGATTTGACTATCAACTATTCATTGTTTAAGTTTTTTAGCGGGAGACTGAAAATCAAACGAAATGTCTGCCGGGCAAAAAAGAAATCCTGCATCGCTGTGGTCCTTTGGACAGGGCGAATCCAGGGTGCGAGGAAAACTCTTAACGCGCAGGTGAAGTTCCGTTTCGGTGTAGGCGTTTGCCAGCGAGCATGGCGCTAAAATCGGAGTAGCAGGCCCGCGCATCCTGGCGGAACGACCGGGCAACCTCTCTCCAATACTTCGCAAACCGGGAACGGTGCTTGTGGCTATGCCAACCTCGGGTTCTGCCTGAGTGTTCCGCCGTTTTGATCCGAGCAGCCGGCGTGCTACTTAAAGCTGATTCCGAGGCTGCCACGGGCACTGCGCCTTCGAGCGTTGCTCGGGAAGACTTGGCCTGCTGTTCATTGGGAATGGCGATCGGCATCGGGGCCAGCGGCGCTGGCGGAGGCAAACCGAGACCCTGCTCGAGAACCAACTCCGGTCCTGACTGGGTTGTGGCACTCAGGAGCGTGGCAGCATTTACCCCAAAGGCCTGCTGAGAAACAAAGGCCATACGAAGAGCGCTAAGCGAACCAGGCTCCGGAGAGAAATGGGGGAACCGGAGAACGCCGTCCCGCTCTTCCTTGAGTTCTCCTGGATTCAAACTCAATGGATTTTCGATCAGATCAAAATCCGCCGCGATGTAGCGGATATCCTCCGGGGTGACGCTGGATTTTTGCCCAGCGTAGGCGTTGATGAGCGCGTGTTCACCAAGGAGATTAACGGTCCGCGGAATTCCTTTGGAATAGCCGAAGATGGCGGCGATGGTATCTGGAGGAAAAAGCTGCAACTCGTTCAGACCGGCGATGGTGAGCCGCGATTGGATGTAAGCGGATGTTTCTTCCAGGTTCAGCAGGGGCAGACGGCAACGGAACATGACGCGCTGACGCAACTGACGGAGTTCTGTGCGGCGAAGCTTTTCGTCTAGCTCTGGCTGGCCCGCAAGAATGATTTGCACCAGCTTGCCATTGGAGGATTCAAGATTCAGCAGCAGGCGGAGTTCGTCGAGCGTCGCGGCAGGAACCACCTGCGCTTCGTCAATGATGATTACCGGAGTGTCCCCGGCGCGGTGGCGCTCCACCAGCCAGCGATGGAGAACCTGCAAAACATCGCCTTTGCGGCGCGAGCTGCATGGAACTCCAAAGTCTTCCAAAATAAACTGGAACAGATCGTCCGAATCGAGGCGCGAGTGGAAAATATAGGAACTGGACACGCCCCGGCGATTCAATGTGTCAAGAAGCTGCTGGAGCAAAGTGGTCTTTCCTGCTCCCGCTTCGCCGGTAAGGAGCATAAGTCCCTGGCGATTCTGGATGGCAAAAAGCAGTTCCGAGAGAGTGGACTGGTACGCAGGCGTGGTAAATAAAAAACGAAGATCCGGGGAGACATTGAAGGGGTTTTGCTGCAGCCCGAAAAAAGAAAACAGCTGACTATATGCAGTTGTAGTCACAATGCTTCCAGTGGGCGGCGGGACGGGACGTGAAGATTTTAGGGGAATGACACTAGAAGGGCAACCAAGAAGTTGAAGATAAAAGGGTTCGGGGAGAAAAGGGGGGTCAGGCCGGTCTCAAAATGGTACGCCTGGAAGGTGCCCGGAAGGGGAAGCTAGGCAGGCGGCGGACCTCCTTTTAATGGCAGCCGCAACCACCGCCACAGCAGCCGCCTCCTCCACCAGAAAAGCCGCCCGAGGGGGAGGAGGATCCAGATCCCGAACCGCCGGTGGCAAACACGGAAAGCTGGATCGTGGCCTTCTTGCTGGAACACTTGGGGCAGGCAATCTCTTGCTGCTTGTTGATCACGATTTTTTCGAATTGCGCTTTGCAATCGTCACAGATGTATTCGTAGATAGGCATGGGGTCTTCCTGAAGTGAGTTCTCTGCACCCTAAGTATAGCAAATGAAGGGGTTTCGGCTAGAGGGCGAATTTGGCACCCGGGGACAGGGGAGGTCTCAATGGGCTCGGAACCGGCTGGTTCGGCTCAGGTGCCGAAACGTTCAGCGCTGCGCAATTTGGCTTTTGCAGCTTCTTCTTCACGGTTTTTCGGAGGCGCGCCGGTTTCGAGGGATTGCAGCAGGCGTAGGGAAACGTTCGCAATTTCATCAATGGCACTGAGAAATGCCGCTTCGTTGGCCTTCGATGGTTTATTGAAGCCGGTGATTTTCCGCACGAATTGGAGTGACGCGGCGCGGACTTCTTCGGGCGTGACCGGCGGGTCGAAATTGTAAAGCGTCTTGATGTTTCTGCACATGTAGCAAACTCCCTGACGCGTCATTCTAAGGCCTTCCGACAAGGAAGGTCGAAGAATCTCAACTGCTAAATTCTGCAAGGATTTTTGGTTGAGATCCTTCGCCGATCCGCGGCGGATCGTCTCAGGATGACAAATTTTGCTTATTTTTTGGATGGAGATGTAACTACCAAAATTCCGGCGCGGGCCATCGGGGCTGGCTGCAAAGGAAAAGGCCCCTCGAATAATCGAGGGGCCTTTTTGTATTGCGAAATGTGGAGTCTGGCTTAGTCGCCGGCGACGGCTTCGGCGGCGGCTTCCTGTGACTTGGGGGCCGCGTTGCCATTGGCTGGCGCAATGCCGATCGGCTTGTTGGCGTTGGTGAAGTTTGCCGGAACGGCCTTGGCGATGTCGGAAACCGTGCCGATCTGGACGACGGTCGTCTGGGGCTTCTTGAGAACGAGTTCTTCGTAGATGGCGCGAACGCGAGCCTGCTCCTCAAGAGCCGCCTTGCGACGAATGCGGTTTTCTTCGGCAGCGGTCAGAGGAATGTCGTGCTCCAGGTGGCGAACGCGCGCGGCGTCATCGGCGTCGATGACCAGCGAGTGTTCGTAGGAGCCGAGGTTGACGGTCTTGCCCTTGGCGTAGATTTCGTGTTTGCCGTGGTTCTTGTACCACTCGGCGACCGTGGCGTTCTTGTGCATGTTCTCGATGATGTTGCGCCAGCCGATGCCCGTGTTGTACGCGCAGAAGCTGATTTCGCCCTGCTGCGTGCCGTAGGGAATGATGCACATTTCGGTGCGGCGGAAATCATAGTTGAACAGATCCTGGAACCACATGCCGGCGATGAACAGGAAGTTCCACGGGTCTTGCGCGCGGCGCTTCATGGCGTCTTCGTAGGTGCGTTCCGGAGAAGTCTTGCCGTACTTGCTGGAGGCACCCTTGGTGAGCGCCCAGGTCTTGTCAAACTTCTTGAACAGGTCCCAGAGCTTCAGGCCCTTGGGTCCCTGGAACGGATGGTAGTTCTTGAGCAGCGCCATGGCCATCATGAAGTTGGAGAAGCCCTTGCCGCGAGCGGCATCGGTGATGGCGGTGACGTCCTTGGTCAATTGCTGCGCGTCCAGGAAGCGAGGCACGGGGGCCCATTCCTTGGTTTCCTTGTTGATCATCAGCGCGGTGCCCACGCCGCAATTCGGGTGGCAACCGCAGGAGAGCGAACCCCACTGGGATTCGTTGCCCTTGACCATGTCGGCAAAGCCGGCAAAGGTGCTGATGAAGGATATGGGGAACCAGTCGCGCGTCGGCTGAATCTTGCCGACCTGATTGCTGACGTCTTTCGCGAGATGCGAAAGCGTGTAGCGCTGGCGGAGACGGCGCTCCGGGGTGATGTCTTCGTCGCGGCCGGTGAAAGAAACCGGCTGGAAGCTGACGAACGAGATTTTCTTGGGGTTTTCCATCGCGAACTTCACAACCGAACCGACCTGGTCGTTGTTCACGTTGTTGACGATGGTGACCACCAGCACGATTTCGATGCCTGCTTCGTGCATGTTTTCGATGGCGCGGAGCTTCACGTCAAACAGGTTGCCGATCTGGCGGTGGCTGTTGGCGTCGTTGCCGATGCCGTCGAATTGCAGGTAAGCGTAGCGGAGACCGGCGTCGAACGCCTTCTTCGCGAATTCCTTGCTCTTGGCGAATTCGATGCCGTTGGTGGCCGCCTGCACGGAGTTGTAACCAACCTTGCGGGCGTAGCGAATGGCGTCGAAGAAATGCGGGCTCATGGTGGGCTCGCCGCCGGAGAACTGCACGGACATCTGGCGGCGCGGCTTGATCTTCACCGCGTTGTCGAGAATTTCGACGATCTCGTCCCAGCTGAGTTCGTGGACGTAGCCAACCTGGTTGGCGTCCATGAAGCAGGGATCGCACATCATGTTGCAGCGGTTGGTGAGGTCGACGGTGAGCACGGAACCGCGGCCATAGCGCACGTTCGAAGAGCCGTGCTTGTGCAGGCCTTCGTCGTTGTGCGCGGGAATATCGCGGCCAGGGAACTGCTTTTCAATCCACTTCAGGAAATCGGAATCAATGGCCATCATGTCTTCGTAGTGGCCGTGCAGCGGGCAATCTTTCACCATCCAGACCTGGCCGTCGCGCTCGATGATCTGAGCCTTGATCTCGCCGACCTTCTCGTGCATCAGGTCTTTCCAGTCTTTTTCGCCCTTGATGATGGATTCGCGCGCTTCCTTCACGCAGGCCGGGCAGAGCGAGTCTGTCTGGCGCGGGAAGCCGAGCGTCGGCTTGGTCTTTTCCCAGGACTTCAGCAGCGGCTTTTCAGACCACTGCGGGGTGACCGAGGGATTCGGATTGCGCTTGTTAAAATATTGAACGGAATCAAACGTAATCGCTGCCGTCTTGCAAAGCACCCAATCCAGGGACCGGAAGATCTGTGTGCTGATGGTATTAGGCATACAGCTGTAGCCTCTCTTTCAGAGTCGTGCGAGAAAAACTTGGTATTTGGAGTAAATCCCCAAATCAGCCTGAATGGAACTGCCCCCCATAGGCACTTCCAGACTATCACGCGGCGAGGCGTGAGCTCTAAGTCATTGAGCCTGTATAGTTTGAATCGGTAACGGGGGATAAGCCAGCAGGATACGGCGAACGGTCAAAAAGGGCGGTTGAACGGCGGGAAATGCCAGTGAACGGGGGTAAGTACTGGCAAGAAAAGGGGGTTACCACTAGGACGAAAGTACGCAAAGTTTTTCTATTTGTTCTTGGTTCGAAACGCAGGTTTATTCGTTGAGGCTGGGATGCAGCACGGCGATCAGAAAATGCGCGAAGTAGGACGCGTCGTCGTCCATTTGGAGCCAGCGCACCACGCAGTGGTCCGCCAAGTACTTGGCGACGCGAGTTTCCGCGATGCCGAGGTGTTCGGCCAGCTTCGGCTTGATGGATTCCCCGCCGCGCCGGGCTGTGCCGCCGCGTGCCATGTTGGGAATGGCCACGCGAAGGGTCTGGCAGGCCTCCACGTAGTAATACGTGGTCAGGTCGGAGTCCGTGAGCACCCAGACGCCGGGGCCCGCGGGAGCGCGATCCGCATCGTCCAATTTCATCGCCGGGCAGGCCAGCAGGCGGCGAAAATTCATTTCCAGTTGCGAAAGTCGAGAAGAGAGGCCGGGGTCGCCGTAACGCCCGCGAAGGCTTGGAGCGGCCGCTTCTGGAGACTCCTCCGAAAATGTCCGCGGAGGACGCTCGGAAAGCGCGGGAGTTTCTTCCGGTTCCGATGCGGGCGCACGCACGGGTGCGGGGCGGGAATCGCGATGAGAGGGAGAATGTTCACCACGGCGGGAAGAGCGCTGATCGTGCCCGCGGCGACCTCGGCGGTGGCGTTGTCCTGGCCCAGAAGGGGCGGGGCGGTGTTCGGTGGAAGTCTCCGCGGGCGCAGCGGCGGCGGATTCTAATTCCGTTCCCGGTTGTGCTGGTGGTGCATCCGATTCGACGGCAGCCTCGCTAGGTACAGCAGGCTCCGACTCTTCGGATTTGGCAACGGCCGCAGGAATTTCCGCGGGGGAAGTGGCCCCCAGGCGCGTGGCGCTTTCCTGCGCTTTCGTTTTCCAATCGGAGCGGCGAAAACGTTCCGCGGCGGTGAAATACCAGCGGCCAGCGTCGGCGGAATTGCCGATGGATTCCAGATAGCGCGCCAATTCGAACGCGACCATGGCGTCGCGCGTCTTGGTGAAAAGATTCGTCAATTGTGCCGCGGGGTCTTTTCCGGTGCGTGCTCTGCGGATTCGCGCGGTGATCTGCTTCCAGTCAGCCATACTGTGCAGGCATTCTAGCAGCGATTGAGCCATACCGCCAACGAATCCGAATCCCCTTCAGAGGACGAGAAATTTTGGCGCGACCCGCGCTTGCGGTGTTTACTGATTGACGACAAAGCACGCAGAGAAGTATGCTTTTCCTGCACCGCCCTGGGGAGGACTCTATGCAAGGTTTGCGCGCATCCCTCGCAACCTTAATGATTGTTGGGCTAGCGGCTACACCTGCGTTTGCGGGGCCGAGGCCAACGACCACCTCGCTCGGCACGATTGTGACTGCCGACCACGCCCGGGTGGGAGATTCCGCGGCCGAAGTGGGAACCACGATTTTCAGCGGCGATCATTTGGCCACCGATTCGCAGGGAACCGTGCAGATTCGCGCGGGCGCCGCGCGCCTGCTGTTGCAGAACGCCAGCGCCGCGGTGGTGAATGACACCGATGGCGCGCCATCCGCAAAATTGGTGCTCGGTACGGCGACATTCTCGACGGGCAATGCCAAGGCATTCACGCTGTACGCATCCAGAGCAGCGATTCGCGCGCAGTCTGATGCGCCGACGATCGCCCAGGTAACTTATCTCAGTGAGAAAGAACTGCTGGTGGTCAGCAAGCGCGGCCCACTGACGATTACCGTGGACGATGAAACACAATTGATTCCCGAGGGCACAACCTATCGAGTGATCCTGGAGCCGCCGACGATGGCACAAGGTCCCGAGGGAGCAGGCGCCGGAAATGGCAAGGGCATGGGCGGGCCGCCGTTGCGTGCCGGGCGCAGCTATTTCCTGATCGGCGCAGTTGCGATTACTAGCATCGTTACCGGGTTCGCTATATCGGAAGCGCTGGAAAGCCCAAGCCGCCCGTAATTCCTGGAGGCAATTTCACTTACTTTTAAGGGCCATCCCATCCGGATGGCCTTTTTTATTGGCAGGATTAAAGTACGGCGACTGCTTCGATTTCGACCAGCGCGTCTTTCGGCAGCCGGGCGACTTGAACGGTGGAACGCGCCGGCGGCGAAAGTGTGAAGAACCGCGCATAGACATCGTTCATCGCCGCGAAATCATCCATGCTCTTCAGAAAGACAGTGGTCTTCACCACATGATTCAATGGGGCGCCGCTGGCCTCCAGAATCGCCTTCAGATTTTCCAGGGTGCGCTCCGTTTGCTGCGCAATATTCGCGCCGGCGGCAAATTCCCCGGTTTTGGGATCGAGAGCGATCTGGCCGGACACATATACAAATCCATTGGCCTTGATCGCCTGGGAATACGGTCCGATGGGTTTTGGTCCGCGATCGGTAAGCACGACGTTCTTCATTGGAGAAGCTCCTGAAGTTCGTTCAGCAGAATAACAGAGAGCGGAAACGGGCGGAAAGATTAGCGCGCGCGACGCCCGCGTACGTGGACAAAGTCCGTGTGCGCGTGATCGCGCGAAGCCTCAAGCTTGGTAATCTCCGCTTCCGCCTGCGGTCCCGCGAGCCCCTGGTCCACCAGTTCCAGAATCTTGCGTTCCGACATGCCGGTGTTCTTCAAGCGCCCAATCTGTTCGCTGGTGAGCGTGGGCAGTCCCTGCACACGGCGTTCGATAATTATCTGCACAGTGGAATTCGAAAGACCGAGAAGCTTCAGCATCACCGCGTCGTTGCTGAGAATGTCGATCTTGTCCGCCTGGGCCATGTTGAGAATCTGCGCGTCCGAATAGCCCGCGCGAGAAAGCGCCACCGCGGAATCACCGCTGGTGAAATCATGATTGTGATCACGCGCCGCTTTAAACAGAGCGCCAGACAGAACTCATCGCCGGCCCCGAACTTCTTCAGCGCCGTGAGCTGCGCGATCTCCGAGCTGGAAACTTTCATCTTCTTGATTTCAGCGAGTGAGCTGGACCACATACCGGATTCGTCCAGCGGAGAGTAGTCAATCTCCGGCTTTTTCTGGCAGCCCGCCGGCAGCAAGAGCACCAAGGGCAGGAACAGGAGCAATTTGCGCATGATTCCATTGTAGGTGGGGCAAGCGCAGTGCGGGGGAACTGTGCCCTCGCGCTCACTGGACAATAGGACAGGTGGGGAAAAACAGATTCAATCGACGCTTAGCCGAACGGTTAGACCTGATATGTGCGCTCGACTCCGTAAACACCATTGATGCGCCGGATGTTGGAAAGGATCGTTTCCAGTTGCCGCTTGTCCGAAATTTCCAGGCTGGCATCAATGCGGGCGTTCTGGCGGTCCGGGCGGCTCTCCAACATGCGGATGTTGGAGCCGGCGTCGCTGATGACCGCGGTAATTTCAGCTAGCAATCCGGCGCGATCACGCGCGCGCACCTGGAGCTCCACGGGGAAGGTCGCGGTGCTTTCCCCGCCCCAGGCCACGGGAATGCGCCGTTCGGTTTGGTACAGCAAATTCTGAACGTTAGGGCAAATTCGCGTGTGCACGGCCACACCGCGGCCGCGCGTGACGTAGCCAATGATGTCGTCCCCCGGAATGGGATTGCAGCATTTTGCGCGGAACACTAGCAGGTCGTCGTGTCCCTTCACGATCAGCGGCGCTTCGCCCATGCCCAGCATGCGCTTCACGGTCTTTACCAGCGTGGGCTTGGCGTCTTCCGCGGCCTTTTCCGCTTCCTTGGTCGGCTCTCCAAAATATCGGGCCAGCACCTGCCGCGCGGAATATTTGCCGAATCCCACCGCCGCATACAGATCCTCCGGCTTCGACAATCCGTATTCGACGCAAAGCTTCTGCAAGTCTTCGGCGGGAATCTTCTTCAAGCCCTTCGGGAAATTGCGCGATTCGTTTTCAAGCAGGCGCTTACCCATCTCCGTTGCTTCTTCGCGTTCCTGGGTATTGATGTAGTGGCGGATTTTGCTTTTGGCGTGGGACGATTTGACGAAGCTGAGCCAATCGCGGCTGGGCTTGTGACCCTTCTGGGTGAGAATTTCCACCACATCGCCGCTGACCACTTCATGCCGCAGCGAAACCATTTGCCCGTTGACCTTCGCTCCCTACGCATTGGTGGCCCACTTCAGTGTGCACGGAATAAGCAAAATCTACCGGTGTGGCGCCGCGCGGCAACTCCAAGACGCGCCCCTTCGGCGTGAACGCATAAACTTCCACTGGTGAAAGATCCACCTTCAAAGTGGAGAGAAACTCGCCCGGCTCCTGCAAGTCCTGCGACCATTCAATCAACTGGCGCATCCAGGCGATGCGCTGGTCGTCGCCCGAAGACATCGGCTTGCCGTCTTTATATTTCCAGTGCGCGGCCACGCCCTCTTCGGCGATGCGATGCATCTCTTGCGTGCGGATCTGAATTTCGAACGGCTGCCCGCCGTGAATCACGGTGGTGTGCAGCGACTGGTAAAGATTCGGCCGCGGCATGGAAATGTAATCCTTGAAGCGTCCAGGCACCGGCCGCCAGATGTGGTGAACCACGCCAAGCGCCGCATAGCAGTTGCGGTCAGAGTCCGACACCACGCGCACCGCCAGCAAATCGTAAATCTGGTCCAGGCTGCGCTCCTGCCGGAGCAATTTTCCGGTGCAGCGAGTAGATGCCTTTCACGCGGGCTTCGAGTTCCGCCGGGATGCCGTTTTCAACAAGTTTGGTGCGAATGGTGTTCTGCACGTCTTCCAGAAAGCGTTGATGAATGGGTGCTTTCTCGCTGACCTGTTTCTGCAGCGAGAAGTAGGCTTCGGGCTCCAGGTAGCGGAACGCCAGATCCTCCAACTCGCCTTTGATGACGGCCATGCCCAGGCGGTGGGCGATGGGCGCGTAGATGTCCATCGTTTCGCGGGCAATGCGCTGCTGTTTGGGTGGCTCCAGGAATTCCAAAGTGCGCATGTTGTGCAGCCGGTCGGCCAGCTTCACCATCACCACGCGAACGTCCTGCACCATGGCCAGGAGCATCTTCCGTACGTTTTCCGCCTGGCGGGCCTCCGGCGCCATCATGTTCAGGCGGCTGATTTTGGTGACGCCTTCCACCAGTTGCGCGACTTCGACGCCGAAGCGCTCTTCCAGCCGCGAAACGGGAAACTCCGTGTCTTCAATGACGTCGTGCAGCAGCGCCGCCGCAAGCGTGGTGGCATCCATGCGCATGTCCGCAAGGATGTGCGCGACTTCCAGGAGATGGGAGACGTAAGGATCGCCGGAGCTTCGAAACTGGTCGCGGTGCCGCTCTGCTGCGATTTCGTAGGCACGGCGCACCGGCCAGGGGTCCTCAGACGGCCGGTTCGTGCGTAGCTTTTCGAGCAGTTCTTCCAGGCGGGCGTTCAGCTGCCGTTCGGTCCGGTCGCGATTGAAATTCAGCGGGATATTGGCGGGCGACGGCATGCTCTAGTATACCAAAGGCTTGCTAAACCGCGTTTTTGGCGGGTCCTGAAGTGGCAACGCGAAAAAAAGAGCCCCGATTTGGAATCGGGGCTCTCGCTAATTTTCGGGCCTGACCTTTACGACGCGGGCGGAGGTTGCTCGGCGCGCTTCTGCTTGATTTCCTTGACCTTGTCGAGAAGGTCGTCAGCCATCTTCGTATAGGAATCACGCTCGGCCGTGGATTCCACCATGTCTGCCTTGCGGCGATAGAGCAGGTTGAGATAGGTCATCGCGTCGTCGTATTCCGGATTCAGCTCGACGGCCTTTTTCAGGTTCGAGATGCCATCGTCCACCAGCGCGCCATACTTTTCCACGTACGCGGTGCGAACGTCCGGCGGGAGCGGATCAGTGTCTTTCACCTGCTTGTTAATGTGCGCCTTGTTGTAATCCTGGCGCATTTCCGTGTTGCCGCGATAGGCCAGCGCCCAATCAATCACGCCAACCGAATAGTAGGGCTGCGGATCCTGCGGTTTAATCTGGATGTGCTTTTCGTGGTAGGACTTCGACTCTTCGAATTTCGCTGGGTCGAACGGCTGGCCCGCCATCTGGTAAAGAATAGAGGCAAGGCCGTCGATCGCGCTGAGATTGTTGGGATCTTTTTCGAGCACACTCTTGTATTCCGCAATGGCCGCGTCGCCGTGCTGCTTATTTTCATTGGACGGCGCGCCGGGAATATACTGGCTGGCATACGCGGTGGCCAGGTACAAACGTGCGTTCATCAGATCCGGATCGAGGTCCTTGGCTTCCTTGAAGAACTCGACGGCCTTATCGAACTGCGCTTCCTTGAAGGCCGCGACACCTTTATTCAAGAGGTCGCGCGCGCGCAGTTTACTGCAGCCGGAGATTCCGGCCGCAAGGATGAACAACACCACCAAGGCAAACGCCTGGCTGGCTCTGCGGGAAAACCGCGAGTTGGTTTCCCGGGACACAAGTGCGTCAGTCATTGAAGCAACCATCCCCGATATGTGCGGCTGGCTTTCCCGCCGCAGCTAGGATTCACATCCGGCCACTGGGGCCATTCCATCACGTTCAGCGATTTTTTTCCAGTTCAGAACTCAGCAATCCGATGGGAGCAGCGCCCGCCGTGTGCATAAGGTCCAGAACCTGGGCAACCGCCTGAAACTCGAGCGAGCGATCTGCCTGGAGAAACGCAACCCGATCCGGGCGGAGAGCGAAGATTTCCTGGAGCCGCGCACCCAACTGATCGGGCTGTACTGCCGACTGATTGATCCGGACGGCACCATCCGAGGCGATTTGCACCACGATGATCTCGGCTGGAACCTCTGGACCCTGGCGTTCTGATTGCTGAGGTAAAATCGCCTGGAGCCCCTTCTGATGATGCGGGATGATCATGAAGATGACCAGCAGCACCAGCAGAATGTCGATCAGCGGGACCACATTCATTTCCGAGACGATCCCACGTTTACCACTAACTACGCCCATGGCCATGAACCACCTCGCTTGCCAAATTTACCCGGCGAGGAGGACCCTCACATCCCGTGCGAAAAACCCTTTGCGAACTATTGCCCGGCTTCGAGTTTAGCGGTAATCAGACCCACCTTATCAATGCCTGCGCCGTGCATGATGTCAATCGCGCGCGCCACCTGCATGAACAGAACGTCGTTGTCGCCCTTAACGAACGCCACTTTCTCGGCGCGGTCCTTGAACACCTGTTCAATGCGCGGCCCAAGGCTATCCCAAGTGGTGTCCTCATTATTGATCTTGAGCTTGCCATCCTTCATTACCTGCACCACCACGGTCTTGTTCTCAAGTTCCTGGTTTTGCTGCTGGTTCGGCGAAGGTTGCGGCACGAGCGTATCCAACCCCTTGGGCGTCAAGGGCGTGATCACCATGAAAATAATAATAAGCACAAGAAGAATGTCGATCAGAGGCACGACATTCGGCGAAGACAATGCTCCAGAACTGCTGCCTACATCCATCCCCATTGCGAGATCTCCTGTCGAGCCGCCGCTCACTCTTTTTTGAGTTGGCGGTCGCGCCGGGTGGGAGCCGGCGCGACGCCTGATACTCAGCAAACGAATGTGCGTACAGCTACTGCGTGACTACGGCTCAGTCCCCCGGGTTAGTCCCCTGCGGATTCTGAGGCTGTTGTTTGTTGGGATTGTTCCCTGCCGAGGCTCCGGCTTTTTCCGTCAATAGACCAAGCTGGTCAACGCCCGCGGAGCGGATTTCATCCACCACCGCTACGACGTCGCCGTACTTGGCCCGCGCATCGCTTTTCACGTAGACGGTCTTGTCCAGCTTATTGGCAATGCGGTCCTTGACCTGCCCGGTGATTTCTTCTTTCGCTATCTTCGAATTGCCCAGATACAGGCTGCCATCCCGGGTGACCGCAACCACGATCGCGTCGTCCTTATCCGCATCCTTCATATCCCGCGGATTATTGACAGGCGCCATGTCCACCTGGTGGGTTTTCTGCAACATGGGCGTGACCACCATGAAGATGATCAAGAGCACGAGCATGATGTCGGCCATCGGAATCACGTTCGGGGCCGCCATCTGTGCGCCGGCTACTGGCTTGTAAGCCATAGTGTGCCTTCTTCCGTGTTACTTCTTCGTTGCGCCGCGGCGCAGGATGAAGTAGTTGATCAACTCCATCGAAGAGTTGTCCATTTCGACGTCAAACGCTTCGACTTTGTTGGTGAAGTAGTTGTAGGCCCACACGGCGGGAACGGCCACGAGCAGACCGAAAGCGGTGGTTACCAGCGCCTCAGCGATACCGCCGGCAACCGCGGAAAGACCCGTCGCCTTTTCAGCGGCGATGCCCTTGAACGCGTTCAAAATGCCGACGACCGTGCCGAACAGTCCGACGAACGGCGCCGTGGAACCGATGGTGGCGAGAGCCGAGAGGCCGCGCTTCATTTCCGCGTGCACGATGGCAACGGAGCGCTCCAGACCGCGCTTCGCGGCTTCGATGACTTCCGCGTCGGAAACCTGCTGCGATGCCGACTGGAATTCCGAAAGACCGGTGGCGACGACCTTGGCGATGTGGCTCTTCTTGTTGCGCTCGGCGATGGCGATGGCTTCGTCGAGTTTGCCGTCCTTCAGCGCGCCGGCAACCTGCTGCACGAACAGGCGCGACTGCTTGCGCGCGTTGTTGTACATCAGGAAGCGGTCAATCATCACACCGAAGGAGTACACGGAAAGAATAAACAGAATTACGACTACGATTTTCGCAAGCAGGCCCATGGAGGTCCACATGGAACGAAGGTCCCAAGCGGTGGCCGCCTCCTGCAGCCAGGCTGCGTAAATGAAAAGAGTTGCTAACATTCGTTTGCTCCTTATTTCCTAGGAGAGCCGGGCGAGCCGGACCCCTCAAGTGAGTTAATTCGACTGCGGACTCAGACCGGCGCGTACGTCCCACGACACCCGCGCCGCCCCGTTGAACTACTGTGCCAGAGAGAAAATTACGTCGATTTCGGTATCCACTTCGACCGGCTCACCGTTGAGCAGCGTGGGCTGATAGCGCCACTGCTTCACGGCATCCAGTGCGGACTGCACAAGGAGTGGATGGCCCGAAACCACCTGGAGTTGTTCCACCGCGCCGTTCTTGCCGATGATGGCGTGGAGCTTCACGGTGCCGCTGATGCGCGTCTGGCGCGCCAGCGGAGGATAGAGAGGTTGCACACGGTTCACGAGGCGCGCAGCTTGCACGTTGCCGCCTACGCTGACGCGGTGCGGCGTAGCTTTCGGCGGGGGCGGCGGTGCAGTACCCGCTCCACCAATCACGCCTCCAAGCACGCCTCCCGCGGACCCACCGGCGACGCCGCCGGGAACTCCGCCTGCCATTCCGCCCATATCGGGTGGCTCGGCCTCTTCCTTAATAATCTTGAGGTCCTTCGGGATGGCCTTCGGCGTCACCAACTTGCCGGCGTCCATCAAATGCTGCACAGGCCTGCGAATCACCTGCACGGCGGCCGGAGGCGGGGGTGGCGGCGGAGGCGGAGGCGGCGCCAGAAGAATGGAAGACATAAGAGTCTTCGGCAGCGCTTCCGTATAAATCAGAGGAATCAGGATCAGAATGGCGAGGAACAGGACCTGAACGGCCATGGAGATGAAAACGGTCCACGGCTTGTTGGTCTTCTTGTTCGTCGGATTTGATACGACCATTTCTTCAAACATGGTTGACGACTACCTCCTCCCCGAAGTTGCCAGGCGCGGTTGCCCGCCCTCGTTACCCCGGGGTCTGCTGCCGGCTGCGGTTCCGGTGCTGGCAACCCCGCCATGTCCCCGCCAGTTGTTCCAGGCGACGACTAAGGGAGCTGCAATCCCAAAACTGGAGTACGTTCCTACCACAATCCCCACCACCAGGGCAAAGGCAAACGCCCGAAGCACCTGGCCGCCCATCAGGAACAGGACAAGCACGGTGAGAAAGGTCAATCCACTGGTCAGGATGGTTCGCGACAATGTCTGATTGATCGACTTATTGACGATGTCTGCGAATGGTTCCTTACGCAGCAGACGGCTGTTTTCCCGGATGCGGTCGAAGATGACGATAGTATCGTTCATCGAGTACCCGACCAGGGTCAACAAAGCTGCGATGACCGTGAGCGAAATTTCAAATCCGAAAATCTTGAATAGACCCAGCGTGATCAGCACGTCGTGAAACACGGCCAGAACCGCCGCGGCTCCGTACACCCACTCGAACCGGAAGGCAATATATAACAGCATGCCTGCCAAAGCATAGAGGGTTACTCGAATGGCCTGATTGCGTAACTCGGCACCCACCTTGGGTCCCACAATTTCCACCGAGCGGATCGTGAATGGCGCCAGCATATAATCGTCTTTCAGCGCGGAGATTACGGCCGGAGTCACGCCGCTGACGTTTGAAAGATCATCGAAGCTCGTCAACACGCCGTTCTTGACCTTGTCGCGATACGCCAGAATGGCGTTGGCCAGCTGTTTATACTGATCGCCGGAGCTCAAGGAGGCTCCGAGCGGATTTTTCGCAATGAGCTCCGCGGAAAGCGCGGAAGGAGTAGCGGTATTGAAATCCTGCTTGCCGCCGGAGTTCACGCCATAGGTGGCATTGAGGGCCGTCAACACTTTGGTCTTGCCTTCATCCAAAGCCTGGTCGCTGGAACCCTGCTGTTCCACGAAAATCATCACTTCGTTGGAGTTGGGATTGGCAATGTCGCTGATGCTTTGAATCTCGCTGTTGCCCAGGCCCTGCCCGCGCAATCCATTGCGCAACTGATCCACGTTCGGCGGCTGTGCGAAACGTACGTCCACGTTGGTGCCACCTCGGAAATCGATGCCGTATTTTATGCCGCCCTGCATAAAGATAGCCGCCCACCCGATCACGAGCAGCGTACCGCTCAAGGCGAAGAAATATTTGGCTTTGCCCATCCAGTCCAGATTGGGCTGTTTAAAGAGCTCGATCATCCCGTTTAGCGCTTCCCTTCTTTAGACTCCAACAAGTTCCTGTTTGTTCCCATCACCCATGCGATGGAGTAGTACTGGAACCTATTGGCTGTACCTAGATACTGAGTTCTGCCTGGCGATCCATCTTTCCCAAGTGATAGTGGAATATGGTTTTGGAAACGTAAATGGCGGTGAAGACGTTGGCGATCAAACCGATGGTCAACGTGATCGCAAAGCCCTTAATGGGGCCTGTTCCGAAAATGAAAAGGAAGAAGGCGGACACCACGGTGGTTACGTGCGTGTCAATGATCGTTAGAAATGCCTTATCGAAGCCCGCGTCCACCGCCGCAGCGGAAGACTTTCCGTTGCGAAGTTCTTCGCGGATGCGTTCGAACACCAGAACGTTGGAGTCCACGCCCATACCGATGGTCAGGATGACACCGGCGATACCCGGCAACGTCAGCACCGCGCCGAACATGGCCAGCGCGGCCAGCAGAATGATCAGGTTGATGATCAGGGCCAGCACGGCGTTCACGCCGGAGAGCCGGTAATAGAAGACCATGAAGATCATCACCACCAGCAGGCTCAGCACGGAAGCCTGCACGCCGTGGCGGATGGAATCCGCGCCGAGTGAGGGCCCAACGGTGCGCACTTCCAGATATTTAATGGAGGCAGGCAATGCACCGGCGCGCAGCACCAGCGCCAGATCATGCGCGGATTTCTGCGTGAAATTGCCGTCAATGCGTCCCTGGTCTTCGATGCGGCTCTGGATCGTGGGTGCGGAATAAACCTGATGGTCCAGAACAATCGCCATTTGTCGGCCGCGGTTCTGCTCGGTGAAAGGACCGAAACGCCTCGCGGCTTCACCCGAAAGGACAAAGTTAATTTGCCATTGCCCGGGCATCTCCGTATTGCGGCTTTCCGTGGCGCTGCGCAGATCGCGTCCAGTCACCACTGGAGTGCGGCTGACGAGATACCAGTTCTCGCCGGTGTCCGCCGGATTTTGCGGGTTGCGCGATTCGGCGCTGCCCTTCAGCAATTCCGTTCCGGCCGGCAAAATACCGCCGTGCGCGGCGAGTGCTGCCGCTTCAGAAGGATATGGAGTGGGATCTTCCGCCAGTTTCAATTCGAGTTGCCCGCCAGCCTGAATCACCGCCTGGGCGCGCGTCGGATCGCCTTCGCCAGGCAGTTGCACAAGGATTTCATTGTCTTTGCGGCCGTGAAGCTGAATGGTGGGTTCGGTCAAGCCCAGAGCGTTGATGCGGCGGCCGATGGTTTCGAGCGACTGATTCATGGTGGTTTCTTCAATCGCCGCGATGGCGCTGGCCCGCATGCTGAACAGGTAGCCGTTGACTTCGCCCGGTGCCGCGCTGATTTCCCAGGTCCCGTCATACTGCTGTTCGTGGGCCACATTCTGGAATTGCGATGCCTGGTCCGAAGGAACATTGCGGACCACAATGTGCGTGTCGTCGACACGGCGCACTTCGTCGTAGCGGATGTTCTTCGAGCGCAGTTCGGTGGTCAGCCGGTCCACGGTCTGATCCGTTTCCTGCGCGATGGCTTCCTGCACCTGCACTTGCAGGATCAGATGCGTGCCGCCTTGCAGGTCCAGGCCGAGCTTGATCTGGTGCGCGAAATTGTCTTTCAGCGTGCTGGGCGAGGTGGGAAAGTTCGGAATCCCCACAACGAAATAGATGCACAACACGATGACTGCCACGATAAACAGAGCTTGCCACTTCAGATTAGGGTTCATGGTTAAGAGGTCAAGCGCGAGGAAGAGCGGCTCGTGGAGTTATTTGGCATCTTCGGATGCCTCCACCTGAGCAATCGCTGCCCGCGCAATGCGGATTTTTACATTGTCGGCGATCTTCAGAATCACGGTGTCGCCGTCCATACCGTTGATGGTGCCGTAAATGCCCGCCGTGGTGACGACCTTGTCGCCGTTTTTCACCGCCGAGAGCATCTCCTGCACTTTCTTGCGCTGCCGCTGCTGCGGCAGAATCACCAGGAAATACATGATTCCGAACATGAGCGCGAGGGGAATCATAAAACCGCCGAGTCCCGCGGCGCCAGCTTGCCAGAAAATCAGTGCTGCCAGATTCATGTTCCGAATTGTTCCGTGCCTTTCCGAATTTTTCCTGATTGGACCCGAAGAAACAACCTGCGGACCGCATCGCGAGCCGAGTGGAGAGAATACCATCCTCCAGCGGGTGATTTCCCGCTTCCCCTCCCGCCCGATTCTCCTGCTGAGATTCGACCTGTGCGGGTTGCCCGCGCCTGAAAACGACCTACCGGTGTTTCAGGCGGCTCGCTTCAGGCTGGACCCGCAGTATAGCGCGTGCGCAGCTCTGATGCGAATTTTGCAAGTTGTCCAAAACTGATAGCCTCTCGGATTTGCCGCATTATGTCAAGGTAAAAGTGGACATTATGGTGGGTGGCGAGGATGGCCGCGGTGATTTCTCCGGCGGCGAAAAGATGACGAAGATACGCGCGCGTGTAGCGCCGGCAAACCGCGCAATGGCAACGCGGATCCAACGGCCGCTGGTCTTCTATATAGCGCGCGTTCTTGATCAGCACGCGCCCTTCGCTGGTGTAAAGGCACGCGTGACGCGCCGCGCGCGTGGGCAGCACGCAATCCATCATGTCGATGCCGCGCGCAACGTAATCGGGAATTTGCTCCGGACGGCCCACGCCCATTAAATATCGCGGCCGATCTTGCGGCAGCAGCGCGGTTACTTCCTGCGTCATTTCACAAGTGGTTTCGTGCGGCTCGCCGACGGCCAGCCCGCCGACGGCATAACCCGGAAAATCCAGTTCCAGAAGCTGCCGCGCGCTTTCCCGGCGAAGATCCGGAAAGGTTGCGCCCTGCACGATGCCGAATTGCCATTGCGCAAGCTCGCCATTGGTTTGCGTTTGCTCCAGAAAATATTTTCGCGCACGCCGCGCCCACTCTGTCGTCCGCTTCAGCGCGGCTTCGGCGATCGCGCGCGGGGCGGGAGTTTCGATGCACTCGTCGAGCACCATGGCGATGTCTGAGCCCAGCGCCAGTTGAATCTCCGCGGCCTTCTCCGGTGTCAGCAGATGCTCGGAGCCGTCCAGATGCGAGCGAAAGCGCACGCCCTCATCGGTAATCTTCCGCAAATCCGAAAGGCTGAAAACTTGATAGCCGCCGGAATCGGTGAGAATCGCTCCATTCCAGGACATGAACTTGTGCAATCCGCCCAGTTTGCGGATCAGCGCGTGGCCGGGCCGGAGATATAAATGATAGGTATTGGCAAGAATGATTTTCGCGCCGAGCGTTTCCAGCGCTTCCTGCGTCATTGCCTTGACGGTGGCCGCCGTGCCCACGGGCATAAATACCGGCGTTTCGATCACGCCATGCGGGGTGGTCAGCCGGCCGCCGCGCGCACCAGTCGGATCTCTCTGCAAAACTTCAAAAGAAAAGCTCACGTGTTCAGTGTATCAGGACCAAATAAAGGCCCAGAAAACCTTCGCCAGAACCACGGCGCCCCACACGGAAAATGCCACCACGTAGGATTTGCTGCCTTTCAGTTTTCGCGGATTCACCGCGGCGAATCCGATCGCCAACAGGATCAGCATCCAGATGGTGAAAATATCCAGGGATTTGCATAAGACCATCAGCCATTTCGCGGACTCTTCCGGAAGGAAGGCGGCCAGATTTGTGGCCATTGGATTTTCAGGATCTGTGGTCCCTTTTGGCCTTAAAAACAAAATCAGGAGGAGAACCGGAGTGCTGACCAGGCCAACCATCAGGGTGTGCGCCGAAATCGCAAGCGATTGCGCAAAGCTGGCGCCAGCTCCCACCAGCAGGTTGTACGCCAGCATCATCACCGCGGCCACGATCAGCGCAAACAGCGTGGAGCCCAACACGCCAACGGCGTACACAATGCCGATTGTGATTTTCGCCCCCATTTCGATCTGCCGCTCTTTTTGCTCCGGCGGCTCATTTGGCCCTTGGGGACTCTTTTCGATCTGCTGCGAAATGTAATCGCGCCAGTCCATTCTTTGATTTAGCGTCACGGTGGCGGCGATGCCCAGAAGCGTGGAAATTACCACAGGCAGCAACCAGTTTGGCTTGCGCGCAATGTCCTCAAACGTGGCCTTGGGAGAAAACAGCACGCCGATAATGCGGCCGAACGGAGAAATGGACGCTTGCGGTTCCGGCGCAGGCAAAGGAGTGGGAATCGTTGCCATTGAGAGGACCTCCACCACTGGGTTACAGCGTACGACAGCTTTGCATTGTACGCAGCGGCAGGGGAAAAAACATCACAGCTGACCGGGCTGCGGAATCTCCGACACGCTACCGACCAGCGAGTTTGCGGACGAAAAAGGCCGCAGTATTGAACCGTAACTTGAACCAGCCGCCCAATAACGACACATTGCCCACCGCAGCAGGCGAAGCGCTCAACCGACAATAGTAAACTGATAGGCTCGATGGCCACCGCCGTCACACACAAGGTTGACTGGTCGCTGCTTTGGCAGCAGCGCGGGTTCCGTTATTTTTTCTCGGCGATGTTCGTTTCGCTGTTCGGCAGCGGGATGAATTTCATCGGCGTGAGCTGGTACATCATGTCGGCCACGCACTCGACGGTCGCGGTCAGCTGGCAGGTGATCGTGGTCACGCTTCCCGGCCTCGTCGTGCCGTTTCTCGGCGGCGTGCTGATTGACCGCATGGACCGCCGCTACCTGGGCGTGCTGCTCGACCTTGCGCGCGGTTTCGCGGTGCTGGCCATCGCCTATATCGCGTGGCGCCGCGACCTGCACATCTGGCACCTCTACCTGATGACGCTGATCACCGGCACTGGTTCAGCCGTCTACTGGTCCAACGTCAACGCATTGGTGCAGGAAGTGGTGCCGCCCAGCCAGTTTACCGGCGCCAACGCCTCTGTGCTGGTGGGCGTGCAAACCGGAATGCTGCTGGCCGGAACGTTCGTGGGCTTTTTCTACGACAACATGGGCATCGCCGGAATCCTGCTGATTGATGGCCTCACCTATTTCGTTTCCGCGTATTGCCTCTACCGCGTGCGCCGCGGCTATGTTTCGCCGCGCTCGCATCGCCAGTACCCGCGCGAATATTCCGAATCGTCGGATACTGCTTCGCTGGCGCTCGAAAGCGGAGAAAATCCGGAAATCGCCGAGGCTGGCATGTCGCTGGCGATTTACGCCGCCGATATGAAGGAGGGAGTTCGCTATCTTCGCGAGCAGCCTGTGGTGCTGGCGCTGGGCATCACCCACGCGATCCTGATGGCCAGCGTGGTCAGCGGCAATGTGGTGGTGGTGGCGCTGGCGAACGATGTGTTGCACTCCGGCTCTCGCGGATTCGGCTTCATTGAGGCGGGCTGGGCGATCGGCGCGATTCTTGGTGGCTTGATCACCAGCCAGTTGCCGCAGCGCGTGCGCCTGCCGATGTACGTGGCGGTGATGGCGGGCCTGGCGCTGGGCCACGTGGCCGTGCCGTTCGTAACTTTTTTATTGGGCGCGGCTATCCTGCAGGGCTGTTTTGGATTTTTCCGCGCGCTTGGCGGCATCGTGGCGCAATCGTCGCTGATGTCCATCGTGCCGAGGCACTTCATGGGCCGCACGCAGTCGGCGTTCGCGATTTTCGCCACGGTGCTGCAATTGGCGATGAGTTTTTCGCTCGGCTGGATCGCCCAGCGCTTCACCATCGCGATGGGATTCTTCCTGCTCGCTTTGATGTACGCCGGCGCCACGTTCTCGGCCTCGCGTGCCCGCGCCCTGCTCGCCAGAAACGTCGCGCTTAACGGCGTGTCATCCTGAGGCTATCCGACGAGGATAACCGAAGGATCTGAACGTAAAATTTTTGCGGGCGCTTAAGTTGATATCCTTCGCTACGCAGAAAGCGCTTCGCTCAGGATGACAACATTATTGTAGGTCTCAGAATCCCGGGATTATCTTCCCAGCAGTTCCACAGCCGCCTGGTTCAATTTCGAGCGCAGCGCATACCGTTCATTCGCCTTCGTGATATAACGCACCGCCACTTCCACGCCGCCAACCACGGGCCTGATGCTGATCGCCGGAGTGGCGGAAAAGCCACTCATCTCCCGGGAATTCGTCGCGCTCTGCCATTCCTGCTCCGCCTGCTCTCCACTGGCACGGGTTTCCTCTTCCACTTTCTTGCGCAACTCCTCCACAATCGGATAGCTCTCTTTTCCGGCCGGCAGCACCACTGTCAACTCATCCCACAGCCATTGGCCCGTCGTCGAGAAATTGAAGTAGTGGCCCTCAATCGCGAAACTGTTGGTGAAGGTAACGCGGCGTCCGGTGGGATGCCCGGAATCGGTCCAGTTTCCCGTTTCCAGCAGCACGGTGTGAAACGGGCCAATCTCCACCACTTCGCCGGTCACGCCGTTGATCTCCACCCAATCGCCCAGGCGGATTCCGTTTTTCCCCATCAGCACGAACCAGCCAATGAATCCAACGATGAAATCCTTCAGGGCCACCGTCAAGCCCGCGCCGGCAAGACCCAGGAAGGTCCCCAATTGCCCCGGCGGTCCGAAGATCACCAGCAGCATCAGCAGCAGCGCCAGCACTTGCAGCGAAACGCGCGTCACCGTGTGCAGCGATTGAATCTGGCGGCGGTCCATCGAAAGCCGGCTGACGAGCGAATTCATCCAAGTACTGAAAAAAAGCGCCACGAGCGCGATTCCCAGGATAATCAGTACGCCGATCGTCGCGCGATGAACCACTTCCCGTTGCCGGTCGGAAACCAATTGGATCCACTGCGCGTACACGGCGGAAAGTTCCTTGTGCGCTTCCACGCGCTTATCGAACATCGCCAGCATCTTCTGGTCCGCCGCAATCTGCTCCGTCTTCTGCAGCAGCGCTGTGGATTCTTCCGCCGTGCGTTGCGGCGCGGGCGTCACCGTGCCGGCCGCGGCCTCCGTTCGCCGCTTGGTGTGGCGCGCCAGGTCTGGTGATTTCTGTTTTTCCTCGTCAATCCGTGCGTCCAGCGCGTTATGTTGTTCCGCCAGCGATATCGAGGCCGTGTCCGAACTATCCTTGGCATCCTGAATCTGCTTTTTCTCTGACCGCAACGCAACCCACTGCCGCACCTGGTGAAGCAATCCGGGCTGTTGTTCGGGCGCTGCACCGGTGGGAATCACAGACTCGGAACCGTGCGTGGTCTCTTCGTGCTGCTTCTTCAGGGCTTGAATGCGGTCGGCCAGGTTGCCGCCCGCGCGCGCAAAGTCTTCCTTCGCGTCGTCCAGTTCGTCCTGATCTAACTCGATATCCGCCTGCGCCTGCACCAATTGGATCTGCAGGGTGTCCTGTTTGCTCTCCGGAGTTTTTACCAACTCTTCGGAAAGCTGCTTGGCGCGTTCCTGGTCAATATTCAGCAGCTTCTGCGCCTTCTTGATGCGGTCCTGAATTTCCTTGGCTTCGGCGCTCAGCGGCGGCGGGTTCAGCAGCGCTTCGTGCAATGCCGCGTCAAACGTCAGGTCCACTTCGTAATCGGCGAGTCGCAGTGCTTCTTTGGCGAGTTCACGCTCTCTGTGGGTGGTTGCCAGGGGCGCCAGTTGCTGCGCGGTTTTCAGCGGCGATTGGTCCACCAGGCTTTGGCTGGCGCGATTCGCTTTTCTGGCTTCTCTCGCCTGCCGCACGCTTTCGGATTCCCGGGAAATCCAAAACGCATAGAGGGCGCCCCCAATCAGCAGTACCAGAAGCACCGCGAGGATTTTCTGTATTTTTTTCATCGCATCATCAGTAAGTGATTAAGTGGGATCACTTATGCCGGGGTTTTTCCAATTTCCCGGATTCCCTCGCGAAAGGCAAGGACTTCCTGAGCACAAGTTCCTTCAAATTCGTTGCCGCTCTAGATGGAGCGTCTTACCCTGAATCAGAAGCGCTTCCCGAGGTGCTGTGTGGACGATCCGCGTCTCCCCCGAACGGTCTACGCTTTTCTCGCCTTGGTCTGTCTTTTGCTGATGGCGTTCTACTACCCCAAAATGCCGCAGCGCATGGCTTCCCACTTTGCCGCCGACGGCGCTCCCAACGGCTGGATGTCGCGCGAAGCCTTTTTCCTGATCATGCTGCTGGTGACCGCTTCCTCCGCAGTGACCGTGTTTTTCGCTCCCTGGCAGATCGCCAGAAAATCCAACGCGCGCATCAATCTTCCCAACCGCGATTACTGGCTGGCCCCCGAACGCCGCGATGCCACAATGCGCATCGTGGCCGCATTGATGGCCTGGTTCGGCTGCGGACTGCTCTTTGTCCTGATTGCAGGCACCTACCTCGCCCTGCAAGCCAATCTGGCGCCGGACCACCATTTCAATTCGGTAGCCATGCTCGTGGTCCTGGCTGGGTTCCTTATCGCCCTGATTTTTCTAATCGTTGGATTTGTGCGCCGTTTCCAACGCCTGCCTTCACACTTGTAAAACCCCTTAGTAATCAGGTTCCCGAAACTCCATATTTCCACAACGTTTACAATCCTGTAATGAAGCTGCCCTCTGCCAGTAATCATCCTCTCCTACTCTCTTCGTCGGCCTAAGGCATTATTCCGCGCCCATCAAACGGAAATACCTGGTGCGGCGCAAGCCACGCGCGTCCCCAGCCGGGCCAGTCGGACCCCATCTCTGGCTAGGGAAAATACACAGCACTCTTGGAAAGGGAAAATCTATGAAAATGAAGTTCAGTCTTAAATCAGCCGCGGCGTTGCTCGCAGCCGCCTCGCTGGTAAGTCCTGCACTTGCCAACGACGGTGATGGCAACAAAGGCGTTCCGCGTCTGGATCACGTATTCGTGATCATGATGGAGAACCACGGGTATCTACAGATTCTCAACAACCCCAATGAACCGTACTATGAACAGCATTATCAAGAGCGGCAAAGTCAATTTCGCAACAAACTATTTTGCGGTGGGGCATCCGAGTCTCACCAACTATCTGGAAATAGTCGGGGGTTCAAACTTTGGCATCCGCAGCGACAATTCTCCGGATTGGGGCAACACGACTTGCCAGCCCAATATTGTGGCCGGCACTGTAAACGCCGATGGCACCAATCCGCCCCAGGGCGTCAACTTGGATCCAGATTCTGCACTGTTTATAATCTGTCCGATTTCCGGCTCCGGAACCGACGCAGACACACCCGCAGTTGACGATTGGAACGAAATCCCCCCAGCGTTTCTTGCAGACATCGATGGGGTCAAGGCAGTGCATCCAGGTCCCACGGTCGGGAAGTCCATTGGCGACCAACTTGTCGAGGCTGGCTTGAGCTGGAAGGCCTACGAGGAAAGTCTCCCGCTCGGCGGCGCTTATGGGGTCAACAACAGCAACGGAACAGTGAGCACTCTTAGCGACTTCACGAACCTGCCGGGTCCTGTCGCTTCCTACACGGCGCTTTACGCGGTAAAACATAACCCGTTTGCCTATTTCCTGAACGTTGAGCAGGGCTATCAGCGGAACAACAGCATGAAAAATACCGTCCCATTTGATGGGGCAGGCGGTCTGTACGCGGATCTGGCTACCGGAACTCTCCCCTCGCTGTCCTTTATCGCGCCAAACCAATGCAATGACCAGCACGGCAAGGGCGGAGAGAGCGCCTATTGTGCAGGTGATCCAGGCTCAAATGGACTTCAGGCTGGTTTGAACCCCGGATTAATTCAGCAAGGCGACGTGACCATTGAACGGTTGGTTGGGGCCATTCACGCCTCACCCGCATGGAAGGAAGGCCTCTCCGCGATCGTCATCGTCTGGGACGAGAACGACTATAGCGGGGTTAATTCGCCAGTCCCTCCGACCATGAAGTTCCCCGCCCAGAACCAGAACAGGGTGGTCCTCACCGTCGAAACCAATTACAGCAAAAACGGTGTCGTAAGCCAAAACTACTACAACAGTTTCTCTTTACTGAAATCCATCGAGGCGGCTTTTGACCTCCCTTGCCTCAACCATGCGTGCGACCCGACCGTTAACGTGATGTCTGACCTCTTTGGAAAAGACAACGACCACGGTGGTCACTGGTAATCAACGACGACTGAACAGCCAGAATCATTTCTGATCAACGAAAAACGCCCGGCGTGAGCCGGGCGTTTTTGTTATTGAACAACAGCGACTGGTAGTTGGCCGCTTCTATAGATAATCTCGAGACGGCCCTTCCAGAAACGCGCGTAGCTTTCGCGACCGCGATGGGTGCCGCAGCTTCCGCAGCGCCTTCGCTTCGATTTGCCGGATGCGTTCCCGCGTGACCGCGAACGACTGCCCCACTTCTTCCAGCGTGTGTTCGCTGCCATCATCCAGACCGAACCGCATCTTGATGACCTTTTCTTCGCGCGGGGTCAGCGTCTTCAACACTGAAGACGTCTGCTCCTTCAGGTTCAGGTTGATCACCGCGTCGGACGGCGAAACCACGGCCTTATCCTCGATGAAATCGCCGAGATGCGAATCTTCTTCTTCACCGATCGGCGTTTCCAGCGAAATCGGCTCCTGCGCAATCTTCAGGATCTTGCGCACCTTGGACACCGGAATGTCCATGCGCTTGGCGATTTCTTCGCTGGTCGGCTCGCGCCCAAGTTCCTGCACCAACTGGCGACTGGTGCGCACCAGTTTGTTGATCGTTTCGATCATGTGCACCGGAATGCGGATGGTGCGCGCCTGGTCCGCGATGGCGCGGGTGATGGCCTGGCGGATCCACCACGTCGCGTAGGTGGAAAATTTGTAGCCGCGGCGCCACTCAAATTTATCAACGGCTTTCATCAAGCCGATGTTGCCTTCCTGAATCAAATCCAGAAACTGCAATCCGCGGTTGGTATATTTTTTGGCGATCGAAACCACCAGCCGGAGGTTAGCTTCGATCAGTTCCTTCTTGGCCTGCTCGGCTTCCGCTTCGCCACGGTGAATGATCGTCAGCGTGCGCTTTAATTCGGTCAGCCCGACTTCGCTGGCCTCCTCGATGTCCTTCAGTTCCGAGCGCCGCGTGCGCAGTTCGCGGCGCGCTTCCGCCGCATTCTCTCCCTTGGAAACATCCGCGCGCCGCTCCAGGCGTCCCGCTTCGCGCTCCAGGGATTGCAAGCGCTCCACCGTGCCGCGCATCTTGTCTATCAGCCGCTTCTTTTCGAAGGGATTGAAATCGATTTCGCGGATTTCCAGCGAAATCCCGATACGCGTCCGCGCCACTTCCCACTTCGCGCGCACGTACTGTTTCTTCTTGGCCTTTGCGGTTTTATCCAACTTCACGGCCTGCTTCAGCGCCAGGTCATAGAGCTTTGCGATCTTGTCGATGTACTTCAGGGTCTGCTTGGTCTTGTTGGCGATTTTCTCTTCAGTCAGCTCTTCATCGTCAAACTGTACGATTTCCTTGATCGACCGCGCACCCTTCCGCAGGTCGTCGCCCACGGCGATCAATTCCTTGATGACGATCGGAGACCGCGTAATCGCCTTCATCACCACCAGTTGCCCGCGTTCGATGCGCTTGGCGATGGTCACTTCGCCTTCGCGCGTCAGCAAAGGTACGGTACCCATTTCGCGCAGGTACATGCGAACCGGGTCGTTGGTTTTTTCCAGTGAACCCGGAGTCAAATCCAGGTCGCTGCCCTCTTCCGCGTGCCCGTCGTCCTTCGCTGTCGCATCGCGGTCGCCGTGATCGGAAGACACTTCCACGGCGCGCGCCGCTTTCGCCGACGCGGCATCTTCGTAGATCTCGATGCCGTTGCGTTCAAAAGTGGTGAGAAGGTCGTCGATCTCTTCCGAGGAATGCACTTCCGCGGGAAGCGAGTCGTTTACTTCGTCATACAGCAGGTACCCGCGCTCTTTGCCGACGGCAATAAGCTGGCGTACTGCATCATATTTTTCTTCCAAGCCCGTTGCTGCCACTGCGTTCCTCCCAATAGCTGCGCCTGTCTCTCGTTACCCGCGCCAACTTCCACAATGAGTTACGCGCATTGTCCACACGAAATGCAGAGAGAAAGCCCGCAAGGGGCGATGGGAGGGAGCGAATCCCCCGGAGAACTCTCAATTTTTTCGGTGAAGCCCGATGCGCCTGCTGCGTCTTTGCTCTCGCGGCTGCTTGCCCGCATGCCGCGGCGTCGCGGGTACGCCCTGTGTGTCCCGGACATACGTATAGATGCCGGGATACACGAATCCGTTATCCGCGCAACCCTTCTACGCTACATGCATAAGTCCCAGCGAGTCAACGTTTTAGTTTGTGGATATCTTTGCGAAACCGTGGAAGATTCTTGTCGGATACCAATCCAGAATTCCGCACAAGATAAAGGCTTTAAGGCTGTTTTTGCCCGTTTATTCGCTGCAACTCCGCGAGTCCTCCACAGCCGGGCCATTTTGCTCGCCGCCAGCTGGCCTTCGCGCCGCTTAGCCTAGCCTGACCCCGCGCTCCCACGGTGGCGGAACCTTCACCCACGCCATTCCCGCCGCCTTTGCCGCTTGAATCCCCATCTCGGTATCTTCAAACACCAGGCAGGCTTCTGGCTTCACGTGTAAATTCGCCGCCGCCATCAGAAACGCTTCAGGGTCCGGTTTGCTTTTCTTGTACTCCCCGGCGCACGCCATCGTTTGGAACTTATCCAGCAGGTTCACCACTTTCAGCGAAGCCACCACGGACTCCCTCGTGCTCCCCGAGACTACTCCAAATGGAATCCGCCCGTACTGCGCATCGATGTGCTCCACTACCTCCGGCACG
Organism: uncultured Acidobacteriota bacterium; assembly: GCA_963824925.1. Lineage (GTDB taxonomy): Bacteria > Acidobacteriota > Terriglobia > Acidiferrales > UBA7541 > Acidiferrum. Next base: position 224,964 of record CAWGRE010000017.1, read on the forward strand.
GCTTTCAATTGCGGCAGCAGGTCGTAATACAAATTCTCTTTGCGATGCCCCACCTCTTCCACAGGCATCTTCAATCCCCGCTCCTGGTTCAGTGTGGAGATGACCTCTGCAACCGGCATTCCGCCCCAGGCGTAAAAAAGCTGCTCCGAGAAATCACATCCCCATTCGCCCAGCGCCTTTTTCCACGCCAGATAATGCAGCGGCATGGAATCCACAATCGTCCCGTCGCAATCAAACAAATACGCTCCAAACGCACCCTCCGGTATTTTCAGATTCATCACTCTCTATCGTCTCCGTCTGTAGGGGCCGGGGTTGAGCACCCAGTTCAATTCTGCTTTATGAGTTTGTAGGGGTCGGGCTTGTTTACACTGAGCTTCGAAGTGCCCGGCCCTCTTCGATTTACAACATGCCAGGTTCTATCCCGCCGCCGCCAACTGCTTCATCAACTCCTGCTTCCGCTCCAGCAATTCCCTCAGACCCGCCCCACTCGGATTCGCCTCAATCGTCCGCTGTACCTTCACAAGCTCCTGCTCGATCTGCCGCCGACGCAACGCGTCCAGGCAACTCTCGGCTTCCTCCCAGGTCGGCTCCTGCGCGTCTTCAAACAAAATCTCGAAAAACACACGCCGGTCGCGCTCTTCCAGATTCGCGCCAATCTCCGTCGCCGGCATCGGCTCGTCGGAGAGACCCGCAATTATCAGGGCCGCAAACACTTTCTCTGTCTCCAATCCTTCATAGAGCCGCCCGTGCTGCAAGCGCTGAGCCAACTCTCGCTTGAATCCCTCCGCCTCCGCCAGCATGCGAATCAATCGCCTTTCAATCTGCTTGGCCGGTTTGCCCACCAGTTGCGGCGACACCTTCACTTCGCTGCGCCGTTCGGTGGCCGATTTGTTCAGCGCCGCGCGCAACACCGGTTCGTCGATCCTTAGCTGCTGTGCAATCCGCGTGGCCCATTCTGAGCGCAGCAGTTGATTCGGAATTTTTTGCACATACGGCATCAGGAAATTCAGCGCCCGCTGTTTTCCTTCGCCGGTGGTCAAATCCATTTGCCGCGCCCGCGCGATCAGGTAATCCACATAAGGCGGAGCCTCTTTCAGCGCCTTGATGTACGCCTCCGCGCCCTTTTCCCGGATGTACAAATCCGGATCCGCTTTTTTGTCGCCAACCGGCGGAAGCGCCAGCACGCGTACCTCAAAGTCGTGCTCCAGCAGCAGCGTCAGGGAACGTTCCGTCGCCGCCTGCCCCGCGGTGTCCGGGTCATAGTTCACGATCAGCCGTTTTGTAAACCGCCCCAGCAGTTTGATCTGCGGCTCGGCCAGGCTCGTGCCGCAGCTTGCCACCACGTTCGCGATCCCCGCGCGCGCCACGGCGATAGCATCCATGTAGCCTTCCACCAGAATTGCAAAATCCTGCCGGCGGATGGTTTCCTTCGCGCGGTCCATGTGATAAAGCACATTGCTTTTCGAATAGATCGGCGTTTCTGGCGAATTGAGATATTTCGGCAGCTCGTCGCCCAGCGCGCGGCATCCAAACGCCACAATCTTTCCCGATTCATTGGCGATGGGAAACGTGATGCGTTTCCGGAATCGATCAAACAAACGCGCCCCGGACTGGTCGCGCGAAATCACTCCCGATTCCACCAGAAGTTTTTCCGCATATTTCGTTTTCAGTTGTCGGAGAAGAAGATCGCCGCCACTCGGCGCATAGCCAATGCCAAATTTCGCAATCGCTTCCGCATTCAATCCGCGGTCTTCCAGGTACGCCCGTGCCGCGCGGCCCTCTGCGGTCGATTCCAGTTGCCGCACAAAAAACGCCTGCGCTTCCCGGTGTATCTCAATCAGCGCCGCGCGCTGCTGATTTTCTTTCCGCTCCTCCGGCGTTCTTTCCTTGAGGCGCGGTATCGGTATCCCGCATTTTTCCGCCACCACTTTTACCGCGTCCGGAAACGGACACTTCTCCATCTCCATCACAAAACTGAAGACATCCCCGCCCTTCCCGCATCCGAAACAATGAAAAATCTGCTTCACCGGATGCACGGCAAACGACGGTGTCTTCTCTCCATGAAACGGACACAGACCCGTGAAATTCTGCCCGCTCTTTTTCAGACGCACGTATTCGCCAATCACGCGCACAATATCCGCCTGATTCTTCACCCGATCCGCAAATGATCCCGCTTCCGCCATTGTTTATAATTTCAAATCGACGACCGTAATTGCTTTCCCGCCTTGCTCCTCCGATTCGAAAGCTGCTTGCTCCACGAGTGGATGCGCTCGAAGAAATTCTCCGAGCCCCTTGCGCAGTGCGCCGGTGCCGTGACCATGAATGATCCGCACGCGCATCACATTCGCCAGCGCCGCTTCGTCCAGAAACTTGTCCACTTTTTCGCTGGCTTGTTCCACGGTCAATCCAATCACGTTAATCTCGCCCGTCGCGCCGCCTTCGCTGGATCGAGAACTCACCGTGATGTTTTCCCTCTTTGACGGCGTGATCGCGACTTTCCCAGTCGCTTCGCCTTCCACTCCCGTAATTTCAACCACCGCAACCTTCATCCGTAGCGGCCCCGCTTCGATCTCCGCCGTGCCGCCATCCACGCGCCGCAGAATCACGGGCTTGCTGAAGCCCCGCACGCGCACCTTTACTCCCGGGCCGCAGACTTTCCGCGCTCACCTGCTCCAGCGATTCCAGTCTTGATTCCCAAATCCTGCTGCGATTCCGAAATCGTCTGTACCACGGCGGCGTTCAACTCCTCCTTCGCCTCGCCTCGAGCGTCCTGCATCTTCCGTCGCGCCGTTTTTTCCGACTGCGCGCGCAACTCGCGGTCTTTGACAGCAGCCACAACGCCCGCAACATTCTCCTCGAACCGTTTCTGCATCTCCGCGAACTGCTTCTCCAACTCCGCAATCCGCGCCTTCTGCCGGTCCACCCAGTCTGACCGCAGTTTCCGCCGCTCTTCCTCGAGCGCGTGCCGCTCTTCCGCCATTTGTTTCTGCATGCGGTCCAGTTCATCGCGGCTGCGATGCAGGTAGGCAATCAGATCCGCCGCCTCTTGCGCCTCCGGCGCCATCAGCGATCGCGCATGCTCGATAATCTCCGCCGAAAGTCCCAGCCGCTGCGCAATCGCGATCCCGCTGGACCCGCCCGGCACGCCCACCATCAACCGGTACGTTGGCCGCAGATTCACTTCGTCGAACTCTACGGCCGCATTCACGATCCCGGGCGTTTTCGAAGCGTAGGTCTTCAGTCGGTCGTGATGCGTGGTGGCCAGCACGATGCAATCCTTTTTGCGAAATTCTTCCAGTAGTGCCACGGCCAGCGCCGCGCCCTCTTCCGGCGCGGTGCCCGTGCCCATCTCATCCACCAGCACCAGCGATTGCGGCGTCGCTTCCGCCAGCATCGCTTTCAAATTCAGCATGTGCGCGGAAAACGTGGACAAATCCGCTGCGATCGATTGCTCGTCACCAATATCCACCAGCACGCGGTCAAACAGTGGCAGCACCGCACGCTGCGCCGCCACCGGAATTCCCGCCTGCGCGGAGAGCGCCGCGATTCCCGTCGTCTTCAGCGCCACCGTCTTCCCGCCGGTGTTCGGGCCGCTGATCACCAGCAGTCGTTCCTCGCCGCCCAACGCCAGTGACATCGCCACAATCGAGCGATTCTCCCGCTTCAGTTTGTCCTCCAGCACCGGATGCCGCGCCGCATCCAGCCGCAAGTCCGTCGTTTCCGCAAACTCTGGCATGCAGGCATCAAAATCCAGCGCGAAACGGGCTCGCGCGAACACGCTATCCAGTTCCGCTATCGTCTCCGCCGCGGCCAGCAGCGGCCCGGCTGTTGCGCGCAGCCGCTCCGTCAATTCCTTTAGGATGCGAAATATTTCCGCGGCTTCATCTTCGGCCAGCTGCACCAGTTGATTATTCGTCTCCACTGTTTCAAATGGCTCCACGAACACCGTTTGCCCCGTCCCACTCGCGCCGTGCACAACTCCCGGAACATTTCTTCGCTGCTCTGAGCGTACCGGAATCACAAACCGGTCGTTCCTCAGCGTCACGTAGTCCTCGCTGCTTTCCGCTTGCCGCGACCTCAATATTTGCCGCAGCGTTTTCTGAATCGAATCGCGCGTCTGCTGGATGTTCGCGCGAATCCGCCGCAGCGCGCTCGACGCGTCGTCGCTGATCTCTCCATTCGGCAGCACGCACCGCCGGATCGCCGCCTGTAAATCCCGAAAATCTCCCAGTGTTGCGCAGCGCGCCGCCAGCAGCGGAAACTTGTCCGCATCTTCCCGGAACTGCTGCTTCAGCCAGCCAGAGGTTTCAAGGAGCGAGGCGGCATCCAGAAATTCCTTCGCCTCCAGCACAGTTCCCGGGGCTTCCAAACGCGCCATCCATTCTTCGGGGTCCGCCAGCGCACCAAATCCCAATTCGCGCCCCAATCGCAGCCACTCTCTCGCCTCGCGAATCAAAGCAAACACGCGCTCCAAGGTTTCGCGGCTCGTGCTCGTTTCCAGCGCGTTAATCACGCGCTTTCCGGGCACACAAGTCGTCCGCAGCCGCAGCAGTTCCCGCAGCTTGTCGAACTCCAAAACGCCTTCCGCCCGCCGTGACATTCTTCTCCCCGCTCCTCGAGTACTGTTCTCTGCGAACTCCGCGCTAAATCAACCAGTCAGACCACAAGGCGTTGCGCCAGATAGTCCACGGCTTCTTCCACCGTACCCGCGCTATACACCAGGTTACGGTCCGCTTCTCCCCACACCCGGCCTCCCGTTGACGCGCCCGGCGCCTGCTCCACTTCGCGCACGCGTTCCAGAATCGGCTGCCAGAATTCCCCAACCACCACGACCGGCTTCCCAGCCATCACCGATTTGTTCAGCATCTCCCAAACCACCGCAAGTTCCACCAGCGTCCCGGTTCCGCCTTTGCACACCGCGAACCCATCCGCCAGCCGAATCAATTCAAACAATCTCTCTTCCCACGTCTTCATGCGCACTTCCGAGTCCACCCATTCGTTCGCCGCGCTCTTGAAAAATTCCGCCGTTACGCCATACGTCGTTCCACCTTCATCTTTCGCGCCCGCGCGACACGCCTTCCATCACGCCGCCATATCCTCCGCTGCAAACCGCCAGCCCGCGCCGCGCCAATTGCTTCCCCAACTCCCGCGCCTCCGCGTAATCCGCATCCCCCTCCTGCGGCCGCGAACTCCCAAACACCGTCACAATCTTCTCCACGCTCATTCCGTGTCCCTTCTTTCGCGCTTTTTCCTTACTTCGTTACCCCATTACTTCCTTGCTTCGTTACTTCCGCTTTTTCATCAAATTCTTCCACCATCGCCAAACACAATCCGTCGATCGCTTCGTGCACCTCGTGATTCTTTCCGCCCTGATTGTTGCTCAGGAAAGAAAAAATCAGCTTCCTTCCGCCCGGGGTTTCCGCGTAGCCCGAGAGCGTCCGCACATGCGTCACCGATCCCGTCTTTGCCTGAAGCTTTCCCGCCAGCGGCGGCGCCTTCATCCGTTCGTTCAACGTTCCGTCCTCTCCCGCCATGGGCAACGACGCCAGATACGCCGGAAACCATGCCTGTTTCTGCGCATATTCCAGCACGGCCACAAACGCCCGAGGAGTCACCAGGTCGTGCCGCGACAATCCCGATCCGTCCGTCTGAATCACGTCCCCATCCGCAATCCCGGCCTTCGCGTAAAACGTCGCCGGAAATTTCTGTAAGTCCTCCGGCGTCGCCCAGCGCCCTTGCTGCCTCGCCGATGTCCGCAACAATACTTCCGTATGCAGGTTCTGGCTGATCTTGTTCACCAGTTTTACCGAATCCTTCAATGGAATGGACTGATGTTCCGCCAGCACAACCCGCGACGCCTCGTTCAAGTCCGGATCGTGCGCCGCCCGAACGTTTCCATCCATCTTGATTCCACGGTCCTTCAGCAATTGCGCCAACAAATTCGCCGCCTGCAGCGCTGGCTCCTGAATGGCCAGCACCAGCTTGCGCGGATCGGTTTTCGCCGGCATCATGCCGCTTATCACCACCGAGTCTCCGCCTGGCTCGCGCGTCAGGCGCAAATCCGCTTTCTCCCTGGCGCCGATCGTGGTCACTTCGTTTTTTACCGAAAATTCCTTTGTGAATGGTTCAACTGTTGCCGTCACTGCATCGCCCGGTTTTTCTCCCGGCGTCAACGTCAACAGCACCGTGTTGTCGTTCACCACGATCGCGGAAATCGCCGCGCCGTACTCCCAAACCATGTCGTCAATTTCCCAGCCGTCCGGGTAGCGCTCCCGCGGGAAATAACTGTCGTCGCCTACCACGTCCCCGGAAATTTCCTTTACTCCCCGCGCAACCACCGCATCCGCAAGTTCCGCCAGCACGCGCTCCGGCGGCCCCTCAAACTCTTCCTTCGTCTGATACGGGAATTTGCGGTTGGATAAATTAGGATCCCCGCGCCCCACCAGAATCAAATCCCCAGAAAGCTTTCCGTCCGGCGCCAGCGTTCCATTCGTTTCCACCGTGGTGCGAAATCGGTATTCCGGCCCCAGTGTGTCCAGCGCCAGCGCCGTCGTCAGCAGCTTCATGTTCGATGCCGGCTGGAAGTAATCGTCCGCATTCTTCTGATAGAGCGTCTCGCCACTCTCCGCGTCCACCACCAGCAGTCCCCACTCTCCCTTCGCCAGCGGCGCCGAACCCAGTAAATTCTCCACGCGGACCGCGAATCGCGCCGCCGCAATCCCGCTTTTTTCCTGTAATCCTTTTTCCTGGGCGACGGCCCCATGCGTAGCCAGAAGCACAATCAGCAGCGTCCACCAGCGCCGCGCCGCACCGCGCGCAAATCCCTGCCCAAATCCTCGCTTGGCATTTCCCATGGACTGAAAGTATAGTCGAAAGACAGTGGGCGCTTCTTCTTGCGCCGCCCGGGGGAACAAATGCAGGGCGCATCGCCTCCTCCAGCCACGCCCCGCAACTTTCGCCCGCCATTTGGTTTTATCAGCTTGCTTGCGGGCCTTACTCTCTAAAGGTGGATTCGAATGAAAAAGCTTCTCTCCTTCTTCCTCACTCTCTCAATGCTGTGTCCCGCGCTGCTCGCGGACGACAAGAAAGAGAGCGCTCGGCTGGAAAATTGCGGCACGGTGATTCAGGAAATCATGGATATTCCCGACGATATTCCCCAGGACCTCATCGACAAAGCCTACTGCATCATCATTTATCCTTCCGTCGTCAAAGGAGCCTTCTTCGTCGGCCTCAGCTATGGCCGCGGCGCAATGACGTGCCGCAGCGGCGAACATTTCAACGGCCCGTGGAGCGCCCCCACCATGATGGCCCTGGAGGGAGGCAGCTTCGGTTTTCAGATCGGAGGACAGGCCACCGATTTCGTGCTGCTGGTGATGAACGCGCGCGGCGCCACCTCCATCCTCAGTTCCAAAGTAAAACTCGGTGCGGACGCTTCCGCCGCCGCCGGCCCGAAAGGCCGTACCGCCGAAGCCTCCACCGACGTAACCATGCGCGCCGAAATTCTTTCCTACTCTCGCGCCCGCGGACTGTTCGCAGGCGTCTCGCTGACCGGTTCCACGGTTCGCCCGGACAGCGGCGCAAATTCGAAGCTCTACAACAAGAGCGTCTCGGCGCAGGACATCGTGTTCAAAGGTGTGGTACCGGTTCCGGCATCGGCGCAGAAGATGATTTCTTATCTCAACAAGAAATCACCCAAGAATCTCGCTTCCGGGAAAGAAATCTAGACTCTAACGCACTCATAATTAAAAAGTTACGCATAAGCCGCAGGGACACAGCCCTGCGGCTTTTTCTTGCATTTCAACAGTAATTGACTTATAGTCATATTTGGCTGTAGGTCATTTTATGAACCAGGTCATTGCCCCCGAGCCCTCCAATCGCAGAGAACGCCATTCTGCCGAGCGTCGCGAGCGCCTCTTCCGCGCCGCCCTCGATCTTTTTGCCCGCAAAGGGTTCGCCGAAACCACCGTCGAAGACATCACCAACTCCGCCGATCTCGGCAAAGGAACTTTCTTCAACTATTTCCCCAGCAAAGAACACATCCTGCTGGCCTTCGGCGAAATGCAACTCTCGAAACTGCAGGCCGCATTCGATGAAATGCGCGCCAGTAATATTCCCGTTCCCGTATTCCTGCGCTCGCTCGGAGCCCGTATGACTCAGGAGCCGATCCGCAACCCCGGCATCATCCGCATTCTTCTGCAGGCATTTTTGGCGGACACAAAGGTCCGCCAGCCGATGCTGGACCTGCAAAACCGGGTCAGTGCCATCCACGCCGAGATGATTCGCATCGGCCAAAGTCGCGGGGAAGTACGCGACGATCTGCCTCCCGCCGTCCTGGCACACGTTTTTCGACAAACCATTTTCGGAACGCTCCTGATCTGGTCGTTGGATGGAGATTCCACGCTGCTCTCCCGAATGGAAGAGGCTTTTGAAGTGCTCTGGACCGGACTCGCGCCACGAAGTGCTCCGTCTCCGGATTCCGCGGCTCTCTAGTTCACGTTGGAGATAGAAGTAATGAAACGTAAAGCTCTGATTCCTGTTCTGATCGTCGCCGCGCTCATCGGCTTGGCGGTCTATTCCTCCGGCGTGCTCCATCGTGATAATTCACTCCACGGTTCCGGCACCGTCGAAGCCCGCGACATTCGCGTCGGCTCCATCACGGGCGGCCGCATTGATAAAGTTCTGGTCCGTGAAGGCGACAGTGTCGAGGAAGGTCAAGTGCTGGTCGTTTTCGACGACAAGGAACTTTCCGCCTCGCTCGCCGAAGCCCGGGCCGAAGCGGAAAAATCCCAGCGCGGCTACCGTCCTGAAGAAATTGCGGAGGCCCGCGCATCCGCGGAGCAAGCCCAGGCCGAGTACGAGCAGCGTCTCAATGGCTATCGCAAGGAAGACATTGCGGCCGCGCAAGCCGACCTCGATCGCGCCAATGCCGATGAAGTCCGCGCCAACCTCGATTTTCAGCGCTATGAGGCTTTAGCGAAAAAAGACCTGGTCTCCAAACAGCAACGCGACACCGCCGAAGCGAACTGGAAGATGGCTCTCGCCCAGCAATCCAATCTTCAGCACAAACTCGATGAACTTCAGCGCGGCTATCGCCCCGAAGAGATTGCCGCCGCCAAAGCTCGATACATGCAGACGAAAGCTACGCTCGAAAAATACGAGCGGGGAAGCCGCATCGAGGACATTGCCAACGCGAATGCCACGCTTGCCTATCAGGAAGCGCGTTTCCGCGAACGCCGCGTGCTGGCTCCCGCGGCCGCCTCTGTGGAAGTGCTGGACGTCCGCCCAGGCGACTTGATCGCGCCGAACACTCCCATCGCCACACTCCTTGAGCGCGACCAGATTTACGTCCGCATCTACATTCCAGAAACGGAGATCGGCCGGGTGCACCTTGGTCAGAAAGCCCAGATTCGCGTCGACTCGTTTCCCAAACAGGTTTTCGATGGTGCGGTCGAGCAGATCAATCAACAAGCTGAATTTCTTCCGCGCAATGTGCAGACCGTCGAAGAGCGTGTGCACCAGGTTTTTGGCGTCAAAGTCCGCATTGACGATTCTTCGCACCGCATTCGCGCCGGCATGGCCGCGGATGTTGTCCTCGCGCCGGGGAGCTGACGGATGAACGACACGCCCCGGCCCGCCATCAACGCGCAAAATCTCGTTCGCCGCTTCGGTCACTTCACCGCCGTGAACGACATCAGCTTTCGCGTGCAACAAGGCGAAATCTTCGGTTTTCTCGGCCCCAACGGCAGCGGAAAAACCACCGTCATCAAAATGCTCACTGGGCTGCTACCGCTTACAGGTGGTGACGCCACCGTTCTCGGCATTGACGTGCGCAAGGATCCGGAGACCGTCCGCGAACATATCGGCTATATGTCGCAAAATTTCAGTCTTTATTCCGATCTCACAGTCACCGAAAATCTAACTTTCTACGGCCGCATTTACGGCCTTTCCAACGATCGCCTCCGCAAGCGCATGGACGACATTATTCAGCTCAACGGCCTCGGCGCCGTACCTGAATCGCCTCTCCTCGCAGCTTTCCGGAGGCTGGAAGCAGCGCCTCGCCCTGGGGTGCGCGATGTTGCATGAACCAAAACTGATTTTTCTCGATGAACCAACCGCCGGCATCGATCCCGTTGCGCGCCGCCAGCTTTGGGACTTGCTCTTTGAACTTTCCGCCCACGGCATCACGTTTTTCGTCACCACGCATTACATGGACGAAGCGGAGCGCTGCAGCCACGTCGCTTACATCTACTACGGCAAAATGATCGCCGACGGCACCCCCGAAACCCTCCGCGAACTTCCCGAAGTCCGCCCGGAAGGCACTTATCGCGTCGAAATCACCACGCCCGAAGTCACCCGCGCCCTGCGCACCGCTCGCACCATTCCCGGCATCCGCAGCGCCACCATCTTTGGGCAGTCCATTCACGCGCTGATCAACGACGACCTCGATCTCGAACATCTTCGTGAACAATTGTTGAAACAAGGCATCGTGGTCGCGGAAATCCGCCCGCTTGCGCCATCTCTCGAAGACGTGTTCGTCGAACTCACGTATCGCCACCAGGCTTTGAACGAGGCCCCTCGTGATTAATCCGTTTCGCGGATTCAGCGCTGTTTTTTACAAGGAAGCGCTGCACGTGCGCCGCGATTTCGGCACGCTGTTTTTCTCGTTGATTATCCCTTTGCTGCAGATGTTCCTGCTGGGCTTCGGCATTGACACCAACATCCGCCAGATCAATACCGTCGTTTACAACGCCGACGGCCGCCGCGAAAGCCGCGAACTTCTCGACCGTTTGCGCAACTCAGACACATTCCACCTGGTTCGCTTCGTCGAAAGCGATCACGACCTCACCGACGCCATCGTCTCCGGCAAATGCCGGGTCGGCATCAAGATTCCCGTGGACTACTCCGATCGCCTGATCCACAAAATGAGCGCTCAGGTGCTTGTGCTTGATCGATGGATCTGACTCTTCCGTCGCCGGCCAGGCCATCAACGTCACCACCGCCATCGGCCTGGATGAATCGCTCCGCCGAGTACTCGCCGACAGCAGCGCACCCTTTGCCGTGGACATGCGGCCCAAAAATTCTCTTCAATCCCGATTCGCGCTCGCCCAACTTTTTTCTTCCCGGGCTCACCGCGATTCTGCTGCTCAACGTCACCACATTCCTGACTGCGTTTTCCATCGTGCGCGAAAAAGAGCGCGGCACTCTGGAACAGCTCTTCGTCACCCCGGTGCGCCCGATGGGCCTGCTGCTCGGCAAACTACTTCCTTACCTGATGATCGGTTTCTTCGAGCTGTGCATGATTGTCACCTTCATGCGTTTTATTTTCTCCGTGCCCATTCACGGCAGCGTGATTCTTCTTGCCGTGCTTTCCCTGCCCTATATTTTCGTTTCGCTCTCGCTCGGCATCCTGATCTCCAGCAAAGCCAGCTCGCAAGCCGAAGCCATGCAGCTCGCGTTTCTCACCATCCTTCCAAGTATCTTTTTCTCCGGCTATATTTTCCCGCGCGAAACCATGCCCAAATTCTTTTACATCCTCAGCTTCTTCGTTCCTGCCACCTATTTCATCGACATCACGCGCGGCATCATTCTCCGCGGAGCGGGCTTCAAGCATCTCTGGATTGACGCCCTGGCCCTCTTCCTCTTCGGCTCTTTCCTGCTGATCATTGCGGCCCGCCGCTTCCAGAACAAAGTCATCATGGCGTGATGTTCTCCCCTGCGATGAATTGTCTTTGTAGCGGCCGCCTTCCGAGGCGGGCGCAGCTTCTTTTTCGTGTGGCAATTTAGATCGGTCAACCAATTCCCCTCGTGCTTCGCATCCCCCACTCCAACCATCCCGCGCCGGAGGCGCGTAAGAACTTAGCCCAGCGCGCAAGCGCTGGGAGAAATTCGCGCACACCCCAAGCGCCGTAGGCGCGACACTCCTCCCCGAACGATGCTAAACTCCAATGACTGGATTTTCCGTCCGGAACTTCGCGAGCAATCCCAGGTGCCCCGTGTCCTGTCCCATCTGCCAAAAACGTAAAGCCGAACGCTTCTGCCCCGCAAAAGCCGAAAAAATCTGCGCCGTCTGCTGCGGCACCGAACGCGAGGTCTCTCTCGACTGCCCCCCCGGTTGCGCCTATCTCCTTGCGGCTCACCGCTACGAAGAAAATCATCCGCGCCCGCTTCCCTCAGACACTCCATTGCTCGACGTCCGCCTCGCTCCCGATCTCGTCCGCCTGCACCCGCAATTTCTTTCTGCCATCGCCTTCGCCATCCTGAAATTCTGCGCCAGCCAACCCTCCGTCACCGACCCCGACGCTCTTGCCGCCCTGCAATCCCTGGCCGAAACTTACAAAACCCTCGCCGCCGGCATTGTCTACGAACAACCGCCGGTTCCCTCGATACAGCGCGCCCTTTACGATTCCCTTTCCGCCTTCCTCACGGATACCAAACAGGCTCCTCCGCAAACTCCTCTTGGCCACCCCAAAGACTCCGAAATCTTCCAGCTCCTCGTCTTCCTCTATCGCATGGGCCTCCTCCGCACCAACGGTCGCCCGCGCTCCCGCCGCTTCCTCGAATTCCTTCGCAGCCAGTTCCCCGGCGCCCACGAACTAAAACGCGAAGAATCCCGCATCATCGTCCCGTAGTGATAAAAAGTTCAAATCGCCAGTTGGCGGGATCAGAGTGAACATGAATTCATCGGCCGCACCGTTCAGTTCACCATTCGATCCCGAACAAATCGCATGTGCAGTGGAACGCGATGGTTTCGCAATCCTCCGCGACTGCATAGATGATTCGACAATAAACCGCCTAATCGAATCCCTGGATGCTTCACGATACGGTCAGCGAAATCTCCTGAAGGAGCCTGTCATACAGGAGCTCGCCCGGCGCCCCGAGGTGCGCCGCATAGTGGAGCCCCTACTCGGTTGTGATTGCTTTGCGGTTAAAGGAATCCTGTTCAACAAGACTCAAAAATCAAACTGGAAAGTCCCCTGGCATCAAGACCTGACAATTACTGTTCAGGGTCGTGCAGAGGTAGACGGATTCGGGCCTTGGACCACCAAGGCAGGAGTTGTAAACGTGCAAGCCCCAGCTGCTGTGCTCAGCCAACTTCTTGCCATCCGAATTCACCTGGATGACAACGATGAACAAAACGGACCCTTGCGGGTGATTCCCGGTTCCCACAAATTTGGCAGGCTGACCGGCGAACAGGTCGCCGCGTTGGATAAATCTAAATCTTTCGCGTGCCTCATTCCGAGAGGAGGCGCGCTCCTGATGCGGCCACTGCTGCTGCACGCCTCCTCCGCATGCAAGATGCCCGAGAGTCGCCGAGTCATCCACCTCGAATACAGCTCAGCAGAACTACCAACTGGTCTGCACTGGCAAAGCAATGTCTAGCCATCTGGGCCGCGACAGATGGGGTTCAGTCATCGGAGCTTCAAATTATCCGTTGGCTAGCTGTTCCAAATTGGGATTCCCTGATTGCATCGCGTTTCAAAAAGGCACGCTCGAAGATTTCCAGCAAATCTCTCTCCTCAATTGAATCTGCAACTTACGAGGCAGCGCCAAAACACTGTGTTCGAGCGTCTTGGCCTTCCACCTGCTTTCACCTCTCAGATAAGTAACCCTAAATCAAACTAAAGCGGCCCACGACTCTTCAGAGGCAAAATTATGCTTTCAAGGCGCTCATTCCTGAGCTCGTCGATTCTTGGAATTTTCGCAAGTCTGAGCACGCGGGTCGCACGAGCAGCGCCCATTTCTTTCGCTGAGGAATCTGCCCCTTGCCACGAAGTCTCTCACGACCTGATTTTCAAAAAGGAAGCTGAGATTCTCTCAATCGTGGTCAGCTACAACGCAACCGTCCGCACCGAGTTTCAGATAACGAAGATAAATCCCTTCCTGCCCGTATTCCATCGCTAGAAGCATGATTTCCAGGCCCAGTTGGATTTATCCCGTTCCGCCGGAACTCCTAAACCGGGGCACGGAGAACGAGTCGGCAATCTCATGTGGCACATCGATTTACTATCATTTGCAGACTGGATATTGGTTGACCCGCAAGGCTTCACGCCCGCCAGGTATAAACTAAATTTCATCGGCCCAGAACGATGCCAGGACCGGACCTGCTGCGAATATGACGTTATTCCAGACCCAAAAGCCGTCCATGCTGGGCCAAGCCCTTTTTTCGTAGGCAAAATCTGGGTGGAACCCGCTAACTCCACCATCATCTCCTTCAAGGGAATTTACGTTCCTGCCAGTCATCTGAAACCTACGCTCGCCGTTGAAAATTACTTCCAATTTGAATCTCATCGCCGGGAAGTCGCCCCGCATCTCTGGCTGCCATCCTCTGTCCTCGTTGACAACGTCGGAAAAGATCGCGACCTATCCTTCCCCAAATTCAAATCCAAAACAATCTTTTCGAACTACCAATCGCGCTGAATCAGCGCGTCGCCTGTGTGATCGACGCCCCAATTCTTAACTCGCTTTGAGAGTTAGTTCCCGGCAGAAACTGACCTGGGATGGGAGACTTGCCGTGATGAGGACCCGTTTTTCTTTAGAGCAGATCGCGGCGGTTCTGAAGCAGAAGGAGATGGGCATCCAAGTGGTGGAAGTGTGCCGGCAGGCCGGGATTACCAAGCGGATCTTCTATCGGTGGAAGAAGCAGTACGTGGGATTGGAGATCGACCAGGTGCAGCAACCGAAGCGGTTTCAGGAAAAGAACGCGAGGCTGAAGAAACTGGTTGCCGACCCGAGCCTGGACGATACGATGTTGCAGGATGTGCTCGCGAAACAATTGTGAAGCCCTTGCGTCTCCGCTCGGTGGTGAGCTAACTGCGCGTTACTCACAGAACTCGGTTATGTGTTATGGATCGGGGACGCAGTGAAAATCCTTGCCAGCGAAGTGCGCAAGCAAAAGACGAAGATCGCGATGTCCGGCTCATTCTCGAGCGACTACTGACATGCGCTTTCCTATTATCCGGGCTCCCAGGCTGGCCGAGCGGGATATGCCACTGCTCGATTGGACCTCGTCTCGTCACTCGCCTCCACGCCACAACGCGGTAGACTTGGATTGGGAGGCTGGGGAGAGACCATGACCGCTACCGATACATTTCGCAGAGCGGCCTTCGCTGCCGTTCTTGCTTTGGCCTGCAGCGGGCTGGTGGCCGCGCAGACTTCGGATGCAATGCCGCAGGAACAGAACAACGTCCGCGCGGCGGTGAAGTGGAAGCGGTTTGACTATGTCTGCGAGAACGACGCGAAGGTGACGGTCTACCTGCATGACACGACGGCGAAAGTCCGCTATCAGGATCACATCTACATGATGCGCCAGACACCTTCCGCAGACGGCAACCGCTATTCTGATGGAAAGGTGGTTTGGTGGGGCAAAGGCGACGGTGGTTTCCTGCAGGAAGATACACCGGACGGCGACGGCAAAGTGATGGTAAAGGATTGTGCCGTGGAAGAAGCCCCGGCGGGGGCGAATTCGCTCACCGGGACGATCACGTATCTCGCGCGGATGGCGCTGCCTCCGCAGACAGTGATTCATGTCCAGTTGCTGGATGTATCCCGGACGGACGTGCCGGCAACGATCATTGCGGAAGAGAAATTTACGCTGGGGCAAAAGCAGGTGCCGGTCCCGTTCACACTGAAGTACAACCTCGCCAAAATCGACGAGAAGCATACCTATAGCCTGCGTGCCCAGGTTTTGATTGGAACCGAATTGAAATTTACAACCGACCAGGCATTTCGGGTCTTGACGCAAGGAAACCCATCGAAGCTGGATTTGATCCTGAAACCGGCGGGTGGAGGGAAACCCTAGCAATTCTCCTTCCTCTGAAAACGGAGGCTAAGACGGGTAGGTATGGGAAAAAAGCGGGCCAAACCGGGCCCGTACTCTAGGACAGGTGCACGATACGCTGCGCGGCGCAGGTGGCCGGTGACCTTGACAGCGCAGGCACCTATACTTCGGAAATGGCGTCCCCTAAAACCCCCCTCGCGCCGCAAGTCGGCATTCTTGTCTTCGAGGACGATCCGCGCAGCAGCGCCGCGCTGCGGCAGATCCTGGATTCGGAAGGCTGGCGCGTCCGAGAGGTTCCGGACTTCCTAATGCTGCAAGCGGAGCTGAAGACCGCCGAATATTCGCTGTTGATCGCCAACGTGGCGCTGGTGGCCAGTAATCCGGCTTTGTATCACGTGCTCCGCGAACTCGCTTCGGTAAGCGTGGAAGACGGCGCCCGGCTGCGGGTGCTGTTTGTGGTGCCCGAAATGGGGGGCAGCCAGTTCATTGGGCAACTCGAAGGGGCCAAGCTGCCGTACGTGGTGCGGCCGTTTCACCTGCACGATTTCCTGGAAAAGGTGAGCGATCTGTTGGTGGAAGTGAAAGCCATTGAAGGCCCGCTGCGCATGACGCGCTATGAGTTCGGCGCCGCGCGCAAGAAAAAGAAGGCCAACAGCCGCACGACCTCAATGTTCGCCTCGCGCGACTCCTATTCCTACACCGAGGAAGAGCTGGCGGAATATGAAAAACACGAAGCGGAGTCGAGCGCGAAGAAAACGAGATCGCGGAGCGACCTCGGAAATCCGAGAGGTTGAGGCCGTAAGTAACGAAGTAAAGAAATAATGAAGCTAAAGATAGGATCGATTGCCGCTTCCTTTTTGCCTGCCTGAGGTTTTGAATCCCTCCACAATTTGGTTGCAAGGAATTCTCGGGGCCACGTTCTAACTCCGAACCGTGCGTTTAGCGCACGCCTTGGAGGATGCAATGAATCGCGCACTGATCAGTGTGTTTGGACATGGTTTGCTGGGCATTTCCAGTTTAGGAATAGCTGCGCTTGGTTTTCTCTGGTGGTCGCCAATGGAAGCGAATCCGCAAGGAAAACCGCAAGGCGAATGGAAGCTGCTGGATCCAATAAGCTACGAGAATCTGACCGTCTTTCCTGTGGTCGCCACTTCAGGCTATGACACAAGTGCGTTCCTGACGCTGGAAGACGGATTATCAAGCGGCGAAGTAACCGTCCGCGAACAAGGTTCGGATGCAATGTACCGCAACCGTGATGGCTCGCGGCCCGTGACGCAGAATTACGGCGGACCATCGGTGAATCAACTGGTCCTGGTGAACCACAGCAAGCGCCCGCTGCTGCTGTTGGCGGGCGAACTCGTCAGCGGCGGCAAGCAGGATCGCGTGATCGGCAAGGATCGCATCGTCGCTCCATTTGCGGAACCGTTGCCGCTGGATGTGTTCTGCGTGGAACACGGGCGCTGGTCTTCGGGCTCGCAGTTCAACGAGGCGAAGACGATTGTGCATCCCAGCGTGCGCGAACAAGCCGCTGTGAAGCAGAAGCAGGGCGACGTTTGGGCAGCGGTGACGGCAGGATCAACCGCTCCGCGCCCGATGGCTGGGCCAGCTCCGCAGGTGAACGCCGAGGTGATTTCGGAAGCCGTGCAGGTGGAAGCGCCGACACAGTCTTATTCCAAGATTTATAGTTCACCCCGCGTGGGAAGTTCGGTGGACGCGTTGGTGAGCGAGATTCAGCGGAGGTTTCGGAAGGAGACCGCAGGACTAAAGGGCGAACGCGTTGTGGGCGTGGTGGTGGCGTACGGCGGTGAGGCGGCCTGGAGCGATATTTTCGCATCGGATGCGTTGTTTGAGAGCTACTGGAGCAAGCTGCTGCGAAGCTACGCGGTGGAGGCGGTCGCGAGGCCGAACTTACGGGATAAGGTGTCGAGGGACGATGCCCAAGCGTTTTTGCGGCGGTTGAATGGGAGAGAGCGGACGGAGTCGGAGCCCGGAGTTTACCGGTGGAGGGAGATTGAAGAGGATGGATTGTCGCAGATTGAGTTGGACGCATTAGAGCCGAAGGTGATGACGCTGCACAGATTGGTGGTCAGAAAGACGAGTTGAGGAAAAAGCGAAAGATAAAAAGATTAAAAGATCGGAGTGATCGCGTCTTTTGATCGTAAGAGCCCACCCTTAAACGGCAAGGGTGGGGGACCCTCGAGTGCAGGTTTAGGCGGTGTAACACGGAGCGATTTAGAGTTCGGATAGAGACCAGATGGCGGAGGCGTCGAGGAATTTTTTGACTTGGCTGTGATCGGGAGTCGAGGACAGGAGTTTGGTGACACCGGAGGGCCACGATGGATGGCGAAGAGTGGGCGCGATTTCGGCGAGCGGGATCAGGACGAACTTGCGATCTAGCATACGGGGATGGGGGATCTGTAACTCCGGCGTGTCGAGCGATTCATTGGCGTAAAGCAGAATATCGAGATCGATGAGGCGCGGACCTTTGGCGAAGGCCTTGCGGCTGCCCATGCGAGCTTCGATGAGGCGAAGGGAGCGCAAGAGCTCCAGGGCGTCCAGTTCAGTCTCCGCTTCGATGACGGCATTGAGGAACCAGTCCTGATCGAGGAAATCGACCGGCTCGGTTTCATAAACGCTGGAGACGCGGCGAATGTGCACGCCGACTTCGGGGAGATAGCGCAGGGCGGCGCGGAGATTATCCTCGCGTTCCCCGATGTTGGTGCCGAGGGCAATGTAAACAATGCTCATGAACGTGAGACCTGGCTGGCGGAGGCAAATCCACTGGGAAGATTACCGCATTCCTGCGCGGCGGCGAAGCAGACTGAGCATGGAATTGGCTTCCGGCAGTTTCATGAGTATGGTGACGGTAAAAAAGAGAATCCCGTAGACCGAAAGAACAACAAGGGCGAGTGGAATTGGTGCGTGATGCCCGAGTGCGATGAGCACACCTCGGGCGGCCACCGCGCCGAGCATCGCCGCGAGCCAAACCTGGATGAGAAACACCGGCGAGATGCCCATTTGTCCGAGACGGCGGCGCATGCCGCGCTGCAGGAGAAGAAATTCCACCCACGAGGCAATTCCCGCGGAAATGGTGAGTCCTGCGACGCCCCAGCGCGGTTCGATTCCAAGAAGGCGCGGCAGGGGAAGCGCCGCAAGATAACCAAGCAGCGAGGTGAGCAGGACGCGCACGATGGCATAGCGGAGCGGCGTGCGCGTATCGCGAAGTGCATAGTAGCCGGAAGAATATAGACGCCCAAGAGTTGAGGCGAGCAAGCCAACGGTGGAACCCGCGAGAATGCCCCAAACGTAGAGGACATCCGCGTGGAGGAAGCGGCCGGACTGATAGATTGCGGCGACGATCACGTCACCCAGCACGAGAAAACCGACAGCAGAGGGCACGACCAGGAAAGTGATTTGGCGCAGTCCAGCGTTGAGGCGAGTGCGCAGAATGCCGGCGACTTCATCGGCTGCGCCGATGGCTCCGCTCATCACCGGAAGTTCGGCGGCGGAAACGGACATTCCAAAGAGGCTGACCGGCAAGGTGTAGAGCGTTTGCGCGTAAGCGAGCGCGGAGACCGCCCCGGTGGGGAGCCAACTGGCGAGAAAGGCGTCAATATAAGCGCTGATCTGGACGACGCCGCGACTGACAAAGACAGGAAAGAAATTGTGGATGACTTCGCGAACGTGTTCGGTTAGATGAGTGAGGGAGAGTCTCAGGCCGCCGAGAAGTTTGAGAACCACGGGGAGCTGGACAAGGACCTGCAACGCGCTGCCGACCACGGAAGCCCACGCAGTGATGACGACAAGAGAATTCTGCGCGCGGCCGGAACCAAAGGCGATCATGCCGGCGATCATGGCGACGTTCCAGAGGACCGGGGCGGTGTAAGAGAGAAAGAACTTATGGTGGCTATTGAGCACGCCAAGGCACCAGGCGGAGGCGACAAGAAGACCGGCACCTGGAAACAGAATGCGCACGAGGAGAACGGTGAGTTCGCGCTTCTCACCGTGAAAGCCCGGAGCGATCGCGTCAATCAACCAAGGTGCGGTGAGGACGCCGAGAAGCACGATAACGGAAGTGCTGAGACAAAGCAGAGCCGCGACAGCGCCAGCGGTTTTGCGAGCTTCCTCTTTATCACCTCGAGCGAGGAGTTGGGCATAGACGGGGATGAATGAGGCGGAGAGCACTCCTTCTCCAAAAAGATTTTGCAGGAAATTGGGGATGCGGAAGGCGGCTTTGAAAACGTCTGCGGCATCAGAATTGCCGAAATAATGTGCGAAGACGCGCTCGCGGATCAACCCGGCGACGCGGCTGAGAAAGATTCCAGCGGCCACAAGAAAGGCGAAGCGTTTGGAGCTCGTGGGCATGGAATTTGCGGTGGGCTCTGTCAATTGGGTTCCCCGAGGCGGCCAAAACATTCATTTCTTCGCCAGCCTCCGGTAGTTTGAAGATATCCTACCCCGGGAAAGCCGGGCAGAGCTGAATTGAGCGGGTGTGCCAAGAAGCTACTTCTGGCAGGGCGGCGAGAAAGCGATCTTACTGACGGTGATAGAATGCAGCGCGGAGAGGGCAAATGAAGACACTATTGAATGCCTCAAGCGTTTTGAAATGCGTGGCAGTTGCGAGTTTGACCCTAATTGCGACGTGTTAGGCAAAGCCGTCGAACGTTTATTTTTGGCCGATGACTTTGTCGCGTTTTAATTGCTTGACTAGGGCTTTCGCGTATTCCTTGCCGAGTTTCTCGAAATCCTTGGAGTAGACGGTGTCGGTTTCACCGCACCAGACGAGCTTTCTCATCTCGGACATTATAGAAATTGACTTCGATGCGGACGATGACATTTTCCTGGGTGTACGAGCTGGTGGGATAGAACTGACCATAGGCCATGTTCCAGTAAGGATAGAAGCTGTAATACCCCGGAGGCGGCATCCAGACTCCCCCGACGATGACTTGCTCGGTTTCCTTGCGGACTGTTTTGGGCAGAACGACAATCACGCCATCGAGTGAGCTCTCTTTGATGCGCTGTTTCAATTCCCCTTCCATCATTTCATTCTTCGGAGGAAGAACCTCATAGCTTTGGATTCCCTCCACGCCATTCTTGGCCAATAACTTTTTCATTTCGTCTTCAAAATGCTGGCGGACCAGATAGTTTTCCCCAATGCTGGCGATCATGACCTTTTTGAATTTGGGCATGGGCACGCCGGTCAGGACCCAGCGATGAACAATTTCGGTGCCCGCAAACAATGGCAGGACGGAAAAGGCGAGAAGGGCCAGAAGCAAGGATAGGCGTGAACGCAAGTTGGCTCCGTGAGTGAAGAGTTGGAATGAGTATGTTAGCACGTGCGACGCTGGGGCGAGTGTTCGCGGGGAGCGGTTGATATCCTTCGGACCGCCAACTTCGCGGTCCTCAGGATGACGGAGCCCCGATTGGGGCGAACGACGTTCGGCAAAATAGTTAGAAGAGGCGGGGTTGGCGTTTGGGGAGGGCGCGGCCGAAGTATTCGTAGGCACGGGGAGTGGCTACGCGGCCGCGGGGAGTGCGGTCGAGCATACCGATCTGCATCAGGTATGGCTCGTACATCTCCTCGATGGCATCTTCTTCCTCACTGAGGGCGGCGGCGAGGGTGCCGAGGCCAACGGGACCGCCGGCGTACTTGTCGAGAAGCGCGATCATCAGGTTGCGGTCCACTTCGTCGAGGCCGTGTTCGTCCACGCCGAGCATCTTCAGGGATTGCTGGGCGACCTCGCGGGTGATGCGGCCCTGCGCGCGGACTTCGGCAAAATCGCGTGCGCGGCGCAGAAGGCGATTGGCGATGCGCGGTGTTCCACGGCAGCGGCCGGCGATTTCCTTTCGCGCCGTCTTCATCCATCTGAATATTTAAAATCTTGGCGGAGCGGCGCAGAATGATCAGCAAATCATCCGGCTCGTAAAAATCCAGGCGGTGGACGATACCGAAACGCGAACGCAAGCGGCGCGGTGATCAGGCCCGCGCGCGTGGTGGCGCCGACGAGGGTGAACTGGTTCAGATGGAATGGATGGATACGCGCGCCGGGTCCCTGGCCGATGACCAGGTCCACGCGAAAATCTTCCATCGCGGGATAGAGGACTTCCTCAACGGCGGCCTGCAAGCGATGGATTTCGTCGAGGAAAAAGACTTCTTTTTTGTCGAGTGAAGTGAGAATGGCGGTTAGGTCGCCTTTGCGTTCCAGGAGCGGCCCGGCGCTGGTTTTAATGGAAACGTCGAGTTCGTTGGCGATGATTTGGGCGAGAGTGGTTTTGCCAAGACCCGGCGGACCATAGAGAAGCACGTGATCGAGGGCTTCGCCACGGGAGCGCGCGGCCTGGATGGCGATGGAGATGTTTTCCTTGACGCGTTTCTGGCCGATGTATTCGTCGAGCGTTTTGGGGCGAACGCTGGCATCAAGGCGCGCGTCGTCTTCCAGCGGAGCGCCGCTGACGAGGCGTTCCGGGTGGGCGGGGGCTTTCTTGGCGTTGAACGTGGTCATGGAAGGGGAAAGGATAGCAGCAAACAGCGAGCAGCGGACAGGAAGCAAGAGGTCAAGACGCTCACGTCGGTCTTGCGAATAGCAGACCGTGGATTGCCGTTTCTGTTGCCGAAGGCTGCCTTCATCCTCCTGCCGGCCGCGGGGCGCTCAAGGCTGTCAAAGTGACTCGGAGCAATTTCTCAAAATTGGAGGTGCCTGCTTCGCGCTTGGCTTCGGCAAGGGCGGAGTCGGCGGTGCGTTCATCGTAGCCGAGGTTGAGTAGCGCGGATTTGACGTCGGCTTCGACGCTGCGGGCGAAGAAGGAGTGAGCTTTTCGGTTGCGACGGCAATGGATTCGAGCTTGTCGCGGAGTTCGACGACCATGCGCTCGGCAGTTTTGCGACCGACGCCGGGAATTTTCGTCAGGCGGCGCAAGATCTCCGGAGCGAATGGCGGGGACGAGTTCCTCTACGTTCATGCCAGAGAGAATTTTCAGGGCCAGTGTTGGGCCGACTCCCGAGGCGCCGAGGAGAAGTTCGAAAAGGTGCTTTTCGCGCGCGGAAAGAAAGCCATAGAGCGCGAGGGCGTCTTCGCGGACGTGAGTGTGAATCAGCAAAGTGACTTCCGCGTGCAGATCGCTGAGAGCGGCGAACGTGGAAAGCGGCACGGCAACGAGATAGCCGACGCCGCCAACGTCGAGAATTACCTGGTTCGGGCGTTTATCGAGGAGACGGCCGCGGAGGAGTCCAATCATCGCTGGCCAGTATTGCCGGAGGAAGGAGGAGGTGTCAACGCGAGAACGGACGGCGGGGTTCGGTGGTGTGGCGACGGGAAGAGACGGACGGAAGTTTTATACGAAGGGATTGTAGGTTGAGATCCTTCGGCCAGCAGAGCGCGCTGTTCGCAATTAACATTCGGGTCTAGCGGGCACAGGATGACAGACGTTCGTGCAGAGGGATTACTTCAAATGGTGGGGCGTGACTTTGTTGAGCAGGTGGATCAGGGATTGGGCGGCAGTGGGCATCCGGACTTTGCCGCCCTGGACAATTTCCTTGGCGCTGAGATCTTTGCCGTAGAGAGATTTGTTGGCGCCATCATCCGAACGCATGGTGGAACCTTCGAGCGAAATGCCGGCGAATACCCCGCGGGCGCGGGAGTAGGAAAGAATTTCGGCCTTCATCACCACATCGGTTTCGGCAGAGGCCGTGCGGCCGACGGGTCCGGCAGCGGCGGAAACATCGGCGCCGATCTTCACCTTGCTGGAGAGAACGGAATCGGCGCCGGAATCGTTCATCACCAGAAGGACGAAGTCGGTGGCCTCTCCACCGATCTGCAGGCCGAAGCTGCCGCCTTCGAGAGCAAACATGGCGGGAGCGCTCCACGGACCGTTGTGATTTGCGCCGGTGCGGCATGTGATGAGGCCGCGGCCGAAACTACCGCCAATGATAAAGGCGGCCTTGAGGACGGAAGGATAAATGATGACGCATTCAGACTTATCGAGGAGGTCTTGCGGAATGCCCTGATCGGGGGTGTTGAGAATTTCCTTGATCACGGTGTAGGAATTTTTCAGTCGGTCGTCCACTTTATCCTGCGCAAGGGCGCCCGCCGCGGTGCCAAGGGCCAGGACCAAGAGTATGCGGATTTTCATTCGGGCCGTCCTTTGTTGGAAGCTCGCGGAACTAAACGCCAGGATCCGTTCCGGATGATCGAGGGAAAGCAAACATCAGCAAACGAAAACAGCATATCGCCCGGAGCTGGAGCGGGACAACTGTTCGTTTTGGCGCAGATAGGCTGTGACTGGCCAACGCGCGGATGGGGAGGGCGGGTTGTTGCCCGGGTGATCCATTTGCCGGCCCTTCGAAGCGAAGGGAGAGTTATAAGCAGGCGCTAAGTTGCGGAGGAGGATTTTTGTGGGGACTGGTAGTGACCGGGGACAGCGCGGAGAGAGATGGCGATGCGGTTCCAGGAGTTGATGATGGAAATGGCATAAACCAGATCTATGATTTCTTTTTCGGAAAAATATTTTTGGAGTTCGGTGAAAACTTCATCCGGAACGTGCGTTGAGGAAACCAGTGTGAGCGATTCGGTCCAGGCCAGGGCGGCGCGTTCACGGTCGGTGTAATAGGGGGATTCCCGCCAGGCGTCGAGGCCATAGAGGCGCTGCTCGGTTTCACCGGCGGCGCGGGCGTCTTTCCAGTGCATGTCTATGCAAAAGGCGCAGCCATTGATTTGCGAAGCGCGCAGCTTGAGCACATGAAGGAGGCTGTGCTCGATGCTGCTGTGGGCGAGATACGATTCAATGGAGAGCAGGGCTTTGAGGGGTTCCGGGGCGAATTTGCGGTAATCGATTCGTGGCTGCATGGGAGCCTCCTGGGTAATTGGATGCGGGGGGATAGGGGTTGATGTGGGGTCTGGGAGGGGCGGTTCGTATCGCGGAAGCGAAAGAGATGACGGGCTGGCGCCCGAGTCATGCGCTTGCCTGCGAGACGCAGGCGCTACCGGGCTAACGGCGTGCGCGGTCTTTGCGGACGGCTTCGTCCACGAGGGCGTCGAGTTCGGAACGGGAAAGAGTGACTTCGCCGGTTTCGTTTTCGCCGTCATCGCAGGTTTGTGGAAGCTCCGCGCCGCCGCCCGGGGGTGGATTGACGTGATAGCGCGCGCGCGCGGCCATGAGCTTGGCGACTTCGCGGGTGGAAAGCAGTTGCGGCTCACCGGCAAGTTTCGCGGTGAGCGAGATTTTGGCGAAGTGTTCAAGCGTTTCCATGCGAAAGAAAGCGGTGCGCAGATCCGGGCCGCAGGTAACGGCGCCGTGATTCGCAAGCAGCAGGGCATCGTAGTGCGGTGCGTAGGTTTCCAGGACCGCGCCAAGATCGGGCGTGCCGGGCGTGGCATAGCGAACCAGGGGAATTTTTCCTAGAGAAACGACCACTTCCGGGAGCAGAGCCTGATCGAGACCAAGACCAGCGGCGGCGAAACCCGTGGCGGTGGGGGGATGGCCGTGGCAAACGGCCTGGACGTCGGGGCGCATGCGATAAAAGAGCAGGTGCATTCCGGCTTCCGAGGAAATTTTGCGGTCGCCCTGGAGATGGCGCCCGTCCATGTCCATGATCACAAGATCTTCGGGAGACATCATGCCCTTGTTCATGCAGGTGGGAGTGGTGAGGATACGATCAGCATCGAGCCGGATCGAGAGGTTGCCTTCACAGGCGACGATCTGGCCGCGCTCGTACATCCAGCGTCCCACGAGACAAATCTCGCGACGATAGTGCTGTTCAAGTCCTGCCGTAATCTCCGGCGATGAGTCCGTGGGCACGGGGCGGACCCTTTCCTCGGTTGAATGAGAGATTCAAACCGAAAATAATTTTCAAAAATGTCAAAACTTCTGGCAGAGAGAGTACGCCCGTGGGTCTAGAAAGCCAAGAGCAAATTACGCGTAAATGCCACGAAGTTTCAGGGCCGTTGCGACGCGATCAATAGCCAGCATATAGGCGGCGATGCGGTTGTTGACCTTGTGGGTTTCGGCGTAGCGGACAACTTCGTCGAAGGAGCGCTCCATCACGTCCAGAAGCCGCTCATTGACTTCGCTCTCGCGCCAGAAGAAACCCTGGCGATCCTGCACCCACTCGAAATAGCTGACAGTGACGCCGCCGGCGTTGCCGAGGATGTCCGGCACGGTGAAGACGCCCTTGGAATCAATGATAGCATCGGCCTGCCAGGTAGTGGGACCATTGGCTCCCTCGCAAAGAATCTTGCACTGCACCTGGTGAGCGTTCTGTTCTGTGATCTGGTTTTCGATGGCCGCGGGGATAAGCACGTCGCAGGGCTGGAAAAGGACGTCGCGGGAACTCAACTTGGTGCCGCCACCGGGAAAATCCTGAAGCGGCTTTTTGTTGGTGTAAACCCACTCGATGACTTTGGGGACGTCGAATCCGTTTTCGTTGTAAAGGCCGCCGCCGATATCCGCGAGGCCAACGATTTTGTAGCCGGCTTTCTGCATCAAATCCGCCGCCAGTGAACCGACGTTGCCGAAACCTTGAATGATGACGCGGGTCGATTCCTTCTGCATGCCCAACTTGACGAGGGCTTTGTCCACGCAGATCATCACGCCGCGGCCGGTGGCTTCGCGGCGACCGCGCGAACCGCCCAGTTCGATGGGCTTACCAGTGACGACCGCAGTGGTGGCCTGGCGGGCATGCATGGAGTAGGTATCCATAACCCAGGCCATGGTTTGTTCGTTGGTGCCCACATCCGGCGCAGGGACATCGCGCTCGGGCCCAAGCCAATCGGAAAGTTCAGCGGTATATCGGCGGGTGAGGCGTTCGAGTTCGCCTCGCGACATTTTGCGCGGATCGCAGATGATGCCTCCCTTCGCGCCGCCGAAGGGAATATCCACCACCGCGCATTTCCACGTCATCCAGGCTGAAAGCGCGCGCACTTCATCAATGCTGACGTCGGGGGCAAAACGAATGCCGCCTTTTCCGGGGCCGCGTACGGTGGAATGCAAAACGCGGTAACCGGTGAAAACTTCCAACTGGCCATTGTCCATGCCAACGGGAATATACAGCGTGATTTCCTTGTCCGGATATTTCAAATAACGGTAGACGCCCTGTTCGAGGCCAAGCTTGTTGGCCGCCACTTCAAAACGCGCTTCCGCGTTCTGATAGACATTCATTTCTTCGGGTGCAGGCGTGTGCGGCATGCAAAAGTCTCCTTTGCCAAGACAGCTCTGGGAGCGGCCGGCTTTGCAGCATCGTTCGCCTGGTTGAGACGCGCAGGCGCGAAGAGTGAGGCCAAAAGAGAGGTTAAAGGCGGGCTACCCACCCACCAGACCCGAATTTGGCCGGGCTTGCAGTATACGAATAGGGCTGCCGGTCCGCAAGGTTACGGGGCACGGGGAGAGGGCTGGAAAGTGGCGAAAAAGCCAACGGAGTGTAGTTAACTACGGGCAGTTGCGCAAATTACTGGGTGCGGAACTGGATGGTCACCGTCAGGTGCATGGAGGTGGGTTTGCCATCGAGTTCGGCGGGCTGATACTTCCATTGCTTCAGGGCGTTGAGCGCAGCCAAATGCAACAGTGGCGAGCCGGACAGGACTTTCATAGTGCTGACATTCCCGTCAGCGTCCACCAGGGCGTCAATACGCACATCACCGGAGATCCGCTGGTTGCGGGCCATATCCGGATAGACAGGAGGCACGGACTTGAGCAGCTTTGCGGGCTTCACATCGCCACCAATCGGAACCGGAGCGACGGGTTCCGCTCGGTTCGAAGTTGAAAGCGAAGAGACGGGAGCGGAGTTGTTCGCGGGCGAATTGATTTCGATAGCAGGTGCGGAAGCGGGCGAGGAAGCCACTTCCCCATGGTTGACCGTAGGAGCCGCAAGATGAACGTCGCCAAGTGATGGCTTCTTAGGCTCTTCCACGGCGGGCTGTGCGCTGTGCTGAACAGGAGCGGAAGCCGGGCTGGTGCTGCGCAAGGAATGGTCAACCGATGAAGTCGGAGCCGACACGGGTTCTGCCGGAGGATTCACGCGCGATGGCTCAGTAGAGCGGTTAGAAGAAGCAGGCGCGGGAGAGGGAGCAGGCGTTTCCACGGAATTTGCGGCTGGCCTGGAAGCTCCTGCAAGTTGCGAAGTGGAAGAGGAAGCTCCGCCAAGCAAACCGGAAATGGCGTTACCCGGTTGGTTGGAATACCAGACTCCGCCAGCGATCAGGAGCAGGGATGCGGCAATGCCGATGAAGAGACCCGCCTTGGACTTGGATGCAGAAGCATCGGAAGGCTGCGACGATTCGCCAAGAAGCTGGCCGCCGAAGACCGCTGTTTCCGGGCGGCGGGTGGATTCCTGCGCTTCCGCGAGGATGGTTTCCGCAGGGGCATCGGGAATGACGCCTCCAGCATCAGGAACCGCGCTGGAAGCAGCCGAAGAAGACGCGGCATCCGTTTCGCGGGCGAGAGGCGCCAACCAGGACGGAATTTTGATCTCCTCGACTTCGAGAGAACCAGAGGAAACTTTCGGCGCAGCCGCAGGGGGAGCGATTTTGATAGGCTTCGCTGGCGCAACCTCTGGAGCGATGTTTGCGAGCTCCAAAATTTTGTTCGCGGCTTCCGGCACGCTGGCCGTTTCATTCAGAGGCGCGGCGGCGACCGGAACAGAGGCGGTCGGCTTGGACGTTTCCGTGAATAGGAGCGAGCTGAGCTGCTCCTGGAGACGTGCGGCCTGTTGCTTAAGCTCTTCGGTTGAGGTCCCCGAAGAAGACGGGACGGGGATGATCGTGGCAGCGGGCTTCGACTCTACCGTGGGAATGACTGGCGCGGCTGCAACCGGAGCGGGAGGAGCTTCAACAATGGCCGGGGGAAGCGCGACAGGCGCCGAATGGATCGCTGCAGGCGGCGGAGCGAAAGGCGAAGGCGGCGCCGGAGTAGGAAATGCAACCTTGGGCTCCGCAGTTGGTGGCGCGCTGACAGCCGAGGGAACGGGGATGCTAGGAACGGCCGGAGACGAAGCGACCGGAGAAATCGGAGCCAGGGGCGCTGACGGCGCGGGCATCACGGGCTGCACGGCAACAGGCGAAGCAGGAGGCGCTGCCTTGGGCGGAGCCGGAACCGGCGCAGGCGCGGCCGGGCGAGCCGGAGCTTGCGGAAGAACAGTGTCCGACGGAAACCGCATGCCCCAGAAACCGGGAGCAGGCTCAGTGAACCGCAGTTCCACGTAGCCGACCGCGTTGCCGTCGGTCTTGGATTTGACGACCTGGCAAACAACTTCCTTGCGAGTTTTTTCGTTGGTAAGAAAAATCAATTGGCCGGGCGCAAGAACGGCGGAAATGCGAATGACAGCGCCGTGTCCAAAAACGAGAACGGTGGCGGATTTTTCGGAAAAGGGTTCGCGTTTGTCCGAGCCATCGACAGTGCGGGCGCCATTCACGGTAACCGGAACTTCCAGCGCGACGGGCTGCGGGCGGGCCGATGCATCGGCGGCAGCTTTTGGCGCGGAACTCGCGGGGACGCCGGAGGCGGAAGGAGCAGCGGCGTTCTCTGAATCTTTCAAAATAGGTGTCATAAACCACTCACTCCAATGTAATTGAGACAGACAGGCCCGAAAGACAGGGGAACCCTGATGTACCTCTATATGGTGGGGGCCCCGGAAAGGTGGGCCATATAGTACGCAAGTACCACAGTGGAAAGGCTGTGCGCGAAGAGTGAAGGTGAAGAGTAGGACAAAAGAGATGAGGGCTGGCCAATCTGGAGATTGGCGCTCCGGGGAGACTACACAGGTTCAGGTGCGATTGGACAAAGCTACTTTTTGTTGACGCCGAGGGGTGGCTGGAAGCGGGCATCCACGGAAACCTGGTAGCCAGTGACGAGCTTGTTGGTTTCGTTGGCCATGCCGATAACGGCCTGAAGTTCCTTGAACATTTCGGGGGTCATGCCTTTGGCGAATGCAGAGGCGGTATGGGAAGCAATGCAATAGTGGCAGTTGTTCGTGACGCTGACGGCGATGTAGAGGAGTTCCTTGGTCAGCGGGTCAATGGCGCCGGGGCCCATGATGGATTTCAGGTCTTCCCAGGTGCGCTTGAGCAGGACGGGATCGTGGGCGATGGCCTTCCAGAAATTATTGATGTAGTCGGTTTTGCGGGTGGCCATGATGTCGTCGTAAACGGCTTTGACGGCGGGATTGGCATCCTTGTATTCGATAAGGCCGAAGGTGGACATGGAGACTCTCCGTGAAAATGCGATGAGTGCTCCAAGAATGTTAGCCGGAATTAGACAGTTGGGGTAGGGCGTATCGGAAGGTTCGCCGGAGATTGCAAAAAACCCTTATTGAACCGTTATAATGGGCCGTTTTACTGGAGGAGCATATGCACGCCCACCGGCCGCGAAACATTCTTGCTGCGATGATGCCGCTCCTTTTCTCCTCTGCAATAGCTTCAGCTCCGGCAATTGCGCAGACGGTTCGCGTAGACGTTTCTCCCGAACGCGCGATTCCTTTTGATCCGGACAAGGCGATGGGCAGCTCCATGGATATTTTGTCCGCGAAAGAGTTTGAGACGGTTTATAGCGACGCGGTTATCAAGCAATCGCTTTCGGCGGGGTGGGGGCCGATTACTTACCGGCAGAATACGGAATTAACTATCGATGCGTGGCATTGGAATCCACAAGGAAGCTGGAGCGACTCGACCGAAAAGAGCGGATACTTCACGGGAAGCGCGGAGCCGGGGGAGATGCTCCGCAAGTCTTTTGGATACGCGCTGCCGCATCGAGGGAGCACTCGCAGCGACGCAGGGCAAAATGAATTTTCGCGGCTGACCGACGGGGATGCAACGAGCTACTGGAAGAGCAATCCGTATCTGACGAAAAAATTTACGGGAGAAGCCGACGCTCTGCACCCACAATGGGTGGTGCTGGATTTCGGCACGCCGCAGGACATTGACGCCATCGAAATTGCCTGGGCAAATCCTTATGCGAAGAAGTACGTGGTGGAATATTGGACCGGGAAAGAGGATGCGCTGGCTAGGCAGGACCAGGGTACATGGGCAAAATTTCCAGCCGGCGAGGTGAGCGGCGGGGCGGGTGGTAAAAAGGTGCAGCGACTGGGGGAGAAGCCCATCGCAGCGCGATTCTTGCGCATCTGGATGACGGAGTCTTCGAACACCTGTGACACGCACGGCGGCGGTGATCCGAGGAATTGCGTGGGTTACGCGATTTTTGAAATCGCGGCGGGGAATTTCAATTCGCGAGGACAGTTTGTGGACCTGGTGCACCACACGCCGGGACAAGCACAAACGGCGACGCAGGTTTCCTCGATTGATCCCTGGCACCGGGAGAGCGACCTGATTCCCGCTCGCATTCAGACGGGCTTCGATCTTTTCTTCAACAGCGGTTACACGAATCGGCTTCCCGCGATGATTCCCGTGTCCATGGTCTACGCCACGCCGGAAGATGCCGCGGCGGAATTGGCCTACGTCGAAAAACGAGGTTATCCGATCTCTTTTGTGGAAATGGGCGAGGAGCCGGACGGGCAGTTTATGCTGCCAGAGGATTATGCGGCGCTCTATCTACAGTGGGCAAAAGCGCTGCATCGCGTGGATGCGAAATTGAAACTGGGCGGGCCGATCTTTACGGGCTCCAATGACGACATCAAGGCTTGGCCAGACGCGCAGGGACGCACATCGTGGTTGGGGCGGTTCCTGGACTATTTGAAGGCGCATGGAAGGATGGCGGATCTGACGTTTGTCTCGTTCGAACATTATCCGCTTGCACCGTGCGACATCAATTGGGCGGATTTATATCGCGAGCCGGAACTGATGGATCACATCCTGGATGTGTGGCGCGCGGACGGCGTCCCCGCGGATGTGCCGCTGATGAATACGGAGAGCAACGTGTCCTGGGAGCTCACCGATCCGATGCAGGATATTTTTGCCGGGTTGTGGCTGGCGGACAGCGTGGGGGCGTTTCTGACGCACGGGGGCGCGGTGTACTACCACTCGCCGGTCCAGCCGGAGCCGCTGAGACCGGGGTGCCATGCGTGGAGCACGTACGGAAATTTCGTGGCGAATGAAAAACTGGAAATTCAGCAACCGACGGCGCAATATTTCGCCGGGCAATTGCTGAATCTCGAATGGGTGAAACACGGAGCAGGATTGCATCAACTCTTTCCAGCGCAAGCGGATTTGAAGGATGAGGCGGGACACACTCTGATTACGGCATACGCGGTGAAGCGCCCGGATGGGGAGTGGGCGTTTCTTCTGATTAATAAAGATCCGACGAATGGGCATGAGGTGGGGATTGAGATGGATCGGTCTGGAAAGCCGGAGGAGTTGCAATTTAGGGGTGCTGTGAGGGAAGTGCAATTTGGTGCGGCAGAGTACGTTTGGAGGCCCTCGGGGGCGACAAGTCATGCGGAGCCAGACGGACCGGCAAAGGTCACGAGCGTGGATTGGAAAGCGGGGCAGAAGATATGGATTGCCCAGGGCTTCGATTACGGTGATTCGAGGAAAGGATCGAAGAGTAGGAATCGCGGTAAAAAGAGGACCGCTGCGCAGTTTGCTTGCCTGCCCTTCTAGGCTCAGGGTGAACTAGAAGCAGGCGCTACCCTCCACCGGCTAAAGCGCGTGTTAGCGGAGGAATTTTTTTAAGAGGAGGGCGGCTAGGCGGGTGGAGTTGTGGCGGATTACGCTGTGCTCTTCGAGGAGATTATCGGCGAGGAGGCGGACTTTCATTTTGCTTACATTGGCGCGATCGATGAGAACCGGTTCTGCTCCCTCGGCGCGATAGCGGCGAGCGACTTCCGGAGAGACGGACTTTTTGTTGGCGACGACATAATTGATGATGCGCTTGCCGACGTGATTCTCGATGGCGCGAAGATGCTGGCTGAGCGTGTAGTGAGCGGTTTCCCCGGGCTGGGTCATCAGATTGGCAACATAGACGCGCGGCGCCCGGGAACGCGTCAACGCTCGCGCGATTTCAGGTATCAAGAGGTTGGGAATGACGCTGGTATATAGCGAGCCCGGCCCCATGAGAATCAGATCGGCGTCGTGAATGGCTTCAATCACTTTCGGCAGGGCACGGACGCGGCGCGGGCTGAGCTCGATTTCACGGATGGGTATTTTGCTGCGGGAAATATTTGTTTCACCTCGGACGCGCTTGCCATTCACGAGCGTAGCGACCAGATGGACATTGGAAACAGTGGAAGGAAAGATGCGGCCACGGATAGCGAGGACCTGGCTGGAAACGCGAACGGCTTCGGCGAAATCGCCCGTGACGTGCGTGAGGGCTGCCAGGAAGAGATTACCGAAATTGTGACCGGCTAGGCCGTTGCCGGCCTGAAACCGGTATTGAAACAGGCGGCTGAGCAGCGCTTCATCTTTTGAGAGCGCGACCATGCAGTTGCGAATGTCGCCCGGGGGCAGCATGTGGTTTTCGCGACGCAGGCGGCCGGAACTGCCGCCGTCATCGGTGACGGTGACGATGGCGGCAAGATCGGAGATGGGCCGTTCCCGGTTCGGAAGACGGTTGGGGCCGCGGACCACGTGTTCGCGCAAGCCTCGCAACAATGCGGAAAGCCCAGTGCCGCCGCCCAAGGCGACAACACGAAAACCGCGCACCGGCGGATTTTTTCTGGCAGGCATTTTCTTCTTCACGGGCAATCCCGTTTCGGGGAAACCTGGTCAGGCACGAATCATCACCTGGATGTTTTACTCCGTCGCGGTGGGAAGACGGCGGAAGAATTACAAAAACTAACTAAAGACTGGAACGAGCTCCAGCTCTTTGCGGAAACCGATTAACCTGGCTAGCCCGCGTAGCCGTCCTTTTCAGGATACAGCATCTCGGTGAAGCGCGGGTCTTCCTGAAGAAAGGCGAAATCTTCGTCATTGCGCGCGTGGAAGCGATTGGCGGGTCGCAGGTCGATGGCGATCTTGAGATTGGCCATGGCGGAATCGGCTTCGCCGGTGAGGCAATCGAGCGCGGCCAGGGCGTAATGAACGTGATCGAGCTTTGGCGCGAGCTTGCGGGCTTTCTCAAGGCTTTCGCGGGCTTCATCCCAGCGGCCGAGATTCATCATGGCCACGCCACGTTGATAGTGTTCCTCGGGAGATTTGGGATTTTGCTCCGAGGAGGGCTTCATGCGCTGCTCGACGATGCGGAGATGGGTGCGCGCACGGTCGGCAAGTTCCTTACTGGGGCCCTCGAGGACCTTCTCAAGCTCCTGTTTGGAGCGCTGGAATTTCTGCTGATGAAACAGGCCCATGGCTTCTTCATATAGCTTCATTTGCGCCTGGACACGGGGATCCACCATTTCAACACCGCCTCGCTGGGGGGGAGGAGCGGGCAAACCGCTCTTTTTCTTGGACTTAGAGGAGCTCTTGGAGGAGGACTTATGCCGCCTGGAGGAGCCAGAAGAGGATTTTTGCGCTTTCGCCATGGCGCGAATGCTAGCAGAGGCTTTGCCGAACGTCAATGCAGGCAAGAGTTTGGGGGAAAGGCGGTGGAAAAGTGCCGAGTTGGGTAGCCTTAACCGACCGGGAGCACCGCCGAAAATAACTTTTTAGAAAATCGTGCTTCTCCGCGACACTAGATGCAGTCTTCACGTGGCAGACGCAAGGCGGAGTGCTGGCCTGCCCTGCAGGCGTGTGCTATAAGTTTCAGGTGGAACTCAGGTTGACGACTAGTGCCTTTCATAAATTTTCCTGCGCGCGAAATTAATTGCAAGCTGGTGTATTACGGTCCAGGTCTAGGCGGAAAGACCGCCAACCTGCAGTGGATTTACGACCACACCGGCCAAAATTTGAAAGGGAAGATGGTGTCTCTGGCCACGGAGACGGACCGCACCCTGTTCTTCGATTTTCTTCCGCTGGATCTGGGGACCGTGCGCGGATTCAAGACGCGGTTTCACCTTTATACGGTGCCCGGGCAGGTGTTTTATGAGGCCAGCCGCAAACTTATTCTGAAAGGCGCCGATGGCGTGGTCTTTGTGGCAGATTCGCAGGAAGAACGGCTGGATGCGAATTTCGAGACCATGGAAAACCTGCAGGAGCATCTGAAGGAACACAACCTGAATTTCGACACGATTCCCTATGTGCTGCAGCTGAACAAGCGCGATTTGCCGAACGCGATGACTGTGGACGAGCTGAAAAAGCAGCTGCTGAAAAAGGGCGAACCGGTGATTGAAGGCGTGGCAATTAATGGCACCGGGGTCTTCGAGACATTGAAAGAGCTTGCCAAGATGGTTCTCGCCGAATTGAAAAAGGGCGGCTAGTTTTCGCTATTTATTCAGACGGTCTCTGGAATTTCCAGTGCAAACGACGCAGGCCGCATGTACTCAAAAGAATCTCAATCAGCGATGAAAAATGCGGCGGGCGTCCCGTGTGTTCGTGACTTGCGAATCCGTGTTGTCGATCTTGTGCGACCTCTTGAGCGCGAGGTGCAAGCTTCGAAGAGATTCTCGCGGATTACCCTATTCCTTGAGCGCGAGGACTATTCTCTGCTGCCATCGAGTACGCGGCGCTCCAAATCGAGCACGCATGTCCCCGATCATCGTGAAATTCCTCCTCAAATCTCGAGACCCGGCTCCTGGCCGACTGAGCCCTAGTCTAGTAGGAATCTCCAGTTTGTCAGTTTGCTGTAACGCCAGATCGCGCCGCAGGATGCTCAGAAACCTGCGCGGGCGGCGGATTGGGATTCGTAGGTGGGGATGGCTTCGACGAGGCGGGTGACGGTGAGGGCGTCGCGGACGCGGCCTTCGCCGCAGACCAGATGGAGGCCGCCGCCCTGGCGCGCGAGCGAAATGGAAAGTTTCACGAGCGCGGAGATGCCGGAGCTGTCGATTTGGGGAATATCGTTGAGGTTTACGATCACTTTGCGGGCGCCGCCGGCAACGAGTTTTTGCACGAAGCTGCTGAGGTGGTCGCTGGGATCGCCGATGGTCAGGCGCCCCTGTACTTCAACAAAGTGGATGCCGTTCTCTTCCCGCGAGGAAACTTCCAGTGGTGGATGCAAGGTCATAGCGGTGCTTCCTTAGCTCTCGATTTGCAAGTGCATCGGGTGGCCGCAGGGCGTCCGGGTGTTGGCGGCCTTTGCATTATACGATGATAAGGATGAAGGACAAGCCAATTGGGGTTGTGCGGCCGCACCGCTGGGATGTGTCTCCGGCGGAGGCGCGGCAAATCCAGGAGGAGCTGAGGTCTTACTGGAAGGGTGACGATGCGTTCGGCAAAATCCGGACAGTGGCCGGGCTGGATGCGGCGTTTGTTCTCACTGGATCGCAGGCGTTGGTCGAAGGGCGGGGCAAGCCCCGTGCCAACAAGACGCGATGGTCGCTGTTGCGCGAGGCGAATCGGGCGATTGGGTGCGTGGTGATGTACCGCTTTCCGGAGATGGAAGAGATAGAGAGATCATATGCGATTGCCCCTTTGGAATTCCCGTACGTGCCGGGATTCTTGAGCTTCCGGGAGATTCCGGTGCTGCTGGAGGCGCTGAGGAAATTGCGCGAGATGCCGGACCTGCTTTTCTGCGATGGACAGGGTTACGCGCATCCCCGGCGGCTGGGGCTGGCGTCGCATTTGGGTGTGGTACTGGACCTGCCGAGCATTGGTTGTGCCAAGAGCATTCTGCTAGGAACCCACGACCGCGTGCCTTTGAAAGCCGGAAGCTGGGTGCCTCTGGTGGACGAAAAGGCAAACGGCGAACGCATCGGCGCGGCAGTGCGAACGCGAACCGGGGTGAAGCCCATCTATGTTTCGCAAGGACATCGGGTGAGCCTGAAAACGGCGATCCGGCTGACGCTGGCCGTCAGCGATGGCTTTCGAATTCCCCGCCCCACGCGCGATGCCGACCACTACGCAGGCGAAATAAAAAGAAAGGTCTTAGCGGACCATTCATCCGAAAAATGAATCCTCGCCAGCAAAATTTCAAGCGCTGGCGGCCGCACCCCATGCGTATAATTTGGGCGATTAGTTGGCCACCCCCGAAACATTAAGCGATTGATCCTATAGAGGACGGGCGCAAACCTTTCGCTCTGGAGAGCTTATTGATGAAGCGCATGGGCATTCTGTGTTGTTGTTTATTGATCCTGGTACTGAGCTCCCTTCCCGTGCACGCGCAACAAACCTCCTCCTCGCCCGCCGCCAGTGCCGCTTCCCCGGAAATCTCCAAAGCCGTTGCGGATAAACTCAACCAACTCGACCAGCGGGTGACCGCCGCGCAGTCTTCGGCAGACAACGCCTGGATGCTGGTGAGCGCAGCCCTGGTGCTGATGATGACAGGCCCGGGCCTGGCGCTCTTTTATGGCGGGCTGGTGCGTCACAAAAACGTGCTGGCGATCATGATGCAGAGCTTCGCGCTGATGGCGCTGATCACCGTGCTTTGGGCGTTGGTGGGTTACAGCCTGTGCTTCGGCGGAAGTGGACCGGTGATCGGGAATTTCCAGTTTGCGATGCTGCGCGGAGTGGGAGTGGTACCGAATGCGGATTATTCCGGTTCGATTCCGCAGCTGACGTTCATGGTCTACCAGTTGATGTTCGCGATTATCACGCCCGCGCTGATCACCGGAGCAACGGCGGAGCGCATGAAATTTTCGGGCACGATGCTGTTCATGACGCTGTGGTTCCTGCTGGTCTACGCACCGATGGCGCACATGGTTTGGGGCAAGGGAGGATTCCTGAACGCCTCACTGGGAGGAAGATTTCCGACGCTGGATTTTGCCGGCGGCACGGTGGTGCACGTCACCTCGGGAGTCTCCGCGCTGGTGTGCGCGCTCTATATGGGCAAACGCGTGGGCTACCCGAAGCAGGCGATGCCGCCGCATAGCATGGTTTTGAGTTTCATCGGCGCCTGCTTGCTATGGGTAGGGTGGTTCGGGTTCAACGCGGGAAGTGCGCTGGCGTCCAACGGATTGGCGAGCAGCGCGTTTGTGGCCACGCATTTCGGCGCGGCGGCGGCGGCGTTGAGCTGGGCCGCGGCGGAATGGATTAAGAACGGGCGGCCGAGCGCGCTGGGCGCGATTTCCGGCGCAGTCGCCGGGCTTGTGGCGATCACGCCCGCGGCGGGATTCGTGGGGCCGCTTCCGGCCCTGGGCATTGGATTTATCGCGGGCGGCTTCTGCTATTGGATGGTCACAAAGTTCAAAGCCATTTTCGGGTACGATGATGCGCTGGACGCGTTCGGCGTACACGGCGCTGGCGGCACGATTGGAGCGCTGCTGACGGGCGTTTGCGCGCAAGCGGTAATCAATCCGATTTATGGCGATGGAAAAGCGGTTGGCGGCTTCGACGGCCATTGGGGGCAGGTGGGCAACCAATTGGTGGGAATTCTGATGGCATGGGCTTTCGCCATCGTGGGAACGATTGTGATTCTTAAAATCGTGGACGCGGTGACCGGCGTGCGCGTTACCGAGGACCAGGAAATTGAAGGGTTGGACATCACGCAGCATGGCGAAGAGGCGTACAACCTGGAAGCCTAGTCGAGTTGTTGAGATCGTGGAGGATCCAGAGTGAAAAGCAGATCCCTCACCCCGCGAAAAACGCGGCATTCGGGATGACAAATTTGAGATAGGGCGCAAATTAAGGTGCTTGGCGAGAAAGCTAGACAAATGGAATTGGGAATACACGGCAGGCGGGAGCAGAGATCCGTATGATGAAAATTGAAGCGATTATTCAGCCGTCGCGATTCGAATCGGTGAAGGACGCACTGCTGGAAATCGGCATTGACGGGATGACGGTGACGGAGGTGCGCGGGCACGGCCGCCAGAAGGGACATACGGAGGTATACCGCGGCCGCGAGTACACCGTGGACTTGCTGCCGAAGATTAAACTCGAGCTGGTTTTGCCCGACAGCCTGGTGAACCGCGCCGTGGAAACGATCCTGAAGAGCGCCAAGACAGGGAAAATCGGAGACGGTAAAATATTCCTGAGCAGGATTGATGAAGCGATCCGGATCCGCAACGAGGAACGCGGCGAAAGCGCCCTGTAAGGATCCTGATGTCCACTCCGCGCCCAGGCCTGATCCCGAGCTTTCGCCCACACATTAAGAAAATGGAAGAAAAGCCGGTGACTCCGCTTTCCGAGCTGGGACCGCAGTGCGAAGCTCAGCGAGAGCGGATTCGAAAACTATTTGAGAACGGAGCAGGCGCCCGCGAGACGCTGCGGCAGTTGTGTGAGCTTGCGGACAATACGATCAAGAAAGTGTTTGGAGAATTGCTGCAGGTGCGCAGCGCTCCCGGTCAGGGGTTGAGCCTGCTGGCGCTGGGAGGTTACGGGCGGGAGATGCTGTTTCCCTACTCGGACCTGGACCTGCTGTTTCTTTTCGGGAACGAAAAGGCCGAGCAGGACTTCCGGCCGCTGATATCGGAATTTTCGCGCACGCTCTGGGACCTGGGATTTCGCGTGAGCTCCGCGGGGCGCACGCTGGATGAGTGCAAGCATATTGAAGAATCCAACGCGGAATTTCACCTGGCGATGTTGGATCGCAGATTTCTGGACGGCGATCCGCAACTTTTTGAAAGGCTGGACGCGAAAGTGCTGTCCGGCCCGGAGAAGCAGGCGCGGCCGCTGTTACATTCCGAATTGCAGCGGCTGACGCGCGAACGACTGGCGCGCTATGGGAACACGATCTTTCATCTGGAACCGAATGTGAAGGAAGCGCCTGGCGGCTTGCGCGACTATCACGCGACGCTCTGGATGCGGCAACTCGCGGGAGACCGGCGCGACCCGCGCGTGAGCCCGCTGAACGAAGATGAGATGACGCGCAATGCCGTGGAATTTTTGAGCGGTATCCGCTGTTTCCTGCATTACAGCAACGCGCGCAACGACAATACGCTGACCTACGAACTGCAGGCCGAGGCGGCGGAACGATCGCTGGGCATTGACGACAACCTGCGTCGTAACGCAGCGGAGTGGATGCGCTTGTATTTCCGGCACGCGCGCACGCTGAACCGGCAATTGCTGCGGTACATGGAGCAGCGCCAGGTAACCACGCTTTCGTTGCGACAGCGGCTGATGAACGCCATGCCGGGCACGAAGGTCGAATCCGGAAATGGAAGAGCGTTTGCCGTGCGCGACGGCCTGCTGGAATTGACCAACGAGCAGGCATTTTCCGATCGCCAGGCGATCTACAGCCTGCTGGCGGAAGCGGCGCGCATCGGCGTCCCGTTGAGCCGCGAAGCGGAACGCGGCATCGCGTACATCATGACGCACCCGGAGATCGCGCAGAAAAATACGCGCATCACCTGGCCGATTCTTGAGCGAGATCTTGAGCGGCGACTATCCATCACTCGCGTTGCGGCCAATGCACAGGCTGGGTCTACTGACGGAAATTCTGCCGGAATTCCGGACGATTGATTCGCTGGTGGTGCGCGATTTTTATCACCGCTACACTGTGGACGAGCATTCGCTGCGGGCCATCGAACATTTGCAGGAGCTGGCGGCACCCGTTGACGCACGCGGCGCGCACTTCGCTCCATTGTGGCGAACTGTGTTGCGGCGCGACCTGCTGATTCTTTCATTGCTTTTGCACGACGTGGGCAAAGGAATGCCGGTGGAAAGTCATGTGGCCGGGAGTCTTGCTGGCTCTGGAAACCGCCGCGGACCGTCTGAAGCTCAGCCCGGAAGAAAAAAGCGAAGTCCACTTCCTGATCGAGCACCACCTGGACATGTCTGCCACCGTGCAGCGGCGCGATATTTTTGATCCCGCCACGGTTTCAGGTTTTGCCGAGATTGTCAGCAACCAGGAACGCCTGCAGCGCCTTTGCCTGCTTACCTACGCGGACATTCATGCCGTGAATCCAGAGGCGCTGACGCCCTGGAAATCGGAAATGCTTTGGCAACTGTTTGTTTCCACATCCAACCACTTCAGCCGCACCGTGGATCGCGATCGTTTACATGTTTCCGACGAAGCGCTTTTGCTCGAGCAGGTTCGCCAGCAGTCTACACAGGCGTCCGCAGTGGAGATGGAGCGCTTCCTGGAAGGTTTCCCACGGCGTTATCTGGCCGTGCATTCGCCCGAAGAGATTGCGCTGCACTTTGCGCTGTACCAAAAATTGGGGGCGCAACCGGTTCAGACGGAATTGAAGGAACGCCAGCATGCGTTTGAACTGACGCTGCTTTCCGCGGACCGCCCCGCGCTGTTTGCTGCGATTTCCGGCGTGTTGGCCGCGTGGGGCATGAACATCGTCAAGGCGGATGCGTTTGCGAATTCCGCCGGCGTGGTGCTGGACACTTTTCATTTTGTGGATCTGCACCACACGCTGGAGCTGAATCCAACGGAACGATTGCGTTTCCAGCAAAGCATCGCGGATGTGGTGAACGGCAAGCAGCCCTGGAGCCGCTGCTGAAGGGGCGCTTGGCCGCCGCCGTGGCGAAACCGCCGAAGGTTACCTTCCGTACTTCGATCCAGTTTGACGACAACTCGTCAGATCACTCCACTCTAATGGAAGTGGTGACCCAGGATCGCCCGGGATTGCTTTATGAAGTGGGATCCGCGCTGGCACGGCAGGGATGCAATATTGATGTCGCGCTGATTGACACGGAAGGTCAGAAGGCAATCGATGTGTTTCTATCTGACCGCACAGGGCGCAAAGCTTTCCGAACAGAAGAAAGTGCTGCTGCGCGAAGTGCTGGAAGCGACGTTGAGCTGAACTGTCCGCACGCTAGGGGCGCCAGGGCAGCACCACGCTGGGCTCCCATTCAAGCCCCATATTGTCGTCAGTGAAAAGCCTCAGACGGGGTAGACGTGCGCGCAGCGAGTCATTGCTCTCCATGCCAAGGAATCGCGGAGCCGCATGAGTGGTATCTGCGAAATTGCCATAGGCGGCAAGAAGAAGCTGCCCATTCGGTGTTGCGGAGTTGAACATTAGGTTACCGTCGATCTGAAAGTGAGCAAGATTCTGCAACCAGGCGGCGCGATCCAGCACGATGGGAGAATCGCTGATGGCCAGAAAATTAACGATGCGCATTCCGTAGGGAAAGACGGAGAGCGCCGTGGCGATCGCTTCTTCCGATTCGGTGGTATTGAAATAATAGACGCCACCGGGATTCAGATGCTGCCGGATCAACTGGTAGAACTCCCTGGACAACAATGTGGTGCTGTGATTTCGCCAGTGATACGTGGAGTTGGTAACGATCAGATCGTATTTTTCCTGTGGGTGGGCGATCAGCCAGCGGCGGCCGTCATCGACGATAGATCTGAACTTTCGGGTTTTCGAGCAGCGAGCGAACCGAAGGGTATTGCGGGATCAGTTGCAGGTAGCCGGGATTAATCTCAACGATGTCAAAATGCTCGACTCGGCTGTCATTGGCGAACACTTGTCCCCAGGAGCCGGAAGCGAGGCCAATCATCAACATGCGCTTCGGTGCGGGATGCAGACCGGTCACGGCGTAGGCGCGAATGATGATGTTGACGTCCTTGATGGGACTCGTATTGAAATGCCCATCGTAGACGCCGCCACCGAAGACGGCGCCATCGGATGTCACACAGATTACGCCGTTGCGATTTTCCACAACGTGGACAAAGGGGATAGCGGACTCAGGCCGATTGCCAAGAATTAGTTTTTCGAAAAGCAGACCATAGCTTTGGCCGGCGATGGGAAGCAACGCAAGAGACGCGGCGGCCACCAACCAGATCCATACCGGAGTCCGCGCGACCCGTACCAACAAGAGCGTAAGCACGCCGGCAAAAACGCCGAGCACCGCCAACTGAAGACAAAGCGATCGTAATCCCGAGTATTGCATCCAGATAAAACCGATCCCCAGGCTCCCGGCAACCGACCCGGCAATATTGGCGGCATAGATAAGGCTGACTTTGCGGCCTGCGTCCTCGGTTGCGGCAACCGACAATTGGCAGAGCAGTGGAAGGACGCTGCCGGTCATCGCGGCCACCAGGAAAAAAGCCGGCGCGCTCCAAAGATAAGAAATGTGATGGTGGGAAAGGTATGCGACCAAGGGAGGCAAGAACGGAGAGAACGCTCCGGCCAGGACAAGAAGTATCCCCATGGTGCGAAGGACGATTTCTGCTCGGGCATTTTGTGTGAATTTTTCCGACAGATATGCACCCGCCGCGATGCCGCCCAAATAGGTGGCCAAAAGAAGCGCGAAAGCCGGCGCACGGTCCGCGGAAGCGAGAGAGTACACACGGAACCAGACGATTTCAAATCCGAGAGCCAGAAAACCGGACAGCGCAGCAAGCAACATGGCTTTCGGCAGAGCAACGGCCGGCTTCTCCACCAAGTGTTCCTGGAAGAATTCCTGATTTGCGGAATTGCTTGGCTGCGCCATACGGCCGTAGAGATAGGTGAAAGCACCAACGAGCGTGTTCACGCAGGCCGCCGCGCTGACCGAACCGCTCTCGCCAAAATTTCGAAGCAGGTACGTCGCGCAAAAGTAGCAAGCGATGGCCGAACCCAAGGTATTGGCAAAGTAGAGGCGAGAAACCGAAATCCCGACGCGGCCGGAACGCGACACAAAGTGTTCCACCAGCAGGGGCAAAGTGGCGCCCATCAGAACCGTTGGTACAACCAGAAGCAGAACGCTAAAAATCACGACGGAGAGCAGGTTGGCACCTGCTGTTAAGGTAGCCGCCCAATGGAAAATCCGCAGAGAGCAGAGGCCAAAAACAGCGACTCCCAATTCCGAAAATCCGAACAAAATCAGAGCTTTCCGCGGGAAGCGCGAGGAGAGCCAGCCACCCAAGAGTCCTCCGACGCCGAGGCCGAGCATGAACGCGCTGACGACCGCGGCGACTGACTCCGCGTTTACGCCGTAAATTGCGAATAAGGCACGTTGCCACACGACTTGATAAACCAAGGCAGGCATTCCGGAAAATAGAAAAAGGGTGGAGAGAAGCAGGTTTTCCTTCTTCTGCGGCGAAGAATCCCAGAACAGGCCGGCGGCAGCGAAAATAATAAGGTCTACGCAGAGTAGAGCTAAAACCGGAAGTGTGAACATAGTTTGCAAGGCCAATAGTTCCTAAGGGCTGGAGACACAGGAGCATTGTTTCATAAAGCGAAAAGACGCTCCGAACCGACACACGGAAGAGTTTCCTAACCGACATTTCGCGAATGGACACGCGGAAATCAGACCAATTCAGGCGGGATCGATCAAGCTGCGGACTTTTTCGACGAGCAGCGCTGAATCATAAACAGGTTTTTCCAAATAGCCATCGGCGCCGGAAGCTTCCAGCAGGCGCTCGCGATCACCGCTCATGGCGTGGGCCGTCGCCAGCAGAACGGGTAAACGCCGGGGCGATTTTTCCTTCACCATGCGGCACAGCTGGACACCATTGATCGCTTCGCCATTCCATTCCGAATTCGTCAGCGACACGTCCAGGAGAACGAGATCCAGATCGCCCGATGCGGCGAGATTCAGAATCTCCGGCACATCCTCGGAAATCATGCAGGAACAGCCCCCGGCACGCTCCAGAGCCATGCGAAAGAACTTTGCGACTAGCGCGTTGTCCTCCACGATCAAGACACGCTTTCCTTGAAGAGTCTGGGGCTGTGAACTCACGCGTCGTTCGCCTCTTCGGCCGATGCAGGCACGGCAAGCGGAAGAGTAAACCACACCAGGGAACCTTTGCCGCCCGGCCCGGTTTCCAGGCCAATCTTTCCACCCATCATTTCCACAAGCCGTTTGGCGATAGCCAGGCCAAGGCCGGAGCCGGTGACGCCGCGAAGCGCTTTCGGATCGTGGCGCACAAATTTTTCGAACACGGCGTCGCGCTTCTCCACGGGAACCCCGATGCCCGTGTCTTCGATCTCCATACGTAAGTGGCCCGCAGGCTGATTTCCCAGAGCGCGCACACGCACACAACCCTGGACGGTGAACTTGACGGCATTGGATAGCAGATTGAGCAGGACCTGGCGAAAGCGAATCTCGTCGCTGCGGACAAGCGGTAAAATCTGGTCGAGAGTTTCGTCAACCAGCCGGATGCCCTTCGATGCCGCCTGTATGGCCACTAGCGGAAGCGTGGAGTCCAGGACTGCACGCGGATCTATTTCTTCCAGGTCGAGCGCCAGTTTTCCCGCTTCGATGGACGAGATATCCAACAGATCGTTGACCAGGCGCAGCAGCAGCTGACCACTGCTGAAAACATCACGGAGGACTTCCTTTTCTTCCTCCGGATCCGTGCACAAGCCGTCGAGAACCATTTTCGTGAAACTCAGGATCGAGTTCAGTGGCGTACGCAGATCGTGGGAAACCTGGGCAAGAAATTCGTCCTTGATGGCGTTGG
The DNA here is from genome assembly GCA_963824925.1 of uncultured Acidobacteriota bacterium. Classification (GTDB taxonomy): domain Bacteria; phylum Acidobacteriota; class Terriglobia; order Acidiferrales; family UBA7541; genus Acidiferrum. Next base: position 269,938 of record CAWGRE010000017.1, read on the forward strand.
CTTCGATAAGTTGCGCGCCGGCATGTTCCAGCTCCTGGTTCAGAGTGTGCAGGTGGGCCATCGTCGCGCGGAAATAGGAGTCGCACATCAGGTTCAGATCGAGATCGAGAATTTTTCCGAGGGCCTGGGAATAGGCCAGACGCTTTTCGCGCGCGGGAAATTCATCGAACAATTTTTCCATCAGGAAAGATCTCACCACGCCCATGGCACTGATCACGTATTTCTGGTCCAGGCCAATGCGCACATGGCGAAATCCAATCAGGAACCGGTCTTCCGCGTAGTGATCATCGTAGACACCATTGAACAGGCCGCGCCCCCAAACCTGCAGCGTGGATTTCAGGCGTTGCACCTGGGTTTCGCCGCCCGTGAAGACCCGGCCAGCTCCCGGATGGTGCGGAATCTGGGCATAAAATCTTTCCGCCATCTCCGGAAGATATTTTTCCATGCGTGGCCCCAAGCTCACGGAGGAATAGTGCATCCTCTTGGAACAAGTGGAGATAGCGCTTCATCTCTTCGACAAAGCTTTCGGAGTGAAGTGGCCTGGGTTCTGGGGCAGCCATGCTGGGGATAATAGCACCCCTCCCGGAGTACCAGATGGATGGTTGCATTTTCGCCGGCGAGGCAGGGGATTCGGCGGCGAGTGTTTGAACAGGGTGAAATGCCTCCAGCCTGTGGGTGAAGTGGCCCAAGGGCCGACCAGACGAACCAAATATCGTATCTAACACCTTAATTATCAGCCTGTTGCATGGCATTAACAATGGCATGTGATGTGCATCACCTCCACCTATTGTGCTGGAACTAGGAGCAAGCGGTTCACGAAAAGCCATGTCCATGGGTAGAGCGGTCACCAGGGATGCCCTGGTCAGCGCCGACGTCAAGCTGCAGCGGATCCTGGTCGCCACCGATTTTTCCGCGGGGGCGCTAGGAGCGCTTGAATTTGCGACGAGTCTGGCGCAGCTCTTCCAAAGCAAGATTTTTCTTGTACACGCAATCCCTTCAGGAGTCCTTCGTTACGTGGCGCCGGCTGGATTGGAAGATGCCATTCGGCAGGCCAAGAATTTTGCCGCGGAGGAGATGCAGCGACTGGTGACCAAGGCGGGCAACGCAAACCTGGTGCAGCAGGAGATTTTGTGCGGCGAGGAAGTTTGGCCAATGCTGCAACAATTTGCGGCCGCGCAGGACATTGACCTGATCGTCCTGGGCACTCACGGGCGCACGGCAGCCAACAAACGGCTGCTCGGCCCTGTGGCGGAGGAGATTTTTCGGCTGGCCTTGCGCCCGGTGCTCACCGTCGGACCTCGCTCCGAATCACCTGCTGAAGTGCTTGCGCAAGTTCGCCGGATTCTTTACGCAACAAATTTCAAGCCGCATGCCGAACGTGCCGCTAGTTTTGCTTATGCACTGGAACGCGAGCATGGTGCCCGACTGACGGTTCTTCATGTGGTGGAGGAATCTGGTAGTGGCCCCCAGGGCGGCGATGAAATGGTACGTGATTTCTTGATTCAGCGGCTGAAGAAGGGGATTCCCGCGAATTATGCGGAGAAGGCCAACCCGGCGCTTCAGGTGCGTTTTGGAGAACCCGGCGACGAGATTCTTGCGCTGGCGCGCGAGGAACTCTCTGATCTGATTGTGCTGGGAGTGCGGGCCGGAAAAGTCGGACCCGGTCACCTGCCATCCGCAATCGCATACAAGCTCGCCTGCCAATCGCCCTGCCCCGTCTTGACGATTCGTTACTAGAGCGTTCGGGCAACCAACCAGACGGTAATTAAGGATGAACGACGGCGGTGCCTACGCCGATGATTTTCCGCGAATCCTTCTCCGCCACAAAAACCACGGCGGAAAGATTCTCCGTTTTCCAATTGGACTCCGGAGTCAGCTGGATATTTCCCTGGTAGCTGGCTGGATCCTTGATCGTGCTGATTTTTCGCAGACTGCGAACCACCGCGGCGTGCTTCAGGAGTTCGCCGGAATTTTCTCCGGCCTTTACATTGGATTGCAGGTTGCTTTCTGTCACTGCGAGCCACAGGTCCGCCGGCCCATGGATTGAGATTCCCTGTGGATTGCTGATGCGGATGTCGAGCGACGACTTTAGCCGGTGTGGCGCTTGCGTTGAAACGAAGCACGACATCCAGTTTGGGCTGGGCGGCGGCCTTTAGAATGGCGTCACGTGCGGCAGCGCTATGACTGCCAACAAACTCGGTCTGGCCGTCCACCACCATTTGAGGAGTGTAGACGCCGTCGCGTCCAAAAATCTGCGCGTAGGCATTCTGCCTTTGAGAAAAATCATCAGAAGAAAATGGATCGGCCCAACCGAGATGATTCCAGTAGTCCACATGTTCTTCCAGCGCAATAATTTGGACGCCCTGCAGCGGCTGTTGCTCGCTCAGTTTTTTCAGTAAGGCGTCGGCTGGCGGACAGCTGGAACATCCTTCCGAGGTGAAAAGCTCCACGATCACGGGACGCGGAGCTTCGCCTGGCTGGCGGGCGTACGTGGCACTGCTCCGCTCACCAGAGCAGGAAATGGCCAGAAATCCAGCCAGGCTAATGGCGCCGAAATAGAGCAAGGGGAATCGCAATAGATTCATAAACATGTGTTGCTCCCGTTGCGGCTCGGTTCGCCGCGGGCACTTGTTCTACTTCCATTAGAGTGGGAAAGGCGGGAAAAGTTTCAGCCGTGCACGCCGTCAATGGGAATGAGCAGTCCGGTGAGGTGACTTGCTTGCCCGGCCGCTAGCGAGAGCACGAGTTCAGCGACGTCCGTGGTCTTCAACCACTTGGAAAAATCGGCATCGGGCATGGATTTGCGATTCGCGGGTGTATCCATCGTTGCGGGTAGAATTACGTTGGCCGTTACGCCAGCATCGGCATTCTCCTGCGCGATGGTTTGCACCAGCATGGCCAGCGCCGATTTAAAGACCACATAGGCGCCGAGATTGGCGTGAGGTTGCGCTGCGGTCAGGCTTCCGATGGCGATCAGCCTTCCGCCGCCGGATTTGCGGAGATGAGGAATGCACTCCCGAAACACGCGAAATGCGGACGTGAGATTGATGTCCTGCATCTGCTCCCACATGTCATCCGTGGTATCTGCTACGGACGGGCCGCCGGCAAAACCTCCCAACAGGTGAACCAGCACATCCAGTTGGCCGTATCGCTCGATAATTCTCGCCACGCCGCGGCGAATTTCGTCGAGTTTATTAAAGTCCAGCGCCAGTGCCTCAAAATTCGGTTCCGGAAAATCCGCTACGGTGATGTGCAGGGAGCCTCCGATTACACGCGCACCCTGTTGCAGAAATGCGCGGGTCACCGCGGTACCAAGACCGCCGTTTGCGCCGGTAATGAAAACCACTTTATCTTTCATGGAAAGCAATCCTTCTCGGGACGTCGCTGGCGGATGAGAGTCCCGGGGTACGTAAAGGTTTCAGGTTTGGTCCGGCCATGTCTTCCGGTGGCAGCCAAGGCGGCGACGTCCGGAAGCGTCCATAGTGCGTGCGAATTCGTTGGCTGGCAAGGGCTTCCGGCGAACTAACGCCCGGAATAACAATGGACCCGGCGTGGTCAGAATTCGCTCCTGGAACCGGCAAATCTCCTGTAACCTTTCCGCGTAGATAGACTCGCACCTAGGTAACGGAGGGGAGAGATTTCCAAGTTCATGCCGGCAACGGTAGAACAAGAGAGGGTGTTGATCGCCCGCATACTCGTGGGGGAAGTGGACCTTTTCCACGAGCTGATTCGGCCCTACGAAAAGCTGGTCTACGTGACCATCTTCACCATGGTGCGGAATGAGGCGGATGCAGAGGATGGCGCGCAGGAAGTGATGGTCAACGCGTTCCGGCACCTGAAAAGCTTTCGGGGCGACGCGAAGTTCAGCACCTGGCTGGTTACGATCGCGATGAATGAGGCCCGGCAGAGGCTGCGCAAAGCGAAAGTGGCGCCCACCGATTCACTGGATGAGGAAAAAGAGGAACGCGACGGCGATTTCACGCCCGCGGTGCTGACCGACTGGCGCGAAATTCCCTCCGTGGCCCTGGAAAAAAAAGAGATGCGTGAGAAGTTGCGGGCGGCGGTGGATCAACTGCCTCCTATTTACCGCGAGGTTCTGGTGTTGCGAGATCTTGAGGAACTGAACCAAGAAGAGACGGCAAGCGCATTAGGCATAAATGTTTCGCTGGTGAAAGTGCGCTTGCACAGGGCGCGCATGATGCTCCAAAAACTGCTGGCGCCCTATCTCAAGGCCGCCGCTCCAGCGAAAAAGGGATTCTTCGGGGGGATGTTTCGATGAAGCTGGAGTGCAAACAGGTTTGGGAACATATCTCGGAATACCTGGATCACCAGCTGGATACCGAGTTGCTCAAGGACATTGAGAAGCATCTGGAGAACTGCGAAGTGTGCTCCGCGATTCTGGACTCCACGCGAAATATACTGGTACTGACAGCAGACGGCCGGACGTATGAGTTGCCGGTGGGCTACAGCCAGCGGCTGCACGAGCGATTGGAAAAGGCATTGCGGGAAGAACCCGGTTCACCGAAGAAGTCGGCGTAGGCTGTTCCAGAAAAGAAATTAGAAACTAAAGATGATGAGTGTTACGCAGGTGGTAGAAAGACTCGACGGCCAGCAATAGCAGCGTAAGCAGCGACAACGCTAGTTGAGCCCCCTCTGAAGCAAACTTGCCGCGGGAAATCGCCTTTTGGCGCCATGCGGCGGAGGCCCGCCTGCGCAGCCGGCGCACTTGCCACAACGCCACCAGGTTGAACAGCGCTCCGGCCAGGGCGAACAGAACCATCGGTATGCGGATGGCGTCCGCGTGGATTTTTTCCGCGACGTGCATCGCGCCGATGGCCGCGCTGAAAGCAGCCGCGCTCAACAATAATTGCAAGCCGCTGAGGGCGACGAAGAGTGTGCAAACGCTCTGGACAACTGCAAAGAACAGGCTCGACCATCCCACCCACTTGAACCGGGATATCGTCCGCTCTACCGCCTGGTCCTGCGGCGGGGCCGGGGCGTCGTGGGTGTCGTTCATTGGATTGGTCATACCTCGGAAGGTTTCGGCTGGCGAAACTACTTCGAGACGATCAACAAGTTCATGGTGCCCGGCTTAGGACTGGGCCACTTTTGCCCGGGACCCGGCGGAATCATTTCCGCGGAGGGCAGATAAAGTGTATGGGTCTTCAAATCCAGCGCCATGGTCCGCGCGCTTTTTTTCGTGGGCACGTTTTCGACAACGGAATATTTGTCCGGCGCGTCTTCGTGGATGACGGTCAGCGTGCCAGATTCGCCGTTAGAGGAAAATGCTGTATCCGTAGCGGGATCGAACGCGGCCGCGTCAGGGCCCTCGCCGATTTTCGGCGTTGCCACGATCTTGCCGGTATCCGCATTCACAACCGCCATCATTTCATTATCGCAAACCGAAAAAAGGCGACGCGATTTCGTATCGATGGCCAGACCGGAAGGTTCCTTACAGGGTGCCAGCGGCCAGCGGTGAAGAATGTTCATTTTCGCCGCGTCAATTTGCAGGATTTCGCTGGTGTCTTCCACATTTACATACACACTGCCATTGCCGTCTGCCACTGCAAATTCCGGTTTGCCGCCAACGGAGATCGTCGAAAGCACTTTCCCGCTTGCGCCATCGATCACCGTAGCATCTTTGCTGCTGCCGTTGAACGCGAAAACCTGTTTGGTGACCGAGTCATAGAGGATCGCATCAGGATTTTTGCCGGCAGGAACGGTCGCCAAAGTTTTGAGCGTCTTCAAATCAAAAATGGTGACGCTGTTGCCCCGGCCGGCACTCACGAAACCCCGCCCCAGGTCAGGAGCCAAGGCTATGCCGTGAACTCCCGGTGTGTCCGCGATGTCGCCGAGTACTGCGTGGGAGTCCACGTCGAAGACAACCACGTGCGTTGCATGCGAGAGATAGAGCCGGCGCGCCGCCTCATCCACAACCAGATAATCCCAACCGCCTTCGCCCGCGACGGCGATCTGGCCCGATACTTTATATCCCCCTGCACCGGCCGGACGATTGGCCGCATGCGTGCCGGCGGCATGAAGGATTCCGCAAATGGCAAGCGCGAATAGCGAAGCGATTCCGAGAATTCCAATTTTTTTCATTTGATTTCCTTTCGCGCCGAGAAAAGGTCTGCTCTGGCACTCATCGCTCCGTATTGTATCCCAACTGACGGAGGCGAAGCGCAAGTCGGCAGTTGACGACGAATCTGGCGCAACATACGATGCGCGCATGGAGGTGCTTCGTTGCGAATTTCCCGTTATGCCTGCCCCATTCAGATTATGGCGTTTGCCGCGTTTATGAGTTGCTGCATGATGCCCGTATTATCTCGGGCGCAATCGGATACCGTGATTGTCGAGCACGATGTTCCCGCAAAGATGCGCGACGGGGTCACGCTCAAAGCCGATATCTACCGCCCGAGAGCGGATGGAAAATATCCCGTTCTGCTGCAGCGCACGCCTTATGACAAGACCGGCACGCGAACTTTCGGGATGAGGGCTGCTGCACGCGGCTACGTAGTGGTGGCGCAGGACGTGCGTGGGCGTTTCACCTCAGAGGGCGAGTGGTATCCATTTCGCCATGAATCGCAGGACGGCTACGACACCATCGAGTGGGTTGCGTCCTTGCCGGAATCGAATGGCAAGGTGGGGATGTTCGGTGGTTCTTACGTAGGAGCCACGCAAATGCTTGCTGCTATCGCCAGCCCGCCGCACTTGTCGGGAATTGCGCCGCATGTCACCGCTTCCAACTACCACGAAAACTGGACGTATCAGGGCGGCGTTTTCGAACAGTGGTTCGATCAATCGTGGACCAGTCAACTTGCGCAAAATACTATGAATAGAAGCGTTGTTAAAGAAACAAACGCGTTAGTTTGGAAGGATGTGCTGCCACTCGACAATTATCCGGTGCTTCCGCTGCCTGACCCCAAGGCGCTTGCACCTTATTATCGCGATTGGCTGGCGCACCCGAACTACGACGACTACTGGAAAGCCATCTCTATCGAAGAATCGTATTCGCGCATTCAGGTTCCGATCTTAAGTATTGCCGCGTGGTACGACATTTTTCTTGGCGGCTCGCTGCGCAATTATGTGCTGCTGAAATCCCGCGCCGGTTCGGAAGCGGCGCGGAATGGACAACATCTGGTGGTCGAAATCGGGGGCCACGCCGGCGGCGCAGAGCAGCGGAAAATCGGCGAAGTGGATTTTGGAGCTGCCGCGCCGCATGACTTCGATGAAATCGTTTTGAAATGGTACGACTACCTGCTGAAAGGCGAGCAAAACGAATTTTCGGGAAACAAGCGCGTCCGTATTTTCGTGATGGGAAAAAATGAATGGCGCGATGAAGACGATTGGCCTTTGGCGCGCGCCAAGGCCACGAAGTATTTTCTGCACTCGGCGGGGAAAGCGAATGGCTCGGCGGGCGACGGCTCCTTGAACACGCAGGTTCCAGCGACCGAAACAAAGGATGCATTTGTTTACGATCCCGCGGATCCCGTACCGACGGTTGGCGGCCCGCTCTGCTGCGATGCCACGCATCTTGCGCCGGGGCCGCGCGATCAGCGCACCCTCGAAGAGCGCAACGATGTGCTGATCTACACCACATCGGCGTTTACGGCCGCGACCGAAGTCACCGGGCCGATCTCCCTGGATCTTTTCGCCAGCACTTCGGCAAAAGATACGGACTTCACCGCGAAACTTGTGGACGTGTGGCCGGATGGTTTTTCGCAGAATTTGACGGAAGGGATTCTGCGGATGCGCTACCGCGAGTCACGTGACAAGCCGGACTTCGCGAAGCCTGTCGAAATCTACCATCTGGTGCTCGATTTGTGGGCGACCAGCAACGTCTTTCTACCCGGCCACCGGCTGCGACTGGAGGTTTCCAGCAGCAACTTCCCGCGTTTTGCCCGCAACCTGAATACTGGCGAAGAAGCGTCCACCGACACGCACATCACAAGTGCGACGAACACGATTTACCATGACAAGGAACACCCATCGGCGCTGGTGCTGCCGATCGTGCAGTAGGGGATGCTTGCGGCGTCCGGACGCGATTTTCCATGGGTGAGCGATTGTCATTCTGAGCGCATCCGACCAGGATGCGCGAAGAATCGCACCTCATAAATTGCGCAAGGATTATGCGTTGAGATCCTTCGGACCGCCAACTGCGCGGTCCTCAGGATGACAAAGTGTGAGAGTGTTCTCTTACGGTTTTTTGACTGGTCCGGCCGGGCGGATTTTTTCGAACGGAACGAGGCCTTGGCCCTCGAGGACGCTGTAAAATTTGTCGGCTTCCAGATTCTTCAGGATTTCCACGGCGCCGGATGGCCAGTGAATTTCCAGGCTGTCGATTTTCGTGGCGCTGCCCAATCCGAAGTGCACGCGCAAATCACTTTGTGACAGATAGCTCCCGCCGCTGTGGATCTCGTCGGTTTGCGTCATGCCTCCAGCAACAATTTTCACACGCGCGCCGATTGCCAGGCGATTGCTCTTCGTACCCGCCAGCTCGAAGCTTACCCAATGGCGGCCAGGAAGCCCCGGATTGCGCAAAACCATCGGGCTGCCCTGCAGATCTTCCACCACAAGATCCATGTGGCCGCTGTTAAACAGATCCCCAACGGCGAGCCCGCGTGAGACACGCGGCTCGCTGATGGCCGCGCCGGACTGCTCGCTGGCATCGCAGAATGTTCCATCCGCCTGGTTGTATTGCACCAGTTTCGGTTCTCGATAGCGTGCGCCCGATTGCAGGCTGTCCACCTGCGGATAGACGTGGCCGTTGACGGTGACGAGATCGAGCCAGCCATCGTTATCCAGATCCACGAACGCCACACCCCACTTCACATACGGCACCGAAGGCAAACCGACGCCAGACGGATAAGAAACATCCTGAAAATCCCATTTCCCGTCGTTGCGATAGAGCGGCGTATTGTCCAGCGCAAAGTTCGTCACCACCAGCGAAGGGCGGCCCGTGTGCAGGTAGTCGCCCAGCGCGACGCCCATGCCAGCCTGTTCGTGGCCGTCTTCGCCAAGCGCGGTTCCAGACTCTAATCCGATGTCCGTGAATTTGCCGTTGCCGTCGTTACGGTAGAGAAATCCCGCGGTTGAATCGTTGGCGACATAAATATCCGGCCGCCCGGTGTTGTTGAAGTCCGCCCAAACCGTGGTCAGGCCGTAATAGCCATTCGGATCGTCGACGCCAGCTTTTTTGGAAACGTCTGTGAACGTGCCATCGCCATTATTGTGATAGAGCGAATCGCCCGATCCTTTCAACCCGCGCGGGCCGCATTGAACGTCTATGCCCATGTATTTGCAGGTGACGCTGCTGCCGAACGCGGGAGGATTGTGGATGTCGAGATCCACATAATTGGTGACCATCAGGTCCAGATAGCCGTCGCCATCGTAATCGCCGAAGGCTGCGCCAGTGGAAAAGCGCGCATCGCCCACGCCGGCTTTTGCGGTTACGTCCGTGAACGTTCCGTCGCCATTATTGTGATAAAGCACGTTGCCGCCGTAGCAGGTGACATAAATATCCGGCCAGCCGTCGTTGTCGTAATCGCCGACGGCGCCGCCCATGGCGAAACATGGCTTCCCGATGCCCGCTTTATCCGTTACATCGGTGAATGTGCCATCGTGATTGTTGCGGTAGAGCGCGCCGCGCGCATACTGGCCTTTCAAAGCCATATCCACCGTCGGCGCGTTCGTGAAGTAGATATCCAGCCAACCATCGCGATCGTAATCGAGCAGCAGCACGCCGCCACTCATGGATTCAACGATGTAGCGGCTTTCCGGCGCAGACGTATGAGAGAAGCGTATGCCGGCTTTTTCCGTGACGTCTTCGAATTGCGGCACAACATGGTTCTTGCATTTGATGCTTTTGGCGGTTGGCGGGGGAGGCGGACCTTGCGCCACTCCTTGCGCGTTGGCACCAACTGCGGCCACCAGTGAACAAAGGATCGCGAATACGGTGCGAGTCATCCGGCGCAGCACACAAGGTCACCGCAAAAGTGAGGCATTGTCATGATCAGAATCAGCTCGGAGAGGAACGTTTTCACTCTTCGATTGTATAACGAACGGTTCTCGGCCCGGTCTGGCTGGACACACCAAGGGGTTATGCGAGGCTGAAGAGGTCTGAACCGCGCGTCAGACCACTTTTTCCAGGAGATCTCCGATGAAAACGAGATTTTTCTTTTTGCCTTCGCTGGCGCTGCTTGCTGCATCCGTGTTATCCGCCGCTGACGGTTCATGGACCGGGTGGATTTCCGACGATATGTGCGGCGCGAAGAACGCCCAGGAGGGCGGCGCGGAGTGTACGAGCAAGTGCGTCAAGGAACATGGGGCGAAATACGTGTTTGTGAACGACGCCGACAAGAAAGTGTATGCCATTGACGCACAGGACAAGGTCGCGGCGCATGCCGGGCATCACGTGGTCGTCAAAGGCACCGTGGACGGCGACACACTGAAGCTCACCAGCATCGAAATGGCCAAGTAGTTCGCTCTCCCAATTTTTTCCACGTCGAGCAAAAAGAAGAATCTAGCAACCCAGTCATTCCGAGGACGAAGTTTGTCCGAGGAATCTGCTTTTCCGATGCTGCTCGCCGAATAGAACTGTTGTTGCCAGGGGCATCGTTTCCACCCAATTTGTTTTTGCGCCCGCGGCAAATTCCGCTACGATAAAACTTCGCCATGTCCACCATCCTGGTTCATGCAGGCCGCGCTTTCACTCCCACAACAGAAATTCCAGATGCCGGAATCCTCATCCGGGACGGCGTGATTGAGTCGATCGGACCGCGCAGCGCGGTGACTTTGCCCTCCGGCGCCGCCGAGGTGATCGCGACGGACAAGATCGCGGCGCCCGGCTTCCTCGATGTGCACATTCATGGCGCCGGAGGCCACGACGTGATGGAAGGCACTCCGGATGCACTGAAAGCGGTTGCCCGCACCGTGGCCGCCCACGGCACCACTTCGTTCGTCGCCACGACCGTCACCGCCAGCACGGACGCCATCTGTCGCAGCGCCGAGGCCATCGCGAACTACATCTGCTTGCAGCACGACGCCGCGGATCACCGCGCGGAAACCCTGGGCATCCACTTCGAAGGACCATTTATTAGCGGCGTGCGGCGTGGTGTTCACCCGCAAGAATTCCTGCAGCTTCCCTCCGCCGGTGTGCTGGAAAAATTCGTGGAAGCTGCAAAAGGCCAAGCGCTGATCCTGACGCTTGCCCCGGAACTGCTGGGCGCCATGCCATGCATTGACGCCGCACGCCAAGGCCGGATTAGTTGTCGCCATCGGCCATACCGACGCTACCTACGAGCAGGCGCGCGCTGCGATCGCCCATGGCGCGCATCACGCCGTGCACGTCTATAACGCTATGCGCCCGTTCTCGCATCGCGATTCTGGCGTTATCGGCGCGGTGCTCACCACTCCGGAGGTCACTGCCGAATTGATTGCTGACGGTGTGCACGTGGACGAAACCGCCATGCGACTGTTGCTGCAGGCGAAGGGCGCGGGCGGTGTGATTCTGGTCAGCGACGGAATCTCCGCCACCGGCATGCCGGATGGAAAATACACGCTGGGTACTTTTGAAGTCACCGTTAGCGGTGGCGTCTGCCGCAACGCAGAGGGAAAACTCGCAGGCTCCACGCTTACGCTCGACCGCGCTCTTCGCAATATCGTGAAGCTCGGCGCTCCCCTTGCCGATGCGCTGCGCATGCTCACCTTGAATCCAGCCACGCTTCTGGGCCTGGAATTTAAGAAAGGTTCCCTGCGCCCCGGGGCAGACGCGGACCTGTTGCTGCTCGACGAATCGCTGCACCTCGCTCAGGTCTGGACCCGCGGCTTTTCCAACTGACAGTCCGGCCCCCATGGCCTCACCAACGCAAACGAATCGCTTCCCCGTAACTCGATTCTTAGTTATCATGTCCGGCAACAGGCCGCTTCCGTCCCCAGGAGGTCCCCATGGCGCGCCGCATTTTTCTGCACTTATACCTGATGCGCTTCCCCATCCTGATTCTGCTGGCGTTTGGATGGCTGCTGCCCCTCGCGCTGTCGTCGCCTATGTTCCATGGCTTTGCGGACCTTTATCCCACACAGGTAGCGTTGGTGGCGTTCAGCGCGTTCCTCCTGGTTTCCGCGGCGATCACGTGCTGTTTTCTAGTGCTGCTTTACGGAAGCCAGCGCGCGGATGGAAATCGCCTGCCCCCTCCACCCGGCGCGCATCCGGCGGACATGCCACAGCGCATGCCGCTTTCTGGCTGGATCGTGGGTCTTCTTTATCTCGCAGGGGCTATCCTGCTTCTGAGATTTCTACTCGCCGTGAAACAAACAATGGTGGAAGCGCATCTCCACCCGGAGGGTCTCGCGGTCCAATTCTGGGCGCAATCGGCCATCGGAGTGTTCTGTGGCTTCGTGTTCATCGTCGTATTTTTCTTGCTGGATCTTTTGCTGACGAACCCGCGCAGCGTGCCGCAAGTCGAAGTGTTTGCCCTGCCACTGGCTTACCCTTTGCGGGACACAAAATGGCTTTTGTCCTTTCTGCAATATCTCAATAATCTGGATCTCCCTCGAAGGCTGGGATTCGCTCCGCTGGTTTCCCGCTACAATAAGCTGAGCCTCTGGGTGGTGCGCTTACTGGGTCCTGGTTACGGGACTTTCGACGAAAACGGTAATCCGGTGGAACTTTTTCCCGGCCATCGGTTCGCTGGATTCCTGGCGTTTCTTTGCTTCGTGATTTATCTCATTGCGGGTCGAGGTTTTTACCATCGCCTGGCGAGCGACGATCCGTTTCCGCCGCCGCACCGGTACGACGCGGTCTTGCTGCAAGTCATTCTGCTGTTGCTGCTGGCTTGCTGGGGCATTTCCGCGCTCTGTTTTTATTTCGACAGGTTCCGGGTGCCAGTGCTCATCCCCATCGCAGTGATGATGTTGCGTGACATCGCGGCTTGGCCCTTCCGACCACACGTTTACGGCGATGAACCGGACGGCGGATTCCCCGCTTTCAACTCCGGCCGCCTTGCTGGCCTCCAAAGGAGATCACGTGATTGTGGTGGCTGCGGCGGGCGGTGGTATCCAGGCGGCCGCATGGACCAGCGAAGTGCTCTGCGCTTTGCGCGGCGACGCCGAGACTGCCCTTGACGAAAATATGCTGGCGCTCAGTGGAGTTTCCGGCGGCTCCGTGGGAACGCTGTTCTATCTGCGTTGCAGGAAGGATGCTCCAACGGATATGCAAGGCGCCCTTGCAGCGCGCGACTCCAGCCTCGAAGCCATTGCCTGGGGACTGGCGCATCCTGACTTGCGCCGCGCCATCCTTCCGATCGATGCGTTTCTCTGGGATGGTGCGGACCGAGGCTGGGCTTTGGAGCGTGCGTTGCGAAAAAATGCGCGGATTTCGCCGATGGATTGCCCGCTCTCGCTCAGCCAGACAATCTGTAAGTTCCCCACGTTGCTTTTAAACTCCACCGAGGTGCGAACCGGGGACCCCGTTGTCTTCACCAACTCCGATATACCAATACCTGCGCCCGGTCCAGATTACAACCACGCGGTGCACAGCTTTCTCCAGGAGTATCCGAAGAGCGATGTGCTGTTAGAAACTGCGGTACGCATGTCCGCCGCATTTCCTTTTGTTTCTCCTGCGGCTCGGCCTGACTCGCAATCGAACGGTGAGCATCTAGTCGACGGCGGCTACTTCGACAATTCCGGCCTCTATACGCTGAGCCGCTGGCTGAAAGCCGCGACGCCGGAACCGCCGCCGAACGGGTTGGCGCCGCGTTCTAGGCAGAAAATCCTGATTCTTCGAATTGACGCTTTTCCGGATTCGACCTGGAACGGTCCCGCCGACAAATCTCAAGCGTGGACCTATCAATTGATCGCCCCCATTCTTGCGGTGCTTGATGTGCGTTCGGAGGGCCAACTGGTCCGCGACCTTTCCGACACCGGCGATCTTTTGCGCATCCTCTATCAACGCGGCTACGAGGCAGAAACGTTGACCGTGCGCTACATCCCGCCGGATCACCTACCGGGCGCCGCAGAAACCGCAAAATGCCCGCCCAAACCTCCTCTCACCTGGCGCCTCACGGAGGTGGAGGGCGCATGCATCGATCAGCGGTGGGTGGAACTCAGCGAGGTCCTGACCGCGGCCATCCACGAGTTTTTCACTCCGCCGCCGTCGCCAGCGAAACAAAAGAATATGGCGTCTCCAAATTCAGCTATTGAAGTGACAACTGTTCCCCTCAAGAATAATTTGTACCTCCAGAAGCTAGCTCACTAAAAATCGTTGAACATGCGGCGGCTGGGTTCAACGCGATTGGTAGCTGCGAAAAAATCGTTTCGGATTTGAACTGGGGGAAGGACGCGTCGCTAGTCATTCCCGGTGTTGTAAGCGAGGACAGAGGATGGTAGCCAGATATGCGGAGCGATTTCCCGGCGATGAGATTCAAATTGGAAGTAATTTTCAACGGCGAGCGTAGGTTTCAGATGACTGACAGGAACGTAAATTCCCTTGAAGGAGATGATGGTGGAGTTAGCGGGTTCCACCCAGATCTTGCCTATGAAAAAAGGGGTTGGTCCGGCATGGACGGCTTTGGGGTCTGGAATAACGTCATAGGCGCAGCAGGTCCGGTCCTCGCACCATTCTGGGCCGATGAAATTTAGGGTATACCTGGCGGGCGTGAACCCTTGCGGGTCGACGAATATCCAGTCTGCAAACGATAGTGAATCGATTTGCCAGATGAGCTTGCCGACTTCTTCTCCGTGCCCCGGTTTAGTAGTTCCGGCAGAACGGGATAAGTCCAACTAGGCATGGAAATCATGCCGCGAGCGCCACAAAACAAGTAGCGGCGGATTTATCTTTGTTATCAGAAGTTCAGTTTTGACGGTCGCGATGTGCTTGCGAATGGAAGTGTCAGTTTCGCTTTCTCCCCTGAAAATCAGGTCGTGAGAAAGTTCGATGCAAGTAGCGGATACCTGAGTGGACGGCCAGGATGCAGCGCTGGCGGTTGCAGGCGTCAGCCTTGCGAGGGTCCCGAGCAACCCAAGCTTTATGAAAGAACGTCTGCGCAGCATAGTTCCACCCTTGGATAGCCACGGGGACAGGTGGGGCATTTGTGGGAAACTTCTAATTTGTCTTGAAGGAGCATGCGAGAGACCAAGGCAGAGGGGATCACTGTCCCATAACGATTTTGCAAATGACAGATTTCCTTAGTGATAGAAATTGAGTTTCGAGGATTTGGACGCCCTAGGCGACTTCCAGTGCCATTTTGGAATTCCCAATTGGGAAATAGGTCCGTTTTGATAACGTTGGAACCATCCCATGGAACAAATTTTTCTTCCTTCAGCCTGCCAAACACTCGCGAGCCCGGACTTACACGGAGGAACCCGGTCTCTTTGTGGTTGCTCACCTGTATCATCAAGCCCGGTCGAGAAACCTCAACTGACGGTTTTTGCGTGGTGGGTAGGTTGCGATTCTGAGTGCATCCTGGTCGGATGCGCTCAGAATGAAAGTGCGATGTGGGTGGAAAAATCTGAAAACGGAGGGAGACTGCGGCTAGGGATTCGGGGCGACTTGCAGTTCGGCGGCGAGTTTTTGGGCGTTGAAGGGGCTGCAGGCGAAGTAGCGGTCGCCGATTTTCGGGGTGGGGATTCTGCGGCGCCCATCGTTAACCTGAAGGACGAGTTGCTCAGCCTGCCGGGCTGTAGCGCTCTACTGCAATGGCCTTCTAGATGGGACGAGTTTCAGTTGGCGCTGCCGCCTCCCCATACTTGGCACCACAAGGATGCGCGACACCCACATTGAGGGACTCATCAATTTTCCTTTTCCGCGCTAATCGTGCCCACGTTGCATGTTGCCTGGTGTGCTAGTTGCGGATTGCGTGCTCTGCGCCGATCAGATCGGCGAGGTGCATTTCGGAGTATTTGCGAGAGAGGAGGACGCCGAGCCTCATTTTGCGATCGGGCGATAGTCTTTGCACTTACAACCGGGATACCAGCAGGGATGGATCATGCCTTTGGAGGTTTTTTTGAGGTGATGGATGGCTCTGCCGTGGGAGCAGCGGCAGGATTTCTTTGTGCGTGGGAAGAGCGAGCGGCGATCAGGCATTGGTGAATGTTAGCACGGGAAGGATGGGACGCCCCTCGGAGGAAGAGCGTCCCAGTCAGGTTTTGTGTGCGGACTCAACTTGAGGCCACTTTACGTTTACTGCAACGGGTATGCCATCCGGTGATTGCTGTAATTTTGAAGGGTGAGCGAGGCGCCCAAAGATCTAAGCGGTGGCGGGTTTACCCTTGCTGCCATATTCTTCGAGGTGCGTTTTTGCCGCTTCGCTGGCATGGTGCGTTGCGTGTTGATGGTGGCCGTGGGCGAGTTGTGCGTAATGCGCGGCCGTTTCATGTTTTCCAGCTTCGTGATGTTTGGCGGCTTCCTTGTGGTAGCGAGCCGCGTGCTCGTGATGTTCCGCTGCTTTGTGATGATGCTCCGCTGCTTTCTTTGACATAAGTTTCCTTCCATTGGTTGTTGCGAACAACCGAACGAGATTTGGAACAATGGTCGGACTGGGAGGGACTGGGTTTAACTTTAATTTACCTCGCGACTTCCGGGCGGAATTCCACTCTACACCCCGGGGTATGTGACGGCAATGCTCTGGACGCGCGGCGTCTGAGTATCGGCGATTTTCCGATGCGGGTTTGGGTTGGCGATCTGAAGTTCGGCTACTACATGGGGGCGGGAATTGGAGAGGCGGATAGAGTGCGGGCGCGGACGGTGCCGACGAGGAGAGCAAGGTTGGTGAGCAGGATGATCGCAAATGCTAGGGAAGGCAGGAAGGCGAAAACAGCGCCGCGCGATTCGAAGACTTCGATGCCCAGCACGGCGGTGATAAGGCCACGGGGCACAAACCAGATCATCAACTCGCGCTCCGGGCTGGAGAAGGTGGGCCAGGCGAGGCGCCCTGATTCAACCGCGATAGCGCGAGCGACGAGAATGGCGGCGAAACACCAGAGCGCGAGGCGCAGGTTGTGGCGGAGCCCCGAATAGTCCACCAGCATGCCCAGGAGCACGAAAAAGAAAGTGCGCAGAAGAAATGCAAGTTCGCCGTGAAAAGTGAGCATCTGGTCCTGACGGTGATCTTCCAGCGAGCGGGCGGCGTTTTCGTCGAGAGATACTTCGTTGAACCGGTCAGCGATTTGAGATTCATCAGCGTTGAGGCTTTTGCGAACAGCGTGGAAATTGCTGAGAGTGAGGCCGAAGACCAGGACGGAGAGGTACTCGTTGCCCTTGAGCGAGTGGACGCCGGAATAGACCAAAAGGACGGCGGCGAAGGTCAGGACGTGCCAGAAGCGTTCTTCGGAAAGAATCGGGAGGAGATAAGACCAGAGCATGCCCGCGAGGATGCCGCAAGCCAGCCCGAGAATGAGGCTGGAGCCGAGGGACCACGCCACGGCTTTCAAATTGGTTGTTCCACCCGCGGCGACGTCAATCAGCGTGGTGACCGCGAGGACAGCAAGGGCATCGCCGAGCGACGCTTCGACCAGCAGCGTGACTTTTACTTCGCGCCGCAATTCCACCTGCTGCAAGACAGGAAAAAGAATGGAACTGCTGATGCAGCCGAGAACCGCGCCGATCAAAAGTGCGTTTGGCCAGGAAAAATCCAGGGTGAAACGGCAAGCAGCCGCAACGCCACCCATGGCGAGGAGATAGCTCAAAAGAGCGAGGAAAAATCCTGAACCGAAGTGGCGGACTTCGCGCAGCTTTATGCCGAGGCCACCTTCAAAAAGGATGAGAATCAGCGCCAGCGAACCGAAGCCGCGCGTTGCGCTGCGGAAGATGTCTGGATTGACCCAGTGGAGCACCGGACCGATGAGGACGCCGGTAGCGAGCAGGACAAGGACATCGGGTACGCGTGTGAAGCGCACCAGACGATTGGCGACGAAAGCCAGAACGAGAAGGCCGCCAAGGACCGCAAAAAAGAGAGTTAGATCCATGAGCGCGTGCGGCTGGGAGGAAGATGATGGACGAAATCACGCGGCGGCGCAACGGAAAGTGGAATGTGCGCCGAGAGCTTAAAAGGAGACGCGCGCCGGCCGGAGCGGGTGTGACCTGCTTCAACCGACGCGCGTGATTTGACTTCTCTCTACTTCAGCGGGGGACGACGAACCCTGGCTGCTGTTGTGCGTTTCGACGACTAGCTGAGCCGCGCGAGGGTGGCGCGAATCGCAGTGGCCGTCAACGAGAGTCCGCAGAAGAGGACGCCGAGCAACCCGATCAAGGGGAACTCGCTGGCGGTCTTCGGCAGCTTCTTGGGTGCAGGTTCTGCTGCGCGGGAGCAGGGGCTGGCGCTCGGCGCTGGAGCTTCCGCGACAAGCACGATGATGGGCACATCAGGCGCCGGTGCCGGTGGAGGCGGTGGCGGCATTGTGCCGGAGCGCTTGATCTGTTGCGTTACGACCTGCTCGGGCGCCTCGGTTACCTGCTGAGCGCTGACTTGCATGCCTTTACGAAGTCCGAACGCGTCGGTCTCCTGGCCGTTGATCATGAATTTCTGGCCATTGGGAATTTTGAAGCGCTGGTTTTTGCCGTCTGCCATGGTGAGAATAACCGTGGTCGGGGGAGTAACAGCCCACACGGTTCCGGTGACGGTCTTGACGGTGGTGATCATCTTTGGAGTTGTGGTGGTGATGGTCTCGCGTTCAACGGTCATGCCCGGCTGTAGCTGGTGGACGTTCAGTTGTTTACCACCGACGTTGACGGTCACGCTGTCGGGAACGTTGTCGAAATGGCGAAGCGTGCCATCCTCGGCCTTGATAACAACACTGTTGCCGGACACGTAGACGACGGTGCCTTTTTCCACCTTAACGGAGTGCGTTGCGGCACCTGCCGTGGCTGTTTTCGTGGTAGTTTCAACTTGTCCCGAGGCTGTGAGTGCAAACGCGAGACAGACTGCGCCCCCCGCCAGCAAACCACGCCCCAAAGTTCTTGCGAACTCCGTAGAAATCATTGTTCATTCTCCTTTTTGTTGGTTTTCTTGCCTGTGGAAGTTGAGTTTTTGCTTTCACTCCCATCCAGCTGGCTAGAACTTTTCAATGCCGCGGTAACGATATAACGCTGCGGGGCGCTACCCACGAAATAAAAGGGGTAGCAGGTAACCAAAGTAAGCGTTGGAACGGTGGTCGGATCCAGAACGTGAACGTCATCGGGACTGACGATTTGAACGTTAGTGACTACGTATTGATCGGTGCTTTTGCCTCGGACCAACTCAATCAAGTCCAGAGGGCCCACGTCCTTAAGGCCGCGGAAAAAACCGTCGCGATGGCCTGCGATACCAAGGTTACCTGGCTCGCCGATGCGGGCCGTGCCGATGATGCGGCCGACACCGCGGTTGAGAGTGAGATCGTCGGTGTCGTTGAATACCGGCACTTCCAAATTGATTTTCGGAACGCGTAGAATCGCGAGCGGAAGATCCGTTTTTGTCTTCAGGCTTTCCTTGTAAGCTGCAATGCGCTGGTCGGACCATTGGCTGAAGTCCACGCCTGTGGCGGAAGACGGGGAATCGGAGTTCGCGGCGGCATTGGCCTGAAAGCGCTCGATCGCCGAGCGAGACGCCACGTTCGCGTGGATGCGCGCCACGGCCCAGACCCCAATCAGAGTCAGTCCGAGGAGCAGCAGGATGCGTTCGCCCGCCCTGATCATCTTGGCAACTTTTGAAACTGCCCTTGACACGCCGTTTCCGGCCTCCTGCAAAGAGTTAACTGCTAATCCCAGTCCGCACGCAACGATAATTTCTCGAAATTTGAGCTGGACCAGGACATGCTTGCGATCATCGAGGATCAGAATTTTCTAGAGGAAGCACGCCTGCATTGGGAAAGATTTGCCTCAGGCGCTGGAAATACTCAGGACAAAGCTCGCCCAAATTGACTGTACGGTACGCAATTCTAGCTATTAGGGATATTGTCACAAATGACAGGTGGGAGTGGGACAAACCGGGATGTATAGAATGGCGCTGGTCCGAGAATTCATTCCGAATTCGAGGAAGCGGATCAGGAAAGCAGGCCGGAGTTCCGCGATGACGGGTGCTCTCGCCCTGCAATTTGATGAATCAATGGCAGATATCCACGTGGCGCGATCTGCAAGTGGATTGGCGCGTTGTGCTATGGACTTGAGGCGGGCCGGGGGATAGAGTCGCAGTGCGATCCAAAATTCAAAGGAGCACGAACATGAGTGAAGCGGCGCAACAGGCAGCGAAGGAAGCGACAACCTCAGAGACAAGAAAGGCGGCGAGGCCCGAAACGTTTGCAGCCGGGGCGTTTGCGGCGCAGAGCCCGACTTCGGGTTTGGCGGCGTGGCAGGTCGAGCGGCGGGAACCGCGGCCGGAAGATGTGCAAATCGAAATTCTCTATTGCGGAGTGTGCCATTCAGATTTGCATCAGGTGCGCAATGAATGGAAAGACGTGATGCCCACGATTTACCCGCTGGTGCCCGGGCACGAAATCGTGGGGCGCGTGACGAAGGTGGGCAGCGCGGTGAAGAAGTTCAAAGCGGGAGACATTGCAGCGGTGGGCTGCATGGTGGATTCCTGCCGGAAATGCGCGGCTTGCAAGTCTGGCGAGGAGCAGTATTGCGAGAATTTCATGACGCTGACGTACAACGGGGAAGATAAAATCCTCGGCGGCGTCACCTACGGCGGGTATTCGAGCAGCATCGTGGTGGATGAGAATTATGTGCTGCGCGTGCCGGACGGATTGGACTTGGCGGGAGTGGCGCCGCTGCTCTGCGCGGGGATCACGACCTATTCACCGATGCGGCATTGGAACGTGGGCAAAGGGCAAAAAGTGGGCGTGGTGGGACTGGGCGGGCTGGGACACATGGGCGTGAAGTTCGCGCATGCGTTCGGCGCACACGTGGTGCTGTTCACGACGTCCGCGAACAAGAGCGAAGACGCGAAGCGACTGGGGGCGGATGAAGTGGTGCTCTCGAAGAGCGACGCGGAGATGACGAAACATGCGGCGAGCTTTGATTTCATCCTGGACACGGTGTCCGCAAATCACGATCTAAATGCGTACCTGCAACTGCTGAACCTGGACGGGACAATGGTGCTGGTGGGCGCACCGGAAAAGCCGGCCGAAGTGCAGACGTTTCAGTTCCTGATGAAGCGGCGGCGGCTGGCGGGCTCTGCGATTGGCGGGATCCGCGAAACGCAGGAGATGCTGGATTTCTGCGGGAAGCACGGAATCACGTCGGACATTGAGTTGATCCGCATCCAGGACGTCAACAAAGCATACGAGCGTTTGCTGAAGAGCGATGTAAAGTACCGGTTCGTGATTGATATGGCGTCGCTGAAATAACGCAGCATCTTGCACACAAGTCTGAGGGGCGCCAGAAAGCTGTAAACGGCGCCCTTTTTTCAATTTACCGGGCAGGACAGAAAGGTAGAATCGAGCGAGCCATGATGGACCGATTCCGTGTATCGAGCGTGTTGGCGCGACGTCTGGAAGAGGTGGGCTTGCCGCCTGCGAAAGTGTTGCGGCATGCAGGTTTGCCAGAGACGCTGTTCCAGGCGGATAAAGTTTACCTGACGACCGAAGAGCTGTTTGCGTTTTACCGGGGAATCGCGGAAGTCAGCGGGGACCCAGGGATCGGGCTGAAGCTGGGCACCGAAGAGCGCGTGGAGCGCTACGATCCGGTGGCGATTGCGGCTCTATGTACCCGGACGTTTCGCGATGCTCTGCAACGCATGGCGCGCTACAAGCAATTAACCTGCCCGGAACAAATTGAAACACAAGAACGCGGTGAGGAGTGCGTGGTGCACTTCAAGTGGCTGCTGGCGAACGAGGCAGAGCCGGCGCTGCTGGTGGATTTGTGTTTCGCGTGGATGCTTGCGGTGGCCCGGCGCGGAAGCGGCGTGGCGATCAGCCCGAAGCGAGTGGAATTGCAGCGGGCGGCGGCGCACCGGGAGATGTATGAGGCGCACTTTGGATGCCCCGTGAAGTTTTCGGCAGAGCGGAACCTGCTGGTGTTTCGCAAAGAAGACGTGGAACGAAAATTCCTGACGCATAATGAGGAACTGCTGGCGATGGTGGCGCCGCAACTGGAAAAAGAGCTGCGGCAGCAGTACGAGCAGACATCGTTGAGCGAGCAAGTGAAAGGAATTCTGAAGCGGCTTCTGGCGGGCCAGCGGCCGGGATTGCAGGACGTGGCGCGGGAGCTCCGGGTGAGCACGCGAACGCTGCAGCGGCGGCTGAACCTGGAGAAGGTGACGTTTCAAGGATTGATCGGAGATGCAAGGCGAGAACTGGCGCGGCACTACCTGCAGCATTCTGCGTTGGAATTGAACGAGACGGCATACTTGCTGGGATACGAGGATGCGAATTCGTTTTTTCGAGCCTTTCATAGTTGGGAAGGCGTGACGCCAGGTGAGTGGAGGTTGGCTCACGCCGGGCTCGGGGAAACACAGGCGCCGGACAGCCACTTGGTTTAATCGATCAGGGAGCAAGCGGGACGATGCTGAAGGTTCGGAGAACAAAATGAATCTACGGGTCCGGATGCTGGCAGGTAGATGGAACAACTTGAGGATTGCGGCACTGGCCGTGAGCAGTCTGTTGTTATACGGGGTAGCGGGACATGAGACGCAGGCGGCGGAGAGTGCAAAGTCACCAGCACCCACGGTGCTGGCCGCCGTCGACCAGCGGATGGCCATGAGCCTGGACGGTGACTGGCACGCGATTGTTGACCCCTACGCGACGGGCTTGCAGGATTTTCACGGTAAGGCGCGCGCGGATGGCTTCGAACAGAATCGCGAGCCGAAGTCGCCGGGGGACCTGGTGGAGTACAGCTTTGCGAAGTCTGGGACGCTTCGAGTGCCGGGGGACTGGAACACACAGCGCGAGTCGCTCCTCTATTACGAAGGCGTGGTGTGGTACGAAAAAGACTTTGTGTATCAGCCGAAGGCCGGGAAGCGCGTGTTTCTGCACATCGGCGCGGCGAATTATCGGGCGTATGTCTGGGTGAATGGGCAGAAGATTTGCGAGCATGAAGGCGGATTCACCAGTTTTGATTGCGAAGCGACGCGGGCGCTGCACGATGGAAACAATTTCGCGGTGATTGCGGTCGACGACACGCGTTCGGCAAATGGAATTCCAACACTGGAAACCGATTGGTGGAATTACGGGGGAGTGACCGGAGACGTTTCGCTGGTGGAAGTTCCGGAGAAATTCATTGATGAGTTTGATCTGCACTTGAAAAAAGGAACGCGCAACACGATTGAAGGCTGGGCGCACGTGGAGGGCGCCACGGCAGGGACCGAGGTCACACTGGATTTACGTGAGGAAGGACACCCGCTTCGGGCCAGCGGCAAAATGGATGCAGAGGGCCGAGTGGAGCTGCAACTGGTTGACGACGGATTGCGGCTGTGGTCGCCGGATCATCCCGCGCTTTACCGCGTCACACTGGCGTCGGGCGAGGATCGGCTGAATGACGAGATCGGATTCCGATCGATTGAGACGCGCGGGACACAAATCCTTCTGAATGGCGAGCCGATTTTTTTGAAGGGTATCAATATGCACGCGGAGGCGCCGGTGCGCGGCGGGCGTGCATACAGCAGAGCAGGATGCGGAGATGCTGCTGGGCTGGGCACACGAACTGGGCGCGAATTTCGTGCGACTGGCACACTACCCGCATAACGAGCGGATGACGCGGCTTGCGGATCGCATGGGACTGATGGTGTGGTCGGAAATTCCGGTCTACTGGGCGTGCCGCTTTGAGGATCCGGCGGTGCTGCGAAATGCGGAATCCCAATTGTCAGAAATGATCCGGCGAGACCGCGACAAGGCTTCAGTGATTTTGTGGTCGGTGGCGAATGAAACGCCGGCGACGGCGGCACGCACTGCTTTTCTGACGACGCTGGCGGGAGACGTGCACCGCGCCGATCCCAGCCGACTGGTGACGGCGGCGCTGCTGGTCCGGACAGAAGGCAACACCAAGATTGTGGACGATCCGCTGGGCAACGCCCTGGATGTGCTGGGCACGAATGAATACGTGGGCTGGTACGAGCACACGCCAGTGGAAGTGGCCCACACGGTTTGGGATATTCGCTTTCAGAAACCGGTGATCATGAGCGAGTTTGGCGCCGGCGCAAAGGCGGGAATGCACGGCGACGTGGGCGTTCGGTGGACGGAAGAATTTCAAGCGAATCTCTTCGAACAACAATTCTGTGATGTTGAATCAGATTCCGCAATTGCGTGGGATTTGTCCCTGGGTGCTGGTGGATTTTCGGTCACCAAGGCGGTTGCTACCGGAAATCCAGGATGGCTACAACCGCAAGGGGTTGATTTCCGATAAAGGCGAAAAGAAGAAGGCGTTCTTTGTGGTGCAAAAGGCTTATCAGACGAACGGCGTTGGCCGGGCGCAATAGCGAAAATCGAAATTGGAATTTCGAAAATGGGAAATAGGGGCGAAGGTGCTCGCCGGAAGATTGGGTGCCGGGGACCGGAGATTTAAAAGCGAATGCCGCGAGTTGGTGCGGCGAAGAGTTTACTTGCTAGCGCCGAGAAATATGCCCATGGAGTAGAGGTTGGAACTGTCCAGGATTTCTGATTCGTCGTGCGTGGTATGCTTTTGCCAATCCACATGAAAGAATTCCAAGGCTCAGGGCAACTCGCCAGCGAATCGCGAAGCGGCTACAAGCCGTTGTTGCGCGAGCGCATGCCTGAACTGGATACGCTGCGCGGGGCGGCCATTCTCGGCGTACTCCTTTATCATGCGCTCTATTGGGCTGAAGATCTGGCCGCGTTCCCACCCTGGCAAAGGCATTTTCTTTCCCTGATGTCCGCCGGGCAGTTTGGGGTGAATCTGTTTTTTGTCATCTCCGGCTTCTTAATTACCGGCATCCTGGTGGACTCGAGAGGCAGGGCCGATTATTATCCGAGATTTTACTACCGTCGCGCGCTGCGAATTCTGCCTGCGTATTACTTTACATTGACTCTTCTGGCGATTTTTGGCCTAGCTTCGCGCGGATTTCTACTGATGAGCGCGCTTTACGTTCCAAACCTAGCTGGATTGCTGAGGATTACGATGTCCTTCGCGGTTCTATGGTCGCTGGGAGTGGAAGAACATTTCTATTTTTTGTGGCCGATGGCGGTGAAGCGGCTGACGATGAATCATCTGTTGTGGCTTCTGGCTGGTGTTCTAGTGCTGTGCCCGGTCTCACGATTCTTGTACGACTCGCAGGCTGCGCGTGGAGTGGATGTTGGAGAGTATGGCTTTTACACTTGGAATAACCTGGATGGTCTGGCATTAGGTGCGATGATCGCACTATTGCTGCGAAGACCAGGGTGGGGAAGACAGCAAGTGAAAAAATTGGGGGTGATTCTTCCCGGGTTGGCGGTCTTACTGACGGCGATCGGGTATCCATATATTCTCAGTCGCCGAACGGTAGCCGGCGAGGCACTTCAAGTGGTCCCATGGAATCTGGGTTTCGGAGGGTTACTGTGCGTGTTTCTGCTGGTTGGCACATCGCCCTGGAAACGCGTGGTAGATTCCAGATTACTGGTCTTCTTCGCGAAGATCAGCTATGGGCTATATCTCTACCATTTGTTGTTCTTTTATGCGTACAACTGGATTTTTGCGCGGCTCGGCATGGGCAATTGGGTGGGTCTCACAATGTGGACGCGCATCTGGGTGAGAGCTTTGCTCATGGCCGCAGGCGGCATCTCGATGGCTTATCTTTCCGGCCGATACCTTGAGGAACCTTTCTTGAGACTGAAGCACAATCTGCCGAAGTTTCTTTTTCCCCAGGCTGCAGTCCCTACTTCCGCGAGTCTCAGCCTGCGCCCGGACATACGCAGTTCGAATTCGGAAGCTGCTTCCGCCCCGAAGGTTCTTCCCGATCAATCGCAACAAAAATCGGACCGGTGAATCTCAAGCGAATGAGGAATCGAAGCCTGCGTGGAAATTCATGCGCCGGCTACTTGCCGATGACTAGATAGGAGCCGGGGGAATAGGGATGGAGGCCGGAGGCATCCCAGAAAATTCGGGATGTGGCGAGAGCGCTTTTGCCGGGAATGCCGCGGGTGAAGAAAATCTGCAGGCCATCGCGGGACCAGTCGGCGGCGCGCGCGAAAGTATCGGTGGGACCGAGAACGGTGCGGCGGTGGGACTTCACTTCGTAAAGGAAAAAGGTGGAGTTGAAACCGGCGGAATCGGTGGGAGCGCCAGCGGGCGCATGCGAGTAGTCGGCGGAGACAAGTAGCAGATCCGCGTTGATGGGATTCGGGCGGAGCGGGTCACTGGACATGGCGTGGAACGTGCCGCCGTATATGTCGTTTAGTGGCACGGATTGTGGCGGCTTGTCTTCGCTGAGCCACCAGGCGTTTTGAGCGTCGGTGGCAAGGACGGTGTTGGGGGAAATCCAGCCCTGCAGCGCGTCGACGGGTTGCGGTGAAAATTGCGCCGCGGTTTCGGGAGCGGTG
Source organism: uncultured Acidobacteriota bacterium (assembly GCA_963824925.1). Taxonomy (GTDB): domain Bacteria; phylum Acidobacteriota; class Terriglobia; order Acidiferrales; family UBA7541; genus Acidiferrum. The sequence continues at coordinate 296,377 of CAWGRE010000017.1, forward strand.
AGGGGGAGCGTGCAGACCTGCCAGAGCTTGCCGTCGAATTTCAGGAAGGCCACGCGAGAATCGTCGGGAGACCAGAAGGCGCTGCGCGCGTTGCCCGTAACGAGGTCGCGGGAGCGGCCGGTCTCTGCATCGTAGAGCACGATCGAGCGCTCATCGCCGGTTTGGGAATCGGCGCGGGTGTAGAGAAGTTTTTTGCCGTCGTGAGAGACGGCGAGTTCGGAACCGGCGGGAGCAACGGTTTTGTGAGTGGCGCCGCGGCTGAAAATCACGTGGCCTGTGGCGTCGAGATAGGCGACGGCGACGGGCGGGTGGAAATTGGTGATGGGATCCAAGACGTTGCGCTTGTCTTTATCTTTGTCCTTGTCCTTATCCTTATCTTTATCTTTGTCGTTGCCCTTGTCCTTCGCCTGGTCTTTCGCACTGACATCATCGGGCATGTCCAACTGATTTTTCTTCAGAAATTCCGGAAATTTTGCAGGGTCGCTCTGGCCGCAGCCATTGAGGATGCCGATCTGGGCGTGCTGGATGACGACGGTGAAGGTGTACTTCACGTCAGACATATTGTCTGAGCAGGCAGCGCGGGAAACCTTAACGGAAACATCGGCACCCGTAGCGTCGTCCTTTGCCAGATAGGTCCAGAGGGTGCCGGAATCGTCGGGAGTGACGTCGCCGGGGTCGAGGACGATGGGCGGATAGCCGGCTCGGTCAAGGCGCTCCGGTCCCTTCATCCCCAGGCGCAGGGACCAGGAAGGCTCGTTGCCGTGCGCAACGATAAGGATTGGAAAGTGGTGAGAGACCGGCGAGGGAATCGGTGCCTGGGCGGGAGCGCTCGGCTTGGGGGGAGCTTTGGGGGCAGGCTTTTGGGGAGGAGTTTGCGCCAGCGAAACGTGGGCGGCGAAGAGCAAACCGCATACACACGAAATGCGGGTGACACTTGAATTGGCTGCGTGCATGCGGATCACTCCCGCAAGTACTTTAGCAAGGGGGGCCAGAGCGGGGCGAGCGGAATAGGCGCGCTCGTGTGAATGAAGCAGGAAAGGGGTTTCTGGGAGCGGCTGCGAATAAAATACGAAAGATCTTGACATGGCGAACAAAAAGCGAAATACTGGACCGGCTTCGAGGTGAGCCATGTCCCCAGTTCTTCCACAAACGACGCCGCGTTTCGCGATGCGGCGGCGCCTCGCTCGACGACCCGCAACACAACTCCTACCTTTTTGCCCTGCTGAACCAAAGCCAGAGGCCGGCGCCCTTGCCCAGGGAAAAGCTGGCGGGCCCATGGAAAGTCCGAAAAGCCCAACGGTGGATTGCCCTCCACCCGAATTTCGGACTTTCCCTGAGCCCCTGGTGGGCATAGCTCGCCTTGCAGCCGAAGCCCCGGCGGCGGATACGAAGCGGCGTTCGCTGGAGAAGCCGGAATATTTTTTGTTGCCGGTGAAATCGATATTGAACCGATGCGACTCTGAACGCGTGCCGTTTGATTGGACGATTAACCCTTACCGCGGTTGCGAGTTTGCGTGCAAATACTGCTACGCGCGGTACACGCACGAATATATGGAGCTTGATGGCGGAGAATTCGAGCGGAAGATTTTCGTGAAACAGGATGTGGCCGCGGTGCTGGCGCGGGACCTGGAACGGAAATATTCGCACGCGTCAAAGGCATCGGGGTACACCAAGGCGGAACACATCGCCATCGGAACGGCGACGGATCCATATCAGCCGGCGGAAAAGGAATATGGCGTGACGCGGGCCTGTCTGGAGGAACTTGGCGAAGCGGGAAGGGCTGAGCATTTCGATTATTACGAAATCGAACCAGATTGTGCGGGACCTGGATATTTTGAAGGTGATTGCGGGGAAGTCTGCGCTGACGGTGAACATTACTGTGACAACGCTGAAGCCGCGGCTGGCAAGACTGCTGGAGCCGCGGGCGCCGCGGCCTGATTTGCGATTGGCGGCGGTGAGGGAATTGCGTCAGGCGGGATTGCATGTGGGCGTTTCGGCTTCGCCGCTGCTTCCGGGAATTACGGATGCGGATGGAGAGTTGGAGGGCGTCGCCGCGGCAGCGAAGGAAGCGGGAGCCGAGTGGTTCTGGTCTGGCGTGCTGTTTCTGATGCCCGCCTCAGCGCGGCAGTTTTTGCCGTTGGTGGAGGCGAAATTTCCCAAGCTGGCGAAACAATACCGGGAGTGGTACGGAAAAAATGGCTACGCGCCGGAAGCCTACCGGAAACAAGTGTCGGAACGGGTGGCGCGCATTCGTGAGAAGTTTGGATTTGTCGGCCGGCCTTGGGAAGGTGAGCGGCCCAGCGTTGTACAGGCCCAGTTGTCTCTGGCGTGGGACGCGGAGGCGATAAGTAGACAGGTATTGGGAACGAGGTTGCCCGCAGCGGGTTAGAGACAAATTCGCGAATCGGAAGAGAGCTGCGGCTAGGGATTCAGAGCGACTTGAAGTTCGGTGGCGAGTTTTTGGGCGTTGAAGGGGCTGCAGGCGAAGTAGCGATCGCCAATTTTCAGCGTGGGGATTCTGCGGCGGCCGTCGTTAACCTGGAGGACCAGTTTTTCGGCTTGCTCGTCTTCTTCGATATTGATTTCGCGGAATTCGACACCGCGCTCTTGGAGGAATTTTTTTGTCCGGCGGCAGTCCGGGCACCAGCCTGCGGTATACATGGTTATGGCTTCCATGGTTTCACCGGGGTATTTGATGTGATTGGGCGCATGCGGGTCGCATTGGTCAAGGAAACAAAAACGTCAGAGAGAATTAGCGCGTTTCCACCGGCGCGCCTCGATATTTCTTGGCCACCTGGATGCGGATCAGGGCCCGCTCAAGCGAAATCACGGCGCGATCCCAATCTATATTTGTGTCATGGGACGCCAGGCGTTGCTCGGCCCGCGCCTTGGCTTCTTCTGCGCGGGCCAGATTGATTTCTTCGGCGCGCTCGGCGGTTTCCGCCAACACAGTTACGCGGTCCGGCAGCACTTCGGCGAATCCCTGGATCACGGCCAAAACAACCGAGCTGACTGGAAGCGCTGGTTTTGTAGGAAAGTTCCCCGATTCCCAACTCCGTGATCAGCGGCGCGTGACCAGGCAAAATCCCTAACTGGCCATCCAAGCCGGGAATATCCACCTCTACGACGGTTTCGCGCAGCAGTTGCCGCTCCGGCGTGACGATGATGAGTTGGATGGCTTCGGGAAGCATCGCTTTCCTAAACGCCCGCCTTCATTTTTTCGGCCTTGGCCAGCACTTCGTCAATCGTGCCGACCATGTAGAACGCCTGCTCCGGAATTTCGTCGTACTTTCCTTCCACGATTTCCTTGAAGCTGCGCACGGTGTCTTCGATCTTGACGTATTTGCCTTCGAGGCCGGTGAATTGCGCGGCCACGTACATGGGTTGCGAAAGGAATTTCTCGATGCGCCGCGCGCGGGCCACTGTGCGCTTGTCTTCGTCGGAAAGTTCTTCAATGCCAAGGATGGCAATGATGTCCTGCAAATCCTTGTAGCGCTGCAACACGGATTTCACGGCGCGCGCCACGGTGTAATGTTCCTGGCCCACTACGCGTGGATCCAGGATGCGCGAGAAGCTGGCCAGCGGATCGACGGCGGGATAGATGCCGCGTTCCACAATCTGGCGGCTCAAGTTGGTCGTGGCGTCCAGGTGGGTAAACGTCGCGGCCGGCGCGGGGTCTGTGTAGTCGTCAGCGGGAACGTAGATCGCCTGGACCGATGTGATCGAACCGCTCTTTGTGGAAGTGATGCGTTCCTGGAGCTCGCCGATTTCTGTGTTGAGGTTTGGCTGGTAACCCACCGCGGAGGGCATGCGGCCGAGTAGCGCTGATACTTCCGAGCCCGCCTGCACGAAACGGAAAATGTTGTCGATGAACAAGAAGAACATCCAGGTGTTCCTGGTCGCGGAAGTATTCCGCTACCGTGACGCCCGTCAGACCAACGCGAAGACGCGCTCCGGGCGGCTCCGTCATCTGGCCGTAGATTAGCGCTGCACGGGATTTTTCGGAATTTCCAGGAACCACAACGCCCGATTCCTGAAACTCCAACCACAGGTCGTTGCCTTCGCGCGTGCGTTCGCCAACCCCCGCGAACACGGAAACGCCGCCGTGCTGCATGGCCACGTTGTGGATTAATTCCTGAATCAAAACCGTCTTGCCAACGCCCGCGCCGCCGAACAGTCCGATCTTTCCACCCTTCAGAGAACGGTTGGATCAGGTCCACAACCTTGATGCCTGTTTCGAACATTTCCAGGCTGGTGGATTGCTGGTCCAATGCGGGAGACGGCCGGTGGATCGAATAGTTCGTGTCGCTCTTGAGCGGCCCTAACTGGTCCACGGGTTTGCCGAGCACGTTCATTACGCGGCCGAGAGTGGCGCGGCCCACAGGAACGGAAATTGGCACGCCCAGGTCCACGGCTTTCATGCCGCGCACCATGCCTTCGGTGGGCTCCATGGCGACGGCACGCACACGACCTTCGCCAAGGTGCTGTTGAACTTCGGCAGTTACGTCCAGCGGTTCGGGAAGATTGAATCCATCGCTGGTGATCTGCACGGCATTGTAAATCGCCGGCAAATGTCCCTGTTCAAACTGAATGTCGAGCACCGGCCCAATGACCTGGATGACTCGACCGATCTGTTGATTGCTCATGTTTCCCTTCTCGAATCAGTTTGCGACCCGTGGCCAGTGCCCAGCGACCAGTAAAGCTCAACCCATCCTGCGTCGTAAAGCTTGACTAAGGCCGCCAAGTAATCTGCCCGTTTCATCGCACATTTCACGCAAAACCTTGAATTCCTCGTCCTTCAAATAATTCAAATCTTTGCTCAATCTCAGGAAGTATCGCGTTTCCTCCAAGGATCCTCCAGCAATTTCCAGATATCTCAAGAAATCCTTGGTCGATCTTCTCCCAAAACCTTCTGCAATATTAGCTGGGACGGAAGCTGCCGCACGCTTCAATTGCGATACAACCCCGAATCGCTCGTCCTTCGGAAAATTCCCACTGGCCCGATACACAGCCAAAACCATGTTATGGGCCTTCTTCCACGCGTCGAGTTCTTCAAAACTCTTCACTCTTTACTCTTCACTGGCCACCGGTCGCTGGCATCTGGCCACTAGGCCGTACTCGATGCCCCGCTGACAATTTCAATGATTTCTTTGGTGATCGCCGCCTGCCGTACTTTATTCATGTGCAGGGTCAGGCCTTCAATGACTTCGCCGGCGTTTTTCGTGGCCGCTTCCATGGCGGTCATGCGGGCCGCGTGTTCGGCCGCGCACGATTCCAACATGCTGCGGAGCACCTGGGTTTCGACGTAGCGAGGGAGCAATTTTTTGAGGAGTTCATCCTCTGGCTGCTCGTAGATGTAATCGATTTGCGATGTCGCAGCTTCCGTCTCCGTCTCTTCACCAGCGGAAATCTTTTCCACTGGCAGCAATTTTTCCACCACCAGATCCGCTGAAATCACGTTCCGGAACTCGCTGAAAATTGTATAGACGGCGTCGACTTTTTCCTCCGCGTAGAGGTTGGTCACCAGATTCGAAATCTCCCGCGCGATTCCGAAATCCACGCGTGAAAGCACGTTTACGTACTCGCCCGCGAACGTGAACCCCGCCCGCCGCAATGAATCGCGGCCTTTCTTGCCGATGGGTATGACGGTAATCTGTTTGCCGGCCTTGCTGCGGTAAAATTCCGCGCCCTTCTTCAAAATATTTGTATTGAACGCCCCCGCCAGCCCGCGTTCGCCAGAAAGCAGCAGCACCAGAATGCGATCCTCGGGCCGCTTCGCCAGGAGCGGATGCTGTGGCGATTCGATGCGCGCCATCGTGGAGCGCAATACACGCACCAGTTCCTTCGCATACGGACGCGCGGCAAGCGCTGCTTCCTGCGCGCGCCGCAGACGCGCGGCGGCCACAAATTTCATCGCGCGCGTAATCTGCTGAGTGTTTTTCACTGAGCGGATTCGTCGCCGGAAATCGAGTAGTGTGGGCATGAGCTCTGGTTAAGGCAGTTCCTACTTCGCCGTCGCTGCCAGCGCAGCCGTGAAGCGATCCTTGAACGCGTCCAACGCCGTCTTGATGGTTGCTTTGATGCCGTCGTCGAGCGCCTTCTTCGTGGCAATCTCCTTCAGAACGGTCGAATAATTGGTCTCCGCGAACTGCAGAAACTCCTTTTCGAACCGGCGCACCTGGTCGACCGGAACGTTGTCCAGCGCACCACTGGTAGCCACAAAGAGAACCAGCACCTGTTGCTCAACGGAGAGCGGCGCGTATTGATCTTGCTTCAAAACTTCTGTAAGCCGCTGCCCGCGCGCCAACTGCGCCTGGGTGACTTTATCCAACTGATCTGCGCCAAACTGCGCGAAGGCCGCCAGTTCGCGGTATTGCGCCATATCCAGCCGCAAGCTGCCTGCCACCTGACGCATGGCCTTGATCTGCGCGTTACCGCCCACGCGGCTGACCGAAATACCCACGTTGATGGCGGGGCGAATGCCGGCGTTGAAAAGATCCGACTCCAGATATATCTGGCCGTCGGTAATCGAAATCACGTTCGTGGGAATGTATGCAGAGACGTCGCCGGCTTGGGTCTCAATCACTGGCAGGGAGGTCAGCGAGCCCGCTCCCAACTTGTCGTTCAACTTCGCGGCGCGTTCCAACAGGCGCGAGTGGAGATAGAACACGTCGCCAGGAAACGCTTCGCGTCCGGGAGGGCGACGGAGCAACAGCGAAATTTCGCGGTAGGCCTGCGCGTGCTTTCGAAAGATCGTCGTAAAAAGTTACTGCGTGGCGCTTGTTGTCGCGGAAATATTCGCCCATCGCGCAAGCCGCGTAGGGAGCGATGTATTGCAACGAAGCCGGCTCCGCCGCCGAGGAGGCCACCACGATGGTGTAATCCATCGCGCCGGCATCGGTCAGTGCCTTGATCACCTGCGCAATCGTCGAGCGCTTCTGCCCGATCGCGCAGTAGATACAGACCATGTCACTGCCCTTCTGGTTGATGATGGTGTCCAGAATGACGGCAGTTTTTCCTGTCTGGCGGTCGCCGATGATCAGTTCGCGCTGGCCGCGTCCGATCGGAATCATGGAATCGATGGCCTTAATACCCGTTTGCAGCGGTTCGCGCACCGGTTGGCGATCCAGCACGCCCGGCGCGATGCGTTCCAAGGGATTGCGTTGTTTCGCGGTGATTGGGCCTTTATCGTCCAGCGGCAGCCCCAGCGGACTCACCACACGCCCGATCAGCTCATTGCCCACCGGCACGGACATAATCGTGTTCGTGCGACGCACCACATCGCCTTCCTTCAGTTCAGAAGACTCGCCCAGCAGCACCGCGCCGACTTCTTCTTCTTCCAGATTCAGCGCCAGGCCAAACACCTCATGCGGAAAGGCCAGCATTTCCCCGGCCATCACTTTTTCCAGACCATGAATGCGCGCGATTCCGTCGCCCACGCTGATGATGGAGCCGACCTCGTCCACGGAAACCGTCTGCTCGTAGTTCGCGATCTGTTCGCGAAGTATCTTGCTGATTTCGTCTGCTTTGATATTTGCCATACCCGCTCCGTTCCCGAATTCCTATTCCGCGGAGAGCCGCGCGCGCATCTGATTCAGCCGGTTTCGCACCGACCCGTCGTAAATTGTGTCGCCGATGCGCACCACCACACCGCCCAGCAATGCTGCATCCAGCGAATACTTTGCCTGAATTTTCTTGCCCGTCAGGCGTTCCAGCGTCTGCTGCAATGTGGCTTTCTGCGGCGCGGTCAGCTCCGCCGCAGCGGTTACTTCTGCCTCCGCAAATCCTTGGCGCTGGCGGATCACCGATTCGAAGGTCTGCAGAATCTCCGGCAAAAGATGTGTGCGCTGGTTATCCGCGATCACGAAAAGAAAGTTGCGGACGATTTTGCTGGCACCCAGGCGCGCGGCCAGTTTTTCGATCACGCCGTGCTTCGCCTCGATCGCCACTGCCGGGCTGCTCAAAACACTGCGCAACTCCGCGGATTCCGCATACGCCGAACCGAACTCTTCTAACTGCTTCTTTACGGGTTCCGTGGCGCCTTGTTCCAGCGCGATATCCGCCAGTGCCGTCGCGTATTGCAGGCTCGCCGACCTCAATTCGGCCTCCCTTGCAGGCTCTGCACAAAGCTGCTGATCATTGCTTCCTGCACCGCCGGCGTCATCTGCTTCGCCAGCAGGGATTCCGCGCCATCCACGGCAAGTTTCGCCGCGAGTTCTTTCAATTCCACGCGGGCCGCGCGTTCCGCCGCTGCCATTTCCGCATTCGCTGCCGCCCGAATCTTGTCCAGGTCGAGCTGCGTCGCGTTCCGCAACCGTTCCATTTCCGCGACCGCATCGCGCTGCGCCTGCTCGCGGAATGCGGCTACTTCGCGCTCCAGATTGCCGAGTCTCTCGACGGCTTCCTTCAACCGGCGTTCCGCATCGGTTTTGGCTGCCGTGGCTTTCTCGATCGCGGAGCTGATGTTATCTGCTTTATGCCGAAAAAATGGTGGCAGGACTTTCGCGAAGACCCAATAGGCGAGCACGGCAATCACGACGAAGTGGAACCACTTGAAACCCATCCCGAGAGTTTGCTCGGCCGCGTTGCCCCCCTCTTCCGCTGCAAACATCGGAAAAGCCGATAGCAAACCGGCGAGAAGGACAAGCGGCGTGCGGGTAAGACTTCGCAGCATCTTCATTGCACCCCCCGGGTGGGGGCGCCGGGCGTCGGAACCTGCAAGACGCGGCGCGCAATCTCCGTGGCGAGTTGCCCGGTGGTGGATTCAATCTCTTTTCTTGCGCCTGCAAAGTCCGCGGCCACGCGATCTTTTCCGGCGTTTACTTCCGCATCAGCCTTCCCGCGCGCTTCCTTGATGAGAGCCGCGCGCTCCTCCATCAGCTTCTTGCGTCCGGCTTCCTGCTCGCCATAGACCTTTGCATGCGCCTGCTTGAGCGCTTCTTGGTACTGGCGTTCCTTCTCGGCCGCCGCAGCCTGCGCGGCTTCCGCGGCTTTCTGGGCGCCAAGCGTGCGGGCGTCGCGCTCCGCCATCACCTTCAGCAAAGGCTGAAAGAAAATAGCGCGCATGATGATGTAGAAAAGTAGGACGAGGACCGCTACGGGCACAGCCCGGAGGAACAGTTCGCCTACTTGGTGAACCAAACTTGACATGAAATTGTTTCGCCTAAGCTTTCAGGAAGGCAGCCTCGCCGACTCCCTGACCCGGTAGGAGCATACGGTGGGCTTTGCGCCGCCTCACAGAATACTATTTTATAGCATTCAGCGCGACTCTTCGTCAACGAAACGTGGCAGCCTGAATTCCGCCCAAAACCACATTCCTCGCTATAATTCTGACGCTAGTTTCGCGCCAGCTACAGGCCATTTTGGCGCACAAGAAGGCTCCATGACCAAAAGCTGGCAGACCAAGCTGATCCATTCCGACGCGAAAATACCAGATGGCTATAAGTCGCTTGCAACCCCCGTATATCGCGGGTCCACGACGGTTTTTCCCCGCCGTCTGCTGTCCGGGATACCTGGGATCAGAATAAAGTTGGGTACACGTACGGCCTTTATGGCACGCCGACCGCCCTGGAACTCGCCGCGCGCATCTGTGAACTGGAATCCGGCCAGCACACGATTCTGGCCCCGGGGGGCCAGGCCACCATTTCGCTGATCAACTTTGCGATGTTGCAGGCAGGTGACCATATTCTGGTACCCAATAGCGTTTACTACCCCAATCGCAAACTCACCACACAACTGCTCTCGCGTTTCGGCGTTTCCGCCACCTTTTACGATCCGTTGATCGGCGAGGGAATTTCCGCGCTGATCCAGGAAAACACGCGACTGATTTGGACGGAGTCGCCCGGCTCCATCACCATGGAGGTACAAGACATTCCCGCCATTGTGGCCACTGCCCATGAGCGCAATGTAAAGGTGGTGCTGGACAACACCTGGTCCGCCGGCGTGCTTTTCGACGCTTTCGGGCATGGCGTGGACATTACGATGCAAGCCGTTACGAAATATATTGGCGGCCACAGCGATATGCTGCTCGGCTCCGTCACAGTGCGCGATGACGTTCTCCATCAGCGGCTCGGCGCGGCACAGCAGATGATCGGTTGCGCGGTGTCTCCTGACGATTGCAGTCTTGCCCTGCGTGGTTTGCAGACACTGGCCGTGCGGCTTTCCGCGATCGAAAATTCCGCGCTGCAAGTCGCCAAATGGCTTGCGGACTGCCCTGAAGTCGAGAGTGTGCTGCACCCCGCGCTCCCTTCCTGCCCTGGCCATGAATTCTGGAAGCGCGATTTTCTGGGCTCGTCGGGGTTGTTTTCGATTGTGCTGAAGCCCGGGCCGACGCAGGAACAAGTCCATGCATTCGTGGATGCGCTGAAGCTTTTCAAGATTGGTTACAGCTGGGCGGGCGTTACCAGCCTGGCGATTTCTTATAATATTGGCCGCATTCCCGGCCGGCCGCCTTACGATCACCGCATTGTGCGCCTGAACATCGGCCTGGAATCAACACACGATTTGATTGCCGATCTCCAGCAGGCCCTGCCTAAGTTGAAGGAATAATTTGGAGTGCGGAAGCGAAGCTTCCGCTTTCACGGGGAAGATGCTCTCAAGAATTCGTTTGGGTGCTGAGGTCTAGATCTCAAAAGCGGGAGCCCGGGCTCCCGCGCTCCAATTTCCGACTCTAGTAATCCTCGCTGGCTACTGCGTCATATACATATCGAAATGTTGCGGGATTTTTGTCTTTCCCGGTCACCAGTTCCACCTCTTCATACAACTGCAACCCGTCTGAGGATAGTTCATACGTGCGACGCATCGAGCCTTTCTTCGGCAATTGCGCGTCGCTCACCAACTTGGTGCCGTCCCAGCGGGCTTCGGCAATGTCGACGCCTACGCCGGCGGATACGTCGGGCTTTTTCCCGTCCGTGTAGAAAATCGTCTTGCGCCCCTGATCGCCAAACATGGTCACTTCGGGGTCGGCTTCGCCCTTTCGCTCCAGCCGCAGTCGTACCGAGGGGTCGATCAATTCCTGGTACCGTTCCTTGTCTTCTGGTGTGGTCTTTTGCGATCCGCCGTTAGGATGTTGCCCGCCGCCTGTTCCGGGCCCGCCGATTCCTCCACCAGGAAATCCGATTTGCGGCCGCCCGATGCCGCTATGATTCGAGTTCTGATCATTCACTTTTCGCTGGTTTGCTCGGGCCTTGGGATCGTCACTTTCGTCGCGGTTCAAGCGCCAAGCGCCCAAAATATTCTTGCGTGGGGCCATGCGCGGCGGAGGGGGAGTACGCGGTGCTTCTACTTCCGCGCCCGGAGGCGGCGTAATCGGCCCTGGGGGCGCCTGCGCACCCGCCGCGCTACCAAGCAACGCTGCCACTCCGCCGAAAACCAACGCTCTCCCGAATGCCTTCATGACCCTCTTTCCTGAGCGGCCCCGCATTGCGGAGCCCAACGGATTCATTCCTTCAGACGCCCGCGGAAGTTCCCGGGTTGTGTCTGGTCTTCGTTCCGGGCCGCGCCTGAGTTCAAAGCAAAACCCATCTTACTCCCTCCAAAGTAGAATTCGTCTTCCTTGATCGGCGGGGGCCGTGGTTGAAGCTTTACTTCCAGGGTTCGCTATCGCTCGCTCACTCCCGCACCACCCACACGTTGTCATCCTGAATCCCGCGCCTTTTGCGGACTGAAGCATCTCAACTTTTACGGTTTGCATGGTGTATCCGATGAGGTCCTTCGTCGCGAAAGGCGCTCCTCAGGCTGACAGTGTCACGATGCGGTAGAGCGATGGTGAGAACTGGATCGCAGGAGAGACCGATCAAACTAGCAGGCGGTCGAGGTCCCTGGCGCGTTCGAGAAGCTTCAGGGCGCCCAGTTCGCGGAATTTTTTGGCGCGCTGACGGTAGTCCGGCACGCCCTTGGGCAAGATCGCCATAAACGGCACGCCCGCGGCCTGCGCCGCCAGTGCGTCATCCACGTTGTCGCCCAGGTACAGCGCACTTTTCGGATCGCGCTTGCGCAGAATCGCGTACAAGCCGTCTGGAAACGGCTTTTTCCGGGCATCATCCATCGTAACCACGCTGCGAAAATGCTTTGACGCCGACCAGCGCTCAAACGAATAGGTGAATTCCTTTCGCGTTCTCCCGGTGAACAGGTTCAACTCTCGCCGCCGCGCCCACTTTTCCACCAGCTTCGGGGTCACCAGCCATATTTCCTTGGCCACGTTTCCCGGTTTGCCGTTGCTCCCCCAATAAAACGGTTGAAACGCCTTGCGAGCCTGTTCGTACGTCGTGGGTACGCCCCAGGCCGTTGCCCAGCGCGAAACCATCATCCAATCGTCGTTGTTTCCGGGTTGCCGCTTCCACTGGTGGAGTTCCTTCCAAGTCCCCTTTTTCGCTGTCAGCTTCTCCACCGTCTGCAGCGCGGAGCGCCAGAACGTCTCCTTCACGTCAATCAACACGCCATCCACATCAAAAACCAGAATCTCCGGATTCACCTTGCGCACCGCGCGTTTCGCCACGTCCACGATCCTTTCCACTCTGCTCCTAGTGTACCTGCTCCCGCGCCGCGTTTTCTTGCCGCCCCCGCGAACGCCTTGCTACACTTTCTTCGCCGCGCCTTCCGCGGCACGAAGGATTTTTCATGCCCTCATTCGCTGGTGTGGATTTCATTGATTTCGATTCCCTGCTGAACGACGAAGAAAAACTTGTCCGCCAGACCGCCCGCCAGTTCGTGGACAACGAAATCATCCCCATTATTGAAAAGCACAGCCGCGAAGGCACGTTTCCCAAGCACCTGGTCCCGCAGCTCGGCGAACTCGGGTTTTTCGGCGCCAATCTTCACGGCTATGGCTGCGCCGGCATGTCCAACGTCGCCTATGGCCTGATGACTCAGGAGCTCGAGCGCGGCGATTCCGGTCTACGCAGCTTTGTCTCCGTGCAGGGCTCGCTGGTGATGTATCCCATCCATGCATTCGGCAGCGACGCGCAAAAAGAGAAATGGTTGCCGCGCCTGCAATCCGGCAACGCTATCGGGTGCTTCGGACTCACGGAACCGCAGTTCGGCTCGAATCCTGGCGGCATGCTTGACTCGAGCGGTGAAAAAGGGCAACCAGTACATCCTGAACGGTGAAAAAATGTGGATCACCAGCGGCTCGCTCGCCGATGTCGCCGTTGTCTGGGCCAAGTGCGAGGACGAAAAGGTTCGCGGGTTTTTGGTGGAAAAGGGAACGCCCGGGCTTCAAGACCTGGGATGTTCACGGCAAATGGTCGCTGCGCGCGTCCGTCACTTCCGGCCTCGCATTCAGCGATTGCGCGATTCCCGAGGAAAATTTGCTGCCCGGCGTCACCGGCTTGCGCGGACCACTGAGCTGCCTGAATCAAGCGCGCTACGGGATCGGCTGGGGCGCAATTGGCGCGGCCATGGCCTGCTACGACACCGCGCTGCAATACGCCAAGACGCGGAAACAATTCGCCAACAAACCCATCGCGTCGCATCAACTCGTGCAGGAAAAGCTCGCATGGATGATCACGGAGATCGTGAAGGGGCAACTTCTTGCGCTGCACGTGGGCCGCCTGAAAGACAAGGGTAAGGTGGACCCCTCGCACATTTCCATGCTGAAAATGAACAACGTGGCCATCGCGTTGGAGACCGCGCGCAAATCGCGCGACATTCTCGGCGCCAACGGAATCGTGGATGATTACTGCATCATGCGCCACATGAACAATCTCGAAAGCGTCTTCACCTACGAAGGCACCAACGACATCCACAAGCTGGTGATCGGCGAAAAAATCACCGGCATCTCCGCGTTTATGTGAACTACATGAAAAACTCCATCCGCCATTTCGCTTTAATTCTTGGACTGCTCTCCGCCGTGGTTCCAGGCATCTTGGCCCAGACGGCGGCCCCCGCGAAACCTCCCGCCACTCCCAAACCTCACGTGCGCGCCATCACTGCGTTCATCAATCTGGACCGCACGCAATACCAGTTGCAGATTGCCGAGACCGCCAAATTTCTCGGTTACGCGCAAACTGTTTTTGAATCGCGCGGCTACACCGTGGATACGCTGCGCATCGCCACGCAGCCCTTTCCGCAATACACCAGCGGCCTTTCCACCGATGACGCTGTTCGCCTGTTTAAAAATCTCGACGGCCTGGCCCAGCAATATAGGGTCCGCTTGAATATCGGACCAGCTTTTCTGGCGGGCGACGATGGGGATGCGCAGGCCGATCTTCTCGCGGCCGTGCTGCAAAACACCAAAAATATTTTTGGCAGCCTGGTGGTCACCAACGATGCAGGCATCAACTGGCCCGCGGTTAACGCCGCCGCCCGCGTGATGAAAAAACTTTCCACAAGCACCGAGCACAGCGAGGGCAATTTTCGTTTTGCCGCCAGCGCCAACGTGCCGCCTTATTCGCCGTTTTTCCCCGCCGCTTATCACGCCGGGAGCGGCCACCAGTTTTCCGTAGGCCTGGCTTCCGCCGGACTGGTTGCCATGGCCGCCGAAAACGCCCCCGATCTGGCCACCGCGCGCCGCCAGATTATTGACACCTTCTTCAACGTCGCCTTTGACGTGCAAGATCTCGCGCAACGCGTGGATCGCGAGCAGGGCTGGAACTATATGGGCCAGGACCTTTCCCCCGCCCCTTCGCAAGATGCCTCTATCGGCGCGGCTATTGAAACGATCTCGCGCCAACCTCTCGGCTCCAGCGGGACCCTGACCGCCGTTGGCACCATCACTTCCGCGCTCAAGGATATCGGCGCGCGCCGCACCGGTTATTCGGGAATCATGCTGCCGGTTCTGGAAGATCCGCTCCTCGCCGAGCGCTGGAATCAAGGCAGGCTTTCGCTGGACTCACTGCTCAGTTATTCCGCTGTCTGCGCCACGGGGCTCGATACGATTCCGCTGCCGGGTGACACTACCGTCGAAGATCTTGCCCGCATCATTGGCGATGTCGCCACACTCTCCGTTAAATGGAACAAGCCGCTTTCCGCGCGCCTGCTGCCCGTGGCCGGCAAGCATCCCGGCGACATGACCGAGTTTACCGATCCGAATCTTATAAACGCGATGATCCGTGCACTTCCGTCCAAAGAGCAGGTACAATAACGTTCCAGCCGGTGGTTCAGCGCCCATTGTGGATCGCGAGTTCGTTCCTTCGCTTCCATCACCCCAATTGAGTTTGAGCTGCAGTTTGCCGAGCATCAGCGTCCGCGGAGGGCGCCCAACATGGAAGAGCAACTGAGCCTGGAATTTCTTCGAGTGGTCGAGAATGGCGCCATCGCCGCCGCCCGCACCATGGGGTTTGGTGATCGCCACAAGGCCGACGAAGTTGCCGTGGAAGCGATGCGCCGCACCATGGATCAGGTGGAAATGGACGGCACCATTGTCATCGGTGAGGGCGAGCGCGACGAGGCGCCCATGCTTTATATCGGCGAAAAGGTGGGCCTTGCCACGCACGCTCCCAAAGCGCTGTTTCCTTCCGTGGATATCGCCGTGGATCCGCTGGAGGGCACCAATCTCTGCGCCACCGGGGCGCCGAACGCCATCGCCGTGCTTGCCGCCAGTGAAAAGGGCGGCCTGCTGCATGCTCCTGATTTGTACATGGAAAAAATCGTCGTCGGGCCTTCCTGCAAGGGCGCGGTGGACCTCGACGCTCCGCCGGCGGACAATCTGCGCTCCGTCGCCAAGCGCCTGGATCGCGACGTCGAAGATCTGGTGGTGATGGTTCTGGATCGGCCGCGCCACGAAAAACTTATTTCCGAAATCCGCGCCGTGGGAGCACGCATCCGGCTGATTGGAGACGGCGACCTTTCCGCGGGCATCTCTGCTGCTGTGATCGGCACCGGCGTTCACATGGTGATGGGCACGGGCGGCGCGCCAGAAGGCGTATTGACCGCTGCCGCGTTACGCTGCCTCAACGGGCAGATCCTGGCACGCCTGGTCATCGGCAAGCCGCAAGACGCCGAACGCCTGGCGAAAATGGGCGTTGCCGACGCCAAGCGCATTTACGACACCGAAGACCTGGCCCCGGGCAAGAAAATCATCTTTGCCTGCACCGGCGTGACCGACGGTAATTTGTTGAAGGGGGTGCGATTCTTCGGCGAAGGAATCCGCACTTCATCCATGATTCTCACGTTCGATGAGCGCCAGGTGCGTTTTGTGGATTCGGTACGTTTGGAAAAGCGCCCCGATATCCGCGTTCGCTTCAACTAACTTTTCTTCCTCCTTCTGCCATGTAGATACAAGCGCTGGTTTTTTAAGCCAGCCTCTTCTGAAGCGAGAGATTTCTGTGCCATGCAGCCCAGTCGTCCCTCCACCTAATTCCCACGATTCCACTTTGTAACACTTGAAGTACACACGACCAGCTACCCCGATTCTGTCCCGCTGGTCAGTAGTCTCTTTTCTCTTTGGACACTACTCTTACCCAACCAGTCCAGCCAGTCGCCAGAGCCAAATAGGAGCAAAATCCCGCAACCTTGAGACTCCTTGCGGGATTTTGCTCCTCGGATTCGCTTCACGGTAAGGGAGAGACTGCAGTGAATCGCATACGCCTTCTTTTTCCGCTGCTTCTCGCTATTGGCCTTTCCGGCTGTTCGGAACTGGTCCACGACACCGGCGGAGGCACTCATGGCTTCACGTTGGCCGTCAATCCAACCGGCACGAGTGTGCGCGGAACGTCTTCCCAACAATTCACGGCAACTACCAGCGACGGCTCGAATCCAGCTTTAATCTGGTCGGTCAACGGCGTCCTGGGGGGATCCGCGGCCACCGGCACCATCAGCGCCACCGGATTGTACGCGGCGCCCGAATTTCCTCCCACAAATAATGCTATTACCATCACGGCGGCCGAAGCCTCGGATTCCACCAAATCCGGCTCGGCCACGATCACGCTGCAAAATCCAGTTCCTCAGCTTAGCAGCGGCACGCCGATGACGTTTGGTGTCGGCGCGGTCAGCATAAATCTCACTGGTTTACACTTTGCCCCCGGCGCCGTGGTTTATCTCGGCACTACGGCTTTGACTACCACGCGCGTCTCTTCGATGCAGCTTACGGCCACCGGGTCGGCAACGCTCAGCCAGGTCGGCAGCGTCAATATCACGGTGACGAACCCGGACCCTGGTACGATCCCCTCAAACATTCTCACCGCGCTAATTACAAAAAGTGGCACAACCGTGGACGTGACACCCGTGACCGCTTCCGTGCGCGCCGGATTGCAGCAGCCATTCGCAGCCGCGGTTTCTGGAAACTCCAACACTTCGGTTACCTGGGCCGTGAACGGCGTGCCCGGCGGCAACTTCACACTTGGCTATATCACGGCAAACGGTATCTACACCGCGCCATCCGCGGTGCCAAGCCCCAATGGCATTCAGGTAACCGCCACGAGCGTGGCGGACACGACTGCCTCGGGAAATTCCGCGGTCACGTTGGAGAATCCGCTGGCCGTTCTCACCCAGGTAAATCCGTTATCCGTCACGATCGGCGCTGCAACCATCACGGTGACAGGATCTTCGTTTCTTAATGGTGCGGCAATCCATCTCGGCGGGCAGACGCTCACCACCACTTACGTTTCTGCCACGCAGCTCACTGCCACCACCACGCTTACGGCCAGCCAGGTAGGCAATATCCCGGTTACCGTGGTGAATCCAAATCCGGGCTCTGGTCCCTCCAACGCGCTGAACCTTTTGATCACCCAGCCGAATTCGAACATCTCCGTGAAGGTTGCGCCCGCCAGCACCACGCTGAAGGTTGCCGGCGGCTCGCAAACTTTCGCCGCCACGGTCACTGGAGCCACGGACACCACGGTCACCTGGGAAGTGAACGGCATCATGGGTGGCGACCGTCAGGTGGGCTACATCAGCACCGACGGTATCTACGTAGCGCCGGACAACCTGGTGAACGGGAACTCCGTCACAGTCTCCGCTGTGAGCGAGGCCGACACGACGAAATCCGGGAGCGCCACGGTCGCGTTGCAAAATCCCGCGCCCACGCTCGACACTGTTTCCCCCGCCACCATCGGTCCGGGTGCGTTTCAAATTTCTCTGAATGGCAGCGGCTTTGTGAACACTTCCACGGTCAGCTTCGGCGGACAGCAACTGAAGGTACTCTACGCGACGCCGGATCTCATCACCGCCATCGGCACTGGGGCCACTCCGGGCAACGTTTCCATCACCATCAACAATCCCGCGCCCGGCGGCGGAGGTTCCGCCTCCGCAAGCGTCAGCGTCACTGCCAACGGCTCGCCTGTCAACGCCGCGGCGGCAGACCGCTTCCTCGAACAAAGCTCCTTCGGACCAAACACCGAATCGCTGAATCAGGTGGAAGAGCTTGGATTCGATCTTTATCTCCAGAGCGAGTTTGCGGCTCCGACCACGATCTATCCCACGTTCAATGCCGCGATCAATCCCTCTGTCTACAATCTCCAGCAGCCCTTTTTTCTGAATGCGGCAATGGGTGGCGATCAACTGCGCCGCCGGGTCTCCTTCGCCCTGAACGAACTGTGGGTCGTCGCTGGCGACAAAGTCTCCGACTCCACCGGCTACACCAACTACCTCACCACACTCGATCAGGATGCCTTCACCAACTACTTCAACATCATGAAGGACGTTACTCTGACTCCCGCAATGGGCAACTACCTCGACATGGTGAATAACGACAAGCCGGCAGTGGGCCAACACGCCAACGAAAATTATGCCCGCGAAATCATGCAGCTCTTCTGCCTTGGCTTGAATCAACTCAATCCCGATGGTTCTCCCGTCCTCGATGCCAGCGGAAATCCAGTTCCCACGTATACGCAAGACGATGTTATGGCTCTCGGCCTGGCGTTCACCGGTTGGACCTATCCTGTGATGCCGGGCGGCGCTCCGCAGAAACACAATCCGCAATATTACGGGGGGCCGATGGTGGCCGTGGATTCCAACCACGACATGGAAACAAAAACCCTGCTTGGCCAGGCAATTCCAGCAGGCCAGACTTCGGCCAACGATCTCAATTCCGCGCTCACCATCATCTTCAATCATCCGAACGTCGGGCCGTTCGTCGCGCGCCAGCTGATTCTGCGGCTGGTCACCAGCAACCCCAGCCCCGCCTATATTCAGCGCGTAGCACAGGCTTTCAACACGGGCACGTTCAATGGCTACGGCACCGGACAGCGCGGAGACATGCAGGCCACCATCGCCGCTATCCTGCTGGATCCCGAAGCGCGCCGCGGCGACGACCCCAACACCGCCGTGGCCACCGACGGCAAGCTCCGCGAGCCCGTCGTGATGGAAGCGAGCGTCCTCCGCGCCTTCCACGGGCAGTCGGACGCCGCTGGCCTTCCGTATGAAGGCAACAACATGGAGCAAAGCATTTTCTTCCCGGCCACGGTGTTCAATTTTTTCCCGCCGGACAGTCCTATTCCTGGCACCGCACTAAATGGACCGGAGTTTGCCATCTTCGATACCAACTCCAGCCTCTCCCGCGCCAATTTCATAGACGACGTCGTTTACGGCGCCGTCGGTTCCAATACCAAATTTGATTTTTCTCCGGTCACCAACGCTGGCACTCCAGACCAGATGATGGACTGGCTGAATACACTTTTCCTGCACGGCACCATGCCAGACGCGATGCGGCAAACCATTCTCACGGCTGTAAACACGGTGGATGCCGGGGATACGAAGGGGCAGGCCCAGGCCGCCATCTACCTGGTCACCTCTTCTTCGATGTACCAGGTTCAGCACTAGCGCGCATAGGAGACGACGATGAATCCACACTCACGAAGAGACTTCATGCGGCTGGCCTGCTGTTCCGCGGCAGGGGCTTCCTTGCTCGGCGGCCTCAGCAAATTCGGTTTGGTCAGCGCGCTTGCCCAGGGCGCCACCGATTACAAGGCGCTGGTTTGCATTTTCATGTTCGGCGGCAACGACTCCAACAACATGGTCGTCCCGATCGATTCGCGTTACACTGCTTACCAGCAGACGCGCGCAACGCTGGCCATTCCACAAACGCAATTGCTGCCGCTGCAAGTCGGAAATCAGGCCGCCTATGGCCTGCACCCCAGCATGCCGGAGATGCAATCCTTCTTTAACAACCAGCAGACGCTCGCCGTGCTCGCCAACGTCGGCACCCTCGTGCAGCCGACCACGCAGCAGACCTATCAGCAGTATAAGAATCTTCCCGAAAATTTGTATTCCCACTCCGACCAGCAGGATCAATGGCAGAGCGCGCAGTTGATGGGCACACCCAACGCCGGTTGGGCCGGCAAAGTTGCCGACAAGGTCCAATCGTCGTTCAACTCCGCCGCGCAATTCCCGCCCGTGCTCTCCGTCTCCGGCAACACCGTCTTCGCCACGGGAGATGTCACGCGTCCCTTTACAATGAATCCCGGGCAAACCCCCGGCCTGCAGGGTTTCGATTCCTCCGCGGCTGCCCAGGCCCGTTTTCTGGCTACCCAGCAATTGCTGACCTTCGACAACGGCCTCTCTCTGGTGCAATCCGCAAACTCCGTCACCAGCCAGGCCGTGCAATACAGCGTTGTGCTTGCCGACGCCCTGAAAAATATTTCGCCGCTGCAAACGGTCTTTCCGACGAGCTATCTCGCACAGCAACTCAAACAGGTCGCGCAAGTGATTGCCACCCGCGCCGCGCTCGGCATGGGCCGGCAGATTTTCTTCTGCTCTTATGGCGGCTTCGACACGCACAGTGATCAACTGCCACAGCAAATCGACCTGATGAGCAAGCTCAGCCAGGCTATGTCCGCTTTTTATCAAGCCACACAGGAACTCGGCGTTGCCAACCAGGTCACTACGTTCACGCTTTCGGAATTCAGCCGCACGTTGCAGCCCGGCACCAACGGCGGCACAGACCACGCCTGGGGCAGCCATCAGACTCGTCCTGGGCGGCGCCGTCAAGGGCAACAACGTGTATGGAACATTCCCAACGTTGGCCCTTGGCGGGCCGGACGACGCGGGCAACAACGGCCGCTGGATTCCCACTACGGCCCTCGATCAATATGCAGCCACGCTCGCCACGTGGTTCGGCGTGCAGGCATCGGACTTGCCGGCGGTTTTCCCGAATCTGGCGAATTTCACGGCCAGTAATCTTGGCTTCATGGGATAGGTTTTCTTCCAGAGCGCACCCCAAACAAAAAGAGCGTCCCGGTTTCATCGGGACGCTCTTTTTCTTGGAACGCGGCAGTGCTCCTTCCGCTTTTCCTAATCCAACTTAAGAATAGTTCCGTCGAGGAATCTCACTTCCCTCACTGATCCTTCGGAACCGCCACAACCACGTTGTCGTCCACTTTCACTGTGGGCGTAAGCAGCGTCGCGGTCTTTCCATCGCTCAGCGCAATCTGCTTGGCCTGCCCGCTGATCGCCGGCCCAGCAGGCTTTGCCCCATTCCCAGGCGCATCGCCCGGCGACATCGAAATGCGTGTCGTCTTCGGTGTGCAGTTAGCCTCACCCAGGCAGGTATCGCGCACGAAGACTTGCCGCAGTCCGCTGTTCGGTGAAGCGGCCAAATTAGGGGGCGGCCCCGCAACGCGCGCCGAGTTTGCACTTGGCGTGATCGCCACAAAAGCGACATATCTTCCCGTTGTATTGATCGAAGGCAAAATGCTTTCGGTCCCGTTCAAGGCACCGTCCGCGTCTTTCGAAATCAGCGTGGTTGAGGGCTTGCATGAATTGTCCGCGCCGATACATGTATCTCGAAGGAAAATCTGCCGCCCCGCCGGCGCGCCTTCCACCAGGTTGGTCGCGGCCGAGCTGAACGCGACGTATCTTCCATCCGGCGTAATCACTGCATTGTGGCTGTCCGCGTTTCCCGGCGTGCCATCCGCTGTCGCGGAAATCACGCGCGTGTTTGCCGTGCATCCATTCGCCACTCCCACACAAGTGTCCTTCAGCAGAATCTGGTTCACCTGATTCTGTTGCGAAGCGTAGGCCACGTATCGCCCATCCTGGCTGATCGCCGGAGTCTCTTCCGCAATCGCGGGGGCTAAGCCGGCGCCGATGGTGAACACCATGGTATTGCTTGGTCCACCGCCCACCAAGGGCAGGCACGCCGGTTTGGTGCAGAGTCCGTTCTGGGGATTCAGAACCTGGATCAACCCGATATCATCGTTAGCAAGATAGGCGCCCGGAATCGTCGCTTTGATCTCCGAATCCGAAATGCTGGAGATCGTCAGCGCCGTCGGCTGTTGTTGCGTGGTCAATCTATCCTGAAAGGTCACCAGCGACCCGCCATTATTCGAGGTGGAAAGAAAATTCGTTCCGGTTACGGTGATGTTCAGCGAGGCATTGCCGCAACTGGTTCCGCAAGCCGGCGCGGTGTCTGGCGAGATTGAGGTAATCGTAGGAACCGGGTTCGGCGCACCATAAATATTGAAGGCCAAGGTATTCGAAAGACCGTTTTGCCCGCTGCCCGATTGCGATGTCAGCGTGTTGACGTAGGCCACCCCGGGTTTTGCCAGCAGGCTTGCGGGCACCGTGGCGGTCAGCGTAGTGACGTCCACGAAGGTTGTCGGCAGCTTGCTGTTATTCCACTGAATTACCGTGGTGCTGTTAAAGCCGTTAAACTGAGACGCATTCACGGTCAAAAGAAAATCTGTACCTCCCGCAGACAGCCCCGTCGGCGAGATATTGAGCAAGGTCGCCCCGGTGTTGTACTGGATGGAGGTGTTATTATCATTGCATCCGGCCAACCAGCCAAACGCCAAACTTGCGACAGCCACCGCTGTCCGAAACCCCTTCATATAATTCCTTCTCCTGAGACTCACAAGTGTGCCGGCTTCTCCCCGTTGCGGAGAGAATCGCATTCCGCCTGGCTGTGTGGTTTGAGATGCAGAAACGCGTGGCCGCGTTGACCGCGCCCCAGTTATCCCTGAGACCCGGCTACTCCACTCCGGTCCGCAAACCCAGTTATCTATTATGGCCCAGGCGGAGCCGCAGACAAAGCGGCGAGTAGCCCACTCACTGGCCGCCCGGCGGATTTTCCGCCCCCTGAGATGCCAGCGCCTTCTGCGCCAGTTGCTCGATCTTCTCCCGGCATTCCTGGCTGGCAAACTGCCCCTTCTCTGCCGCGCGGTAATCCGCAATCGCCTGCGCTTTTCTTCCCAGCTTTCCGTAAATATCCCCGCGCGCCAGCAGGAAGATCGGATTTTCGGGATATTTTTCCACCAGTGGGGTGATCACCTGCAGCGCTTCTTCGTATTTTTGATCGTAATTATGAAGATTGATGGCCAGGTAAAATCGCGCTTCCGCGGAGGTAATCTCCCCGTGTTCCATCGCCTGCCGCAACTGCCGGATGCCCTCTTCCTTTGAACCGCCGGGAATGCCCATGAAAAAACGCAACACCCGCGCGGCCGTCGACAGCGTATCCACGTAATAGTTGTAGAGTCCCAGCCCGAAATCGGCGTCGGAGAGCGTTGGATCGAGCGCAAGAGCCCGCAGGAGGTGCTCCCGTGCCCGAACGCCCTCGCGCGCGGTCGCGCGATTCTCTCCTCGCATCGCGTACATCCGCGCAGTCTGCGCTTCCGCCATCCCCGCGTAAAAGTGCATTTCCGCGGTTTCCTGCTGCGCCAAGCTGGCGGCCGCAAGGGATTCGGCTTTTGCCGCTAGATCCAAATATTGTTGATCCGAGGTCTGTTTGTCTTTGTGCCGCGGCATGGTCATGCCATATTTGTATTCGGACGCCGTGCACCAGATTTCCCACCAGCGCGCTTCCGCCTCCAGCAGATACCCCAAGGGATGCGACGACTGCGCTCGCTGCAGGGCTTGCGCCTCCGGAATCGCCAAGTCCCCGCGCCCCGAATATATGTGATCCAGAATCGCTTGCGTGCCGGGCAGCAAAACAAGATTCCCTGCGTTGGAGCCGGCCAGCCCCACGCGCGATACACACACTGCCAGCGCCAGCACAAGAAAAATTCGTTTCATGATGAAACGGAGAGCCAAGGCAGGTCCACGCCCTCCGTTGTACGAGTGTAAGCCGTCATCGCACCGCCGCGCCCAAAAAAAGTGTAACGCCCAGTTCTTGCCTGTTGGCCGACCTTCAGGTCGGCAAACAAAAATTCGTAGTGGCGAACTTCAGATCGGCCACCCCCCCCCCGCTCATTTGTTATTCTCCCAGCGCATGCCCTCTCCTCCAGAAAACCACAACCTTGGACCCTCCCAACCGGCCCTCGAACGCGGCCTCGGCCTCAAAGAGGCTGTCGCGCTGAACATGATCGAGATCGTTGGTATCGGTCCGTTCGTGGTCAGCTCCCTGGTTATCAAAGCCATGGGGGGCCCGCAAGCCTTAATCGCGTGGCTCGCCGGCGCGCTTCTCGCCACCCTCGACGGTTTTGTCTGGTCCGAACTCGGCGCTGCCATGCCAAAAGCCGGCGGCTCTTACGTATTCCTTCGCGAAGCCTATGGCCCCGGCAAGTGGGGTCGCCTGATGTCTTTCTTGTTCGTATGGCAGACCCTGATACAGGCGCCGCTTACCGTGGCATCAGCAGCCATCGGCTTTTCCAACTACGCCACCTATATCTACCCATTCAACAAATGGGAGGCGAAGGCGCTTTCGGGCGGGCTTGTCGTCGTACTTGTGCTGCTGCTCTACCGCAAAATCACCACCATCGGCAAGATTTCCGTTCTCCTCTGGATCGGTGTTGTTGCCACGATGCTCTGGCTGATATGGGGAGGCTTCCGCCACTTCGATCCCAAACTCGCGTTCGATTTTCCTCCCGGCGCGTTTCAGCTTTCTTCCGTCTGGTTTGCGGGGCTGGGTGCGGCGATGGTCAGCACGATTTACAGTTACCTCGGTTATTACAACATCTGCCATCTTGGTGGAGAAATCCGCGATCCGGAAAAAAATATTCCCCGCGGAATTTTCCTGTCCATCGCGGGAATCACGATTCTGTATCTGGCGATGCAGACCAGTTTTCTGGGAGTGGTGCCGTGGCGGGAGGCGCAGAATTCGCCATTCCTGGCCAGTCTTTTCGTCGAGCGAATCTATGGGCACGCCGCCGCTCACTTCGCCACCGCAATGGTTTTGTGGATCGCCATGGCCAGCGTATTTTCCGTTCTCCTGGGATATTCACGCGTTCCATATTCCGCCGCGCTGGACGGCAACTTCCTGCCGATTTTTGCTCGCGTTCACCCGACGAAGCATTTTCCGTACGTCTCCTTGTTGTTTCTGGGCGCTATGTCCTTTGCGTTCAGCTTGACCTTGAGATTGAAAACCGCGATCGCGGCGATTCTGGCGATGCGCCTGCTCGTGCAGTTCATCGGTCAGGCCGTTGGCGTGATGCTGCTGCGGCGTAGATTAGGTTCCGAAAAGCTGCCGTTTAAAATGTGGCTCTACCCGGTGCCGGCGGTGCTCACCATGCTGGCGTGGGGATGGCTGTTCTGGCAAACCGGCTCCGTTCGAAAGTGGGGTCTGCTGGAAATTGGGCTCGGCGTGATTGCGTTTTTGGTTTGGACACGCGGAATGCGACAATGGCCCTTTGCCGCGGCGAAGGAAGAAGTTTCGGCGAAATAGCGCCGGTTGAGGTGGATGTATAGCCTGTCGTCCCGAGCGCATCCGACAAGGATGCATGAAGGATCTCAACGTAAACATCTTCGCCCAACGGAACGAACGGAGGCCTTTTGACTCGCACCCGCCTGACGATCACTCTACTCCTCGCCGCGCTCCTCCCCCTCTCCTCTCGCGCGCAATTTCCTCCCGCCCCTGGCACCGGTCCTGGCCTTCCTGAAACCATTGAGGCCATCGACGCCGCCCGCGTCACCACGCGCATCCTTTACATCACGGCGCATCCCGACGATGAATCCGCCGCTGCCCTCACCTATCTCGCGCGCGGCTTGCATGCGGATGTAGCTTTGCTCTCGCTTACTCGCGGCGAGGGCGGTCAGAACGCGCTGGGCCCCGAACAAGCGCCGCAACTCGGCCTGATCCGCACGCAGGAACTCCTCGCGGCCACGCGGGGATACGGCGTGAAACTCTATTTCACCCGTGCCAAGGATTTCGGCTATTCCAAGACTCCAGAAGAAACGGAAAGAATCTGGGGCGACGCCGTAATGCAGGATATGGTGCGCGTCATTCGGAAATTCCGCCCCAATATCGTCATCAACGGCTGGGGCGGCGTCCATTCCGGGCACGGCCACCATCAGACCGCCGGTCTCTGGACTCCCGAAGCGGTGAAGTTCGCCGCCGATCCAAAATATCTTCCCGATCCGCAGTTCCCCGTCTGGGATAACGCCGGAAGCGGTGTAAAAATTCTTGACGTCGAACGCGGCAGCGACAATCCCAAAGGCTACATTCTCCCCATTGATGAAATTTCTCCCCTCTATGGAAAATCCTGGCGTGAAATAGGTCTCGACGCCTTCCTGAATCACCGCACCCAGGGCATCCCGGGCTTCATCAACTCTCCATTCCTCCGCCGCCAAATCGGCCTGATCCCCGAAGACGGCAGCAAGCTTGATCCCGCAATTTTGCAGGAAGGGCTTCTTCAATTGGCGCGCCCTTTGGGCTGCGAAAAGAATCAGAACCTCTGTGAGAAACTGAAAGTTGCTGATAGCAAGCTGTTGGAAGCGAAGCAGGCCGTTCAGCTCTTGGATTGGGCGAAAGCGGTCGAAGACCTCGAGCAAGCGATGCTAGCAGTCAACGCAGTGATTCCCCGGACGAATCTCGCTTCTACTCCTGAATTCGAAGTCCAGGAAAACGCGAACCCAACTCGTTTGGCGCTGTACAAGGCATTGGAGTTGGCCGCGGGAGTTGACTTCAGAGCTGAGTCTCAGAGTCCCGATGCAATAATCGGCGAACCAATTAAGCTCGTGGTTCACTTCCGTTGCAGAGACGGCATTCCCTGTTCTCTTAAGGGTCGGCTTTTCGCATGGCCGGAGCCGGATACTTTCGCTGAAAATGCTGCAGGTGTTCACGACGGCGATACGTTTACTCTTCAGCTTTCAAAAAAAACTCAACCATCTGAAAATCCCGTTAGCCCCATAAGCGCTGTTGACTCGGCAGAGCATGTTTATACGAATTTGACCATCGGAAACCATCCGGAATTCGTATTAGGAATCAGCACGCCCGTCGTCAGTGTCCAGGCCTCCTCTGTCAGCGCGAGCCTTGTGCCGCTACGCATTGTTCCCGCGTATACGTTAAAAGTGGACCCGGATCAATTCGTGGCTGTCCTGAACACCGCTCGCAAACCCTACGATATCTTCCTGCGCGTGCATTCCTATTCCACAAAATCCGCAACAGTCTCTGTGGGCCTACAACCGGCCGACGGCTTCACCGCAAGTGCACCTGTTGACTTGACGTTCGGCGGCACTGGCGACCAGTACGCCAAGCTCACCGTTACACCGCCCGCCAACCTTGCCGCCGGCAACTATACGATCACCGCGTACGCCAAGCGTGGCGACGAAAAATTCTCCACCTCGCTGGATCCTCTCCCCACCATGCCCACCATTCTTTGGAGCGAGCCCGCGCAAACCCTTGTCCACGCTTTCGACATCAGTGTCCCCGCGAATCTCCACATCGGCTATATTTCCGCTGAGGGCGAAAAAATCCCCGAAGCGCTTGAGCGGCTGGGCATCAGCGTCGAAATGCTGGACGCCAACGCAATCACCTTTGGCGACCTCTCGAAATATTCCGCTATCGTTGTCGGCGTCCGCGCCTATGAACTCCGCCCCGAACTCGCCAGCGCGAACAAGCGCCTGCTTGATTACGTCTCAGGCGGTGGCACGCTGGTGGTGCAATACAATCGCGACTTCGTGTGGAACAAATTCCTTCCCGCTCCCTACCACGCCACCATCGGCAATCCCACGCCGCGCACCACGGATGAAAACGCCGAAGTGAAATTTCTCAAGCCCGGCGACCGCCTCCTCAACTGGCCCAACAAAATCACCGAAGCCGATTTCCAGAATTGGGTGCAGGAACGCGGACTCTATTACTGGAGCGATTTCGACGCCAAATACACGCCGCTGCTGGCCATGCACGATCCCGGCGAATCGGATCTGAATGGCAGCCTGGTTTACACGCGACTATGGCAAAGGCGTTTACATTTATACCGGCTTCGCGTTCTTTCGCGAGCTTCCCGACGGCGTCCCCGGCGCCTACCGTCTCTTCGTCAATCTGCTCAGTGCCTCGCAAAAATAGTGACCGCACGAAAGCGCCGGCCTCGAAAGGCCGCCGCTACATGATCCACTGCAAACTGGGGCAAGTTCTTAACGCGCGTCTGTCATCCTGAGGACCGCTTGCACTGCGCGTTTTTCGCGAAGGGCGCCGTATGCGGGCCGAAGGATCTCAACCGTAACGAACTGCGCGAATCCAACGTTGATATCCTTCAGCTGTCCTGGTCGGATAGCCTCGGGATGACGGTTCGAGAGTTCCCCAAGGGCCTCAACTTCTCGCGGCGCAACGGACGGCCTCCAGAGGCCGTCCCCACAATGATCGTGAAAATCCCCGGTAAACCAACTGGACACACGCGCCCACGCGCCTCTTCCCCGTGCGTTATGCTCTCTCTGTCCAGCACAACGGGTTCTTCCGCGCTTCTGTCATCCAAAATGCGCCGGAGCGCGCCTAATTTTTTGGAGAGTGATCCAAGCATGAGACTTTCGAAACACCCCGCTAGAAACCAATTCCTCTTGCGCCGTATCGTCTTTCTCGCACTTGCCTTGCTTCTAAGCCTCGTGATGGCCTCCACGGCCTGCGCGCAAAAGAAAAAGAAAAATAACGACACTTCTTCAGCCCCGCTGCAAGGCCTCCAGATCCCCGACGAACAAAAAATTGACACCGCCATCGGCGAAATGCTCGGCGCCTGGCAACTCGGCGATATTGAAAAATTGCATGCGCATTACGCCGACGATGTGGATGTGGTCAACGGAACATGGGCGCCGCCCGTGGTTGGCTGGCCGAATTATCTGATGAGCTACCAGTCGCAACGCGCCCGCACCCAGCAGGTTCGCATGGACCGCAGCAACACACTGGTCCGCCTTACGCCTTCCGGCAATACCGCCTGGGCTTGTTATCAGTGGGAATATTCAGCGGTTGTGGACGGGAGCCCGATTTCCGCCTTCGGGCAAACTACGCTGATCTTCGAAAAGCGCAACGATGTCTGGCTCATCGTGCATAACCATACATCCCTGATTCAAGCTTCCCAGGCGGCCGCTCCGCCGACACCGACCCCTGCGGCTACACCACCAAAGCCTTGAGCCGCCACCGGCTCGCCTTTGACGCATCCAAGGCGCTAAAAGTTCTTGAGCCCGTGGTATACGAACATCCCAGCAATCACCAGCAGTAGCACCCCTGAAGTAATACCGCTCATGATCAGCGGCTTACCCAGCGACTCGATCTTCTTGATTAGTTCGCGCTGTTCCCTGGCCATATGCTCTTGTGCTGCGTCGATGAAGATCTGGTCATCTTCATGACTGGAGAGCACGCTGCGCCACGCGATCAGCAGCAGAAAGATGGCGGTTACGACTCCCCACACGATCAACAGATAAAGCAGCGGCCCCGAAAACGCCGATTGCATGGCATCCATGGCAACCTCCGTTGGAACCCATCCCGTGCGTGCCTCAGCAGAAGGCATGCATTTCAGGCGGAGTATAGCACTCCGCAGGCAAATTGCCAGTGACGGTACTAGCCCCGCTGGCTCACCTCCGCCCCCTGCAAAAACCCCGAAACCCGCCTGTAACCATTCCCCAGGCCCGATCATCATTTAGATGGTTGTCAAAGTATCTGAGCCAACGAAATCTCGAAAGGAACTCGATCATGGGCAAGCTTACGAATCAGGTCGCCGTCGTCACCGGCGCATCCAAGGGCATAGGCGCTGGGATTGCCATCGCTCTCGGCGCCGAAGGCGCTTCCGTTGTCGTTAATTATTCCTCCAGCAAGGCAGGCGCGGATAAAGTCGTTCAGGAAATCACCGCCAAGGGCGGCAAAGCCATCGCCGTGCAGGCGAACGTTTCGAAAGAGGCCGACGTAATTCGCCTCTTCGCGGAAACCAAAAAGGCTTACGGCAAGCTCAACATCTTGGTGAACAATGCCGGCATCTATCAGTTCGCGCCACTCGAGGCTGTCACCGAAGACCTCTTCCACAGCCAGTTCAATCTCAACGTGCTCGGTTTGCTGCTTACCACCCGCGAAGCCGTGAAGTTGATCGGCGCGGAAGGCGGCAGCATCATTAACGTCGGCTCGGGCGTCAGCACGATCAACCCGCCAAACTCTTCCGTGTACACAGCAACGAAGGCCGCGGTTGATTCCATCACCGGAGTTCTGGCAAAGGAACTTGGTCCGCGAAAAATTCGCGTCAATTCCATCAACCCGGGCCTGATTGAAACCGAAGGCGTTCACGCGGGCGGTTTCGTCGGCAGTGATTTTCAGAAATGGGCGGAGTCGCAATCGCCGCTCGGCCGCATCGGCCAGACCGATGACATTTCGCCCACCGCCGTTTATCTAGCTTCATCTGACTCCAAGTACCTCACCGGCGAAACCATCCGCGTCACTGGCGGTATTTACTAAGCTCCGCTCCCACGAAGGGGCCGCATCGCCGGCCCCTTTTTCATTTTCGCCCGTTCTTTGCCTGCCCACTCGCCGTAACTGGTCTCGCAAACATGTACTTCCGTACAGTATTGCCCCTCCCCCGCCCCATGCTAAATAAGATGGGAAGGGGAGTGCCATGAAGAGACTACTTCCAGGGCTCTGCTGCGTGCTGCTTCTTAGCGCCATCGGCCCAGTTCCCAGCGCTTCGGCCCACTGGTGGTCTTTCCACCGCCATCACAAAGATGCCGCCAGCTCCGCCTCCGAGCCGACTCCCGCGCCAGCTCCGGCTCCAGCTCCCAAGCCGAAAGCCAAGCGATCCTGGTTCCACCACGAGCACCAGCAGCAGCCCGTGGCGCAGAATGGCGTCACCACGACTCCCGGTCCCCGTTCCGTTGGCTGGTGGCACAAGACCCCAGGCCCTGCCGGCGCCGGCGCCAACTAAAGCTGCATTTCATCGATTTTTCTCGTCGTGGCTACCGGTCTAACTCGGACGTCGATTCGTTGACAAACTCACAGGCCCACCCCACAATAAGATTTGCCTATTTTCTTTGTGCCCGAATGGCGGAACTGGCAGACGCGCTAGGTTCAGGACCTAGTTCTCGCAAGGGAGTGGAGGTTCGAGTCCTCTTTCGGGCACCATCTCTTCCTATTTCTAACTTGCCGCTGTCTTAACCCCGCTGAATTCTGCGTGCCGTTCGCGTATCCTTTGTGACTATGCGCTTGCTCCCGCCTCTTTCGCGTTTGTGGTCCATTTCGCTTTTCACCTTTTTCGTTCTAACCTGCGCGGTCTCGCTTCATTCCGACGAATGGAAAGCCCGCCACGCTTTGGTCGCCCCTAACGGCACCATGACGCTGACCATTCCTCCCTCGCCGTCTGAAGTTTTCTTGCCCGGCCCCGCTGATCCCTCGGACCCCACCTGGCTCGACGGAATGAAGGCCTGGCGCAAGGAACGCCGCACCCAACTCCGCCTGGACGAATCCGATTACATCAACCCAGACCTCGCCTGGACCCGGCGCGCTTTCTCCCAGGTTCAACTACTAGTCTGGGATCGTTCCATCTACGACCCGGAAACGCGCCAGTACACTCCTGAAAAATTTCTGGCCGAGACGGAAAGCCGCATCGGCCCCATTGACTCGGTTCTCCTCTGGCACGTTTACCCCAACCTTGGCGTGGACGATCGCAACCAGTTCGACCTTATGCGCGATTTACCCGGCGGCCTGTCCGCGCTGAAACAGCTCGTCGCCGATTTTCATCGCCACAACGTCAAAGTTCTTTTCCCTGTGCTCGCGTGGGATTCCGGCACCCGCCAGGAATCCGCGCCACCCTGGACCACGCTCACGCAATTGTTAAAGGAAATTGGCGCAGACGGCATCAACTTCGACACCCTGGAAAGCGTTCCCGCGGATTTTCGCGCCGCTTCGGTTGCCTCGGAACATCGCCTCGCCTTCGAGCCACAATTCGAAATCCGCGACGAATCGCTCGCCTGGAGCACTCTTGGCTGGAACGACTGGGTCACATGGGAAGACGTCGTCTATCCGGTGACGCCCATGGTCAGCAAAACGCGCTGGCTCGAACCCCGCCACATGATCGACGTCACGGACCGTTTCACGCGCGATAAAAACGACAGCCTGCAGCACGCATTCTTCAACGGCGAAGGCTACGCAACACTCGAAAATCTCTGGGGCTTCTGGTATCCGATGTCGCCGCACGACGCGGAAGCGGTTCTCCGCTTCACGCGCATCGAGCGCGCGTACGCCGAAAATCTAGTCAGCGCGGATTGGGAACCGCACGCGCCTACGCTGCAATCTGGCGTGTTCGCCAGCAAATTTCCACTACCCCAGCGCACGCTCTGGACGATCGTCAATCGCAATGAGTTCGACGTGGACGGCCAGCAGCTCCGCATTCCCTACCGCACAGGCCTGCACTACTACGACCTCTGGCACGGCGTGGAACTGCATCCCACTGTGAACGGTCAGCAAGCCACGCTCAATTTCTCGATGGAAGGTCTGGGTTATGGAGCAATCCTTGCTACCACCGAGGATGCATCCTCTTCCACTCTCCACGATCTGCTCCCGTTCATGGCGGAACGCTCACGGAAGCCGCTCCATGAATTTCCTCGCACCTGGTCCGCCGTACCGCAAACCATTGTCGATATTCCACCCACCAAACCCGCCGCATCGGCACCCCCCGGCATGATCAAAATTCCAGAGGGTGATTTCGACTTCTCCGTTCGCGGCATTGAAATCGAAGGCGGCAACGATCCTGGAGTGGACGTGCAATATCCCTGGGAAGATTCCCCGCGGCGCGCGCACCTGCACCGCATGCATCTACACGCGTATTTCATCGATCGCACGCCCGTCACCAACGCGCAGTTCAAACAGTTCCTGGACGCCACGCAGTATCATCCCGCCGACGATCATAATTTTCTGCGCGATTGGACAATTGGCGCGTTTCCTGCCGGCTGGGAAAACAAGCCTGTCACCTGGGTCTCTCTGGAAGATGCGCGCACGTATGCCGCCTGGGCAGGCAAGCGTCTGCCACATGAATGGGAATGGCAATTTGCCGCGCAGTCCGCCGACGGACGTCTTTATCCCTGGGGCAATGACTGGAATGCCGCCGATGTTCCCGCTGCGGATCGCGGCCACACGCGCGGCCCGCTCTCCGACGTGGACGCCAAGCCGCAGGGCGCCAGTCCTTTCGGCGCTCTCGACATGACCGGCAGCATTTCGCAATGGACCGATGAATTTCGCGACCCGCACACGCGTGCCGCAATCATCCGCGGCGCCGCCGCATATCAACCCTTAGGCTCTGTCTGGTATTTCCCGCAGACCTACCGCCTGGACGAGCACGAAAAACTTCTGCTCATGGCTCCCAGCCGCGACCGCGCCGGCACCATCGGCTTCCGCTGCGTAGTAGACGCCCAGTAACGGCCGCCTTCCGAGGCGGGCGCCTTTGCCTGCCCCTCCACGTTCCCAAAATCGTCATCCTGAGGCTATCCGATATGGATAGCTGAAGGATCTCAACCCCCGCGTCTTGCCACCCCACCAAAATCGCAGCCCCCTTCGCCGGTCGCTCGCCACCGCTCACTCCGCCGCCAGCACCGCATACCGCACAACAAACAAAACCGTCAGTATCCACAGCAACGGGCTCACTTCTTTCCATTTCCCCGCCGCCAATTTCGCAGCCGTGTACGAAATCACGCCCAGGCTCAGACCCGTCGCGATGCTGAACGTCAGCGGCGTCGCCACCAGCGTCACAAACGCCGGAAACGCTTCCGTGAATTCCTTCCATTCCACCTGCGCGATCGATTCCGTCATCAGCGCGCCCACCAGCACCAGCGCCGGCGCAGTCGCAAACGCGGGAATCGCCGCCGCCACGGGCGAGAAAAACATCGCTGCCAGAAACAACG
This sequence comes from uncultured Acidobacteriota bacterium, assembly GCA_963824925.1. Taxonomy (GTDB): domain Bacteria; phylum Acidobacteriota; class Terriglobia; order Acidiferrales; family UBA7541; genus Acidiferrum. The sequence goes on from CAWGRE010000017.1 coordinate 330,265, forward strand.
CCGCCACCATCATGTTGCTTAATCCCGTTCGTGCGCCTGCGGCGACGCCCGCCGCACTCTCGATGTAACTCGTCACCGTCGACGTCCCCGTCACCGCGCCAAAAATCGTGCCGATACCGTCGGCCAGCAACATTTTTCCCACGCGCGGAATCTTTCCGTCTTTCATGAACCCGCCCTGCTCGCAAACGCCCACCATCGTTCCCACGTTGTCGAACAGGTCCACGAACAAAAAGATAAAGATGATTTCCAGCAATCCCAGATGCACCGCTCCCCGCAGGTCCATCTTCATAAAGGTGGACGCCGGATGCGGCAGGGCCACCCAGTGCTCTGGTAGATGCGTTAAGACCGCGAAAAATGCCGAAGAGCGCGGTGCCCAGAATGCCCAGCAGGATGGCCCCGTTCACGCGCCGCACCATCAACACCAGCGTCAGTAAAATTCCCACGCAGGCCGCCTGCACTCCTGGATCCGCAAAACTTCCCAGGCTCACAAAGGTCGCGGGATTACCCACCACCAGCTTCGCGCTCCGCAATCCCACGAACGCGATAAACATTCCGATCCCGCCCGCCGTTGCATGCTTCAACCCCAGCGGGATTCCGTTCACGATCTGTTCCCGCACACGCGTCACCGTCAGCAGCACAAACAGCACACCGGAAAAAAACACCGCGCCCAGCGCCGTCTGCCACGGCACATGCATCCCCAGGCAGACCGTGTACGTGAAATACGCGTTCAACGACATTCCCGGCGCCAGCGCGATCGGATAGTTCGCGTACATGCCCATCACCAGCGTCGCCACCGCCGCCGCGATACACGTCGCGAACACCACGCCGTCCACCGGCATCCCCGCCTGCGACAATATCTGCGGATTCACGACGATGATGTACGCCATGGTGATGAACGTCGTCAGCCCGCCCAGCATTTCGCTTCTAACAGTTGTCCCGTGTTCCTGCAGTTTGAAGAGTCGCTCGAGCAATCGTGGCCCCTTTTCCCGGAATGAGCCGCCACTCTAGAGTTCTCCCGCTTAACTGTCAATCGCTCTCTCCCCATCCACGCATCAACTTCACCAAATCTGTTTCCCAAATCCACCCGCCACCTCATCGGCATTGTCTTCCTGGGTGACACCAGTCGCGCCATTGTCGTATCGCGCGTCCCCAGACCAGCACTGTCATCCTGAGGACCGCTTGTCCAGAGCGTTTTTCGCGAAGGGCGAAGTTGGCGGTCCGAAGGATCTCAACGTAAGCCATCTGCACGATTCACATAACGCGAACATCCCGGCCAACCGCCCGATTTCTGAATCCCCATAAATTGCCCTTCCCGCCAACAATTGCAGCCCCGCCCCTTCTGCGCTAACTTCTATCCTTCATTCACTCTTCACCCAAGGACTCCTATGCGCTCCAAAATCTTTTCGAGTAACCGTCGCGACTTTCTTCGCGCATCCGCAGCAGCACTCGCCGCTGGCGCACTCCCCGCCTTTCCCGTCCCACTCTTCGCAGCCGGCGGAAAATTCACTGCCGGATATTCCGCGAATCCCAGCAAACCGCAGCGCATCATCCTCGATACCGATCCCGGAGTCGATGACGCCATCGCCTTCTTCCTGGCCCTGCGCTCCCCTGAACTCAAGGTCGAAGCCGTCACTCCCGTCTCCGGAAATGTCCCCCTCTCCCTGACTCTTCCGAACGCCCTGCGCCTTCTCGAAATCGCCGGGCGCAGCGACATTCCCGTCGCTGCTGGCGCCGCCAATCCCCTCATTCGGCGTCTCGTCACTGCCAAATATGCTCACGGCAATAACGGCCTGGGCGGGGTGGATTTCCCCGAGCCGAAAACCAAGCCGGTTGCCGAGACCGCCACCGAACTGATTTGCCGCATCGTTCACGCAAATCCGGGCGAAATCTCCATCGTGGCGATCGGCCCGCTCACCAACGTCGCTACGGTCCTCAAATCTGATTCGACGATCGCTCCACTGATCAAATCCATCGTCATCATGGGCGGCTCGCTCAGCGGCGGCAACGTCACTCCGGCCGCGGAATTCAATATTTATGTCGACCCGGAAGCAGCGCGCGTTGTTTTCGATGCCGGCATTCCTCTCACCATGGTCGGCCTGGATGTCACCCGCAAAGTGGTCATCCACGACGAGCAGGTGCGCGCGCTGGAAGCGGCGCAGAATCCCGTCAGTCAGGCGGCCGGGAAAATCCTGCGTGCCAATTTCAATCGCCTCAGCAAGACCGGCGGCGCCGCGGGTTTCGCGATGCACGATCCGCTCACGGTCGCCCAGCTCATCGATCCCTCGGTCGTCACCCTCAAGGATTATTTTGTGGAGGTGGAAACCACCGGAGAAATCACCGCAGGCGAGACCGTCGGCTACACCCGTGGACCTATTCGCCGCTCGCCGCCGCTTGATACCGGCCTTCCGGCCGGGGAAACTCCCGAAATCGAATTCAAGCCAAATTGCAAGGTTGCGGTCGACGTGGACCCCGATAAATTCTTCCGCCTGCTGCTGGCGCGCCTTACCACCGCCGCCTGAGGAGGCTCCGACCATGAAACGCTATCTGCTCTCCGGTGCTCTCTTTTTTGCTGCGATTCTCGCTGCCGTTGCCGCGTCCACACAGTCTTCCCCGGCCGGCTGGCACCTCACCTCCGAATCGGAAGCCCTGGTTCCGGATCCGGCTCTCCGCGCGCAAATCTTTCGCGCTTTAGACGCTGCCGAAGGCGCCGGCACCGATCCCTCGCTCTCCCATTTCAAAGTGCGCGCCGCCACGGTCCTCACCGTCAAAGGAGAAGACCACGTCGTCCTCGGCGGCAACACCGAATACGAAATTCCCGAAGCCATCCACGGCGAATCCTCGCTGCTCAATCACGTCACCACCCTTTACGGCGCGGACGCCACGCGCCATGATGTGCGCTTCGTCGCCTTTTTCTCGCAACGCTGCGGCCTCAGTGGCAGTTGCGGTGATTGCCGAGACTATCAGCACGCTGTCACCGACTACGCCCACCTCCTCATCGTCTGCGGCCAATCTTCCGATCATTCCGTGCGTGTCACCCGCTTCGCCGACCAGCTTGTGGACGAGGACAAGTTCCCCGCCGCATCCCCGGACTCGCTCACCATTTCTCCCGGTGAACTTGCCAAGCTCACACAGTCCGCCACAGAGGCACGCCTCGGCGGCGTCACCCTCTTCACCACCACCCGCCACACCGCCGCTGCGGGCCTTTCTTATTCCGGGAAAATGTATCGCTCCGCCGGTGGCGATGACGCCGCCTTCCACTATCGCTATCCCATCGGCGGACTGCTCCAGCAAGCCGCCACCGAGCGCGACTATTTCCTGCGAGCCATTGTCGTCGTGGGAGAAAAAGGCCAGTGGCCCGTCGTCAACTATCGCGACCGCCAGTATGGTTTTGAATCCAGCAGCTTCAACCACGAAGCCGGTAAGCCGCCCATCGCGCTAATCGTCACCGACGGACTCGGCCACTATCGCGCCACCACCTTCGAAGACGCACTGCCCCGCGCTTTCAGCACCGCCAACTTCATGCCCCAAGCCGTAAAAGACTTCCTCCACTCCCACGCGTCCACAAATTAAGCACATTAACGTAGGGCCCGCCTCTTGCCCTGAGTGAGTCGAAGGGTCTGAGGCGGGCCGCTTCCCATTTGCACCGTTTTGTCGCCAATCAATCCGCTGAAATGGAACGCTGGCTTTTAAGCCAGCCTCTCTCGTTCCCGCTCACGGAACAGGTCACGCTCACCAATCACTTCCGAAAAATCCCCCACCCAATCCTCACCTGCACCGTATTGATCCCCGGATTCGGCGTGGTCATCCCCGCGTTCGAAATGTGCAGGAATCGCACTTCCGCGCTCCAATTATGCTTCTCCCCCAGGATGTGCATCCCCAATGCCCCGCTCGTCGTGAAATTAATCTGCGAAGTTCCTTCCGGCACCTGTTTATTCGTGAACAGCGTTCCTCCCTCGATCTCGAAAAACGGTTTCACCTTCTTCGGCTGCGACAATATCCATTTGAACGCAAACGGATTGATGCCCCCGCCATACACCGTATCCGTCTTTTGCACAATCACCCATGCCGGCACCACATCAAATGCATATTCCAGCTGTCCCTTCAAAAATCCCGGTCCATGCGGGCTAGTCAAAATCAATCCGTACCGCAATCCGAGATTCCACACGCCCGTATCCGACGTGCTTCCATTAATCCCGTGCCCCCCGCCAGTCCAGATCTGCAGCTCCCGGCTGGAATTCTCCGGCGATCCCTGCGCCCGTGTCTGGCCTGCCCCCAACAAAGCCAGCCAAATTCCCAGCAGCCCCACTCCAAGTATTTTTCGGCTCACACGCCCTCTCTGTCCCCAGCGAAGCCAGCACAATACCCGAAAAACCGCCGCAATGACAATCAATGAGTGAGAATTACCAGTCATGAATCCGGTTCCGATTACCGCGCCGGCCTGGCCACAGCCTTCGGTCTACCCGAATCCAAACCTAGTTCGGGTCTTCCTCGTAAATTAGGACTTTATCCATGTCGAGGAGTTGATTGCGATAAAAGTGAACTCCAACCAGGATTGCTAGGAAGAGCATAGCGATCAATCCAAATCGCGGCGGATTGGAGATGCACCAGAGTTCGATCTGAGGAAGATAGATGACAAAAATATAAAAACCGGCTAGATAGGTCAGGAAGACCAAGGCGGAATTTGTTTTGAAGGAGGGGTAAGAGCAGGTGAATGGGATTTTGCGAAAGCGAGCAACCATAATCTCCACGAGAACCATAGTCGAAGCGGTCACCATCAAAGAGTGAAAGAAGGCCGTGGTCCAGTTTGAGAGCCTTGCAGCTAAGACAAAGGAAAGTGGTGTGATGGGCAGCAACGTGACCAGTAGTATTGTGGCCCTCGCAATCCGCCTGGGCTCTTCCTGCGTCGGCGGGACCCAATATCTAAAAACCCAGTTGGACTGAAGGGCGCACGGAATTTCCAGCGAGAATCGCACGCCGGCCGCAATGCAGTATGCAAGTACAAATGAAATCGAAAGATAATCCGCGGACAACGAGTGCTCTGATACTTGAGACACCCGATGATTCAGGGCGCTTAGCAAGAATTGCACAGCTATCACCACACCCAGCGCAACAGAGACCAAAACCGTTTGCAGCTGAACCTGACTCCGCAAGAGAGTTTTCATCGTAAAGCGAAACGATGCGCGCTCGGAGGCTGTTCGGAACACCGATCCGTCCAACAGTTTCAGCACAAAGCTTGGAAAAAAGGGCCGCACGCGGCGAATACGGCTTCCCGGTAGCATTTCGGGAATGCGAACGAAAAATCGGCGAAAGCACAGCGCGTAGGCGACCACGGCGACGATAATCGAGACTAAAAGGAAAAGTAAGGCGCGGTTAGCCATGGCACCGAAGAAGGGATCGCCACCGCGACCCCAGAAACGTTCGCACAAGCCCATAAACCAAACCGGTGGAACCAAGCCGATGCGCGAACCGGAATGGTCCCCGTGACGAAACAGAATCGCCGAAACAGCCGGACTGGTGGCTAGTAATGCGAAAATGCAGATGCCCATCAGAAAGCGTATATACAGGGAAATTCGCTGAAAAATCGGAAAAGGGAGGACGGCCATCAGGAGACCAGCAACGGCAAATACGGCGCAGAATGTGAAGGTGCTCGCAGCGAGAGCCGTGAGTACATGGCCGATCGTAAAGTAAATCCACATCCTGATGGTTCCCTGCGCGGCCAAAACCGCGAGCGGAAACAGAATCGACGAAACCGCATTGGCGTCAATTGTAAAAACTGCTCCCAGGAAGAAGATGGCTATCAAGTTGCCCAGGAATAGTTGCGCGACGGAGAGCGGAAGCGGGACGAGGTTTGCGTAGTCGCGATAGGACAAGAAGATTGCATCCCATTTCCAAACGGCGACGGCACCCGCAACCACCATGGACAGCACTACGAAAAAGTATTCGTCTGGAATCGACTCCAAGTACGGGTCAAAAACGGGGGGAGCGCCTTGTAAAAAACGCAGCAGCGAACCATATTTTTCCAGCAAAAGCAGAGAGGTCAAAATTCCCGGCATTGCCAGGGCGATAAAAGCTACCGCGACACCAAGGTCCAGATCTTGCGCGTCCTCACCTTCGCCCTGAAACATTCGCGCCAGAAATAACCGCACTAGTGACAAGAAGGGGCGTTGCCGATAGCTCTCCCACCTGGACGCCAGTGACTTAGACAAACTTGTCATTCGGGCGTAACCACGACATCAACAATTTGGGAAGCCGTTCGGAAGATGTCGGTGTCGTCGAGAAGCCGATGAAATATTTGTTCGATTGAAGATTGTCCGACGGCTTGGTGCACTTCTTCGACCGATCCGTACGCGAGCACTTTCCCCTTTTTTAGAATCAGCAGGTGGGAACAGACTTTTTCCACCACCTCTAGTACATGGGAACAGTAAAAAATTATTTTATTTCGCGCGCTGAATTCCTTAATAAGACTGGTGAGGATAAATGCGGTGGTGACGTCCAAGCCGGACAATGGTTCGTCGAAGATCAGTAAGTCCGGGTTGTCCATGATGGCTGCGATGATAGAAATCCGTTGCCGCATTCCTTTGGAATAGGAAGAAAGCGCGATGTGGCGATGGGAAGCAAGAGAGAATAGTTCCAACAGTCGGTCAATCTTGATGGTCATGATCCGGCGGCTCATGCCCCGAAAAATGCCGATCATTTCCAGATATTCGCACCCCGTTAAATACGGATAGAGATTGGGTTCTTCAGGCACGTATCCGACTCGTTTTTTGTAGTCAGCCAGCCTGGATTGGATATCCTGCCCGTCGAATAACACCCGCCCACGATTGGGCTGCAGTAAGCCAACAAGGATTTTCACGGTCGTGCTTTTGCCCGACCCGTTTGGCCCCAGATAGCCAAGCACCTGTCCCTTCGCGATGCGAAAGCTGACGTTCTCCAGGGCGACGGATCGACCGTAATACTTGGTGATCTCCAAGGCTTCGATCATTGTGCCTCCGGTGAGCCGCGTCAGCCTGCGCGAGGATACCACTGTCTATTTGGAGGTACAGCCCTGATCACATGGGAATCCGTCGAATGGCAAACTTTGCCGTTGCATGCGGATGCCCTCGCACTAATCGCCATCCGCTTCCAAAACTATCCAGGGATTCAAAAAAAGGAAAGGGAGGCGAGCCAGGTCTTCTCGCCTCCCTGTTATTCCCCTATCGGGGAATCCGATTAGCCTGACGGAGGGCGGCTAATCGGTCGTGTGTTGGCCTGTCTATGAAACTCGCGGCCGCTGAAAAAAGTTACAGCGAATTTCAAAAAAGTGAATAGAATCAAGGTTCGCTTCCGCGTTCCCCCGGAAAGGGGCCTTTGCATGTCTCGGTCGTCGCAGCTTAGTCCTGATAACATCTTGCGTTTTCTGCAACTTAGAAACAGCGCAGTGTCTCTCGAAGACCTCTCCCGCTCCCTGCAGGTCAAGAAATCCAGCCGACGCGCCCTGCTGCAGATGCTCGCCAAGCTGAAAAAGCGCGGACTCCTGGAGGAAATTTCGCGCGAGCGCTTCGTGCTGCGCCGCGCTCCCGCCCCGCAGACTTCCTTTAAGCCCCGGCCTCCCGCTCGCCGAGCCTTCTGCCGATAAATTCCCGCAGCACAAAGCTGTCTCCCGCGACGAAATCCGCGGCCGCCTTGTTCTCCACCAGGATGGCTACGGCTTCGTCGTCCCGGACGTCGCCATCCCCAATCTCGACGGCGACCTCTTCATCCCGCGCGACTACGTTGAAGACGCCATGCACGGCGACCACGTGATTGCCAAAGTTTCCCGCCTCAGCGGACTCCCCGGCGCGCGCCGCGCCGAAGGACGCATTCTTCGCATCGTCGCCCGTGCGCATCCCTCCGTAGTGGGCCTTTTCCGCTACACCTCTCGCGGTTGCGTGGTTGTCCCCTACGATCCCCGCGTCCAGCACGATATCGAGCTTTCCGCGGGCGACGAACTCTCTCCCGCGTTGCGTGAACAATTGCTTCCCGGCGCGAAGGAGCAGGCCGGCAAGCGCGTTCGCCTTCCGCACATCGCCAAGCTCGATGGCTCCGTCGTTAACGCCGAACTCCTGAGATACGCCCGCGAAGGCGCCGCGCCCGTTGGCCGCGTGATCGAAATTCTCGGGCGCCCCGGCGATCTCGGCGTGGACACCGAAATCATCATCCGCAAGCATCACCTGCCCCACTCTTTCCCCGCCGAAGTTTCCCAGGAAGCCGAACTGCTGGCGCGCCCCGTTGCGGAATCCGATCTGGCCGGACGCGAGGATTTTCGCAGCCTTCCGATCGTCACCATCGACGGCGAAACCGCGCGCGATTTCGACGACGCGGTCTATGTGGAGCGCCGCGAGGGCGGTGGTTGGCTCCTGCAGGTCCATATCGCCGACGTCGCTCAATACGTCACGCCTGAATCCCCGCTGGATCGTGAAGCGCGTCTCCGCGGCAACTCCGTCTACTTTCATCGATCGCGCCGTGCCCATGCTTCCCGAAGCGCTCTCCAACGGCATGTGTTCGCTGAAGCCTCGCGAAGAGCGCCTGGTCCTCAGCGCCGTCATGGAATTCGATTCCTCAGGGCGCCTGCTCAATTCCTGGATGACCCCCGGCGTCATCCGCTCCACGGAGCGCATGACCTACACGAACGTGAACAAAGTCCTCGAAGGCGATCCGGAAATGTCGGAGCGCTACGGCCACCTGAATCACCACTTCCGCGCCATGAAAGGCCTGGCGCTGCTGCTCAATGCCCGCCGCGCCGAAAACGGTTCGATTGACTTCGACCTGCCCGAGCCGGTGATCGAATTCGACGACCACCAGCAGATGACCAACATCGGCCGCAGCGAGCGCAACATCGCGCACCGCCTGATCGAGGAGTTCATGCTCGCCGCGAATCGCGCCGTTGCGCATTATCTGAATCAGCGTGGCCTGCACGCGCTGCATCGCATCCACGAAAAGCCCGACGCCCGCAAAGTCCTGGAGTTCGAGGAGCTCGCCCGCGCCTTCGGCTACTCGCTTGGCGTCGAAAATCTCCACCAGCGCGAAGTCGCCGTCCGCCACGGAAAAGTTCCATCTCCCGCCAAAGGCGGACGCCCGGATTCCCGCGGCCATGGACGCGAGCGCCAGATGCGCGCCGTGCTGCCCGCTTCGGACATCAACCTGACGCCGCAGCACTATCAGCGCCTGGTGCAAAAGCTCTCCGGCAAGCCGGAAGAACGCATTCTTTCCTACCTGATGCTGCGCTCGCTCAAACAGGCGCGCTATTCCGCGGAATCGCTCGGCCACTTCGCGCTGGGCTTTGAGGAGTACACGCACTTCACTTCCCCGATTCGCCGTTATCCCGACCTCATCGTGCATCGCATCCTGAAGTGGGCGCTAGCGCATCCCTGATTCCCCGGCGCCCGCGCAGGTGAAGCCTGCCATCGGCACGCCCGCCGCAGTCTATTCCCTGAAGCATCTTGAGGAGATCGCCACCGAAACTTCCGAAACCGAACGCCGCGCCGCCGGAGCCGAACGCGAACTGATCAGCTGGAAGACCGCGCAGTTCATGGAGCAGCATCTCGGCGATGAATATGAGGCGCTGATCATTTCCGTTCAGAAATACGGCTGCTTCGTTGAACTCTTCGAAGTTTTCGTGGAAGGCCTGCTGCCGATCACCGCGCTGGAGGAAGCCGCCGACGCGCGTTGCGTCTATCGCGAACACGACCATGCCATCGTCGCCGTTCTCGGAGGCGATTCCGGCCGAGGCCGCCGCTCTGGCCGCGGCAAAACCACGATGCAACTCACCTGGAAGCTTGGCGATCGCATCCGCGTGCGCGCCGAGCGCATCGATCCCATCCGCCGCCGCGTCGAATTCGCTCTCTCCTCAGGCTAATTCAACATGCCTCGCCGGCGCGATGGAATCGGCCAAGAACGCGATCCCCACGCGGTTCCTGCTCGCTGTTCGCTGCTATCTGCTCGCTCTCCGCTACGGCCTCGGCAGCTGCAGAATCATTCCGCCGCCCTGCCCCGACTCCACTGTCGGCAACTGCCCGTTCCACTTGTCAATCAGTGCCCGCGAATTCTCAATCCGCCGCAAATCCAGCAACTGCGGCGTCAGCGAATTCTGGCGAATCCGGTTCGCATCCGCTTCACCTTGCGCCCGGGTGACCAATGACTTCGCATCTCCCTCGGCTTCCGCAATTTTCTTTGCCGCTTCCGCCTGGGTGGTAGCCAATTCGTTCCGGGCACGCTCCGCCTGCTGGATGGCCTGCGCCTTCGCCGTGATGGCCGCGGCAATCACCTGCGGCACGCGCGGCGCCCCGATGAACCCGAACTGCTGCACACCCACGCCCACCGGTGCCACTTTCGACTCAATCATCGCCTCGACCTTATGCAGAAATTCCGCCTTCCCCTCCCCATAAATGTCTTCCACAACGTACGTCGAAGCCACTTCGTTCAGCGAATTCCTCACGATGTCTCGCAAGATCCCGTGCGTGAACCGGTCCAGGTCGTCCACGCGATATTTCACGTAGAACTCCGGCGCCTTGGAAGGATCGATCGCATACGAAAGCGAAACATCCACAAAAATCTCCATTCCCTCTTTCGAGTTGAATCCCATCTCTTCGTTGAGCGGGTGCCCTTCGGTGGTATCTCGCGTCCACTTCACCGTCTGCACGTAAGTCGGAAACTCAATAATTTGCGTCGTCAGAGGCGAGTACAACACCCATCCCGTACGCACTGGAATATCCGAAGCTCCCCGTTGCTTCCCCGCAAGATTGATTTCCACGCCCACATGCCCGGCTTCAATCCGCGTCACGCGCACCGCGAACGACAGTACGAAAAGCGCCACCAGCACCGCCACCGCGCCAATCACAATATTCCGCAAACCTGGAATCTGGGGACGCATCGTAAACTCCGTGTGCTCTCCGCGCCCCTGTCTGAAAATGTCCATGAACTGGTTCCTCCCGTTGAACCTGTATTGCGACTAGTTGGGAGTCTATCCTGAATGACTTAAGGATTCCGTAAGGCCCCAGGCTGGCCTCTTTCTCTTTGGTTTTACGGCTTTCATCTTTGCTTCGTTACTTCCATTGTTTCTGAATGCGAATGGTTTTCCGTATTAAAATTGTCCATCCAAACCAAACGCGCCGCCCGCACCAAGGACGCCAATGAACGATGCATTGCTGATTGCCCAATCCTCCCAACCTCTCAATCTGCTTCCGCAAATGGCCAATCGCCACGGCCTCGTCGCCGGAGCCACCGGCACCGGCAAAACGGTCACCCTTCAGGTGATGGCCGAAGCCTTCAGTCGCATCGGCGTGCCCGTTTTCGCCGCAGACATCAAGGGCGACCTCGCGGGCATCAGCCAGCCTGGCCAGCAAAATCCCAAACTCGCCGGCCGAATAAAGCAGCTCAAGCTTTCCAACTTCGCCTTTTCCGCCAATTCCGTTACCTTCTGGGACGTCTTCGGCGCCCAGGGGCATCCCGTCCGTGCCACCGTCTCCGAAATGGGTCCGCTGCTTCTCGCACGCCTTCTCAATCTCAACGACACGCAAGAAAGTGTCCTCTTGCTGGTCTTCAAAATCGCCGACGACAACGCGCTGCTCCTCCTGGACATGAAGGATCTGCAGGCGATTCTCCAGTATGTCGGCGACAACGCCCGCCAGTTCCAGACGCAGTACGGCAACATCTCCGCCGCGAGTATCGGCGCCATCCAGCGCGGACTGCTCGCCCTCCAGCAACAAGGCGGCGACAAGTTTTTCGGCGAGCCGGCCCTGAATCTCGACGACCTCATGCAGTCCGACTCCGCGGGCCGCGGCGTCATCAACATTCTCGCCGCGGACAAGCTTTACCAATCGCCCAAGGTCTACGCCACGTTTCTCCTCTGGCTGCTCACCGCACTCTTTGAAAAACTCCCCGAGGTCGGCGATCCCGAAAAACCCAAGCTGGTCTTCTTTTTCGACGAAGCGCATCTTCTTTTCGCCGATCTTCCCAAAGTCATCGAAGACAAAGTCGTCCAGCTTGTGCGCCTGATCCGCTCGAAAGGCGTCGGCGTTTATTTCGTGACACAAAATCCATTGGATATTCCAGACACGGTCCTCGGCCAACTCGGTAACCGCGTGCAACACGCCCTTCGTGCCTTCACCCCGTCCGACCAGAAAGCGGTGCGCGCCGCGGCAGACACATTTCGGAGCAATCCGAAACTCAATGTCGCCGAAGTCATAACACAGCTCGCCGTCGGGGAAGCGCTCGTTTCCTTTCTCGATGAAAAAGGCACGCCCGGCATCGTGCAGCGCGCCCTGATACTTCCGCCCCACAGCCAGATCGGCCCGATCACGCCGGACCAGCGTCAGCAGCTCATCAAGAATTCGTTGGTCGCGGGAGTTTATGAAAACGCCGTGGATCGCCAATCGGCGTTTGAAATTCTCAAAGCGCGCGCGGGCCAGCCCTTGCCGGGAGCGCCCGGCTCCGCGCAATCTCCAGGCGCGCCGCAGTCGCCATCATGGTGGGAAAACATCCCGGGCATTTCCGGTAGTGGGCGTCGCGGCGATAACCTGGCCGAAGCCGCCGCAAAAAGCGCCGCCCGCGCCATTGGCAGTTCCGTCGGCCGCCAACTCGTTCGCGGCGTCCTGGGCGCACTCCTCGGCAGCAGCAAGCGCTAACCGATCTGCCTCCTGGTGGAAAAAGCGATGTCATTCCGAGCGCGGTTTTGGCGCGAGGAATCTGCTTTTTGCGCAAGTAACACCAAACGCAGATTTCTCGCTGCACTCGAGATGACAAACAGCCAAGTTCCTAAACGGGTTTCGCCGTCACGCTAGCCGGAGTCACTGACCGCAGCGGATCGCCACTAGGCTCTGCCGCTGAGGGCGCCTTGAGCACCTGCTCCACCGCTTCCGCCATCCCCTGCGTCTCCTGCTCTTTCATCTTCAGCCAGCTGCCAAACGTCGCTTTTTCGCGCGCCACGCCATCCAGATTGCGCCGGATGCGTTCCGCATAAAGCGCCTTCACTTGTTCAAGTTCCGCCTGGATCTGCAGATTCTCTTCTGCCTTTCGCGCCCACTGCGCCTCGGCGTGCTTTCGCTGCTCGGCCGCATAGGCTTCAATGGCTTCGTGGCGCATCTTGGCGTCTTGTAGCACTTCCTCCACCGATACGCCCGCGGCATCCAGTGCCATCAGCACCGCGGCGCGGCGCATCTCTTTCGAAAGCCCGCTCATGTGCTCGCTGCGCAGCATATCCACCACCTTCGTGATGCTGTACCCGCGGCGCGGACTCGTGATTCCCGCGGCGCGATAAATGTCTTCCACGGGTAGCAGTTCGCTTTGGATTCCCCCGCCTTTATCCGCCGCCGCGGATGAAGCCGGCGCCGCTCGAAGCTCTGCGCGTGGCGCCACTTCCGCCGCCCTCTGCACTGGCTCATTCGCTGGAACGCCATTCCCCTGTGCGCCGAGGAGTTCCTCTTCATTCCCGGTAAACCATTTCAATTTCATGAATTTCCTTCCCTTCGTGGCTGGCTTTCTTTCGGAACTCCTTATTAGCTCCGCTTGCGGTAGAACCAATTGCCCCGATTGCAACGGCGCTGCCGCATGTATGTGGGGTGGACTTTCCCGGTTGTGCCCATCCTGCACGACTAATCGCTGGGCAACCGGTGTTTCAACCCGCACGCCGTTCGCGATTGGCACAGCTTGCGCTCGGTGCTCGGCCCGCTTCTGCACCACTCGTTTTGCCGCCGGAACTCCCTTCGGTCGAGGCGAATCCCGTTCTGGAACGTCCTTCGTTTCTGAATATTTCACCAGTGGCCGGTGCACCGCATCCTTCTGAATCCCCACCAAGAAATCTTTCCCATCGCTCCGGCAATATTTGGCAACCCCTGAAAACTGTTCGCGATGCGATTGAATGCTCATTCGAGCCCCCACGCCGATCCGCGCCTTCAGGCGAATACATGCGCCATGGGCCGAACGGTTTTCCATCCGGGCCGGCGCCGATTGCACTGTTCCGTTCTGATCCTCCCACGTGGCCTCGACCAGGATCATCACCGCTGTGCGCGGCTCTGGCGTCGCTCCGCTCATGCCCCCTCTATCGGCATCTCTCAAGTGCAGTTCATGTGCCATCTCCCAGCCGCCAGAAATTTCTAAGTTCCCTTTCATCTTCGCCGCCGAACTAGCTGCGCCCCATTCTGCTGCTCCGATTGACTGTAAGAATGCTTCGCTCTGCCTGCTTCACCGTGCTGAACCAGGGTGCCCCGCCGCCTCTCCGGCGGTGTCCAATACGTTATCGTACTGATACTTGACGGATGGGTCTGATGTGCTACATCCTCGTCCCGGGGAGGCGTGTGAGCCGCCGTTCTTCCTCGTCCTGCCGCAATTCCCCGCCAATGTGGTGTCGCGAAACCGCCAGCCACTGTCATTCCTGCCTTGATGCTAACCCTTGTGCAATCAACACTTGCGATCTGCACAAAACAACGGACTTTAACCCTATTAAAATCACCACTTACGTAAAACAGGGGGGGGAGGGGAGTAACTTCTTTCTATACATCCGGGTGCCTACCAAAAGTCCCGGCCAAAGGTACCACCGCAAACTGTGACCAACGGGCCAGTGACACCTGCTCTCTGGTACAGTTAAATGGGAAGCGTTGCAGCACCCCGGACCCCTACCCCGGCCTGTGACCCTGAGGTGATCCGTGCTCTTGTCCGCTGCGCTCATCCTTCTTTGGTTGCCGGCTTCTGACACCGCCAAGCCCGCCGTGACTATCTCCGACGCTCCCAGCGCCTCAATAGCTGTTGCCGAGTCCGCCAAAGTTCCCGCAGCTCCCGTTGAGTTGCCGGACGCCCCCATCGCCAAAGTCGAGCCAGGGGAACCCGCCGTCCAGCCATTTCCGTCCTCTCCCGTAAAGCCTGCCCTGGAGCGCCCTGTCCCAACGCCGCGTCAACAGAAGCTCTGGTATACGTTCATGGCGGTTAGCCACGGGGCCGCCGCGTTTGACGCCTGGTCCACGCGGCGCGCTATCACTGGAAACTACGGCACGGAGAGTGATCCGTTCCTTCGTCCTTTCGCGCACTCCAATGCGATCTATGCGGCCACGCAAGTGAGCCCCCTGGTGATGGATTATCTCGGTCGCCGCATGATGACCAGCAGCCATCCCACGCTGCGGCGCTTCTGGTGGGTTCCCCAGGTTGCCGGCGCGGGCTTTTCGTTCGGCTCCGGAATGCATAACTACGCTTTAACGCAGTAAATCAACAGAGCTTCCATGGGCGACCCATCGCCTACTGATAGCTGCTAACGCTTATGCAGCCCATTTTCTTCTCTCTCTCCCCTCTGCCTCTTTCTGCGCTATAGTAGTTTCGCCACGCCCGCTCTGTGCTCCGCCCTTCATTTTTTGGAACAATTTTTTGGCGGGCGGGTTATGATTCTGTGCTCTGGGAAAAACGCCGCAGCGCCGTGGGGGCGCTGGCAGAGGCGGAGGACAATCGGTATGAAGAAGCCTATCTTGGGAATGGCTATGGTGCTGGCAGCTGCCTGCACGGTATGCGCCCAGCAGAGCAGTAGTGTCCCAGACCCGGGACGCAACTCCGAAAATGTGGCCACCGCATTTGAGAATACTTCCGCCGCTCAGGTCAGCCTGGTCGACACTTCGGCGAGCGGATCGTTCAATCTTTCGCCGGCGACTCCCGCAGCTGCTGCGGAGCCCGCGCCGCTTCCCGCTGCTCCCGCGGCAAAGCCAAAATTTGTGTGGGGCGACCGCGACGATTATCGCTGGCAGTTGGGCCTCGGAGTGGAATTTCTTCGCTTCCGCTCAAACGTGTTTGACGCCAGCATCGTTGGCGTGAACACCACCATCAGCTATTACACGAACAGCTGGTTCGCCATAGAGGGCAACCTCGTTACGGCCTTCGGTCCGCCTCTCGTTCAGGACGACCATGTTAAATATTTCGAGGGTGCCGGCGGGATTCGTATGGGGGGCCGCCGCGCGCAGTTTGAGCCGTGGGTGCACGCGCTGGTCGGCGGGGCACATATGCAGCCGCAAACCGCAGCGGGCTCTCGCTCGGCGTTAACGGTGACCGGAGGCGGTGGGCTGGATTATCGGGTAAATTCCCGGTTGTCGCTGCGTGGGGAAGTCGACTACATTTATTCGCGGTTTTACAGCCAGACGCAAAATAACTTCCAAGCCGCGGTTGGTGTGGTCTTCCACTTCTAAACGTTTGTTTCTTTCATTTTTTGCCCGCGGAGATCGGATTTCGCCAGGCTCCAGCGCCGGGCGTTTTATTGACACTCGCGCATATACGGTTCGCTACACTTTTTAAGTAAAGCGTCGTTCCTACCTACACCGTTCCCCGGTAGCTCAATGGTAGAGCATTCGGCTGTTAACCGAAGGGTTGCTAGTTCGAATCTAGCCCGGGGAGCCATTCTTCCTCTTTAATTTCAGTTCCTTACACTGAAGCTGATAACAACTCACTTTGGGTGCAGTTGGGTGCAACTTCTATTCTTGGCGCCAGAATTGTAAATTCGATCCTCTCGTAATCGGCAGGAAACAGTGTGTTTAGAATTCGCCACATTCGATTGGCCCAATTTCAGACTGTGGGCAGGCATCCGTCGAAGACCCAACCTTAATTTTCTCAATGACTTGGAAAACGACAAAGCATTCGGCAGACTACCGAATGGTCTCAAGAAACCATTTCTGGCCGGGGAGACTTTGGCCTCTGAGCGCACGACTGAGAATCTAGTTTCCTGGAAATCAGGAGACGCAGCGTCGTTAAGGAGGATCTCGTCGCCGCGAATCCGGCGAATCCCAAACTTCCCCCAACGGGACTTCGGGACAGATTGAGCAACGGGGCTTGGAGTTCGGAGCAGAGAATATTCATCAGAGTTGGTTAGTTACTGCAAGCGGAGATGAGGGCTTCAGCCTGGGATTGCCGCGAATTTGTCAGGTAGCGCGAACAGCGGCTACGGGGTAATGTTGCAGAGAAGAACTTTTTATCATCGGGATGGTCCTAGCACTCGCCGGCAGTGACGCGCGATCTGTTGTTCTTCCTGTGCGGGGATAATCTTAATCTTGACCGCGGGGAGGCCGAGAGATTCCAGGCCATCTGTAGCAGCGGATCGAATATAATTACTGTGCTCGCCGATGCCGCCGGTGAAGACGAGCAGGTCCACACCACCAAGCAGGAACATGTACGCGCCGATGGCCTTGCGCACGGAAACGGCAAAGGCATTGAGGGCGAGAGTGGCCTTCGGATCGTTGGCACGGGAGCGTTCTTCGAGCGTCTTTACATCGCTCATGCCGCAGGATAGAGCAAAGAGGCCGCTCTGATGATTGATCAGCTGTTCGACATCGTCGGCATTCAGCTTCTCCACGCGCAAGAGATAGAGAATGACGCCAGGATCGAGATCGCCGGAGCGCGTGCCCATGGGAATCCCCCCGGTAGGGGTGAGGCCCATGGTGGTGTCGATGGAGACGCCATTGCAAAGAGCGCAGAGGCTCGCTCCGTTGCCAAGATGCGCGAATATAGCTCGAGCCGGAAGTTGCGCGCCGAAGTGATGGACAAGCGATTCGTAGGATAGGCCGTGGAATCCATAGCGTCGAACACCCGCGTCAAAGTATCGCTGCGGGAGCGGCAAATGCGATGCCACTTCCGGCATACTGCGGTGAAACACATCATCAAAGCAAGCAAACTGCGTCGCTGCAGGGAAGATCGATTGAGCGGAAGCGATCAGCTTCAAGGCCTGCGGAATATGCACAGGGGCGAAATGCGTGGCGGCGCGAAGTTGCTCCACAACCTGCGGAGTGATGGGTTGATGCGCAAGGAGATTGGGTCCGCCGTGCACCACGCGATGGCCCACCACAACTGGTGAACCAGAGATGTGTTCGCGGATGGCCTCGGCGACAACGGCGAGGGCATGCCCTTGCGTTTCGTGGATGCCTTCGCGTTGCACGAGAGTTTTCCCATCGGAAGAACGGATGTGCAGTGCGCCGCTGCCAGAACCGATGCCGTCTGCGCTGCCGGTCAACAGAGCCTCTTCGTCGTTTGCCCCGCGGCGATATATGCCGAACTTCAGCGAAGAAGAACCGCTGTTCAGCACGAAGATCAGATTTTCTTCTGGCGATCCTGTCTCCGTCATGTTTATCCTGGCCATTTCCAGTTGCGATACTCCGCTTTATCGATGCCTTCCTGGTGGGCATAGTTGACGCTTTCGATGATCTGGCCCTTCAGCCATTCTTTGACGTGCGCGCCCACGGAGGTTAAGCGTGGAACTCGGTCGATCACATCGATGGACAGATTGAAGCGATCCACTTGATTGAGGATGGCCAGTTCGAGCGGCGTGTTGATGTTGCCCTTTTCCTTATATCCGCGCACATGGATGTTCTCGTGATTCCTGCGGCGGTAGGTGAGCTTGTGGATCAGCGCGGCGTAGGAGTGGAAATTGAAGATTACCGGTTTATCGATGGTGAAGAGCGAATCGAAATCGCGGTGAGAAAGTCCATGAGGATGTTCCGTGTCGGGCATCAGGCGGAATAGATCGACGACATTGACGAAGCGAATCTTCAAATCGGAGAAGTGTTCCTTCAGAATCGCGGCTGCGGCGAGTGACTCCATCGTGGCAATATCGCCTGCGCAAGCCATCACCACATCGGGTTCCTTTTCATCGTCGGTGGAAGCCCAGTCCCAAATGCCTATGCCTTTAGTGCAGTGCGTTACCGCATAGTCCATGTTTAAGTACTGCAGGTGATCCTGTTTGTCCGCGACAATAACGTTAACGTAATCCCGCGAACGGAGACAGTGATCCGCCACGCTCAGCAGGCAGTTGGCGTCCGGCGGTAAATAGATACGAACCACATCGGCGCTTTTGTTGGTGACTACATCCAGGAATCCCGGGTCTTGGTGGGTGAATCCATTGTGGTCCTGCCTCCAGACGAGGGAGGTTATGAGGAGGTTGATCGATGGAACGGGTGCGCGCCAGGCTACTTCCCTCTTCGATTTCTCGAGCCATTTGGCGTGCTGGTTGAACATCGAATCGATCACATGCACGAATGCTTCATAGGTTGAAAAGAAGCCGTGACGGCCGGTAAGAACGTAGCCTTCAAACCAGCCCTCCAGCGTGTGCTCGCTGAGCATCTCCATCACGCGTCCGGAGACATCCAGTTCGCCGCCGTCGGCATCTTCCGGTTTGAATTCGGCAAGCCAGGTCTTCTTGGAAGCAGCGTAGATCGCCGTGAGCCGGTTCGAGGCCGTCTCATCGGGACCAAAAACGCGGAAGGAGTTCATATTCCGTCGCATCACCTCGGCAAGATAGTGCCCAAGCACATCGGTGGGCGGCGCATACAGCACCCCGGGGGTTTGGAAGTTCACCGCATAATCGCGAAAGTCCGGCAGCTCAAGCTCTTTGCGCAGAAGACCGCCATTGGCATGGGGATTGGCCGAGATGCGCCGCTCGCCTGCCGGTGCAAGCTCCTGCAGTTCGGCTACGAGCGTTCCCTTCGCGTCAAATAGTTCTTCGGGTTTGTAGCTGCGCATCCAGTCTTCAAGCAATTTGAGATGGGGGAGACTCGTGACTGGATCCAGGATCGGAACTTGATGCGCACGCCAGAAATCTTCCACCTTGTGGCCGTCCACCTCTTTTGGCCCGGTCCATCCCTTCGGCGAACGAAGCACGATCATGGGCCAACGCGGGCGCGCGGTGTCTCCCGTTGAGCGGGCGTGACCTTGGAGAGAACGAATCTCCAGGATGCACTGTTCTAGCGTTGTGGCCATTTTCCGATGCATTTCTAAAGGCTCGTGGCCTTCGACGAAGTACGGTTTGTGCCCGTATCCGGTAAGCAGCGCCTCCAATTCTTCTTTTGGGATGCGCGCGAGAACGGTGGGATTGGCGATCTTGTAGCCGTTGAGGTGGAGCACTGGCAGCACGGCGCCATCGCGAATCGGATTCAGGAATTTGTTGGAATGCCAGGATGTGGCAAGTGGGCCGGTCTCTGCCTCGCCGTCGCCCACGGCGACGGTGACGATGAGCTCTGGATTATCGAATGCCGCTCCGTACCCGTGCGAGAGAGAGTACCCGAGTTCACCGCCTTCGTGAATCGAACCGGGCGTTTCCGGCGTGCAGTGCGAGCCTATTCCACCCGGAAAGGAGAATTGCCGGAAGAATTTGAGCATGCCTGCTTCGTCGCGGCTCTTGTCCGGATAAATCTCAGAGTAGTGGCCTTCGAGATAGCAGTTGGCCAGCGTTGCGGGTGCGCCATGACCAGGACCAGAGATATAGATGACGTTCAGATCGTATTTTTTGATGAGCCGGTTCAGGTGGACCCAAATGAAGGACTGGCCGGGGTCTGATCCCCAGTGGCCAAGAAGACGGTGCTTGATGTGCTCCGGCTTGAGCGGTTCGCGCAGAAGCGGGTTTGCGCGGAGATAGATCATCCCGGCGGAGAGATAGTTGCAGGCGCGCCAGTACGCATCCATCTTTGTTAACTCTTCGTGTGAGCGAGGAGTGGGAATTTCTGTTGTGGTAGGCAAGGCGGTTCTCCGACAATTCAAACTGTGCTGTGCATGACGGCATCGCGCCTGGCGACGCCCCTCTTTAGAGCCTAAACTCTTCTGTGCAAGAAAACACCTGCGGTAACAATATTTTAATTGTGCCTCATTGTCCGACTGGGCTGAGTCTGCATGCTCGATTGTCGCTGAGTCCGACTTGCAATGGAAATATGCTTGAGGGATTGTGACACTTCGTCAGTAAAGGTTTGTAGCCGAACTGACAATTGGAGATCTTAGAAAAATCTCAGCTCTTTCTGTTCATAGGTGGTGAGGTGCGAGGCGGGCGGAACGAGAGGGTTCGTGTCTGTCCGATCTCCGATTACGCAATAGTTGGATTCAGTAAGGAGTTGAGCAAAGAAATTGAAACTGCCCTAATGCAAAACAGCCCGTTCATCCCTTCCCGATTGCAGCTGTGATCTTTATTGGTATCGCCAACTTGCCGCCAGTCATTAAGAAGTTGGTCGAGTGCTAGCCACTGGCCAGAGACGGCGTTCGACAGGAGCATCACGAGAACGCAGACTACGCCGCATGGTCTCGAGGAACTTCGCGCCGATGCCCACACGCGCTGCGAATGAGGCCCCCAAGATGAACCAAAAATTTTCATAACATTACCGATGGAGGCGAATTCCTTCAGCGACGCTGAACTTCTATTCTCCGAGAGCCTTCTCCACTCGGCTGATTTTCTTCTGCACTTTCCCACCGATTTCTTCGACCCGGCCTTCGGTTTCCAGGCGGAGGTTGTTCGTGGAGCGTCCCACCGTTTCCTTCACCTTGCCCTTTACCTCGTGTAGCGTTCCTTTTACAGTGTCCTTCGTGCTTCGCCTCATGGATTGTCTCCTTTGCTTCGATTAACTTGCTAGTGCCCGTTTAGTTTTTTAACTTGACCAGGTCAACGCAGGAACCCGAGCAGGTATAGGATCAGCGCGATGAGCAGGACCGTTCCTACGATCCCCAGGCCACCGTTTCTGCCCCATCTGGAATAGCCGTAATAGCCGCCACCGGTGCCGAACAACAGCAGGAGAATAATAATCAGGAGCAACATGGAAGTTCTCCTTTCAGGATTTCAAGTTTGCCAGCGCAATCTTGAACGCATCGCGGTGGCCCATCTCGTCATGGCGAATTTCCTCGAAGCGAACGGCCGCGGCGGCATCTCCGGCAAGGGTGGCATTCTTGGCGAACTCCAGGTACATGGTGTCAACCTCGTAGGCCTCGCCTCCGATGGCGTCTTGCAGGTTGTCAGCGTCGCTGCCAATTAGTCCGGCGAGTTCCGCTTCTTCAGCGAAGTGCTCGAAGCGCTCGGTCTTGGCGGTCTTCTCGAACAAGTCCGCAAGTTCCAGGTTGCCGCTCTTGCGGGCGTGTTCCGCGTAGAGCAGATACTTCACATAAGCGAATGCTTCGCCGTGCATCGCAGTGGAGAGATTGTCTTTCGTCTTCTTATTCAGAGTTCCACGAATCTCTGAAGTCTTTTCAGTCTTGACCATCGCTGTTGCTGTCGCATTCTGCTTTCCTGGTTCGGGAATCATAGGAATCTCCTTGAACGAATTTGTTGCGCTGATCCGGGACTGGTCCTGTTTTTGGCTTTCGCCTGGCACGGACAAGCGAAGGGTCTTTTTAAGCGAGACCGTCTGTGCCTATGAAGCTATGGACAGGGAGCTGATTTGGCTTCGCCCACTGTGAAGTTTTGGTTGCAATCCACTCCATGGGCCTTTAGTTCAAAGACACACTGAGTGCGACGCGGTCGTCGGGATACCGACGGTTGAACAGATAGTAGCCGTCTCCGGAGTAGTCAATGTACACATCATCGTTGTCGTACCAATTGTCTGACCAGTATTCGGGCACCGGATCAACAACGCTGAATGAAAAGCCACCGTACTGGAAGCGGGGATACCCGCCAACTTCCATCACGGGATAGTGGGACATGCGGAAGGTGTGAGACGGACCAAAGTAGCTGTAGTAATGGTCTGATGGGAGACGGTAGCCGTTATAGCCGCCGCGTTGCTGCCAGTCGCGGTGCTCGGATTGCCAGTTCTGCGCACGATGATCTTGCCAGACACCGAGTTGAACACCCTGCTGCGCGTCGTTCACGTAGACGCTGACTGCAATGCGATCCTGGGGATAGCGGCGGTTGTGCAGATAATACCCGTCTCCCGAGTAGTCAACGTACACATCATCATTTTCGTACCAGTCGTTCGCCCAATACTGAGGCCACGGGTCAACAACGCCGAACCAAAAGCCGCCGTACTGGAAGCGAGGATATCCGCCGACCACTATCACGGGGTAGCTGTAGATGCGGAATGCGTGAGACGGACCAAAGTAGCCACGATAATGGTCGTCTGGGATGCGGTAGCCGTTGTAGCCGCCGCGCTGCTGCCAATCGCGGTGCTCAGACTGCCAGTCATGGGCGCGACGCTCCTGCCAGACGCCGCGCTGCTCACTTTGCTGAATGCGCTGCGCCTGTTGTGATTGCATCTTCACTGGCTGCGTGCGGTACTGTTGCGCCCCGTGTTGTTGCTGCTGCCTGTTGGCATTGGCCTGCTGCTGTTGGTTCTGCTGTTTCTGATGCTGGTCCTGCTGACCCTTCGCCTGCTGCTGGGCGTGTTGTTGTTGCTGTTTGTCAGCATTGGCCTGTTGCTGTTGCTGCTTCTGTTGTTTCTGTTGTTGGTCCTGCTGCCCCTTGGCTTGTTGCTGGGCGTGTTGTTGTTGCTGTTTGTCAGCATTGGCCTGTTGCTGTTGCTGCTTCTGTTGTTTCTGTTGTTGGTCCTGCTGCCCCTTGGCTTGTTGCTGGGCGTGTTGTTGTTGCTTTTTGTCAGCATTGGCCTGTTGCTGTTGCTGCTTCTGTTGTTTCTGTTGTTGGTCCTGCTGCCCCTTGGCTTGTTGCTGGGCGTGTTGTTGT
>CAWGRE010000018.1:0-420194 GCA_963824925.1 uncultured Acidobacteriota bacterium
GGCCAGCCCTCGCAGAGTGTGCAACTTAAAAAGCAGGGAAGCCGAAGCTAAAGAAGTGGGGTATAAGGGGAGCCTAAAAGACCGCGCTCTTGCCTTATTGTGTAGTTAACATAATATAGCTTATAGGACCCAATGTCAAGCCCTTTCTTCCACTTTCCCTTGCTTTTCTTTGTCTTTCCCTTCTTCTCTTAAGATACTTCCCGACTGGCGCGGGGGGTGCGCCAGTCGGGCCATTTCGGGTCATGGGGACTTCCTGAGGTTATGAGGTGGGCCGTGGCACACCGATTCCTCGCTGTGCTTTCATGGAAGATTGTGCAAACTAAAATTATATTTTACCGCGCCACTTTTGCCGCAATTGCCCCCGCCGCAGCTCCGATGGCAAACCACTTCGCCGCACGCGCCACCCTGCGCAGAACCGATCCGCCCTTGGCGGCTCGCAGGGCATCATCCCGTTCCCTGCCCAGGGCCTTTTCCTTGTCCTGCTCATCCTTCAAGTCCCCTTGCGCCGCAGCCAACTGCGCCTGGCATGCCTTGCAGTCCAGCGCGAAGTCATAGAGCGGCTTCAAATCCGCAGCAGGGAAATCCGCCGTGACAACACTCTTGCCGTTGTAGCGGCCGCTTTCCGAAGCGGGCGCAGTTTCTTTCGCCGAATTCCCAGTCCCCGCCCCATCCCCCAATGTAATCGCCTGCGGCAAAGGCAAAACCTCCGGCAAGGCCGCAACCACCTGCTCCGGCTTCTGCACCGCCGCCTTCTGCTGCTTCAATTGAGCCAACAGCGTAGTCAATGCCGAGTCCCTCGAAGCCTGCCGAGCCGTAGCGTCCGCCAGCGCCTTTTGCGTAGCCTGCAACTCCGTTTGCAGCGCCACCTGCTCCTTGCGTGCGTCGCGCCAAGCCACAAGCACACTCAGACCAAAGACTACGGCCACCACCACGGCCCCGATCCTTGTCCAAATTCCCAACTCCCCTCACCTCTGCGTCTTCTCAGCGCCCTTAGCGTCTCTGCGTTAATCTCTTCCTCTTTCGCTCATCGATAGCGTCCCACCCGTGCCAGCACCTCATCCGCATAATCCGGATTCGCTCCGCCATTCCACGCCAGCAGCGCCCGCGCCGCGTTCCCGCCAGCCGCATCCAGTTTCAGCCGCAGAATCCTGCATCCAATCGCCAAGCCCACAGCCGGATCGCACAGCGTTGAAAGGTAAAGGGAACTCACGCCTTTTTCCCGCGCCGTTTGCCCCATCACCTGCATCAATCCCCAGGAAATTCCTCGCGCGTAGGCCTCAGTCGCTCCCACCTTATTGTTTGTATATAAAGGTGCGACATACTTCGCGAAAAACGCCGGCTCATACCGCATGGCCCACGGATTCCACCCGGACTCCTGCTCCACCACCGCGCATACCAGCGCTGGCTCCAAACCCTCCGCTTCTGCCGCCCGCTGTGCCAGCGCCACAAGTTTTGCGTCCACCGGCATCTGTTTCTTCCGGGATTCCTTTCTTCTCGGTGACCTCTGCGCTCTTCCTCAGCGGCCTCTTCGTTAAATCTTTTTCTTACCGGTGCCGGCTACCGTTCCCGATATCCACGTAATTCACCATCGGCGTTTCCTCGAGCTTAATTCCCTGCCGCTCGGCAATCGTGTCCAGAGCCCGATAAATGTTCGGCAAATGCCGCAGCGCCAGATCCCGCACAAACACGCGCTGAATCTCGTCATCCCGCATGCGCCGGTGCATCCACCGCAGGAACACCACAAATTGCGCCCCCAAGGAAAACACCACCACCAGATTCATCCATCCCGATGTCCCCATGTGTTTTCCTTTGGAATGCGATCGTGAAGCCGCCAAGAGTATTACGGTGGGATCCTCAGAACATCAATGGACGGGACCCCTCGAAAACTAAGTTCAAAGGAGTCTCGTTTGTAGGGGCCGAGGTTTGCCCGGCCCTCTTCGATCTCAGCCCCTCGCATAACGTCGCCGCAAACCAAAGTCCGCCTGCGATCAGCAAAACTCCGCGGATTGCTTCCCGCTCGCTGTTATCTGCTAGCCGCTAGCTTCTTCCTACAAAAACAATCCCGGTATCCCGCCCAACGTCCCGCCCAGGCTGGATCCCAACGACGTAAAAAATCCGCTCGGGCGCGAAGCGCTCGCCCGCACATTCAATAGTTCCGAGGGGATTCCCAATGTCCGGCCCAGCAGATTCGTATCCACGCCGTACAATCCCGAAAGCCCCTGCAGCGCCGCCATCTGCCGCTGGTACGCGGTATTGCTGAAATTCAATTGATTCTGCTGCGCCAGGCTCGCCTCTTGCTGCCCCTTTTGCCGCGCCAGGTCGTCGGTCAGTTCGCTGAACCCCGCCGAATTTCCCGTGCGTGCCACGCGGTTCGCCGCTGCCTGCTGCAGAGAATCAAACGCACTGGCCAGCGCTCCCTGAGACTGCCCGGTAATCGCGGCCTTGTCTGCTGCGCTGTAGCCCGGATTGTTCAGCAAACTCTGGTATTGCGGCATCACCACATTTGCCAGCGATTGCTGCTGCCCCAGTAACTGCTGGTTCAGCGCATTCGTCTGATTCAATTGCTGATCCGTTAAAGCCTGCGTCTGTCCCTGCGCTCCACGTCCCATAACCCCTCCCCATGTAATGGCCGACCTTCAGGTCGGCCCACTCGATCCGACTCGCGAACACGTATTCATCCTCTAAGCCCGCAACCTCCGGCAATACGGCGTCCACTCATCGTCCTGAACCCACCCCAATCGCGTCAGCCTCTTTCCAAATTTCCTGCCAAGCCCCGGCGGCAACCACGCGTGCACATCTTCTAATCCGCGCACCAGAGCATCGCGCCGCGCAGCCTCATGCAATCCCAGAAGCCATTGCCACCGCTCCCGTGGCGCCCCCGCCTCTGGATCGAGCAAAAGATACGCCTCCGCCGTCAACCGCAGCAGGGCAGCGCCCGCAATTCCCTTCCCGCCCTCTTCCCTTCCCAAAACCAGCTTGGTCAGAAACAGCGGATTTCCCAAATCCGGAAACGCGTACTCAAATCCCTGCCGCGCATGAATCGCCTTCAGCGCCGCGAGATCCTTCTCCTCATACTCCCGAATTTCCATGATCAACCCAGCACTCGCGCAACTCTTAGCTTCCTGCTCGCTGTTATCTGCTCGCTGCTCGCCCGCCACCGTTCTGCAATCCCAAAACTATAGGGCCACCTGCCTCACCACCCTCGCCCCCGGCACCACCCCAAATCCATTCCCGCCGCGCAGCAATCCATTTGGCAACGCCCCGCTTCCGCTCGAAGGCAGCGGTGTCGGTCCTGCCGCTCCCCCACCCACCACCGCTGTTGGCGGCGATCCAAACATCACTGGCGCCGACGCCAGCGATCCCACGTACTGCGAATACACCCGCCAGTAAAGCGTCTGGTTTCCCAACTGCACGTACAAATTCCGCGAAGCTCCCAGAAAATAAACACGTGGCGCCGAAAACGCCGGCGTCACATCAGACTCCGCAAAATAAAAAAGCCCCGGCCGCGTCGTCGCCGGGTCCGTGATCGCCAGGTCAAACCATCCATTCGCCGCCTGAACAGCCACGGCCGCGATCGGCGCTGGTGCCGGCGAAGGATTTGCCGGATCCACGCCCGAATTTGCGCTAACCGCATTCACCGCCGACACAATCTTCGAGAGCGTCTCGTACAGATACGGATCCCGATCTTTGATTGGGGCCAACTGAGCCACCGTCAGCATCGTTCCCCTCCCGTAGCACGGGCTTCAGCCTGTGCATCCCGAACTTCTCCGTGCCCTCTGAGGTGAATCTTCCGTTTTTTATGAGCTGATCTTTCCCGTAGCCGTAACGTTATTCGGCAGCGTCGCAATATAAATCCGCGCGAACTTCGCCACCACATCCGGAAATTCCGCCCGGCTCACATTCCCCGAATTCACCGTCGTGATTGCCGCGCCCTCCTGCACGTAAGCCGCATCAATGTCCGTATCCGCGGTCTGCAGTTGCACGGAAATCACTCCCGGCGCCGCGCTCCACACAAGTTCCACCGAAGCGCGAATCTTTCCGCTGCTGAACGCCGGCGCCAGCGCCACCTGCGCGCTCTTGAACGGCGCCGGAAAAATCGTATCCGTCGAACCAATCACCGCCGCGCTCTCCCCAAATCCCACCGAATTCGGCGGCACCACATTTGCATATCCAGGCATATCCCCTCCCAAAAAAATGTAGTGGCCGGACTTTAGACCGGCCACCCAATAGCGCAAGCGTGAGCCTGTGCTCTCTTCTCTTTTTCCTTTTCTCTTCCATTCCCTATCGAGACCCTAATTCCCTCCCCGAACCGGCGCCCAAGGATCCACCCGCACCGACGGCACAAACCTCTGCAATCTAAACCACGCCCCCGCCTGATTCGTTCCCACCTGAAACGCCACCCGCTCTCCTAAAATATTGATCGGCAATTCCAGGTCCTCCAGCCCAGGCGAGCTCATCCCCAGCGGCTGCTGCGTCGTTGCCGCGCTTTCCGAATCCACATAGCTCGTCAACGCCAGATTCCCTGCCCCTTCCACGTACATCGTCAAATAACTGAAAAGTTTCCGGTGCGCTCCCAGTCCCAGTGAACTTTCCACCGCGCGCTCCGGAAAAAAGTGCGTGGTGTAATAACTCGGAATCGCCGCGCCGTCATCCGAAAACTGCGTATCGCTCAGTTGATAGATCTTCCCCGTAGCCGCGCCGCCGCCCACTCCCGGCAATCCTCCACCAAACACCGCCACCGCGGTTCCGTTCGTTCGCTCGATCAGCGCGCAGCAATTTGCCGCAATGGACCAGGGCGACCACTTTCGCGAATTGTCCGTCGCCGTCTTTCGCCCCGTGTAGGTGATATTCACCGGCGGCCGAGACTCGATGTCCGAAGCCGAATCCAGATCGTGGTAATCCAGCATGATCACGCGATTCGGCGTGGTGGCGCTGCCAAACGGCGCGCCGACATAGATCCGACGCTCTTTCGTATCCACCGTCACCCACAGCGTCTGCGCATACTGCCAGTTGATTTGGTTCCACGTCGGCTGAATTTCTTGCGAAATCTTCACCGGCTCGCCGCCTGAAAAAAGATAAAGCCCGGTGCGGTGCGCGATCACGACCCAATCTTCCCCAATGCCTACGCCGCGCACAGACGGCGTCCCCACGCGCCGCGAAATTTCTGATATCGACCACAGCGCCGGTTCGTTCGTGCCATCGTCTTGCGTCACGTGCAGCGAATGCTCCTTCACGAAATAGAGCCGCTCGCGCAGCAGAAACGCCGCCCGGATCGCCTGGCCGTTGTTCTCGGCCACGCTCAGCATCCCGTCGATGCCGTCGTAGCTCTCCGGGTCCGTCACGCGGCTCGCCCGTACCACCGAAGCATTCACGGGTTGCGCGGTCGGGTAAATCTCAATCGCATCTATATAAAACTGCCCGTTGGAGTTTGGCGTTCCATCGGCATAAATGCGCAACACAAGGTCGCTGGGAATCGTTGTCAGTGGTGCGGTCAGTTCCGCGCTGTATTCCACATAGCTCGTCGTCAACTGCGTCGCCGTCAGTTGCAATCCAGCTGTGTTGATTCCGCCGCTTGAGCTAAAGAGGTGCAAATGCAAAGTCCCCTGCGCCAGCGTGCCATTCCGCGCGCATCGCGCCCGCACCGTGTAGTCCGTCCCAGCCTGGATCCGCTGCGCGCCCAGCGCATCCTGCACCGCGCTCTGCGTCATCAATCCGCGCGTCGCCGTGGTTCCATTCCCCACAATCGAATACGCCGCGCCCCACACCACGAAACTCTCCTCATCCGTACCGCCCGGCGCAAACGTCGCATCCGGTGTCCATCCCAGTGGGTAGTGCGGCAGCGCCGGCCCGGTGAAGCCGCCATCGAACCCCAGGTTCATCCAGTTGTTCATTTTGTTCCGCTCGCCCCACCAGAAAAGGCGCTCCGAATATCCGGTCACTCCCGCGCAATCTCCCAGTTCGATCAAGCGGAACAAATCGTCCACATTCGTTCCCGCCAGCAGAATCGCATCCGACAAATCCACCGCCACCGACGTCGTGGTGTTATCTCCGATGATCATGTTTCCACTGAAGAGCGAAGACCCTCCGCCGACATAGAAAAAGCTGTCTCCGCCAGCGCCTGTGAAGCACAAAATCCGCCCCACCACATTCGAGGGACCGGTGGGAATGTTCGTAACCACCGCGCGCTTCCCGCCGCTTGCCGTCCAGCTCGATGCCGGGCCCGGCGCCGTCAAATATCCCTGCCGCGTTTGAAAAATCACGCAGCATTGATGGACGCCCTGGTCCACGTTGCCGGCGGCCGCCGCCGTGCCGCCACCCGATGCCGCCAGTCCGCCGTTCGCGGCGTTGTAGTTGAAATGCGTTGCATCAATCACACTCGCCACGCTGAATGTGCCGTTGTATCCCGCCACGCCAACCCCGGTGATCGTCACCAGTTGGCCCGCGCTCAATCCGTGCGGCGAACTGGTCTGAATCGTCGCGGTCGCCGAAGCCGACGCGCCGCCACCTGAATTCGCCAAGCCTGTCGCACCCGCAATGTAGGTAAACTGCGTGGCACTCAGCACGCTCACCACGGCAAAAGTTCCGTTGTACCCGCTTACGCCGACGCCAGAGACCGTCACAGTCTGTCCCGTGCTCAATCCATGCGCCGCGCTCGTCGTGATGGTCACCAGAAAGCCGTTCTCGCTCGCGCCGCTTGGACTGGCCGCGATCGCCACCCCCGCCGGTTGCGTTGCACCGCTCGGACTTGCCACGATCCCCGCAATCACGTTTTCATCCACCACCGTTGGCGCGCCCCCCGGCCCGCCTTGGCTCACGCGATCCAAATTCGTATCGTCAAACTGCCGCGGCAGATCGTTCCCTGTAGCTCCATCGCTCGTTGCCAGGTATTCGCGTCCAAACAGCGTCGTCGAATTCGCATAAGCGTTGGGAGTCAGCCCGCTCGCGATCTGCGTCAGTGTCCCTGGCGTCGTCTCTTTGTACAAATTCCCGTTCGCGTCTTGCGCCATCGTCCTCAGTGTCTCGTTCGGCGTAATGTAGCTTTTCACGTAGTTCACCGTCGGGTTTCCCGTCAGCGGCCCAAACAGCGCCTGCAACCCCGGCCGCGTCGCCACGCCGCCGCTGCTGAAGATCACGTCCTGGCAATCCGGAGACACACCGTGCGGCAGATCCGCCGGCGCCATATCGGTCACCAGCCCGCCAAAAATCTCGATGGGGGCATCCACTGATCCAATCGTCGACATTTCTTGTCTCGCTAGTTATCTCCGTGGTATACAGTCCGTGCGGGCGTTGCTTCGGAGAGTGCTCCCAGTGGGGGTACTGGGCACGCTTGCCAAGCGCTGAAGGCTGCTTTGCAGCCCCAGGAGTTCAAGTCTCCCACTCTCCGCACTTGTCTTCAGCGCGCCATAATCAACATGAGAATGTACATCTTGACTAATTTTGCTCACGTGCGATACTGAAAGTGCTTGGCAAGCGTGCCCAGTGCACGTTGAATTTTCGGGGCGGCGTTCTTCGCCGCCCTTTTCATTTCCTCTTCCCTTTTTCCGCGAACCGCTCGTTCGATTTCCCCGCATCGTCCGCGCCCTTCGCTTCCCGCTCAGCCAGTCCAAACTGCGCGGCCTTCTCCCGGTCCAGAATTGCCCGGCAAGACCGGCACACCGCCACTCCCGGCTTGATCTTCTCCCCGCACGCAGGGCAATCCGCCAGCGGCTTGCGGTCATAAAGCCACGGCTTCTCCACTCCCAACTCTCGCGCGGCTCGCCGCTCCAGGTCCGTGATGAACATCATGTTGTGCGAGCGTTCCCACTCCAGATCCGCCGCCTCCACCAGCCGCAATTGGAAAGTCTCCATTTTCTTCCGCGCATCACCGATTTCCGCCGCTGTCGGCTCCGTCCCCGCGGCCACAAACACGCCGTGATGGCTGCCTTCTCCGGAGTCCCCGTTGATCTCTCGCGCCAGGTCGTCGGCAATTTCGCGTGCTGACAAACGGATCTCCATCGTGCGCTTGTCGCCCAGATCCATGGTGCTGCTGCACCCGCGGATCGGCGTGATCGCGTATGCTTCCCCCGGTTCCGGCGACTGGATTACCAAAGATCCGAAATACGCCCTCTGCCTCGGCGGCCATTTCTGCGCGGAGATATTCACCAACGACACCACATCGCTTTGAGTACTCATGTTTCCTCTTTTTTTGGAGAGCGGCAGCCCGGCTTCCGCTTTTGCGATCTAAATCCAGCCTACTAACACCAACACTTCAATTCTCAATCGTGTAACTAATACAAGCCGGATTCGTAGTCGGCGCCACCGGCAATGTAATTGTAAAGCTCGTCCCCGCCGTGATTCCGCTCACATACGGCGGCAGCAGCGACCCAATATTCGCCGGCCCTGGCGAACATCCGCTCCCCGTCGTAATATACGTAAACGAAAACCGGCTGTTCGCCGTCACCGCTGTCGTGTTCACCGTCAGTGTTGTTCCCGCAGTCGCCACCTGCACCAGCCCAGTTGGCGCACTTCCACAAACCGCGGGCGAAGCCGTCGAACTACAATTAAAAAATGTCCCGATCGTGCTCCCAGTAATGTTTCCGTAGACCCCGGTCGGCGAAAGGATCTGCAGAGAAGTCGTGTTCACCGTCGGCGGGCTTCCGCAAACCGAGGAGCTCTCATCCTTAATCGTCGTGAAGGATACCGGAAGAAACGACGCGCCATACGCACAAAACGACCCGTTATGCGCCCATACGTCGGATATCGCGCCGGGCCCACTCAATCGGAACACACCCCAATTCGCTGTACCGGATGGCATCGCCGGTTGCGCAATCACCGCACACTGCGTCGCTCCATCGAGCGTCACTCCGCTGCTCGCCGGACCGATCTTGGTAACGCCGCCAGTTCCCGCCACATAGTTGGAGCTAGCGTCCCAGGCGACCACTCCATACGTGTACGTTCCAGCCGCCGGAATTCCCACACAGCCCGAAGTCGTCACCGACACCGTTGGCGCCACGCTCGGCGTCGCAATCTGCCCCGCGCTGATTTTCCCGGTCCCGCCGATTGAGAGCTGCATCCCATTCCATATCCACTGGTTGTTCGACAAGTTCTCGTAAACCACGCCAGCGGCCGCCGGATAACCCACGCCCGATCCGCACGCGCCAGAAGGCAGCCTCACGTGCATCCCGTTATAAACATTCGCGCTGTTGGTCTCCAGCAGCGGCTGCGTGCTTGTGGCGCAGTTCGTATAAGAAAAATCCGCGCTGCTCACGTTCGTGTTTGTCAGATCAAAATAAGGCGTCGCCGCGCCACCGGTGAAGTCCGCATAGTCCGACTGGTTGAACGATATCGATCCCAACCCGTACGGAAGCACGTTCACCTTCACCGCGGGGCCAGCCGGGCCTTCCGTCAACATATTGTTGAAAACCACGTTCGAGCCGAAATAGCCGATCGCCAGGCCGCAACTGTCTATCTGCATGGTGCCGAAGCTGTAAGTATTATTGGTGGTGATGATGTAAGGCATCGGTCCGGTCGCCGTCGGTTGATAAGGCCCCAGTGCACAATTCGGCTGGATGATCATGTCCCGGCTTTCGGAAAAATTCCCCCCGGCGTTGCTCCAGCCACCCAGATTCCAGAACCAGCCGAAGCCCCCCTTGCCAACGAATGGGTAGGAGTGAATACCTCCATTCACGTGCGTATTATCAAATCGCAGCGAGACTGTTCCGTCTCCATTCAACTGCTCGTCAATGTACATTCCCGATTGATAGGTCTGGGTCGGATTAAATTCCACATCATTGAAATTATCGGAACTCGATTGTTCCGGCTCAAAGTACACCATCGGGTAGGAATACCCAGTCACGCACGCAAGTTTGCCCATCTGATAAAACGACGATTGGCAATTCGTTCCCCCGAATCCTCCCGCGAGATTGTGCCCCTTGCCGGGCAGGATGGCGCCGTCCAGCCATGTGGTCGGCCCCAGTTCAATCGTGACCCCGGGACAATTGCGCGGCGTCGCCGCGTAGGCTCCAATCATGTCGAAGTTGGCGATGATCGGAAAATATTGCGCTGTGGAACCCGGCGAGGGAATCACAATGTGGCCCGAATTTGAAGCCGATCCGGTCACCGGAATCGCCGCGCAGGCGGCCAACAGGTTGGGCACGTTATCGTGCCAGGCGCCCGCGCTGCTTACGCTGCTCGTTGCCGCCGCTGCCAACGTCAAGGAAGTCGTTCCCCCGCCGTTCGCAATCGTGGTGTCCAGATAATCGTTTGTCGCGGTGGTAGGCGCCGTTGGCGGCGCGCCAGTGTCCACACTCGCGGCCGTGATCGCCCAGCCTTTATCCATAAAGTAGCCGTCATTTCCTGTCGCCACACCGGCCAGCGAATAATTAGCCGCATTTGCCGGAAGCGCGCAGGATGCCCCTGTGCACTCATAGACCAGGTGGTTCTTGACCGCCTTACCAGGGATCAGCGTCATCGTACCGCCGGCTCCAACATTTGTTACGCCTGAACAATTCAGCCCGTGCGTCACTCCGGTGGGCGCCAGTCCGCCTGTCCCGGCCACCCCAAAAGTTCCGTTGTAGTGGGAATCCGCGATTCCAGAAAAAATGGCCACAACGTTCGACGGTACAACCCATCTGGTCGCCGAGCTTCCGCCCGGCCCGAACAGTGTCGGCGAAATCGTAATCGTAGCCGTTCCTGAGGCACAGGAAGCTGATTGCACATTGTAGGTGTACGCCGATTGCCACTTCAGCATCACCTCCGGAGCCACGCGCAGCGTGCCTCCGCCACAGCCCGGATCGCTCACCAACTCATTCCGTTGAAATTGCAGAGTCGTCGTTGACGGCACCGCCGTCAGTGAAAATGCCCCTTCGCATACCCCGCCGTTCGTCGTTCCCGATTGAATTTCCACTTGCGGATAAGGTTCGCTGGTAATGCCGGAAGCTGTCGTCGGCATGTTGTGCGCCGTGGAAGTCGTAATCGTCATCACCTTGGTGGAACTATTGAAACTCCAGCTTGAGATCGCGTAGGAAGCCAGCGCCATCGATGCTGGCGCCGTTGTAGTGGACCCGGCCGCGCCGCATGGCGTCAGGCCCCCAGCCCAATCGCGGTCCGCGACGCAGTAGTTACGCGTGGTCGAACCCGCTTGAAAGAGCGTTGTCACTGCCGGTGCCGGCGGAGTCGCAATCACCGGCGCAGGCCCCGCCCCAAGAATTAATATGCCGTTGCCATTCGCAAAATCCGATGCCGAAGCGCATGTTGCCGCCGTGGAGCTCGCGCTGATCGAACACGTCGTCGCCGCCGAACTGTAATTCGGTCCGATGTAGCCGCCATAGCGCGTGATATCCAGCCAGGGATTCAACCCCTTCGTATGAAAATCGCCGTCAATATTTTGCGGCGCCGTGAATGTATTTGGCTGATTGGTCTGCGCCCCGCTCGCGCTGGAGATTGGCCCCACTTCCGTCCCGGTCTCATCCTTGTAATAAAGCCGCTTGTCGGTCGTCTTCGTATAGAGATTCACCGTGCCAGCGCCAGCCGCTCCCGGTGGCGTGCCCTGGTTTGCCAGCGTCAGCGTCCCGCTGGCCAGATTTCCGATCACGCTGGTGCTGCCGTTCACCGTCAAGTTGCCCGTCAACGCCAGTGAAAACGCATTGATCCCGCCCGATGAACTGATGCTGCTGAAGGTTGGCGACGACGGGTCGCTCGGCAAAATTACGTTCGGCAGTTGCTTCGTGGTAATTCCCGGCCCGCTGATTTCGATCTCATACTTCCCCGGCGCCGCGTAAAACGAATAATTCCCCAGCCCGTCGGTCGTCGTCGGATTCGCCAGCGCCTGTGTCAGTCCTGGGTCCGAATAGATCAGCGCCAGTGGCGAGCATGGCTGCCCGCTCGCCGGCATCGCGCACACGCGAACCGTAGCGCCTGCCAACGGCACACCGCGCGTATTAAACACGATGTCGTCTTTGCGCGACCCCTGCCCATGCACCGGCTTCACCACCCCCGGCCACAAGTGCAGCGCCATCGCCACAATCGCCCACAAAATTCCCATACGCATTTTCGATCGTATCATGTCAATTTCTTCCCCGTATCTGTAGAGCCCGCCACTGGCGGGCCAGCGCTTTGTCGAACGCGTAGGGCCTGCCTTCCGAGGCAGGCCGTTCTTCTCTGCCCCCTCGTGGTCGCACAACAACCAGCTATCAAATCTTTTCGGAAGCTGCCCCCGGGAATGCTAAAATTCCCCAGCTTCTCTCATGAACACAGACGCACCCATCCTTCTCGAAGTGTCCCTCACGCCGAAAGATCTGGTTACTTCGCCCAATCGATTAGTACGTAATGTCTTTCGCTGGTTCTTCATTGTTCTTGGCGTATTCCTACTCATCGAACTGGTGGACATCCCTGGATTTCGATTCCATCCCCTCACTCATCCCTGGTCATTTGGAATTCTGATGGCCATTGCCACTGTCGCTGGTATCTATCTCCCCTATCTGCAAAAAATCGAAATGTTCAAGAAATTTCCTACCCTCGGTCGCTCTCGTCGAATTGAGATCACGCCCAGAGGGCTTCAGGTGGAATCCGAGGACGCCAAAGGGGAGTACAAATGGCCTCTATTTTGCGAGATTGAAGAAAGCGACAAAAACTTTCTCTTAAAGCAAACCTCCGCCGCTGCAATTTATCTCCCAAAGCGCTGCTTTCAATCCGCCGAGGAAATCGCCAGGTTCCGGTCGTTGCTTCGCGCCCAATATCCCGGGCACCTGAAGCTGCGCTCCCAATAACGCAGTTTTGCCTACAATAGCTCCCGCGCAGCTCCTGGGAGCGCCTGCTTCTAGCAGGCCAGCGTTCCGAAGCCGTTCTCCGGTGGGACCAACGAATCGCCACCGCGTCCAACTCCCCGCCATCTTTTCGACGTCCCCTGTTCGCTGCTCGCTGTTATCTGCTAGCTTCCCCCTACAACAACTTCCTCGCCGTAATCGAAAGCTGCACAATATCCCCGGTCACCGTCCCCGGATACGCCCCAGCCGTGATCTCCGTCCCGCCGCCCACGAACGCCTTCAATTTCCAGTTATTCAGCGCCGTCCCCTGGATCGGAATGTAGTACCCGCTGTTTCCGTTCTGGCTTTCCGCGAACACCTGCACCACCGTATCCGACGGCAGCGCATTCGTGATCTGCGTGAAGTCCAGCGTATCTCCGCCCGTCGGGTAATTCCCGGAAAACGCCAGCGTCGCCACCGCATAAACAAAATTGCTCGCACTGCTATCCACATTCCCCGGAACCAACGAAATCGTAATCGCCATAGTCTTCTCCCCTATCGTTCTTAGTGTTGACAAAAATGAGGTGAAGGAAGTAAAGGAAGTAAATGAGGTAAAGGATCGGAGCGCCGCTCGAGACACACTGCAGTCGCGCTTGTCCTTTACTTCCTTTACCTCCTCAACCTCCTTTACCTCCCCTGTTCAGAACGGTGTGTATCCCGACCTCGCCGAAAACGGCCGTCTCCGCCGCGCGCTCTGCTGCTCCCTCCGCACCGCGGCCACCACCAGATCCTCAATCGCATCCGCCGCCGCGTCATCCCACTTCTCCGCCAGCGGACTCCCTCTCGCCCACGCCGCGCCCGCCGCTGTCGCATAGGCCAGTGCTTCCTGCGCATTCCGCACCAGCACCGGCGAAGTCGAATCCGTAAAATCCGGGTACGCCTTCAAATACCGTAGCCGGATCTGCGTGTCCTGCGTTGCTCCCAAAAACCACAAGCCGTCCGCGCGCCATTCCCAAACGCTCAGCGTCACGTCCTGCATCCGCGATGGCAATCCGCCATGCCGCGTCAAATCCACCATCTCATCAAATTCCTGCGTGGAAAGATTCGGCCTCTCCCACAGCTTTAGCGGCACCAGCAGGTCCGTCGGCAGCTGGTTCGGCGGCGCCGTGGCATCGCTGATGCTCACCTGCAACGACGCATCTTGCCCCGCCACCGCGGTCACCACCAGCAGTGCATCGTCCTGGATAAATCCCCCGCCGCCCGCGTTCCCGATCGCCCGCTGCACCTTCCGGTACGCCGAATTCAAATACGGCAGCAGCACCGTATCCGTGAACAGATTCCCCGCCGCATCGTTCAGCAGCGACCTGACCAGCGCCGTAATCTGCCCCGCCGTGTTATAAGCACTCGATCCAACAACTGGCATATGTGCCTCGCCTCATCCCTGGTAGCGCCTGCTTCTAGCAGGCAAGCCAAAGCGACCGCCGTGCGGAGCGCTCCCCTCTTCTCTTCTCTTCTCTTCTCTTTCCCTTTTCCGAATCTCCGACTACGGATTACCGACTACCGATTACTGATAACCGCTCCCCGCACCCGCACCAATCCAATTCCATCCGGCTCCTAACCCTCCCCTTCGCTCCCCGGCAACGGCGACTTCTGCAAATACGCCGCCACCCCAATCACCGCATTAATCAA
The DNA here is from genome assembly GCA_963824925.1 of uncultured Acidobacteriota bacterium. Taxonomy (GTDB): domain Bacteria; phylum Acidobacteriota; class Terriglobia; order Acidiferrales; family UBA7541; genus Acidiferrum. The sequence goes on from CAWGRE010000018.1 coordinate 14,412, forward strand.
CGCCGCCGCCCCGCCAATCCGCACCGTCGCGCCCATCCCTGCCTGCAAATTAAAATGTCCCGGATCAATCCCCACCGCCGCCAGACCTGTCATCACACCGCCCGCCGCACCACTGATCCCCGCCGCCACCATCCCCTTAAACCAAATCTCAACGCGACTCGCCCTCATCTTCACTCCGCTTTACGAATCTGCCTGACCTGCATTTATAATTGACGATATATTACGTAGTGGTATATAAGGCACGCGGGCTCGTGGTGTAACTGGTTGCACAGCTCCCTGTCACGGTGCAGGTGCGGGTTCAACTCCCGTCGAGTCCAGCGCGTTTACTTGAGTCGGGGGCAAAGACAGGGATAGCCCCCGATTACTCTTCGGTGGCAAATATCTTGACAAGAACGGCCACCCTTTCTATTCTTCAACTGACAGGGGGCTGTGCCGAGTCAATTGCCTCTCCACAACCTGCACCGAATTCAGGCGGCCACACGGCCGCCTTTTTATTTTCTGGAGGACGCAACTCACTCTTCAGCCTCCTGCTATCTGCTAGCTGTTATCTGCTGGCCATCAACTAATTTCTCCCACTATCAGTCCACCTACCCCACCGCCACAAACGGCGCCCCATGCAAGGCCGGCGACGCATCATCCATCACCTCATAAGCCCATTGCTCATAAGCCCGCTCTTCCCGCGATTCCCTCTCATACAATCGCGCCCGCTGCGGCGCCCGGTCCTGGCCCCTCGCCCACTCAATTCTTCGCGCCACATGCTCCGCAATCGTCGGCGTCAGTTGCACAAACTCTCCCCGCGGCGTCTGCAGCGTGAAGCAATGCTCATACTCCCCGCGCTCCGGATAAGGCCCCAACGCGGCAACGCTCTTCCCATCCGCTCGCTCCAACGTCTGCGCGTACCATGACCGCGGCGATCCGTACGCCTCCGGCGCTACCCACCGTTCCACATGCCAACGGTTCACCTGCGAATACTTCGGCTCCTTCCGAAGTTCCACCACTTCCCGAATTAAATTCCCCGCCGCATCCCGATCCTCAAATTTCCCGCCAATCCATCCCAACCGGTTCCATCCCCACACCACCCGGAAATTCGCCTCTCCATACCGGTTCACTCCGCCCGCCAGACACAATCGCCGCGCCACATTCTCCGGCGCCTCATGCCTCTCGCGAATCACCTGAATCATCGACACCGTTGTAGGGCCCGCCTTCCGAGGCGGGCCGCCCCTGTAAGTGGTGAAGCGCCGCCTCGCTCCGCATGCCGCGGACCTCAACCACGCCCCACCCCGTTTTCCTGATTACCGATCGCTGATTACTGATTGCTCTCTTCTAGTACCCCGCCGGCCGCGCGAGCGTATCGATATACGCCCCGCTCCGCGGCGAATCGCTCCACAGCTGAAACGCCGTATCGAAGTAGAAGATGTACGCCGCCGCAATTCCCCCGCTCGCCCCATAAATCGGAAACACCGTGTTCCCATTGACCTCGTAAAAATCAATGTCCTTCAGCACGGCCCTTCCCCAGTGCGAGAGATCCAGGAAGTCCACGCGCGTCTGGTCCGCGTTCACGCTGGACTTGATCGGAATCCCGCTCATCGTCTTGCGACCCGTGAACAGCAAGTCCAGGTCGTTCCCGCCGCCGCTTCCGCCTTCCTTGATGATCTGGCTCACCGTGATGCCCAGGTTTTCCCAGGCGTGCTCCTGTTCCACGGCCATGTACGCGATCAGCTTGCTCAGATGATTGATGCCCAGCGCCTTTCGCACCTTATTGATCGCCAATCGCACGCTCGCCGGCGTCAGCGCGGCATTGCCCGCGTTCACGCGCGGAGTCTGCAGGATCACCGGATATGTTGCGCGGTTCAGGTTCAGCCAGGTTCCCGTCGTCGCGTTGTTCTGGTGATACTTGATCCCGAAGAGCGACACAGGTTGCGCCCCACTCAAGCCGTCGTGCACGATCACGTCGCCCGCCACCGTGCCGGTTGGCACGTTGTCCACGGTGATTTGCTGCGTTGTGATCGGGTCCGCGCTTTGCACGGTCGTCACCACGCTGGCCGCAATGTTGCGGTTCGTCGTCAGTGTCGTGTCGTAAATCTGGATCGTCTGCCCCGGGTAGACCAGCGCCGCACCATAAGGCACGGTCATGGTGAACGTCGTCCCCGCCACCGAACTGATCGTTCCCAGCACGCCATTGCCTGCCGTCTGGATCAGCTTGTCCAGGAACGCGCGGAACTGCCGCATCCCGTTCGCCACTTCGCGCTTCGCGGCGTTTTCCACCGCGCGCTCTTTTCCATCCGTCGCGTATTCCACCAGCTTCGTGATTTCAATCGCGAACCGGAAAAAAATCGGCGACACCTGCGCCACGTCATACTGCGTCCCCGAACCGCGCCCCAGGTCTCCGCCGTCTGCGTTATACGAACCGGCCTTGCCCCCGGGATTCACCTGCAGGGGCAGCCTCATGTTGCGGCTGGATACCTTCTGGATGTCTCCCCGCTGCTGGATCATCGTCAATAGAATGTCGTCGCGCTCATAGAGCAGGGGCACTTTGTCGCGCACCTTCTCGAGCTGCAACGCGATAACATTCGCGTTTGCCTGTGCTGTCATATCGTTTCTCTCCTTAAGTTATAAGTTCCAACCACTCCCACTGCGCCCCGCAAACTTTCTCCCCGAATCGATCGCCGCAACTCGCTTGGTAGCACGGGCTTCAGCCTGTGCAGCCGTCCGAAAAACAAAAACGGCGCGAACCTTCTCGCGCCGCCACAACTCTTTCCGATTACTGATTACCAATTACTGAAAATCCCCAACTGAAAACTAACTACTGAAAACTTCTTCCCACTCACATCCCCAAAATCTCCTCATCGCTCCACTTCCGGTAATCCACTCTTCCCCGCGAAGCCCGCGGCGCCATCTCTCTCGCCGGGGATTTCTCGTTCTTCACAACACTTCGCCGTTCGCCAACACTCTTCGCAGCCGCGGGCAACTCTCGTTCTCCCACACTCTCCGGCTTCTTCGCCCCCAGCGTCGCCGCCGTCCAACTCCCCACCACTCTCCGCACCGCTCCCGGCACCAATTGCTGCGCCCGCGCGTCAATCAATCGCACCACCTGCGCCCGCGCCGCTTCATCCAATCGCCGCCCGCTCAACACACGCGCCACCTGCTCGCCCAATGCCGCATCACTCCGCAGCGCCGCTTCCACGTCCTCCCGCACCGCATTCGCCATCCGCCCCTGTAAGGAGGAAGCTTGCTTGCCCTGATCCGCGAAGGGCCCCTCCCCTCTGGGAGCGAAGCCCGCGGCGCCTGCACCGTCAGCCCCCATATTTCCTGCCCATTTCAAATTCGGCAACGCTGCCTCCATCGCCCGTCCAATCGCCCCACCAACGCTCCGCTCCAACTCCGCATTCGTCGCCCTCTCAAACTCCCGATACCTCGCCGCCACCTCCTGTGGCACAGGCTTGTCCTGAGAGCCGAAGGGCACTCCCGCCTGTGCAGTTGTACCCGCGCCATGATTCCTGCTGTCGAGCGCACTGTTCTCCACCCCGACTCTGTCATCCCGACCGGAGTGGCCGGCCTTTTCTTCCGCGCCGCCGTTCGGCGCGCCGGCCACGGAGCGGAGGGACCGCGGCAAGTTCAACGCGTCTTGCCCATCCGCTCCCGCTGCATTCGCTTGACCAGAAGCCCCTCTCAGCAATCGCGCCCCCGCCTCCACCATCTCTCGAAATGCCTCCGGGTCCTGCGCGTGTAACCTCTCCACAAGCTGCATTCTTCCAGCCCTTACTTCCTCCGTCGGGCGTCCCGCAGCGCCAAAAAATGCCGCATCGATCCCCACTAACTCCCGCGCCCGCTCCGCCGCACTTCGCGCCTCTGCCACCCCGCCCGGATAAATCTCTTTCAAAGCGCGCGCATCCTCCGGCCCGCCAACTAACTCCCGATATTCCGCCGCCTCCCGCTGTGCCCGCTTCACGCCCTCCCACAACTCTCGCGCCTCATCCCCCACCCACGGATCCTTCATCTCCCGCGCCAACCACGCCGGCGCCTCGCGCAATCCATCCGCCGCTACCTGCCGCGACGCGTCCCCACGAGCATTCCCCTCCCCATGTACTGGCCGACCTTCAGGTCGGCCCTCCGACCCCTCCCGCTCCGCCACCTCTTCTTCCACGCCCAATATCTGCTCATCCGTTAGCGCAAACACCTCGCTCCGTGCCCCGCCATCTTGCAACATCAAAATCTCATTCCCACTCATCTGTTCGCTCTCCATCCAAAAAAAAGCTCAGCATCGCCGCGCAATCCCCGATTCTCCCTCACCATTCCCAAGTAACGAATCACTTTCCCCCACTCATCGCCCGCAAATGCGCCTCCGCATGCGCCCGCACATTCGCGAACCCCGCCGGATTCGTCATCTTCGCGCTCTGCCCGGCCTCTGAGTTCGCCCACCTCTTGCACTCCTCAAACTCCACCGCGTGGTTATCCAACAAAACATCCACCGCCACCGACGGGAGCACCACCGTTCCGCCCACGATGTCATCCCGACCGGAGGGCCGCGCCGTTAGCGGCCCGGAGTGGAGGGACCCTGGCGATGTCTCTGCGTCTTGCGAATAACGATGCCCGTTGGCACTGTTCGCAGGTCGCTGGCCACCGGCCACGTCCACCACAATCGGTGCCGCCCCCAACATCACTGAAATCTCCCGCAACTGTTTATTCCGTGAATCCTCTCCCGGCACCACCAACTCCCCCAGCCCCAGCACATTCTTCACATACCCAATATTCGCCGGCTCCGCTAGCGCTTCCTGGATCAACGGATCCTTCAGCCCAAAAAGCTGCTGCAGCACGCCCCTTTGTTGCGACTTCAATCGCGGAAAAGTCTCATCCGTCTCCGGATGCACGCAGATATTCCCCTTCAAATCCGCCACGCGAATTGCCCGCGCATCCAGCATCCCGTCCGGCCCCAGCAGTGGCACATCCACTTCCTCTGGCCGGTTCTTGCGAAACGACTCCACACCCAGCAGCATCACTTCGCCATAAAACGTCTTCAATCGCCTCCACACCAGGCCCAGCCGCCCCATCGCCTGGTCACGCGCCAGCGCATATCCGCTCGCCGTCTTCACGTCTTCCATGTTTCCGCCGAAAATCGCGGGAAACAGCCCGGTCAAAAATTGCGCCACCGGACCAATCAGATCCTGCTGGTGCCGCACCATGTCCGGAGGCACCTGCGCCGGCGCCGGCTGAAAAAATCCCGCCGCCAATGGTTGCCCCGGCCGTGCGCGCGCTGGGAAATGCGCCGCCGGCTCCGCCACCTGGTTCGCCAGTGAATCAAAATCCAGAACCTGCGGGTCCGCATAAATCGGCGGAATCCCATATTCATAAGTTTCCGCCTGCATATTGCTCAGCACGTTGTACCGCTCCTGCACCTGCACCAGCGAATCACCCACGCTCGGACGGTTCTGCCCATCGCCCGGCAGCGCGTGCAGCACCCGCCAGTGATCGTCCATCCCTTCATTCCGCGCTTCGCAATAGACATCCCCCGCAAACCCCACGTAACACCCATCCGGAAACAGTGCCAGCAGATCGCCCCGCACATCCTCGTCTTCCACGCCGTAAAACGCCCACGGCCGCAGCCACGTCCGGTCAAACGTAATCAGATTCATCAGCGCATCGCCTGGATGAATCGAAGGCAGCCCTTGCTCCACGCTGATCCGCGAAACGCGCGCGTAGACATCTTCCGCGCCCATCGCCGGCGCCGACTCAATCTTGTCCGCCGCCAGCGGATACGCCGCCTTCAACTTCGCCCGGTGCACTTCCGTCTGCCACTGCAAGTACGGAAACTCGTGCATCTCATTCGCCCACACCGGCGTGTTCAACTCCAACCCACCAACAATCGAAATCACCTCTTGCCCGTTCGCCACCCTGCGCGTCTCCACAACCCGCGGCACCGTCACCCTCTCCGCCTTCCGCAGCCTCATCTCCGCCCCGCACCCGGAACAAACAGTCCCATTCTTCTCCGCACCCTTCGTGCTCTCCGTGTCCTCTGTGGTGAATCCTTCTTCCCCGCTGTCCGCCGTCGTCTCCCGTCCGCAACCGGGGCAAACCCAGCGATCCTCCCCCAACGCGATCTCCACCGCCGCCAAAATCTCCTCTTCCCGAAACCCGAACCGCGCCCCGTCCTCCACGTACCGCACGTATGCGCCCAGCTTCCCATCCGTCCACAAAAAATATCCGATCGCCGTCAGCAACTCCTCCGCCCGATTATTCCGTTCCACCAACTCCGCCACATCGCTCGCAGCTTTCGCCGCCGCAATATCCCCCAGCGATTGCGCGGACTGCGGGTAAAATCGCACGCTCGGCACGTCCTGCGAAATCACCGCCACAAACGACAATCCAAAACCCTGATAAAAATTCGTCACGAACTGATAACGCGGCATCTCCTCCAGCGCCCGGTCATCCGAAGACCTCTGCTCGTACGGCAAATGCCAGTTCATGTCGTTGGGGTTCCACCACGCGTACTGCTGCCCCTGCCAGAACATCCGTGCCTGGCGCACCCGCCGGATCTCATTCCGCCGCGCTACAATCCCTTCCTGCCGGTATTGCCGCACCAACTCCCGCAACGCATTCACCAACTCCGGCCGTTCCGCCTCCAACCTCTCAAAGTTCGACCCCAACTCCGCCGCCCCATCGGCCGTCCCAACCCTGTAGCTCGCCCCTTCAGGGGCGAGGCCGTTCCCCGCTAGGTCCGACGCGTTCCCCGCGAAACCAGTGCCACTATCCGCCGTCGGCCCATTCCCATCCGCCGGCGCCGCGGTCCCCACATCCAATCGATTCTCGCTGATCATGTATTTACCTATGAGTTGTTGTCGCTGTGGTATTTATGCTAAAATTTGCCCGCTCGGAGGCGTTTCGGGGAGTGCTCCCAGTGGGGGTACTGGACGCGGCCGAGAACCGTGGAAGGCTGCATGCAGCCCTAGGAGTTCAAGTCTCCCACTCCCCGCACCAAGCTTCCTCGGGTTATCTGTTGACAAAGCTTTCTAAAGCGTTACACTGTGAATGGTTCTCGGCGCGTCCAATACGCGTTAGGGCGGCTCATCTGAGCCGCCCTTTTTTTGCCGGGCACTCCATCTATCCCACTGCTTCCTTTTCGTTTTTGATCTGTATCTGCGGCCACGATCTCCTCCGCACCCGCGGCGACTCTACCCGCTTGACAACCGTCTCCACAAAATCCACCGGTGGAAACCCCGCCGTCCCCAGCAGCGAATTCATCAGCGCCCGGTTCTCCATCCGCAGCCGCGCCACTTCCTCCTCCAGCATCCGCACATAAGGACTTCCGAAAATACGTTTGACTAGCCCGATCATGTCCGCCTTGAACCGGATCCCTCTGTCTTCCAAACGTACGATAATCTGTAGGATTAAATGTCAGACAACTGTCTGATACCCTGCTATACTCAAGTTGAGGAGTCGCCTCTGATGCCTGTCCGCCCCAACCGCCGCAAAATCTCCACCACTATCGCGCCAGAAACTCACGCGTTCCTGAAAGCCCTGGTCCGCCGCGGCAAAGCCGCAAACCTCGCCGAAGCTGTCGATCGAGCCGTCGCATCGGCCCGCCGCGCCGAATCCCGCAAGCGCTTAGACACCGCTACGGCTGCCTATTACGATTCCCTCTCCGGCAAGCCTCTTCGCAGCGAGCAGCGTGTCGAAAAAGCCGTTTCCAAAGCCTCTACCAAAGTAGACTTCGATGGCGAGTAAGCTACCAGCCGTCCGCGCCCCACGCCGTGGCGAAATTTGGAGCGCCTTTTTAGGTGGGCCCGGCCAACAGCGTCACTGGGTCGTGATCGTCTCGCTCGATGCCCGCAATCTCAGCGACCGCGCCCTATCGATTCTGATTGTGCCTTTTTCATCGAGCCTGGCTGAAGGTCCAACCACGCTCATTCTTCCGCCCGGTGAAACCGGCCTGCCCGGGCCTTCCTGCCTGCGCGCCCACTTCATAACCACTCTGGCCAAATCCCAGCTCATCGCGCGCGAGCCTCGCCCTCTCTCCGAGCGCCGTCTCCGCGAACTTTGTCTTCTGATCCGCCGCGCCTTCGACCCCGACGCCCCATTCTGATTCGCCGCCTAGCACCAAACCAGATTTACGAATACGATTACCCTGCGCATCCCTTTGTCCACTCCAATTCCTCTAGCTACTCAACCTCCCCGACTTCCTTTACCTCCTGGGTCTCCGCCCAAACCGATGCGCCCCCAACTGCTTCTTCGCCTCCCCCTGCAGCCTCTGCTGATGAATCGCACGCGAAGTCGGATCCTCCGCCGTAATCTGCCGCTCGATTTGCACCGCCACCGGAATCCCCGGCACAAATCGCGCGGCCCCACCAATCTCGGGCGGAGCTTGCCCCGCCCCGGGCGCGCTTGCTTGCGCCCCAACGCCGGCATATCGCACGCCGGGAACTATTCCATACCGCGCTGCATCGGCCGGATCATCGCCGTCCATCTTTCGCACATCCTCCACGCGTCGCTCATCGTGGATCAGCAGCGGCAAGCACTCAATCAATCGCGGGCATTTCGTCGAAATCACCCAGGCATCCTGCTCCAACAACTGATACATCAACTGCCATCCGCCAATCCGGTCGTCATTCGCCGGCACCGGACGCGGCAGCCCATTCTGTTCCAGCACATCCCCCAACTGCTCGGCAATCGACGCTTCACTCGTGCGCCGCGCAAACGCGTCCGGCGACAAATAAATCTCCCGGATACTCTCCCGCTTTGTCTGCTCCACAATCGCCTGCCCCAGCATCCCCGGCGACAGTGAATTCTGCACATACTCCCGGTACGTAACAATGCGCCTGCCTGGCTCGCTTTTATCGCCCGCGCCGCTGCGATCGCGCCCGCTCTGACGGTCGTCTAAGTCGCTGCAGTTGCGCCCGCCGTCCCGGAAACCGTCATCCTGAGGAGTGGCGCCGTTTGCCACTCCGAAGGATCTCAACCGATCCCCACCGCCCAAACTCTCATCGCCACCAGGTGGCAAGGACCGATGTGCGCTCAGGAAATCTTGGCGTCCATCCCTCTTCCCGATTACCGATCGCTGATTGCTGATAACCGCACTCTGCAACGCTCCATGCCAATACACCGCACTCGGATGCCGAAATCCCCAGTCAATCGAAATCCATCGCGGCGCCCATTCCTCGATCCGCAACTCCTCCGCCCGCGCCGTGTGCCGGCCAATCTCGAACAGATCAAAATATTGCCCCGCGAAAAAGCTCCAATCCCCTTCCAGGAACGCTCTTCGCAATCGGTCCGGCAATGCCGACAATGTTTTTTTGTAATTCACATCCCGCGCGTAAATCGGGTTGTCTTCGATTCGCGCCCGAATAAAATCGTAATCGCTCGCGTCGTAAAGCTCCGGCCGCTCAAAACCCGCCGGTGCCACCTTATCCACCCACAGCGCCTTCACCCACGCGTGCCCAACATTTCCAGGGTTCGTCGCTCCTGCCATGCTCGGCACAACATCTTTCCCCTGGCTCTTCCCCGATGTGTATCGCGGCACCGGGCACCGGTTCCGCGAAGTCAGAAATTGCCACTGCTTCAATGTAAAATGTGTCAGTTCATCGATTCCGATGAACAAAAACTCCGCGCCCTGATACTGGTAAACATCGTTCTCGTTCCGGCAATATCCAAACCGTGTCGTCGACCCGTTGTTCCACGTCACCACATGCTTTGCTTCGTTGTAACTTCGGTATAGGCTCCCGTGGCACATCCCGTCGGAAATACGTCAGCACCGACGATTCCAGCTCCGGAAACGTCCGCCGCAGCAGCAGCGTGTCGCTCCCATTTACCTCCAACGCCTGCTGGATCGTCTCCGCCAGCAGCGCCTTCGTTTTGCCTGGCCCCGCAGCCCCGCCAAACAACCGGTACTTCTTCTTCGACTGGTGGAACTCCTGTTGCCTCGGGAACGCCCTGTACCAATCCCCAATACTCATGTGCACTGCATCATTCGTTGTGGCACAGGCACTCCTGCCTGTGCATCCGATCCGGAGGCGATCTCCTAGAGCCGAAATCACATCTTCGTGAAATCTAGTTTTCTCTGTGTACTCTGTGCTCCGCTCTGTGTCCTCTGTGTTAAATCTTTTTTCCTAAGCCCCTCGCAGCTTCTTCCCCACAAAATACGCCACCAACCCGCCCACCAAAGCCAACGCCGCCGGCCAGTGCCGCATGCTCAGAACCACCCCGACCACAACCGATGCCACTCCTGCAATCTGTGTAACCTCTCCAACAAACACTATCTTCGGACTCCCACCCGTAATTAAGCTCACCATGATTTCTCCTCAGTCCCTCTCTGGTCTCGGTATACTCCACTGCAATCTTTCCGGCTGCACCGCCAGTTCTCTTCCCGAATTTCCCGAATACGCTCCGTCCAGCAGAACTTCCAGAATCCGCAGCCTCACCTTTTCGTCTTTCGATTCCAGCAGTCCCTGGATCACCGGCACAATCTGCTTCCCTTCGTTCACCGCCACCGTCAACGCCCACGGAGTTCCGGGCATTTCTTTCATCGGCCCCAGAAGTTTCGTCGAGCTCTCGCCCGTCGATCCCGGCTCTCCAGGCTCCCCTCCACCAGGATTTAGAGCGCGCTTTGAATCATCGCCTTGGCCACCTGCCGGCCCAGCGTACGGCTTGCGGCCCGAGGAGCGTGCGTCGGAGGTGATCGCACTCCCTCCATCGGGTGTTCCGCTTCCGTCGACTGGCCCTGCGGGGAGCGTTCGCGCACGCTCCCTCCGGCGATTCTCCTCGCGCGCTCTTTCCCGTCGCGACAACCTTCCCAAAATATGAATCTCTCCACAAAAGGGATCCGGCAATATCCGGAACATCCTGATCGTGGTCTCCAGCGGTTTGCTCATCCCTCCACCTCCGAACTTCCCCCCGCCTTCGCGCCCCGGTCACCAGTTCACAATTGAGCCATCATCACCACTGCGCAAAGAACCCGCTATGGCCATGGCGCTTCACTTTGTAGCCCCGCGCCTTCGGCTATCCACACAGGCGCTTGCGGGATAACTCTCGCGCCGGATTTCTCTTGCGCCGCTCCCTCTCTGCCTCCTCCGATAGAGATCTCTCCCGCCGTTCGCTGGCTGTTAGTCCGGCCCCCGCCCGCTTTTCCGCCTGCACGAGCGCCCCTAACATTGCCCCCACAACCGCATCCTCGTGTCGCCTGCAGAACCGCGTTCCCGTCTCCACCTTCCGCACACACGGCACCCAAGCCGTCTCGCTCCCCGCGATCCGCCGGTACGCCCAACATCTTTTCACTTGTTCATTTCCGCGGAGGCGCGGCTCCGTGCATTGAGGAACTCATCCGAAGGGTATAGCGCTTTCTCGTATTCACGCGCTCAACGGGCACGCTGGGAGCGCCAATCTCCAGATTGGCAAGCCCATTCAGCACCGTATCCCTCGAATTCGTACCTGAAGCCCGAGGCGGCAATCATCCGCATCCATCCTTTGGGCTCCGGAAGCCTAGCTCTCGCTTTGAGCTACCAAACCGATTCACCAAATCAAGCAACTGCGGCAACTCTTTCCCGCGCCGCCAACCCAGTTCCTGCTCGCTGCTAGCTGTTCTCTATTCGCTCGCCTACTGATTACCGATATCTGATGACTGCTCACTGCCCCCTGGTACTGCCCCTCAGGCGAAAACCGGAGCGCCAACTCCGCCCCATCCCGCCGTTTTCGCGGGATGAATCTCCAGATTGGCAAGCGCTCCCAACACCACCTCTCTCGAATCCAACCCTCATACCCAAATCTATCCCGCGCCACCGACCCGATTCCTGCTCTCTGCTATCCGCTCGCTGCTGGCTTCCCCTGCTACTGCACCGTCACGCTTAAGCTTGCAGGCGAACCGGGCGCGACCCCAGCAGTAGCAGTAGATCCGTTTGGGCTGGATTCGGTCCCGTCCGCCATTTGCGCCGTTGCCGCAAACGTGTGAATCCCCGCTTTCAACGTCAGCGCACCGCTGGTTCCCGTAATCCCCGTCACTGCGGAGCTCGCCCCGCTCGGCGCCGCAATCGTAAACAGCTTCAACGGCGCCCCGCCCCCGGTAAGGTCATAAATATTGAATTGCTTTACACAGCCCGTCGTCACCGTCGCGCTGCAGGCATTGTCCACACTGAAGTCATAGTTCAGCGTCACCGAAACCGTATGCTGCGACCCCGCCGCAATCACCGACGTCGCTGCGATCCCCGCACCCATAGCCAACCCAGCCAACCATCTCCATCTCATGTCCTCGCACCCCTTCTCCGTTAACTCTGCGGCCCCTCTGTGTGCTCCGTGGTAAAGCCTTTTTTTCTCTCCTGAAAACAAAAAAGCCCCGGCAATTTGCCGAGGCCGCTCACACTTCTCTACGCCAAGAAGTATAACACTTATTTAATTTATGTCAAGGTAAATATGCTCACCCATCAAACTTTTTTCTACTGTCCCATTTCGGGAATGCTTCTCTTGCCCACCACTTCCCCTCTCCCATTTTCCCCTTCTTTCGCTCTTGACATCCCCATCCCCGGCGCGCACCTTCAAACTGTAGCAGCGCCCGCCCTAGAAAGTGGCAAGACATGTCCTACTTTTGCCATCAAGTCAGTTACACAACAGACGCCCGCAAACGCCTGCTCAACGATCCCCACGATCGCTATGAAGCCATTCGTGACCCCATCGAAAAGCTCGGCGGCCACCTGAAGTCCTCTTTCTTCACCCTCGGTCCCTTCGATGTGCTCGTAATCTCTGAATTCCCTCAGCATGTCTCCCCCGCGGACATCTCCATCGCCTTTTCTCAGGGCGGAGCCATCGCCAACATCCACACCTATCCCCTGCTTCCGCTTCCGGAAGCTTCCGAACCCGATCCCTTGCCAGAAGCGCCGCGTCACTCTTCGCGCCATCATTCAGCCCTGGCCACTTCCAACGGCCGTTAGACAATTCCCATTTCTGATTCGGAGGTTGATTTCATTCAGTTCGGCTCCCCTTTTGTAATTCGGGGAGCGCAAACGCCGGGTCCAGCCAGATGCCGCGCGTCGAATATTCCGCGCGAATGTACTCCCTCTGGCCGGGTGACGGTCCCTATCGATTTACCGCACCCGATAGCTTCTCTCCCCAATGGACCCGGCGTTCCGGGGGCGCATCCGCCGGTCAGCACGAAAATCACGCGCTGCGCCCCCATCTTCTTTTCCTGCACTTCCTTACTTCTTTACCTCATTGCTTCTTTACTTCGCCTCCTCTTAAACTCTTTCCATGTCCCTTCCGCAAGCGGCCCCGGTCCTGGTCAATATCCGCCTTCATCCCATCAAATCGTTGGATCCTGTCTATGTCCCCGAAGCCCGCATCTCCCGATCCGGCGGCCTCGAACTCGACCGCGCCTGGGCCCTCTATTCTGTCGACGGCAAATGGGTCAACGGCAAGCGCACTCCCGCCATCCATCTCATCCGCGCCAATTATTCCCCGGATCTCCGCAGCGTCACGCTCTCCGTCCCCGGTGATCGCCGCGAAATTCCCACCCGCACCTTCGACTTCCCCGGCGGCCACGAAGACGCCGCCGAATGGTTCAGCGTCTTCTTCGAGCAGCAGATCATCGTCCGCTACTCCGAGGACGGCTTCCCCGACGAAACCGTCGCCAGCGGCCCCACGATTGTCTCCACCGCTTCGCTGCAAACTGTGTCCGAGTGGTTTACCCTGAGGGACGAAGGGCTTGCCCTGAGATCCGAAGGGTTTCCTGCGACGCCCCAAGGCTTTCCCGGCATCGGCGTGGATGAAGTCCGCGAACGCTTTCGGGCCACGCTCGAAATCAACGGCGTCCCCGCCTTCTGGGAAGATCAACTCTTCGGCCAGGAAGAACGCAGCGTCGTCCGCTTCAAAATCGGCGAAGTAAATTTTGAAGGCAGCCATCCCTGCGCCCGCTGCCCCGTCCCCCCGCGCAATCCGCGCACCGGCGAAATCCTCGAAGGCTTCCAAAAACATTTCACCCAGCTCCGCCAGTCCACCCTGCCCCCGTGGTCTCCCCGCGACCGCTTCGATCACTTCTACCGCCTCTCCACCAACACCCGCGTCTCCCCTTCCGAAACCAGCAAACTCCTCCGCCAACACGATCGCCTAATTCTGCAACCCCGGTAGGGCCCGCCTTCCGAGGCGGGCCGCCGCTCCGAGTCCACAAACGCCACACCGGATCCGGTCCGCATCCGCTACGATATCGCGTCCCGATTCCGTGGATTTTATGTTTTCAATACAGTAGGGGAAATCAAGCTGGAGTTTTCCCGCCTGCCCGGTTCTTGGGAAAGCTAGATTCAGATGATTTATGGAAATTACAAATCTAATGCGATCCGCAGGGCAATCTCCACTGACTGCATCTTGCTGGCAGCTATCCGCCCCACTCTCTTCGACAACCTGTCCTTGGATATCGCCCGCACTTGCTCGCAAAGAACCACCGAGAGCTTTGCCAGTCCTCCCTCGCCTGCTTCTAGCTCGCAATGCGTAGGGTAAAGCTGTCTCTTATGCTCGCGGCCTGTAATTGGCACCACGATTACGATGGGAGAATACAAGTTCAGGGCGTCCCGACTCACGATCAGCACCGGCCGGGTTCCGCCCTGCTCTGATCCGCTCGCCGGATTCAGATTCGCCAGGTAAATCTCCCCGCGAATCATCTACATTCCCGCCAAATCGCGCTCCTTCAATCGCAGGCTCTCCGCATCGCTACCGGAGAATTGCCCCGCGATCTTGAGAGCTTCTTTGCGGTAAGCCGTGTCGGCCGCCATCGGCTCAAACGCTTCATCAATCGCCTTGCGCTCCAACGCTCGGAGATACGCCGTCAGTGCCCGCACCAATAGTTCATTAATGCTGCTTGTCTGCCCGGCATCTACCGCTCGTTTGGCGCGCTCGTATAAACTCTCTGGCAATCGTAAGCTGGTCTGGGTGTTCCCTGCCTTCCCATTTCGCTTGCCGGTACGTTTAATGTGCTTTCGTTGTGTGTTGCTCATCCTGCTATCATATCTGATAGCATAAATGATAGCAATCCGGGAATAAACTCCCTGCTAGCTAAGCCTTCTCGCTCAACGCCTAACAACCTGCTCCCTGTTATCTGCTCGCTGCTAGCTGTTCGCCGCCCCACAGATCACCACTCGCTGCTTACTGCTCTCCACCGAAATACCTCCGCGGCGGAAACATTTCCCTCCGCAGAATCTCCGCTCCGCACTTCCGCCGGATCTCCTCCGACCAATTCACCCACCCGCGCTCGCTCAATCCCAAAAAATGCCGCGCCCGCTCATAAGGCGCCAACCCCAGGTAGTACAACCGGAACATCACCATCCGCGATGCACACTCCGGCGCCTCCAGCGCCGATTGCCCCGCCAGTGCAAAATCCGCCACCCAGTCTTTCATCTTCGGCCGCACATCTGGCCGCCACGCATACTTCGTCTCCATCTCCATATTTAGCGCGCCAATCCCGCGTTTCGACTCCATCACCTCCCGCGCCCCCCGATAAACCTCCCAGCAAACATCAAACGCCATTTCCGGCTTTACGCTCATCGTATCCTCCGTTTCTTGTCCTCTTCCTCCTTTACTTCCTTTACCTCCTCAGCCTCCGAGTCTGTATTCCCACACCAACTCTTCCTCCACCCAAGTCCTCCGCCGCCTCTCGACCGTCCATCCCCCGTACCGCGCCTTTCGCAAATGCCGCAACTGCGCCGAAATGCTCGCCGGCGGAAACTTCGTCTTCCCTGCCAACTCTTCCAGCGTCACCCAGGTCTCGTACTGCGCCGCGATGCGCAGCACCTCCAGCAAAATTTCCCGCTGCGGCCTCCGTTGCCGCTTCATTAATTCGGTCTGGATCTCCGCCAGCGGCGATCCCGCCGCCCCCTCATGCATCGCTTCCTGGCTCATCGCCCGCCTCCTCTGCCTCTTCCTCCTCGTCCTCCCACGCCGTCCGGTCCGGGTCCTCGTAATCGCCCGCGCACCCGCTGCACGCCCCGACGGCGCTTCCCTCGATTTCCACAGATTTCCACAGGGTGTATACTCTGCAATTACTAGTAACTATAGAATTCCTAGTGCTACTGTACCCGCGCAATACGTTACTACTGACATACTGGAGATGGACGTGATCAACCAGCGTACCCAGCCGCCCTGGGAGTTCCTCCTCACCGCTTCCCGCAACACCCTGCAGTCCTACGAGCTCTCTCGCCTCGCCCACGCTTCCAATCTCCGCAAGGAAATCTCTTCCTTGCTGGATCAGTGGCTCGACGAGAACGCCAACGCCATGGTCGCGCGCTGGCTGATCGAGCAGCGCGAGCGCAGCGTTCGCGCCGCCGCCGCTGCCGAGGCCGCAACGGAACCGCAACCTGCGGTCGTGTCTACTCCGGAGAACGGCCATTCTGTGTCCGATAACTTTTTGGCCGAGCGTCTCGTCCGCCCGCACTCCGCACGCAATCGCGGATGAAGTTTCACTTTGTGTTCGCCGCGCGCGAACCCTGTTTTCTTTGATTTTGCCCGGCGCCCCGCATCCCGGCCCCGGGTGGAAAGGTGTGCCCGCAACACTCTTCGCTATGAGCTCAATGCCCCTTGCCCTCAGCAGCTCCCAGGCTGCCTCGCTCTTCCTCGCTCCCATCGCCATTTCCTCCAAGACTCCTTTGCCCCTCGCCACCCCACTCCCAGCAAAGTTCTGTCTTGGACCCTGTATATTTCTTAGAGGACCCTCTTTCTCCACCGGCTCCGCTATTCCGTGTAGGGGCGGCTTTACGCCGCCTTCTTGCCTTTCCCTTCTTGCCTTTTTCCTTTCTTGTTTTTCCCCAGAGCCGCCATCCTGCTTTATCCCTATCCCATTCGCCTCCGTGCCCTCTGTGCTCTTCCTCCGCCCCTCTGTGGTAATTCTTTCTCTTCCCCAAAAACAAAAAGCGCCCCGATCCCTCGGAGCGCCTCTCACCAATTTCAATTTTTTTTTCTATTTCTATTTTCTAAACCTTCTGGATCGCCGGCATCTCCCCGCCCACCTTTTC
Organism: uncultured Acidobacteriota bacterium; assembly: GCA_963824925.1. GTDB lineage: Bacteria > Acidobacteriota > Terriglobia > Acidiferrales > UBA7541 > Acidiferrum. The sequence continues at coordinate 31,379 of CAWGRE010000018.1, forward strand.
CAGCATCTGCTCTTTCCGGTACACCAACGAATTGATGTCATATGTTGCCAGCTCAAATCCATGCCCGTGCGTGATCGCATCGGTCGGGCAAGCTTCTACGCAATACCCGCAGAAAATACACCGCGAATAATCAATGTTATAAACCTTCGCATAACGCTCGCCCGCGGAAATCCGGTTCACGTCCGTATTCTCCGCCGCCTCAATGTAAATGCAGTTCGCCGGGCAAGCCGCCGCGCACAAAAAGCATCCCACGCACTTTTCCAACCCGGTCTCATCGCGGTGCAGCACATGAATCCCGCGATACCTCGGCTGAAAATGCACCGGCTCGTGCGGGTAATTCTCCGTCACCGTCTTTCGGAACATATTCTTCCAGGTGACCGCGAACCCCTTCACCAGCGCAACCGTTGTCTCCGCCACTTCCCCAATCAGGTTTGCCATATTCCTCTTCAGTAGCACAGGCTTCAGCCTGTGTCTCCGACCATGTAGGGGCGGCTTTATGCCGCCTTCTTCGCCGCTCGCAAAACCGATCAACCGAACCGAGAGACGTCAAACCCTCCGGTTCGCACACAATCTCAATGCCCAGCCAGTCTACCAAACCACCTCACTGCTTCCAAACCCTTGAAATCCCTTCCTCACTCGCTCCCGCCACGCCCATCTTCAGCTCCACCGCCAGCAGCCGAATTTCTCTGCTCCCCACGTTCTCCACGGAATGCGGCCCCAGGGGCTCCGACCAGATCGACGCGCCCTGCTCCAGTCCCGCCTCTCCGCGCGTATCCAGCAGCACATTCCCTTTGGCGTCGCGCCGCACGAAATCGCTCCAGCTTAGAACGTAAAATACGCACGGCCAGCGGTGTGTATGCACCGGCACCGTATGCCCAGCGGGAATTCGCGTCTCCAGCACCCGCACTTGCTCGTTCTCCATCTTGAAGGAAATGATAGGCCGCTGCTGCCTGCAACGCGTCCAGTTCTTCAGCCCATTCCTGCTGCATCGTCTGCGCCGCCTCCTCTCGTCCGAACTCTGCGCCTCTGCGCCTCTGCGTTATCTTTTTCCCCTCTTCTCTTTTCTCTCCTCTACCGCATCCCCTCAATAATCTGCTTCCCATGAAACCGCCCATTCTCAATGAAAATCTCCCCCGTATACTTCCCCGCAATCACCACCCCCGCCAGATAAATCCCCCGCACATTGCTCTCCAGCGTCACCGGATCAATCTCCGGCTTCCGGCTCTCTTTATCCAGCCGCACACCCAGCGCCTCAATAAATTCATAATCCGGGTGATATCCGGTCAACGCAAACACCTGCCGCGCCCGCAACTCCTGCACACCCGCATCGTTCTCCACCACAATCCCTTCGCGCACCATCTCCTTCACGCGAATCCCAAACAACGCCTGAATCTGCCCCGCCTTGATGCGATTCTCAATGTCCGGCTTCACCCAATATTTCAGCGAAGCCCCCAGCTCTTTCCCGCGCACCAGCAGCGTCACCCGCGCCCCATTCCTGTATAAATCCAGCGCCGACTCCACCGCCGAATTCTTCCCCCCAATCACCACCACGTCCTGATTCCAGAACGGGTGCGGCTCCGTGTAGTAGTGATTCACATGCGGCAAATGCTCGCCCGGCACGCCCATCTCATTCGGCAAATCGTAATATCCCGTCGCCACCACAATCTTCTTCGCGTGATAGCGCTCCTCGCGCCCGCTCGCCGTCTCCGTCACCACCGTGAACGCGCCATCCTGCCCATCCACGCGCAGCACCTTCTCATAGAGCCGCAGCTCCAGCCCGTAATGCTCCGCGCCCTTCCGGTAATACTTCAGCGCCTCCAGCCGCGTCGGCTTATCTCCGTTCGACACCATCGGCAGTCCGCCAATCTCCAGCAACTCCGGCGTCGTGAAAAACACCATGTTCACCGGGTAGTTGTAAATCGAGTTGCACAAGCACCCCTTATCAATCACCAGCGCCCGCATCCCAGCCCGCTTCGCCTCCATAGCGCATGCCAGCCCGGTCGGCCCCGCCCCAACACAAACAATGTCGTATGTCGTCATAATCGGTTGAATTTCTCCGCTACCACCGCGATTACACTCCCAATGTAACACCAGTGTTCGACAAGCTCACGCCGACTTGATTAAAGGAAATTCGGAGCCCGACTAGCGGCAGGTCGGTCCAGCTTTTGGATGGCAGCTCGCTTGAGGAGTGCCGCCAACGCAACCCCCGTAACCCTCCCCGCGCTCATCGAGGACTGAAGTAGTTCCGGGCAATAACTCGCAGAGGGCGCTGCACCCACCAAAACCGGATAGGCATTTACGATTAATCTCTCCGGCCCGCAGCTCTTTTTCCGTGCTCAATGGCGTCAGAATTACCCAAAGGGCCTCGCCGGACCCGCCCCACCAGCGAATCAAAGTACGCCTGTCTTTTTCGGAAAATGGTTGCCCGTTCGTTGGCGGGGGAAGCAATTCGGCCCGACGGATGGACCGTGCCATCAAATCGTGGAAAAGGCCTTCGACCTCTACATCCACGGAAATGCTGTTTACTTTGCCGTCCTTTACTGTGACATTTGCGCGCACGATCCAAGGACGAATTCCAATCCGTTGAAGCTCATTCGGCAAAGTCGGCGTAAACTTTCCAAAGAACTTGGAAAATGTGCTCCAAAAAATGGGATGATCGAAGGGGCCCGAGATCAGCTGGCAGCCGAACCCGTGATCGAATCTGTTCGGGCCGCAGAAGGATAAGGCATTTTCGGCAACCTCTCCAGGGTCGCCGACTTTCAAACGATCCATTTCATCTAGCAAATGTTTTGCCCGGCGAACCGACAAATCTTAGAACCAATCGCGGTCCCATATAACCCCAGAACACCCAGGATCAAGGCAATCAATGTCAGTTTTGCGCCCGACCTCAATTTGCTCACTGTTGCCTTGCCCATTCTCAGTTAGGCTCCGTCGCCTCCCAAATTGTTCCCCTCATTGGCCCTTAGTTTGTGTGTAGGCCCTAATCTGGCGGGTGGCACAGCCATTCCTGGCTGTGCTCTTCGATTTCCAGTTAAGATTCTCAACACCTGAACTTGACGGTGCCCCACCCGCTTGCCCTGAGCGCTGTCGAAGGGTGCCTTTTAAAGGTGGGCTCTTACGATCCAAGCTCGCCCACTCTCTTCTCCTCAGTCACTGCTTCTCCCCCATCTCCAAAATCCCCACCACCTCCGCCCGAAATTCCTCCAACTCCCGCAACCGCTCCTCCGTCGCCTCCAACTCCTTGCCCTTCCAAACAAACACTTCGCCATTCCCTCGCTTCACCTTCACACTCAAATTCCCATCAATCAAAAACGTCACTGGCACCAGCAACTGCAACCCACCACCCTCCACCGGCCCCAACATCGCCACGCATTCGCCCTTCCCCAAAATCAAAGCCCGCTCATAATGAGCGATCGCCACCGGCCGAAACCCCGCCCCCACCAACCGCTCCACAACCGCCATCTGCCTCTCCGTCAATTCCATAGTCCCAGAAGTATACCCTGCCACCAACTTCCGCCGCCGCAATCTGTCTCCGCCAACTCTGCGGCCCCTCTGCTACCTCTGCGGTAAAGCATTTTCTTCCGTCCAAAAACAAAAAGACAGCGCAACCCGCACGCCGCCTCTTCCCGATTCCTGTTATCCGTTATCTGCTAGCTGTTCGCTTCCCACCTACGCCGCCGAATGTGCCTCTTCCTCCGCCCCCTCCAACTGCTCCAAAATCTCCCGCAGCGTCCGGATCAACTCATCCCGCGAAACATGGCTTTTCTTAAACTGCAGCCGAAATTTAAATTTCTCATCCTCCGGCTCAAACTGAAATACAAACGGCGTCGCCCTCGGCGCCAGTCCCTTATCTTCATTCCGGTCCTGCCGCGCGGCATCCCGCGTCAATCCGCCCTGCAGAATCTTCGCGAACATCTCCAGCATCTTCTTTTCGCTCGGCTGCCGCGCAATCTGCAGCAGCACGCTCTTGCTGGTCACGCCCGCGTCCGTGCACTTCTTCCGCAGCGCCTCCGGAATACTCAGCAGCGCCAGAGTCTCTGATACCGACGCCCGCGACTTCCCAATCTTCTTCGCCAGATCCTCATGCCGGTATTCAAACTGCGTAGCCAGCCGCTGTAGCCCGTCCGCCTCTTCAAACGGAGTCAAATCCTTGCGCTGCATGTTCTCGATCAGCGCAATTTCCAGCGTCTCCGCGTCGTCCGCCATTTTTTCGATGGCTGGCACTTCGCGCAACCCCGCCGCTCGCGACGCATGATAACGCCGCTCGCCCGAAATAATGTGGTAGCAATCCTCGCGCGGCACAAACCGCACCAGCAGCGGCTCCAGCACGCCCTTTTCTCTAATGGAATCGGTTAGTTCGCGCAGGTCGCCCAGCGCCTTTCGTGGCTGGTCCGGATTCGGCCGGATCTGATCCACCGGAATCATCCGCCCCACCGCCGCCCCGCTATAGCTTGTCAGTGACTCTACGTAGTGCGCGTCATGCCGCATCTTCAGCGTGACGGGCAACCCGGCTTTCTTCAACACGTTGGAGAACCTCCGCTGCTAGCTTTTTGTATTCCACCGCCCCGGGTGATTTCGGAGCAAAAGTCAAAATCGTTTCCTTGTACGCCGGACTCTCTTCCAGCCGCACATTCTTCCCGATCTTCGTCTTGAACAGCACTTCGCCGAACACCGCGCGAATCTGTCCGTGCGTGTCCTTGGAAATATTCGTGCGCTTGTCGTAAAGCGTGATCACCACGCCCAGCATCTTCAATTGCGGATTGGGTCTCGCGCGAATTCGCTCGTAAGTCTCCAGCAGATCGTCCGTGCCTTCAATCGCAAAATACGCCGCCTGAATCGGCACCAGCAGATGCGTTGAAGCCACCAGCGCGTTCACCGTCAAAATTCCCAGCGAAGGCGGAGTATCAATCACGATGTAGTCGTAGTCCTTCAGCACCGGCGCCAGCGCATCCTTCAATCGGTAAGGAGCGTCAAACTGTCCCGCCAGCACCGTCTCCAGTTTCGCCAGTGCCAGTCGCCCGCTGCCCACGCTCAGCATCGGATCGCTCGTCGTCTTGATCATCTCCGCCATCGGCGTGCGTGCATCGCCCAGCACGTCGAACATCGACGACTTCACTTCTCCCATATTGAAAAACGCAATGGTCGAATTGGCTTGCGGGTCCAGGTCAATCAGCAGCGTCCGCCGCCCCTTCGCCGCAATTGCGGCGGACAGATTGATCGCCGTCGTCGTCTTCCCGACGCCACCCTTCTGATTCGCAACCGTAATAATGGCAGTCATCTACCTTCTGCCTCCACAGCCATGCTGTCCAGCCATCCACCGTAGCCGCGCCCTTTGCGGCGTAGGCGGACACACCAATTCCCATTGAGAGGCACCACATCATCACAAAAATTCATGCTGCTTATTTCGGCAGGCAAGCCCCAAGCCATAGGCCCACTCTACTTTCCGTCCCTGCAAATCGCAAGCCAAAATTAATTTCCGCCCCAACCCCCAGTGGAAATCCCCATCCCTCGCCTCCGGTAGCGCCCGCATCCTGCGGGCAAGCAAGCGCCCGCCTTCCGAGGCGCGCCTCCCCTCTTTCCTTCCCTTCCGCATCCCCCCCCCAAAAAACAAAAACGGCGCGATCAACTCGCGCCGCTCCATTCGCTGTTATCTGCTAGCTGTTATCCCTCCTCTAAAACTCCACCCCCCAAAAATCCTCCGCCCCGCTCTCCAACTCCAATCCCAATTCCCAACCCTTCCGCCCCTCGTGTCCCCGCCAGATAATCCGCGCCTGCGCCGAATTCCCGTTCGTGCCATTCACCAGCCGCAATCTCTGCCCAATCAAAAGCCCCTGCTCCACAATCGCCAGGCACCCCTTGGGACTAATATCCACCGTATACCCCGGCGCCGACAACGTCCTTCCACCTTCGCTCCACTCCACGGTCAATTCCACACGAGAATTCAGCCGGATCCCCGCCCGAATCTGCTTCTTCCGCGCCTCTTCCGCCAACGAATCTGCCCAAGCCACAGTGAACTCCCCGCGCCCGGCAGACCATCCAAGGCCGCACAAGCGTCCAATCGCAGAGTGTTCAAGCACACCCTGCTCTCCCTCCAACCTATCCACCCCCCGCACCACCGTCAATGGAACTCCCCGCCCCGCATCTCCAACAAGTAACACTCCGGCGACGGCCGAACTCCTCTCCGTGTAGGGGCGGCTTCACGCCGCCTTCTTGGGGTCTCCTCCCCGGTTCAAAACCATTCCCCACATCGCTGCCCCGCAAACCAAATCGCGCAATTGCTCACCCCCATTTTCCATTTTCTGTCTCCCCCTATTCACTTTACCTTCGCCCAATCCAACCGATAAACTAACCAATGCTCTCCTGGTCCACCTTCCGCTCCGAGCTCCGTCCTACCCTTCGCCTTGCGCTTCCCCTTGTCCTCGCCGAAATCGGCTGGATCAGCATGGCCATCGTAGACACCATGATGGTCGGTCGCCTTCCCAATTCTGCCCAATCCATCGCCGCCGTCAGCATCAGCTCCAGTCTCTTCCTCGTCTTCGTCTTCTTCGGCGAAGGCCTGCTCATCGGCCTGGATACCCTCGTCTCCCAAGCTTTCGGCGCCGGCCAACGCAACGACTGTTACCACTCCCTCGTCAACGGCATCTATCTCAGCTTGATTCTCTTGCCGCTCCTGATCGTTCCCATCTGGCTGCTGCCCCGGTTCTTCCCGCTCTTCGGCGTCACCCCAGACGTCGCCGTCCTCGCCCGCCCTTACATGTACACCCTCGCCCTCGGCCTCCTGCCCCTGCTTCTCTATTTCACCTTTCGCCGCGCACTCCAGGGCATGAACATCGTCCGCCCAATCGCGTTCGCTCTCATCACCTCGAACATCATCAACTTCCTCGGCAACTACGCCCTCGTCTTCGGCCACTTCGGCTTTCCACAACTGGGCGTCGTCGGCTCCGGCATCTCCACCGTCATCTCCCGCGCCTATCTGGCCTCCGTCCTCATCCTTTATCTCTTCTGGTACGATGCGCACAATCATCCCGGCTTGCGCGAAGTGAAACTCACTCCGGATCTCGCACGCGTCCGCCGCCTCGTCGGCCTCGGTCTCCCCGCCGGCATCCAACTCACCGCCGAAGTCAGCGTTTTCGCCGCCGTCGCCTCGCTCATCGCGCGGCTCGGTGCGGTTCCACTCGCCAGCCACCAGATCGCGCTCAACACCGTCGCCTTCACCTACATGGTTCCCCTCGGCATCTCCTCCGCCGCCGCCGTCCGCGTCGGCCAGGCCATCGGCCGCCGCGATCTCCCCGGCGCGCGCATTGCCGGCAACACCGCCATTCTTCTTGGCGCCGCCTTCATGTCCTGCATGAGCGTTGTCCTTCTCGTCTTTCCGAAATACATCGCGCGCATTTACACCGACGATCCCGTCCTCATTCACACCGCCGTCAGCCTGCTTGCCGCCGGCGCCGCCTTCCAACTCTTCGACGGCATCCAGACCGTCGCCACCGGCGCACTCCGCGGCACCGGCGATACGCGCACGCCCATGCTCTGCCACTTTTGCGCCTACTGGCTCATGGGACTCCCCTTCGGCGCATGGCTCTGCTTCCGCCGCCACTGGGGCCCCCTCGGTCTCTGGGTAGGCTTAAGCGCCTCCCTAATCCTAATCGGCCTCCTCCTCCTCCTCTTCTGGCACCGCCGCCTAACCCACCTGGCCGCATAATCTCAATTCTCGCCACACGGACCCAGTCCGCCGTAGCCGCCATTCGGCGAAGGCGGATCCTCTGCGAATCTCCGCGCCCTCAGCGCCTCTGCGTTATCTCTAATTCTTCGTCCTAAAAAACAAAAACGACGCGAACCCATCTCGCGCCGCATCTTGCTATCTGCTATCTGCTAGCTGTTTTCTGTTATCTGCCACTCCTTACATCTTATACCGCCCCAAATCCTCATCACTCAGCCCCTCCAAATAATTCCTCAACTGCTCATTCGAGCTTCTCTCCGCCAGCGCCGTCGCCACCTTCGAATTCTTCAACACCGTCTCATCCACGAAGATCGGGCAATCCACCCGCAATGCCAGCGCCAGCGCATCGCTCGGCCGCGAATCAATACTCATCAGTTCGCCGTCCCGCTCCACCCAGATCAGCGCAAAAAACGTATCGTCCCGCAAATCATTCACCACGATCTTCTGCACGTGCACATCCAGCCCCAGCAGCACGTTCTTCAGCAGATCATGCGTCATCGGACGCGGCGTCGCCACCTTCTCAATTTCCAGCGCAATCGCGTTTGCCTCGTAAGCCCCCACCCAGATCGGCAGCACCGATTGCCCCTGCACATCCTTCAGCACCACAATCGGCATCTGCGTCACCGGATCCATCATCAGGCCGCGTATCTTCATCTCCACTTCCATCGCGCCCCCCTGTCCCTCATGCCGATCTACCCCTCAACTCCGCTTCCCCCACCGCTCGCTTCCGTAGGGCCTGCCTTCCGAGGCGGGCCGCTCTTCTCTTATTTTTCCTCTGTGTCCTCTGCGGCCCCTCTGCTACCTCTGTGGTGAAATCTTTTCTCTCTTTTTCTTAACGGTCACGGGACACGTCCTTCCACCATCTCTCCCACCAAACAATTCGGCGTCGCTCCCGTCACCTTCACCTGCACGTAGTCTCCCAGAATGTTTTCCGCCTGGGAAGTAAAATTCATCACCCGATTCGAACTCGTGTGCCCCGTCCACTGCTTCTCTTTCTTCGACTTCCCATCCGCCAGCACTTCTAAAACTTTTCCAATCAACTTCTCAAAGTTTGGCCGCTGGATCTCCCGCTGCCGCTCCAGCAAAATTCCCAGCCGCCGGGATTTCTCCTCCTCCGGAATCGCATCATCCATTTTCAGCGAAGGCGTATTCGGCCGCGGCGAATACTTGAAACAAAACGCCCCGTCATACTGCACTTCCTCCATCAACGAGAGCGTCTCCTCAAAGTCGCGTTCCGTCTCTCCCGGGAAACCCACAATAATATCCGTCGTAATACTGATCTCCCGCTTCGCCGCTCTTAATCAGCGCAATCTTTTCCAGATACTCTTCCCGCGTATACGTCCGCGCCATCGCCCGCAGCACCGCGCTCGACCCGCTCTGCACCGGCAGGTGCACATGCTCGCAGAGCACCGGGTACGCTTCGATCGCCTCCACAATATCCTTCCCAAAATCCCGCGGGTGCGAAGTCGTAAATCTCACGCGCCGAATGCCTTGCACTTCCGCCACGGCAACCAGCAACTCGGAAAATCGCATCTTCCGCGCGCTCGGGTCCGCATACGAATTCACCGTCTGCCCCAGCAACTGCACTTCGCTGTACCCCATCTCCGCCAGTTGCCGCACCTCCGCCAAAATCGATGCGCTCGCGCGGCTCCGCTCTGGCCCGCGCGTGAACGGCACCACGCAATACGAACAAGCCTTGTCGCAGCCTTCGATGATCGTCAGGTACGCGCGAAACGGATTGTCCCGCCGCGTAATCTCCGTCTCAAACGTTTCGTCCGTGTCTGTATCCAATCCCATCACGCGGCGATTCCCCGCTTCTAGTTCCGCAATCAGCTGCGGCAGCTTCCGGTAACTCGCCGACCCGCACACCAGACTCACCCATGGCGCGCGCTCAAAAATCTCCTCACCCTCCTGCTGCGCCACGCACCCCAGCACCCCAATAATCTTCCCCCCGCCCGCATTCACAATCTTCCTCATGCTCGGATGCTTCGGATCCTGTGGCACAGGCACTCTTGCCTGTGCAGCCTCAACCTTACCCAAACCCTCTGGCCCAATCGCAATCTCCGCCTCTGCGGACCTCTGCGGCCCTCTGTGGTAAATTCTTTTCCGTTCTGCTTCTTCCGCCGGCCGCAACTCCCCCAACCGCGAAAAAACCTTCTGCGCCGCCTTCTCCCGAATCGAGCAAGTGTTGTACAAAATCACCTTCGCCGCCTCCGGCGTCTCCACCTGCCGATACCCCCGCGCCAGCAACACCCCCGCCACCTTCTCCGAATCATGCTCATTCATCTGGCACCCAAACGTCTCCAGATAAAACGTCGATTCGTGTGGCACAGGCACTCCTGCCTGTGCACCCGCAACACGCGCATTCGCTTGCCCCGCCGAAGGTATGCTCTCGCCACTCGTCACTCGCCACTCGTCACTTCTGCCAGGCACACCCGTCCCCGCCAATCTCTCCAACCCAATATCAAAACTCTTCCCCATACCCCTCACTTTACCACACGCTCAATTTTCGACCCGCTCCCTCACGCCGCCTTCCGAATCTTCAATTTCGCCGTATACCCGAGCGCGTACAACACCCGCAACATCAAATCCGTCGAAACATTTTTCGTATTCCGGTTGAGGATCGCGGTTACCCGCGTCCGCGAGGTCCTCGCCAACTTGGCCACTTCCGCGTGCGTGAGCCTCTTCCGCGCCACGATCTCCGTAATCCGAGTATTCAGCTCACTCCGCAACTCGATTTCCGCTCCATCCGCCGGAGTCAAACCCAGCGCTCCCGCCAATTCCCGCGCGTTTCGCGCCACCACCGAACTAATCTTCTTCATGGAGCAACTCCTTTAGTCTTATTCTGCCCAATTCCAGTTCCCGTTCGGGCGTCGCCCGGCCCTTCTTCACAAACGCGTGAAATACCAATATCCCTCGCTTAGAGCGAACAAAGTAAAACACTCTATAGATTCCGGCACGATCCCGAATTCTCAGTTCCGCCGCACCGGGCGCCAGGGAAGCCATGGTCCGCGAAAGCGGCATCGACAACGTCTCTCCCAATTGCAGATCGTAGAGTGCTTTTCCTAATTCCTTCCGCACTTCCACCGGAAAAGCACGAATCACTTCCCTCACTGCGGGGTGAAAGATCGCCGCCTTCATTACCTGAATGTCTCATATTTGGGACATATCTGCAAGATCAGGCGCCCCTCTTTTCCTTTACCTCCTTTACTTCCTCTACCTCATTTACCTCTAGTCCTCACCCAAGCCACCACAAACAACGCGCCTAAAAACGAATCCGTCGCCGCAAACACCAAATCCCTCGGATTCGTCCTCCCTTCCATCACCAACACCACCACCGCCGTGCAATACGTAAACTTCTCCACCATCGACGGCACCATCATCGGCCGCATCCGCACCGGATCCGCCCCAATAATCAAAAACGCAATCTGCCACGCCAGCGCGCACCCCACAAACCCGTAATAAAATCCCGGATGCGTAATGGCCGGCGGGTCTTTCTGACCAATCACATCAAACAAAAAATAAAGCGGCGTAATCACCAGCAATCCCCAAATCCCCGCCACCCAAAACACCACTTTCGCAAATCTCATCCCCTCCCCCTCTCTTCCCTCCGTGTCCTCCGTGCCCTCTGTGGTGAACTCCCCTCTTGTCTTTACATCCTTACCTCATTACCTCTTTACTTCCTTCCCCCTGCATCCTCATTCGCAACATCCGCGTCTAATCGTTTTGACCGTGCCCCACCCCTGTGCTACGTTGATTTTGTCTTTAAAATTTAGCTTTTTTAAGGAGACAGTCATCCCTTTTCTCCTCTCCGCCGTTTACATCGGCAACATTTTCGAAATTCTCGCACAAACCGGCTGGGTCGCCCGCGGCGTTCTTGTCATGCTGCTATTCGCCTCGCTTGTATCCTGGGCGCTCATTTTCCAGAAGTCCGGCCTCTTTGGCCGCATCCGTCGCGAAAGCGATCAATTCCTCAAAATCTTCCGCGCCACCAAAGGTGTCGCCAATCCACAAGGACTCGTCTCCGCCGGCTCTCCCTTCGCCAACGTCTACGCCGCCGGCTATCGCGAACTGCAATCCCAAGTCAGCGCCGCCGCTCCTCCCGCGCCTCCAAGACTCAAGTCCATGCAGGCCGTCACCGTCGCCATGCAACTCGCCTCCTCCGAGGAAGTTCGCCGCGCCGAAAAAGGAATGTCCTGGCTCGCCACCACCGCCGGCGTCACTCCCTTCATCGGCTTGTTCGGCACCGTCTGGGGCATCATTGACGCCTTCTCCGGCCTCGGCACTTCCGGCTCTTCCAGCCTCCGCGCCGTCGCTCCCGGCATCGCCGAAGCCCTCGTCACCACCGCCGCGGGGCTCTTCGCCGCCATCCCCGCCCTCATCGCCTATAACTATTTTCTCCAGGACATTCGCGACCTCGCGCAGCGCCTCGACACCTTCGCCCTCGAATTCGCCGCCCAAATCGAAAAAACCTTCTCGTGAGCTCATCATGACCATCGCACTCCAAAACTTTCTCCCTGTAGCGGCCGCCTTCCGAGGCGGGCGTCTTTCCCCCGCCACCAACCTAAACCACTGTCATCCTGAGCGCGCCTTTCGCGCGAAGGATCTCAACCGATCCGCCCACAAAATTGTCTCCGCCAACTCCGCGCTTCCTGCTCGCTGCTCGTTACTCTCTGCCATCCCCCAACCCCCGCAAAACCTCCACGCGGAGCACCCATGCCACAACTAGCCAAATCCACCCACTCCTCCCTCTCCGAAATCAACATGGTCCCCTTCATCGACGTGGTCCTCGTCCTCCTGATCATCTTCATGATCACCGCGCCGATCCTCGAATCCGGCATCGAAGTCGACGTCCCCAAGGTCCACACCGTCAAAGAAAACAACGAAGACCGCCTCGTCGTCACCATGGACAAAAACCAGCTCGTCTATCTCGGCAACGAACCCGTCAACATTCACCAGCTCGCCGACAAAATCAGAAAGCGCCAGAAGCACTCTGGCGATTCCGTTTACCTACGTGCCGACGAAACCATTCCCTTCGGCGCCTTCTGCTCCGTCATCGACACCCTCCGCCAATCCGGCATCACCAACATCAGCATCGTCACCCAACCCATAACCGAGCGGAGCCGCTAATGCCGCTCGCCCCTCAACAATTTCAACCTCATCGCCCGTCGCGCACACCTGTCATCCCGACCGAAGGCCCGCGCCTTTCGCGGGCCGCAGCGGAGGGACCTGCTTTTTCCGCGGTAGCGCCCGCATCTTGCGGGCAAGCCAAAGCGACCGCCTTTCGGAGCGCTCCCCGCCTTTTCCGATCCGCTCATCGCCACTCGCACAAACCTGTCATCCCGACCGGAGGCCCGCGCCTTTCGCGGGCCGCAGCGGAGGGACCTGCTCTTTCTTCCTCCTCCGATCTCCGCGCCTCCGCCCCTCTGCGTTATCCTTCCTCTTCTCTTTCCGATTACCGATTACTGATCTCTGATAACTCCTCCGCAAGCCACCCCAATCCCTCCGTTCTAATCTCATGACCACCGAAACCTACCCCGAGCTCTCCCTCCGCCGCTACCTGGGCTATTCTGCCTGGCTTCATATCGGCATTGCCCTCGCTCTCCTCGCCGGCATTTATCTCAACGTCCGCGGCGCCGGTTGGGGCGGCATCGGCGGCGGCTCACCCGGCACCTCCACCAAAGTCAATCTTGTCTCCAGCGCCGGCATTCCCATGCCGCAGCCTGTCGTTCCCACTCCCAGCGCCACCGTCGATCCCACCAAGGGTCTCCACAAAGAAGAAGAAAAACCCAAGGAAGAACCCAAGCCCGACGCCCCCAAAATTCCCAAATTCGAAAAAGAGAAGCCGCCTCCGCCGTCTAAAAAATCCAAAGTCTTCGAGAACAAGCAGCCGCAGCCCGATAACGCGATCAACTACGGCAAGGGCGGCCAGATGAACGTCCCCACCGGCTACAACGATACTCCCGGCGCCTATTCCAGCGGCGTTGCCGTGCAAGGTCCCGGCGGCGGTGATTTCTCCTCGCGCTATGGCTGGTATGTCGAATCCGTTCGCCGCGCCATCAGCCAGAATTGGATTCAAACCACCATCGATCCCGCCGTCCGTTCCGCGCGCCGCGCCAAAACCACCGTCTCCTTCCGCATCTTCCGCAATGGCACCATCAACAACATTCGCCTCGAAACCTCCAGTGGCAATCGTTCCATGGACGATTCCGCCACCCGCGCTCTCCTCGGCATCGATAAACTCCCCGCTCTCCCCTCCGACTACTCCGGCGCCTACGTCGACGTGACCTTCGATTTCGACCTCTCCCTGACCAAGTAGGGGCGGCTTTATGCCGCCTGCTTCGTTCTCCAATTGCGCCATTCAACAAATGAACTTGAGGGTGCCCCATCCTTCGCGACTTCCGCGAAGGGTGGGCTCTTACGATCCAACGCCCCAAACTTTCCGCTCCTCATCTTCTCCGTTCTCTCTTCTCTGCCCTCATCTCTGTCATCCCGACCGAAGCGGCCCGATTTTTCCCTCGCGCGGTTTTTGCGCGTCGGGCCGCGCAGTGGAGGGACCGTGGCAACCACCTAGCCTCATCGCAAATTCGTGGCACAAAGATCCTCTTCGCTGTGCCGTCTGTGGTGAACCCCCTTTTCTCCGTTCCCTCTGCGGCCCCTCTGCTGACCTCTGCGTCAAAATCCACTCTTTCCCCTGTAGACTACTAGCCATCCTCTTCCCCCAAATTTCTCCGCACACAAAATATTTTTGTCCTAAACTATCTCTTCAGCCCAATTTTCTCTGGAGGCCGCTTTGCCCACAACTTTCCGTCCCATCATCCGCCGATCCCTAATCCTTTCCCTCCTCTACCTCCTTCCGTTCTCCTTTACCTCTTTCGCTCAAGACTGGTTCCGCACCGGCACCGGCATGGGCGTCGAGAAACCCCGCATCGCCGTCGCCGACTTCGCCCCTCGCGTCGACCCCGCCAAATCCCACGCCGGCCTCTTCACGCAAACCGTTCGCGATGATCTCTCCTTCTCCGGCGTCATCGAACTTGTCTCTCCCAGCTTTTATCCCGTTCAGGTTCCCACGCAGCCCGGCGAACTCCAGAAACTCACCTGGACCGATCCTCCCCTCAACGCCAATTTCGTCGCCTTCGGCAATCTCACCGAAACCGGCACCGAAGTCGCCATCTCCGCCTGGTGTTACGACGTGCGCAGCCCCTCCAACGAAGCCGTCGTCGGAAAAATTTATCGCGGCGAACCCACCGACGCGCAGGTCCGCAAGTTCGCCCATCAGTTCGCCGATGAAATCATCTCCAAACTTTCCGGCGGCTTTCCGGGCGTCGGCGGCACGCAAATCGCTTTCATCAGCGCGCGCTCCGGCAAAAAAGAACTCTGGGTGATGGATTACGACGGAGCCAACCAGCGCCAGCTCACCCACCTAGGCTCCATCTCGCTCACCCCGCGCTGGGCTCCCGACGCCTCGCGCATCGCCTTCACCTGCTTCGCGCCCGCCAACGGTGTCGTCAGCGCGCAAATCTGCATGTATTCCTTCGACGCCGGCAAACTCGTCTCCTTCGCCCGCTATAAAGGCACCAGCGATTCCCCCACTTGGTCTCCTGATGGCGCGCAAGTCATGTTCTCTTCCTCGATGCAGGGCACTCCCGCGCTTTACGTTTCCGATGCCAGCGGCAATCGTCCCAAGCGCATCACCTATTCCGGCAGCGGCGCGGACACTTCTCCCGCCTGGAATCCCCGCACCGGACAATCCGTCGCCTTCGTCAGCGATCGCGGCGGCGTTCCCATGCTCTACATGATGAATTCCGACGGCACCAACACCCAGAAAATCGATCTGCCAGACATGGGTTACGTCATCGACCCCTCGTGGTCTCCCAATGGCCAACTCCTCGCCTTCTCCTGGCGCCGCCCCTCCGGCAATTACGATCTCTATCTGATGGACGTCGCCTCGCACAGCATTCGCGAACTCACCCGCGATCAGGGCCGCAACGAACGCCCCAGCTGGGCTCCCGATGGACGCCACCTCGTCTTCGAATCCACCCGCTCCGGCACCCGCCAAATCTGGACCATGCTCGCCGACGGCTCCCAGCCCCACCAACTCACCCTCTCCGGCCACAACGAATCCCCCAACTGGTCCTCCAAATAAGCAGCGCCAAAGAGGAGCGCCAATCTCCAGATTGGCCAGCGTGCCGACTCCAACTCTTCACCAACCCGCGAATTGTGCGGGTTGAATCTCCAAATTGGCCCGCCATCCCCTCGTAGGGGCGGCTTTACGCCGCCTTCTTGGGTTTTCTTCCATACGCCACCCAACTCCCGAACTTGAGGGTGCCCCATCCTTCGCGATCTATGCGAAGGATGGGCTCTTACGATCCAACATCACAAACTTTCCGCTCTTCCTCTTCCCCGCGAATTCCGTGCTCCTTCTCGGTGCCCTCCGTGTCCTCCGTGGTGAAACTCTTCTCCCCTCCCAATTTCTGCTATCCTCTAAAATTCAGCCAGCAGCGCTCCTGCTTCCTGTTATCTGCTCGCTGCTAGCTGTTATCCGTCAACTTCATCAATCCACCGAGGCCTTACAAACTTGACCACCCCGATCAACCGAGTCCTAAGCGGCATGCGCCCCACCGGCCGTCTCCACATCGGCCACTATTTCGGCGCCCTCCAGAACTGGGTCCGCCTGCAATCCGATCCCGCCTACGAATGCTTCTATTTCGTCGCCGACTGGCACGCCCTCACCTCCGACTACGCCGACACCTCCGCCATCGCCGAAAACTCCCTCCAAATCACGATCGACTTCCTGGCCGCCGGCCTCGACCCAACCAAATCCACAATCTTCCTCCAATCGCTCGTCCCCGAACACGCCGAACTCCACCTCCTCCTAAGCATGGTCACCCCACTCGGCTGGCTCGAACGCATCCCCACCTACAAAGAACAAATCGAAAACGTCACCAACAAAGACCTCCACACCTACGGCTTCCTCGGCTACCCCACCCTGCAAACCGCCGACATCGTCATTTACTCCCCCCAAGGAGAATCCGCCTCCGGTGTAGGGGCGGCTTTAGGCCGCCCGTCTTTGTTGGTCCCGGTAGGGGAAGACCAAGTCTCCCACGTGGAATTCAGCCGCGAAATCGTCCGCCGATTCGTTCTCTATTACGGCTTCAATGTGGACCAGGATCTTTATTCCGTCGCCAGCCGCAAACTCGGCCGTTCGCTGCTTCTGAAAATTCTCGAAATTCCCGCCGCGGAACCCATCGTTCCCCCGAACGTGGAGCTGACTCCAGAACAAAAAACCGTGGTCACCGGACTCATCCGTCAACGCGTACACGAAATCGGCATCAGCAATTTCTTCGAAAAGCTGCCCGCCGACGCAAAAAAATTCTTTTCCTTCCAGCACGTCCTCACCGAGCCAGAGGCCCTGCTCACCCCCACGCCCCGCATCCCCGGTCTCGATGGCCGCAAGATGTCCAAATCCTACGGCAACGCCATCACCCTCTCCGAATCCGACGACGACATCCGCAAAAAAACCAAAGTCATGGTCACCGACCCCGCCCGCAAACGCCGCACCGACCCCGGCAACCCCGACGTCTGCCCCGTCTTCGACTGGCACAAACTCTTCTCCACCGAAGACCGCGACCCCGGCCGCCTCGCCTGGGTTCGCGAAGGCTGCACCACCGCCGGCATCGGCTGCATCGACTGCAAATCCGCCATGGCCGAAAACCTGATCAAATGGATCACCCCAGTCCGCGAACGCCGCGTCCACTACGAAAACGACCAAAAAGCCGTCCTAAAAATCCTGGACGAAGGCAGCGCCAAAGCCCGCGAGTCTGCAAAGCAGACGATGGCCCGAGTCCGCGAAGCCATCTTCCACTGGCCCCAAAAACGCGCCTCCCTCTGATCCTCAATCTCTAGTCTTGTGGCACAGGCACTCCTGCCTGTGCAGCCGACCTCAGGCCAACCTTCACCTGCACTTGAGGGTTTACCCTGAGCCTCGAAGGGTGCCCCACCCTTGGTGTTTAAGGGTGGGCTCTTACGATAAAACGCCACAAAATCTCCGCTCTTAACTCTTCTCTGCGTCCTCTGCGGCCCCTCTGCTACCTCTGCGTTGAACTCTTCTCTTCGGTTTTTCTTTTAGACTGTTAACTGTAAACTGTGGACTGTAAACTATTCCCAATGGCCTCTCCCTACAAAATCAACATCCCCCTCTTCGAGGGCCCCCTCGACCTCCTGCTCGACCTCATCAAAAAGCAGGAAATGAACATCCACGACATCCAGATCTCCAAAATCACCTCCCAATACCTCGACTACCTCCACCAGCTCGAAGTCCAGAACGTCGACGTCTCCGCCGAATTCATCTACATGGCCGCCACGCTCATCTACATCAAATCTAAAATGCTTCTTCCGCCGGACCCCTTCGCTTCCCCCGAAGAGCAATCCGCCGACCCGCGCGAAGAACTCGTCCAGCGCCTCATCGAGCACGAAAAATTCAAAAACGCCGCGCAGCTCCTCTATCAGAAGCAGCAGATCGAGGAACACGTCTGGTCCAAGCCCGACAAATCCCTCTACAACGACGAAGGCACCGAAGGCGACCTCGTCGTCTCTCTGGTCGATCTCGTCCGCGTCTTCCAGCAAGTCCTCGAACGCAAAAAAGAAGTCGTCCGCATCGAACTCCAGCACGACACCTTCACCGTCGCCCAGATGATCGCGCAACTCCGCAGCCAGATCCTCGCCAGCGACACCGGCACCGTCAGCCTCATCGACTTCTTCGAAGCCTGCCCCTCCCGCCACGCCATGATCGTCGCCTTCCTGGCCGTCCTCGAAATGGTCAAGCTCCAGGCCGTGGCCCTCGCCCAGGAAAAACCCTTCTCCGACATCCACGTAAAAAAAGCCAAAGCCTTCGACGTAGCCTTCGACGAAAACGGCGCCATCCTCCACATCGACCAGGAATACCAGTAGGAAATGTAGTGGCCGTATAGCATTACGATCGAACGCACCGTGGCACAGGCACTCTTGCCTGTGCTCTTCGATTTTCGTTACAACACCCAACAAATGAACTTGAGGATTTACCCTGAGCCTCGAAGGGTGCCCCACCCTTGGTTTGTAAGGGTGGGCTCTTACGCTCCAAAGCCACAACTCTTGCGCTCTTCCTCTTCCTCCTCTCCGTTCTCTTCTCCTCTCTGCTCTCTTCTCCGTCATCCCGACCGAAGCGGCCCGATTTTCCCTCGCGCGCTGTTCGCGCGTCGGGCCGCGCAGTGGAGGGACCCTGGCAACCACCCACCCCGTTCGCAATTTCGTGTGACAAAGTTCCTCGACTCTGTGCCCTCCGTGTCCTCTGTGGTGAACTCCTTCTTTCTTCCCCAAAAACAAAAAACGGCGCGAACCCAAACGCGCGCCGCCGAGGACAAACCATTTTCTATTTTCCAATTTCTATTTTCGAATTCTCTCCACTTCCTCGCCCGCCACCCTCCTCGCCTCCAAGTCCGCCGCCAACACATCCTCCATAGCTCCAAATTTCGTCTTCGGCGTCCTCTCCAAAACCCGCTCAATCACCTCCGCAATCCCCAAAAACGCCAGCCGTCCCTCCAGAAACGCCGCCACCGCCACCTCGTCCGCCGCATTCAACGCGCACGGCAGCGCCCCTCCTTTTTTCATCGCCTCCCGCGCCAGCCGCAAACACGGAAACCTCCGCGTCGACGCCTTCTCAAAATCCAGCCGTCTTCAACTTCTCCCAATCCAGCCGCACCTCCGCCGTCTTCACCCGCGCCGGATACGTCAGCGCATACTGAATCGGCATCCGCATATCCGTCGGCCCCAATTGCGCCAGCACAGACCCATCCACATACTCCACCATCGAATGAATCGTCGACTGCGGATGAATCACCACCTCAATCTGGTCCGGTCGCACGCCAAACAGCCACCGCGCCTCAATCACCTCAAATCCTTTGTTCATCATCGTCGCCGAATCAATCGTGATCCGGTTGCCCATCCGCCAATTCGGATGCGCCAGCGCCTGCTCCGTCGTCACATTCGCCAAATCCTTCAACGGCGTCTTCCGGAACGGCCCGCCAGACGCCGTCAACACAATCCGCAGCACCTCGCCATGCGTCCCGCCGCGCAAGCACTGGTGCACCGCGTTGTGTTCGCTGTCCACCGGCAGCAATTCTTTTCCAGACTTCGCCACCGCCGCCATCACCAGTTCGCCCGCCGCCACCAGCACTTCCTTATTCGACAGCGCAATCACTTTCCCCAGCTTGATCGCCTCATACGTAGCCTCAAGCCCCACCACTCCCACCGCCGCGGACACGACGATCTCCGCGCTCCCGTGCGTCCCAACTGCCAGCATCCCTTCGCGCCCATGATGAATCGCCGGCAGCGGCGAAATATTCTTCTCGCGCAGCCGCGAAGCCAGCTCGCCTGCAAGCGCAGCCGTACCCACCGACACCACTTCCGGCCGGTGCCGCCCAATCTGCCCCACCAACTCCTCAACATTCGACCCCGCCGCCAGCCCCACAACGCAATACTCCCCAGCCAATGCCTCCACCACGGCCAAAGTCTGCCGCCCAATCGATCCCGTACATCCAAGTATGGAAATATTCCTCATCGTGTAGGGGCGGCTTTATGCCGCCTTCCCTCTTCTCCGTGAACTCTGTGCTCTTCCTCTGTGCCCTCTGTGTCGAACTCTTTCTTCGTTCCTTCTTCTCTGCGAATCTCTGCGTGCTCAGCGCCTCTGCGTTATCTTTCTTCCGGCTTCTTTCAGCTTAAGGCTTGCGGCTGACAGCGAGTGGCTCCCTACCTCATCCCCGGCCCCACCAACACCACGTAATACCAAATCACCGGTATACACAAAATCAACGCATCAATCCGGTCCAACACTCCTCCATGCCCCGGCAGCAACCCTCCCGAATCCTTCACCCCCGCCGACCTCTTATACGCCGACTCCAGCAAATCCCCCATCTGCCCCGCCACATTCCCAATCACCGCCATCGCCACCAAATGCCCAATCGGAATCAAAAGCCAGTAACTAAATCCCCAAGCCACCACTAACGACCCCACCATGCTCCCAACCGCGCCCTCCCAAGTCTTCTTCGGCGAAATATGCGGCGCCAGCGGATGCTTCCCAATCGCCCTACCCACAAAATAAGCCGTAGTATCCGCCGCCCAAGTAATCACCAGCGCAAACAGCAGCAGCCTCGGCCCGACTCCGCGAATTCCCTGAAGTCTTACGGCAAAGGAAAGTGGCATCGCCACAAGAAGGAGCGCACTGGCACTGATTCCAGCCGACGGAAGAACTTCAACAAGCGGGCGTCTGGTTGCAAGCACAATCACGGCAAATCCCAGGACAAACAACATGGGCACTGATTGCAGAAGCTGCCCGCCATCGAATAGGATCGGCGAATAGTCCCTGTCCACCCCCTCATTCACGGCATAGATCACATACTGCGCATAGATAAGCAGGACCGCGCTTAACAGGGTCCAAATTTTAAACGCCCGATGCCCAATCGCCTCCCCCAACGCAAAATACTCCCACAGCGCCAGCACCGTAATCCCCGCCGTCGCCAGCGCCACCACCCACGTCGGCGTAAACAACACAATCCCCACCACCACCGGGATCAACACCAACGCCGTCAACACCCGTTTCCAAGTCATCCAAACAGTCCTTTTCCCCAACCCGCCAGCAACCACCCAAATTGAATCTGGATTCCCTTCCGAATTATACCGTCACTCGCCGCAAACCGCCTGTCTTCGTAGGGGCGGCTTTATGCCGCCTTCTTGGGGTTCCGTTCTTCGCCAAACAAATTCGCTATCGATCTTTCCCTTTCTCGCCCGGATGCACTTTCGAATCTACCTCCGTCCTATACGGCGGCACAAATTTCCGATCTGGCGGCCGAAACTTTCGCCAGTCAAATACAAACGATCCCGTGAATGGCCACTCATAAATATCTTTCGCCAACCCTGCACGCACGGGATTTTCGAAAATATAAGCCGTCGCCGACCCGCAATCCTCGTCGGATCGCAAGATATGTTCATAAAAACCCTTCTGCCACGCGTCGAAGATACTAAACTGTCGAAGATTTTTCGCTGAGCCGCCTTTGAATCCACGAATGATCTCAGATAGGTTTGCACCCGGCGTTTTCCCTCGCACCAACAAATGGCAGTGGTCCGGCATGAAGCAGTACGCATAAATATCGAACCGGAAACGTTCAGCCTGCACACGCAATACATTGAGCAGACATTCCACAATTGCACTGGAGACAAATAGTTTCTTGCGATCCTTCGCGCAAATCGTCACAAAATAAGAGCGAAACCCCAAATAGTAAGCTTGCTGGAGCCGAATAGTCTTGCGCTCAATTTCCGACATGTAGGGGCGGCTTTAGGCCGCCTTCTTGGGGTTTGTGCGATCGGTAAGGCGGCGGAGGCCAGCCGTTATTACCATACAATAATATACGGAATCAAGAACCATAAACAAAACAAGGAAGGCGGCCTAAAGCCGCCCCTACGCGCTATCTACCGGGCTAAACTCTTCCTTCCATCAATCCCGCCATATCTCCGCTCTCTCCCCTGAAAATCCACCAACGCCTCCAACAACTTCGCCCGGTTAAAATCCGGCCACAACGTCTCGGTCACAAAAATCTCCGCATACGCAATCTGCCACAGCAAAAAATTGCTCACCCGCATCTCCCCGCTCGTCCGGATCAATAAATCCGGATCCGGCAGATTCGCCGTATAGAGATGCTGCGAAAGCTCCTCTTCCGTAATCACAGACCCCGGCCCGTGCCCATTCCGCTCCGCCAGGATCGCGTTCATCGCGTCCACAATCTCCGCCCGCCCGCCATAATTCAACGCAATCGAAAGCACCATCCCGGTATTTCCCGCGGTCGCTTCCGTCGCCTCCCGCGTATCCTTCCGCACGCCCTCCGGCAATTCATCCGGCCGCCCCAGAAACCGCATCCGGATATTGTTCCTCTGGATCAGCGGCATCTCTTTCCGCAAATATTCCCGCAGCAGCTGCATCAAAAACTCAATCTCCGCCTTCGGCCGCCGCCAGTTTTCCACCGAAAATGCATAGAGCGTCAGCGCCTCCACCTTCAGCCGCGCGCAAGTCTCAATCGTCGTCCGCGCCGATTGCGTCCCCGCGCGATGCCCCGCCACGCGCGGCAAATGACGCTTCTGCGCCCAGCGCCCGTTGCCATCCATGATCACCGCAATGTGCCGCGGCAACCGTTCCAGATCCAGTTTTTCCAGGAATTGCGACTCTTCCGCGGTCACCGGACCGAGCGAGCCAGCCAAAAATGCGCGAGATTGATTCACGTCAGTTTCCGTGCCATCTTCCTTTATGCCGCAAAGTTAACACACCGCTTCGCACCCGCGCAACGCGCTTTTCGCCAATCAGTAATCCAACCGGTAGCGCTCCGATCTGTCATCCCGACCGAAGCGGCCCGACTTTTCCTTTCGCGCGGTTTTCGCGCGTCGGGCCGCGCAGTGGAGGGACCGTGGCAACCACCCAACCCAACCGCACCTCCCCGCGACAACAATCCGCTTCTCCGTTACCTCCGCGGCCCTCTGTTACCTCTGTGGTGAACTCTTCTCTTCCGCAACCGGTCCCCGATTGCTTGCGATCAAACGCCCCAAATTTCTGTTCTTCTCTTCCTGGCCTTTCATTACTTCTTTACTTCTTTCCTTCATTGCTTCCATCTCTCACCCACCCGGCACCCCTCTCCACCACTGCAACACCCCCTGCCCCACCAGCACAAACGTCAAAATAATCATCGCCACCGCCGTAATCCACGCGATCACATTAAACGTCACCGTATTCGTATACTCCCCCATCAAATCCTTCCGGTTCACCAGCAGCAAAATAAAAATCGTGACAATCGGCAGCCAGATTCCGTTCCCCACCTGCGAAAAAATAAAGATCTTCCAAAGCGGCGCATTCGGCAGCAGCACGATGCCTCCGCCCACCACAATCAGAATCGTATACAACCAGTAAAACGCGGGCGCCTCGCGGAACTTGTGGTCAATCCCCGCCTCAAATCCCAGCCCCTCGCATATCACGTGCGCCGTTGAAAGCGGCAGAATCGTCGCCGCAAACAGCGATGCGTTCAGCAATCCAAACGCAAACGTAAACGCCGCCCACTTCCCCGCCAGCGGTATCAACGCCTTCGCCGCTTCCCCCGCATCCGTAATATTCGTCAACCCGGAAGCATGCAGCGTCGCCGCCGTGCAAATAATGATGAAGAACACGATCACCATGCAACTGATGCTGCCAAACAAAACATCCAGCCGCGCCTGCGGATATTGCCGCGGCCCCACCTTCTTCTCCACGAATCCCGCCTGCAAATAAAAAAATTGCCACGGCGCAATCGTCGTTCCCACCAGCGCCGTCAGCGTCACCAGGTATCCCGTATCCATGTGAATCGAGGGAATCACCGTCATCCGCGCCGCCAGCAGCCAGTCCGGATGCGAAAACACCGCCGAAAACAGGTACGTCAGGTAAAACACGCACGCCACCAGAAACACCACCTCCACCTGCCGGTAGGTTCCCTTCAGCACCAGCACCCACACAATCAGCGCCGCAATCGGCACCGCCACATACTTGCTGATCCCGAAAATCTGCGCCGCCGCGGCCACTCCCGCGAACTCCGCCACCACGTTCCCCAGATCCACCAGGAATCCCACAATCATCACAAAAAACGTCGACCGGAACCCGAACTCCTCGCGAATCAAATCCGATAATCCCTTGCCGGTGATCACTCCCATCCGCGCGCACATTTCCATCGTCACATACAGCGCAATCGTCATCGGGATCAGCGACCACAGCAGCGTGTACCCGTACGCGCTCCCCGCCTGCGTGTACGTCGCGATCCCGCCCGCATCGTTATCCACATTCGAAGTGATGATCCCCGGCCCGATCACCGCCAGGAACAGCGCCGCCCTCCTCCAGGCCTGATTTCCCGTGGAAAAAAAAGACAGGATCCGTCCGCGAATCCTGTCTATCAGATGGTTGATCGCGGTCAGGTTCATGCGTTCACAAGGCGAGACACCACGTCATCCACGGTCACCGTCCCAATCGGCCGGTTTTCCTCGTCGATCACCGTCAGCATCCGCAAATTGTATTTGTCGAACAATTCGAAAACATCCTTCTCGTTCGCATCCGGCGTGATGCTCACCAGCGGCTCGGTCTTCAGGTCCTTCATCAACTGCTCCGCCGCTGCCAGCAGCATTCGCGCCACCGGCACCGTTCCCGAAAAATGCGCCCGCGCATCTACCAGAACGATTGTATCCAGCTGTTCCAGGTTGAATTCTTGCTTTCGCAGCCACTCCAGCACTTCCTCGCGCGAAGACGCTTCGCTCACATACGCAAACTGCGTGTTCATCATGCCGCCCGCCGTCGCAGGGTCGTAGCTCAGCAGCTCGCGCACCTCGTCCGCTTCCATGTTGGGCATCTCTTCCAGCAATTCCTCCGAAGTCTCCTTCGGCAAATCCGCCAGCAAATCCGCCGCCGCGTCCGGCGCCATCTCCTCCAGAATGTCCGCCGCCTTCTCGGGATCCAGTTTCTCCACGATCTGCGTCGTCAGCCGTTCGTCCAGTTCCGCCAGCACCTTCGCCGCCGTCTCTTCATCCAGCGAAGCGATAATCCCCTGCCGCTCCGCCGCGGAAAGTTCTTCCATCATTTCCGCCAGGTCCGCCGGATGCAGGTCCTCCAACTTTTCGTGCGTGATCCGCAGCTTCACCCGCCGCAGTGGATCCGGCTCAATCAGGTTCACAAACTCCCAGCGAATCGAACGCTGCGGCAACTTCCCTTGCAACTTGTGCAGAAACGCCGCCGGCGCAATCCCCTGCAGCAGCCTCCGCATCGCCCCCGGCAAGCCCACGTCCACTTGCGAAATCCGCAGCTCCACGTGTTCGTTCGCGCGCAGTCTCCGCCAGGTCCACGTCGTTCACGCGCACCACTTTGCGCCCTTCCGTATCAATGATCTGTTGGTCCAGCAAATCCTTCTGCACCGCCAGCCAGCCTTCGTTCGGCTTGTACGCGTCCAGCGCCCGCTCGCTCACATTCAAATCAATTCGCCCCGCCACCACTTTGGACACTTGGTCATACTTCGCCACCAGCGGCTGAAATCGGCCGCGCGAAATCAAGAAATGCGAAATCCGGTTCGGCTGCTCCGCGGGCTCCACAAAAAACTCCCGCACCCGCCCCACAAAATGATTCTGCGAGTCATAAGCCGCCGCTCCCACCAACTCCGTAGCAAACAGCATCCCCCACCTCCTCTCCCCCCAAGTAGCCCACCCTCCACCCTGTCCGGTCCCTTCTTCTCAGTGCCCTCCGTGTCCTCTGTGGTGAACTCTCCCTCTTCTCTGCGTCCTCTGCGGCCCCTCTGTTACCTCTGTGGTGAAATCTTTTCTTATCTTTTAATCTTTAAATTAAAAAGCCCGCCAACCGTCTCCGGCCGCGGGCAAATGCAAACACGCACCTGATCGCCCTTCAGCCAGTCGTGAACCCTCCCCGATTCGCACGCCCCGCCCGAACCTCCGCCCCGGCGCACCACACCTCGGTCGCCGGAAAAGCGGTCAACTGGCTGCACCTCGCCCGGGGACGACTAGGGTGAGGCTCGAGTTCGCTCGACGCGCTCATACGTGGAAAATTCACTCCGAAGTTAGAGATAAGCCCGCACTTACCCAAAGTCAAGAAAGAAATGCCATTTCCCCAAATTTTCGCCAAAAAAACTCCCGATCCCAGTGGCACAGGCACTCCTGCCTGTGCTCTGAAAGGGCTCTGCTCTCTGGGTTCTCCGCTCTGTCATCCCGACCGAAGCGGCCCGATTTTTCCCTCGCGCGCTCTTCGCGCGTCGGGCCGCGCAGTGGAGGGACCGTGGCAACCACCCAACCCGTCCACAACTCCTCGTGAAAACAATCTTCTTCTCCGTTACCTCTGCGGCCCTCTGCTACCTCTGTGGTGAATTCTTTCCGTCCGATTACTGATTACCGATTACTGATAACCGTTAACTCCCCTATCCAAACACCATATGCGTAGCCGTCTTCCCCTCCCTCTTACACTCGTCCAAATAAAGCACCAGATAATTCTTCACCACATAATCCCTCGGCGAATACCCCAACTCCTTCGCCGCCCGGTCAATCGCCTCCCCCGGCCCTTCCAACTCCACAAACGTCCCAATCGGCGTCTCGTCCATCTCAATCAGCAACCCCTTCGCCCACGCATGCCGCGCCGGCAGCACATACGTCGTCCGGTATTTCTCATACCGGAACCATCCCCGCAGCCCCAAACCCTCAAAGATCCGCTGCACCGTCTCCCCATCCACCAATTCCGTCTCAATCTCCTCCCGCACCTTGTGCCGACGGTCCCCGCTCGGCCACACCTTCCCCATCGCCAGTTCCTCCGGCGGCGATTTGAACGTCAGCAGCGTCCGCACCACCGTCTTCCCCTTCTTCGAACCTTCTTCTTCTCATTCGCCGGCGTCTCCGTCCGGATCCGCAGCAACTGCCCATGCTTCGCCAATCCCCCATCCGGCGTATCAAAAAGTAAATTCATCTCATGCACCCGCGGACACTTCGCATCCCGCGCCTTCGCCCCCAGCCGCTTCAACCCGCGCAGCAACCGTCTTCCTGTCCTTAATCACCAACTTAATCTCAATTTCCCTAGCCACAATCCCTCCTGGTCACGCCAACACTTAGATCAGCGCCCCCTAATTTCCAGCTCCCACCTCTCCGTTATCTCTGCGGCCCCTTTGCGACCTCTGTGGTAAATCCGTTCTTCAACTCTTCACTGCGTAAACTCTTCGACTTCCTCACCAACCATCTTTTGCTTCCCGCCCAACTTCACGATACCCTAACCTCTATCCCGGACGGCCCTTCAACGCCCATGACTTCCGAATTCAACTCGGCTGCCGCCTATCTCTCCCCCGATCCCGGGGAGCACGACGCCCCATCCCCCGCCAAGTCCGGCCCCGCCAATCTCCAGCCTCCCCTCGCCCTTCGCGAACCCGTCGAGCACGTCATCCACAACGACCGCCGCGTCGACCACTACGCCTGGCTCCGCGACAAAAAAGATCCCCGCGTCCTCTCCTACCTCACCGCGGAAAACGATTACGCCGCCGCCTACCTGCAATCCACCGAGGCCTTCCAGGAAAAGCTTTATCACGAAATGCTCGGCCGCATCCTGCAGACCGACCTCAGCGTACCCTATACCCTCCGCGGCTTTGAATACTACACGCGCACCGTCGAGGGCCAGCAATACTCCATCTATTGCCGCAAGTCCCCGCAGAATCCCGCCGAACAAATCCTTCTCGACCTCAACGCACTCGCCGAAGGCCATTCCTTCCTCGGCCTCGGCATCTTCGAAGTCAGCGACGACAACCACCTCCTCGCCTACGCCACGGACAACACCGGCTTCCGCCAGTACACTCTCGAACTCAAAAATCTCCACACCAACGAACCCCTTCCTCTCCGCGTCGAGCGCGTCACCTCCGCCGCCTGGGCCACCGACAATCGAACCCTCTTCTACGTCGTCGAAGACGAAGTCACCAAGCGCTCCCATCAACTCTTCCGCCACGTCATCGGCTCCAACGGACCCGACACGCTTCTCTACGAGGAAAAAGACGAGCGCTTCCGCATTGACGTCGAGCGCAGCCGCAGCGGCGCCTATCTCTTCCTCGTCTCCAACAGCCACACCACCAGCGAAATCCGCTATCTCCGCGCAGATCACCCTTCCGGCCAGTTCAATCTCATTCACGCCCGCCAGGACGAACACGAATATTACGTCGACCACCATCCCGGCAGCGCCGGCGATCCCGCGGGCGGCATCTTCTTCATCCGCACCAACGACAATGGCCGCACCTTCCGCCTCATGACCGCCCCCGCCGTCGATCCCGTTCGCCTCCGCTGGCACGAAGTCATCCCCAATCGCCCCGGCGTGATGCTCTCCGGCATCGCGGCCTTCCGCTCCCATCTCGTCCTTGTCGAACGCGAAGCCGGTCTGCCGCATCTCCGCATCGTGGATCTCACTTGCGAAGCCACCTCCGCCCTCGAAGCCTCGCGCCGCATCTCCTTCGCCGAGCCCGCCTACAACGCCTCCCTCGGCGCGAATCCCGAGTTCGATACCAACTTCGTCCGCTTCACCTATGAATCCTTCATCACCCCGCGCTCCGTCTACGATCTCGACATCGATACCGACGCGCGCACCCTCCGCAAACAGCAACCCGTCCTCGGCGGCTACGACGCTTCCCTCTACGGCTGCGAACGCGTTCATGCCGTCGCCTCTGACGGCACCAAAATCCCCGTCTCCGTCGTCTATCGACACGACACTCCCCGCGACGGCAGCGCTCCCCTGCTCCTCTACGGCTATGGCAGCTACGGCCTCTCGATGCCCGTTTCCTTCAGCTCCAATCGCCTCAGCCTGCTCGACCGCGGCATGATTTTCGCCATCGCCCACATTCGTGGCGGCGGCGAACTTGGCAAGCCCTGGCACGATGCCGGCCGCATGCACCACAAGCTGAACACCTTCACCGATTTCATCGCCGTTGCGGAAGATCTGATCGCTTGGGGCTTTGCCGCAAAAAATAAAGTCATCGTGGAAGGCGGCAGCGCCGGCGGCCTCCTCATGGGCGCCATCACCAATCTTCGCCCTGATCTTTTCCGCGCCGTCGTCTCCCACGTTCCCTTCGTGGATGTCCTCAACACCATGCTGGATCCTTCGCTCCCCCTTACCGTTGGAGAGTACGAAGAGTGGGGCAATCCCCATCGCGCGGAAGATTATTTCTACATCAAATCCTATTGCCCCTATACGCGCCTCGAGCGCAAAGACTATCCCGCCATGCTCGTCAAGACCGGCCTCAACGACAGCCAGGTCATGTACTGGGAGCCCGCCAAATACGTCGCTAAACTCCGCACCCTCAAAACCGATGGCAACGTCCTCCTCCTCAAAACCAATATGGGCGCAGGCCACGGCGGCGCCAGCGGCCGCTACGACTACCTCCGCGAAATCGCCTTCGACTACGCCTTCGTCCTCTCCGAACTAGGCATCACTCAATGACGCGCCCTCCCGAAATCCACCGCCAAAACGCCGTCATCCTGAGCGGCGCGTTTTTTGCACCGCGAAGGATCTCAACCTCAACCCCACGCGCAACCATTCCTGAGAGGCAAACGCTCCCGTGGCACAGGCACTCCTGCCTGTGCTCTTGGGTCGCTCCTCATTCCTCTCTGTCATCCCGACCGGAGCAGCCGGTCTTTTCCTCCGCGCCGCAGTCAGGCGCGCCGGCTGCGCAGTGGAGGGACCTCAGCAACCAATCAAATCTCTCCCCAATCACCAATGCCACAACGCCCGCCCCCTGCTATCTGCGATCAACTCGCCGCGCGCCTCTTTCCGATTACTGATTACTGATTACTGATTACCTCCAATGTCCGACACCACCACCCCCCTGATGCAGCAATACAACGCCGTAAAGGCCCGCTATCCTCACGCCCTCCTCCTCTTCCGCCTCGGCGATTTCTACGAACTCTTCTACGAAGACGCCATCATCGCCGCCCGCGAACTCCAGATCACCCTCACCTCCCGCAATCGCGAAAAGGGCCAACCCATTCCCATGTGCGGCGTCCCCTATCACGCCGCGGACGGCTACATCGCCCGCCTCATCCGCGCCGGTTTCAAAGTCGCCATCTGCGAACAGATGGAGCAGCCCGGCCCCGGCAAAAAACTCGTCCGCCGCGAAGTCTCCCGCGTCATCACCCCCGGCACCGCCACCGATGTCGCCGTCCTCGATGCCCGCGAAAATAATTTCCTCGCCTCCGTTTCCCAAAACGCCGCCGCCAATCTAATCGGCCTCGCCCTCGTGGATCTCTCCACCGGCGAATTTCTGGCTACCGAATTTTCTGGCCCCGCCGCGCAGGAATCTCTCCGCGACGAACTCCAACTCCTTCGCCCGCGCGAAACTCTCCTCCCTCGCCCGCAACAGCTTTTCGAAACCGCCAAAGTCTCGCTCCTAGACGGCGCCGGCGGCGTCGAGTCGCGCGTCGAAGACTGGGTCTTCCATCCCGATTACGCCGAGCGCATCCTTCGCGAACAGTTCGGCGTCTCCGAACTCACCTCCTTCGGCCTCGACGAGCATCCCCAAGCCATGTCCGCTGCCGGCGCCGTCGTCCACTACCTCCGCGAAAATGCCGCCCGCGGCGACGAAGCCCCCAGCGTCGAAGCCCTCCAGCATCTGGACCGCATCCGCTATTACGAGCAGCAGGACGCCCTGGTCCTCGATCCCGTCTCCGTCCGCAATCTCGAACTCGTCTCCCCCATCTTCACCGAGGAGTCCAAATCCGCCGGCCCCACCACCCTCGTCGCCGCTCTCGATTCCACCGTCACCGGCATGGGCGCCCGCCTGCTCCGTTCCTGGATGCTTCGCCCGCTCATCGATCTGCAATCCATCGAAGGCCGCCACGGCGCCGTCGCCCATCTCCTCCAGCAAACCGTTGTCCGTGGCGAAATCCGCAAGGAACTTCGCGGCATTCAAGATCTCGAGCGCCTCACCAGCCGCATCACCCTCGGCCTCGCCACTCCTCGCGAACTCCTCGCCCTTCGCAAATCTCTAGCGCAGCTCCCGGTCCTCAAAAATTTCCTCACCCCTCCGCAATCCGGCGGCAGCGATCTCCTCCGCGATCTCTACGACGAAATCGATGAACTAACAGACATCCGCGAAAAACTCGAAAAGGCCATCTCCGACGAGCCGCCAGCCACCGCCTCCGAACCCGGCATGATCCGCTCCGGCTATCACACCGAACTCGACGAACTTCGCGACCTCAGCCAGCACAGCAAGCAGATCATCGCCTCCATGGAAGAGCGCGAGCGCAAACGCACCGGCATCAACTCCCTGAAAATCCGCTTCAACCAGGTCTTCGGCTACTACATCGAAATTTCCAAGCCCAATCTGCCCAACGCGCCTGCCGATTACGAGCGAAAG
This sequence comes from uncultured Acidobacteriota bacterium, assembly GCA_963824925.1. Lineage (GTDB taxonomy): Bacteria > Acidobacteriota > Terriglobia > Acidiferrales > UBA7541 > Acidiferrum. The sequence continues at coordinate 63,056 of CAWGRE010000018.1, forward strand.
CAAACGCTCGTCAACGCCGAACGTTTCACTTCTACGGAGTTAAAGGAGTACGAACGGAAAATTCTCGCCGCCGACGAGCGCATCCTCGAAATCGAACGCCAACTTTTTATTGATCTCCGCGCGAGCATCGCTTCCCAGGCATCGCGCCTTCGCCGCACGGCCTCCGCCGTCGCCAAGCTAGACGTCCTAGCCTCCTTCGCCAAACTCGCCGCGGACCGCAGCTACATTCGCCCGGAGTTCAACAATGCCGGCGAACTCCTCATCGTCGGTGGCCGCCATCCCGTCATCGAAGAACTCCTACGCCAGAAAGGCGAGCGCTTCGTTCCCAACGATCTCTGCTTCGAACCCGGCCGCCAGCAACTCCTTCTGATCACCGGACCCAACATGGGCGGCAAGTCCACCTACCTTCGCCAGGCCGCGCTCATCGTCCTGATGGCTCAGATGGGCTCCTTTGTTCCCGCGCGCAGCGCCAAACTTCCGCTCACCGACCGCATCTTCACCCGCATCGGTGCCAGCGATAATCTCGCCCGTGGCCGCTCCACGTTCCTCGTCGAAATGAGCGAAGTCGCCGCCATCCTTCACCACGCCACGCCTGCCAGCCTCGTCCTTCTCGACGAAGTCGGTCGCGGCACCGCCACCTTCGACGGCCTCTCCATCGCCTGGGCCGTCGTCGAACATCTCCAGAAGCACACGCGCTCGCGCACGCTCTTCGCCACTCACTACCACGAACTCACCGAACTCGCCGATCTTTTGCCGGCCGTCAAAAACGTCCACGTCAGCGTGAAAGAAACTCCCAACGAAATCATCTTCCTTCGCCGCGTCGAACCCGGCAGCGCCAACAAAAGTTACGGCATCGAAGTCGCCCGCCTCGCCGGCCTCCCCAAATCCGTCGTCGAACGCGCCCGCGAAGTCCTGAAAAAACACGAACAATCCGAACACGAACTCTCCGAAACCCTCACCCCCGGCGCCCACAACAACGCCAACGGCAACCACGCCCAAAACGTCCTCTTCACCGCCCTCGATCGCGCCGTCCTCGACAAACTCCGCTCCGCCGACCTCGACAACCTCAAACCTCTCGACGCCCTAAATCTCCTCTCCGACCTGAAAAAACAAATCAAATAGCTGTAGCACAGCCATTCCTGGCTGTGCTCTTTTGTTGGGCCACTCACCAATTCCCTTCGACAAATCGGCAGACTTTGAATCCAACCGAAAAGCTCAACCCACATGACTCCATCTGCCCACATGCGCTGCGCTGGACCAGGGCCACTCTTCCGCCTTCTCCACCAATCCAGCAGCAACCGGATTGTTTTCGATATACGCTTGAATTTTTCCAAATTCCTTCCCGGAACGCACCCAGTGATCGTACGATTCATCTTGCCAAAAGGGTTCGCCAGTCCTTTTCAAGATTGCATTGGCTCCTCTCGCCGCTGACCCCTTCAGACCATTCATGATCCGTGGCAGTTCGATTTTGGGAGTAAAAAGCATGTGCACGTGATTCGACATGATGACGAATGCATGTAGTGAGAAATATCCTAAATCCTTCTCTCCTTTCAGAATCAGTCCCATAACCAGCGCCGCAACGCCCGGCGCCCTGAGCCATTGGGGGCCCGTCTTCCCCGCATCCAATTCCCGGTCAAGCCTTCTGAACTTCTCTCCCGCCGTTTCCTCCTGCGGTGTGGCACAGCCATTCCTGGCTGTGCGCCTTTGAACCGGCAGCGACCCAAAGAGTCTCCACGTCACAAAGAAAGTGGCGTGCTCCGGGTGCCAATGCGGCAGATTCCGAACATAATACGTCATGCTGCACAGTATACCCTTGCGTTATCTAATTCTCCATGTATACGCCGATGCCCTGTGGCACAGCCATTCCTGGCTGTGCTCTTGGGTCCACCATCCTTGCAACCATCCAAGAGCCCCGGTCTAACCTGTCCCACCCACTCGTCACCCCTTGCAGTTTGTGCATCACGCCGCACAGCCAGGAATGGCTGTGCCACCACGTCTGTGCTACAACCACCACATGCCCAAAAATTCCCTTTTAATCCTCGGCCTGATGTCCGGCACCTCCGCCGACGGCATCGAAGCCGCCCTAGTCCGCGTCAGCGGCGCCCCTCCCAACCTAAATTCCAAACTCCTCAACCACACCTCTCTCCCCATCCCTCCACCCATCCGCAAAAAAATCCTCCAAATCGCCGAAGGCACGCCCTTCCCCGCCGCCGAAATCAGCCAACTAAATTTCCGTCTCGGCCACCTCTTCGCCGAAGCCGCCCTCTCCGCCTGCAAAAAATTCCACCTTTCTCCGAAACGCCTCGACCTGATCGCCTCCCACGGCCAAACCATCTTTCATCAGGGCCAACCAGTTCCGTTCTTGGGCAAGCCAACAAGCTCCACACTCCAAATCGCGGACGGCTCCCTCATCGCCAACCTCACCGGCGTCACCACCATCTCCGACTTCCGCCCCGCCGACATGGCCGCCGGAGGCCAGGGCGCCCCGCTCGTCCCGTTCGCCGACTACCTCCTCTATCGCCACGAAAAAATCGGCCGCGTCTCTCTCAATCTCGGCGGCATCGCCAATGTCACCGTCATCCCCGCCCGCGCCAAGCCGCAAGACGTCTTCGCCTTCGACACCGGCCCCGCCAACATCCTCCTCGACGCCCTCGTCTCCCACTTCACCCGCGGCCGCCAGCGCTTCGACAAAAACGCCGCCCTCGCGCGTCGCGGCCACCTTAACAACGCATTGATCTATCGCCTCATGAAAGATCCCTATCTCAAGCTTTCATCCGCCCAAATCCACCGGCCGCGAACACTTCGGCGCGCGTTACGTCAAAGACCTGCTCAGCTTCGCCCGCAAACACGATATTCGCCCCGCCGAACTTCTCTACACCGTCACCTATTTCACCGCCGAATCCGTCGTGGACGCCCTTCGCCGCTTCGTCTTTCCGAAACACAAAATTTCCCAACTCATCGTCTCCGGCGGCGGCGCCCACAATCCCCTCCTCATGTCCCAGCTCAACGCATTACTGCAGCTCACCGCTCCCGCTAAACCGTCTTCTCTTCGCCAACCTCGCGTCGCCAAACCCACTCGCCACTTTCCCAATCATTCCATCGAAGTCATCCCCTCAACCCACTTCGGCATCCCCGAATCCGCCAAAGAAGCCTACGCCTTCGCCCTCCTCGCCCACGAAACCTTCCACCACCGCCCCTCCAATCTCCCATCCGCCACCGGAGCCACCCGCCCCGCCATCCTAGGCAAAATCTCCTACGCGTAACTCTTCCGCTTCCCGCGTATCCCAAAAGTCCGACGCTCTTCAGTTCGCAAAAACACAAAAGCACAAAAACACCGAAACCCGTCATCCTGAGGACATCCGACGAGGATGTCCGAAGGATCTCAACCTCAACGCCGCCGAACCTCTCCCGCCATCTCCTCCTCTCCGCATCTCTTCACCTCTGCCAAGTGGTACCGCCCGCATCTTGTTCACCCTGAGCTTCGAAGGGCGGACAAGCGAAAGCGACCTCCTCGCGGAGCGCTCCCCTCCCTCTCACTCCCCAAAAACAAAAAAAGCCCAAAAGCCAAAAAGTTCAACCTCCGAACTTTTCAACTCTTAGACCCTTAAACTTCCAAACGCCCGCAACCGCCCATCCCAATCTTTACTTCATTACTTCCTTACCTCATTACCTCTTTCTTCTCACGCCGGCACTGCGTCATCCCCCTCCAACGCCTCCTCAATCAATTCCGCCGGAATCGCACCCTCTCTTCCAATGCACCAGTGCTCCCCGCGCAATTCCACAATCGTCGACGGCATAAACTCCCCCGCCTCTCCCGCATCCACAATCAACGGAATCCGGTCCCCCAACTGCTCCATCACTTCCCGCGAACTCGAACACGTCGTCGACCCGGTCAGATTCGCGCTCGTGCCCGTCAAGCGGCACGCCGAACTCCTCAATCAAATGGCTCACGATTTTATTTCTTGGCCACCGCAGCGCAATCCGCCGCGTGTTCCCCGTCACCTTCAGCGGCAAGCGGTTAGAGGCTTCCACCACCATTGTCAACGGGCCCGGCCAGCACGCGTTCGCGAGCCGGTAAAAATTCGCCGGCAAATCCCGCGAAAGCATTCTCGCCTGCGCCAGTGAATTGATCAGGATCGGCAGCGCCCGCGATTCCGGACGCCCTTTAACTTTGAAAATCTCTTCCACCGCCGCCAGATTCACCGGATCCGCCGCCAGCGCATACAACGTATCCGTGGGAATAGCCACCACCGCGCCTCGCCGCAGCCAGGACGCAGCATACCGCACACCTTGTTGATCGGGATTCCGCGGGTCGAGTTTCAACACTTCCGCTGACAAAGTGTAAACTCCATCATTCGATGTAAGCGCCAGGCTTCTGCCCGGTCGCCATGTTGCTTACTGCTTCGCGCGGCCCATCGCCCCACTCGCCGCTCGCCCCAGACGCTACCACACCCCTCCACCCCACGCAATATTACCCATCACAGGAGCGCCATTCTCCAGAATGGCTCGCGTCTCCGTAAAATCTCCTCGTCACAACGTAACACCCGCTCTTCCTCCTCTCAGTGCTCTTTGTTTAAACGTTGCGCATCTTCACAAATGAACTTGAGGGTGCCGCACCCTTGCCTTAGAAGGGTGCGCTCTCACGATCAAACGCTACAATTCTCCGCTCTTCCTCTTCTCTGCCTTCCGCCTGTATCCCGCTCTGCGGCCCATTTTTCTCTGCCGGTCTCCACGGGTGGGCCGCGCGGTGGACGCGACTTCTCGCGTCCTCTGCGGTCCCTTGCAAACTCTGTGGTGAAGATCTTCCTCTTCTCTTCACCGTCCACCGGTCGCTGGCCCCTGATCGCTCTCTCTTCCCACCCCTCCCCGCCCTCTGCTACGCTTCCTCCAATGGCTACTCCCTCCAAATCCTCCTCATCCGCCCTCCTCACCTCCCGCGACAATCGCTGGCTCAAACTTTTTCGCATCGCCCTTCGCGGCGGTCTCCCCACCGAATCCGGCAGTGTGGGCGTCGAAGGTCTACGCCTCGTCGAAGAAGCCCTCTCGTCCGGCTGCCGCATCGAAGCTGTCCTCTTCTCCGAATCCGCCGAACGTCATCGCGCCAAACTCGCGCCGCTCATCTCCCGCCCCGAAATCGCCATTCCGATTTTCACCACCACCGATCGCCTCTTCGACGGCATCGCCGACACCGAGCATCCCCAGGGCGTCGCCGCCCTCGTCGTTCCGCGCACCACGCAACTCGAGGATCTCTTCTCCTCTCCCCGTGGCGCCTGCTCTCCACTCATCGTAGTTCTTGCCGGAGTTCAGGATCCCGGCAACGTGGGCACCATTCTCCGCACCGCCTCCGCCTTCGGCGCCACCGGAGCCGTCACCTCCGCCACCGGCCAGAGCGGCACCGCCAGCCCCTTCTCGCCAAAAGCCCTGCGCGCCTCTGCAGGGGCAGCGCTCCATCTCCCAGTCGTCGCCGGAGCCGCCCTCAGCATTCTCCTCACGCAATTCAAACTCAACGCCATCTCCACCATCGCCACCTGCGCCCACGATTCCGCCGGCCCAGACGCTCCCTCCGCCCCCTGGGAAATCGATTGGTGCCAACCCATCGCCCTGCTCGTCGGCAATGAAGGGGCCGGCCTCCCCGAAGACATCGTCCATTCCGCCGACGCCCGCATCCAAATCCCAATGCAGCGCCACGTCGAATCCCTCAACGCCGCCGCCGCAGCCGCCGTCCTCTTCTACGAAGCCTCCCGCCAGCGCCAACGCAAATAACCTCCGTCTTCCGCTCCCTCTGGTAGCGCCTGCATCTTGTTTACCCTGAGCAACGAAGGGCAGGCGACCAACGGCCCCGCCTTCCGAGGCGGCCGCTTTCTTTCTTCTACCTCCCAAAACTCTTCTACCCAACCCTCCACTCTCTCTGCGGCCCTCTGCTACCTCTGTGGTGAAATCTTCCTCCCCTCTTTCCCTGACTACCCTCCTCACCCAATCCCCGCTAAACTAAATCCGCAATGAGCCTCTTCCACTCCCTCCCCGAACCCGAAACCTCCTCCTCCCTGCAACCACTCGCCGAACGCATGCGTCCCCGCACCCTCGATGAATTCATCGGCCAGGAAAAACTCCTCGGCCCCGGCAAACCCCTCCGCGTGCAAATCGAAACCGATAATCTCTCCTCCATGCTTTTCTGGGGACCTCCCGGCTGCGGCAAAACCACCCTCGCCCGCCTCATCGCCCGCCTCACCAAAAGCGAATTCATCCCCTTCAGCGCCGTCACCTCCGGCATCAAAGAAATAAAAGAAGTCATGGCCGACGCCGAACGCAAATCCCGCTCCGGCCAGCGCACCATCGTCTTCGTTGACGAAGTCCATCGCTTCAACAAATCCCAGCAGGACGCCTTCCTCCCGCACGTCGAAGCCGGGCACATCCTCTTCATCGGCGCCACCACCGAAAATCCTTCCTTCGAAGTCATCGCGCCCGCTCCTCTCGCGCACCAAGGTCTACGTCCTCGAAGCCCACACCACTCCGCAAATCGTGCAACTCCTCCATCGCGCCCTCGCCGACAAAGAGCACGGCTTGCCCGCCGTAGCCGCGTTTTCCGCGGCGAAGGAGGGCCGCGGTGCCCCAGCTATCACCGCCAGTGAAGACGTCCTCTTCCGCATCGCCTCCTTCGCCAATGGCGACGCCCGCACCGCCTACAACACGCTCGAGCTCGCAGTTAAAGAGCCTGCCCGCCGAAGCCGCGCCATTCTGCGGCGAAGGCGGGGGCCCCGATCACCATCACCCCCGAACTCCTCGAATCCCTCCTCCAGCGCAAAATGCTCCGCTACGACAAATCCGGCGAAGAGCATTTCAATCTCATCTCCGCGCTCCACAAATCCGTCCGCAATTCCGATCCCGACGCGGCTCTCTATTGGCTCGCCCGCATGTTGGAATCCGGCGAGGAACCGCTCTATCTCGCGCGCCGCCTCGTGCGCATGGCCAGCGAAGATATCGGCCTCGCCGAACCCGGTGCCCTCGCCGTCACCCTCGCCGCCAAAGACGCCTTCGACTTCCTCGGCGCCCCCGAAGGCTTCCTCGCCCTCGCGCAAGCCGCCGTCTATCTTTCCCTCGCGCCAAAATCCAATGCCCTCTATACCGGCTACGCCGAAGTCCTCGAAGACGTCCACAAAACCGAAGCCGATCCCGTCCCGCTCCATCTCCGTAACGCCGTCACCGGCCTCATGAAAAATATCGGCTACGCCGAAGGCTACAAATACGCCCACAACTTCGAAAATAAACTCACCGACATGACCTGCCTCCCCGACAACCTCTCCACCCGCACCTACTACAAGCCCACCGACCAGGGCTTCGAACAACGCCTCCGCCTCCGCCTAACCGAAATCCGCAAACTCAAATCCACCCGGTAGCGCCCCAGGTAGCGCCTGCATCTTGCAGGCGACCAGCACAACAGGCGCCAGCCTGAGTGCTCTGAATCCTCATCTTGCTCTTCTCCCCCCTCCCCTCCATCTCATCGAGCGACCCCAAAAAAAACCGTCATCCCGAACCCGCGCCTTCCGGGGGTGAGGGACCTGCTTTTCTCCGCCGCAACTCTTCCCCTTTTTCCAATTCCCCTTTTCCGCTAATCTCTAACCGATGCAACCCCCACTCGCATACAAACTCCTCCTCGCCGCCCTCATCTCGATCTTCGCCCTACCGGCTCCCCCTGCCGAATCCAACCGACCCCAAATCCTCAGCATCGCCTACGTCAAATTCAAATCCACCGATCTCCCCAAAGCCAAAGACTTCTACGGCACCCTCCTCGGCCTCCCAAGCCAAGGCAGCAGTTGCACCGGCGTCCCCCAACCGTGTTTCGTCGTCAACGATCGACAACACATCGAACTCGTCTCCGCCACACTCGGCACGCCCGGCCCCTACCTCGTAGAAATTGGTTTCGCCGTAAATAGCATCAATCAAATGGCCACCTACTTAACCGCGAATCATTACCCGACCTCCGAAATTCTCGCTCGCCCCGACGGTTCTCCCTATCTCGAACTCTTCGACCCCGAACACAACAAAATTGTCTTCGTCCCACGCTCAAAACAAAACAAATTCCACTGCCTCCAATTCCGCCATCAGCCACAAAATCATTCACGCTGGTTTCGTCACCCACGACGCCAATCTCGAAAACAAATTCTACGAAGACCTTCTCGGCTTCCACCTCTATTGGAAAGGCGGCCGCACCGATACCGAAGTCGATTGGTTCATGAATCAAGTCCCCGACGGCGACAACTGGATCGAATACATGCTCAACATCCCCGCCAACGCCGATCACCGCGAACTCGGCATCCAATACCACGTGTCCCTCGGCGTTCCAAATATCGACGAAACCGCCAAACTCCTGAAATCCCGCGGTGCCACGTTTCCTACCCCCATCACTGGCCGCGACGGCAAGCGCCAACTCACCCTTCTCGATCCCGACCAAACCCGCATCGAAGTCATGGAATTCGCCCCCATCGAAAAACCTTGCTGCTCCGACTACACCGGCCCCCACCCCCAACCATGATCTCCCCCGCCGCAGAATCCTCAGCCCTCACCCCATGCTGCGCCGCTGAGTCCTCAGGCCACATCCGCCCCCGCGCCACTGTCATCCTGAGCGCATCCGACGAGGATGCGCGAAGGATCTCAACCTCATCGCAATCACCCAATTCAAACTCTCGCCGCCATCCGTTCCTCTACATCCTTTCCCTCCTCTACCCTCCTTTACTTCCTCCTCTTCCGCCCTCGCCCAACCCCGTCCCCCCATCACCGGCATCGCCTCCGTCCGCCTCTTCTCCGCCGACCTCCACGCCTCCTCCGTTTTCTACGGCCAACTTCTCGGCTTCCCCACCGGCCATAACACCTGCCTCGGCGCAGCCCGCCCATGTTTCACCGTCAATGGCCGCCAGCGCATCGAACTCCAGCAGATCACCGGCGGCGCGCCAGACAATCTCCTCGCCGAAATCGCCTTCTCCACGCCAGACGTCTCCCGCATGCGCGACTTTCTTCTCGCCCACAAAATCGAAGCCGGTCCACTCTCCAAAGACGCCCGCGGCGTTACGTTTTTCTCCCTCACTGACCCCGAAGGCCATCCCATCGCCTTCGTCCAGCAAATCTCCGAAGGTTTCTTCACTCCAGACGATCGCCAGATCAGCGTACGCATCCTTCACGCCGGTTTTATCGTCAAAGATTTAGCAAAAGAAAAAGCCTTCTATCAGGACCTGCTCGGTTTCCGCCTCTATTGGCAGGGCGGCTTTCAGGATAACGGGTTAGACTGGTATGAAATTCAAGTCCCAGACGGCGAGGAGTGGGTCGAATTCATGCTCAATATTCCGGCGAACGCGAATCGTCAGGAACGCGGCGTGCAGAATCATTTTTCTCTCGGCGTCGCCAACGCCAATAACGCCGCCGCCCGCCTCCGCTCTTTCGGCGCCAAACAATTCGACGGCCCCGAAGTTGGCCGCGACGGCAAAAACTCTCTCGACATCTACGACCCGGACCTAACCCGCGTCGAAATCATGGACTTCAAACCCACGCAATCCCCATGCTGCCATCCCTATTCCGCCCCCCACCCCAAACCATGACCCTCCCTCGCCTTCTCACCCACCCGCAACTTGTCATCCTGAGGCTATCCGACGGGGATAGCCGAAGGATCTCAACCTCCCCGTCTCCACAAATCGCAACCGCGCCGCGCAAACTCTCCCGCAATCCGTTCCTTTACCTCCTTTACCTCCTTTACTTCCTTTACCTCCCTCTCCCCGCCTCCGCCCAAAATCTCGACAAACCCTCCATCAACGTCGACGAAGACATCACCGCCTTCGCCTACGCCCCCGACGGCCGGGTCATCTTTTCCGTCCGCCGCATGTTCAAAAATAAAAAATACGATCTCCAGCGCGACGACATCTGGATCATGGAGCCCGGCGGCAAGCGCAAACGCATTCTCGAAGGCCAGAAATTCACCAACGATCAGAAACTCTTCACCTATCAGGTCGAATCCTTCTCCTGGTCTCCCAACGGCCACATCATCGCCGTCCAGCTCTTCACCACTTCCATGGACCCAGACGCCGGCTCCCGCGAAGACGCTCCCGCGCTCCTGCTCCTCGAAGACACCGGCCGCGAACTCCGCCCCAATGGCAAGGATCCCTTGGTGATGAGCGCGGAATTTCCCCTCTGGCTACGCGACAACCTCACCTTCGTCTATCTCACCGGCGCCGATAATCCGCAGGGACTTTTCTCTCTCGCGTATTTCAATATTTCCAGCGGCCCGGCGGGAAAAGCATTTGAGGGTCGCACCTTTCAAGGCGCTTCACGGATCTCCGGCACCAACGCCGCCATCGCCGTCGAAGAAAGTCCCCGCTTCGATGGCCCCGCGCGTCTCCAGCGACTCGAACTCCTCTCCCAGGAGAACAAGGAAGTCGCCACGCTTGACGCCTACGCCGGCGGCATCTCCGTTTCACCGGGCGGAAATTTCGTCGCCTATTTTCTCGACAAGGAAGTTCTCGAAGTCCGCGATCTCAGCGCTCCCGTCCGCATCGCCCGCCTGCGCGTCGGCATCGGCGTGCTGCAATGGTCCGCCGACGAGTCGCGCCTCTATCTGAAACGCACCATCGAAAAAAAATCCGCGGACCTGGTCTCCTTCCGCATTCCCCAGCTTCGCGCCTATCCCGCCCACTCCGAAGTTCCCGTCATCGAGCCCGATCCCCAAATCCTGCTCCACGGTCTCACCATCCGCGAATACTCCCTCTCCCCCGACGGTCGCTCCCTAGCCGTAATCCTCCCCGGCAAACGCAACCTCCAAATCTTCCCCTTCTAAAGTAGGGCCCGCCTTCCGAGGCGCCTCTTCTCCGAGTCTTCTCCACTCCCAGAGCCCGCCGTAGCCGCGCCTTTCGCGGCGAAGGCGGACGCCCTCTTTTGCCTTATCTCGTCATCCTGAGCCAGCCTTTTCTCCGGGCGAAGGATCTCAACCCTCGCGTCTTGACTCCCACCCAAAAAAATAGCGCCGATCAATCCGGCGCGATCCCAACTCCCATCTTTCATTTTCTTTGCTTCACTGCCTCCTCTTCCGCTCCACCAACAAACACGCATTCTCCACCACCACCAATCCCGCCGCCCGCGCCTTCTCCGCCGCCTCCGCATTCTCAATCCCCAACTGCATCCACAGCACCTTCGCCCCAATCCGGATCGCAGACTCCGCCACTCCCGGCAAATTCTCGCTTCGCCGGAACACATCCACAAGATCCACCGCCACCGGCACATCCTCCAGCCGCGCGGATGCCTTCTCTCCCAGCACTTCCGTCTCGTTTGGATTCACCGGAATAATCCGGTATCCCACGCCTTGCAAATAAGCCGCCACCTCATGCGAAGCCCGCATCGCGTTTGACGACAATCCCACCACCGCAATCGTCTTCGCCCCACGCAGTATCTGCGCCACCACATCCCCGCTCGTGGCGTACCCATCCGGCAAATGTATCTTCATCCCCGTTCGATGTCCCCCGCTCCTGTGGCACAGGCACTCCTGCCTGTGCACCGTCCACTTCAAGCACCATCTATCGCCACACCGTAGGGCCCGCCTTCCGCCTGTCCCGGAGGGGAGGCGGGCCGTCGAAGCGCAATTGACGCCATATCTCTCTGCTCTCACGATCGAAAGCCACTAACCTTCCGTTCCTAGCTCTTCTCCGTATCCTCCACCCACCGTAGCCGCGCTCACTGTCGCAACTGCGGTCGGCCCCCCCTTTCCTTATCCCGTCATCCTGAGCCCGCGCTTTCCGCGGGCGAAGGCTTTCACCCGCTGCGTCTTTCCTCGCAACTCTGCGCGTTCATTGGCCTGTGGCCCCTCTGCTACCTCCCCGCCGAACTCCCTTTTCTCCGAAACTTTAAATTTATGTCTTAAAACTTATTGCTTAAACTTATGGCCTATGCCTTCCAGTTTCTCACTCCTCACACCGGCCGGTTCGAAAACTCATCCTCATGCTCCCCCAAAACCCGCGCTCCCGCCGGCCGCGCCAGCGCATGCTCCAGCGCCCCCAATAATTTCGTATTCTCCGCCGGACTCCCCACCGAAATCCGGATCGCCTCCGGAAATCCCATCCATCCCAGCGGACGGATGATCACGCCCTCATGCAGCAACTCATCGCAAAGCGTCTTCGCCCGCGGCCCGATCGGCACAAACACAAAATTCGTCTCGCTCTCTACCGGAGCCAATCCCATCTTCCGCAACCCCTCCTGCAATCGCCTCCGCTCCCCGCGATTGATCTCCACCGACCGCACCACATGCTCTTCATCATCCAGTGCCGCCAGCGCCGCCGCCTGCCCCACGCTCGTCACATTAAAAGGAGTCCGCAGCTTGTTCATTTCCGCCACCAGCGTCGGATGCCCAATCCCATACCCGATCCGCAACCCCGCCAGCCCGTACACCTTCGAAAACGTCCGCAGCGTCAGAATATTGTTGTACTCGCGGAATAGCTTCATGGAATCCGGCAAATCTTTCCGGTCCGCATACTCCCGGTACGCCTCATCCAATACAATCAAAACGTCCCCCGGCACGCGCTTCAGAAACGCGCCGAACTCCGCCGCACCAAACGCCGTCCCCGTCGGATTATTCGGATTCGCCACATAAATAATCCGCGTCTGCGGAGTCACCGCCCGCGCAATCGCATCCAGGTCAAATCCAAAATCCTTCTGCGGGGTCAGAATCAGCTTCCCGCCGCTCGCCCGGATAGCAATCGAAAACAGCGCGAACGACCCCTCGCTGGTAATCCCTTCGCGCCCGGGGCTTAACAGCACTCGCGAGCACAAATCAATAATCTCGCTCGATCCCAGTCCCACAAAAATTTCATCGGACCGCACTCCAAACCGCGCCGCCAGCACTTCCCGCAGCCGCTTGCTTCCTCCATCCGGATACCAGTTCGCGTCTCCCAACATTCGCCGCGCCGCCTCCATCGCCTTCGGTGAAGGCCCCAGCGGATTTTCGTTCGACGCCAGCTTCACGGCATGAATTTTCAGCTCCTGTTCCACCTCCTCGACGGGTTTCCCCGCCACATACGTCGGCAACCCCTGAATGTAATCCGGGATCAACTCTTCCAGTGTGTGTGTCATAAGCAAAGTTTATAACCATCCTCCGCTTTTGCGTAGCCCTCCTCCCTCTATCCGCCATCCCCGCCCAATGTAGTGGCCGAACTTCAGATCGGCCTCCGACTCTTTCTCCTCCGCCCGGCATTTGGAACCCCCTTAACACTTTCGCCCCATCGCTTCCATCCTCCCCCATTCGCCGTGTTATTCTTTCCCCAGCCGTCTTGCGCGCCATATACGTTATCGTTACAATATATCGTGCAGCGATATATTCCCGGATCCCAGCCTCCGGCGGTACGATAGGTCTTCCGGTGGATTTCGCGCTCAACTAATTTTCTGGTGTCTTAGGAGGACACGCATGATTCAATCTCGCCGCCCGTTCCACAGAGCCTTGCTGATTCTCGCTTCCGCTTCGCTTCTCTTCGTTGTCGGCTGCAAAAAACCACCTAAGGCCGCTCCGCCGCCTCCTCCGCCGCCGCCTCCGGCTGCGAAGCCCTCGGTCACTTTCTCCGCGGATCCCTCGTCCATCAACAAGGGTCAGTCCGCCAAGCTCACCTGGACCTCCACCGACGCCAATAACGTCTCCATCTCTCCCGAAGTCGGTGCCGTCACGGTGCAGGGTTCCACCACCGTCACTCCTGCGGATTCCACCACATATACCATCACCGCAAGCGGTCCCGGCGGCAGCGCGGATGCCACGGCGCGCGTCACTGTCAACGTTCCCGCTCCTCCACCCGAACCGGTCAAAACTTCCTCCTTCGATGAACTCTTCACCCAGGAAGTCAAAGACGCCTATTTCGATCTTGATAAGGCCGACATCCGCGCTGACGCTCAGCAGGCGCTCCGCAACGATGCCGACTTCTTCAAAAAATATCCGCAAGCCCACATCACCATCGAGGGCCACTGCGACGAACGCGGCTCCACCGAATACAACCTCGCCCTCGGCGATCGCCGCGCCAACGCCGTCAAGCAATACCTCGTCAACCTCGGTATTCCTGCCGCCAACATCAACACCGTCAGCTACGGCAAGGAAAAGCCCTTCTGCATGGAGTCCAACGAGACCTGCTGGCAGCAAAACCGTCGCGGCCACCTGACCCCAGCGCAATAATAACCAAGCTCTCTAATCCCAGGGGCCGCGCGCAAGCCCGGCCCCTTTTTCTTGTACGCCGTGTATGTTCGGCAGCTTGCGGGTGAAAGTCCCGTCCCAACCTGATGGAGGTGAAGGGTAGCGAAGCGCAAGGGCGTCACCGTGAGGTGAGGTCTAAAGGAAGCGTGGAGCAAAGATACGGGCCGATGGACAAGAACCGGATTTGAGGCCTACGGCGCCGGACGAGCGAGCAAGTGATCGCGAAGTCCGTATCCATCAAGGACGCTGGTGGTAAATCCGGCGGTCGCGTATCGAAAGCAGTCGAGCTTATCGCGGGAGATCTGCTGCACGTCTCGGATTCGTGACTGAGGGTGAAGCAATTCACTCTGACCCTGTAGCAGAAGTCAGCAGCGGGCGTAGTACTCACGGAAGTGAGGAAGGCCCAAACAGTGAGAGCGAGTAGTAGAACGTCGAACTCACGGGTGGCACTGCGCCAGCCAATCAGCTTCGGCTGAGTTTTGCAGGTTCAGAAGACGGTGAAGCCGAAACGGAAACCTGCAGAGCGGCGAAGCCCTTGTGGCGAACGACGACTCGAACCTCCGGCCCGCAAGGGCTCAACTTGCTGAACCGCCGTATGCGGACCCGCTTGTACGGTGGTGTGGGAGGGGCGAGCAGGTGACTGCTCCCCCTATCCCGATTCCTCCTCTCCGTGCTGTCATCCTGAGCCAGCCTTTTCCCGGCGAAGGATCTCAACCCCTGCGTCTTGCCCCCCAACCACGCGTCCCAAATCCCCTCTTCCCGAATTTCCAATTTCCCTTTTCGAATTTCCCCTCCGTATCCCCTTGCCCCCCAATCAATCTCCCGCTACATTTAAATATTGGGGACTCTCTCGCTCTCTTCCCCAGAAATCCCTGGCCGTGCCCATCTTTCGGAGGTTTTAAATATGCGTGTCCGCAACATGCTCTACTTCTCTGGCGCCATGCTCGCCAGCGCCATCGCCGGCAGCCTCATCGGCCCAAAGCCCGTCATGGCCGTGGCCCGGGAAATTATCGAGCTCCAGCGCGATGTCACTACCCTGCTCCAGGGTCAAAAAGACATTCAGACCCAGATGACCCAGGACCACACCGTCCAGAAAACCCTCATCGAGCAGTCCTCCGACACCGTCAACAAGCTCAACACCACCATGTCCAGCCTCCAGAAATCCGTTCAGGACGTGCAAGCCAACTCCGGCACGCGCCTCGACACCATGTCCACCCAGGTCCAGGGACTCTCCGACAATCTCGAAGAAATCAAATCCCGCCTCGGCAAAGTCAATCAGCAGTTGGTGGATTTGCAGAACTCCGTGCAGAATATTGACGCGCGCCTCGCCGGCGGCAATCCCACCGGAGCTCCCGGTGGCGCTCCCTCCGGTGGCGGTGGCTCTCCCTCTCCCGCGCCGGGTGCCGCCTCCGCTCCTTCCGGCCCGCCGCCTTCCGCGGACACCCTCTATAACAACGGTCTCCGCGACATTACCAGCGGCAAATACGATCTCGCCCGCTCCGAATTTGTGGACTATTTGAAGTTCTACAGCGACACCGATCTCGCCTCCAACGCCCAGTTCTACCTCGGCGAAATCGCCTACTCCCAGCGCCAGTACGAGCAAGCCGTTTCCGAATACGATAAAGTCATCAGCAATTTCCCCAAAAGTTTCAAGCTCGCTCCCGCACACCTCAAAAAAGGCATGGCCCTCCTCGAACTCAACCAGAAAACTGCCGGCGTCCGCGAACTCCGCGACGTCGTCAAAAAATATCCCGGCACCGAAGAAGAACGCCGCGCCCGCGCCAAACTCAAAGACCTCGGCGTCTCCGTCTCCGCCTCCACCGCCCACTAGTCCCCTCCCTGGTAGCGCCTGCATCTTGCAGGCCAGCCAGGGCCAGTCCGCCGTAGCCGCGCCTTCCGCGGCGAAGGAGGACGCCCTCCTTCTCCGGCTCCTTTCTCCGAATCTCTCTTCTCCTCTCTTCCGATTCCCTCCCTTCCACCTCTCCGGCCGTGCTTCCCTCGTATTCCCAGCGATCTACCCTTAGGGAGCACCACCTCTTCACCAACCCGCGAAGTTTGCGGGTTGAATCTCCAGATTGGCCAGCCCTCTTCTCCGATTTCCCGTAGGGCCCGCCGACCGTGGCGGGCCGCTCTCAACGGAGCCCCACCTCTCCACCATCCCGCGAAGTTTGCGGGTTGAATCTCCAGATTGGCCAGCCCTCTTCTCGGATTTCCCGTAGGGCCCGCCGACCGTGGCGGGCCGCTTCCGCAGGAGCCCCCCGCTTCTCCATCCCACGCCTAACCAAGTTTCCATTCGGCTTTTTTTCCGAACCTCTTCCCTAGGGAATTTCCTAGTCGACACCCCCGCCCATAAGCACTATCATCTCCCAAACGAAAATCTTCCGAATCTGTCTGCCTCTTTCGATCGAGGGCTCGCCCTCATCTCGAAAGAACAGCAAATCGGCCACAACGGAGAGAACCCGATGACCCATCAGAATCCAGCCACACGCAATTTCCGCAAACTCAGCTACGGCGCAGCGCTGCTCGCAACACTTGTTCTAATTGCAGTCACTCTCGCCCTCGCGGCGGAAAAACGCGAAGTGGAGACCATCGACGCGATCGCCATGGGCACCAGCACCCAACTCGGCAAAACCGTCAACGTAAAAATTCACATTTATGATTATTCAAGCGACGCGGACAGGGAAATCCTCATCGATGCCTACAAGAAGGGCCAGAACCAGGGACTGGTGAACGCGCTAACCAAAATGGAAGCGGTTGGTCACATTGCCATCACCGGCACAATTGGCTATGACCTGAGTTTTATTCGCCTCGTGCCAACTCCCACCGGCCGCAAGATTCGTTTCGTCACCAACCGGCAGCTCCGCTTTGGCGAGTCCTACTACGCCACGCAAACCACCGCGTACAATTTGACCGCGGGCGAAATCGAAATTAATGACGCCGATACGAAAAAGAGCTCCGGCGTGCTCTTCCCGGCGGCGCAACTTGTGATCAACAAAGAGGGACAACTCGAATTCCAGCTCAACCAGAACGCCTGGAAGCTCACCAACATCATCGACTGGAACAAGGCCGGCACGCCCAAATAAATAGCGCCAAACCGATTCCATGCAAATTGCAATTGACTCTTTTCCGTCCGCGGTTATATAGCAATCTTGTGTAAAGTTCCAGAATTCGGCAATTCATCTCGGTGAAGTGAGGCACTCCATGAAGATCTATCGCTATCTAGCCGCTCTTTCTTGTCTGTTCGTCCTGCCGCTTGTGATCTCCAATTTCACA
Organism: uncultured Acidobacteriota bacterium; assembly: GCA_963824925.1. Taxonomy (GTDB): domain Bacteria; phylum Acidobacteriota; class Terriglobia; order Acidiferrales; family UBA7541; genus Acidiferrum. The sequence goes on from CAWGRE010000018.1 coordinate 80,526, forward strand.
GTTGGCAAGGACACCAAAAAGAAAATCAAGAACGACGTCTGTTCGGCTTCCAATCCCGCCAGCATTTGCGCCGAAGCAAACACCTGCGGTTCCGCAACTTCACCCTGCTCCATCGACATCCGGCGCAGCCAAGGCACCTCCGCCACCGCCACACCAAGCATCACCGGCGCCAAATCCAATAAGGCCTTCTGCATTAAGACCGGCACCACCGTCACCTTCACGAGCGGCTCGAAAAACACCGGCTTCGTCATCGACTTCGGCGACGCCAATCCCTTCGATCACGATGGCGCCATCATCGGTGGCGCGGATCGCCCCATCACCGTCACCGCAAAACATCCCGGCTGTTACACCTATTCCATCGGAGCCTGCACCGCCGGCACCGTCTACGGCATGTGCGGCAACTCCGACACCCAACTAATCATCTCCCCCAATTAATTAGTTGCAGCTCCCTGCCGCCTCCCTCTCTTTCCTGTGTACTGGCCGGTCTTTAGACCGGCCTCTTGGGGTTTTCTTGGTTTTCTGGAGTTTTCCTGCCGTCGTAATTCCCAACCTTCACCCACCCTCCAGACCCGTCCTCAGCCAAATAACCTCGCCCCCTGTTGCCCAAATCTTCCGCCGTTTTGATCTTAGCCCCGGCTTCGCAATATGCTAAATTCCCCACGTGGCCGGAGTAGCGGCCGCCCCGCGATTTTGACCCCTCATTTTTCGTGCCCTCTCCGGCCCCCGCCAAACCGCCCCATCCTCTCCGTGGCTCCCAACCCGCGCTTGCCGATCCAAACCTTCCTCTGCTCGACCACCCGAATCAAAAGCCGCTCCGTACCTCCGCTACATTCTTTCCCCGATAGAAAGCTTTCATAAAGCGGGTACACTTCAGGCGCCATCACAATCCCCGCGTTGAAATTTTGGTCCCTCGCTTCGGCGAGGCAGACCGGCGATCGCTCAGGAGGACCGCATGTCAACAAATACCGTGGCCGCAGGAAATCCAGGCAGGAACTGGGGTGCCTTAGGGTCATTGTGGATAGTCTACGGAATCCTCCGTCTCGCCGTGGCAATCGTCCTCGTTCTCTACAGCGGAACCGCCACCGTAATGTTTGGCGCGCTTCTCACCCGCGTGCCCGATTACATACCCTTGATGAGTCTTTTCCACTTCTTCTATGCCGTCGCCATACTCATCACGATCCTCTCCGGACTCTTCGGCATCCTCGCAGGATTGGCCCTCCTTGCCGGAAAGTCTTCCGCACGCTCCATGTCAATCATTGCCGGCCTGCTCTCCGTTTCCGACATCCCCCTCGGCACAACCCTCGGAATTTACACCTTGATCCTTTTCCTCCGCTGACCCGCCGACCGCCCGCCACCCCCAGCCGTCCGCCCTCAAGGGAGCGCCACCTCCCCTTCATCCCGCGCCTCTCGCGGGATGAATCTCCAGATTGGCCAGCCTTCCCGTCAATGCTGGTGTTAGTTCGGAAGCAAACCGCCGAAATCCCAGCGAGATAAAATATTTCCGTCTACCGCACTCGTCCGCACTTCACCATGCGAGTTGTGTATGATTCCTACCACCACAAACTCTCAAACAGTGGATTGCCCCGCAGGGAGGGATACACACATGCCGACGACCACACGCCGCACCCTGATCCGCAATACCGCCCTCGCCACCTCGCTGGCAACTCTTCTACCCGCCATCCTGCCCGCAGGCGACGAAGCCGCCGGAACCGTCTTTCACGTATTCGCATTTCAGTGGAAACCAGGCACGTCCGAGGCGCAAAAAGAAAAAGCCGCGAAAGACATCGCCGCCTTCCAGGGCCAAATCCCCGGACTTCTCCAGACCCATGTCGGCCCAAACATTTCCCCTCGCGGAAAGGGCTACACCTTTGGCGGCATCATGCAGTTCAAGGATCAGGCCGCGCTCGACGCCTACGTCCAGCACCCCACCCACCAAGCACTTCTCAAGTGGCTAGTCCCCCTGATCGACGCCATCGAACTAGACCTTCGCGCGTGACCAAAATTGGTAGCGCCTGCTTCTAGCAGGCAAGCAAGGGGCCAGCCCGCCGTAGCCGCGCCTTTCGCGGCGAAGGCGGGCGCCCCTCCTCATCCCTCCGCCCAGATCAAACGCGACGAACCAAGCCCCTGCCGCTCTTATTGAAATAACCTTCAATTTGAAAATGGATACCCGGTAACGGGCCCGCCCATTCGAACTGAATTTCCATTCCCTCCGCTGCGCTTCTTCCTAAGAAAACAAAGGAATCTTCGCTTCCACCAAACTCCCCGGCTCACAATTAGAAACTGTCAGTTCCCCGCCCAGTTGCCGCACGCGTTCCCGCATTCCCGCAATGCCCACACTGTTCTTGAGCGAAGGCGCAGCGCCGTCAACGTCCCGCGTCAACCCCTTCCCGTAATCGCGAATACGAATGGATATCCACTCGGCCCGCTTATCGAGTTCCACCCGGGCCTTGGCCGCGTTTGCGTGACGGTAAACGTTCGTCAGCGATTCCTGAACCACACGAAAGATTGCTGTTTCCAGTTCCATCGTCAGCCGCGGAAAGCTCACCGGATTCAGGATCAGCTCGATTTCAATTCCGCTTCTCTTCGTCAAGCCCTCCACAAACCAGTGCAGCGCCGCGTGCAAACCCGTTTCATCCAGCAGCGGTGGGTGGAGCAAGTAGGACAAATTGCGCACCGTGTTTATCGCCGAGTCCACGATTTCTCTGGCTTCATTGTCCGGATTCTTGTCCAGAATCATTTTCAGAACCGCAAGCTGCTGGCCCAGGTCGTCATGCAGGTCGCGCGCCACCCGCCGGCGTTCCTCATCCTGAATGCTTAGAACCCGTGCCGATAGTCTCTGGTATTCCAAAGTCCGCAGTTCCACAACGCGCTGGGATTCATTCAATTCCACAATGCGGTTGCGCAATTCCCTGTTCAAATTCTGGATCCGCTCCTCCGCTTCACGCCGCTCCGTCATGTCCTGCGTGACCTTGGCAAATCCCGTCAGTTTCCCATCCTCGCCTCGCAATGCCGTGATCACCACGGAAGCCCAAAAAGACGAGCCATCCTTCCGGACCCGCCACCCTTCATCCTCGAATCGCCCTTCTTTTTCCGCCAGCAGGAGCTCCCGCGCGGGCCAGCCGGTTTGCACTGCTTCTGGCGGATAAAAAACAGAAAAGTGTTTTCCTATGATTTCTTCTTTCGCGTATCCCTTCAATGCCTGCGCCCCAAGATTCCATGTCAGTACATGGCCGTCCGGGCTGATCACAAAAATTGCGTAATCCTTCACGCTCTCCACCAGCAGCCGGAACAGTTCGTTGTTCTGGCTAACCTTCTTGTCCCCAGCCGGCTGCTGAATTGGACTCGTCTGCGTCATTGGCTTCCTGTAATAAGGGAACGAATGCCGCCCGGAGCCCCTCGCGCTGCTCCCCACATTCGCTACCAAAAGCGGCTAGCTACCGTCGTTAACATAGCCCCCGAATCTCCGACCGTCAATACACCCGCCTCTAATCCGCAGACTGTTTACCCTTACCGATCTACGCGATGAAGCCCCTTTGCGTCACCCGCACCTCCCGAAGGAGCGCCCCCTCTTCACCAACCCGGGAAGTTTGGGGTTAATCTAGATTGGCCAGCCCTCTTTCATTCTTCTCAGCCTCCCGTAGGGCCCGCCGACCGTGGCGGGCCGTCCTCAAAAAACACCCCTCCCCGGTAGCGCCTGCTTCTAGCAGGCAAGCCGGGGCCAGCCCGCCGTAGCCGCGCCTTCCGCGGCGAAGGCGGGCGCCCCTCTTCTCTCGTCTTCCGCTTCCAAAATCCAGGCCCGCCCGTGCTAGCATTCCCTCGCACGCACCGCTTCTTGGAGAGCGCCTTAGATGTACAAATCCAAAATAAGATTTCGGCTCGCTTGCCTGGGATGTTTATGCCTTTCGGTTCTCGCGGCCAGAGTGTCGGGGCTTGCAGGACAGGAAAAAGCTCAAGCAGCCACCAAAGAAGCTCCCGCGCGTATCGAATTTCAGAACATTGTAATGGGAGAGTTACTCGATGAGAACAAGGTGCATCTCGGTTTCACAAACTTTAAAGGCTCGGACGGAAGCGCGCTGACGGTCTTGTACGACGATTTCTCAGATTTCGCCGGTGCTCAGGAGTATTTTGACAAACAGATACTCAAAGCAGCCAAAGTCATCAAACGAGAGAAGAAACTGAACTCCAAGGGAAAGATTATCGGTGACAGGGCCGAAATTCTGTTGCGCGTCCCCGACGGGAAAACAATCCCAGCCATCCTCCGGATTGATGGTCCCCGATTTCATGAGTTTTACTCATCCTCCCGGGAAAGCTTGCTTCAACTCGAGAAGCAGTACATGGGCAACATGTAGTTTCATAAATTTTGATCCGCAGGCAGATTGGTCAGTTGCCATCGAGGCTCGCCAGGCAACGGAACATGAGTATCGAGTTCTGCTTTTTTATTTCGTGAACTCATCAACCGTGTGCCTCGTGCGATGCCCTTCGGTTATAATCGCCAACCAAGCACTGGAGAAAATGTCGTGACGAACGAAGAAGCCCGGAAGCTGGCCGAGCATTGGATTGCCGCTTGGAACGCCCATGATCTGGAATCGATCATGACCCACTATCAGGATTCGGTTGAATTGACCTCGCCAGTTGCCGCGCAACTCCTGGGGGCGCCTGCCGGAAAGGTGATGGGCAAGCAAAATGTCCGAGCATACTTTCAGAGAGGCCTCCAGGCCATCCCTGACCTGCGCTTTCATCTGGAAAACGTATTCGTAGGCATCAGCAGCATGGTGCTCCTATACAAAAATCACAAAGGCGTACTCGTTGCAGAGTTCATGGAGCTATCCGAAAACCACACAGTTACTCGCGTTGTCGCCAATTACGCTGCCTAGCCCGCGCGAGCCTTCCACGCAAAAGATCTCGCAATCCCGCATCTCTCAATTGCCCACCGCTCTGAAACAAGTTCACAGCGAACGCACCACACGTGCAAAATCCCCTTCGCGACCACAAACAAAAAAGGAGGCCCCAAGGCCTCCCCACAAACCGCTTCCTGATATCTGTTATCCGCTCGCTGCTAGCTCTCTTCTACCACGTCCCAATCCGCAACACCGCCCCCGTCGTCACCTTGATCGCATTCTGCGCGTGAATCATATCCACGTCCGGAATCCACGTGTGCGTGTACTCCACGTTCACCACCCGCCACGCGAACGCCCGCGTGAACACCACGTCCACGCCGCTTCCCGCCAGCAGGGCCAACCCATTCGCCTGCCGCTCCACGGACCAGTCAAACCGCGTCGGATAATGCGGCAGCGTCCCCTTGCCGTCGTTCCACTCTTTCATCAACTCGGTCCTCAGATCCGTGTTATCAATTTCGTGGGTCACCCTGCGCCCGCCGATCATCACCTCCGCGAACGGCGAAATCTTCTCCGAAGCTCGCGGCGTCCACCGCGGTCCCGCCCCATAGAACAGTGAATCACCGCTCAAATTGCTCGCCGGCATGTGCATCACCAGGCAGCCGCTCACCTCGGTCACAATCTGCCATTGTGGATTGATGCGCGCCGCGCCCTGCCCGCCGCCGCCAACACAGCTCCCGCCGCCCAGGAAACTCTCGTAGTAGGAAAATGCCTCCAGCTCAATCGGCGCTTCCCGCGGAAAATTCTTTTTGAAATCCACGCCATAATCCACCGGCGTCCGCTTGATGAACTCAAACGGCTTCTCACCGCCTTCTTCCTTGTACTCGCGCACCAGTTCTTTCCGCAGTTCGTAGCTCTCGCCGCCCAGATTCAGTCGCGTATCCCTCACCCACGGCGGACGGAACGCCATCATGTTCGCCATGCTTCGTCCCGGATTCAGAAAGCTCCGCGCCAGAATAATCGCCGCCCGGTTGCTGGTGTGATTCTCAAGTCCCATGATCCAATACCGGTCCGCGGCATCCTCCGCCAGCATGGTGATCGCCCCCAGCGTTGGCGTGTCCACCAGCGTGATGAATCCCGGTGAGGCGTGTAGCATCACATTTCCCAGCGACGCCTCGCTGACCGGCCCGATCTTCCACTGCGTATGCCACACCGCCGAATACGCCATTGAGCGCAGCAGGCTCACGTAATAATCCCGCCCGTCCCCGAACTGCACCGTTTTATATTTCGGATCGTTCTGCCGGAAAATGTAGCCGAACACAGACCCTTCGATCGGATGCCCCACATAGGGAGCCATGAAGGTGTCGCTGTCGCTCCAGCCGCGCAATTCGGAAACCGAACTCGCATAATGTTGCAGCCAGTGCCCGTTCAGCGTGTCCCGCGTTCCCGGCTGCTGCGAAAGATTGAATGCGTGCATCGCCCCGGTGTAGAGCAGGGCTTCCATCAGCGCCGGTCCCCAATGCACCTTCGTGTCTTCCTCGGCCGGTTTCACCGGCTTGATGCTGGACTCAGAAGAGGAACTGGATCCGGAACTCGAATTCTTCCCGCCGAACGGGGTTGTCCTTGTAGCGCTCGCCGGCTCATCGCCCGGCAGCAAAATAGGATCGGTGATCGGCAAATCCAGGCGCGGCGGCAGCACCAGCCGGACATCCGGCGCATAGCCATCGTCCGTAAACGCGGTCTTCAGCCATTCGGACTGCGCATAGAGCGCGTCGCGCTGCCCATTGCTGACCGGTTCCTTTTTTTGTGCGGGCGTGCTCGCTGCGAATAGAGCAAAAGCTACGGCGCCCAAGACACCGAGTCTTCGGTTCACTTGTTTTTACCAGTTTTTTCCCGTGGCCAGGCGGTGGCTGGGATTTGCCTTCACTTCAGTTTCTTGGCGTGATCTTCCTTTTTCTGGAGCGGTCGACCCACATTGGGCTCAATTTAGTCTTACCCACTCTAATCCACAAAGTTCCCGGGTTCCAACATTTTCTATTTTCCGAAGGACCCCGTCTGTGATCTTCAACCAAGGCTTCCCGCTTCCGCCGAATCCTCGTCACTTGCCGTTTTTCGAACCTTGGCTGCATCCTACTCTCACCGGGATGCCCGCTTCTTCGTTTACCGATTTCTTTGTCCACAACTGTTAGAGCCAATCCGCCCCCAAATCGCTCCTCATGTATTTCCCGGGACGCGCTCCTCCGTCCACATTTCCCATTCAGGCCGTCCACGACCTCCCAACACTATCAGCCCGAACACCCGCATTCGCCATTGTCAGAAGTATCAGTCCCCGTCCACATTTTATTTTTCTTCGCCACCATGTTATCTTCCCTACTTCAGGGGAAGCTCGTGTGCCGGTAATTTCCCTGGCGATCCCGCGAGGACCGCCGGCCCCGGAAGCATCGAGATGCATCATCTCGTCCACCGCTCCCGCCTGAACAGGAGAAATCTGCATGTCCGTAAACAAAGTCATCCTCGTCGGCCGCCTTGGCCGCGATCCCGAAACCCGTTTCACGTCCGGCGGCCAGGCCGTCGCCAATTTCTCCGTCGCCACCGATGAATCCTATAAGGACCGCAACGGCGAACGCCAGAAGCGCACCGAATGGCACAAGATTGTGGTCTGGGGCAAGCAAGCGGAAATTGCGCAGCAATATCTGAAAAAAGGCTCGCTCGTTTTTATCGAAGGGCCGCATCCAGTCCCGCGAATGGCAGGATAAGGAAGGCCAGAAGCGCACCAGCTTCGAAATCGTAGCCACCAATTTCCGCATGCTCGGCGGCCGCGGCGATGGCATGGCCGCGGGAGCCGGCGCAGGCGCCAGCTCTGGCGCAGCCCGCAGCACCAGCGGCGGCGACGACTTCGGCCACGAAGCCCCCTCCGAAGAATTCGGCTCCAATTCCGCCCCGGAAATCTCCGACGAAGACATCCCCTTCTAAACCATTTCGCGATAACCCAGCCGCTAGTAGGGCCCGCCGACCGTGGCGGGCCGTCCGCATTGGTAGCGCCTGCATCTTGCAGGCAAGCATCGGCCCCGCTCGCCCCGAGCGGCCGCTCTTTCTCTCTTCCTTCTTCCCTGTAGCGCTGGCCTTTTAAGCCAGCCTCTTCCTCCACCACTCAACGATCCATATCCCAGTCCATTCCGATTCTATGTAGCGCTGACTTTCATGTCAGCCTCTTCCCACTTCCACAACCCAGCTTACGCAATTCGCGGTCCCGGTAGCGCCTGCATCTTGTTTACCCTGAGCATCGAAGGGCAGGCAAGCCAAAGCGATGCCTTCCCAGGCGAGCGTCCTTTCTTCTCTTCGTACCTTCTCCCGCATCCCTCCCCATCAATTCCCTACCACTCCCTCCGAATTCCTCCTATACTCCCCCGTGTCGTACCCAATCCCATACTGGAGAACCGCCCATGCTCCGGAAAGCTCTCGTCGTATCTCTTCTAATCCTTTGCGCCGCGCTCCTCACTCCCGCTCAAGATTGCAAACTCAAATTCTCCGTCGTCTATAGCGACGGCCAATCCATGCAAGTCGGCCTCACCCAGGACCAGAAAAAAATGTGGGACCGCGACGCCACCAAAAAATACAAAGGCCTCTGCCTCGACGACAAAGCCCCCGACATCATCATCCTCTGGAACCAGGGCCTCAACGGTGAGGAACTGGTGAAAGCCAGCATGAACCGATTCAATACTCTCTACGCCGAAGGAACTTATGGAGCCACTGCCGCCACGTATGGCAGCGTGGCCAGCGCTCACATTGCCGTGCGCGCGGATTCGGAAGTCCGTGGCAAAGCCAACTACTACCTTCTCGATAATTCCCAAAAGCCCGCTGCCATGATTCACCAAGGAGAAGGCTTTCAGGACGTTCCCATCGGCAATTCCACCCGCAAGCGTGGCGCGATAACCCCGGAGGACGCAGCCTCCACCATCGCCGATCCCACCGAAGCCCTCTCCAACGCCCTGAAGTGGCTAAAAAAAGACAAAAAAATCTGACCTCCTTCTCACCTCTTCGCCGAACGCGGTAGCGCCTGCATCTTGCAGGCAAGCCAAAGCGATGCCTTCCGAGGCGAGCGCTCTGCATCTTCTCCGTCTTCCTCCCCAGTAGGGCCCGCTTTCCGAAGCGGGCCGTCCTCCACACAAACAAAAAGCGGAGAAGCCCCAGAGCCCCTCCGCCAAAACCCCTCTCCGAAATCCCAAAGCTGTCAGCCGTAAACTCTCAACTTTCAGCCCTTCTCCTCATTCCATCGTCAACACCACCCGAAACTCCGCCTTCCCCGACATCATCCGCTCGTACGCCTCTTTCACCTTCGCCAGCGGATATTTCTCAATCATCGCCCGCACTCCGGTCATCTCCGAAAACTGCAGCGTATCTTCCGAATCCATCGCCGTTCCCGAAGGCCATCCCTGCACTCTCCGCTTTCCGATAATCAGCGGCGCCAGAGAAATCTCCAGCGGCTCCCCGGAAACACCAATGGCCAGCAACTCTCCGCCAGCTTTTAATCCGCCCACCAGCTCAGACATCGCCTTCGCGCTCGGCGCCGTCGCCAGAATCACCTGCGCCCCTCCCAGCTTCTGCAACTCCTCCGCCGCATTCGAATTCTTGCTGTCGATGTAAACCGACGCGCCCAGCTTCTTCGCCAGCGCTCCATTCTCCGGCCCGCGCCCGATACCCACCACGCGATACCCGAATTTCGCCGCGAACTGAATTCCCAGATGCCCCAGCCCGCCGATTCCCTGCACCGCCACCAGGTCTCCCGGCCCCGCGCCGCTGTGCCGCAAAGCATTGAACGTCGTGATCCCCGCGCACAGCAGTGGCCCCGCTTCCGCCGCATTCATGGACTCCGGCATCCGTGCCACCGCCTCATGCCGTGCGATCATGTATTGCCCGTATCCGCCGTCCCGTGTCACTCCATTAATCTGTTCATTCTTGCAGGTCACAAATTCCCCACGTCTGCAAGCCTCGCACACAAAGCAATGCCCGCCGTGCCAGCCCGCTCCCACGCGATCGCCCTTTTTCCATTCCGTCACGCCCGCGCCAACTTCATCCACAATCCCCGCCACCTCATGCCCCGGCACGCGCGGATACGCAATCCACGGAAAAATCCCATCCTTCGTCACCTGATCGCTGTGACACACTCCGCAAGCCAGCACCTTGATCCGGATCTCTCCCGCCCCCGGCACCGGCATCTCCCGCTCCACCAACTCAAACTCCCCGCCCGCCTTACCAACCTGTGCCACCAAATTCTTCGCCATCTCTGTCTCTCCTGTTTTTTTACTCGATCCCCAACCGCCCAAATTCAACCCAACAAAACCGTTTCGCGCAACTCCCAACCCTCCGCTAACTCTGCGGCCCTCCGCCGGTAGCGCCTGCATCCTGCAGGCAAGCAGTAGCAAGCCTTCCGAGGCGAGCGCTCCTCTTCTCAGTCCCGCGCTTTCCGTGGAGCGCCCCATCCTCCCAATCCCGGGCCCTCCGTAGCGGAGCGCCAATCTCCAGATTGGCCAGCGTTCCTATATTCCCCCGCTGCGAACAGTTTCCTCACTTCCTCTCCGCCGCCTCCATCCCCACCAACGAATTATGCAAATTCAAAACATACCATTTCCCCGCCGTCCGCCTGCACATAGACATCCCGTGCCCCACCACATGCTCCTTCGGCGCCGTAATTTCATAATCGTACGAATACCAGAGCGCATCCCCAAAACTCTGCACATCCTTCAGCGTCATCTTGTAACAGAGATCCGGCGCATACTTCATATACCGCGCCTGCAAATACTCCACCGCCTGCTTCCGCCCGCGATACTCCCCATCCGGCGTATAAAGCACAATCTCCGGATCAAAGCACTCCTCCAACTCCTTCGCCTTCCCCTGTTCAAACGCATCGTTACACTGATGCATCTGCGATTCCATCAAGCCATACATCGCCCGCGCATCCGTAGTTCCCGTCCCGATCGAAGCCACCTGCCTCTTCAAATCAATCGTCACTCCCATCTTGTCCAGCAGGTCCACGCCAAGAATCCCGTCAATTTTTCCGCCGCACGCTTTTCCAATGGGACTCAAATCAATCGCCGGCAATTTCAAATCCTTCAGCCGGTGGCTTCCCAGCGCCAGTTCCGGCAACCGCACTTCCCGCGCGCTCGTCGCCGCCGTCCCGCTCCACGAACTCACCTGAATTTCCTTCGACCGCCCCGAAGTAAACGAACCCAAATTCAAAATTGTCGTTGCGCCCGTATCCACCAGAAACCGCATTTCACTCCCATCCACCGTCACCTTCACCACCGGCAACACATCACACTTCTCCAGCGGTATCTCCTCCGCTATTCCGCCGCCCGTCTCATCCCCCTTCGCCTGCGCTCCCGCGTTGATCGCCCCGCCAAACCACACCACCCCCGCCAAAATTCCCGCCGCGACTCTGCCAGACAACCTACCCCAAACTCGATTCTCCATCGCACACCCCGCCCATCCATTACTCTCCGATGCCCCCAAATTTCCGCCGTTACGTCCCTAAACTCCAATTCTCCCTCCCCAGTCCCGCCCACTCGATTGGCAGCGCCCCCTTCTTGACGCCGCCTTGGTAGCGCCTGCATCTTGCAGGCAAGCCAAGCCCTGCCGTCCGCGGCGGCACTCTTCCTCTTCTTCTTCCTCCTCTTCTTCTTCCGCCTCTTCCTCGCTTCCTGCTTCCCCGTACCGCTGCCCTTTTAAGCCAGCCTCTTCCCGCGCACCAATCCCCTTTTCACCAGCCATTTCCCGGTGCCGCCTGAATCTTATTCACCCTGATCCGCGAAGCCCAGGCCCGACATCTAACTCGCCCGCTCCCCACCCACTCCTTCCGATTACTGATTACCGATTACTGATAACTCTTCCCCGTGGTGTACACTGAAACCGCATCTTCCACAGTTGGCTCGGCCCGCTGCCCGTGCCAGGAGAGGTCAGCTTGCTACCCTCTGGCAAGTTTCCTCGTTTCGCCCTCTTCGCCGCCCTCACCGCGGCTCTCCTCCTCATTTACGATCTTGAATTCTTGCAATCCCTCTTCGTCCGCCTCCTGCTTTCCAACCTACTGGACACCTTTGTCCTCCTCCTCGCCGCCGCCGCCTGTTACTACGTCGCTGTTCGTGCCTCCGGCTACGTTCGCCAGATCTGGTTCCTGCTCGGCATAGCGTTCTCCCTGGAATCCTGCGGCATGATTCTCAGCACCTATTATCAGAGCTTCGTCCCAGGCTCTTCGCTCAACGCTGAACCTTCGGACATCTTCATGTTTGTCTGGGCCGCCCCAGTCATCATGGTCCTGCTCCCCCGTTCAGAGGAGCAGACTGCCGGCCTCGATTTCCTCCGCATATTGGACTTCGTGCAAATCGCCATCGTCGCGCTCGCCGCCTATCTCTACTTCTTCTATTTCACGGCGCGCTGGGAATCAGACCAGATCGCCCTGGTCCGCGGCATCTTGTTCGTTTATATCGTTCGCGACCTGCTGATTGCCTTCGCGTTCCTGTTCCGCTCGCGCGGCGCGTCTCCCCACTGGTTTCGCATCTTTTCGCTCGTCCTCGCTCTCACCTTCCTGGCCTCGGTCGCCGCCGATTCCACCTATTTGATCACCCTCGCTATCGCCACCGGCGATGCCACCTGGGGCGATCTGTTGTGGATGCTCCCTTACGTGCTGATTATTTGCCTCGCCGCATCTTGGAAAGAGCGCGACCCCGCCCCATTTCCGGCTTCTCCCACGCGCGTGGACCGCTTTCTCGGCTCACAGTTATTTCCCATCGTGATGCCCTTGCTTGTCATCCTCCTGGCTGGCGCCGTGGCCCGCGAGCACGGCTTTCTCGCCTGGCCCATTGTTGCCGCCTCGGTTCTCTGCTCCTCCATCCGGCTCATCCTCACCAATCGCCGCCAGCGCCGCATCTCCGATAATCTTCTCGCCACCGAACGCGCCCTGCACCGCTCCGAGCAAATATTTTTCACCGCCTTTCGCAACAGCCCGGACGGCTTCTCCATCAGCACGTTTCCCGAGGGAAATTATCTCGAAGTCAACGACGGCTACACGCAACTTACCGGCTATTCCCGCGAGGAAGTTCTAAACAAAAGCCCGGTCGAGCTCGGCCTTTGGGTCTCGTTGCCCAGCCGCGAACAATTCCTTCGCGACCTCCAGCAACACGGCGAAGTCCGTAATCTGGAATTTATTTTCCGTACAAAATCCGGGCAGAACCGCACCGGACAGCTTTCCGGCTCACTGATCACTCTCGACGGCCGGCAGTGCTCGCTCATCGTCGTCCGCGATATCACGGATCGCAAGGCCGCTGAAGACCTGATTCGCAATAGCGAAGAGCGCTTCCGCACACTCGTCAACGACGTTCACGTCGGCATCGTCACGTGCGACGCCAACGCAAAAATTCTCTTCGCCAATCAAGCCGTCCTCAGTCTCATCGGCGTTCCCAAGGAACAACTCGTCGGCAAATCCATCTACGATCTTGGCCTCAACGCCTTTCGCGAGGACGGCACTCCGATCCCGGAATCCGAACGTCCCGTCGCCACCGTTCTGCGGACCGGCAAAGCTTCACTCAATCAAATCGTTGGCTATCGTCGCAAGGGCCATACCGACTTTGGATGGACAGTGATTGACGTTGTCCCCCAGCACGGCCCCTCCGGCGAACTCCTGGGCATCCTGATTTCTCTCACCGATGTCTCCGAACAGCGCCGCGCCACCGAAGCCCTGCGCGACAGCGAAAAGCGCTTCCGCTCTTTCGTCGAGAACCTCCACGTGGCCATCGTCTCCGCCAGCCCCAATGCCGAAATCGTCTACGCCAATCCCGCCGCTCTCGACATGTTCGGCCTGAAGCTCGAAGACGTTCTCTGGAAAACTCCGTTCGATCTGGGAATCGAACCCCTCAACGAGGACGGCTCCATCCTCCCCGATTCCGAGGGTCTCATCCCCACGGTCGTCAGCTCCCGCCAGGCCATTCACAGTCGCGTCATCGGCTGGCGCTTTCTGAAATCCCGCGAAATTGTCTGGACCCTTCTCGATGCCGTTCCACAGATCAACGCCGCCGGCGACGTCACCGCCATTCTCCTTTCGCTCACCAATCTCACCGAGCAGCGCCGCGTGCTTGATGCTCTCCGCGAAAGCGAAGGGCGCTTCCGCACCCTTGTCCGCGATCTCCACGTCGGCGTCGTCCTCCACAATCCAGACGCCACGATTCAGTTCGCCAACGAAGCCGCGCTCGCCATGTTCGATCTCACGCTCGACATGATGCAGGGCCGCCACTCCATGGACACCGGCTTTACTCCCATCGACCTCAGCGGCCGCGTCATTGCCCCCGAAAATCTCCCCGCCCCCACCGTCTTACGCACCAAACTTCCCGTCCGCAACATCGTCATGGGCTGGCGCCGCCCGAAATCCCAAGACCCTTTCTGGATTTTTGGCAACGCCGTTCCCCAGTTCGGTCCCGGCGGCTCCATTCTCCGCGTGATCACGTCCTTCTCCGACATCACTGAAATGAAAAATGCGGAGCGCTCCATCCACCAGCTCTCCACCGAACTCCTCAAGCTCCAGGACGAAGAACGCCGCCGTATCGGCCGCGAACTTCACGACGGCATGGCGCAGACCGTTCTTGCCGTCAATCTCAGCCTCGCGCAACTCCGCCACTCCGGCCAGCCGCTCACGGACACTTCCAAGCGCGCACTCGATAAAGCCCGCGAACTTCTCCAGCAGATGTCCCGCGAAATTCGCACCCTCTCCTATCTTTTGCATCCACCGCTGCTGGACGATCTCGGCCTGGTCACCGCCCTCAAGGAATATGTCAACGGCTTCAGCGAACGCAGCGGCATTGACACTTCGCTCGACCTGCCGTCTCGTTTCCGCCGCCTCCCGCAAATGGCCGAAACCGCTTTCTTCCGCATCACCCAGGAAAGCTTGTCCAACATCCAGCGCCACTCCGGCAGCAAAAAGGCAAAAGTTTCTCTCCAGGAAGACTCCGAAGCGGTTACTCTCGAAATCACAGACTACGGTCACGGCATGTCCATCCCTCACAACGGCGAATCTCCGCGTCCTCCCCGCCTGGGGGTTGGCATTCCCGGCATGCGCGAACGCATGGCGCAGCTCGGTGGCTATCTCGAAATTGATTCCGATACCCGTGGCACCACCGTTCGCGCCCGCATCTTCCTCTCCGCCCCCGCCATCAAGGACGCTTTCTATGAACCCTCTACGCCTTCTCATCGCGGATGATCACGCCGTGGTGCGCGCCGGCCTTCGCGCCTTGCTTGAATCTCATAAAGGTTGGGAAGTTTGCGCCGAAGCCTCGGACGGCCGCGAAGCGTTCGAAAAAGCCGCCAAGTTCAAGCCCGATATTCTGATTCTCGATATCGGCATGCCGCTCCTGAACGGCGTCGAAGCCGCTCGCCGCATTCACAAAGCACTTCCCAATTGCGAAATCCTCATCCTCACCATGCATCAATCCGATGAACTCGTTCAGCAGGTCGTCGAAGCCGGTGCCCGTGGCTACATCCTGAAGGACGAAGCCGACCGCGTGCTCATCGCCGCCGTCGATGCCCTCCGCCAGCACAAACCCTATTTCTCCACGCGCGTCTCCGATGCTGCCGACGGCGCCGGTCCCTCCGACCCCGCCAAATCTTCACGCTCCCGGCTGACTCCACGCGAACGCGAAATCCTTCAACTCCTCGCCGAAGGCAAGTCCAACAAGGAAGTCGCCAGCCTGCTCAACATCAGCGTCAACACCGCCGAAGCCCACCGCGCCAACATCATGCTAAAACTCGACTTCCACTCCTTAGCCGACCTGGTCATGTACGCCATCCGCAACAAAATCATCCACACCTAGCCCCTCTTGGTAGCGCCTGCATCTTGCAGGCAAGCAGAGGCCCCGCATTCCGATGCGGCCCTCCTCTCTTTCTTCTCCCTCTTCCCTTTCCCCTCCGAAACTGTCGACTGTAAACTGTCGACTGTCGACTTTCCCTCTAGTGCTTTTTCACTACGCAATCTCCCCAATTTCCCCCACTCCGCTTTTCCCCCATTATTAACAAGCTTTAACAAACTCTCTTTCGGAGTAGCAATGTCGCC
The DNA here is from genome assembly GCA_963824925.1 of uncultured Acidobacteriota bacterium. Classification (GTDB taxonomy): domain Bacteria; phylum Acidobacteriota; class Terriglobia; order Acidiferrales; family UBA7541; genus Acidiferrum. Next base: position 96,450 of record CAWGRE010000018.1, read on the forward strand.
TTCCGCCCCCATTCGCGTTCTGATCGCCGATGATTCGCCAACGGCCCTCAGATCCGTCTGTGATTATCTGGAATTTGCGGGCGGCTTCGATGTGGTCTGCACCGCCAGCGACGGCATGAACGCCGTTCAAATGGCTTCGCGTCACCAGCCGGATCTCGCGCTGCTCGATTTCCGCATGCCGCGTCTCAACGGCCTGCAGGCGGCTCAGGAGCTTCGCCGTTCGCATCCAGCGTTGCGCGTCATCATCTATTCCGAAATCAACGGCCCCACTCTCGAAGAGGAGTGCCGCAGCCATGGCGCGGATTGTTTCATCGCCAAAAGCCGTTTGCCCGACGGCCTGCTGCTGGAGATTCGCCGTTTGTTTCCGGAGTCCGTTTTGTAGGGTGTGTCCCCAATGATTTTGCGCGTGGTCTGCGCTCGGAATCTCCGCGGTTTGCTGGATGTGTATGCATCACCGGCAATCGAGCGGGTCAAAGTTAGGAGTGGTTAGAACGAAAGATGTCAAACGCAAGTTCGCAAGTGCTTTTTTTGGGAGAGCTCCCATTTTGGCTCAAACTTTCGCAATCCATCGTCGAATCGCCATCGGCACCTTTTCAGCTTCACCGATCTCCGTCTCTTCGCGACGCTCTACGTCGCTTAGATTCCGAGGAGTGGCAAGCTCTTTTGCTTGACCTCAGCCACCCGTCCGCGCAGGAGCTTCTGGCCGCCCGGAAGCTCCACGACGGGCTGGGTTCTGTTCCACTCGTCGCTCTGCTCCCCATCGCCGATCCCCAATTCCAGTACGCAGCCTCACAAGCCGGCGCCGCCTGTTCCATCGTTCTCGCGGACGTCTCCGCCGCTTCTTTGCAGCACGCGGTCGTCACCGCCATCAACAGCGCCACGCTTCGACTCTCTTATCGAAAGGGTACGCATATGACTCTTCCTCTCGAACAAACCGCCGCGGGAATGGACCGTCTTCCCTCCTCCAAACTCGACGCCATCTCTCACGCTATCAATAATCTTCTCTGCGTCATCAACGCCAACGCCGACATCCTCACCGACCAGCTCGACTCCGCTCACAACGGCGTCCGCAGCGTCTCCCAAATCAAAAAAGCCACCAAATCCGCCGCCGACCTCATGCGCCTCCTAAAAACCCCCTAAACCCACCACTGGCAGTTGGTAGCGCCTGCTTCTAGCAGGCAAGCCAAGGCCCCGCATTCCGATGCGGCCCTTCCACCATTCCCTCTTTCTGTCTTATTCGTTCCTCCCCCCTCCGTCCTCTGCGTCACCTCTGCGCCCTCCGCGCCTCTGCGTTATCCCTTCTTCTCTTCCCGAATTTCCAATTTCGATTCTCGAATCCCCCCGCCTTTACATCCCCCCACCCCATCCCCTAATCTTTCTCCATGCCAATCATCAACCGTCAATGGAAACTCTCCGCCCGCCCCACCGGCCTCATCACTCCCGACGTCCTTCAACTCACCGAATCCCCCATCCCCACCGTCGCCGACGGCCAAGCCCTCGCCAAAGTAAAATATCTCTCCATCGATCCCACCATGCGCGTCTGGATGGCCGACATTCCCCAATACATGCCTCCCGTTCAGATCGGCGAAGTCATGCGCTCCTTCGGCCTCGCCGAAATCACCGAATCCCGCCATCCCGACTATAAAAAAGGCGACAAAGTTTCCGGCCTCACCGGCCTTCAGGAATACGTCCTCATCACCGGCGCCGAGAAGCGCTCTTTCCAGAAACTCCCCTCCATCCCCTTTCTGAACGACACCAATTTCCTCAATCTCCTCGGCGTCAACGGCCTCACCGCCTACTTCGGCCTCATCGAAATCGGCCAGCCCAAATCCGGCGAAACGCTCGTCGTTTCCGCCGCCGCCGGAGCCACCGGCAGCATCGTCGGCCAGCTCGGCAAAATTCACGGCTGCCACGTCGTCGGCATCGCCGGCACGGATGAAAAATGTAAGTGGATTAAAGACGATCTCGGCTTCGACGCTGCCATCAACTACAAACATCCCGATTGGAAAGCCCAGCTCGCCGCTGCCACACCGAAAGGTGTGGACATCAACTTCGAAAACGTCGGCGGCGAAATTATGCAAGCCGTGCTCGACCGCATGAATCTCCACGGCCGCGTCGTTCTCTGCGGCCTCATCTCCGGCTACACCAAACACGATCCCGGCCTCGCCAGCTTCGGCCAGGTTCTCATCAAGCGCCTTCGCGTCGAAGGCTTCATCATTCTCGATTACGTTTCCCGCTTTATGGAGGTCGGCCAAAAACTCGGCATGTGGAAAATGACCGGCAAACTCAAAGACCGCCAAACCCTCGTCCACGGCCTCGAAAAAGCCCCCGAAGCCATCAACATGCTCTTCCGCGGCGAAAACATCGGCAAACTAATCGTCGAACTCTAACCCGTCCCCGCACCGATCCTTGCCATATCGTAGGGCCCGCCTTCCGAGGCGGGCCGCTCTTCCGATTCGCCTACCCAGGCTCCCTCCTCGTAGGGGCGGCTTTACGCCGGCCCTCGTTGCTTTTCCCCAAGGCGGGAGACGGGCCGCTCCGCAAGCCCAGCCCTACAACCTCGATGTAGCGCTGACTTTCATGTCAGCTCCCCCGCCGGTAGCGACTGCATCTTGTTTCCCCTGAGCCTCGAAGGGCAGGCAAGCCCGGCCCCGCTCGCCGCCAGCGGGCCGATCTTCCGTCTTTCCGTCTTTCCGTCTTCCCGCCACACCGCCACACCAGCGCCGGAGGCGCGCCACAATCTAGCCCCGGGCGCAAGCCCGGGGTAACTCCGCAAACCAACGAGAGCGCCGTAGGTGCGACTACCTCTGCCCGTCAAAACCGCACCTAACCGACTGATAAAACACAACATACCGAATAATCAAAACTCTTCCCCCACCCCCGTGTTTAACCCTATGTAAGCAGCTTCCCGGCACCAACCGGACAAGCTCTCCGGCCAGGATCAGCACCACTTAACCGGGACCGGAATCGAGGGACACCATGCGATACCTGAAATATGCAGCCTTGTTGGGAATTCTTCTCTTCGCCGCTGGAAACGCGAACGCCCAGGTTCGCGTCGGTGTAGGCATCGGCATTGGTCCCGTGGGAGTCGCGGTTGGGGCCGCCCCTGTCTGCGCCTACGGTTACTACGGTTATTATCCTTACGCCTGCGCGCCCTACGGCTATTACGGCGCCAACTACTTCGCAAATGGCGTCTTCATCGGCGCCGGTCCCTGGTATCACGGCTACTACGGCCATCCTTACTACGGCAACCGTTACTACGGCCGCCCCGTCTATGCGCCTCACGCGGTCTATCACGCTCCAGTAGCGCGCGGTTACGACGGCGGCAACTACCACGCCCACACCAATTTCCACGGCAACTCCGCCTACCACGGCGGCTCCAACTTTCACGGCGGCGGTCACCGCTAACCCCCGGCGCAACCCATCGCCATCTTCCATCCGAAACCAAAGAGGCGGCCCAACCAGGCCGCCTCTTTCATTCTGCTCTAATCACTTAATCTTCACCCCGTCCTGTCCTTCTCCGTAGGGCCCGCCTTCCGAGGCGGGCCGCTTCCCCGCGTATGCGCGCTTCTTCCCGTGACACCGGCCCAAGGACCTGCCGCGCTATTCTTCGCTCCCTTCTCCTCTCTCACATCACCGGAATCCGATAAAGATTCCTCCGCACACTCACCTTCGTATACGAATAAATCCCCGTTGCAATCGCGGAATCCACCGGCCCCGGAACCACTCCCGCTTTTTTGCCGGCAAACAATTCCTCGTTTTTCATAAATCCCCCCTCGGGCAACTTCGGCACACCTTTTCCTTCCTCCAACGTCAAAAAATACGTATCAATCGTCTTCCCTGCCTGCGCAATGACACACAAATATTTTCCGCTCAAATCCCACATCGCCAGGCAAAATTCAGAGCAGATCTGCACCCGCTTGCCATCCTCCACCCGTTGCGCCACCAGCGAAGTCTCCGGTTCGTCTTTTTTCCCCGCGTTCACCGTCAACAGCACCCACTTCCCGTCCGGCGAAAGGCCCTGGAATTCCAGAATCGGCTGGTCCCAAACCTTTTTCGCGCCGCTGCCATCCGCGTGTCGCGTACAAAGATAATTCGTCGTCGTTTCGGTGCACCGATAAATCAGATCTCCGTTCGGAAGAAAAAACGGCGAATCCTGGCTCTCCGTGGACGCCAGCAGTTGCGGCGAACTTCTCCGGTCCGTCGGCGCAATCCATAAATGCGAAATTCCCTTCTCGTCCTTCATCACAAACGCCACGCGCTTCTCGTCTTGGCTCACCGCATAGCTCTTCCAACCAAAAGTTTCCGCCAAGCCATACCCCGGCAGCACTCGCTCGCTTTCTCCGCTCGCCAGTTGCGTCTTCCACAGTTCCGCAATGCTCCCCTCTCCGCTGCTCCTCAGGAAATATACGTTTTTCCCGTCCCTCGATAACGTCGTTCCGTAGCCCTCGCCTTCCGAAGATAATTGCCGGTCACCTTTCTCATCATGTATCCACGCGCTGGAGTCCGCGGTTCCCACCGAGGTGATGAACGACTTTCCGTCGTTCGCCATCGCAATCCCTTCCTCTTCGGTCGGGCCCGATGTCACCTGCTCCGGTTCGCCATCGGGGAATCGCTGGCGCCAGATGTGAAATCTCCCTTCTTTCCTCGCGCTCACATAAACCCATTTGCCATCGGGAGACCACGCACCCGAATTGCACGTCGCCCCCGCTGGACCCACCCACCGTTCACTTCCTTCACCGCTGAATGGCACCACACGGCACTGCGTCAGCTTTCCCAATTCATCCATCGTCACCAGCAATACCCATTGCCCGTCGGGTGAAAGATAGGAATGGTGCACCATGCCTCGTTCGCTCGCAGGCCAGTAAACATCCCGGCTCTGCCCTCGTCCTTCGTCCGCCGTTACCAATCCCATGTGCAGTCCCTTCTGCACCTCCGAAAAAAGCACTCGCTTTCCTCCGTCAATCCACGTCAAGGAAGACGCGTTCTGCATCATCAGTTTCTCTTCCCCGCCCAGCACGCCCACTTCCCACGTCTCCCACGGAGCAACCGTGCCATAAGCGATCCGTGAACCGTCCGCTGAAAACGCCGGAGCCAGTTTCATGTGATCGTCATGGGTCAACTGCACGGGTTCGCCTTTCGGCAAAATTTTCACATACACCTGTCCCAGCCCAAAAAAAGTGTCGCCGCCCCTGATAAACGTCAGCATTTTTCCATCCGGCGAAAGCGCGGGGTAAACCGCGGAGTCCGTGAAAAACGTCAACTGTTCCCACTTTCCCCCGTTTGTCGCAGCCGGCTCCGCGGATCGCCGGTACCACAGAGCGCCCGCAATCAGTAGCAGCGCAATCACTCCCGCCGCAATTCCCAAAATCAGTTTTCCGCTCCCCTTCCGCTTCTCTTGCACACGCTGGGCGCTCTGAGCCTTTCCACTTTCCGAATCTCGCTTCAACCGCTGCAAATCCGTTCGCATCTCCGCCGCGCTGCGGTATCGCAGGTCTCGATCTTTTTCCAATGCCTTCAGAATCACCTCTTCCAGTCGCGCGGGCACGCTGGGATTCCGTTGCGAAGGGGGCACCGGCTCGCGGTCCAGAATCGCCTGGAAAATCAATCCGGTCGTGCTGCCGTTGAATGGCAACGCGCCGGTAGACATTTCGTAGAGCACCGCTCCAAACGAAAACAGATCCGTCCGCGCATCCAGCTCTTTTCCGCTAACCTGCTCCGGCGACATATACGCCACCGTCCCCACCGTCGTCCCGGGGCTCGTCAGGTGCTCATCCACATCCATCGTCACCGAACTGCTCGCGTCCTCCGCCTTCTCCGACATTTTCGCCAGGCCGAAATCCAGAATCTTCGGTATTCCGCGATTGGTCACGAAAATATTTCCCGGCTTGATGTCGCGGTGAACGATTCCCTTTTCATGCGCCGCTTCCAGGGCATCGGCAATTTGCGTCGCCAGTTGCAGCAGGCGCTCCAGCGGCATCGCCCGCCCGTCGATCAGGTGCCGCAGAGTCTGCCCCTCCAGGCACTCCATCGCGATGAACGAATTTCCTTCTTGGTCGCCGATATCGTAAATCGTGCAGATGTTGGGATGATTCAGGGAGGAAGCCGCCTGCGCCTCGCGCCGGAATCGCGAAAGCGCATTTTCATTTCCCGCCACTGCCGGTGGCAGGAACTTCAGTGCCACGAAACGATGCAGCCGCGTGTCTTCCGCTTTGAAGACAACGCCCATCCCACCGCCTCCGATTCGTCTCCAGGATGCGGTAGTGGGTGATCGTTTTGCCGATCAGCGGATCATTTTCTGCCATTCGCAGCTCATCTTAGGTTGGCCCCAAAGCCAAGTCAACGCGCAACACTCCTGCGCCCTTCCATCGTTATTTCCTCTTCGCCGCACCCGGTGCATACTTCCGCTTGGAGGTCTTCCCCATGGCCACCACTCGCGCCGATTCCCCTCACCCCGCCGGACCCGCGCTTCAGATTCTCTCCACCCTTGCCTCGCTCGCTGTTGGCGCCATGTTTTTCGCTTTGTGGTTCTGGCTCCTGCCGGGCAGGCTCGGCTTTCAAACCGACTTCCACACCATCCCCTGCTGGCGCTGGCTCGCCGCCATTCCATCCATTCTCGGTTTCGCCGTGGCTCTTCGTTGCATCTGGGATTTTGGCTGGACCGGCCGTGGCACCCCTGCACCAGTCGCCCCGCCCACCAGACTCGTCGTCGTCGGCTTCTACCGTTATGTCCGCAATCCCATGTACGTTGGCTTCTTCACCGGTTGGATCGGCCTGTGGATCATCTTCGGCCGCGCAAACACCGCCGCCCTGTTCGTCGCCGTCGTCGCCATTCTCGCCGTCGTTCTCTTCGTCCGCCTCTACGAAGAACCCACCCTCCGCAAACTCTTCGGCCCCGACTACACCCTCTACTCCCAAAACGTCCCCCGCTGGCTTCCCCGCCTCCGCCCCTGGCACCCCTAGCTCCCCAATCGTATGACCGCCCTTCGTGCAACCCTTGCCCTTCTCTATGTAGCGCTAGCTTTTATGCTAGCCGCCTTTTCCCCGCCATGACTCGCCTGGGAGCGCCAATCTCCAGATTGGCCAGCAACTCCGCTCTTCATCCTCTGCCCGCGTCCTCCGCTGCCGCGCCGGGAACCACATGCAAGCACTGCCCCTCTCTATGTAGCGCTAGCTTTTATGCTAGCCGCCTTTCTCCACAGCCTGGTCCGCTGATTGGAGCGCCAACCTCCAGATTGGCCAGCAACTCCGCTCTTCATCCCCTACCCGCTCCTTCGGTAGCGAACGCAGCCCCCGTCCCCACTGCAGCCGCGGAGCCGCGCAATAGTCTTGCCCAGGGCGCAGCCCTGGGCCATCCCCCTCCCAAATCCCCGCGCCGTAGGTGCGACACAACCTCCCCGCGGCGACACAAAATCTCGCGCCAAGCAAAAAATATCCCGCATCCCTCTTTTACTTCTTTACTTCATTCCCCCTCTTCTTCCCCTCTTCCACAATCTCCGCAAACCCCGCCTCCCCCTGCAATCCCGCCAAATCCGTATCCTTCCCCATCGCTCCGGCCACATCCGCCCCCAACCCGTGCTCCATCGCCTCCCGCAAAAGCGCCAGCGCCTCCTCCTTCTTCCCCGCCCGCACCGCCACGCACGCCAGGTTATACGTCGTTCCCGCCGTCCGCGCATCGTCCGCGCCGTACTTTCGTTTCTGAATCTCCCCCACATCCTCCAAGAGCTTCTGCGCCTCTCCATATCGATGCTCATTCGCAAGCGTTAGCGCCAGCTCCGACATCTCGTTCAATGTCTTCGGATCCTCCGCCCCAAAATTCTTCTCCTCCACCGCCAGAATCCCGCGCTGATCCTTTTCCACCTCACCATATTTGTGGACCTGCTGGTTCTCTTGCACGAAATATTGCATCGTGTTCAGCGTAAACGGATGCGCCGGACCCAGCACCCGCTGCGCAATCGCCAGCGTTTCCCGCGCCAGTTTGTCTCCCTCCTCCACTTTTCCTTCCGCGTTCAAAGTCACGGCGATATTCAGCATCGTCAGCAGTGTATCCGGGTGCTCCGGCCCAAGTACGCGCCTCTCAATCTCCAGCGATTCCCGCTGCAGCTTTTCGGCCTCCGCAAAATGGCCTTCCTGTTCCACCGTGAACGCCAGATTATCAATCGTCTCCGCCGTATATGGATGATCCGGACCCAAAACGCGGCGCTCTGCCTCCAGCGTCTCGCGCTCCAACTTCTCCGCATCCGCAAATTTCTGCTCACGGCTTAGCGTGTTCGCCAGGTTGTCCATCACCTGCAAGGTATCGGGCTGGTCCACTCCGTAGAGTTTCCGGTAGGTCGCCAGCATCTCCCGCTGCAGCTTTTCCGCTTCCGCATATTTTTCCTGCGTGGACAAAATCACCGCCAGATTCGCTTCGGCGGCAATCGTCAGCGAATTTTCCTCTCCGAAAGCCTTCCGCGCCGCCACGCTGGATGCCCGCTCCATCTGCTCCGCCTCTGCATTGTGCCCTCCCCGCTGCAATGTCCATCCCAGGTTATTCATCGTCCGAATGGTTTGCGCGTCTTCTGCACCCATTGTGCGCTTCTCCGCTGCCAACACTTCCCGCTCCAATTTCACCGCTTCCGCGTACTTCCCCTCATGATCCAGGGTCCACGCCAGATCCGATTCCGATTTCAGCGTCTCTTCCTTCTCCGGCCCCAGCGCTTGCTTCTGAATCTCCACGGCGCGCTCCAGCAGCGCTTGTGACTGCGCGTACAATCCCAAATTCTGGTATACCGTCCCCATCAAATCCATCAGCTGCGTTCGCACTTCCGGATCCTGTGTCAGTCCCTTGCCAATATTCGCCGCCGCCTTATCCAGAATCTCCCGCGCCGTCACCGTATTCCCTCTGGACTCGCTCGGGTCCGCCACGCGAAACATGTTGGACATGAACTCCGCGATCCGGTTCGCCCGGTCGCGCTCCCGCCGGATCCGCCGTAGTTCCACGGCCTGCATCGCCGCGAATGCCACCAGCAAGGCCGCCGCACCAACCCCCACCGCCACGCCCAGCCTGTGCCGCCGCACATATTTCTGCAGCCGGTAACCCGCGCTCGCCTTTCTCGCCGTCACCGGCTGGTTCGTCAGGTAACGCTCGATGTCCGCCGCAAGTTCCGTCGGCGTTCCATAGCGCCGCGTGCGGTCTTTCTCCACCGCCTTCATCGTGATCCAGTCCAGGTCCCCGCGCAGTTGGCTCACCAACTGTTCCTGGTCGCTGGATCGTTTCTCGGCGCTTTCCGTCGCCGTTTTCCGGTCGTCTCGCAGCTTGGAGCTCGGGCTTGGCGGGTCCTCTTGCCGCAGTTGCCGCAGTACTTCATCAATCGGCCGGTTCGTCCACTCGCGATCGTCAAACGGCAGGCAGCCCGTCAGCAGCACGTAAAGGATCACTCCCAGTGAGTAAACGTCCGCGCGCGTATCCACGTCTTGCAACCCCGGATCAGCCTGCTCCGGACTGATAAATCCCGGCGTCCCGATCAACACTCCCGCCCGCGTCACCTGCGCGCGCTCCTCATCTCCTTCGGCCGTGATCGCCTTCGCGATTCCAAAATCGATAATTCGCGGCACCGGTTTTCCATCCACCTCTTCCACCAGCACATTCGAGGGCTTCAAATCCCGGTGAATGATGGCCTTCTGGTGCGCGTGCTGCACGCCTTCGCAAACCTTCATAAACAATTCCAGCCGCTCGCGAATCTTTAATTTTTTATTGTCGCAATACCGCGTGATGGCCGGCCCATCCACGTACTCCATCACGAAATACGGCTGCCCGTCCGCGGTCGATCCCGCATCGAAAATCTTCGCGATCGTCGGGTGATTCATCACCGCCAGCGATTGACGCTCGGCACGCAAACCGTTGCATCACCCGGTTGTCGTAGAGTCCCGCCCTTGATCAGCTTCAGCGCCACGCGCCGCTTCACCGGCGAAGTCTGCTCCGCCAGCCACACTTGTCCCATCCCGCCTTCGCCCAGTATGCGCAGCAGCGTGTACGGCCCAATCGAGCGCGCACCCAGCCCCGCGCCGCTGACCAGTCCGCGCCCCGCCCTCCAGAGTAGTCGCGTCCCCTCCAGCGGTGCGCGTCGCACCCAGGAACGTTTCCTCCGGCTCTTGGCCTGCTTCCTGACGAAGCTCTTCGTTTGTCTCTTTGGATTTTGCGTCGCTTGTCTTGTCGGTTTCCGGATCGGGCCCAGGCTTGGCGGTCTCTTCCCCCATATGCTCCTCGCACCCTGGTTTTGGCTGGACATGCGAGCTTAGCACGCCCGCACACCACCACGCGCCTCCACTCCGCAGCCCTGCAGTCCACAGAAATTGTCTAGGAATTTACTTCAACAACGGGCGGACCATCCAGCTTCTTCCGAAACTCCGTCTTTCTCCGTGCCCTCAGTGTCCTCTGTGGTGAATTCCCTCTTCCGCATTTTCTTTACTTCCTTACTTCTTTACCTCATCCCTCCCTTACTTTTTTACTTCATTACTCGTCAGCGGCGTCAGCAGTTGCAGCGCAACCCCCCACTGGTCTTCCCGGCTCATGTCCACCCGCAGCACCTGTCCCACGTACTCGTGGTTCCGCATGTCGTTCGGCCCGTGGTAGGGCAGCGTCACAAACAGCCGCATCCCCTCCAGGTACGCCTTCTTCTGCGTAAGGAAATAAATTCCCTTCGCGCGAAACATTTTTCGTGGTGCTGAAATCTTCAAACACCGCCACCTGCGGGTCCGTCGGACGCAGCTTCAGCGGCTGGCCAATTTTCAGGCGTCGGCTCTGTCGCCGATCCTGCGGGCGTAATCCTTGCATACTTTAATCAAATCACAACCCCGCCCCACTCACCTCCACCTGTGCTCAATCCACCAGTGCCCCTTCCGCACAATAAAAGGCCGGGCCCACAACCAGGCCCGGCCCTCAAGATTCCTGCTATCTGCTAGCCGCTATCTGTTATCTTTCTTCACTTCCACGGCCGCACATTCACCGCCTTAATATACTGATTCCCAAAACTCTCAATCTCATACTTCCCGCTCTTCTTGTTAAATTTGATCTTCGCCGCCGCCATTATCTGCCCGGTCCCTTCGCCCTTTTCGTTCAGCTTCACCTGGATATACGCAAACGGATAGTCCTTGGACCGCCCCGAATTATAGAGCTCCACAAATGGCATATACCGCGCAGTCACAATCGTGATCACCGTTCCGTCGGCCACCTGGCGTTTCCGCGCCACCCCGATCTGCGTCCCCGTCGTTCCCACCGCGTTGATGCGTCCCTTGTCTTCCTTTTCTAGCGCCCGCCGCAGCGCGTCCGTGCCCTGGTCCTTCACCAGTTGCGCGAACTTCTGCACCTCATCGTCGGTCGTCCAACTGGTCACCCGAAAATCAAATTGCACCGTCTTCCCGCCCACCGACCCGCCCGTGCCAACCGCCACCCCCGAGTACGCTTCCGGCGCCATCTTCTCCTGCGCCGCAGCGAACATCGCCAATCCACCCGTCAACACCATCGCCCAAACAAACTTCTCCGCCCAATTCAGCCTCATGTCCTGCCTCCTTATCTCATTATTTCTTTATTTCATTACTTCTTTACTTCCTTATTTCCTTACTTCATTTCTCCCTCTTCCGCCCAAGCCAAACCATCCGGAAACTTCCCCGCATCGATCAACGCCTTCACCTTCCACTCTTTCAAATCCAACACCGCCACCTTTCCATTCTCCGCGCCCATCGCGCACGAAATGTACGCCACTCTCCCATCCGGCGACATCAGCACCTCCTGCGGCTTCCCCGGCACATCAATCATCTGCGACACTTCCAGTATCGCCAGGTCCACCACCGCCACCGCATGATCCGTCGTCACCACCAGCCATTGCCCATCCAGCGTCGCCGCCGTTCCGTACGCCAGCGACGGCAAATCGATCCGCCGCTTCACCGTGTTCGTCGCCGTATCAATCACCACCAGTTGCGGCTTCATCTGGTCCGCCGTGAACGCCGTCCCTCCGCTGCGCGAAAGCGCGATCCGCTGCACCATCTTCGAAACAGGAATCACTGCAATCGTTTTGCGTCCCGGAATATCCAGCACGGACACGGTCCCCGGCCCCACATTCGCCGTGTACCCGCGCTGCCCGTCCGGCGAAATCGCCAGCATGTGAGACTCCGCCTGCCCCGTCGGTATCTCGCCCATAATCTTCAGCGTCTTCGGATCCACAATCGTCACGCTGTTCTTCAACTCCGTGGTCACGTAAAGCATCTTGCTCACCGGGTCGTAGACCACGCAGTGCGGCCGCACGCCGCTGCCAAAATCCACGCGGCCGGTAATCTTCTTTTTCTTAATATCCATCACCAGCATTTCGTGCCCGTCAATTCCCGGCTTCCCCACACCGGTGCTTCCATAAATCGGCACGTACGCGGTTCGCCCATCCGGCGAAGCCGCCACTTCGTGCCCATGCACGTCCGTCAACTCTTCCGAAATCCCGCCCACCACTTTTTCCGCCACCGGATCCACCAGACTCAAATTCGCATCGCCCTGGTTCACCACCAGCAGCGTCGCTTTTCCTTCTCCGCTCCCCTTCGCCGCCGCCCCCAACAAACTCCCCGTCACCAGCATCCCGATCACAAGCGCCACCGCCACCCAACCATTCCGCATACTCCTCCCACCGATGTGCATATTCCTCCTCTCCTTGTGCATCTTCCTCCTCCCTTGTAGGGGATGGGCTTGCCCATCCCTCTTCGATCCAAAAAATCTCCCTGAACTCAACTCCTCCCACCACTTGTCATCCCGACCGAAGGCCAGCGTCTTTCGCTGGCCGCAGGGAAGGGCCTGCTTTTTCTCCCTCATTCTCCCCACTCACGCAACTTCCATAGCCCCAAAATCTTCGCCACTCGCCGCGTTCGCAAAAACCCGTCATCCCGACCGAAGGCCAGCGCCTTTCGCTGGCCGCAGCGGAGGGATCCGCTTCTCCTCCCTCCGATCCTCTACCTCCTTTGCCTCCTCTACTTCCTTAACCTCTCTACCTCAACCTCGCAAACAACTCCTTCTTCCACTCCTCATTCTTAATCTCCCAAACAATCTTCGCCTTCCTCCCGCTCCTCCTCGCCTCTGCCCACACCTCGTGATTCCGCTCATCCTCCGCCACATTCAACCGATCCACCACCGTCATCCCCAGCGTCAACGCGCTCTCCGTCTCCACGTCCATCCAATGCTCTGATGCCGACGTCACAATCTCTTCCTTCAACGCCACGGCCATCGCCACCGGATCCGGCAACGAAATTCCGTGCTCCCCAGTCTGCACAAAATACGCTTCCTTCGCGCGGCTGTTGCACTCAATCGCAAATTTCGCCACCGGCGTCCCAAAGCCCAAAACTTTTTCAATGTCCTGCGGATTCAACACCGCATCCCCGCGGCACAAATGCCATCCCACCAACTCCACCGGCAACCCGCTCCGCACCACAATCCGCGCCGCCTCCGGGTCGCACCAGATGTTGTATTCCGCCGCCGGCGTCACATTCCCTTCGCAGCATGGCGCCCCGCCCATCACCACGCACCGGCTTACCTTCCGCGCAATCTCTGGTTTCTTTGCAGTGCCATCGCCACGTTCGTCAGCGGCCCCAGCGTCACCATCACCAGCCCCGGATGCGCCTCCACCAACTCCACAATCGCATCCCACGCCGCTAACTTTTCCGGCTCTCTCCGCGGCGCCGCGTACCCGTGATCCCCCAAACCGTCTTTCCCGTGAAACCAATCCGCACTCTGATGCGCCCGCTTCAACGGCTTCTCTGCCCCGGTGAACACCGGCACATTCGCGCCGCAAAGTTCCGCCGTATACAACGCGTTCCGGCTCGCCTGCCGCACCTCCACATTCCCCGCCACCGTCGTAATCCCCACCACCTCCGCCTCCGGTGACCGCAGCGCCATAATCAGCGCCACCGCATCATCCGAAGCCGTATCCGTATCCACCAAGAATTTCCGCTTCATCCCTCTCCTCTCTCGTAGGGCCCGCTTTCCGAAGCGGGCCGCCTCCGATGGTAGCGCCTGCTTCTAGCAGCCAATCAAGGGCCCGTCCGCCGTAGCCGCGCCTTTAGCGGCGAAGGCGGGCACCCTCTCCTCCGAAACTCTTCTCCGAGCCTCCGCTCCCGTAGCGGCGGCTTTACGCCGCCTTCCTGGGTTTCCCTTCCCACCGGCACCCCCGGGCCAGCCCGCCGTAGCCGCGCCTTTAGCGGCGAAGGCGGGCGCCCTCTTCTCCGAAACTCTTTTCGAAACTCTTCTCCGACCTTCCGCTCCCGTAGGGGCGGCTTTATGCCGCCTTCCTGGGTTTCCCTTCCCGGCATCGCCTCAACCGGGCCCGCCCGCCGTAGCCGCGTCTTTCGCGGCGAAGGCGGGAGCATATCAAACCCCCGCCCTCCTCCCGGGAACTTTCTTCCCCCCACCCGGGAATATCCCTACAGCAACCGAGCAATCCTGCAGGAGACATCAATGCAGTGGCCGGTCCCCGGACCGGCCACCCCCTCCCAACACGAAATGACCCAAATCCCCGCACGCCCAAACTCTTCCGTTCACCAAAAAACGCACCCACTCGCACGTCCGATCCTTTACTTCCTTTCTCTCCTTTACCTCCTTAACCTCCCTCTCGCACCCGCCCAGCAATCCGCCCCCATCACCGTCAACGTCAACGCGGTCAATCTCCTCGCCACCGTTCGCGATAAACACGGCGCCCTCGTCAACAATCTCTCCAAAGACGACTTCGTCCTCACTCAGGACGCCAAACCGCAAACTATCACCTATTTCGCCAAGGAATCCGATCTCCCTCTCACCCTCGGCCTCCTCGTGGACACCAGCCTCAGCCAGCGCCGTGTCCTCGATCAGGAACTTTCCGCCAGCCGCTCTTTTCTCGATCATCTTCTCCGCGAAGATAAAGACAAGGCCTTCGTCATCCATTTCGATTACGAAGTCGAACTCCTCCAGGACCTCACCTCCTCGCGCCAGAAACTCGAGACTGCTATCGACCAGATCCATTCTCCACAGTTCTCTCAAACATCCACCAGCGGAGGAAATTCCGGCAGTGGAAGCGGCGGCCACGGCTCCCATGGCCACGGCGGCGCTGGAACACTCCTCTATGACGCGGTCTATCTCGCCTCTGACGAGCTCATGAAAAAACAACAAGGCCGCAAAGCCATCATCATCCTCACCGATGGCGTGGACCGCGGCAGCAAGGAATCTCTCGACGAAGCCATCGAAACCGCGCAACGCGCTGACACGCTCGTCTACTGCATCCTCTTCGCGGACAAGGAAGGTTACGGCGGCGGTGGCGGCTACGGCGGCCCGCACATGGGCGGGGGCATGGGCGGCCACGGCGGCGGTATGGGTGGCGGGGGAATGGGCGGTCACGGCGGAGGCTACCCGCGTCGCACCGAAGAGTCACGCCCCGACGGCAAAAAAGTCCTGCAACAACTCGCAAAAATTTCCGGCGGCCGTTTCTTCGAAGTCTCTAAAAAAGAACCCTTGGATAAAATCTACGCCGCCATCGACGAAGAACTCCGCAACCAATACGTCCTCGGCTACACTCCGGACAAGCCCGACGCCACCCCCGGCTACCACAAACTCTCCCTCACCGTTAAACCCAAAGACCTCTCCGTCCAAACCCGCGACGGCTTCTACCTAGACCACTAATTCCATGGTAGCGCCTGCTTCTAGCAGGCCAGCGAAGGCCAGCCCGCCGTAGCCGCGCCTTTCGCGGCGCAGGCGGGCGCCTTCTTCCTCCCGTAGGGGCGGCTTTATGCCGCCTTCTTGAATTCTCCCTAGGTACGTAATTCCCTCTTAATCCGTAGGGCCCGCCTTCCGAGGCGGGCCGCTCTTCCCGCCACTCCAACGCCTCCATCCCATCCCCGCCCCCAAACAAGCGCCGTAGGCGCGAAATAATCTAGCCCAGCGCGCAAGCGCTGGGAAAAAACCCCGAAACATCCGAAGCGCCGTAGGCGCGACACAATCCACTCACCCCACCGAATAAACGCCCCTAACCAACGTCCCCCCACCAAAAAAAACGGGAGGCCCAAGGCCTCCCCTACTTTCCATTTTCCAATTTCTATTTTCTATCTTCGAACTCAATGCCCCTGCCCCTCTTTCGTCCTCTTATGCTCCTCGTCCAATCGCTTCACATACTCCTCAAACTTCGCTTTCTGCTCCGGCGTCAAAAACGTCCGCATCTCGTCCCGCGCCTTCATCCGCACCGCGTCCACTTCCGCCTCGCCCTTATCCCGGATCGCACGCATCTCCGATTGTGCCCCGGTGATAATCGCATCCACCTTTTTCGATTGCTCCGCGTCAAGCCCAATCTCCCGCGTCATCTCGTCCACTTTCTTCGCCCGCCGCTCCGCATCATTCAGCACGGGCGCCTTTGTCGACGCATAACTCCGGTGTGCCAGGTTGAACCCAAACACCCCGCCCGTTGCCGCGCCCAGCACAAACACCAGCGCCAGCCAGAACGCCGCCTTCTTTCTCACTTCACCCGTCACGGCCGTACCTCGTTCATCGTGCTTAATCCATCGTCATACCACGTCGGCGCCGCAGGCGAATCGAACACCACGTCTCCGGTACGCCGGTCCACGGTTGCCGTATCGTTGCTTTGCTGCTGCACCGCCCAGCTTCCTCCCAGAATCAGCAGCAGCGCGCTGAACACCACCATTCGCGGCGCCAGTCTCCGCACGCTGATCCACACGCCATCCCGCGATTCCTCTTCGCGTTCCCGCGAATTAATCGCCGCCATCACCCGCGCCGTGAACCACGGCCCCGGCTGCGCCAGCGGCATACCCGCCACCAAATTCCGAGTCTCCGCAAACTCCTCCAGCGCCGTCAGGCACGCCGCGCACTCGGCGCCATGCTGCGCCTCCGCTTCCGGCAATTCCGCGCGCCACTCTCCCGCGCTTCTCCGCGGACTCTCGCCCAACGGCAGCGCATCCAGCGCATCCCGGAACCGCTCGCAATTTTCATTTTCCCGCTGCAACAAGTTGCCCATGTTTCCGTTACCTCTTTTTCAGCCCGTATCCTGCTTGGCCCGTTTTCTCTCTATCGTTGTGGTCCCCGTTTCCTTCTCGCTCGCTCCGTGATCTTCTGCCGCGCCCGGAACAGCCTCACCTTCACCGTGTTCGCGTTGATCTCCATGATCTCCGCGATCTCTTCCACCGAAAATCCCTGCACTTCCTTCAGCACCAGCATCGTGCGGTCCCGCTCGTCCAGGCAGCTCATCATCTCTTCCACTTGTTCCTGGGTCGCCAGCCGTTCGCTCGTATCCGGCCGCCCGTCGGACTGCTCCGACGAGGCCTGATACGTTTGCGCCTGCTCTTCGCTCAACTCCGCTTCAAACACCAGCGGCCGCACCTTCTTCTTCCGCAGCAAATCCCAGCATTCGTTCACCGTTATCTTATACAACCACGTGCTGAACGCCGCTCTTTGATCGAATCGCTTTATCGAAAAGTAAGCCTTCAGGAACACCTGCTGCGCAATGTCTTCCACGTCTTCGCGGTTTCTCAGGATCCCTCCCGCCACTGCGAAAACCCGGTTTTGGTGGCGCATCACCAGAAGCTCAAATGCCTGCTTGTCCTCCTTCTGGGCCCGCCTGACCAGCTCCCTGTCCTCTTCGGCCCGGACAGCCGCCCCAGCGCCCGCCGCCCGGGGTTTCCCCATCTCCGGCAGGGCCAAAGCCTCTGTTTTTGGGACGCGTGCCATATGTATTTGGTTACGCTATTTCCCTTTCCGTGTCCACCCCGGCGCCCACCCCTACTCCCCAGTTATTCACATTTCTCGATAGTTTCGACTTGCTACCCGGTACTCTTTATGGAATACTCCACCCATGATTATCGGCGACCGTCTTCGCGCTCTGCGCGAAGAAAAGAAACTCTCCCAGGGTGATATCGAGAAGCGCACTGGTCTCCTCCGTTGCTACATCTCTCGTGTCGAGAACGGCCATACCGTTCCTGCCATTGAGACGTTGGAAAAACTGGCGCGCGCTCTCGAATGCCCACTTTATCAACTCTTCTACGACGGCGAAGAGCCTCCTCAACTCCCGAATCTCCCCAAGCGCAAGTCGTCTGACGACATCGCCTGGGGCACTTCCGGAAAAGAGGCTCGCTATCTCAACAAGCTTCGTCGCTTGCTGAGCAAAGCCGACGACGAGGATCGCAAGCTGCTGCTTTATATGGCGCAGAAAATGGCCAACCGCTAGCTTGCAGTCCACGCCCCGCCCTCGTAGATACAACAAATCGCCCAAAGGGAGCCGCTCCGCTCCAACCGTGAGCGGCTCTTCCTTTTTCTCTGCCCCGCAACATTAGAAACCGTTAATCCCCCGCCCTGCTTTGCCGTTCCCTGCTTCGCTAACCCGTTCCCTTACCTTTCCCGCTTCCCCGACCCCTAGTTCCCCTTCTTCAATCGATCCGCCTGAAGGGAGCGCCACCTCTTCACCAACCCGCGAATTTTGCGGGTTGAATCTCCAGATTGGCCAGCAATCCCATTCCCTTCCGGCTCCATCCGATTCTCCGTTCCCTCTGCGGCCCCTCTGCTACCTCTGCGGTAAATCTTTTCTCTTCGTTCCTCAGCTGTAAACTGTCAACTGTAGACTGTCGACTTCCTTTTCCCCTACTCCCACTCAATCGTACTAGGCGGTTTACTACTCACGTCATACACCACCCGCGTCACTCCGCCCACCTCGTTCACAATCCGCGTCGACATCCGCTCCAGCACATCCCCCGGCAGCCTCACCCAATCCGCCGTCATCGCGTCATCCGACTGCACCACCCGCACCGCCACCGTCAACCCATACGTCCGCCCATCCCCCATCACGCCCACGCTGCGCACCGGCAGCAGCACCGCAAACGCCTGCCACACCTTTTCGTACAATCCCGCCCGCCGGATTTCTTCCACCACAATCGCATCCGCGTCCCGCAGCGTCTCCAGATCTTTTTTCGTGATCGCCCCCAGCAACCGCACCGCCAGTCCCGGCCCCGGGAAAGGGTGCTTCACCAGGATCTCTTCCGGCAATCCTAATTCTTTTCCAATCCGCCGCACTTCATCCTTAAACAAATCCCTCAGCGGCTCCACCAGTGCAAACGGCATA
The DNA here is from genome assembly GCA_963824925.1 of uncultured Acidobacteriota bacterium. Taxonomy (GTDB): domain Bacteria; phylum Acidobacteriota; class Terriglobia; order Acidiferrales; family UBA7541; genus Acidiferrum. The sequence continues at coordinate 115,547 of CAWGRE010000018.1, forward strand.
TTCTCCGGCAGTCCGCCCACATTGTGATGCGACTTGATTGTCGCCGAAGGCCCCTTCACGGACACCGATTCAATCACATCCGGGTACAGTGTCCCCTGCACCAGAAACTTGATATCGCCCGCCGCGCTCTTCTGCAGCTTCGCCGCCTCTGCCGCAAAAATCGTGATGAATTCGCGCCCGATAATCTTGCGCTTCTGCTCCGGGTCGCTCACACCCTCCAGCTTCCCCAGAAAATGCTCCGTCGCGTCCACCCCAATCACGCGCAGCCCCAGTCGCTCGCGGTACATCTCCAGCGTGTGCTCAAACTCATTCTTCCGCAGCAGCCCGGTGTTCACGAAAATATTCGTCAGCCGGTCGCCCATCGCGCGATGCACCAGCACCGCCGCCACCGTCGAGTCCACCCCGCCGCTCAACCCGCAAATCGCGTGGTGCGTTCCCACCTTCGCGCGGATCGCTTCCACCGTCTCCGCAATAAACGCCATCCCGCTCCACTTCGGCTCTGCATTGCACACGCGGAAGATGAAATTCCGCAATATCTCTGTCCCATGATCCGTGTGATTCACTTCCGGATGGAATTGCACTGCGTACATCTTCCGTTTCGGATCTTCCGCCGACGCTATCGCGTTCGCCGTCTTCCCTGTCAAATGAAATCCCGGCGGCAGCGCCAGCACGTTGTCCCCGTGGCTCGCCCAGATCTTGAGAGTTTCCGGCAGCCCGCCCAGAATGTGGCTCTCCGCCTTCTCCAGATTGAATTGCGCCGGCCCGTATTCCCGCCGCTGCACCGGTTCCACTTTCCCGCCCAGATTCTTCGCCATCCACTGCATTCCATAACAGATCCCCAGCACGGGAATCCCCTGCACCAGCACCGCCGCATCGCATACCGGCGCGTCCTTGTCGTAGACCGAACTCGGCCCGCCCGACAAAATAATTCCCGCCGGCTCGTGCCTCCGAATCTCTTCCACCGACGACGTGCACGGCAACACCGCGCTGAACACCTGCTGCTCTCGCACCCTCCGCGCAATCAATTGCGTATACTGCCCCCCAAAATCCAGCACCACAATCCCGCCCCGCTCCGTCTTCAACATCCCCTTCGCCTCTCCCTGCGCCATCTTCGCCGTCCCTTCCATCCCCGCACCTCGCCTCACCGTCGATTCTATCCGCCAACCCGGCGCACCGGCTAACTCCATCCCCAAACATGTAGGGGCACGATAAATCGTGCCCCTCTTGGGTTACTCTTTTTTCTCCGCTATCTTTTTCCCCCGCCGTCTCTTTCTCCGCCGTCTCTTTCTCCGCCGTCTCTTCCTCCGCGAATCTCCGCGTTCTCCGCGCCTCTGCGTTATCTTTCCTCTTCGCCTTTTCCTTACTTCCTCACCAATTCCCAAAACCTGTCATCCTGAAGCCATCCGACGAGGATGGCTGAAGGATCTCAACCTAAGCCATCCCGACCAACTCAACCAAGAATCCCACCGTCTCGGATCTTCTTCGCCTTTTCCTTACTTCGTTACCTCTTTACTTCATTCCCTCGGCTTTACCCCACCACCAAATTCAACATCTTATCCCCCACAAAAATCACCTTCCGCACCGTCTTCCCCGCCAGATACCCGGCCACCACCGCATCCGCCAACGCCTTCTCCATCACCACTTCCTGCCCCGACCCTGCCGGCACAACAACCCGCGCCCGCACCTTCCCGTTCACCTGCACCGGAATTTCCACTTCATCTTCTTTCGCCAATTCCGCATTAAACTCCGGCCATCCCACGGTCCACAATCCATTCGTATGCCCCAACTTCTCCCACAACTCTTCCGCCAGGTGCGGCGTCATCGGCGCCAGCATCAACGTCACCAACTCCAACACTTCCTTCCGCACCTCCGCCCGCACGCCCTCTTCCAGCGGCTCCGCCGCATAAATCGCGTTCACCAATTCCATAATCTGCGCAATCGCCGAATTAAAATGCCACCGCCCCTCAAAATCCTGCGTCACCCTCCGCAAAGTCTGATGCGCCTTCCGCAACAACCCCTTCTCCTTGTCCGTCCACGGTGGCACAGGCACTCCTGCCTGTGCTCTTGGGGTCTCAGCACTTCTCTGCGAACTCTGTGGCCCCTCTGCTACCTCTGTGGTAAAGCCTTTCTCTTCTCTTCCCGCATGTTTATCCACCACGCGATAAACCCGATTCAAAAACCTCCACGCCCCCTCGATGCTCTCCTCGCTCCACTCCAGATCCTTCTCCGGCGGCGCCGCAAACAGCGTATAAATCCTCCCCGTATCCGCCCCATACTTCTCCGCCATCTCTTCCGCGCCCACCACGTTCCCGCGCGATTTCGACATCGCCACGCCGCCCTTTTGCACCATCCCCTGCGTAAACAGCCGCGCAATCGGCTCGTCGTGCTTCACCAACCCCAGATCTCGCATCACCTTGCACCAGAACCTCGAATAGAGCAGGTGCAGAATCGCGTGCGTGATCCCGCCGATGTACTGATCAATCGGAAACCAGTACGCGGCCTTCGCCGGATCAAACGGCGCCTGATCGTTTTTCGCATCCGTGTACCGGTAAAAATACCACGACGAATCCACGAACGTGTCCATCGTGTCCGCATCGCGCCGCGCCGGCCCGCCGCACTTCGGGCACTGCACATTCACAAAGTCCGGATCGGTCGCCAGCGGAGACTGCCCTTCGCCCGTCAACTTCGGATTCGCCGGCAGCACCACCGGCAACTGATCGTCCGGCACCGGCACCATCCCATCCTTCTCGCAATAAATCACCGGGATCGGCGTGCCCCAATACCTCTGCCGCGAAATTCCCCAATCCCGCAGCCGAAAAATCGTCTCCTTCTTCCCAAACCCGCCGGCCTCCGCATCCGCCGCCATCCGCTCAATGGCTTCCTCCGACTCGTCAGCCCGAATACTTCCCCGAATTCACGCTATACCCATACTCCGTAAACAAATGTGGCACAGGCACTCCTGCCTGTGCTCTTGGGGTTTCTTCCTCCGCGGAACTCTGCGCCCTCAGCGTCTCTGCGTTAGGTTTTCCGTTCTTCTCTTCTGCCACCACCACGGGAATCCCCAACCCAAACTTCACCGCAAACTCGTTATCCCGCTCATCGTGCGCCGGCACCGCCATAATCGCCCCGGTCCCATACTCCATCAGCACGAAATTCCCCACCCAAATGGGCACCCGCTCTCCATTAAATGGATTGATCGCATACCGCCCCGTAAAAAACCCATCCTTCTCCGCAGTAGCAATATCCTCCGCCTTAACCGAAGAAGCCTTCATCGCCGCCAGTTTCCGAAGTCGTCCCTCCGAAGTGTAGTGGCCGATCTTCAGGTCGGCCTCCGGGTCCGCCACCCCCGCCGCCACCAACTCCCCCACCATCGGATGATTCGGCGCCAGAATAATCGCGCTAGCCCCATAAATCGTGTCAATCCGCGTAGTAAAAATCTCAATCCGGTAGCGTCTCTTCTCTGCAGGCCACCGTTCTTCTCGGCTCTCTCAGTGGCCTGTGTGGTCAAGCTTTCGGCTGAATCACCCTCCATCGCAAACCAAACCTTCGCCCCCACCGACTTCCCAATCCAATTCCTCTGCATCGCAATAACGCGATCCGGCCACGCACCCTCCAACTGCTTCAAATCCTCCAGCAACTGCTCCGCATACGCCGTGATCTTTAAAAACCACTGCTCAATCTCCCGCGCTTCCACGCGCGTATCTTCATGCCGCCAGCAATATCCCCCGTTCACCACCTGCTCGTTCGCCAGCACCGTGCAGCATTTCGGACACCAGTTCACCCGGCTCTTTTTCTTGTACGCAATGCCCCGTTCCAGCATCCGCAGGAAAAACCACTGGTTCCACCGGTAATATTCCGGCTCGCACGTGGAAATTTCCCGCCGCCAGTCATAGCTGAACCCGAAGCGCCGCAGCACCCTCTGAAATTCCGCAATGTTTTTATTGGTCCACACACGCGGATGCGTGTGGTTCTTGATCGCCGCGTTTTCCGCCGGCAGGCCAAACGCGTCCCACCCCATCGGGTGCAGCACGTTGTACCCGCGCATTCGCTTTACCCGCGCAACCACGTCCCCAATCGTGTAGTTGCGCATGTGCCCCATATGCAGCGTCCCCGAAGGATACGGCAGCATCTCCAGCACATAATATTTCGGTTTGCCCGCAGCACCGGCTTTAGCCTGCGCACTCTGCTCCCCAATCTCTCGTGGCACAGGCACTCCTGCCTGTGCTCCTGGGGTTTCCGGCTCATTCCTTGACGAGTCCTTGCTCGCCACTCGCTTACCCTGAGTCTCCCCGAAGGGCCACTCGCCAACCGCCACTTCCTTGAGTTCCGCTTCCGCCTCAAATACGCGGTTCTCTTCCCACCGCCTCTGCCACTTCGCCTCAATCTCCTGCGGCTTGTAGTCCCCCACGTCTCCCAATTCCCCCCGCGCCCTTGAATAATCTTTGCGTCAAATTCTCCGTTCTCTCGGCGGCCCCTCTGTGACCTCTGTGGTAAATCCTTCTCTTTATTTCTGCTAGCTGTTATCTGCTCGCTGTTCGCTCTCTACTTCTTCCTCGGCCCAGACTTCTTGCCACCCGCCGGCAAATGCCGCGCGCTAACCTTCTTTCCCCGCTTCTCCATCATCTTCTTCAGCCCCGGCGTCATCATCGAGTACCCCTTCTCCGCCGCCGGCCCTTCCACGCCCGCGAGTTCCCACAATTTCGCCACATTCTTCCGGTCGTCGCCCGGATCATCAATCGGCGTCTCCAGCAAAAACGCCCGTCCCGGCAATCCCTCCGGCCCCGCGCTGCCCAGCCGCTTCGCACGCAGAATCCGCGCGAACGCCTCCGCGCCAATCTTTCCATCCCCAATATTCTCGTGACGATCCACGCGTCCGCCCAGCGGAATCTTCGAATCATTCACGTGGAACACCGGCACATTCTCCAGCCCCAATATCCGGTCAATCGTTTCCAAGGTCTGCTCGAACCCCGCCTCGCTCTTAATGTCATACCCCGCCGCAAACAAATGCGCCGTATCCAAACAAGCCGCATATTGTAGTGGCCGAACTTCAGATCGGCCCTCTGCAGCCTCGTGTACTGGCCGACCTTCAGGTCGGCCCTCCGAAGCCGCCCTCTGCCCCCGATTCAATTCATACAAGAATCGCCGCCACCTCTTCCAGCCGCGATCCCACCGCCGTCCCCATCCCCGCGGTGTTCTCAATCAAAATTCGCATCTTCCCCAGCGGCACGCGCCGCGCCGCCTGCTTCACGCTGTCCACAATCGTCGAAATCGCCTGCTCGATCGTCGAATCCCCGCGCGACCCCGGATGCACCACCACAAAGTCCGCGCCCAGTTCCCGCCCGCGCACCAACTCCTCATGAAACGCCTGAATCGACCGCGTCCGCAGCATCGGCTGCCCCGCCGCCAGATTGATCAGATAATTCGCGTGAATCACCAGCGGCCCCAGCCCCAAGCTCTTCCCGCCGCGCCCGAAACGCCTTCACATCCGACTCCGGAATCCGCACATTCGCCGTCTGCCACATCCGCGGGCTCGCCGAAAAAATCTGCAGCGCGTTCGCCCCCAGCTTCTTCGCCGATTCCAGCGCGTTCAGATAACTCCCCGAAATCGAAGTATGTATGCCGATCCGCAGACTCCCGTCCATCCACGCCGGCGGACCAGGCTCCACATGCGGCACCGGAATATACTCGTCCTCCGGCTCAAACTTCGTGTTCTCGATAATTGGAAATTCCGCCATCCCCGTCTCGCTCACCACAAATTCCTCTCTCTCATTAAACCCCCATTCTAACACACCCTCCCAACCCCGAGCCGCGAGGCGCCCGTAGGGGCGGCTTCAGGCCGCCTTCTTCTTCTACATTCCCGTAGGGCCCGCCTTCCGAGGCGGGCCCTTTTCGCCCCCGAATGTGCTGGCCGACCTTCAGGTTGGCTCCCTCCAAAATCCCCACCTCTCCGTTCCCTCTGCGGCCACTCCGCTACCTCTGCGGTAAATTCTTCCTCCGCCTCCTCCGCACACACCACGACCCATCACCCATTTCGCGCCCAAATTATTCCTGTATTGTTCCTGGCGTCCCACAACCTGCACTACTGCATCCGACGTTTTTCAAGCTGCGATGTCCAACTTAAAACTTAAACCTCGACTCCCTACTTCTTCCCCATCGACCGCACATAATTCGCCACATCCGAAATCTGTTCCGTCTTCAACCGCCCCTCTTCCCCCATCATCTTCCCTTTGCCCTTATCAATCAGTTCATACATCTCTTTATCGCTCAGGTCCTTCAGCGTCGCCGGGTCCCGAAAATCTTTCAGGCTCAGCTTCATATCCACCGCCAGATCTCCGTCTCCCGCGCCTTCTTTTCCATGGCACATCAAACAGTCCGTGGAATAAATCTTCTTCCCGGACGCCAGCGAAGCCGGAGTCGCCTTCACCGCAACCGCCCCGCCTGTCGTTTCCGCAGCGCTCGTCGCCTGCACCGCGGTTTTATCTTCGGTTGGTTTCTTAGTCTCCGCGGAAGGTTGCTGCCACAGCAGAACCGCCACCACAAACCCAAGTAACACGCGCATGGCCGATCTCCAATCCCGGCGCCACTCCGCGCCGACGGTCTATCGGGCCCACTTTCGCCTCAGTATAGTCCTCTCCACCTCCCGCGCGAGTCTTTTCTCTCCCCAAGTTGCTTCCCGCCGCGCAACTCCGCGCCGCACATCCCTGCCGACAGTTCTCGAGCTTTTCTTCTCAGCGACCTCTGCGGCCCCTCTGCTACCTCTGTGGTAATCCTTTTTCTTATCTGTTTCGAACCCAGCTGCCTCCTTAAGCGTTGACACCGAACCTGCCCGTTTCTAAACTCCAATCGATGGCACTTGACTGGTCCCAATGCGCAGCAGTCGAAAGCATCCCCGGCAAACTTGGCGGCGCCTGGGTCTTTCGCGGCACCCGTATTCCCGTCTCCGCCGTCTTTGAAAACATGGAAGACGGCCTGACCATCTCCGAAATCGTGGCCCTCTACGAAGGCCTAACCCTAGAAAACGTCCACGCGGTCCTCGACTTCGCCTGCCGCAGCCTCGAAGCTCCCGCATCATCCCGCTAATGCGTGTTCTGCTGGATCAGTGCACTCCGGCCCCGGTCCGAGACTATCTGACCAATCATCAAGTAGCCACGGCCCACCAATTAGGTTGGGGCGCTCTACAAAACGGCGCGTTAATCAAAGCTGCCGAGGACGCGGGGTTTGAAGTCTTGCTCACTGCCGATAGCCACATGAACAAGCAACAAAATCTGGCAAACCTGAAATTGGCGATAATCGTCCTCAGCACAAATCACTGGAAATCAATATTCGACGCAATCGAGTCAGTGGTTGTCGCAGTAGATTCCGCCCAACCCGGCTTGAAATGGATTGAAATACCCACTGTCCGATTCGAGTAACTGCCGCAGTTTCAGAATCACTGCCCAGTCTTTTCTTCTCTGCGAATCCTCAGCGCCCTCAGCGTCTCTGCGTTATCTTTCCTCTTCCTCTTCGCTTTTCCTTACTTCCTTACCTCATTACCTCTTTACTTCCTCAGTTCCTCCACGCCAGCCCATCCGGATTCTTCCCCGCCGGAAACGACGTCGTCACCTCCAGCGTCTTCAAATCCACCACCGCCACTTTATCGTCGCCGCTCACCGCCACAAACGCCCGCGACCCATCTGGCTGCATCAAAATCCCCTCCGCGCTTTTCCCCAGCGGCAGCCGCTTCACCTGTTTCCTTGTCGCCACATCCACAATCACCAGTTCCCCGCTGCCCATATCCGAAATCAGCACCAGCTTCCCATCCGGCGTAAACTTCAACCGGTTCGAGCGCTTCGTCTGCACATCAATCTTCTCCACCACTTTTTTCTTCTTCACATCAATCACAGACACCGTGCCATCCCCCGAATTCGCCGCCCACACTTCCTTATCATCCGGCGAAATATCTATCCCCTCCGGCCCTTTCCCGGTCCCGATATTCGATTGATCCCAGGCCTTGCCATCCTTCGTCGTCAGCACCGAAACGCTGTTCGATTCCACGTTCGACACAAAAATCGTGTGCCCATCCTTCGTCAACACCAGCATGTGCGGCCTCTTCTGCCCCTCCACAATCTGCTGGTCCAGCGTGTTGGCCACAAAATCAAACACCACCACCGTCTTGTCGCCCTCGTTCGTGAAATACGCCTTGTTCCCCTGGATCACAATCCCGTGCGGACCTTTGCATCCCGGATACGTCACGTGCCCCACTTCCTGCAGCTTGTCCAGATCAATCACAGACAATGAATCGCCATCCGCGTGCGCCCCATAATTTGTCGTGATCGCCAGCTTTCCGTCCTCCGTCACCGCCACTTCGTGCGGATACGCGCCCGTAGACTCATACCCCGCCACCTTAAACGTTTCCGGATCCAGCAGCAGCAACCGGCTCTCATCCTTGCTCAACACCACCAGCCCCGGCTTCGGCATCTTCTTCCCCTGGCCCCAAGCCCCTTCAGTCAACAAACCACTCGCCGCCAAAATCCCCGCCACCGCCAACCCCATCGCCCTAACCAAAAATTTCTTCCCCAAGTCCGCCTCCCAAATCCCAATTAATTAACTTCCCATCCGCCCACATCATAATTCCCCCCACCAAAAACGTCACCCATAACCACAAACTCTCCGTTCGCTCTGCGGCTCCTCTGCGACCTCTGTGGTGAAATCCCCTCTTCGCCTTCCTCCGTGCCCTCCGTGTCCTCCGTGGTGAGCTCTCTTCCGTTTCCTCTCCGAAAACTGTCGACTGTAAACTGTAGACTGTCGACCTCCCCTCCCCCCAAATTTGCCCCTTCCCAATCCCCTCTAGTACACTCCTCTCTTCGCACCCAAAGGAATCGCCCATGTTAGTTGTCATGAATTCCCACGCCACGGAAGCCGAAGTCCGTTCCGTCTGCGAAAAAATCGAATCCCTCGGCCTCAAAGCGCATCCGCTCCCCGGCGCCGGCCGCACCGCCATCGGCATCACCGGCAATAAAGACGCGCTCGACCTCGGCATCCTCGAATCCATGCCGGGAGTTGTCGAATGCATTCCCGTCACCAAGCCCTATAAACTCGTCTCCCTCGACGCCAAATCCGATTCCACCATCGTGCGCATCCCCACGCCTTCCGGAGACGTCCTCGTCGGCGGCTCGCACGTCGCCATGGTCGCCGGTCCCTGCGCCGTCGAAACTGAGGACCAGTGCCTGCGCACCGCCGAACTCCTCAAGCCCACCGGCGTGCGCCTCTTCCGCGGCGGCGCCTACAAACCTCGCACCTCGCCCTACAGCTTCCAGGGACTCGGCCTCGCCGGCCTGAAAATCCTCGAAAAAGTTCGCAAACACTACGGCCTCGGCATCGTCACCGAAGCGATCGACAACGAATCGCTCGACCTCGTCGAGGAATACGCCGACGTCATCCAGATCGGCGCGCGCAACATGCAGAATTTCTCGCTCCTCAAACGCGCCGGCCGCGCCAAACTTCCCGTGCTTCTGAAGCGTGGCATGGCCGCCACGCTCGATGAATTCCTGATGGCCGCCGAATACGTGATGAGCGAAGGCAACTACAACGTCATCCTCTGCGAACGCGGCGTGCGCACCTTCTCCGATTTTTCCCGTAACACCCTCGACCTCGCCGTCGTGCCCGCCGTCAAAAAACGCAGCCATCTCCCCATCATGGTCGATCCCAGCCACGGCACCGGCAAACGCCACAAAGTTCTCCCGCTCTCCCGCGCCGCCGTAGCCGTCGGCTGCGATGGCCTCCTCGTCGAAGTCCACCACCAACCCGATAAAGCCCTCTCCGACGGCATCCAATCCATCCTCCCGAGCGAGTTCGCCGACCTCCAATCCGAAATCCAACAAATCGCCGCCGTCCTCCACCGCCAAGTCAACTAAGTAGGGGCGGCTTTACGCCGCCTTCCTGCGGTTTTCGTCTCGCCGCTTCTAGTTCACCCCAAGCCCGGAAGGGCAGGCCGGCACTGCTTGTAGGGGCACGATAAATCGTGCCCTCTTGGGTTTCGCTTTTTCCTCCTCTCCTGCGCCTCCTCCTCTGGATATTCTCGTGATGCACAGGCACTCCCTGTCTGTGACAATGTCCGACAATTCGCCGCACCCTAGTCTCATGCCCACCACCACCCGCAACGCCAAACTTGACCTTCGCCTCACTCGCAAGGCCAAGTCCACGCTTCGCGCCGCCGCCTCCGCCTCCAATCGCTCGCTCAGCGACTTCGTCCTCGAAAGCGCCCTCGCTCGCGCCAACGAAGCCCTCGCCGATCGCCGCGAATTCACTCTTAACGCCGCGCAGTGGAAAAAATTCCTCGCCGCTCTCGACGCCGCCCCGCGCCCGCTGCCCCGCCTCCGCCGCCTCCTGAAATCTCCCTCCTTCTTTGACGCCACCACCACCGCCAAGTGACTGAAACCCGCCTCATCGAAAAACTCCGCCCCGATCATCCCGTCGAATCTTTCGACTGCGGTCGCCCGGAACTCAATCGCTACCTCGCCAAATTCGCCCTGCAAAATCAGCACGCCGGCGACGCCCAAACTTACGTCGGCCTCGTTGGCTCCGCAATCGTCGGCTATCACAACCTCGGCGCCGGGCACGTCTCTCCTGAACAAACCCCCGAGCGCATCAAGAAAGGACTCGCGCGCCATCCCATCCCCATCATGTTGCTGGCCCGTCTCGCCGTAGACCACCGTTGGCAAGCCCAAGGCATCGGCCAGGCCCTGTTGCGTGACGCGTTACTCCGCACCCTACAAGCCGCCGACATCATCGGCATTCGCGCCTTCGCCGTCCACTCCAAAGACGAAAACGCCCGCCACTTCTACCAACACTTCGATTTCCTCCCGTCCCCCACCGACCCCCTCCACCTCTTCATCCTCCTAAAAGACCTCCGCCGCCTCCTCACCTGAATCTCCGATCCCTCTGCCTGCCCGCCGTAGCTGCGTTTTTTGCGGCGAAGGAGGGTGTCCTCTGTGGTGAAATCCCCTCTCCTTCCTCCCTTGCCCAACCAATAAATCTCCTCTACGATAACCTCCACATGTCGGACGCCCTTCCTCTCATCGGTAAAAAAATCTCCCGCTACACCATTCTCGAAAAACTCGGTGGCGGCGGCATGGGCGTCGTCTATAAAGCCGAAGACACGGACCTCGGCCGCTTCGCAGCCCTAAAATTCCTCCCCGAAGATCTCATGCGCGATCCCTTGGCCCTCGAGCGCTTCCGCCGCGAAGCCCGCGCCGCCTCTTCCCTCAATCACGCCAACATCTGCACCATTTACGAAATCGGCGAACACGAAGGCCACCGCTTCATCGCCATGGAATTCCTCGATGGCTCCACGCTCAAGCACCTCATCTCCGGCCGCGCCATGGACATGGAGCGCCTCCTCAACTTCGCCATCGAAATCGCTGACGGCCTTGACGCCGCCCACTCCGAAAACATCGTCCATCGCGACATCAAGCCCGCCAACATTTTCGTCACCAAGCGCGGCCACGCCAAAATTCTCGACTTCGGCCTCGCCAAAGTTTCCTCCTCCGTCCGCGCCAGTTCAGACACCAACACCATGGCCACCATCGGCGCCGGCTCCGATCAGCTCACCAGCCCCGGCACCTCCCTCGGCACCGTGGCCTACATGTCTCCCGAACAAGTTCGCGGCAAGGAGCTCGACCCGCGCACCGATCTCTTCTCCTTCGGCGTCGTTCTCTACGAAATGTCCACCGGACAGCTGCCCTTCCGCGGCGAAACCTCCGGCCTGATCTTCGAGGCCATCATGAATCGCGCGCCGGTTTCTCCGGTCCGCCTGAATCCCGAAATTCCCGAAAAGTTTGAATCCATTCTCCAGAAAGCGCTCGATAAGGACCGCAACCTTCGCTATCAGTCCGCCGCCGAAATGCGCACAGACCTAATGCGCCTCAAGCGCGAACTCGAGTCCGGCGCCAATCCCAGCGCCTTCACCGGAATCCCCGCCGCAGACTCCGAAGGGCCCAGCGCAGCGTCCGCCACCGCTGCTTCGGGTTCCGTGGCGGCAAAGCTATCCACTGCCTCAACTCCCGCGGTCTCTTCCGCCACTTCAATTCCCGCGCAAACCGGCAGCGCATCCGCCGCCAGCCTGTCGCAACCTCGCGCAAATGGATTCCCTGGCTCGCCGGCCTTGCGGTTCTCGCCGTCCTCGCCGTCGCCGCGATTTTTCTTTTCCCCCGCCACACCCGCGCCCTCACCGATAAAGACACCGTCGTCCTCGCCGATTTCGTCAACACCACCGGCGACCCCGTCTTCGACGGCACGCTCAAGCAAGCTCTCGCCGTGCAACTCGAACAATCTCCCTACCTGAATCTCCTCCCCGAATCCAAAATCCAGGACGCCCTCCGCTTCATGGGCCGCAAGCCCGACGAGCGCGTCACCAAAGACCTCGCCCGCGAAATCTCCCTCCGCGAAAACGCCAAGGCCATCATCTCCGGCTCCATCGCCAGCCTCGGCAGCAATTACGTCATCACGCTCGATGCCACCAATGCACAAACCGGAGACTCCCTCGCGCGCCAGCAAGTCGAAGCCTCCGGCAAAGAGCAAGTTTTGAAATCGCTGGACACCGCCGCCTCCGACCTCCGCCAGAAACTCGGCGAATCCATCTCCAGCGTCCAGCAATTCGCCACTCCCCTTGAACAGGCCACCACTTCTTCCCTCGAAGCCCTCAAGGAATACAGCATCGGCTACAACTTCCACCTTCGCCTGGAAGATGACAACGCCCTTGCCCCACTGAAACGCGCCGTCGAACTCGATCCCAATTTCGCCATGGCCAATGCCGTCCTCGGCGTGGCGCTCTCCAATCTTGGCAGTTCCCAGCCAGCCAACGAATACCTCACCAAGGCTTACAACCTGCGCGACCGCGCTAGTGAACTGGAAAGGTTTTACATTCAGGGGCATTACTACGACATCGTCACTGGAGACGAAGAGAAGGCCATCGATCTCTACCAACAGTGGACCGTCACCTATCCGCGGCAAAGCACCAGTCCTTGGGACAATCTTTCCCTTTCGTACCAAACACTCGGCTTTTACGACCAGGCTCTGGCCGCCGCAACAGAAGCCAAACGTGTGGACCCCAAAGACGGCTTCGCCTACCAGCACATGACCGCCTGTTACACGTACACAAATCGCTTCGACGAAGCCAAGTCCATCGCCGACACCGCCAAGTCGCTGAAAGTCGATCAGATCGGCGTGCATTTTTCACTGCTGGCCATCGCTCTGCTCCAGGCGGATCAGGCCGCCATCGACCGCGAGATGTCCTGGGCAAATGGCAAGGCCATCGAAGCATTTTTTTTACAGCGGCTTTCGGCATTTCAGAATGCCGTGGGGAAAGTGAAGCTCTCCGGCGAAACCGCGCAACGTGCGATGGATATGGGAAAGCAGCACGGTTTCGAGGAACTCGCCACCCTTATCACGGGTACGGAAGCCCTTCGCGATTCCCTGCACGGCTCCAACGAGAGTGCTCGGCAAAAAGCGAACGCCGTGCTTCGACTTCCGGGTAGGATCCTTCCTCGTGCCAGCGCCGCTATGACCTTTGCTGAACTCGGCGATACCCCGCAAGCGCAAAAGCTCATCGATGATCTGAGTAAAGAACTTCCTTCGGACTCCACCGTCCAATTTTCCGTTGCGCCCTACGTCCACGCGCAAATTGCGCTCCATCGCAATAAGCCCGATGAAGCCATCGCGGCCCTGGAACCTGTGCGCAAATACGAACTCGGCGAAATGTACGGTCCGGGCACGTTTCGCGTGATCTTCGCCCGCGGCCTCGCGTATATGCAACTTCGCGATGCCCCCAAAGCCGCCGCCGAATTCCAGAAAATTCTCGACCATCGCGCCGTCAACCCCTTCAGCCCCATCCCGCCGGTCGCGCAACTCCAACTCGCCCGCACCTTCGTTCTTCAGGGCGACACCTCCAAAGCCCGCACCGCCTACCAAGACTTCTTCGCCCTCTGGAAAGACGCCGACCCCGACGTCCCCCTCCTCCTCCAAGCCAAATCCGAATACTCCAAACTCCCCTAACTCCCCGTAGCACAGGCTTCAGCCTGTTCCGCCCTCTTCCCGCTAACGCCCGGCAACACTCTCTCCTCCTATCACATGTACTGGCCGACCTTCAGGTCGGCGCTCCCTCCCCACACCAAACTCCTTAGCCTCCAAAACCTCTTTCTCCGTTCCCTCTGCGGCCCCTCTGCTCCCTCCGTGGTAAATCCTTTTCTTCGCCGTTATCTCGCCTCCACCCAATTCCTCCGCTCAATAAACGTCGGCGGCTCATACGTCTTCCCCGCCGCCAATCGTTTCTCCTCCCTCCGCGCCGCCCACAATAAATAAGGCCCCGCCACCGCCGCCGTCGCCCGCGCGATCACCGGGAACTCCTTCTCCACCTCGCGCCGCAATCCGTGGATCCGCTCGCTCACGCCCTCATTCACTCGCCGAAACTCCTTCTCCATCGCCCAAAGCGCCGCGTTATACCCGCTCCCCAGCTTCTTCACTTCGCGCGCGAACCGCTCGCGCACCCGCGCGTCCGGATAATCTTTGTATCTCCGCCAGCCCTGCAGCATCGTCTGGCACATCCGGTAAAGGCTCGGCCCGTTCATTTCAAAATCCCGCCAGAACGCCCAATCCAGCAGCCGCTTGGACTCATCCCGCGAGATCGCCGCGTGCCGGAAATTGAATTTGTCCTGCCCGTGAATATCCGCCAGATTCACGCCCGGCAGCATCCGCCCCTGCGCCGTCATCTCCGCGTGCAGCGGCGTGCCCGGCACCGGCGTGTACAGCATGAACTGGTGAAAATCCGTCTGGTAACTCACCGCGCGCTCAATTTCTCCGCCGATATTTTCCGGCGTGTGATGTTCCAGCCCGATGATCGTCGAACCCTGGACGCGAATCCCGTGCTCGCGCAACTCCCGAGTCAATTCCCCCGCGTTCGTGCCCTGCAGCTTCCCGTATTTCCCCTCCGGCGATTCCAGCCCCATCCACACCCACGAAATTCCCAGCTCCACCAGTTCCAGCATCGTGTACTTGCGAATCGCGTTCGCCGAAGCAAACACCGAAAGCCCCCAGCTCTTGCCCGCCTCTTTCATCCGCTCCAGAAGCCGCATCGCCCGCTTCTTGTGCAGCAGAAAATTCTCGTCCATCACAAAAAACGTCTGCACACCCAGCTCGCGTTCAGACTGGCTCATCACCTCAAACACTTCATCGCCGGTCTCGAAAAAATTCACAAACTTTCCTTTGCCGCCAAAAAACGCCGAGGTCGTGCAGAAATTGCACCCCATCGGGCAACCCACTGAAGGAATAATCGTCGCCGCCGTCCCGCCCTTGCGCTCCGGCAGGCTCACCCCCATGATTCGCGTTTTCAACCCAGACACAATCGAAGGGTGCCGGATCGGCGCGGCATCGTCCTCGCCCAGATACCGCCGCATCCATGCAATCCCCTCGCCCTTCACGATATAGTCCGCGTCCACCATCGTTTCAATCCCCGGAATCGCCGCCACGTGCCCGCCCAGCAAAATCACCGATCCGGGCGAAATCTCCCGCACCATCCGGCACATTTCCCGCGCCTTGCCCACATTCACGATAATCGAGGAAATGCCCACAACGTCATACCGCTGCTCGCGCAATTCCCGAGCAAAATCCTCCCGCGTCGGAAAATCCAGCACCGTGCACGGCGCCTGGATGTTCGCCTGGATCAGCATGATTCCCCACGACCGGTGAAACATCCGCAGCGAAAAGCTTCCCTGCGCCCGCGTCACCTGGTTGTGATAAAGCTCCATCGGGTTCATCGCCCGGCTGCCAAATTCATCGTCCTGCGCGTAAGGACCAAAGACCGCGCTCAGCAGCACCCGCGCGCGGCTCCCCTTCGGATGCACTGGCACCGTCTGCATCGTTTCCTGCCCAATTTGTCCCCGTTGAATTTGCTGCAGTTCGGTCGTCTGTAGGTTCGTAATTTCGGTCTGTCCCCGCGCGGCGTCTTTCTCCCTCAGAATTTCCCGTCCCAGTTGAATTGGCATATGCCTCCAGCCTGCATCATGCCCCAACCCCACCCTTTCCTCTGTGACCCCCGATACATCCCCAAAATTATCCCGCTCCGCCAAATCTCCGCTCCCTCTGCGGCCCCTCTGCTACCTCTGCGGTAAAGCCTTTCTCTTTTCTCCCCTCTTCCCTGCTGCTATCTGCTCGCTGCTATCTACTAGCTTCTTTCCCCCGACCGTAAACTGCCGACTGTTGACAATTGTTTCCTTACCCTCGCAAACCGCGCCAACACTTCCTCCAACTCCCCCGGCTGAATCGGCTTCGACAAATAATCATCCATTCCCCCTGCCAAACATTTCTCCCGATCGCCCTTCATCGCATGCGCCGTCAACGCCACTATCGGCAGATGCGCCCCAGACCGCCGCTCCCGCACGCGGATCATCGCCGTCGCCTCAAACCCGTCCATCTCCGGCATCTGCATATCCATCAGCACCAGATCGAAGCTCTCCCGCGCCGCCGCGTCCACCGCCTCGCGCCCATTGCCCGCCACCGTCACGCGATGCCCGCGCTTTTCCAGCAGCCGCACAATCAATTTCTGGTTCACCGCGTTATCTTCCGCCACCAGCACGCGCAAACTGTCCGCCGCATCACGCTTCTCCGGCGCCGGCGCTGCCACCGGTTCCTGTACCGGGGTCGCCACTGTTCCTTCGCGCACTCCCATCACCCTCGCGATCGTGTCGCGCAATTCCGCCTGCCGGATTGGCTTCAATAAATACGCGGCCACTCCCAGCTCCCGGCTCCGCTCGCGGTCGCCGCTGCCTCCCGCCGAACTCAGCATCACAATCGTCGCCGCATTCCATTCGGGAGTTTCCCGGATGCGTTCCACAAGTTCAAAACCATTCATCTCCGGCATCTGCATGTCCGTCAGAATAATCGGGAACGCCTCTCCGCCTTCCGCCGCCGCTTGCAGCTTCGCCAGCGCCTGCTCTCCGCTTTCCGCGCATACCGGCTGCATAAACCAATTCCTCAGCATCGCATCCAGAATTCGCCGGTTCGTGGGATTGTCGTCCACCACCAGCACGCGCAGCCCGCGCAATTGCTCCACGGCCATGTCCCGGATTGCCTTGCTTTCTTTGCTCCCGCTTCCCTCCAGCTTCACCGTGAAGTGGAACTGGCTCCCGCGCCCCAGTTCGCTTTCCACCCAGATCTTCCCGCCCATCATCTCCACCAGCCGCGCGGAAATCGTCAGCCCCAGCCCCGTCCCCCCGTATTTGCGAGTCGTCGAAGTGTCCGCCTGCGAAAACGGATCGAAAATCAGCTTCAGCTTGCTCGCCAGTATTCCCACGCCCGTATCCGCCACCGTAAACCGCAGCGTAAGCTCCTGCCCCGTGCCTGCTTCCTTCTCCACCCGCAGCGCCACTTCGCCGTGTTCCGTAAATTTGATTGCGTTGCCCGTCAGATTCGTCAGCACCTGCCGTATCCGCACCGCATCCCCACGCACCATCTCCGGCACATCCGCCGCGATCTCGCACAACAATTCAAGTTTCTTCTCGCCTGCGCGCACCGCAAGCGTCTTCAGCGTGCTCTCCACCACGTCGCGCAGCTCAAACTCCGCGCACTCCAGGTCCAGTTTGCCGGCTTCGATCTTCGAAAAATCCAGAATGTCGTTGATCACTGTCAGCAGCGAGTCTGAAGAACTCTTCACTGTCTCCAGGTAATCCCTCTGCTCCTGCGTCAATTGCGTATCCAGCGCCAAATCCGTCATGCCCATGATGCCGTTCAGCGGCGTGCGGATTTCGTGGCTCATATTCGCCAGAAACTCACTCTTCGCGCGGCTCGCCTGTTCCGCCACGTCCTTTGACCCGCGCAACTCCTCTTCGATGCGTTTCAGGTTGGTGATGTCCATTCGGATCGCAATATATTGGAAGGGCCTGCCATCCGCGCCGCGGAATGGAACAATTGTCGTGTCCACCCAGTAAGGAGTTCCGTCTTTAGCAAGGTTCTTGAGCTCTCCCCTCCATGTCTGGCCGCTGGAGATGCTTCCCCACAGCCCATCGAAGAATTCCTTCGGGTGATGCCGCGAGTTCACAATCTTGTGCGTTTGCCCGATCAGTTCCTCCGGCGCATATTTTGAGACGGTGCAGAACTTTTCGTTCACAGACGTGATCACGCCTCGGGCATCCGTTCTCGCCACAATGCAGTGCTGGTCCAGCGCGAACTTCAGGTCTTCCAGTTCCTTCAGCGATTTCTGCAGCTGCTCTTCCGCCTGAATCCGTTCCTGCACTTCCAGCTGCAATTCCGCCGTTCGTGCTTCCACGCGGCGTTCCAGATCATCCTTGGCTTCCTGCAGCGCGGAGTCTCGCTCCTGCACGCGCCCCAGCATCTGGTTGAACGATTCCACCAGCCTTGCCACTTCGTCGTCGCGATAAGCCACCGCGCGCAGCGTATAATCCTTTTCCTCGGTAACGCGCGCCGCCACTCCCGCCAGCGCCAGTATCGGCGCCGTGATCGCCTTCATCAGCCGCGCGGATATCAGCAGCGTTGCCAGCACTGAAAACACCAGCACCAGCCCGGAGATCATCGTGTATCGCCGCATCTTCGCGTAATACCCGCTCAGCTCGTAAACAATCGCGATCGCTCCGATTCTTTCTCCCCCCAGATAAATATTCCTCCGCAGCGTCAGCGCGCCCGCCGTAAACTCCGCGCTCTCCCCTCCACTGAATTCCAGCGCGCGCCCTCCTTGATTGCCGCCCCTCCGATACTCTCCGAACACGCTGCCTTTGGCGTTGTAGACGCACGCCTCCACGATGTGCGGCTCCGCCCGCAATCCGCTCAGCGTTTCTTCCGCGGACTTGCGATCTTCAAACGTTAACGGCGCCGCGCTGTTCGCGCCCACTGTGTTCGCCAGCGCGCTTACTTCCTCGATCAGTTCGCTTCGGAAGCTCGCCCGCTCATACAACTGGATCGCTGTGCACGCGATCCCCAGTCCCAGAAAACTCGTGAACAGCACCACGGTCGTCAGTTGCTGCCGGATCGAGGATTTGCGTCTGTAGAGCATCTCAACCTCTCTTTGGCGCCCCAACCACGCTCTTCGCCAGCGCCAGCAGCTTGGCGTTGATTCGCAAGCCCGATTTCTCCGCCGCTCCCAGATTCACTTCGAATCGCACTTTGTTTTCCTCCAGCACAAACCCGATCGTCCCGCCTTCTTCCACGAATTTTTCGGACTCCCCCACGATCAGCACCGGTGCCGCGTGAAGCTCCGCCACCACCGCCGGAATCTGCTTCTTCTGTCCGTCCCCCACAAAAACAAGGTGGCAGCCTTGCAATTCCCCAGCTTGCTTCGCGTGCCGCACCTCAATCGCCCGCGCTCCGATCGTTTTCCCCTTCAACGTCGTCTCCAGCGCCCCGTCAAACGGGTCCGCCCCGATCGTGCAATAAACCAGTGGGCTGCTTGCGTCCCGGAACGCCGCATCCGGCCACTCCACAAACTGCGCGAAGTGGTAAAGAAACGCCGCCTTCACCGCGTACTCGCTCGACGCTCCGCTCTGCCCCGCCTCTGCCTGCATCCCACACCAGCGCCCCAGCATCACCACCGCCATCGTGGCCACTCGCGCGGCTTTCGAAATCGCCCGCCCGTGCTTCGGCGCTCCGTGCACCTTCAGAACTCCCACGTCAATTTTGCGTACGCCGACCGCTTCACCTGCGACGAATTCACGCTCTGCAACATATCGTTGAATTCGTAGTGGTGATCCTGCAGCAGGTTCTGCCCCACCACGCTGAACGACGCCCGCTCGCGAAATTTCCACGTCACCTGCGTATCCACGCGCGTGTACGAAGCCACCTGTTGCGCCGGTAGCCGTCCCACAAAATAAGTATTCAGGTCCCACGAGAATCCCTTGGGCAGTTCCACGTGCGATCGCAGTTGTGCCTGATTCACCGGATTCGAGCCCTGTGTGTCCGCCACGCTGATCGTGTCCGTGCTGTCCGCATCCAGATGCAGATGCATCTGCAGGAACGAATACCCCGGGCTCAACGTCCAGCGGTCCATCACTTTCCACATCGCGCTCGCTTCCACCCCTTCCGTGTTTCCGTGCATCTTGTTTCCCAGTACGTTCGGGATCACCTGCAGCGGCGGCGTAAAGTTGGGATCGAAATAGGGCGCCATCCCTTCGATGCTTTCCAGCTCGCTGTACTGGTTGATGAATCCGGTCACCGCAAACGAAAGCCGCTGCGTCGCCTGCGTTCGATACCCCGCCTCATACGCAATCACATGCTCGGAATTAAAATTGGGATTCCCCAGCAGCAACACCGCCTCCGGCCCCGGCAGCGCCGCCAGCGTTGCAAATAATCCTGTGTCCCGGCGCGTGGGAGCGCGACTCGACCGCGAAATGGCTCCCCAGACCGTGCGCCGGTTATTTGGCGTCCACGCCGCCCGGATGCTCGGTTCCACGTCAATGCTCGTGAAGTAGTTGTTCTCCACCTTCGTTCCCACATACAACTTCACCCGGTTTGGCTTCAGGGTGATTTCGTCCTGCACGAACAAGTTGTAAAGGTCCCCACCAAAACTTGCCGGCACAAACGCCTGGTCCACCGTCCCCCTGGTGTGATCCCAGCTGTAGCGGTAGCCCCCTCCCCAGATCAGGTCCTGCCGTTTCCCCAGCGCGATGTGGTGCTGGAAATCGATGTCCACCGTGTTGCGCGTCTCATCGGACTCCGGTCCATTGGTCGTGTAATTGTCGAAATAGACCTGTAGCGTGGTATCGCTTCGCTCTGAAAAAACGTGGTTCCAGCGGCCGAGGATATTTCCGCCGGATAGACTTTCCAGACGGATCACGTTCACATTGTCCGGCGGCGTAAATTCCGAATGCACAATCGTCGCTCCGGCCTCGCCGGTGTAAATATCGCCCTGCGTCGTCAGCGTGTCCTTCGCGCCCAGTTTTGAATCTTCGCGGAAGCCGCCGTGCGCCAGGTGCCAGCCGTCATTCGCATCCAGCCCCGCCGCATCCAGATAGTGGTCCGTGCTCTGATAACTCCCGAACACGCGATAGCTGGTGTCCTGCTTGATCTTTCCGCCGTACTGCACGGTCCCGAACGACTGCGTCACCGTTCCGCCACCGCCCGTCAATAAAACTCCCTGCGTGTCCGCCGCCCGCCTGGTGATCACGTTGATCACTCCATTCACCGCGTTCGCTCCCCATATCGTTCCCCCCGGCCCGCGAATCACTTCGATCCGCTCGATATCTTCCAGCGGCACATCCTGAGTGTCCCAGTTCACTCCCCCAAACAATGGCGTGTAGACCGCCCTCCCATCAATCAGCACCAGCAGCTTGTTCGAGAACTGCAGGTTGAAGCCCCGCGCCGAAATCGCCCATGTGCTCGCGTCAATCTGCGCCACATCCAGCCCCGGAACCATCCGTAGCAAGTCCGGAATATTCCGCGCCCCGGATCGCCGGATATCTTCCGGTGTAATCACGTAAATCGCCGCCGCCACTTCCGAAAGTTTCTGCTCCTTCTTTGAGACCGAAGTCACTTCTACGTTCATCAGGTCTTCCAGGCTTGTGCTGGTAAGGTCCTTCGGCGGCGTCTGTGCGCCCTGCCCCCAAACCCCCGGCGCACCCAGCGCGCACGCCAGCAGCAGCCGGCGCCACACCGCCCCGCCATTTTCGCTTCGCCATCGCCAGAAATAATTGTCCATGCGCGCAACTCCCCCTGCGGAGCCACGCACATCACCCGCCAAATCCCCTGCTACGAACCCCGTTAACCTGCTTGCCTTGAGCGCATTCACATTCGGCTTGTGGCCCCATTGCAAAACTCTTGTGCCGCCCAGACACCCCTGTTCCAACTGTCGCTATTTCTTCGCGCTGGTCACCTTTTCCTACATTAGAAAATTCATACCCTCGCCTTTCTTCCACTCTCCTGTAAAATCATTTACAGCAATGCCCCATTCCCGAAATTTCCGTGTCTACTTTCTGCTCGCCGTCCTGCTCCTTTTCTCCATCGTTATTCTTCTTCGCGAGCATCGCCCCTCTTTCCTTCGCCCCGGTCTCCACCTCAACGCCTACGTGGCCACCTCGGACGGTTCTCTCTCCGTTGTGGATCTCGCATCCCTCCGCGTCATCAACAAAATTTATGCGGGTCCCGGCATCTCCGATCTTCGCGAGCACGCCCTGCGCCCGGAAATCTGGGGCGTCAGCAGCGCTGGCGGTTATCTCTTCGTGCTCGACACGCGCTCCAACGAACTCGCTAAAATTCCCGTCGGCCCTTCACCCCTCGAACTCGATTTCTCCGCCGACGGCAAGCGCGTCTTCACCACCTCCGCCGCTTCCGACCAACTCATCGCCATCAACACCGCCTCGCGCTCCATCGCCGGACGCTCTCGCACCGCCTCCGAACCCGTGCAGGCGCGCATCACGCCGGATCAAAAAACCATCCTCGTCGTAAATCGCGGCAGCGCCACGCTCACACTCCACGATCCCGCCACTCTGCAAATGCGCGCATCCATCCCTGTTGTTCCGCAGCCCGATGAGGTCGCAATTCTCCCCACCAGCTCCGTCGCCTTCGTCATGAGCCGCTCGCAAAATCGTTTGTCTGTTGTGGATTTACAGCGCGGTGTACTGCTCACCAATCTCGAACTTGCCGGACGCCCCTCGCAGATGCTCCTCAAACCCGATGGCGGCGAACTTTACGTTCTCTCGCCCGAAGCCCACGTCGTGCAGGCCATCAATACCTGGACGCACGAAGTCGGCGATACAGTCCTCGTCGGCGACGCCCCGGCCAGCGCCATCCTCACCGAAGACGCCTCCGAAATGTATATCGCGGATCGCGCCGCTTCCCGCATCTTTCCCGTGGATATCGTCAATCGCCGCGTCGGCAAACCCATCAACGTCGGCGCCTCTCCCGGTGTCATGCGCTTCGACTCTTCCGATCCCGCCGCCAAGCCCACCATGCTCCTCGTCGCCGACGACTCCTCCGGCGACCTCGCCGTCCTCCGCCTCCGCACCGACTCCCTCCTCACCCTGATCCCCATCACCTCCAACCCCCAACGCCTAGCCGTCAAACTCTTCTAATCCTCCCGTGGCACAGGCACTCCTGCCTGTGCTCTTGGGTTCCTCTTCCCCGTCACCCCGACCTCCTCGAACCCGTAGGGCCCGCCTTCCGAGGCGGGCCGCTTCCTGGCGTCACTAATCAACTGAACTTGAGGGTGCCCCACCCTTGCCTTCTAAGGGTGGGCTCTTACGATCGAACGGCACAAAACTTCTTCTCCTTCTTCATCCCTCTTTCTTCTCACCCTCCCCCTACCGCACCACCACCGCATCCAAAACTTCTCTCACCTTCTTCACCAGATTCCCCGGCGTAAACGGCTTCTGCAGATACGCAATCCCCTTCTCCCGAATCTCCTGCCGCACCACCGAATCATCGATGTATCCGGACATGAACAGCACCCGCATCCCCGCGCGCTCTACCACTAGCCGCTTCGCCAGCTCCGGCCCGCTCATCTCCGGCAGAATCACGTCCGTCAGCAGCAGATCAATTCCCTGCCCGTGCTCCCGGCAAATTGTTTCCGCTTCCTGCGGACGCCGCGCCGCCAGCACCGAATACCCTTGCTTGCTCAGCACCGCACGCACCAGTTCGCAAACCGAAGCGTCGTCTTCCACCAGCAGCACCGTCTCTCCGCCGTGCAGACGCCCGCTGCCCTCTTCCGCGAATTCCGCTTTCTTCGCCGCCGAATAATTGCGCGGCAGGAAATACGTGAAAGCTCGTCCCCGCTCCCGCCTCGCTCTCAAACGTCACGTAGCCGCCGGCCTCCTGCACGATCCCATACACCGTCGAAAGCCCCAGCCCGGTCCCTTTTCCCGCCGGCTTCGTGGTGAAAAATGGCTCGAAGACATGCGCCCGCACCGCCGCACTCATTCCCACTCCCGTGTCCCGAATCACTAATTCCACGTATTCCCCAGGCTTCACGCCATTCGGCCCATTCGACGAGCCATATCCCAAAAGCGTGTTTCGCGTTTCGATGAACAGCTGCCCGCCATCCGGCATCGCATCCCGCGCGTTCACCGCCAGATTCAGAATCACCTGCTCCAGTTGGCCCGCATCGGCCATCACCATTCCCAGGCTCATCGGCAATTGCGTGGAAATCGCGATGTGCTCGCCAATCAGCCGGTGCAGCAGCTTCTCAATTCCCGCCACCACGTCGTTCACGTTCAGCGGCGCCGGCTGGATCGTCTCTTTCCGGCTGAACGCCAGCAATTGCCGCGTCAGCGAAGTCGCGCGCTCCCCCGCTTTCTGGATTTGCTCCACGTGCCCGTGCAACTTCGCATTCGTTCGCAGCGCTTCCGCCAGAACGGAGCTGTACCCGCCGATCACCATCAAAATATTATTGAAGTCGTGCGCCACGCCGCCGGCCAGCGTGCCAATCGCTTCCATTTTCTGTGATTGCCGCAGCCGCTCCTCGATTCCCTTGTACTGCGTGATGTCCCGCGTCACACCGATCACTCCGATAATCTTGCCGTCCCGATCGCGGTAAGGCGCACGCGTTACAAGGTAATGCCGGTTCGTTCCCTCATGGACCATCTGGAAATCAACCGTGATGCACTCTCCGGTCTCCAGGATTTTCTCGTCGTGCTTCGTTAAATTCCGCGCGGAGTCCGCATCGGTCAGATCGAATGCCGTCCTCCCGATAATTTCCTCGATCGATTTTCCGAAGTACGTTGCCACCTGCTTGTTGACGATCAGATACCGCCCCGCCGCATCCTTCACGAAAATGGCGTCGCCCGTCCCGTCAAACACGGACTTCAGCAGCGCGTTCCGTTCTCCCAGCGCCGCGTCGGACCGCACTTGTTGCCGCTCCGTCAGCACGATCCTGGCACTGGAACACGCAAACGACGCGAGCACCGCAATCACCGCGATCGCAAATTGCTGCTCGGCAATATGCGCCGCCATCAACAGCACCGCCATCGGGAAAAGCAGCGGCACCAGCTTCAATGCCGCCCGCGCATACAACCGTTCGCGTTTCTTGGTTCTCGGAGCTTCCTCTCGCGCCAAGATATCGGCGGGGCTCGCGCCAACTATCAGCACCGTCCCCAACGCCATCGATACCGTCCAGGGCAGATCCCAGAAAGAAGCCACCCGCAACCGCTCGAACACCTGCAAGTAAAGATACGAGCATTCCGCCAGGCTGAACGCCCCTAGAAAAATCGCCATCCGCCCGAAGAGCGACTTCGCCTGCTGCTCGCGCGCGCGGTTCGCCCGCCACGCGAATAGCGCCACCAGCGCGACATTACGAATGCACGTCGCTGCAAACTCCATTCTCTCGAACGAAAATTCCCGGATGTTCCAATGCGACGGCACCTCAAACAGAAACACGTGCAGCGACACCACCAGGATTCCCACTTGCGCGTAATCCAGCCAGCGCACCCACTCGATTCGTTGTGATTTTGCTTTTTCGTCCAGGAACAGCGAAAGAAACGCCGGCATCATCCACAGGAAAAACAGCAAATCGCTCGGCCACGGCTGATCCAGCGGTTTGTGCAGGATGCTGTCATAAACCGTTGCCAGTCCCTGCGCCGCCGTGTACAAAAACAATCCGCACGCCTGGAACATCCAGAACATGCGCACAAATCCATTCGCTCGCCGCGCCGCCCACACCGCCGTGCATGCCACCACCAGGCCACTGGCGGTACACAGAACGTCGCTCCCCAGCCCGCGCCATGCCGGGGCGGCTGCCAACACCGCCACGTGCGACGCAACCACCGCCGCGGCTAATGCTGGATAGACACTTCCTCGCCATCGGGAAGACTCTTTTCTTTCCACGAGCTGAGCCTCACGTACAGGTTCCCAAATGCCGGATTCTCCTATCCTCCTCGCTTCCCCGTAAAACTCAACTATTCCTTTCCAAAACGTTCTTTATCCGGAAAGTACACCACCGCACATTATGGTATTTCGGTAAATGCGAAGGGCGGGCGAGCGTCGGAAAAGTAGAACAGGCTTAAGCCTGTCCTACCCGGATTCCGAAAACTGTCGGCTGTAGACTGTCGACTGTAAACTTTCTGTTGTATCATCCCGCCGTTCCCACGTCGGATCCGCCAGGAGCCACCATGAACCTCTCCCGCACCCTCATCGCCGCCACTCTCCTCACCTCTTCCGCCCTCTACGCCACCTCGCGCCCCGCCCCACCCCAAGACGTCATCCAGGTCGCCGGCGATTCCCATCGCGTCATCTTCGAAAACGAACACGTCCGCGTCCTCGCCGTGGACATCAAGCCCGGCCAGATCGCCCCGATGCACTCGCACCCCGAAAATGTTTCCTATTTCCTGACGGATGGAAAACTGAAGATCACCTTGCCCAGTGGCAAATCCATGGAACGCTCCGTCAAAGCCGGCACCGCCGGTTGGAGCGACGCCACCACCCACGAAGCCCAAAACATCGGCCCCACCGACTTCCAGCAAATCCAAATCGAACTCAAGTTCCCCGTAGCCAAAGTAGTCCCCACAAACTAAGCGCCCAGCGGTAAGCCCTAAGCCATAATTCCCATGCCTTAAGCCGTAGGGCCCGCCTTCCGAGGCGGGCCGCTCCCCCACAGATGTACTTGCCGACCTTCAGGTCGTTTCTGACGCTCGACCAATCCATTTCTCATCCACTTCTAAAAACAAAAAACGCCGCATCTCGCGGCGCCTCTTTCCGATTACTGATTACCGATTCCTGATAACTTTATTTCCTACGGATCAAACCAAAACTTCACCGTCACCACCACCTTCGAGGCCACTGCCTTGCCTCCCTGCGTCGCCGGCGCATACTCATACTGCTTCAGCGCATCCTTCGCCGCCTGCCGCAGCGCCTCTGGCCCCACCAAAATTTTCATCGCGCCCACATGCCCCGCTGCATCCACTTCCGCTTCAAGCCGCACGTCTCCCGTGATGTAACCGCGCATCGCATCCGGCGGGTAGATCGGCTGCACCGAATGAAGCAATTTCGCCGGCTCAATCGGGGCGTTGCTCACATCTTCCGCCAAAGCAGGCTTGGGCTTCGACTCTGTACTCGTTTCCGCCTTCCCGTGATTCTTCGCGGCGGCCTTCTTGCTCGAAGCCTTCGCCGCAGACGCAGATTCCTTCTTGCTCTCCGCTTTTTTCTCCCCCGGCTTCTCTTCCACTACAACTGCTTCCACAGCTTTCTCAGCGGGCGGCTCAGCCTTCACGTCGCTGCCAGTTCCAGGCTTGCTCTCAACCGCCGCCGGTGGAGTCCCAGCCGCATTCGGAGCGGTGGCAGTCGCAGAAGTTCCGCCCGGCTGTACATTCCCCGCGTTCGCAGCAACGCCATTCACTGCAGCGGGCGCTTTCGCAACCGCAGCCGCCTTCGCAACCGGCGCGTTTTTCGGCAACGTCGGCATCGCCGGCACGCGATGGTGCAAAAATGGCAGCCAATTCTGATACCACGCAAATCCCCCGCCGCCGATCAGCAGAACCACCACGACGAGCGCGGCCACAATTTCCGCCAGCCCCGCCCTTTTCCGCAGCGGCTTGTAAATGTTGTAAGGATCGTTCGGATCCAGTCCCTTCGGCGCGTGGGAAAAATCCAGCGCCGGCTTGGGCAACAAATCTTCCAGCGGATCAACCGCATCCTTGCCACTGGCTTGCGTCGCAACCGGCGCAGCATCCACGGCTGCCGAAGGCGCCCCGCTGGGCAATCTCATCCCAATCGTCGGCGGGCGCGGACCCTCTTCCTTTTCCCTCTCGGCCCGTTCGCGTTCCGCCTCTTCGCGTTCCTTCTTTTCCTTGTCCGCCCGCTTCCGTTCCCGCTCCCTCTCGATCGACTCCTCTTCCCACTTCCTCGCTTCCTCCGCGGCGCGTTTCGTCTCTTCGTCGGCCATCAGCGTCTTTTGCCGCGCCTCTTCCGCAAGTGTTCCGCCTTCGCCCGCGCTTCCCCTTCCGCCGCCGCCCTGGCCGCTGCTTCCGCCTCCGCCAGCCGCCTCGCTTGCTCTTCGCGTTCTTCCAGCGCCTTCTTTTCTTCCGCGGCCTGCTTTTCCTGCAATTCGCGCAGTTGCGCGCGCAAGGTCTCCACTTCATCCTTCAGTTGCGCCACGTCCTCCGTCTTCGGCGCAGCCACCGGCTCGCTTCGATCGTCTTCCGTGGTCTCTTCGGCCTCCACAGCTTCGGCCGTGCGCGGAACATCGTCGCTCTCCTCTTTGTCCGGAAACGAGACGCCCCAGAAATTGTCCACCTCTTCGGTGAACTCCAATTCCACATAACAGCTCGTCGGCCGGTGGCTCCGCTTGTGCACCACCTGGCAAACCACTTCGCGTTTCGATCGCTTATCCGTCAGAAATAGCAATTGCCCGACGGTGATCGCCGCTGATAGCTGAATCACCGCCCCATCTTTGAATACCAGCACCGTTGTGGTGTCTTCGCTAAAGAGCTCGCGCTTCTCTTGCGCCGTGGCCGGGCGCGCTCCCGCCACGCTCACCGGTGCCTCCAGCGCAACCGGGTTCGGACGCCGGGTCTTCGCTTCACCCTTGCCGGCTTCCTCCGCTCCCTTTTTCACGTTTATGTCCGTCGCCGATGACACTTCGCTCGCCCTCAGGTCCTGCTCCGTCAACTCCGCGAAATTTCGTAGCAGTGGCCCATCCGTCTGCACACCGCTGCAGCGTTACATCACCACAACGTCACGCCACAGGCAGACTCCTCCGCCCGCACCTGCTTCGCGCCTCCCTAAGTTTTTCAGCCCCCCGCTCGGTCCATCCATAGTACCCACGTACAGGCGTGACCAATCCGCCCATACCTAACCCGCCTCCGCCATGCGCCCCTGTACTGGCCGAACTTCAGGTCGGCCACCCCGTTCCGCAAATCCGTCTATTTCCCCGCCGCCCAGGCCGAATGCTCTTCCCCCAGATGCACATCAAAAAATCCTTCGGCCGGCAAAACATCAATCGGCAATCCCCCGTGCCAAAGCGCCACGCCCACCGTGAACTTTGCCAATCCATCCAGGTTCAGCGCCTCGCGCCGTACCGCCACTTCCAGCGTCCGCTGAAACGCTACTTCCGCCAGATCGCACGGATTCAGCAAACAAACCAGGCTCTGCTCTACCGCGTATTCCTTCACCCGTCCGCGTTCCAAGGTTCACCACCACCGTCAACTCTTGTTTCCCGCCAATCACGATCCGGAATTCCGGGTCCTCCAGTTCCCCCAGGCTCTCCGTAAAGCACTCCACGCGCAGCACGAAACGTTCTTCCTCGAATCCATAGCGCAACTCCTTCAAATAGTAGACGCGCCCGTGCATCGATCCGCCCCGCCGCTCCGGCGAATAAACGCCAGCCCCCAGCCATTCGAAGTAGCTCGAATCCATCCCATCCACTTTCACATTCAAAAACGTCGACGGAAAAATCTGGTACGCCCGCTCAGGCATCCGCTTGATCGGCTTCGCCAACTCCTCCGGCGCCACCAGTCCCAGCGCCAGGTAAACACCCGTCAGATGCTTGCGGTAAAGCGCGTCAAATTCCGCGTCGTTCGCCGTGCTGTGCTCCGGGCCGTACCACCAGCACCAGTCGCTGCCCTCCGCGGCCAGCAGCGATTCCTTGGCCTCCGTCAGACCTTCTTTCGTTGGCGCGCCCTGGCGATCTTTTTCCAGAGCTGTCTCCGCCTTGGCAAACGCTTCGCGCGCGTCCCACAACAAATCCCACGCGGCCACGTCTTCCTGGGCGCCGATCCACACATCAAAATTCGCGTTGATCCACGAAGCCGGAAAAATCGTATTCGTCACGGAAATTCCGTCGGCCGCGGCAATCGCTTCGCTCGCCGTCATCGCCCGGAAATCGCCGTCGGCCGCAATCCGTTTGTAGAACTCCCGCAGAAATTCACGCCCGTTCCCGGGGTAATATTCCCAGGCGTTTTCACCGTCCAGAAAAATGCACACCGTCAGCGGCTTGTCGCTCTTCACCGATTCGCCGATATGCCGCAGCCTGCCGTGCAGGTCCGCCGCCGCGGCCATGCTGTCCATCCGGCTGTAGACGAATCCCACCAGATCCGAAATGTGATGATCGCGAAATAGCCCGCTGATTCCCGTCGTCGCCATTTGCAGACGCCAAGGCTGGTACAGGCGATCCGCATTCGCCGCAATTCCCGTCGAGTCGCGGAAAAATCCCACGTTCAGCGTTCGTCCCAGCACGCCTTCGTCCGTGCCGAACCATTGGAATCCTTCTTCCGCCGCAATCGCCAGCGTCTGGTCAGACACCGATCCCTCGCTCGGCCACAATCCCACCGGCTTCGCGCCAAACACGCGCTCGTGATATTCCTTCGCCCGCCGCAATTGCTCGCGCGCATCTTCCGGACGCCGGAAGGCCCGCCTCGGCAGCGGCGTTCCAGGATTCGCCACACGCGCAACATCCGAATCGCACAGCAGTGGCAGGATCGGGTGGTAAAACGGCGTCGTGCTGATTTCGATCTGTCCCCGCGCCGCCGCTTCCCGATAAGCCGGCAGCACCATCCGGATAATCTCTAACTGCTTTAACTTCAGATCCGCTTTGTCTTTGGCCGTGAAATCTTTCCCGCGATTCGCCAGCCGGCTGATCACCGGATCGCTCGTAAACCACGCTTCATCCATCCACGCCAGTTGCGAGAGCACCTGCAAATCCCGCCAGTCTCGCGCGCGAAAGGTGATCAACGCCTGCGCCCCGCCCGCCGCCCGCGACCAGTCGTACAGCTCCAGAAATCGCGGCCAGCGCGTCAGCAGCCGCTCATGATTCACCTGGAACGCCCGCGCCAGGATTTCCGCCTTGTCCTCGCGCGTCAGCGCATCCGCATCCTTAAACACCAGATCAAACCACGGCTCTTTGAATTGCCCGCCGGAATATTCTTCCAGTTGCATGCACAGCGACGGCACCATATTGAACGTCGCATGGAAGCTCGGAACCTCTTCCATCAGCTTCACCATGCCGTAGTAATCCTTCGTGGCATGCAGCCGCGTCCACGGCAGCACATAGTGCCCCGTCTCTGGATCGCGATATTGCGGCTGGTGCATATGCCACAGCACCACCAAATGAATCCGATTCATTCCTGGTCTATCTCCTGAACACTTTCCGGCCGCCGGCCAACCGCACCATCTCCGTTATCTCTGCGGCCCCTCTGCTACCTCTGTGGTAATCCTTCTCTGGTTTTGCGTCCTGCTCGCTGCTCTCTGCTCGCCGCTATCCGTATCTCTGCATCCCCATGTTACACTCACGTTTCGCATCATGCGCATCCTCGATCGCTACATTGTTCGGGAAATTGTACGTCACGCTCTCCTGGGCCTCCTCATTTTTACCTTCGTACTGTTCGTTCCCAAACTCGTTCGCCTGATGGAACTCTTCGTCCGCCACAGTGGTTCCGGCACGCAAATCCTCACGCTTTTCCTCTGCATCATCCCCGGCCTGCTGGTCTTCACCATTCCTATGGCCGTCCTGATCGGCGTCTTGCTCGGCCTCGGCCGCATGTCCATGGATAGCGAAATCATTGCCCTCACCGCGCTGGGCATCAGCCGCAAACGCATCCTCCTTCCCGTCGGTGTTCTCGCCGTCATCGGCGCGGCGCTCACCTTGCTAATGTCGCTGGTCCTCGCGCCCCGCAGCCTGCGCGCCTTCCGCGACATCGAAACTTCCCTGATCGCCTCGCAAATTTCCTTTCAAGTGCAGCCTCGCGTCTTCGACGAGCGTTTTCCTCACCTGGTTCTCTATATCAACGATGTCTCCGCCAGCGGCACTCACTGGCACGGTGTTTTTCTCTTCGAGACCGGCGGCGAATCCGGCTCCCGCATCACGCTTGCCGAAGATGCCATCGTCATCGCCGAACCCGCGCTCGGAAAGCTGGAATTGCACCTCAATTCAGGCACCACCCACGAATTCCAGCGCGAGCGCCCGGATCAATATTCCGTCACCGGATTTGCGCGCAGCGACTGGCCCATCGAATTCAATTCCCTCGCCTCCGCCAAGGAACGCACACTCAGCATCCCGGAACGTTCGCTCAGCGATCTGCTCCACGATCGCGGCCCGCGCTGGCGCGAAGCCCGCGTGGAAATCTATCAGCGGTTCGCATTCCCGTTTGCGTGTTTCGCATTCGCGCTGATCGCCGTGCCCCTTGGCGCGCAACCTCGCCGCGGTGGCCGCGCTGCCGGCTCGCTGCTCTCCGTCCTGATTATCGCCGGCTACTATCTGCTCTTCATCGTCGGCGCCGGCATGGCTCGCCAGGGAGTGCTCCCGCCCTTCCTCGGCATGTGGGCGGCCAATTTCATCCTCGTCCTGGTCGGCCTCGCCCTCCTGCCGCGCATGGAACGCTATTGGAGCGAGCCTTCTCCGCTTACCTTTCCTCTCGCGCTTCATCGCCTGGCGCCGCCTGGTGCGCCGCCGCCGTCAGCTCAGCAAAGCCCGCACGCAATCCCCGCCGAAAATGGTGAAGCCACGGGAGAAGTCTTCCCGCGCACCGCTTCCAATTTCCCAACCATCATCGATCTCTACGTGCTCCGCCGCTTCTTCTATTACTTCCTGCTCATCCTCGGAGCGTTCATCCTGCTCTTTGAAACCTTCACCTTCTTCGAGCTTCTCGACGACATCGCTCGCCACCGCATTCCCTTTCTGATCGTGGTCAGCTATTTCCGCTTTCTGATTCCGTATCTCGTCTATCAACTCTCTCCGCTCACCGCGCTGGTCGCCACGCTCGTCACCCTTGGCGTGCTCAGCAAGAACAACGAAATCGTCGCCTTCAAAGCCAGCGGCATCAGCCTCTATCGTCTGGCCCTTCCGCTGCTTCTCTGCGGCGTGGTCCTCGCAGGCGCGCTGCTCCTTCTCGACGACACCTATCTCCCCTACGCCAACCAGCGCCAGGACGCACTGCGCAACCAGATCAAGGGCAAGCCCGCGCAGACCTACACCCGCCCGCAGCGCTGGATCTTCGGCGAAAATTCCAAAGTCTATAATTACGATATCTTCGATTCCACGCAAAAACTCTTTGGCGGCCTCAGCGTCATCGAACTCGATCCCGTCACCTTTCAGATGAAGCGCCGCATCTTCGCCAATCGCGCGCAGTGGCTCGACAATGAAAAAACCTGGGCCCTCGAATCCGGCTGGATCCGTGATTTCTCCGATGGCACCGTCGTCAATTACGCGCCCTTCAAGGTCACTTCACTGCCGGAACTTGTCGAGCCACCCAGCTATTTCAACCGCGAAGTCATCCAGGCCTTCCAGATGAGCTGGCGCGATCTCCGCCACTACATCGCGGGTCTGCGCCTTGCCGGCTTCGACGTGTCGTCTCTCACCGTGCAGTGGCACAAAAAAATCGCGTACCCGCTCATCGCGCCCATCAGCATGATGCTGGCGATTCCCTTCGCCATCCTGGTCGGCAGCCGCGGCGCCGTTGGCGGCATCGCCCTCGGCGTCGGCATTGGCATCACCTATTGGGCCATCGCCGCACTTCTGGAAGCCATGGGCGGCATCGGCCAGCTCCCACCCATGCTGGCCGCCTGGTCTCCGGACCTGATTTTCTTTTTCCTCGGCCTCTACTTCTTTCTCAAGATGCCCACCTGATAAAATTTTTCAATTCGGCGCACCTTCCCAAAAAAAGTGGTACTTCAAAAGTACTTTCTTCCTATCGAATAAGTACTTGCTTTTTCCCAGCGCGGAGTTATCCTTCGCATCCCTTCACAAAAAGTTTACCCGTGTCGGCCTCTCCGAACGGACAAGGAGAAACACATGTCCAATCTGGAGAGGCGTTCTGACACACGTCACCCTGTGGAAATCCCATTATGGTTTCATATTTTGTTGCAACCGAATCCGGCTGAGGAGATTCGCTCGGAAACTTTTAATGTTTCTCGCACCGGAATTCTGATGCGCAGTCCTTTGCCGCTGAAAGTCGGTTCCCCGATCGCATTGAAGCTCCGCATCCCCACGCAAATCTCGGGCAGCGCTCGAACTTTCTTTCGTTTGTACGGCCACGTGGTCCACGAGGTTAATTTCGGCGAAGGCCAACTCGGCTACGGCATCCAGTTGGTCCGCCCTCTACTCGCGGATCACAGCGCCTTGCCGCGCACTTCTGGCTACGCCGCAGTGGGGCGTCCTGAAATCCTTGCCCCGCCCCTCAATCTCCACCGCGCAATCTCCCAATTAGAAACGGCGGTCCACCACCCCCCAATTCCCGTGCCGCTCCCACTCCGGTAGCGCCGCCACCCTGCTTGCCCTGAGCCTCGAAGGGTAGCGCCGGCATCCTGCCGGCAAGCATGCGAGTCCCCGAGCGTCCGCTCTTGGAACCAGCCAGCAAGTTTCCGAGCCTTAGCTCCCGAAACCAACAATCCACCCCGCACCGTCCGCGACGTAGCGCCAGCGGCGCGAAATAGTCTTGCCCAGGGCGCCAGCCCTGGGACGCAACCCCGAAAAAACAAGCGCCGTAGGCGCGACACTCCCCGCCGTCAACGAACTTAACTCTGTACTCGGGACTCCCGACTCTCAACTCCCCACTCCCTAACTCCCAACACTAAATTTCCTTAAACACCCTGCCAATCCAACCCCGCAATTTCCGCTTCGCTCTTCCTGTATCCCTCCTTTCCTCTGTCCCTCTGCGGCAAATCCTTCCCTCCCCCTCCACCTTAAAAATTTCCAATCGCATTGGTACTTGACTTCCCCCCGCGCAAGCGCATCCTTCAATTCCCTACCGAATTTTAATTTTCTTCGCTGCGGCCTCTCCGTTCGCGCCAGGAGAAGCACATGCAGAAACTCGAGAAGCGCACCACCCCACGTCAAGCGCTGCAGATTCCAGTTCGCTTTCATTCCGGCGAAATGGAAGCGGCCGATCCCGATATCACGTCGGAAACCACCAACATCTCCCGCAGCGGCCTGTTCATGCGCAGCCCGCTGCGCCTAAAACTCGGAGACATCCTCGGCCTCACACTCCGCGTCCCAACTTATCTGTCCGGCAGCGCCCGCGCAGACGTCCAATGCGTCGGCCGCGTCGTTCACGAACGCCGCCTCTCCACCGGCGAACTCGGCTACGGCATCCACTTCGAGCAAATGCTCACCTTCCGGCACAACTCCAATTCCGTTTCCACTCCAACGCCATTCCTCACCTGAAACCTGTTACCCCGAATGGTAGCGCCGGTATCCTACCGGCAAGCAGGCGAGTCGGCGAGCCTCTTCTTCTGAAAGCGCTCGCGGTTTCAAGCCATAAGCCCTGAGCCTGCAGCCATGAGCCGCAAGAGGTAAACCGAAAATCTGTGCGCCTCGTCCACGTAGGATTTTGGGTTAGCGAAACGGAGCAAGGAAATTTGAAATTTACACCGCGAGCTTGAAGCAACAACTAGCGCTCAAAGCTTAAGGCTTATGGCTTAAGCTTAAGACTTACGGCGTAAGCCTCACGGCTAGCTTCCTTCCCCCTCCCCCATCTTCCACAACATCTTTCTCACCATCCCTAAAAACACTTCCGCGTCCGCCGACTTCCATCGAAAATCTCCGCAACATCCGCCGCAATTTCTCCTCCGCCAGTTCCTGCCCGCGCGTTCCCACGTACCCGCTCTTCACCAGCGCCTCCAGCAGCGCCTCCCCAATCCTCTCCACCGTCTCCATCTCCGCAAATTTCTCCCCACTGCGTTTCCCCACCTTCAACTCACCATGGCCTAGAACGAATTCCGTTCCTTTACCTCCTTTACTTCCTTTCCCTCCTCTACCTCCTAGTTCGTACATCACCACCGCCGCCGCCTGCCCCAGATTCATCGACCGGTGCTCCACCCGCGTCGGGATCCGCACCAGCCAGTGGCAATAACTCAAATCCTCATTCGACAATCCCACCTTCTCTGACCCAAACAGCACCGCCACGCGCCCCGTCTTCATCCGTTTCTTCAACAGCGGCGCCGCCTCCACCAGATCGCGCAGCGGGTGCTTCAACTCGCGATTCCCCACCGACGTCGTTCCCACCACCAGCGAACAATCCGCCACCGCCGCCTTCACCTCCGCGAACTCCTTCGCACGCGCCATCACCTGGCCCGCGCCCACTGCGGATCGCGCTTCGCGCCACGCCTTCTCGTAAGGACGCACCGCGCGCAGTTCCATCGCCCCGAAATTGCTCATCGCGCGCGCCACCGCGCCCAGGTTCAGCGGATTCCGCGTCCCCACCAGCACCACGCATAAATTTTTAAGGGTTTCGCTCACGGCTCCGCAGTGTATGCCAACTCGCCCGTTGGCACCACAGGGCCGCGTGCCCGGTCAAACGTCCAGCATGGTTCGGAAAAACGGCAGGGTCTTGCACTGCTGCGACAACTTCCGCACCTGTTCTTCGCCCAATCCCACAAATTCGAAACCGTACATCTTCCCGTTCGTGTGACGCAGCACCGCGTCCAATTGGTATCCCAGGATGGGACTCAGTTCCACACTCTCGCCCAATCGCAACTCCGCACTCGGAAAAACCGCGGACATTCCGCTCTCGCTGATCTCGAAACTCGTGCCCTCAAACATCTTCCCGTTCGCCACACGCACTACCACGCGCTTCACCCACTGATGCCGCGTATGCTTCCGCCGATCCTCGCTTTTTTCGGCTTCCGGAGCCTGCACCGCCTGCTGCATCGCCTCCGCCTCCTGGTCGTAAAGACACCCGAGCAAGTTGCGCGCCGCACCCGTCTCACCGGCCCGCGCAAAGTCGTTTAGTTACTTCGTCTTGCTGGGTCAATTAATAAACAGGAGTGAAATTACGATGTGAAAGATTCCGATGCCGAACGCCTGATTCATTGCGGAACATAACGATGTCCGAAAGCAGTTAGCTGTGGACTGTCGGCTGTAAACTGTAGACTTTCCTTCCTATCGCGCCAAAACCGTCTTCGCCACAAACACCCGCTTCAGCGGTTTCGCGCCCGCCGTGGGAAACGCCATGCTCCAGAAGTTCGTCTCCGCGCACAGAAGCTCAAACGCGCCCAGCATCTTGCCTTCTTTTCCAGAGCGCACCGATATGATCCGGCAAGCCGCTTTCTTGCGGTTGAATTCGTTCACCATGTGGAATTTCTGCCCCACCGGCAGAGGCGCTTCCAGCAGGATCACCCCGCCATTCGCGCTCACGGACACCGTCTTGGTCAGGAACTGAAATTTGTGCTTCTCGTCATCCAACCCCGTCACCACCATTTCAATGGTTACCACCGCGCGCGCTGTCCGCCGCCGTTCGATACTCCGACAATGCAAAATCGCCATACGAACTACCTCCGTCTACGATTTGGAGCGCGCTAACCTGCTAGCTTGAAACCGTCGCATCTTTCCAGGCCTGGACGCGCGCCGCAACCCACCCAAAGCGGGCGAATCCCAGCGCCGACGCCGCGAACACAAACCAGTTCCACACTGCCTCCATGCTAGCCCCCCTCCCCTCGCTTGCGAATAGAGGGCCCGTACCCATTTGCCCCCCGGGTTTCTAGTACTCCTCTCCTAGCACCTCAGCTTCCTTTTCCGCCCCTTTCCACATTCGCCCCAGTAGCCCTTTAGTACAGTTTCCTTGCCGTATCTAACTGCTTACCATTTCTCTATGGAAATCAGAGCAGAGCGGCCCGCGATCCCCCTCAAATTCCTTTTGCTGGTGCCACTTCTCTTTTTCGCCGGCCTAACCCTGATTCGATCCCATCCGCCCGCGGTGAGGTCGTACCACCCGGTTAATTTGGCCATGCCTGCGTTGCGCACCTACGGCATTGGCCTTTCCGTTCCGAACTTCGTACATCCAGTCGTGTCGCCTCAGGAAGCATGGCGCTATCGCGACGACATCCGGGCCATCTTTTTGAGCGAAAACTTCGCCGAACTGGAAAAGATCGCGCAAACTAACCGCGACAACCCAACCTTTCTCCCCGGAGGAGTCTGGAAGAGTCATGAATTCTACGTCGCCATCGAATCACCGGCTTCCTACCATCCCATCACCGATGCGGATTATGAGAGCTACATCGAAAAGGCAAAGCGCTGGCAAGCGGCTTTTCCGGAATCGTCCGCGGCCCGCATCAGTTTGGCTAGATTGTATTTGAGCTTCGCGAATTTCGGCCGGGGGACCGCCTATGCCGATTCAGTTTCCGAGCAGCAATGGCATGCGTTCAACGAGCGCACCGCCGCCGCGCAGCAAATCCTGCTCGACGCCGCGCAACTGAAGGAACATGATCCCGCTTGGTTCGACGCCATGCTCTACCTGGCCTTGGACGCGGGGTGGAGCAACCAAGACGCCCGAGAACTCTTCGAAAGTGCGATCGCCATCCAACCCACGAATTATCACCTCTACCGCTCCTACGCGCATTATCTGCTTCCCCAATGGTATGGCAGCTTCGGGGACATCCAGAAATTGGCCGAAGAGGCCGCGGCGAAAAATCCTGAGCCTCTTGGCTCAATGCTCTATTTCCAAGTTATGGGTGAGGTTGCCTGCTACTGCCAGACCATGACTGAGCAACTCGCGCCCGCTGACTGGAAAAAACTCAAAATTGGCTATGCCAAGCTGACTGAGACTTATGGTCCTTCTAACTACAATGCGAATTTATATGGTGCGATGTCCGCTGTGTTCTGCGACAAGGATGCTGGTCGTGAAGCGTTCAGGCTCATCGCGTTTCGCGATACAGGCGTTTGGACCGATGACAAGTCATTCAGTTCCATCCGCGATTGGACCAACTCGCCGGACTCTCAGTGAGACAATCCTGGCCCCGCTCAGGATCCCCACGCTATCGTTCCGTTCTCCCTAACGAGTTGTGTTGACACCCCCCGCCGCGTGGCCTACCTTCATCCCCGCGACTCTTATGCCTTCCCCGCAGCATTACGACGCGATCGTCATCGGCTCCGGCCAAGGCGGCACGCCCCTATGCCAGGCGCTTGCCAACGCCGGCCTGCGCACCGCGCTGGTCGAAAAAATTCACGTCGGCGGCACCTGCGTCAATGAAGGCTGCACGCCCACCAAGACCATGGTCGCCAGCGGCCGCGTGGCCTATCTCGCCCGCCGGGGTCCCGAGTACGGCGTCCAAACCGGCAACCTGCGCATTTCCATGGAACGCGTCCGCAAACGCAAACGCGACATCGTGATCTCTTTCCGCTCCGGCAACGAGCGCCGCATCGCCCAGACCAAAAATCTCGACCTGATTTACGGAGAGGCTTCGTTCACCGGCGCCAAATCCATCGTCGTCCGCACCGCCAAACGTGGCGAACTTCCCTTCACGGCCGACCGCTACTTTATTAATGCCGGCTGCCGCCCCGGCGTACCCGAGATCGCTGGTCTCGCCGGTGTGCCCTACCTCACCAGCACATCCATCATGGAGCTCGCCAAGGTCCCGCAGCATCTCCTCGTCCTCGGCGGCGGTTACGTTGGCCTGGAATTCGCCCAACTCTTTCGCCGACTCGGCAGCCGCGTCACCATCATTCACCGCTCCGCGCAACTCCTCCACGGGGAAGACCAGGACATCACCGAAGCTGTCGCCGAAATTCTCCGCCAAGACGGCCTCCAGCTTCATCTCAATTCCGCCGTCGAAAAAGTTTTTGGTTCCCACAATCACGTCAGCGCAAAATTCCGCACCGCCGGAAAAGTCCGCTCCGTCGAAGGCACGCACATTCTCGTCGCCACCGGACGCGTCCCGAATTCCGACACGCTGAATCTTCCCGCCGCCGCAATCGCGACCGATGCCCGCGGCTTCATCCGCGTCAACGACAAACTGGAAACCTCCGCGAAAGATATCTACGCCCTGGGCGACATCAAGGGCGGCCCGGCCTTCACGCACATTTCCTATGACGATTTCCGCATCCTGCGCGCCAACATCCTCGAAAACGGCAACGCCTCCACCGCCAATCGCCTGGTTCCCTACACCGTTTTTATCGACCCACAGCTCGCGCGCGTCGGCCTGAATGAAACCGAGGCCCGCGCGCAAAACCGCGCCGTCCGCGTTGCCAAAATGCCGATGAATTATGTGGCCCGCGCGCTGGAAATGGACGAATCCCGCGGCTTCATGAAAGCGATCGTCGATCCCGCAACCAATCAGATCCTAGGCGCCGCCGTGCTGGGCATCGAAGGCGGCGAAATCATGGCACAACTTCAACTCGCCATGATGGGCCACATCCCTTATACGGCCCTGCGCGACGCCGTCTTCGCACACCCCACCCTGGCCGAATCCCTAAACAACCTCTTCACCAAATTCCAGGATTAATCGTGGCACAGGCACTCCTGCCTGTGCTCTTGGGTTGCCGTGGTCTTTCGCTTCTCTGCGTCCTCTGCGGCTCCTCTGCTCCCTCTGTGGTAAATCCTTTTCCTCTCTTCTACCAGATCCGCACCCGCTCCTCCGCCGAAAGATAAAGCTTCTCCCCCGCCTGCACCTGAAACGCCGGATACCACGCATCAATATTCCTCACCGCGTCCGTCCGGTATTCCGAGGGCGAGTGCGAATCCGTCAGCACCTGCTGCCGCAGCGCCCCCTCGCGCGCCTTGCTCGCGCGCGTCTGCCCATACGCCAGAAAAAACTGCTGCTCGCCCGTGAAGCCCGCCTGCTCCGGCGCAGGCTTTCCCGCCAG
This sequence comes from uncultured Acidobacteriota bacterium, assembly GCA_963824925.1. Classification (GTDB taxonomy): domain Bacteria; phylum Acidobacteriota; class Terriglobia; order Acidiferrales; family UBA7541; genus Acidiferrum. The sequence continues at coordinate 156,018 of CAWGRE010000018.1, forward strand.
CGCCGCGTGATACCCGTCGTAAGACGCCGCAAGCCCCGCCACGTCCGCGATATTTTCCGCCAGCGTCTGCTTACCGTTTAGCGCCAGGTCCGGAAATGGCCGGTACGCGTCATACTGCTCCGCCAGCTTCTGTGTCGAAGCCTCAAAATGCGCCAGGTCCGCCGGCGTCCACCAGTTGCGCACCCGCCCCTTCGAGTCAAACGCCGCGCCTTCGGTATCGAATGTGTGGCTCACCTCATGCCCGATCACGGATCCGATCCCGCCATAATTAAACGCGTCCGGCGCCTGCGGATCGAAAAACGGCGGCTCCAGAATCGCCGCGGGGAAATTCAGCGCGTTCTGCAGCGGCAGGTTCACGGCATTCACCGTCTGCGGCGTCATGGACCATTCCCTGCGATTCACCGGTTTCCCCAGCAATTCCATGTTCTCGTGGTAGAGAAACATTCCACCGCGCCACACGTTCCCGAACACGTCGTCGGCCTTCACTTCATACTTCGCGTAGTTCTTCCAGTGATCCGTATAGCCGATGCCCACATACAGCGTGTTGAGTTTCTCCTGCGCCTCCGCTTTCGTCGCCGGGTCCATCCACGTCAGTGCTTCCACGCGCGCGCGGAACGCCGCCACGATATTCGCCACCATTTTTTCCACGCGAGCCTTGGCCTCTGGCGGGAAATATTGCTTCGCGTAGATCTGCCCGATGGCGTCGCCCAGCTCCGCATTCTCCAGTGCCATGGCTCGCTGCCAGCGCGGCCGCTCTTCTGTAGCTCCGGTCAGGGCTTTCCCGAAAAACGCAAAGCGCTCCGCCGCAAATGCCTTGGGCAAAACTCCCGCGTAGGCTTCGATCATGTGATAGGCCAGCCAGTCTTTCCAGACGTCCAGCGGCTCTCTGGCCACCAGCGCGGATTCACCCGCAAACGCCGTCGGCTGCCACACGATGAACGCCTCGCGTTTCTCCAATCCAGCGCCGCGAAAATATTCCGCCCAGTCCAGTCCCGGAGCCTTCGCCGCGAACTCGCCACGCTTCCACGGATTGTTGGCCTTGTGAATGTCCTCGTTATCCGCCAGGCTCAGGTGCTTTTCCGCAATTGCGTGCTCCAGTTCCACAATTTTTGCCGCGCGCGCCTCCGGCTCTGAAAATCCCGCCAGCTTCAGCATCGCCGCCACGTGCCGCTGGTATTCCGTGCGGAGATTCTTCATCCGCTCGCTTTGTCCCAGGTAGTATTCCCGGTCTGGCAACTGCACTCCGCCCTGCATCAGGTACGCCGCGTAATGTTCCGAATCGTTAAAGTCCGGCGCCACCCACATCCCAAAAAGATTTGGCGTGTGAAAATTCGTGTTGTTCAGCGCGTCCACGTCCGAGCGCAGCGTCTTCCCCAGCGCGAACGCCAGCGCCTTTTTATCTTTGATCGCCGCGATCTCATCCAAATGCGGCTTCAACGGCGCGGTTCCCTTCGCTTCGATTCCCGCTTCGTCCATGTATGATTGATAGAGGTCCGCAATTTTCCCAGAATCGCTGCCCGCCGCGGCATTCGCTTTCACCGCTTCTTCAATGATTCCCTTCACCCGCTGGTCGCTTTTGTCCCGCAAAATCAGGAACGCGCCCACGCTCGCGCGATCCGCGGGAATTTCCGTCCGCGCGATCCAGCCGCCATTGCAATACCGGAAAAAATCGTCGCCGGGTTTCACCGCGGGATCCATGTTGGCCCGCACCACACCGTGCGTCGCCTCGGCCGTGCTGTTGCGCCTCTGCCAGCCAGACTCCAACCAGCATCATCCCCGCCAACGCGACGATTCCCGCCACCACCCGCACCGCTGCCCACCGCTTCTCCCCATTCCTCATCCGCTCTTCTCCTTGTAGGGCCCGCCTTCCCAGGCGGGCCGCCGATCCCTTAGCGCAATTTTGCCCAAACGGCCGGCCTCCGAAGGCCGGCCCTACCCTAATCTCTTCCTTGTTCAATGCACTGCACATTCTCTTCAACGTCAAAATTTGCGCAAAGTTAGCAGCCGCCAGTCTAATCGCACCAGCCCGCCAGTGGAAATCCCGCCGCTGAGAATTCCCCTGGCCCACCCATCCCCCGTACCAGTACCAACTCGACTTTTTTTTGAAAGTTTACCCTCTGTACACTGGAGTCGGCTCCGCATTTGGATTAGAATCCGCCTCGCACTTTGGAAGTGCGCAGGCACGCCCATGGCTTCCATAACTTTCCATCAGCCCATCCGCAAATCCCTCACCTTGAGCCTCACCTGGCTCCTCACTGCGATCGTGTTTGTCATCACCGTGGAAAACGTCTGGATTGATCCGTGGATTCGCCGGCACTGGCCGGATTTTCCGTCCCTCGCGCCAGAACCACCCAGCGTCTTGTGGCTGGCCACTTTCGCCGCCCTCGGCATCGTGTGCGTGGTCCTGCTTGTCGGCCAGGTTCTGCTGATGCGCCGCGAAGGCGTCTCCCGCCGCTCCAAAATCATCGCCGGCATCTCCGTCGCCGCCACCCTCCTCCTCTCCGTCCTGTGGTTCTGCGTCACCAGCGGCATAACCCATCCCCCGCGCTTCTAATTTCTTCACCGCTTCGTAGGGCCCGTCCTTCCGAGGCGGGCCGCTATTAGGCCCATTCCTGTCCTTGATGTACGGGCGGCTTTACCCCGCCTTCGATCCGCACGGAACTCAGTCACTCCATGGGAGCAATTCAAGAAGGCGGCACAAAGCTACCCCTGCAAAAACCAAACGTTGCAATAACCATCCTTAAAGTTTTACTTGAAGGTTTAGCTTTGGTGTTCAAGAGGCCGACTCTCACCTCAAAATGTCGGCGCGCCGACATTTAAAGTTTTACCTGAAGGTTTGCGATCTGCGTTTCACTGTCGTTCCGCCGACGTCACGCTGCCTTGGTAGCGCCGGCATCTTGCCGGCAAGCAAGCGAGTCGGCGAGCCTCTGATCGCTATTCGCCCGGCTTTAACCTCATTCTGGAACGGGATGACTGCGAAGTTTTCGTTTTTCGACTGCAGTCATCGATCGCAAAGCCCGTCGACAAGTCAGCGCGCTTGCCGGCAAGATGCCGGCGCTACCGGTCCCTAATGCCGGCCGAGGAAGCGCAACCGACCGGTGAACGCGCGGCCTTGGCCGCCCTCAAACGTCAGAAACGCCGGGGTGACGCCGACGGCGTCAATATTGTTCACCACGACGTCTGGATTCTGGCGACCGGTGAGGTTGATCACCGATCCGCGCACTGCAAACAAATACTTCCTGAAGCGAAATTTCTTTTCCAGGCTGATGTTCAGGCTGGCGTAGTCCGGAAAGCGCATTGAATTCGGCGCGCCAATCAGGAATTGCTGCTGGTTGATCACGCTGAAGGGATACCCGGTGCGGTATTCAAACAGGTAGGAAAAATCGATGCTCCAGATATGCGTGGGAAAGGTCCCCCAGGAAAGCGCGCGATTCGGCGCGTCCCAGGAAAGCGGCCCGCCCTGCTGCGGCGCAAAATACAATTGGCCAAGCACGGGGTCCAGGTCCTGATCGGTGTTGGCCTTCGAGCGCGTATAGCTGCCAAAGAGCACCGCTCCGTTTCCAAAGGTGTGCCGCGCGGTCACGGTGGCGCTGCGATATTTGTCGCGCCGCGAAGTCTGCAGCAGAAATTCGCTGCCGATCTGCCCCGGGCTAACCGTTTCATAGACCAGCCCGTGATGCTCGTTGCGCGCCAGCAATTCCACGCTGACCACCGTGTTGCTGCCGAAGCGCTGCTGCCAGCCCGCGCTGGTGATATTGAAGTAGGGTTGCTGCAATCCCCCGCCGGGTAACACGAACCTGCTCGTCGCCGGTCCCGTCGAACATATCGGCTGCGGCGGTGTGCAGGCGCTGCCATAAGCATAGAGCGTGTCCACCTGCTGCTGATCCTGCGTCTGTCCCAACACAGAAAGATTCAACGGTATGTTATAGAGTCCCCAGCCAATCGAAAACTTTGCGCGGTCGTCGGAAAACGGCAGGTAATTCGCGGACACGCGCGGTTCCGCCATAGCCGCGTGCACAAATTGGTCCCAATCTCCGCGGATCCCGGCCTGCAGCACCCAGTGCGCATCCAGTTTCCACGAATCCTGCAAGAATCCGCCGGCCAGGCGATTGCTGATATCGAATTGCGGACTCCCAGCAAACGCGGTCTGCCGCACTTTAGCCTGCGCGGCATTCAGAGCCTGGATTTCTCCGCGCGCGGCGTTTTGCGAAAGCTCCACCATCGAAAAATTCACACCGCCGGAAATTGTGTGCGAGCCATGCCACTTTCCGCCCGGATGAATCGCATCGGCAAAAAACTGGTGCCGGTGGCTGTCCTGCTGAAGCGCCTGGTAATAATTCCCCGTTGCTCCATTCACCAGCAGCACATAGGGCTGGCTTCCCTGCGGCGTGAAATCCTGGTCGGTGCGGTCTTCCGCAAAGCCCGCTTCCACCAGCGTGTGCCGCACCCACCATTGATTCTTCACCGAGCCAAAGAACCGGTTGCCGGTTATGTCCAGCGTGGTCGGCTGCGGGTGCAGCGCATCAAGACCCGCGTTCGTGTTGCTCTCTGTGTTGTAGAGAAAACTGAAGTGCAGGCTGTCGTTCTCCGACGCATGCCACAGCAAGCGCGAGAACGAATCGCCTCCCCACTGCTCGGACGTATTCGGTCCGGACGTAATATCCCGCTGCACGGAAAGCGTGTGGTCCACGCTGAACGACTGCAGAAACCACAGCTTGTCCGCTTCAACCGGCCCGGAAAAGGTGAACCGTGGATAGTAGTTACCCAGGTGCACGCCTTCCTGCACATTGATACCGGGAATGAAATCCGTGGCGTTGAAGCGCCAGTGATTATCGCCCTCCGGCGTCTCGATGCGCAGCAGGGCGGCACCGGGGTGCGCATATTCGGCGCCGAAGCGACCCGTCTCCACCTCAGCGGTGCGGACCGCATCCACAATCAGCCGCATGGTCAGCGAATTGTTCACCGGGCTGCCGATTTCAAATCCGTCCAGCAGGTATTGCGTTTCCGTGGTGCGTGCACCGGCCACGTGGAGGACATCTTGCGCGTCGCGAAGCACCTGCGGCAGTGCCACCAGGCTCTGCTGCAGGTCGTGCGAACTGGGGATGGGGATATAGAAGATTTCCGCGGAGGTGAGCGTGGCCGATTGCTGGGTTTCACCGGGCTCGATGCGGTTCGGATCCGCCACCACGTCCACGGTTTCGCGCACTTCCTGGGCGTGCGTCAGTCGTGAACGAAAATTGCGTGGCGTCAGCCGCCAACTCGATGGTCTGGCCGCGCAGAAGGAAGAAGCTTATCTTCTCCAAGTGCACGGAGTACGTGCCCGGCTCGAGATTTGAAATGGAAAAATAGCCGGCGTCATCTGTGGAAGCGGTGAAAATCGCCTTCTGTAAACCTTCAAGTTTTACTTGAACGTTGGAAACCGGCAGTCCGTTCTCATCGACTACCTTGCCGTGCAACGTGAGCCGTGTGTCCGCAGCGCAGGCGCCGCCAGCCAGCAAGTACAGGAGAGCTGCCGCCAACAAAATTCTTCCCACCGGAGCACGACCTTGTAGGGGCGGCTTTACGCCGCCTTCGATCCGCTTCGCAAACCGTAGACCAAAGAAGGCGGGCTAAACCCGCCCCTACAATCCATAAATGTCGGCGCGCCGACATTTAAAGTAAAGTCTGAAGGTTTGTTTCGTGGAGGGGCGGCTTTACGCCGCCTTCGATCCGCTCGGCAAACCTTCAAACCAAGAAGGCGGGCTAAACCCGCCCCTACACTCGGAGGGTTAGCGCCTACTTGCGCTTCGCCCTTCGCGGACTTCTGCTTGGCCTTCGCTTCCACCACTGCCTGCGCCGCCGCCAATCGCGAGATGGGCACGCGGAACGGTGAAGCGCTCACGTAGTCCATGCCAATCTCGTGGCAGAACTTCACGCTGTCCGCATCGCCGCCGTGTTCGCCGCAGATGCCGACCTTCAGCTTAGGACGCGTCTCGCGGCCCTTTTCGATGCCCCAGCGCATCAGCATTCCCACGCCCTTGAGGTCCAGCGTCTGGAATGGATCGCCGCCGAAGACACCGGCCTTCTTCTCGTCCACGTAGTCTGGCAGGAAGCGGCCCGCGTCGTCGCGGGATAGCCCCATGGTGGTCTGCGTCAGGTCATTGGTGCCGAAGCTGAAAAATTCCGCAACCTCGGCGATTTCATTCGCCAGCAGCGCGGCGCGCGGCAAGTTCAATCATCGTGCCCACCAGATAAGGCAGCTTTACTCCGGCCTTCTTGATCAGGTCGTCCGCAACGCGGCGCGTGGCCTGTTCCAGAATCCACAGCTCCTTCTTATCCAGGGTCAGCGGAATCATGATTTCCGGCAGCACCTTCACCTTCGACTTCTGGCACTCGATGGCCGCCTCAATGATGGCGCGCACCTGCATCTCCAGAATTTCCGGATAGGTGATGGAAAGGCGGCAGCCGCGGTGGCCCAACATAGGGTTGGCCTCGTGCAGTTGCTCCACGCGCCGCGCCACGGTTTCCACCGGAATGCCCAACTCCTTGGCAAGCTCCGCCTGCTTGGCCGGCTCGTGCGGCACGAATTCGTGCAGCGGCGGGTCGATCAAGCGAATGGTCACCGGGAAGCCGTCCATGGCCTTGAAGATGCCGATGAAGTCGCGCCGCTGGAACGGCAACAGTTTGTCCAGCGCCTTCACGCGCGCTTCGCGGTCTTCCGCGACGATCATTTCCTGAATCGCGCGCTGCCGTTCGTGGCTCTTCTCTGGGTGCTCGAAGTCGGTGAAGAACATGTGCTCGGTGCGGCACAACCCGATGCCCTCCGCGCCGAACTCGATGGCCTTGCGCGCGTCCTGCGGCGTGTCCGCATTGGTGCGCACGCGCAGGCGGCGGATTTCGTCGGCCCACTTCATGATCGTCTGATAGGCCTTCGGGAATTCCGGCGTCACCAGCGGCAGTTGGTCGGCGTAGACCACGCCTTCGCTGCCGTCCAGCGTCAGCCATTCGCCTTCCTTCACCACCTTGCCGCTCTTGCCGTCCTTCATCTGCTTCGATTTGTAATCAATGTCCAAGGTCTCCGCGCCGACGATGCAGCACTTGCCCCACCCGCGCGCAACCACCGCGGCGTGCGAAGTCTTGCCACCCGTCGCGGTCAGAATGCCCTGCGCAACGGCCATGCCGCCCACGTCTTCGGGGCTCGTCTCGCGGCGAACCAGGATCACCTTCTCGCCACGCTTGGCCCACTCTTCGGCTTCCGCTGCGGAGAAGCAGACCTTGCCGACAGCCGCTCCCGGCACTGCGTCAATGCCGTGCGCCAGAATTTTGCTGCTCAGCGCCTTCTTGTCCACCTTGGAATCGATCACTGGATAGAAGAGCCGCTCGATGTCTTCCGGCTTGATGCGCAGCACCGCTTCTTCCTTGTTGATCAACTTCTCGTTGGCCATGTCCATGGCGATCTTGAACGCCGCCGCCGGGGTGCGCTTCCCGGTGCGCGTCTGCAGCATGTAGAGCTTCCCTTCCTCGATGGTGAACTCCATGTCCTGCATGTCTTTGTAGTGACCTTCAAGTTTTACTCGAACCTTTTCGAGCTGCGCGTAAGCCTTCGGCATGATCTTCTTCAGCTCGGTGAGATGTACCGGAGTGCGGATTCCCGCCACCACGTCCTCGCCCTGCGCGTTGGTCAGGTAGTCGCCATAAAAAATCTTCTCGCCGGTGCTCGGGTCGCGCGTGAAGCAGACGCCGGTGCCGGAATTGTCGCCGGTATTGCCGAAGACCATCTGCACCACGTTGACGGCCGTGCCCAGTAACCCAGTGATTTTTTCCACGCGGCGATAGGTGACGGCCTTTTCCGCCATCCACGAACCGAACACCGCGCCGATTGCGCCCCAGAGTTGCTCCATCGGATCGTCAGGGAATGCTTCGCCGGACTTCTCCTTGAAGTAGGCCTTGTATTCGGCGACCAATTCCTTCCAGCCGCTGGCGGGAACCGCGGTGTCTTCCTTCACGCCGATGCGCTGCTTCATCGCGCGCAGGCGGTGCTCCAGATCTTCCTTGGACATGCCCATCACCACGGTGGAATACATCTGCACGAAGCGGCGATAGCCGTCGTAAGCGAAGCGCTCATTCCCGGTTGCGCCCGCAAGTCCGGCCACGGACTTGTCGTTCAGGCCCAGGTTGAGAATGGTTTCCATCATGCCCGGCATGGAGCGCGCCGAACCGGAGCGCACGCTGACCAGCAGCGGGCTTTTGGGATCGCCCAATTTCTTGCCGGTGACCTTTTCCAGTTTCTTGACGTTATCAATCACCTGCTTCTTGAGCTCGGCGGGATACTTTTTGCCACTCTTATAGAAGTAGTCGCACGTCTCCGTGGAGATGGTGAAACCTGCCGGGACCGGGAGACCAATCTTGGTCATCTCCGCCAGACCTGCGCCCTTGCCACCCAGGACTTCGCGCCAGGTTCCGTCGCCCTCTGCCTTGCCTGCTCCAAAAAAATAGACCCACTTTTTCACGTTACGCCTCGCTTGAGTTGGGACTGCATTTACTGGCGGCCGGGATCGCGCTCGATTGAGTTTGGAGCGCAGCGCCCGTCGCGCCGAAAAGTTTAATTCGTGTGGCACAGTCACTCTTGACTGTGCGGCGATCTACTGCAAGCACTCAAGGCTGCACAGGCAAGAGTGCCTGTGCCACAAAAACCGCCTTGCCGTCAAAAATGTCGGCGCGCCGACATTTAAAGTAAAGTCTTAAGGTTTGCCTCCGGTGTAGGGGCGGCTTTACGCCGCCTTCGATCCGTCTGGCAAAACCTTAAACCCAAGAAGGCGGGCTAAACCCGTCCCTACAAATCCGGAAATGTCGGCGCGCCGACATTTAAAGTAAAGTCTGAAGGTTTGCTTCCGGTGTAGGGGCGGCTTTATGCCGCCTTTGATCCGTTCGGCAAACCCTTAACACCAGGAAGGCGGGCTAAACCCGCCCCTACGCTTCGCCGCCCAGTTCCGAAAAATCCGCGATGGTGGTGAACTCGCGGAGCAACTCCGCCAGAAGCGCCAGGCGATTTTTGCGGACCGCTTCGTTCTCGTCCATCACCATCACTTCCTCAAAGAAACTGTCCACCGCTTTGCGCAGCCCGGCGATTTCATCGAGCGCTTCCTGATACTTCCCCGCCCGCTTGTTCACACTAACACTGGCCGCGGCCTTGCGCACCGCCCCGTGGAGATTTTTCTCCGCGTCCTTGGCAAACAATTGCGGGTTGACGGTCTGCAACTCTTCCGCGGACAGGTTGGCCTTCTCCAGAATCTTGCGGATGCGCTTGAAGGAGACCGCCAGCGGCTCGAAATTGCGCGTCTTGCGGATGGCCTTCAGCGCTTTCAGGCGCTTCTCGACGTCCACCAGATCGTCCGCGCCAGTGCGGAACACCGCCGCCACTTCGTCGTAGGCGTAGCCGGAGCGTTCCTTCAGCACAAATTTGGCGCGGTCCTGCAGGAATTCCAGCACCTGTTGCTCCTGCTGCGGGGTCACGGTTTTCTTGGGCGCGTTGGTAAGCAGCGCACGGGCCGAGGCGCTTACGGCCAGCGAGAGCGAGACGGGCAGCTTTTGGTCGAGGATGATTTTCACGATGCCGAGCGCGGCGCGGCGCAACGCATAAGGATCGCTGGAGCCTGTGGGCACCACGCCAACTGTGAAGCAACCAACGATCGAATCGAACTTGTCGGCCAGCGCCACGGCGCATCCGATCAGGTTGCGCGGAATAGGGTCGTCCAGATCCGACAGGGCGATAGTGATCGTAAACCGCATCGGCTATCACTTCCGGTTCGCCCTGCGCGCGGGCGTAGAGACCGCCAACGATGCCCTGCAGCTCGGTGAATTCGCGAACCATTTCCGTGGCGAGATCGCACTTGGCAAGTTCCGCGGCGCGGTCCGCATCGGCGACGTGCGCCTGCATCATGCCGAGGTTGTACCACTGCTCGGTGAGCCAGCGGGCAATGGCGCGCATGCGTTCGACCTTGGCGTGGTAGCTGCCGAGGCGCGATTCGTAGGTGATCTTGTCGAGCTTGGGAAGGATGTCCGCCAGCCGAACTTTCTGATCGGACTCCCAGAAGAAGCGCGCATCGGCAAAGCGCGCGCGCAGGACGCGTTCGTGCCCGGCGCGGATCAGTCCTTGGGAATCCTTGGCCAGATTGATCACCGCCAGGAAGTGCGGCGCCAGTTCCCCGCCGCGCTTTTCCACGGCGAAATATTTCTGGTGACCGCGCATCACGGTGATCAGGATCTCGTCCGGCAGTTCGAGGAAGGATGGATCGAAGCTGCCTTCGATGACGTGCGGAAATTCGTTGAGGTAGGTGACCAGGTGCAGAAGGTCTGCGTCCGGGTGGACGTGGTGGCCGGTGCGTTTAACGTAGGCGGCCAGTTCGCGCTCGATCTTTTCCCGGCGCTCGGCAGGCCGCACAATCACGCCATTAGCGCGGAGCTTCTTTTCGTAGTCGGCGAAATTCTTGACGGCGATTTTTGCGACGCCGAGGAATCGGTGGCCTACCGTAGTGTCTCCAGCCGTGAGGCCGCCGAAGGAAAACTTCAGGGGCTTGCCATCCAGCACGCCGAGCAGCCAGCGGATCGGGCGGATGAAGCGCGCGCCCTCCAGGCCGGTCCACGTCATGGTGCGCGGCCAGGGAGATCGTGAATCACGCGGGGAAGGATTTCGAGCAGCAGGTCGTGGGCGCTGCGGCCGCGCTTGGTGACTTTCGCGGCCAGATATTCGCCCTTGGGCGTTTGCACCAGGTAGACCTCGTGCAGCGGCAGGCCCTGACGCTCGGCGAAGCTGACGGCTGCGCGAGTGGGCGCGCCGGAGGCATCGTAGGCGACGGTCTTCGGCGGGCCCGTGACTTCATTTTCGACGTCGGCCTGTTTGGCGATGCAGGCCGCGCACGCAGGCGGTGAGCCGCCGCGGGCCGCCGTAGGTTTCGATGGTGACGCCTTCGTGGTAATTCTCTGCCGCGAGGTGGCGCTCGAGGATGGACTTTAGTTCGGCGATGGCCTTGGGGAGCATGCCGGCCGGAATTTCCTCGGCGCCGATTTCAAAGAGAAGCTCGACGCGGCGGTCGGGCTTCACGGCAGTCTTTGCAGCTTTCGTCTTGGTCATAGATTTCTTAGCAGGAGTCATCGGGACACCGACGGAGAGATCCGGTTTGTGTAGTGGCCGGTCTTTAGACCGGCCAGCGTGGCGGGGCGGCAAACCGTCGAAGCGCCGACCTGAAGGTCGGCCAGTACAAAAAACGCGGAAGGCGGCATAAAGCCGCCCCTACGGGAGACCGAGGGCGAAAATGTCGGCGCGCCGACATTTAAAGTAAAGTCTGAAGGTTTGGTATTCACGGATTCGGAGTTCAAGAGAGCCAGAGTTGCCCAAAATGTCGGCGCGCCGACATTTAAAGTTTTACTTGAAGGTTGTTCGAACGTTGTTTCCCGATTTGGAACGCCTCGCCATCTCATGCGCGCACCCCCGCCTTCGGGGCCACGCCCGTTTGCTGCTCCAAGTACGCGGCCGCGGCCCGGCATGCCAGCGTGCGGACACGCTGCATCAGCGCCGCGCGCTCCGTGGTGGAGATCACGCCGCGCGCGTCCATCAGATTAAACAGGTGCGAGCACTTCAGGCAGTGGTCATAGGCGGCCAGGATCGGGTAGCGCTTCAGCGCGGTCGCCGAGCCGCCGATGGTCTCACCGCGATTCTTCCAGCCATCCAGGAGTTCCTTGGCTTCCTTCTCGTGTAGCTCAAATTCCGCACGCAGGGCCTTGGCGTCGCTCTTGTCGAAACTGTATTCAGAGAGCTGCTGCTCCTCGGCCAGGCGAATATCGCCGTAGGATTTGTCGCGCGTCCAGCGAATATCGTAAACGCTCTCGACGTCCTGCAGGAAGGCGCAGATGCGCTCCAGGCCGTAGGTGATTTCGACCGAGATGGGGTCGAGATCAATCCCGCCGCTTTGCTGGAAGTAGGTGAACTGCGTGATTTCCAGACCGTCGAGCAGGACTTGCCAGCCAATGCCCCAGGCGCCCAGCGTGGGCGACTCCCAATTGTCTTCCTCGAAGCGGATATCGTGCGCGCGAAGATCGATGCCGATGGCGCCGAGGCTGCGTAGATACATGTCCTGGATGTCCGCGGGCGAGGGCTTGAGGATCACTTGATATTGGAAGTGCTTGTAGAGGCGGTTCGGATTTTCGCCGTAGCGGCCGTCGGCGGGGCGCCGCGAGGGCTGCACGTAGGCGACGCGATACGGGATTGGGACCGAGGACGCGGAGGAATGTTTCCGGGTGCATGGTGCCGGCGCCGACTTCGGTGTCGAAGGGTTGCTGCAGGACGCAGCCTTCGTTGCCCCAGAAGTGCATAAGCTTGAGGATCAGGTCCTGGAAAAGCAGGCCCTTGGGTTTGGCTTCCGGTTTTGTTTTCACCGTCACGATGTCTCCCTGCTGCGATCGTTCCCTGCCCTGTAGCTCAGGCCTTGCAGGCCTGAGGGTTTTCGTTCCACCGGCGCGATATTGCCCGCGCTTTGGAAAGCCTCACCCCTGAAGGGGTGAGCTACAGACTTATCCCGCTTCGAGCAGTTCGCGTGTTGCGAGCTTGCGCTCGGTGTGATGCTCAATCCAGTTTAGCGCGGCTTCGCGCAATTCCCTCGCCCAGGGTTGCGATTCCAGCGCGGCGTCGAGTTTATCCAAACCCTCGCGCGAGAAAATTTCCGCCAGATGCCGCGCTTCCTTTGAGACCGGCTTCATGCCCGAGCGGCGATGCTCTTCGCAGAGCAGGCCGGGATGCCAAGAGGCCTGAAACGCCGGGCGATCGCCAAATGGCTTGCCGCATTCGGCGCAAGCATCGAAGCGCGGCAGCCAGCCCGCCAGGCGCACGGTCCAGAATGCAAAATAGCTGAGCGGGAGAATTCCGTTCCCGCGGCGTTCCACTTCGCGCACCGTCAGCAGGATGAGCCGGAACATCGGCTCGGAAGCTTCATGCTCGGGCAGAACCAGCTCGACCGTTTCGCTGACCAGCGCAAGGCTGGTGGACAGCTCGTAGTCGCTCTGCGCTTTGTTGAAGGACTCGAGCAGCTCGGCCTGCTGGATGCGAACCAAGTCGCGCGTTTCGCGTTCAACGTACCAGAGCTGCACGTGTGCGAGCAGTTCCAGCGTGGAGCCGTAGCGGTTTTTGATGCGGCGCGCGCCAGCGGCTACACCCCGCATGCGACCCGAACTGCGACCCAGGAAACTGACCAGGCGGTCGGCCTCGCCCAGCGGGAAGGTCTTCAAGATGATGGCTTCCGTTTCGCGGGCAGGCATGAAATGTCGGCGCGATCGCTTGGCGGGAGAAAGGCGAATCTCTGCGCAAGCGGAACGCACATGCAGGACTAAATTAAATAACATAGATGGGAAAGTAGAGCAATGCGCGCGTGGGGGAGTTGTGGAAAGAAAGAGTAAGGATAACGCAGAGACGCTGAGGCGCGGAGATCGGAGGAGGTAGGGGATCCGGGGAGGTGGCAGAGACTTGTGGTTCCGAAATGAAACTCGCGCTTACGGGAGATTCGAACAACCTTCAAGTAAAACTTTAAATGTCGGCGCGCCGACATTATCCGCCACTCCTCTGTATCTGCGGGTTTACGTCGCCCCGGCCGGTAGCGCCGGCATCTTGCCGGCAAGCGGGCGAGTCGGCGAGCCGACATTTACAGTCCCTTCCTCGCAACCGCACCTTCACCCATCCGGGAAATGACGGACCCGGCTGCGCCGCTGCTTGCCTGCGAGACGCAGGCGCTACCAAGACGTCGCTGAACGTTCGAACAACCTTAAGGTTTTACTTTAAATGTCGGCGCGCCGACATTTTTGGCCTCTTCCCTGGAGCGGCGGCTCCCGCGTCGCGGTCGCTGGTACCGCCGGCATCTTGCTTGCCCTGAACTCCGAAGGGTTTACCCTGAGACTCGAAGGGCCGGGAAGTAGCGAGTCTTCGAGCCGGCTGCCGAGGGCCCAAGAATGCTCACGTACCGTTTAAACTTCAATTCCCGGAAGAGTGATTTGTCGCGATTGAAGTTTGGCAATCCGAGGCAGCCAGTGTTTTGGCAACGAAAACGCCGCCCAGATATTCTGTTTACCAGGATTTTTCGATTGGGAAATTATAGGACGCTGGGGTGTGGGGGTTGCTGCCAGGAATTGTACTTCCCTGCCCTGGCTTTTGGCGGACAGAGAGCGGAGAGCCAGCTCGCGGACTCGCTTCGCTTGCCTGCCCTTCGTAGCTCAGGGTAAACCCTTCGGATCTCAGGGCAAGCAAGCTGCAGGCGCTACTGAAGGCGGGAAGGCGGGGGCTGAGGACAACGTCGGGGTGGCTGAAATCGAAGAGGCTGGCATGAAAGCCAGCGCTACAAATATGTAAGCGATTCGCGACGGGGCGGGTTAGTCGCTGGCTTTGGAGGAAAATAAGTCTGGTATGCTGGCGGCTGCCCCATGATTCCGATGAAGGATATTAATCCGACCCGGACGTTTCCGTTCGTCAACATTTTACTGATCGTGGCCAATGTGGTGGTGTTTGTATACCAGGCGACGCTGCCGCCGCACGCCCAGAAGGCGTTTATGCTGGCCCATGCCACAGTGCCGAGCCACATCTCTGCCCTCCTGGCGGGGCATGGGCCAGCGAGTCTGGCGCTGTATCCATTATTTACGAGCATGTTTCTGCATGGCGGGTTGATGCACCTGCTGGGGAACATGCTGTTCCTTTATATCTTCGGGGACAACGTGGAGGATGTGTTCGGGCATATCGGCTATTTGTTTTTCTATGTGTTTTGCGGGATCGGGTCGGGGCTGATCCATGTGCTGTTCAACTGGCATTCGGCGATCCCGGCGTTGGGCGCGAGTGGGGCGATCAGCGGGGTGATGGGGGCGTACGCGGTATATTTTCCGCGGCACCAAATATTGACGTTCTTTTTCATTTTTCTGATTCCGGTTCCGGCGATTTTTATTTTGGGTTATTGGTTTGTGTTGCAGTTTTTGGAGGGCGTTAACGGGTTGGGGATGGCGCAGGCGGGTGGCGTGGCGTTCTGGGCGCATATTGGGGGATTTGTGATCGGGGTGCTGGTGGCGTTGGTGGTGAAGAGGAGGTAGGAGTCTCGCTGAAGCATTGACAATGCGGAGAGAGTTGCGTTCGGTGAACCTTCAGGAAGTACTTGAAGGTTGGATTTGTGGCTTCAACCGGAAAATTCCAAGAAGAAAAGCGCTCGATGACTCGCTTGGTCGCCTGCAGGATGCAGGCGCTACCACGGAACCGACCTGAAGGTCGGCCAGTACCGGGAGCTAAGAATGCTTCGCCAGGTGGGTTAGGAGGTAGGCGGAGACTTGGGCGGTGGTGTTGGGGCCGCCGAGGTCGGGGGTGGTGATGTTGTCGTTGAGGGCGGATTTTACGGATTGTTTTAGGGACTGAGCTTCTTCGTTCCAGTTCCAGGAATTCCATTAACAGACCAGCGGTTAGGACGGAGCCGAAGGGGTTGGCAATTCCCTTCCCGGCGATGTTGGGGGCGGAGCCGTGGACGGGCTCGAAGAGCGAGGTGCGTCCGGGATGGATGTTGGCGGAGGGCGCGAGGCCGAGGCCGCCGGCGAGTTGCGCGGCGAGATCGGAGATGATGTCGCCGAAGAGATTGTTGGTGACGATGACGTCGAACTGGCGGGGGTCGCGGACGATCTCCATGGCGAGGGTGTCTATATAAAGGTGGCGGGAGTCGACCTCAGGATATTCGGCGCGGACGATCTTGAAGACGCGCTGCCAGAGGTCGCCGGCGAAGGTCATCGCGTTGGACTTGTCCGCCATGCAAAGACGCTTAAGTTTGTGGGCGCGGGCGTAGTCGAAGGCGTGGCGGATGATGCGCTCGACGCCTTTGCGGGAGTTGACGTCTTCCTGGATGGCAATCTCGTCGGGAGTGTCCTTCTTATAGAAGCCGCCGACGCCGACATAGAGACCTTCGGTATTTTCGCGGAAGACCATGAGGCGGATGTCGTTGGGGGTAATGTCACGCAGCGGAGTGAAGCGCTGGTGGAGGAGTTCGGTAGGGCGGGCGTTGACGAAGAGGTCGAGCTTGAAGCGGAGGCCGAGGAGGATGTCCGCGGCGTGCTGGTTGGAGGGCACGCGGGGATCGCCGAGGGCGCCGAAGAGGATGGCGTCGAATTCATCGCGCAGCATTTCGACGGCGCCGGGCGGGAGCGAGATGTTTTCGCGGAGGAATTTGTCGGCGCCCCAATCGAATTCCACGAACTCGATGGGGCGGTGGCGCTTGGCGGTGGCGGCTTTGATGCATTGGACGGCGACGGGCGTGACTTCCTTGCCGATGCCGTCGCCGGGGATGACGGCGATGCGCGCGTTGGGTCCGCCGTTGCGATGTGGGATGTTGGACACTTGTTGGCTCCGGTGAGGGTGACAGGGGTTACGTTAGCATAGGCGGGCCGAGTTGGCAGTAATGAGTAGGCAGATAACAGTTAGCCGCGAGCAGATAGCAGGAGGCAGGATTGATTAGCGCTGAGATATTGCGGCTGGGACAGGATAAACAGAAAGTGGACCGCAGAGGCGCTGAGGTCGCAGAGGGTTAGGGAAAATTTGCTAGGGATGGAATTGGTTTGGGTTTGAGAGTGTAGAATGTGCGCCATGATTTCGGATACGCAGAGGATATTGCAGGCGGCTTGGAGTTCGTATGCGTCGGGCTTCCCTTCC
Organism: uncultured Acidobacteriota bacterium; assembly: GCA_963824925.1. Classification (GTDB taxonomy): domain Bacteria; phylum Acidobacteriota; class Terriglobia; order Acidiferrales; family UBA7541; genus Acidiferrum. The sequence goes on from CAWGRE010000018.1 coordinate 172,705, forward strand.
CGGTTTCATCCGGAACATGATTCACTGGAGTTTTCTTGTGCCGGGATCGGGGTGGCGCTGTTTAATCTGGCGTACCCAATGACGGAGGGGCGGATCGACGACGAACGGTTGGAAGGGTTGCAGCGGGAGTTTCGCGGCGTGCTTGCGCCGCGGGGAGTTCCGGGGTTGCTGATTGCGAGGACGGACCGATTGGAGGGCGCGGGGGCAGGGGCGCTGTTTCTGATGCCGGGGATGGTGGCGGAGGAATTTTTGCCAGCGCGGCAGGAGTTGCCGCGGGAAGAGATTCGCGAAGTGCGCGGGGCGCAGATGGCGGAGGAGATCGCGAGGTTGAATGCGGAGGCGCACGAATTGACGCCACGCGATGCGGCGCAGATGAGTTGCGAAGGGATTTGGCGGGCACCGAATCATGGATTTTTGTTGTACAAGGATGGGGTGGCGGTGACTGGGGGCGCGGTGTCGTTTGTGGAACGCGCTTCTTACGTGGGTTGGATGGCGACGGACGCGGGGCATCGCGGGCGACGGGTATGCGGAGGCGGTGTTGCGGCACATGGACGCGTTCATGCGCAGGGAGTATGGCGTGAAGGAGTCTGTGCTGCACGCGACGGAGATGGGGCGGCCGATTTACGAGCGCGTGGGCTATCGCACGGTGGATCAGTATGCCGCGTACTTGTGCGTTGCGGAAACGGGCGTGGACGGAGCGACCGCGGGCGCGGGACACGATTGAGTTTGTGGGGATGGCGAAAACGGGAGGGATGATGAATCGAGCGATGCGAGTGGGAAGTTTAGTTTTTGTAATGGCGCTGTGCTTTGCGGGGCGCGCGCAGGCGCAGGGTACGCCGGTTGCGGGGACTGTGAGCGTGACCGGAAAGCTGGTGAAGGTGATGGCGATTGGCGCGGAGACTTCTGGATGGGCGATTGACCTGGACACTGAGGGATCGTTTGGCGGGACTCCGATGAAGACGATTGAGGTGGAAGGCAAGGCCAAGAAGTTTGAGAAGCTGGAGAATTTGAAGGTGACCGCGAGCGGAACGATTGTGCACAAGCAGGGCGTGGAGGCGCACGACCGGGTGGTGCTGCAGGTTTCGAAGATCAAGGAATGGAAGCCAAAGAGCGTGCCGCAGAATTAAACGGCGGACGCGGAAGAAAGTGTTGGGAGATTTCGCGCGGCTGTGAGTAGAATCGCCGCAACCGCTGAGCGGACCAGGAGGACGGAATGAGGAAGATCGCAACCGTTGGGATGTTGCTGGGCGTGGTGATGCTGTGCGTGGGGATGTTCGCGGCGGCGCAGAAGCCGGAGACGGTGGATGTGACGGGGATTCTGGTTAAGGTGTCCACGATGGGAGCGGAGACGACGGGATGGGAATTGCGCATGCCGAATGAGGTGAACATCGGCGGGAAGATGACGAAGACTGTGGAGCTGGACGGCGACGTACACAAATTTCAGAAGCTGGAGAATTTGCGGATCGGAGTGAAAGGGACGGTGTCGTATCCCTCGCCGACCCGGATTGTGATTAAGGTGCAGAAGATTAAAGAGAATATGTAATCTGCCCGGATGAGTGACTTGCGCAAGTGCAGGTCGTTAAGTGCCAGTCGGTAATTAGAATTCCTATAAAACTCAGAACCCAGACAGACTCGTCGTCATTGGGGCGGGAGGCCTTCAGCGATGAAGATGTGGCTCTTGGCGGAGCTTTGGCGGATGGTACGGATGGCGGAGTAGGCGGGGGAGTCTTCCCAGGCTTTGGCTTGTTCGGCGCTGTCGAAGGCGATGAGGGCGACGCGGCCGGGGGCGGGGCCCTCGACTGGCAGGACTTTGCCGCCGCGGGCGAGGAAATGGCCACCGTAGGGCGCAAGTGTTGGGGCGACTTGCTGCGCGTATTTCTGGAAAGTGGCGGGATCGGTGACGTCCACTTCGGAGATGACGTAGGCGGGCAGAGGCTTGGCTTGCTGCGCGTGGAGGGCGCTGGTGGCGGCTGCGCCGAGGGCGGCTCCGGCTAGGAGGACGAGGGTTAGTTTGCCGTTGGGGTGCATCGGGATCCTTTCGATTTTTTTGGGCGCGGGGATTCGCGCGGGTTTGCGGGATTGATACGAACATAGGTTGGGGTGGGATGTCTACGGTGGGGATGGTTCGGAAGCAAGAAGGAAGGACCGACCGGCTCGCGGACTCGCGCGCTTGCCTGCAAGATGCAGGCGCTACCAAGGCGCGGATTGCAACCCGGAATTCGGAGAAGAAGGCGGCGTAAAGCCGCCCCTACACGGAAGTGGGTGGTTCCTCCGGATGGCAGGTAGGGTTTCGGAAATGCGTTGAGAAAGCGGAACCCAGGGCCGGCTCGTCGACTCGCTTGCTGCCCGGCAGGATGGCGGCGCTACCAGGGCGGGTGGTTTGACTTGGATTTTGGTGGGACCTAAGATTGGCGGAGAATGACGGAATCGTTCTCGCCTGCAGGACAGGACGTCGCACATTATCGCGTCCACGAAAAACTGGGAGACGGCGGCATGGGTGTGGTCTACCAGGCCACGGACACCAAGCTGCAGCGGTTTGTGGCGCTGAAATTTCTTCCGGACGGATTTGCGAAAAATTCCGAGGCGCTGAGCCGGTTTTACCGCGAGGCCCGCGCCGCCTCCGCACTGAACCATCCCAACATCTGCACGATTTATGAAATCGGCGAGCACAACGGCCATCCCTATCTGGCGATGGAATTTCTGAAAGGGCAGACGCTGAGGCAAATGCTGCGCGGCCAGCCGCTGCCACTGGAGCGGGTACTTGAGTTGGGAATCGAAATCGCGGAGGCGCTGGAGGCGGCGCACGCCGAAGGCATCATTCATCGCGATGTCAAGCCCGCGAATATTTTTGTGACCAGACGCGGGCACGCGAAGGTGCTTGATTTTGGACTGGCGAAGATTCGGACGGCGGCGAGAACGGGCGAAAATCCGGACAGCACGGTGACGGAAAATCTGGACACCGAAGCGTTGACGAGTTCCGGAAATATTCTGGGGACGGTGGCGTATATGTCGCCGGAGCAGGCGCGGGCCAGGGAGTTGGATGCGCGGAGCGATCTGTTTGCGTTTGGAGCGGTGCTCTATGAGATGTCCACGGGGCAGCCGCCATTTCGGGGAGAGAGCACGGCGGAAATTTTCGACGCGATTCTGAACCGGGATCCGGTGGCGCCGGTGCGATTAAATCCCGATTTGCCACCGGAGTTGGAACGAATCCTGAACAAGGCGATGGAGAAGGATCCCACGCTCCGTTACCAGCACGCTTCGGAGATTGCCGCGGACTTGCGGCGGCTGAAACGGGACACGGATCCGGCGCACCGGGAGACTGCGGGATCGAGCACGGCGGCGAAGGAGAGCGAATCGAGTTCGCGGAAGAGAATAATTTGGGGCACGCTGGCGGCTGTGGCTGTGCTCGGCGTAGTGCTCGGCGGAATTTACTTGCGATCACACCGGGTAGCTTTTGTGGGCAAGAGCGCGCCGCTGACGGAAAAGGACAGCGTGCTGGTGGCGGATTTTGATAACAAGACGGGCGATCCGGTGTTTGACGACGCATTGAAGCAGGCGCTGACGATTCAACTGAGCCAATCACCCTTCCTGAATATTGTTTCCGATCGGAAAATGGAGGGAACGTTGCGGCTGATGGGGCAGCAGCCGGGGCAGCATGTGACGCCGGAACTGGCGCGGCAGATGTGCGTGCGGACCGGCAGCAAGGCTATCGTGCTGGGATCGATTTCCAATCTGGACACGCAGTACGTGATCGGGCTGAGCGCGGTTGGTTGCGGGAGCGGGGATACGCTGGCGACGGAACAGGGGCAGGCTGCGAACAAGCCAGCGGTGCTGAAGACGCTGAGCAAGCTGGCGACGGAGTTGCGTGAGCAACTGGGCGAATCGCTGCAGACGGTGGAAAAATTTGATGTGCCGCTGGAAGCGACGACGCCGTCGCTGGAAGCGCTGAAGGCATACACCATCGCAGGCAGGACGCGGAGAAAGAGTGGGGATGCGGAGTCCATTCCCTTCTTCAAGCGCGCGATTGAACTGGACCCGGAGTTTGCGCTGGCCTATGCCGGGCTGGCCGGCGTGTACTTCAATTTGAATCAAGCCGGGCTGGCGGCGGAGAACGCGACGAAGGCATTTGAGTTGCGGGGGCGCGTGAGTGAAAGGGAGCGATACCGGATTTCGTCCACTTACTATCACGCGGTGACGGGAGAGCTGGAAAAAGCGGCGGAGGTTTACGAGCTGTGGTCGAAGAGCTACCCGCGGGACGACACACCGAGCTTGAATCTGGGAGTGGTGTATCAGCAATTGGGGCAATACGAAAAAGCGGTGGTGGAAACGGAAAAGGCGGCGAAGCTGGTGCCCTCCGCGACGGCTTACGGAAATCTGGCGTTCGAGTACATTGCGCTGAACCGGCCGGAGGAAGCGGAAAAGGTGTTGCAGCAGGCGCAGGCGAGCGGCTTTGACGGGATGGATATTCGGGGAAATTTGTATTTGCTGAGTTTTCTGCGGGGGAACGCCGCGGGAATGGAACAACAAATAGCATGGGCCATGGGACGGCCGGGAGACGAGGACGCCATGCTTTCCGGGCAGGCGGACACGGAGGGATATTACGGGCGGCAGAAACTGGCGAGGGATTACTCGCGGCGCGCGGCAGAGGCGGCGGTGCGCGCCAACTCGAAAGAGACGGCGGCGCTGTGGCGGGCGTCGGGCGGATTGCGGGAGGCGGAGTTCGGGAATGCGGCGGCGGCGAAACAGAGTGTGGCGGCGGCGCTGGCATTATCTTCGCAGCGCGAGGTGAAACTGCTGGCGGCGCTGGCGCTGGCACGGGCTGGAGATGGGGCCGGCGCAAAGAGACTGGTAGCGCCGCTGGAGAATCCGGCGCCAACGAATACGATGCTGAAACTTTTCTGCTTGCCGACGATTGATGCGGCGATTGCAATCAACGCGGGCAATCCCGCGGAGGCCGTGCGGGTTTTGGAAGCGACGATGCCATATGAATTGGGAGGTCCGCTGGGATTTCCTTATCTTTACCCTGCCTGGTTACGGGGGCAGGCGTATCTGGCTTTACACAATGGGGCGGCGGCGGCGATGGAATTCCAGAAGGTGATTGATCATCGAGGGATTGTCTTGAATGAGCCGATGGGAGCACTGGCCCGGCTTTATCTGGGCAGGACGTATGCGATGGCAGGGGAGACGGAGAAGGCGAAGAAGGCGTATGGGGATTTTTTTGAGATTTGGAACGGGGCGGATGGGGAGATTCCGATATTGATGGGGGCAAGGAGGGAGTTTGCGGAACTGCTGTGATGGGGATGTCGGAAAGAAAACCCAAGAGCCGGTCTGAAGACCGGCCAGTACACGGGCAAGAGAAGAAGGAAGAGAAGAGTGCACAGGCTAAAGCATGTGCTACGGGAGAAGAAGCCGGCCCCACGGGATATTCGGACGGATGGTTGGCAGGGCTGATAGACTAAAGGCCTGTCTAACTAGCATTCCTCTGCCCGGCATCGAGGCAGTTCCTTGCGAATCTGACAAATCCTTCGCAAAGGAACCTGCCAATGGTCCGTCCAAAGAGTTCGCGTTCGAAGAAGGCCTCAAATCATTCCGCGCGTAGAGTCGACGGGCGGGAAGTCCTGAATAAAATTCTGTTGGATCTGCCAAATGAAGAGTGGGCTGTGGTTTGCGCGAAGCTGGAATTCCTGGATTTGCCCACGCGGACGATTTTGAACGAGGCCGGGCTGCCAATCAAATACGGATATTTCTTGAATGCGGGGCTGGGTTCGATATTGACGAAGGCTGGTGAGGGAAAGAGCGTGGAGGTGGGGCTGTGCGGAAAAGAAGGGTATGTGGGTGTGCCGCTGGCAGCGGGATTCCGGAGCAGCCCCGCGCGCGTGCTTATGCAAGTGGCCGGGAATGGCTTTCGGGTAAATGCGAAAGATATCGGCGGGGTGTTGCGGGCATGTCCGAACCTGGGGATGGCGCTGCAACGATTTGGACTGGAGATGGCGGTGCAATCGGCGCAGGTGGCCGCATGCAATCGGCTGCATGAAGTGGAAGAGCGGCTGGCGCGGTGGCTGCTGATGTCGCAGGACCGGCTGGGGGGAGATTCCGTGCCGCTGACGCAGGAATTTCTGGCGCACATGCTGGGGACGCGGAGGGCGAGCGTAACGGTGGCCGCGGGGATATTGCAAAAGGCCGGCCTGATTGATTATTCGCGCGGGAACGTGAAGATCAAGAGCCGAGCGAAACTGGAAGAAGCGTCCTGCGAATGCTATGGAATGATGACGGAGCAGATCGAGAAGTGGAGGATCGAACTCAGTTAAGCAGCAGCGAACCCGCCAGGCATCGCTAAACGAATCCTCTTATATTTAACAGGCAACAGAACTTTTCCCGCGAGCCCAGTAGATCCCACATTGGATGTACCCCTCCCGTCAATACTTCAACATTGCGCATCAATGTACGTTAGCGTACCGTAGGAATCGGGAAGAGATTTTCGATGAAAAGAAAATCCACAACGACCGCGAAGCCGCAGTGGGCGCAAGCCATCCAGGCATTACGTTTGCGATCAAGACTTAATCAGGCGGAGTTTGGCGCAAGAACGGGATTCTCCGCGATGGCGGTTTCGCGCTGGGAGCGAGGGGCGCAGGAACCGCCTTCGCACGGCTACATCGCGCTGGGAAATCTGGCGAGGGATGAAAGCTGCTGGTATTTTTGGGAGCGCGCGGGCCTGCGCAGCGAACATATCCTTCGGGTGCTGCCGACGATTGGGAAGAGCATTCGGGCGTCTGAACTGGAACACGTGGAAATTGTAAACGCGGGAAGCGGCTTGCGAAGCCGGCCGGAGAAGATCCAACTGGTGGCCGTGCCGCTGCTGAACGCGGTGGCCGGAGCGCACGGCGAAAAAGGCGACGACGTACACATGCTGAACAAGGCTCCGATCGAGAGCATGATGGCGGCGCCAAGGGACTGGTGTCCGAATCCTTCTTACACGAGTTGTTTGCGGGTGCGGGGAAATTCCATGGCGCCGCTGATATTGAATGGATACATTGTGGCGATTGATTCCTCGCAAATTAATCTGAGCGAGCTGGATGGAAAGATAGTGATTGCATGGCACAAGGACCGGGGATTGACGGTTTCGCGGTTTCGCCGCTATGACCACACGGAAGTTCTGGTGCCGGAGAACACGGGATACGATTCGGTGACCATCACACCCGAAGCAGCCATGGAAAGTGGTGGCCACGGTGCTGTGGTGGATTGGCAAAGCGCCGTAAATACGGCAAATCGTGCGGGCGAGGAAGTGCGTTCGCGCGACGAACGCAGGTCGCAGAAGGATCTAACCCAGTTAAAAGGAATCGCGGAGCGGCAGGTCGGGATGGCGCCTGTTCCATTCGACACGCGCCTGGCTTAGCTGGAGCTCGAGGTCATCGGGTTCGGAAGGCGGAGCACACTCCGTGCTGGAAGACTTATATTTTGCGGCCACGCCGAAACGGAGCAGTTCGCAATCGGACATTCTGGAGAATTGCAGGTGGATGAAGTTGCGTTGCGGATTACAAACAATTTTGGGTGCAGACTTTTCAAGGCGCGGCATGGCTATGCTCCTTCCCGCGTGGGGGCGAGGTTACCATTGACAGCTAGCCGCTCCCGTTAGGAGATTTTAACGCCAGGTATTTCGCGGAATCAAGAGGGATATTTTCGAGGACATTGTCGAATAGCGGCTCGGGCATAGCACGGTTAATTATGTTGCCGGTGCGATAATAAATTGGGATTGCGCGGAGATGAGGGTCGGTTCGTGGTGAGTCCGGGCAATGCAAACAGATTGAACTGCTGGCCAGTCTAAAGTCTGGCCACTACGCAAACCTTTTGCGGGGCGGCGGGATTGATGGGGTTTGGAACAGGGTTCCGGTCTACAATGGCGACGCTTTGCAAAAGGAGATTCGCGATGAAAAAGATCATGGGAGTGCTGGGCGTGCTGCTGATGCTGGCGGGCGGGAAATTTGCGGCGGCGCAGGAGATGAAGGCGGCGGAACCTCACACCATCGCCCAAGTCCTGAGCCAGGGCGTGGGGATGGTGGAGAAGGAGTTTGTTTCGGCGGTGGAAGCGATGCCGGAAGACAAATTTTCGTTTGTGCCGACGGGCGGTGAATTTAAGGGAGTGCGGACGTTCGCGGAGCAGGCGAAGCATGTGGCGACTGTGAATTATCTGATTGGAGCGGCGATTCTGGGAGAAAAGGCTCCGGTGGACGTGAGCAGCGAGAACGGTCCGGCGGCGATCAAGAGCAAGGCGGAGATTGTGAAGTTTTTGAAGGAGTCGTTCGCGTATGCGGAGAAGGCGACGGAGAGCGTGAATGAAGGCAATCTGGTGGCGCCCATCAAGAGTCCGTTTGGGGAGGGAAAGGTGACGCGATTGGGAATGGGGACGCTGGTGGTGGGGCATTGTTTCGATCACTACGGGCAGATGGTGGTTTATTTGCGGATGAATGGGATTGTGCCGCCGGCTAGCCGGTAGTAATCGGAGGAAAGGATAAGAGAAAAGATTTTACCGCAGAGGTAACGGAGGGCCGCCGCGGAGGGGCGCGGAGGGAGGAGAGGTAGGGAGATTTCGGAGGGGATTTCGGATAGGAACGCTCCCCTCGGAAGGGTCGCCTGGCTTGCCTGCTAGAAGCAGGCGCTACCAGGGGTGCGGGGATTGGCGGTTGCTGGGCTGAGGCAGGAGCCGAAAGCGAGGCTTTTAGTTCGAGGGAGAGAGGATCGTAAGCTTGAATTCGGCCGTCGAATAACCCGATGGGCCAGTCCCAATAACCTCAATCGGATAAATTCCGGCAGAAACTTTCCGGTCGATGGAGATGGTTAAGGTAGAGGCGCGCATACTTTCGGTGAGGCCGGAGGGGCTAAATGTGCCGGAAGCGCCGATGAACGCGGCGAGTCGTAGCGAAACGTCTTCACCGTGGAACTCGGGCGTGGTGGGATTCATTGACACCTCGAAGGTAACGGTCTCACCAACTGATAGAGTTTGGGCCGCCGGGCGAATCGACAAGATGTACTTAGGTGAGGGAGGATCTGGCGGCGCCGCGACTCCAACCGGAATAGAAAGCGTGCGAGTGCCTTGATCGGAGCGGTAAATCACTTTGATGGAGCCAATCCCGGCCGCCACTGGCGTGACAAATCCATTCTCATCCACTTGCGCGACCCCTTTGTTGAGAGACTCGAAAGTAATGCGGGAAGACTCCGTGATATCCAAGACCGTTTTGTCGGGGAGTTCGGAGAGAATGGTGAGGGGAATCCCACTCATCCCAGCAGTAAGAGAAAGGAAAGAGTACTCTGTCATTAGTTTGGAAGGAAGGTCTCCTGGCTCAACGTCGATTGTGACCGGGTCCGATTCTACCGGCTTTCCAAATTCATCGGCTCCCATGGCGATAAACGGGTATTTTCCGCACTTGATGTCGGCCGGTACGTCGATGGAGAGATGGGCGGGAGTTGAACCCTGAGATAGGCGCAGACCGAAGGGATCACCGCTGATGACGGCCACGGAATTGAACGGTGTATTCGCCGAAGATGTAACCAGAATTTCAAAAGTCCCTCCGGTATGAACGATTGCTCCCTCACTGGGAGAAACAATCTTCAGTTTGGAATTCTTCGTCTGACAGGCTGTCGGCGTGCAGAGAAGCACGACGAAAAACGCGCACAGCAACAGCTTGTGGAAGGTCTGACTGGCGAGATTTACCATTTTGTATAGCTTTAGTTTATCGCCTCGCTGCTGCAATCCAACTTATTATGCAACTAATGTTGTACTAAGAGTATCGTCTATAATTGTCACCCTGCGTCCAATGGGAGCCGAAGAAAAGGACAGACTGAAGTCCGTGCTACTAAGAGGAGCGGGCGGATTCGGTTAGCGAGAGGCCGAAGAGGGCGAGGGCGGCGCCGAGGAGTTCGAGCCAAGAGGCGGGCTCTTTGAGGAAGAGGATACCGAGGATGGTGGCGGCGACGGGAAGGAAATAGGTGAAGGCGCTGAGCTGGGAGGCTTGCAGGTAGCGGAGGAGCCAGAAGTAAAAAAGATAGGCGAGGGTGGAGCTGAAGAGCGCGGTGAAAAGGAAGCAGGCCCAGGCTTGCCAGGGAATGGCAAGCCAATTGGGGAGCGGGCCGAGCGCGATGGCTTGATGGATGGCGATGGGAAGAACGATGACGGCGCCGAGAACGTAGTTCCAGGTGGTCATGGTGAGGGCGTCGTACTTCCCTGCTACTCGTTTGCCGAGGACGACGTAGAGAGCGAAGGCGACGGAGCCGCAGAGGGTGATGAAATCACCGAGGAGCGTAGGCGAGTGGCGGTGGACTCCACCGGAGCCGGTGGCGAGGATAGCGATGCCGGAGAACGAGACGGCCATGCCGAAGGCTTTGGACCAAGTGAGATTTTCAAGACGGAAAAGGACGGCGAGGATCAGGGCGTAGATGGGTCCCATGCCGAGGATGATGGAAGAGTGAGCAACGCTGGTGTAACGAAGACCTACCGTGAAGCACATCTGATTTAACGAGACACAGAAAAAACCGAGGTAGGCGAAGGTGAAAAGGTCGCCGAGGGTGCGTTTTTGTTTGTGGGCTTTTAGGTCGGCGGAAAATGCGGGAAGACGCGCGGCGATGGGATAGATGAGGAGCATGAACGTGGCGGCGGTGACGACGCGGAAAGAGGCCATGGTGAGCGGCGCGAAGAAGCGCAGGGCGTATTTGGTGGTGAGGTAGTTGATGCTCCAGATGAGCATGATGAGGGTGATGCAGGAGTAGAGGATGGAATTGGAGGGACGGTGGCCGTCGGCGGTGGTTATGCGCACGGGGGTGGGAGGGGCGAGGGCATTTTTTTAATTATACGGGATTGCATGTGGAGGGTGGCGAGCTGATAGGAGGAAGAGAGGAAAGATTTAACGCAGAGGCGCGGTGGGCGCAGAGGTTCGCAGAGAAGAGAGGCGGGACTAGAGTGCTTCGGAGATGCCAATCTGGAGATTGGCGCTTCGAGAGTAAAGCGGCCGCCCGGGGCGGGCTGGGCCGCGGCTTGCCTGCAAGATGCAGGCGCTACCAAGGCGGCGTGGGGGAAACGGCCCGCCTCGGAAGGCGGGCCCTACGTCGGAGAGGCCAATCTGGAGATTGGCGCTCCAAGAGGGCGGCGTGAAGCCGCCCCTACGAAGAGGAGTCGGGTTTGCGGGCGAGGGGTTGGGTGCGCTTGATTTCGTCGGTCAGGAGGATGGCTTCGGCTACTTCGCGGAGGGATTTGCGGCGCTGGCGGCTTTGGCGCTGGAGGGTGAGGTAGGCGTCTTCTTCGCTGATCTGGAGATCGCGCTGGAGGATGCCTTTGGCGCGTTCCATGGCTTTGCGCGTGTCGAGTTGTTCGGAGAGTTCGGAGTATGCGCCTTCGAGGCGAGCGAGTTCGATTTCCGCGCCGACTAAGAAACCGATGGTGGAGATGAGACGGATTTCGCGCTGACTATAAATGTGCGGCTGGCGGCGCTGGAGATTGATGACGCCGACGAGTTTGTCTCGGCTGAGAACGGGCACGGAGAGAAAGGCTTCGAAGCGATCCTCTGGGAGTTCGCTGAAGGAGAGGAAGCGCGGATCCTTGAAGGCGTTGCTGCCGATGGCGACGGGGAGTTTGTGTTCGGCGACCCATCCGGTGATGCCGTGGCCGACCTGCAGCTTGAGGCGGTCGACTACTTCGGCGTGGGGATTTTTGGAGGAGCGCAGGACGAGTTCGTTGTCTTCGAGAACGTAGATGAAGCAGGAATCGAATTTGGTGACGATGGAGATGAAGTCGATGACTTTGCGAAGGACTTCGTGGAGCGGATCGGCGGCGGCGAGGCGGCTGCCGATTTCGTGGAGCAGATCCACCTCCCGGGTGTCGCGGTCCAGTATGGAGTTGCTATTAGTCATAGTTCAAACGTAGCGGGTTGAGGGAGTGAAGTCCAATGCAAGATTGTGGTGGGGGGAATCGGAAAAATGAGGAAAAGGAAGAGAGGAAAGATTTTAACGCAGAGGTAGCAGAGGGGCCGCAGAGTTCGCAGAGGGGGAAGGAAGTCGACAGTCGACAGTCTGCAGTCAACAGCTAACAGCTCGGAGTTCGGTACACAAGTTTGGGCGTTAGGTGGTTTAAGAGTTGAAAAGTTTAAGAGTTCAAGAGTTTTAATTTCCAGGTTTTGCGTTTTGGGTTTCAGGTTGGGATTTTGTAAGAGGAACGAGAGAAAAGAGGGCGGCTGGTGGCCGCCCTCTTTGTGTTGGGATCGCGTGGGATGCCGCACTGGTTAGTTGGTGGCTTTGGCTGAGATTACGGCGGAAGAGGGTTGGGTGACGCGTGCGTTCACGGCGGCTTTGGAATTGGATTCGTAGAATTCGACAACCAGGCCGAGGGAGTCGAGGGAAATGGCGTGGATCGCGACGGTGTTTCCTTCTGGCACGAGGTCGATCATTTTGGGAGCGTTGGGGCCGGGACGCGAGACCATCGCGAGCGCGCTGGCGAGCGGGGCGTCTTTGGTGGTGCCCATCAAGAGGACGGCGACGCGGCTGGAGACGATTTGCACGCCTTCCATAGAGAGCGTTGGGCCGAGAAGGTGGACGTAGAATTTATATTCGCCGGGCGGCAAGGAAGTGTTGCCAAGTTTGGCGGCAACGGGAAGAGTGAGTGTGCCTTGGACGGATTCCTGGCCGAAGGCGAGCGGGCCAGTTCCGGCGAGAAGCGCGAAGAATAAGAGAGTGTAGACCGAGAGTGAACGCAGAGACAGCTTCTGAATGGTTTTCATTTGATTCTCCTAGATTAAATTTTTGAGATAGGCGCAGTGGTGGTGCCAGCAGCGCCGCGCTACTTTTTTTAAATTGAAACTAGCCGAATTGGACCTGGAGCAAGACGGGTTGCCCAGGGAAGGCTAAGGAAGGAACTACGAGGTTCGCTACCGTGCGGCTACGGGGCCGACAACTAGACTACAGATGGAGAATGCCGGAAGAGGGTGCGGGAGTCCAACGCAAAGAATTGGTTTGGTGGATGCGTGGGGGGAATGATTGGGGGGGGGTAGAAAAGGGAAATTGGAAAATGGGAAGAGAAGATGGAAGAGAGGATTTCAACGCAGAGTTAGCAGAGGGGCCGCAGAGGGCGCAGAGAATTTGGGAAGGAGTCGAGAGAGAGATAGAGAACGGAGGGCGCTCGCGGATTCGCTTTTGCTGGCCTGCAAGATGCAGGCGCTACCATGAAGGCCGGAGGGCACGATTTATCGTGCCCGTACGGGTGAGGAGGGGGGACAGCGAAACCCAAGAGCACAGACAGGAGTGTCTGTGCCACGCTAGGTGAGGTGGAGTTTGCGGGTGGTGAGGGTGTCGATGCGTTTTAGGACGGGGAGGAAGCCGATGCCGGGGGTGGTGGGGACGTGGATGGTGCCTTCGGGGGTGACGGTGACTTCGGGATTGATGATGTCCTGGTGCCAGTAGCGGGCGCTGGCGGAGACGTCGCCGGGTAAAGAAAAATTGGGTTGCGTGGACATGGCAATGTTGTGGGCGCGGCCGATGCCGGATTCCAACATGCCGCCGCACCAAACGGGAATGGAATTTTTCTGGCAAAGATCGTGGATGCGTTTCGCCTGGAGATGGCCGCCGACGCGGCCGAGTTTGATGTTGATAATTTTGCAGGCGCCGAGGGAGATGGCGGCTTCGGCTTGTTCGTAGGTGTGGATGCACTCATCGAGACAGATGGGCGTTTGCAGACTTTTTCTGGATGGGGACGTGGCCGAAGACGTCGTCCCAGCCGAGGGGCTGTTCGATCATCATCAGAAAGAAAGCGTCGAGCTGCTGGAGGTGCGGGAGATCTTCGGCGCGATAGGCGGAGTTGGCGTCCACGGAAAGCTTGATGCGCGGATAGAGATTGCGAATGTATTGGACAGGAGCGATATCTTTGCCGGGCTTGATTTTTAATTTGATGCGCTGGTAGCCGGCGTCGAGTTCTTTTTTGACGGTGGCGGCTAGCTCTTCGACGGTTTCCTTGATGCCGATGGAGACGCCGCAAGGAATTTCCTCACGCTGTCCACCGAGCACTTTCCAGAGCGGAAGACCTTTGAGCTTGGCTTCGGCGTCCCACGCGGCGGTTTCCAAGCGTGGCCTTGGCCATGGTGTGTCCGCGAACGTGTTCGAGGAGGGGCCAGACGTCGGCGGCGGAGGCGACGGTCTTCCCTTTCAGCTTGGGCCAGAGATATTTGGTGATGATGTGCCAGGCGGTGTCGGTGTCTTCGGGGGAATAGAAGGGATTTTCGCCGGCGGTGCATTCGCCCCAACCGATGGTGCCCTCGACATTGAGTTCGGCGAGGAGGATGCGGCGGTCCGTTACGCGGTCCATGGAGGTTTCGAATGGAGCAAGGAGCTTGAGATGGATTTCGCGCAGAGTGAGAGAACGGATTTGCATGGGAAGAGAGAGAAGCTCCTGACTTGGGCGCTGACTATGGTTTCGCAGTAACGGGGAAAAAACAAGGGGGGAAGAAAAAGATAACGCAGAGGCGCGGAGGCGCAGAGATCGGCGGAGGGGGGAGTGGGATAGGTGGGCTGTGCTTATGAAGAAAAGCAGATCCCTCACGCGCGAACTGCGCGCGTTCGGGATGACAGTTTGGGGATGGGGGCGTGTTTGGGATGACGAACGGAACGGGAGACTGCAAGAGCACAGCGAGGAATCGCTGTGCCACAGGGAAGGAGTGGTTAGAAGTCGGACCAGGGGTGAAGGAGGTAGTCGGCGCCGGAGGGGGTTAGGCGGACGGAGGTGGCGGCGTAGTTTTTGGAGAAGTGGAGGAGGAATTGGGAGCGGATTTGGGATTGTTGAGACGAAGAGGAAAAGGAGGTGGAGGAGATGGAGGGAGGTGGAGGCGGATTCGGAGGAGAGGAGAGCGCTCGGGGACTCGCTTTGGCTCGCCCGCTAGAAGCAGGCGCTACCAAGGCGGGCGCTACCGGCGGGGGGGGCGGGGATGTGGATTATGGCGGGAGCGTCGGAGACATCGGGAGAGAGGTCGTTGATGGCGGCGATTACGCGGGGGGAGTCGAGGTGCCACTCGGCGAGGAGGCGGTCGGTGGGGAGATTGCGATGGAGGGGACTGGTGGTGACTCCATAGAAATTGGGGATGTAGGTGCGGGTGATGGCACCGAGGCGATTGAGATTGAAATGAGCGTTGCGGGTTTCGAGGGGATCGAAGGTCCATTCGATGAGTCGGATGTCTCGCGAGAGGGCTTCTTCGCGCTGGAAGAGTTTGAGGGAGCGGCCGACTTTGCGATCGCGGTATTCGGGGAGGACGCCGGTCATGTGGGAGTGAAGATAGGGAGATTTGTTGCGAATGCCGACGATGGCCATGGTGAAGCCGACCATGGTGTCGCCGTCGAATGCGCCGAGGACCTGGCCGCCGGTTTGATTGGCGACGACGAAGGTGACGTAGGGTTCGGTTTCGAGGTCGGATTCGCCCCAGATGGCGCGCTGGAGTTGGACGCAGCGGTGGAAGTCTGGGAGGGTGGTGCATTTGCGGATTTGGATTTGAGAGGGCATGGGGAAGTCGACAGTCGACAGTTTACAGGGAACGGCGGGGTGAAGAGAAGCCGGAGGGGATATTTGCTTGGACTTAACGATGAGATCCTTCACCCGCGGAAGGCGCGGGTTAAGGATGACCGGTGCTCGCGGGGGGCGCTCATAGAGGCGGATAGCACGAAAACCCAAGAGCACAGGCATGAGTGCCTGTGCCACAGTGGCGCAATTGAAGCTTAGGGAAGATGGTCATTTTGCAGCGGGAGGAGTTCACTTTGTTTGGATTGTTCCCAGAGGGATTCGAGTTGGGGGCGAGGGATTTCGGAGAGGGTGGTTCCCTGCTCGCGGGCGATGCGTTCCATTTCGCGGAAGCGGCGGGAAAATTTGGCGCTGGCTTTTTTCATGGCGATTTCGGGGTCGACGTGGAGAAAGCGCGAGAGATTGACGGCGACGAAGAGAATGTCGCCGAGTTCGGATTCGACGCGGTCGGGGGATTCCTTTTTGCGGAGCGCTTCGCGGAGTTCGTCGGATTCTTCGCGGAGTTTGTCGAAGACGCCGTCGACGTTTTCCCAGTCGAAGCCGATGCGGGCGGCTTTGCGGGTGAGTTGGAAACCCTCGAGGAGGGCGGGAAGGGTGGGGATTACGCCGTCGAGGAGGGAGGGGATGGTAACGGAATCGGAAACGGAGGAGTTCGGATTGCGGAGGGACGCTCGCGGATTCGCTTTTGGCTTGCCTGCTAGAAGCAGGCGCTACCAAGGAGGGCGCTACCGGGGGGATCGAAGAGGGCCGGGCGAGCCCGGCCCCTACAAGGATGGCAGAAGAGTTGGTAACGTGCGAGGGCGTTGGGGATTTGGATTGGCGTTCTTGTTGTTTCAGGAGTTCCCAGTTGCGGAGGACCTGGGCGGAGGTTTTGGCTTTTACTTTGCCGAAAACGTGGGGGTGGCGGCGAACCATTTTGTCGTGGATTTCGCGGATGACGTCGTGGATGGAGAAGCGGCGTTGTTCGGCGGCGATTTGCGCGTGGAAGAGGACCTGGAGGAGGAGGTCGCCGAGTTCTTCTGCGAATTTGGAGTCGTCGCGGGAGTCGAGGGCGTCGAGGACTTCGTAGGCTTCTTCGATGAGATAGGTGCGAAGAGAGGAGTGGGTTTGTTCGCGGTCCCAGGGGCAGCCGCCGGGGGCGCGGAGGCGGGCCATGAGAGAGGCGAGTTTGGTGAAGGCGGGGCCGGGATTTTTTAAGCGTGGGGATTTTTTGATGGCGCGAGATTTAATTTTGGATTTTCTGCGGGAGTGGAGGAGTTTTTTCGGAGGCATGCGAGAGTTTTCCCTGATGGGATGGAAGAGAAAAGCTTACCACAGAGGCCACAGAGGACTTCTGAGTTAGCGGAGAAGATTTGGGAGGATTTTCGTGCGGGAAACGCGGAGAGGAGGGAAGAGTTCACGCTTAGGTACGAAGCTCCGACACAGGCAGACGGAAAAGAACTTTGGGAGCGCTCGCCTCGGAAGGCTTGCTTTTGCTTGCCTGCTAGAAGCAGGCGCTACCAGGGGGCTACTTGGGGCGGTATTTGGATAGGAGTTTTTGGAATTGGGGGTCGGAGCGGAGGTTGGCGAAGTAGGGGGTGGAGTCGATGGCGGGAAAATCGCGGTAGCCACGGTCGAAGGCTTGCTGGAGAGCGGCGACGGCTTTGGCGTGATCGCCTTTGCCGGCGTAGGCGGCGGCGAACCAATACTGGTTGATGGCGTTTCCCTTTGCGCCGGCTTTTTCCAGGAACGCCAGCGCCTGATCGTAATTTCCCTGGATGACATTGAGTTGCCCGCGGCCGCCATTGGCCAGGCCGCCGTTGTCGCCGAGGAGTTGTTCGCAGCGATCGAAAGCGGCCAGGGCTTCCGGGAAGCGCCCCTGGAGCATTAGAGCGCGGCCGAGATGATATTGCGCGCCGGGCATGCTGGGGCGGAGGCGAATCGTTTCGCGCGCGGCTTTTTCGGACTCGACGGCTTGCGGAGGCTGCAGGTAGCCGAGGGCCCAGGAGAGCATGTCCCAACCGGTGGCATTATCCGGATCGAGTTCCACGCCGCGGCGAATTTCGCGAACTGCGCCGACATAGTCATATTCGGCGCCGAGATTGCGGCCGACGGCCATGTGTCCCTCGGGGAGGTCGGGATCGATAACGAGGGCGCGCCTGGCAAGGTCTATGGCGCGCTGGTGATAGGCGGGATCGGAATTAATGTCGCGATAGTAGTAGCCCTCGACGGAAGAAAGTCCGATGAGAGCGGGGGCGTAATTTGGATCCAGCTGCAAGGCTTGCTGAAAATATTTTCGCGCGGCTTCGAGTTTCTCTGGCTGATCTTCCTGTTCCAGGAAAACGCGGCCCATCATGTAAGCCTCGTAGGCCTGAGGATTTTCTGTGTAGCGGCGCTTGACGGCTTGCTGTTCCTGGGGCGTGAGGCGGAGATTGAGGGCTTCGGCGATTTTCAGGGCGAGCTGTTCCTGGAGAGAGAAGACGTCTTGATCGCTGCCGGTGAAATCGTCGGCCCAGGTCTGGAAGCCGGTGGTGGAATCGATTAACTGGACGTTGATGCGAATCTGATCGCCGGCTTTGCGGATGCTGCCTTCGAGAAGATAGCGGACGCCGAGTTGCCGGCCGAGATCGGCGGGAGATGCACCGGCACTTTTGAGAGTGGCGACGGCGGAGTGGGGAGCGACGTCGATGCCCTGCAATTTGGAGAGCTTGGTAGAAATTTCGTCGGACATGCCGGCGGAGAAATAAGCGCTGTCTGGGCCGGAGCTGAGATTTTCGAGATTGAGAACGGCGATGGAAGGGCGGGCGGCAGATCCGGTGGAATGCGGGCCGGAAGAGTTGCGATACCAGAGGAGTGCGGCGACGGCGAGAAGTGCGAGGAGCGCGGCGCCGGCGATGTAACCGAGCTTGCTGTTGGATTGTGGCGGCACGACGGCGGCAGGAAATTTTGAGGTGACGGATTGCGAGCCGGAATCGCGCTTGAGTCGAGAGAGATCGGCGCGCATTTCGGCGGCGGATTGATAGCGGAGGTTGCGATCTTTTTCGAGGGCTTTGTCGAGGACGTCCTGAAACTTGGGCGAGAGATCGGGATTGAGGCGAATGGCGGGAACGGGAGCGCGTTCAAGAATGGAATTGAAAATTAGAGCGGAGGTGTCGCCGCGGAACGGAAGCTGGCCGGTGGCCATTTCATAGAGGACGCAGCCGAAGGAGAAGAGATCGGTGCGGGCGTCCAATTCCCTGCCCTGCACTTGTTCGGGGGACATATAGGCAACGGTGCCGAGCGTGGTGCCGGGACTGGTGAGCAGCGGATCGAGCGTGGCGGCGGAATATTGCGAGGAAGAAATTGCAGGAGAAACTTTCGCGAGGCCGAAGTCGAGAATTTTAATGTGGCCGCGGGCGGTGGCAAAAATGTTGGCAGGCTTGATGTCTCGATGGACGATGCCCTTGGAGTGAGCGGCGTCAAGGCCCTCGGCAATTTGCACGGCGAGGTCGAGGAGTTGTTCGAATGGAAGCGGCTTGCCGGAGATCAAGTGCTTGAGGGTTTGGCCTTCGAGGCACTCCATGGCAATGAAGGTGACGTTTTCGTGTTTGCCGATTTCGTAGATAGTGCAGATGTTGGGATGGTTGAGGGCGGAGGCGGCGCGGGCTTCGCGGCGGAAGCGCTCCAGAGCGACGGGATCCTGCGCAAGGGATTCGGGGAGAAATTTGAGGGCAACGGGGCGGCCGAGTTCGAGGTCTTCGGCGCGATAGACGACGCCCATGCCACCGCCGCCGAGTTGTTCGACGATGCGGTAATGGGAGATGGTTTGACCAAGAAGTGAGCGGGGCTCGACCATTGATAAGGGATATTAGGTTGGGTGGGGGGAGGAGTCAAACGGGGGCAGGAGGCCAGTGGCCAGCGGCTGCTGGACAGCGAAGAAATAATGGAGAAGTATTGGCGCTAGGCAACGAGGATGGAAAACGGCGTAGGGGAGCAGGAGCGCTCGCGGATTCGCTTTGGCTTGCCCGCCAGAGGCGGGCGCTACCAGGACCAGGCTGTGGCGATGCTTCGTTTAGGGGCGAAGACGGAGAAGTAGGAGGCCTACCAGGCCGGAGGCGAGGAACAGGAGCGAGCCGGGCTCTGGCGCGCCAACGGGAGAGGTGGTGACGGTGCCAGGCAGCAAAGTGGATCGGATTATGGGGAGCATACAATTGGCGTCAGTGCAGAAGACTTCGAAGACGCTGACTTTATCCGTGCCGACCCGCATTGGTGAGCGGATCGTTGAAGAAGAGCTCGAGTACGGATTGTCCAGCAAGATTGCCATCATAAAACGGATTTTGGCCGAGACCGAGAACCGTGCTGCCGGACAGGATCGCGTCGGTGAGAGTGGAGTAAGTGGTACCGCCTAAGAAAAGGCCAGCGGTGGAAGTAACGTTAACCGCGGAATAAGTATTGGTGGTGGCGTTGTAGTTGAAGGAGCCGGTGACTGTGCCACCGTCAATAAAAAAGTTGACGCCACTGATGTTCCAGGTGATGCCGTCGGCCGAGGCCAGCGAAGGAAGAAGCAAAGCCGCCAAAACAAATGCGGCGACGATAAACAGGCGCGATGTACGCATCAGAAGGAATCCTCTCGTGGGCGGAGGGCAGTGGAGACGCAGAGAAGTGTGCCACATTGTGGGGGGTGGTCAAGTAACAATCAGAGGTACTGGAAGTACCAAATTGTTGAGTGGATGCTGGTTATGGCGGTAATGGGAAGGGGTGGGAGAGGTGACGTAACGCGGCCCGCCTAAGAAGGCGGGCCCTACGGGGAAGGCGAGACAAGCCAAAGCCTGTGCTAGCGAGGAGGAGAGGAGGCCGAGTCGCCGGGGAGTTCCCTTCCCGTGGTAAACTGTGGCGGATTATTCCAGTTAAAGGATGAATACCGTGTCTGAACACAAGCAGGACGAAGGGTTCAAGGTGATTGACCGGCGGCCGTTTACGGCCGAGGGCGAGATTCGCAAGGAAGTGGTGGCAGAGCAGGAGCGCGAGGCGGAGCGCGAAGTGGTGAAGGAAAAAGCGGTGCAGGCGGCTGCGGAGAAGGCGGCGCCGGCGGTGGAGACTCCGAAGAAGATAGAAGCGTTTGTGAACCTGGTGCGGATGATCGGAAGTAACGCCGCAATGGTGCTTGGGGGGTATGCCGATCCGCGGACGGGCGAGCCGGTGATTGATCCGGATGCGGCGCGGGAGTTGATCGATATGCTGGACGCGCTGCACGTGAAGACGAAGGGAAACCTGGCGCCGGAAGAAGATTCGATGCTGCTGGATCTGCTGGGAAAATTGAAGATGACGTATCTGGAGATTAATAAGGCGATGGCGGCGCAGATGGCGCAGGTGCAGGGGGCAATGAAGGGGAAGAAGTAGAAAATAGAAATTGGAAATGGAAAATTGGGGTTGGACGGCGCGAGTTGGATTCGCGCCGTTTTTGTTTTTTGGAAGAAGAGAAGATTTAACCGCAGAGTTAGCAGAGTGGCCGCAGAGGGAACGGAGGGTTTGGGAATGGTGAAGGGTCGAGTTTAGCAGCGGGGGCGAAGAATGAGATGGGTGCCGATAGGTGGGTGACCCTTCGAAGCTCAGGATAAACAAGACGCGTTGATTGAGATCCTTCGGCTATCCTCGTCGGATAGCCTCAGGATGACGGGTTTGTGGTAGATGGGACCGAGGAGCAGGGATCACCACAGAGGGCGCGGAGGTATGCACAGAGAAGATGGGGACGAGCGGGGAAAGAGATCGGGTTGCGTTGGGGCGTAAGCACGCAAAACGGTGGGAGCGGAGTTGCTGGCCAATCTGGAGATTGGCGCTCCTTGCGGCAGAGCATGTCGCGACCGTTACAATGGGGAGGGTGTGGGACAATTGCGCGGGATGAAGGACGGAATGTTGGATGAAGTGAAAGGCGGAATGAAAGAGGGAATGCTGGAAGAGGCGATACGGGTTACGGTGCTGGGGTCGGGGACGTCGATGGGCGTGCCAACGCTGGGATGCCACTGCGCGGTGTGCAGTTCGCCAGACGCGCGGGATAAAAGGCTGCGGCCTTCGCTGCTGCTTTCACGCAACGGGAAGAATGTGGTGATTGATACGACGCCGGATTTCCGGACGCAAGCGTTGCGTAGTGGGTTGGACCGCGTGGATGCCGTGCTGCTGACGCACGGCCATTCGGATCACATTATGGGATTTGACGATTTGCGTCCTTATAACTTCCGCCAACGGACGGCGATTCCGGTGTATGGAACCGCGGAGACATTTCAGATTTTGCGGCGGGTGTTTGCGTACGCGTTTGACGAGAAGCCGACGCTGAGCAGCATTCCGAGCGTGGAATTACATGAGGTAAAAGGGCCATTTGAATTGATGGGCGTGCGGTTTATTCCGGTGCCGCTGGTGCATGGAGATATGGAAGTGCTGGGATACCGGTTCGGGAAGGCGGCGTATCTGACGGATTTCAGCAAGCTGCCGGATGCGAGCGCGGCGCTGCTGGAGGGGCTGGACGATTTGATCGTGGATGCGCTGCGGGATGTGCCACATCCGATGCACATGACGGTGGGGCAATCGCTGGAGTTGATTGAGCGGTTGAAACCGAAGCGGGCGTGGTTCACCCATATTGCGCATGAATTGGGGCATGCGACGACGGAGGAGAGATTGCGCAAGGCGGGATATCCGCAGGTGGGTTTGGCGTATGACGGAATGGTGATTGAAGTGGCGAGTGATTCGACGGGGGCGACCGCGCGCGGAACGGTTCGAGGGATGAGGGTGTTTCGGTCGGCAGAGAAGTGGTCGGATGCGTTTGGGGAGGAAAGAAAAGGCTTAACACAGAGGGCACAGAGGGGGAGCACAGAGGGCACGGAGACGGAGGGGGAAAACCCAAGAGCACAGGAAGGAGTGCCCTTCGAAGCTCAGGGCAAGCCTGTGCCACGGGAGTTGGTGAGGAGACGCGGGAGCGTGATTGCGATTGGGAATTTTGATGGGATACACCTGGGGCACCAGAAGGTGCTGGAATATTGCATTGCGGCGGCGGCGAAGAGCGGGGCGGTGGCGACGGCGTTGACGTTTGAACCGGCGCCGCTTAAGGTGCTGCGGCCGGAAGTGGCGCCGCTGCGAATATCGACGAACGAGCAGAGGATGAACTGGTTTGAGGCGCTGGGAATGGAAGCGGCGGTGGTGCTGCCGTTCACGCTGGAGTTGTCTCGCGTGGCGGCGGAAGATTTTGTGAATGAGATTCTGGTGCGGCAACTGCACGTTAAGACTGTGGTGGTGGGCGAGGATTTCCGGTTCGGGCACAAGCAATCGGGGAACGTGAAGCTGCTGCGGGAATGGGGAATGCGGGATGGATTTGAGGTGGTGGTGCACGAGCCGGTGATGGTTCGCGGCGAGATTGTTTCGAGTACGCGCGTTAGGAAATTGATTGCCGAGGGAAAGGTGACGCAGGCGGGGCGGCTGCTGGGGCGGCCGTTTGCGCTGACCGGCGAAGTGGTGAAGGGAACGGGCACGGGGAGCAAGTTCACATTTCCGACACTGAATTTGCGGGCGGAGCAGGAATTGCTGCCGGCGAAGGGCGTTTACGTGACGCGGACGGTGCTGGACGGGGAGTTGCGCGGGCACCGGAGCGTGACGAATGTTGGGATGCGGCCGACGTTTGATGGAACGGCGCTGACGGTGGAGACGCATCTGCTTGGTTATTCGGGGACCACTTCGCCGAAACGGATTGAGGTGCGCTTCTGGAAGAGATTACGGGAGGAGAAAAAGTTTTCAGGGGCGGAGGAGTTGCGGGCGCAGATTGGGAAGGATATTGCGCGGGCGGAGACGATGTTTCGGAGATTGCGAAGGGCGAGAGAAATGGAAAATGGGAAGAGGAAGAGTTAAAGCGAAAAGAGAAAAGTTCACCGCAGAGGTAGCAGAGAGGCCGCAGAGGAATCGGAGAGTTGGGAGGCGGAGGATTTGAGGTAAGGGAAACCCCAGGAGAGGCCGGTCTGAAGACTGGCCAGTACACGGGCGACGGCAAGGAGGGGAAGGCGCTCGCCTGCGCTGGAGAAGGCGCCCGCCTCGGAAGGCGGCCGCTACAGGGAACTACTTCTTGGCGGCGGAGAGGCAGTCGTTGCAGATGCCGCCGACTTCGGTGCGGGAGACGGTTACTTGCATTTCGAAGTCGCGGGCGATTTGTTCCTTGAGCTGTTCGTAGAGGCGGGATTCGAATTCGCGGACCTTGCCGCAGCGGAGACAGGCGACGTGGATGTGGTCGCGCGGGCCGTGGGTTTCGTAGTAGTGGCGATCGCCGCGGAGATGGAGAAGATCGAGCTCGTCGATGAGACCTTCTTTTTTGAGCAGGTCGATGGTGCGATAGACGGTGACGAGATGGACGGCGGGATCGATTTTCTGGGCGCGCGCGAGGATTTGGTCGACGTCGAGGTGCTGCTCGGCGGTGTCCATGACTTCGAGGATGACGCGGCGCTGGCGGGTGAGGCGAATTCCCTTTTCACGCAAAGTTTGCTGGAGATGGCCGGTGGGATCGGCGGCGTTGATGCGTTCGCCGGAAGAGACGCGATGGGTGGGGGTGGCAGCCATTGCAAGGGTAGTTTAACAGAATTGAATGGATTGGATAAGCGCGGGGAAGAAAGCAGAAAAGATAACGCGGAGACGCAGAGTCGCAGAGATCGGAGGAGAAGAGGGAGATTTCACCACGGAGAGCACAGAGGGTTGGGAGGCCTTTGAGGATTGCGGCACCAAGACGCGGTGGTTGAGATCCTTCGGCTATCCTCGTCGGATAGCCTCAGGATGACGATTTGTCGGTTTGGGAGATTGGGAAGAAGCCGGAGTGAAGTCGTCTCTGCGCGAGGGAGAACGAGCGAGAGTTGCTGGCCAATCTGGAGATTCAACCCGCACAGTTCGCGGGTTGGTGAAGAGGTGGCGCTCCCACGAGGTGGGAGCGCGCGCCATGAAAAGATGGCAGGGAGAGAAGAGGGCGGCGTAAAGCCGCCCCTACACGAGAAAGATTTAGGAGTGGGGTGGGAGGAGGCGGACTACGTCGTTGTACATGACGTAGGCGAAGAGGACTAGGAGGAAGACCAGGCCGACCTGGATGAAGCGTTCTTTGAAGGCCAGGCTGAAATCGCGGCGGCGGAGGCCCTCGAGGGCGAGGAGGAGGATGTTGCCTCCATCGAGGATGGGAATGGGAAGAAGATTGAGGATGCCGAGATTGACGCTGATGAGGGCCATGAGGGAGATGACGGTGAAGGGTCCTTCGGAAACGGCTTCACCGGCGGCGCGGGAGATGCCGACGACGCTCTGGAGTTGCTTGACGGAGACGCGCCCGCTGAAGAGTTTGCCGAAGACGCCGATGGTGTCTTCGACGATTTCGTAGGTGCGAGAACTGGCTTCGGTGACGGCGAGCGAGAGTCCGGCGTGTTTGTAGGCGAGCGAAGGTTCGGGAGCGACGCCGATTTGATATTTAGTGTCGGCGGTATCTGAGATGCCTTGTTTCGGAGTTACGGGAAGCGTGAGGGTCTGGCCGTCGCGCTGAACTTCGAGTTGCAGCGTTTTGCCGCCGGAGCCGCGGACGAGATCCACGAATTGATCCCAGTAGGCGATTTTCTGGCCGTCGATGGCGAGTACAGTGTCGCCGGCGCGGAGTCCGGCGCGATTTGCGGGCGTGCCGGGAGCGACTTCACTGATGCGCGCAGGAATTGGGTAGTAGCCGAACGGACGCGCGGAGGGATCGTTTTTGAGCGGGAGATCCACGGTGCGGGTGACGCCATTGTTTTCGACCTGAATGTTGAGCGTGGAACCCGGAGCGAGATGCGCAGTGAGGGACTGCACCTGTTCCCAAGTGGGATTTTTCAGGTTGTTGACGGAAAGGACGTGATCGCCATTCTGAAGAGAATTGGGGGAGGCGGATTGTTGCGATGGCGGCGCGGCGACGACGATGGGCTTGTTGAGAAACGCAGCGTAGGGAATGCCGGCGATCAGATAGTAGGCGCCGAGAAGAATTACGGGAAAGATGAGATTGACGGCGGGGCCGGCGAAGGTGATGAGGGCGCGCTGCCAGCGGGGCTTGGACATGAGTTCATCGGGGGCGCCGGTGGGCTTCTGGTCACCGGAATCGATTTCGGTGAGATCTTGCCCGGCCATGCGGACGTAGCCGCCGAGAGGGACGGCGCTGAGGCGCCAATCGGTCTGGCCCCACTTGAAGCCGAAGAGGCGAGGGCCGAAGCCGATGGAGAAGACGTCGACGCGAACGCCGAAGAGGCGAGCGATGATGAAATGTCCCCACTCGTGAACGAGAATGATGACGCCGAGAACGAGAACGATACCGATTGCGGTGTTCATGCCGAAGCGAATCCCTTTCGTGACATTTTATGATTTTCGCATAAATGGGGATGGAATGCTTTAGTGGGAAAGGGTTAGGGGGAGCAAAGGGTAAGAGGCATGGGGATTGGATGCGGGGACGGGCGGCGGGGTTAGTCGAGGAAGAAAGAGGAAAGGATAACGCAGAGGCGCAGAGGTCGGAGGAGAAGAGGGGATTTCAACACGGAGGGCACGGAGTTAGGGGAAAGAAAAGAGTTCACCGCAGAGATTGCAGAGGGCCGCAGAGTAAGCGTAGGGTTGGGAAACCTTTGACGATTTGGTGGACAAGACGCGGTGGTTGAGATCCTTCGGCTATCCTCGTCGGATAGCCTCAGGATGACAAGTGTTGGGTTTGGGTGATGGAGGAAGAAGGCGGCATGAAGCCACGCTTGCATAGAGAAGAGCGGCCCACCTCGGAAGGCGGGCCCTACAGAGCAGGAATGATGGTGTATGATTTGGAGTCCCGGGAAGCGCAGGAAATTGGAAAAAGATGACAAACGAAGAACGTAAGGCGGCACTGGAAGCGATTATTTACGCGGCGGATGAGCCGGCGACGATTGACCAACTGGCGACGGCGCTGGGCGAAGAAAAGCTGGCGGTGCAATCGGCGCTGGATGAACTGGTTGCCGGGTACGCGGCGGAAGATCGCGGCGTGGAGATTCGCGCGGTGGCGGGCGGGTACAAGATGTACACGAAGCCGCAGCACCATGATGTGGTGCGGAGATTTATCAAGTCGCTGCGGCCTCCTTTGCGGCTTTCGATGCCTGCGCTGGAGACGCTGGCGGTGATTGCGTACAAGCAGCCGGTGACGGCGCCGGAGATTTCGGATATTCGCGGAGTGAATACTTCGGGAGTGATTTCGACGCTGCTGGATAAGAAATTGATTACGACGGCGGGACGAAAAGAAGTGATGGGTCGGCCGATTCTGTATAAGACGTCGAAGGAATTCATGATGCGGTTCGGGTTGAGCGATCTGGATGAGCTGCCGAGCTTGAAGGAGTTTGAGGCGCTGGCGCGAGAGGCGCTGGGAGCGGATGAAGGGCTGTCGGCGGGAGATGTGACGGAGGAGCAGGTGGGGGAGTTGCATCCGGAAGTGGATGCGATGCATGCGGCATCGGCTGGGGAGCATTCTCACGCGACGACGGCAGAGACGATTGCGCATGTGAAGGAAGAGTTGGGCATGGCGGAAGAGTTTCGGGAGCATGAGGCGCTGGCTACGGCGGAGGGGATGCCGAGCGGGGAGTTGGATGAGGATGCGCCATCCCCGAATGCGAAGGGGACGGCGGCGGGGGAGTAGAGGAGTTTCCTCAGGGGCTGAAGCCCCATTTCCTGGCACGGATTTAAGTCGGACCTGAAGGTCCGACCCCCGAAGAGCACAGGTTTGTGATTGCTGCTTATCCTGAAGATGAGGTCTCAGACTTAGTCTGTGCTGACCGGATGGAGTTGGGATTGGGCGGAAATCATGCCAGGGTCCCTCAAGATCAGGTGTTGGGTGGCGTAACGCGGCCCGCCTCGGAAGGCGGGCCCTACGACGGAGGTCGGGGAGAAGCATGGAAGAGAGACTGCAGAAGATTATTGCGCGGGCGGGGATTGCTTCGCGGAGGCATGCGGAGGAACTGATTGTTTCGGGACAGGTGCGGGTGAACGGGAAGCTGGTGACGGAGCTGGGGAGCAAGGCGGATCCGGAGAAGGACAAGATTGAGGCGGCGGGGCGAACGATTTCCGGAGAGAAGCGGCGGAACGTTTATATGGTGCTGCACAAGCCGGCGGAGATTGTGTCGTCGATGGCGGATCCCGAGGGGCGCAAATCGCTGAGGAATCTGCTGCGGGGATTTCCGGAGCGGGTTTATCCGGTTGGCAATCTGGAATATTCGGCGACGGGACTGGTGTTTCTGACGAATGATGGCGACCTGGCCGCGAAGATGTTGAAACACTGGGATGAACTGGAGCAGGTGTATCACGTGAAGCTGAAGGGGATGCTGACGCTGGCGGATCTGGACCGGCTGGGGAAAGAGATTGGCGTGAAGCTGCAGACGCTGCGGCAGCCGGATGCGAGCCGAGGTCATGTGGCGAATTATTGGTATGAGCTGCGGACGCGGGGAGCGAAGCTGGAGCAGTTGCGGAATATGATGTTTCGGGAGCACCATCCGGTGGAGAAGGTAATGCGGGTGGGGTTGGGGTCGTTGACGGTGGAGGGAGTGCCAAGGGGAAGGTATCGGTTGTTGAAGGAGAAAGAGGTGGTGGAGTTAAGAGCGGAGAAGAAGAAGACAAAAGCGAAATTCGAAGAGAAGAGGAAGAAGAAATCCTAACGCAGAGGCGCTGAGTGCGCTGAGGCAGACGCAGAGAGAAGCAAAGCGAGAGCGGAGATTGCTGGCCAATCTGGAGATTGGCGCTCCCAGCGCAGTGGGCGGGTGGAGAGGTTGGAAGAGGGCTGGCATAAAAGCCAGCGCTACAATTTGGCGGATCGAGTTGGAGTGGCACTGTGGATTTTGGGTTGAAGGATCATCAGAGGCTGGTGCGGGAGACGGTGCGGGCGTTCATGGAGGCGGAGGTGCGCCCGAACGTGAAGGAGTGGGAGCGGACGGAGCAGTTCCCTGCCGAGGCGATTGAAAAGCTGGCGCTGCTGGGATGCTGCGGGATGCTGATGCCGGAAGAGTGGGGCGGGACCGGACTGGACACGATTTCGTATGTGCTGATGATGGAAGAAGTGGCGCGGGTGCATGTGGCGATGTCCACGGCGCTGGGAGTGACGAATTCGGCGGTGCAGGGGCCGCTGCTGGAATTTGGGAATGCGGAACAGAAGAAGAAATATTTGAAGAGGCTGGCGGCGGGAGAAATTCTGGGCGCGTTTTGTTTGACGGAGCCGGCGGCGGGATCGGATGCGGCGGGGATTCAGACGACGGCGAAACGCGACGGAGAAAATTACCGGATCAATGGGACGAAGACGTGGGTGACGAACGGGTCTGTGGCGGGCGTTTACATTGTGTTTGCGAAAACGGATCCGGCAGCGGGTGGAAAAGGAATCAGCGCGTTTCTGGTGGAGCCGGGAACGCCGGGATTTACCGTGGGGCGGCACGAGGAAAAGATGGGGCAGAGGTGTTCGCCGTCGGTGGAATTGCTGTTTGCGGATTGCGTGGTGCCGGTGAGCGCGCGCGTGGGCGAAGAGGGACAGGGATTGAAGATCGCGTTGAGCGCGCTGGATGGCGGACGAATCGGGATTGCGGCGCAGGCGGTGGGATTGGCGCAGGGAGCGCTGGATGAGTCGGTGAAATTTGCGAAGGCGCGGAAGGCGTTTGGAAAAGCGATTGGCGAGTTTCAAGCGATCCAGTGGATGCTGGCGGATATGCATACGGAGATTGAGGCGGCGCGTGGATTGGTGTACCAGGCGGCGTTTTTGAAAGATTCGGGCGGGAAGATGGGTGCGGCGGCTTCGAAGGCGAAACTGTATGCGAGCGAAATGGTGAACCGCGTGGTGGCGAAGGCGGTGCAGGTGCATGGGAGCCAGGGGTATTCGAGGGAGTCGGATGTGGAGCGGATGTACCGGGATGCGCGGGTGATTACGATTTATGAGGGGACGAGCGAGGTGCAGAGGATGATTATTGGGCGGGAGGTTTTGGGGTAGAGACGACGAAGAGAAGATAACGCAGAGGCGCGGAGGGCGCTGAGGAAGACGCAGAGAAGAATGGAGAAAGCAGATCCCTCACCCGCAGACTGCGCCCCTCGAAAAGCTGCTCGGGGCAAGCGGGTTCGGGATGACAGGTGCTGGGGATAACGTTATAGCGAGTGCCAAGACGCGGTGGTTGCACAGGCAGGAGTGCCTGTGCCACAAGAGCCGACCTGATGGGTCGGCCTTATTTTTTGGGGACGAAGTGTTTTAGTTGGGCTACTTCGCGGATGGTCAGGGGACGGAATTGGCCGGTGGGGACGTCGAGATTGAGGGGGCCGAGTTTGATGCGTTTGATTTTTTCGACCAGGAAGCCTACGGACTGGAACATGCGGCGGATCTGGCGGTTGCGTCCTTCGATGAGGGTGACGGCGTACCAGGGATTGGGTGCGTCTTCGTGGAGATGGATTTTGGCGGGTGAAGTTTTGACGCGGCGATCGTCTTCGAGAGTGATGTGGACGCCGCTGCGGAGGCGGTCGAGGGATTTTTCGTCGGGGCGGCCATTGATTTTGACGAGATAGGTTTTGGGGACGTGCGAAGCGGCTTTGGTGAGTTGCTGGGCGAGGGCGCCGTCGTTGGTGAGGAGCAGGAGGCCTTCGGAGGCGTAATCGAGGCGGCCAACGGGATAGACGCGGGTGGAGAGATTGCCGAGGAGTTGCATGACGGTAGGGCGACCTTCGGGATCGCTGACGGTGGTGACGTAGCCTTTCGGTTTGTTCAGCATGAGATAGACGGGGCGTTGGGCGGACTGGATGGGGCGGCCGTCGACGGTGATGGTGTCTGTGTCGGGGTCGGCTTTGGTGCCCAGTTCGGTGACGACTTGGCCGTTGAGGGTGACGCGGCCGGAGGTGATGAGTTCCTCGGACTTGCGGCGGGAGGCGATGCCGGCGGAGGCGAGGAGTTTTTGGAGGCGGTGCTGCATGAAGAGAGGATAGCAGCGAATAGATAGCAGAGAACAGGAGGCGGTTGCCGTTCACGGGAACAGTTTACGATGGGTTTGATTGGGGGGAAGAGAAAAGATAACGCAGAGGCGCTGAGGGCGCGGAGTTGGCGCAGAGAAGAGAGAACCGAGAGCCCCGGGAAGAGTTGTGGCAAGGGAGACAGTCTTTAAATTGGAAGTGGTGCTTGAAGTGTGCGTTGAGATCCTTCAGCCATCCTGGTCGGATGGCTTCAGGATGACGGGTTGCTTGTCGTTGACGACTAGGTTGAAGTTGGATCTAAACCCGCACCCTGGAAGGCGCAGGGTGCGGCACCCGGCGGTCGGAGACTGAGATTCAAGGCCGATACAGCATGTACAGTCCTATGAGTACGGTCGAAAGAAGCACCAGGTACACACCGAGAGCACGGAGAGCGTAGAAGATGATCTTGGAGTTCCGGTCGGTGCCGGCAAGATATGACCGCGGCAACGCCTTGAGTCTGGGAAAGAATTCGTAAAGCTTCACGGATGCGCGATTCAGAAGTGAGGCCAGTTCCCTGCTAAAGACAAATAGTAGACCACCCATCAGAATTCCCGTGAATTGTTCAATTATCCCGCTCAATATCATGTGCGCATAACTAGAGTTTGAAGAGTTCGCGGAGGCGTTTGGTTTGTTGGCGGGAGACGGGGATTTCGGAGGATTTTTTGTCGTTCATTTTGAGCATGAAGCTGGATTTGAACCAGGGGACGACTTCCCTGATGTGGTGGATGTTGACGAGGAAGGAGCGGTGGGGACGCCAGAAGGAGTCGGAGTCGAGCGTGGCGTGGAGTTCCTCGAGGGTGCGGTAGTTGGAGGAGCCTTCGAGTTCCTTGGCGGTGACGGAGATGAGGCCGCCTTCGATGGAGGCGAAGATGAGGTCTTCGGCGTCGACGAGGAGCATGCGCTGCTGGGACCGGATGAGGATTTTGGAGGGTTGCGTGGACGCGGGCTTGGGAGCAGAAAGCTGGGAGACGAGTTGCTCGAGACGCTCGGCGGGGCTGGTGTGGGCTTCGATTTCGCGTTTGGCTTTTTGAATGGCTTTGGAGATGCGGGCCTTGTCGAAGGGCTTTAGTACGTAGTCCACGGCGTTTACGTCGAAGGCCTGGACGGCGTAGTGGTCGAAGGCGGTGGCGAAGACGACGTGGGGGACTTTGAGTTTGCGCTCGACGAGTTTCTGGAGCACGCCGAAGCCATCGAGGCCGGGCATCTGGACGTCGAGGAAGACGAGGTCGGGGGCGTGTTCCTTGATGAGGGTGACGGCTTCGAGGCCGTTTTTGCCCTGGCCGATGAGCGAGATTTCGGGGAAGGCTTTGAGGAGGAAGGCGAGTTCCTCGCGGGCGGGTTTTTCGTCGTCAACGATAATGGTGTTGATGGGCATCGGGAAGGGAAAGTATACAGTGGCCGGTGGCCAGCGACCAGTGTTGGAGGGGGAACGGTGGGAGAAGAGGAAGATTCGGATTTTACCGCAGAGGTAGCGGAGGGGCCGCAGAGGTAGCGGAGGATTTGAGAGGTCCTTCGAAGCTCAGGGTAAACAAGACGCGGGGGTTGAGGTCCTTCGGCTATCCTTATCGGATAGCCTCAGGATGACGGAGGGTGGTGGGAGTGGTGGGTGGATAGTGGTTAATTTGGCGACATGGCATGGATCGAAGAGCACAGGCAGGAGTGCCTGTGCCACACGGAGAGGAGCGTACGGTGGCAAAACCTGGAAAGAGTGGGAAGACGGGGAAGATTTTGGGGAGTGAGGTGATTTATGAGGGGCCGGTGTTTGGGTTGCGGCGGGATGATGTGCTGGAGCCGAGCGGGGTGCGGGCGCGCCGAGAGGTGATCACGCATCCGGGGTCGGTGGTGGTGCTGCCGGTGCTGCCCGACGGAAGGATTGTGATGATCCGGCAGTACCGCCATGCTACGCGGCAATACATGTGGGAGCTGGTGGCGGGGCGGAAGGAGCCGGAAGAGACGCCGGAGGAAGGGGCGGCGCGAGAGTTGCTGGAGGAGACCGGCTACCGGGCGAAGCGATTCAAAGTGTTCCTGGACGTGTTCCCTACCCCGGGTTTTTTGGAGGAGAGGATGTTTATTTTGCTGGCGGAGGGGTTGAAAGCGGGAAAAGCCGAGCCAGAGGAGGATGAAAAAATCGAAGTAAAAGCATATAAAACGAAAAAGCTCGAACAAATGATGAAAACGGGGGAGTTAAAGGACGCGAAATCGATTGCAGGGATCCTCTATTACCTTACTTTTTTGCGGTAGAGCTGAGGAAGAAGCGTGGTTGAAACGATTCAAAATTGCGTAAATATGCACAAGGACGTAAGAAAGTTGTTAGTGGTCCCTTGACTAGAATTCCCGATTTGATACACTCCGCGCCATTCGTGCTCATGGCGGCGTCTTGCAGTACCGCCCCAGAGTCACCGTCCAAAGGAGACACGAAGTGCTAGGAACAGTGAAATGGTTCAACAATTCGAAAGGTTACGGATTCATAGGCCGCGATGATGGGCCGGATGTCTTCGTACACTACTCGGCAATAACCGGGGATGGTTACCGGACGTTGCAAGAGGGTGATCCGGTCGAATTCGAAATAGTGCAAGGACCCAAAGGACCGCAGGCGGCCGAAGTTAAAAAAAACGCTTGAGAGAATTTGGATCTAAAGGAACCGGCGGAGGCGAGAGCTTCCGCCGGTTTTTTGTTGGGTGGCAAGAAGATTGGTGGGGTGCTGGGGTGGGGAGATAGCAGAGAGCAGGTAGCGGATAGCAGGAAGCGTGGAGGGAAGTGCGAGAGTATTGCGGGGATGAAGAAGGGATTTTACCGCAGAGTCAGCAGAGGGACCGCAGAGATAACGGAGGTTGCTGGCCAATCTGGAGATTGGCGGTCCGCATGGAGAGAGGACCCCAAGAGCACAGGCAGGAGTGCCTGTGCCACATGGCGGCGGCCACACGCGGATGAGGGCGAATCGGGAATATAATTGGCGAGTTGCGGGTGGCGATGGCGGGTTGCGTCGAGATTAGGAGCGGAACGGGATATGGACAACAAACAGATTGCGCGGATATTGCGGGAGACGGCTTCGCTTTTGCAGATTGACGGGGCGATTATCGGGCGCTACCGGAGTTATGAGAAGGCGGCGGAGTTGATTGATAGCTTGCCGGAGTCTGTGGCGCAACTGGTGGCGACGCCGGAGAGGTTGACGGAATTGCCGGGGATTGGCGACCGGATGGTGGAGCACCTGGCGGAGATTGTGAAGACGGGCGATTACGCGTTGCGGAAGAAGCTGCTGAAGAAATATCCGGAGACGATTCTGCAGCTGCTGGATTTGCAGTCGCTGGGGCCGAAGAAAGTGGCGTTTTTGTGGAGCGAGTTCAAGGCTGGCAGCGTGGAGGATGTGGAGAAGCTGGCGAAGTCTGGGAAGCTGCGGGATCTGGCGGGATTCGGGGAGAAAAGCGAGCAGAATATTTTGAAGGCGGTGGAGGTGTTCAAGAAGTCGTCGGGGAGATTTTTGATCAGCCGGGGAGAGGAAGCGGCGCGGGTGATTGGGGCGTACATCGAGAAGTTTGGGAAGGCGGTGGAGTCGGTGACGCCGGCGGGGTCGTTGCGCAGGGGTAAGGAGACGGTGGGGGATTTGGATTTGTTGGTTACGTTGGCGGGAGGGTGACGGGAAGAAGAAAGAGAAGAAGGAGAACCCCAAGAGCACCGGCAAGAGTGCCGGTGCCACGCGGCAGGAGATGGTGGACGAGTTGGCGGAATATATTTTGAGGTTTCCGGGGATTGATCAGACTTTGGCGCATGGGGAGAACAAGGTGAGTTTCACGTTGCAGGATGGGTTGCAGGTGGATGTGCGGATGTTGGAGAAGGAGAATTTTGGGGCGGCGTTGCTTTATTTTACGGGGTCGAAGGAACACAACGTGGCTTTGCGCGGGCGGGCGAATGAAATGGGATGGACGTTGAATGAGTACGAGTTGGCGGTGTTGGCGGAGGGTGGCGAGAAGAAGGAGGAGAAACCCAAGAGCACCGGCAGGAGTGCCGGTGCCACACGGGAGACGAAGGGCGGGAAGCGGATCGCGGGGAGGACGGAGGAGGAGATTTACGGGAAGTTGAAGATGGAGTATGTGCCGCCGGAGCTGCGGGAGAACACGGGAGAGATCGCGGCGGCGGAACAGCACAAGCTGCCGAAGCTGATTGAGCTGCGGGACATCAAGGGCGATCTGCAGATGCATACGACGGCGAGCGACGGGAAGAACTCGATCGAGGAGATGGCGGAAGCCGCGCGGAAACTGGGGCATGAGTACATCGCGATCACGGACCATTCGAAAGCGGTGACCGTGGCGAACGGGCTGAGCGAGAAGCGGATGGAAGAGCACATCCAGCGACTGCGGGCGGCGGACAAGAAGGGGCTGGGGATCCGGGTGCTGGTGGGATCGGAAGTGGATATTTTGAAGGACGGGTCGCTGGATTATTCGGATGAAATTCTGGAGCAACTGGATGTGGTGGTGTGCTCTGTGCATTCGTATTTCAATCTGGAGCGTGCGGCGATGACGGAGCGGATGCTGGCGGCGATTGAGAATCCCTACACGCAGATTATCGGGCATCCGACGGGGCGGGTGCTGCTGCGGCGGGATCCGATTGATTACGACATGGAAAAGGTGCTGGATGCGTGCGCGAAGCACGGAGTGGCGATGGAGTGCAATTCGTATCCGGACCGGCTGGATTTGAAGGATGTGTATTTGCGGATGTGCAAGGAACGCGGGGTGAAGGTGGTGATTTCGACGGATTCGCACGTGGCCGGGAATCTGGCGTTCATTAAATATGGAGTGACGATGGCAAGGCGCGGGTGGTTGGAGAAGAAGGATGTGATTAATACGTTGGGGTGCGAGGAGTTTCTGGGGGCGTTACGGGGGAAGAGGAAGAGGGCGGCGAAGGGATAGGAAGAGGAAGAATGCACCACAGAGGACACGGAGGGCACAGAGAAAGGGCAGGAAAAAGAAAAGGATTTACCGCAGAGGTAGCAGAGGGGCCGCAGAGTTAGCGGAGGTAGGAGGGCGGAGGGACAGCGTGGGGAAAGGCAAGAAGGCGGCATAAAGCCGCCCCTACATAGGAACGGCCCGCCTCCTGCCTTCGCGAATACAGCTTCGGCGGGCGAGCGGAAGGCGGGCCCTACATGGGCGGTGCGTTGCGGAACAATATGGGAAGGGGATACGTATCTGGAGGTAGGACGGATTGCGGAGGATAGGGATGAGGATGGGATGGATTGGGATTGGCGGGCGTAGGGCTGGCTGTGATGGGGCTGGCGAGTCCGGCGGGGGCGCGGGCGGATGAGGTCACGAAGACGTTCACGGTGACGGGGCACGCGCGGGTACAGGTGACGACGGATGACGGGGCGGTGCGGGTGTCCACGGGAGATGTGAAGCAGGTGGAGATTCGCGTGGAGTACACGGGATACAAGCTGGACCGGGATTTGCGCGTGACCACATCGCAAAATGGCGACTCGGTGGAAGTGACGGCCAAGACCGGCAGTGACTGGGGGATGCATTTTGGAGTGGGCCATCGAAGTCTGCGCGTGGAAGTGCATATGCCGAAGGATGCGGACCTGGACGTGAACACGGGCGACGGATCGGTGGAAGCGGATTCGATCAACGGAAATCTGAACGTGCGAACGGGCGACGGGCACATCACGGTGCAGGGGGCGAAGGGGAATATCCAGTTGCGGACGGGAGACGGACACATTGAAGGAAACGGTCTGGACGGGCGCGCGGACATTACGACCGGCGATGGACACGTGAATATCGAAGGGCGATTTGATTCGCTGAACATCAGGACAGGGGATGGCAGCGTGACGGCCAGGGCGGGCAAGGGGTCGACGGTGGCAGCGCCGTGGAATATTCATACCGGAGATGGCAGCGTGGATCTGGAGTTGCCAGGGGAGATGCAGGCAAACCTGGATGCAAGTACGCATGATGGAAGGATCAGCCTGGGGATACCGGTGATGGTGGAGGGGACGTTCAGTTCGACGAAGATTTTTGGGAAGATGAATGGCGGCGGGCAGCCGATTGTGGTGCGGACGGGGGATGGGTCGATACGGTTGAATAAGGGGTGAGGCGGCTGAGGAGTGATCAGTAATCGGTAATCAGTAATCGGACGGAAGAGGCGGGGCGAATAAGGCTTGCAGTTGGCAGCGAGCGGATAACAGGAAGCGAAGATGGAGGGGAGGCGCGGCGGAAGCTGCGCCGTTTTTTTGCGGGCGAGAGAAGAAGAGGGAGTTTACCGCAGAGTTAGCAGAGGGACCACAGAGTTCGCGGAGAGTTGGGAGGGGCTTCCTGGTTCGGGGTAGAGAAGACGCGATGGTGGAGATCCTTCAGCCGCGAACTGCGCGGCTTCAGGATGACAGGGCGTTGGGATTTTCTTAGGACTGTGCAAGGAAGCCAAAGGTGTCCGTTGGGGTTTAGTGAGTAATGGGAAATTGGTAGTAGGACGAAATTGCGGATGATGGGATTCGATGGCAGTTGTGTAGTTTGCGGGCTACAGGGATGGACGTAGAGGCGTGGGAAGTAATTGAAAAGGAAGGACGAAAGATTGGAAGCGGGGTTGCTGGGTAATTAGGTGTTTGGAGGGCGACTCCTGTGACGGTAATGACGACGGTGACGATTCTGGGCCTGGCGGTATTGGTGTTGTTTGTGTTCTCGGTGTTGAGTGGGTATTTGTCGCAACGGCGTCGGTCCTGACGCTGTTTTTTTCCTAGGAAAATTTAATTTGGGTTAGTTCCCTGCCCCGAGGGTTGAGGAGTGGGGGATGGGTGTGTTTGGAGAGGCGGGAATTTTTGGGGGATATTTTTTTGAGATAGAAGATGCAGAGGGGAATGCGGAGGGCACGAAGAGCAGAAAAGAAAGAAGGCGGCGTAAAGCCGCCCCTACACGGACGAGAGGGCTTTGCGGAGAAATCGAAGAAGGGAGCGCGCCTCGGAAGGCTGGTCCTCGCTGGCCTGCGCTTCGAGGCTCATCGTGAACTAGAAGCAGGCGCTACCGGGAGGCTTCGGGCAGGGCGAAGGTTAGGAGGAGGGCGCCGGAGGAGATCGAGAGGTACTGGCGGCCGTTGAGTTCGAAAGTGATGGGGGCGGCGTAAATGGCGGCGCCGGTCTGGATGTGCCAAAGGGGCTTGCCAGTCTCTGCATCCAGGGCGATGAGATTACCTTCGAGATCGCCAGTGAAGAGCAGATGTCCAGCGGTGGAAAGATTGCCGGCCCAGGTGGCGGAGAATTCCTTGTACTCCCAGCGGATATCACCGGTGGTGGGATCGATGGCGCGAACGGCGCCGGAATCTTTTTCTTTTGATGCGGGCATATAGGTGCTGCCAAGAAAGAGCCGGCCGGTGACGAATTGCTGGGGATGCGCGTAGAAAATATCGCACTGTTCGCGGACGGAAACATAAAACAATTTGGTTTGCGGACTGTACGTGGGCGCCATCCAGTTGGTGGCTCCGGCAGCACCGGGACAGGTTCGTATGCCAGTTTCCGTGGGAGTCGCAGTGGGCAGAAGAATCGGTTTGCCTGAAGTGTCGATGGACTTGGCCCAGGTTTGCGTGGCGAAGGGCTTGGCGAAAAGAAATTTGCCATCGGTGCGATCGAGAACGTAGAAGAATCCATTGCGATTGGCCTGGAGGAGGAGTTTGCGGGGGTGGCCATCGAGATCCGCGTCGAGGAGCATGGGAACTTCAGTGGCGTCCCAATCGTGAAGATCGAAGGGCGTGAACTGGAAATGCCACTGGAGTTTTCCAGTGTCGGGATCGAGAGCGAGAATGCAATTGGAGTAGAGGTTATCGCCCTTGCGGCCGGAGCCGTCGTCGGAGGGTGAGGGGTTGCCGGTGGGCCAATAGAGAAGATTGAGTTGGGGATCGTACGTGCCGGTGACCCAGGCGGGAGCGCCGCCATGTGCGGCGGCTTCGGGAGTCAACCAGGTTTCGCTGCCGGGTTCGCCGGGAGCAGGAACGGTGTAAAAGCGCCAGGCGCGCTTGCCCGTGGCGGTATCG
This sequence comes from uncultured Acidobacteriota bacterium, assembly GCA_963824925.1. Taxonomy (GTDB): domain Bacteria; phylum Acidobacteriota; class Terriglobia; order Acidiferrales; family UBA7541; genus Acidiferrum. Next base: position 211,187 of record CAWGRE010000018.1, read on the forward strand.
TAGGCGTCGATGAAACCGCGGATGCCGTATTCGCCGCCGGAGATGCCGACGATGACTTTGTCTTTGACGATCAGGGGAGCAACGGTGAAGGCGTAGCCCTGCGCGTAGTCGGCGGCCTGAATATCCCAAAGAACATTGCCAGTGGCGGCGTCGAGAGCGACGACGTGAGCATCGAGGGTAGCGAGAAATAGTCGCGAACCGAGGATGGCGAAGCCGCGATTGGTGTGTCCACAACAGGCGCGAAGTTTTTCCGGCAGGGCGCGCTTGTAAGACCAGATGCGCCGGCCGGTGCGGGCGTCAAGGGCGAAGGCGAGATCTTCAGGAGCGGTAACGTACATGATGCCGTTGACTACGAGCGGCGTGTTTTCAAAGTAGCCGGGGAGAGGAGTTTGGAAAACCCATTGGGATGTGAGTTGGGAGACATTGTCGCGATTGATTTGGGAGAGGGAGCTGAAGCGGTGTGCGTCGTAGGAACCGGAATACTGGAGCCAGTCGGCGGGGGTGTCTGCAGATTTGAGCAGCTGATCGTTGGTGACTTGGCCGAAGGCAATCGATGGAAGAGTGATGAAGCAAACTAGAGAGAGTACTGAGCAAGCAAAAGAACTTAACATCGAGGCACGAACGAAGCCGAGGCAGGCGGAGAGGCAGGAGGCAAGACGCAATGGTTGCACAGGCAGGAGTGCCTGTGCCACAGAGACCTGTGCCACACAGAGGGGAGGTGAAGGAAAGCGGCGGGTCACTTGGAATCTCCGTGGAGAGAGGTGAGAAACGCGATTAAATCGTTGAGTTGAGAGTCGGAGAGTTGTTGTTGGGTGTAGGCGGGCATCGGAGAGCGTTTTTCGTGGACGACGGATTTGAGATCAGAGGAGGGCCAGGAATGGAATTGTTCGTGGTCGTCCATGAACTGGATGGAGAAGGAATCCTGATTGAGGATGACGCCGGAGAAGACAGCTCCCTGCCGGGTGGTGATGGTGACGAGTTCATAGGTGGTGGCGGTGTTGCCAAAATCGAGCGGGACGTAACGCTCGGTGATTTCCGCGTCGGGATTGCGGATCGATTCGACGAGATAGTCGCGCGAACGCGAGGCGCCGACGCGGGAGAGATCGGGGCCGAGGCGGCCGCCCTCTCCTTGCACCATGTGACAACGGGAGCAAAACGCTTCGCCGAAGAAAAGTTTGCGGCCGGTTGCAGGATTGCCGGAGACAGGAGCGGGGGCAGGTTTCTGGAGGCTACGAAGATAGGCGATGACGTCGCGAGCTTCGGATTCTTCGATATCGTTGGCGGGCATGGCAGTGCCGGGAATGCCGTGCAGGATGTTGTTGAGCATGGCGGCATCGGTCTCGCCGTGAGAGAGATGACCGGAGATGAGGCTGGGGGCGCGGAAGCCGCCGTCGGCATTGATGCCGTGGCAATAGGAGCAGGCGGCGCGGAAAGTGGATTTGCCGTTGGCGATGGATTGGGGAGACGCCTGCGCGGCGGGCGGGGAAAGCGGAGAAGGGGTTGGCGTTTGGGATGAAGTCGACGTTGAGATTCTTCGAGCATCCTTGTCGGATGCCCCCAGGATGACAACACTCGGAATAAAATATTTCGATGGCCGATCTAAATTTCGTCCAATGCCGTTTGGAGCCGGAGCGGGTGGAGCGCAGAAAAACAAAAAGAAAAAGAGCCACGCAGAGATCTGCATTTAGGCGCCCGCCTCCGTGAAGAGTGGAGAGTATAACGCTATTTCGGAGTGGAGTGGGCTTCGACGGAGTCCATGGCGCGGAGGGAGTAGATGAGGGCGGCGCCGGCGTTCATGGCCATGGCTACGCCGAGGGCTTCGGCGATTTCTTCCTTGGAGGCGCCGGCTTTGAGGGCCGCGTCGGTGTGGAAGGTGATGCAGCCGTCGCAACGGGTGGTGACGGCGACGGCGATGGAGATGAGTTGACGAGTTTTTTCGCCGAGGAGGGAGTTGGCTTTGTTGGCGTCGGAGAGGGTCTTATAGCCTTTGAGGGAATCGGGGGTGAGTCTGGCGAAGCCGGGGATGGATTTAGAGAGTTCGGCTTGATAGGCGTTCCAGTCGAAAAGCATTGAGCCTCCGTGGGAAATTAAATTCAGAAATATATGAATATACGATGCCCGAGAGGGGGGAGATGGTGCAGGTGTGCGCGTTGAGTGAAGAAGGGAAAGGATTCACCGCAGAGGTAGCAGAGGGGCCGCCCTCCTTCGCCACGGAGGACGCGGCTACGGCGGGCAGGCAAAGGTAACGGAGAGTTTTGCATTGGGTTGCGTCGTTGAACGAGGGGGAAAAGGCGCCCGCCTCGGAAGGCGGCCGCTACAGGAGGTGGAGGGACATCAGGAGTTCGTCGAAGTAGAGACCGTTGTGTTTGAGGGCGTTTTTTTCGAGGGCGTATTGTTGGAAGCCGAAGGATTCATAGAGGCGGATGGCGGGGAGATTGGTGCTGACGACGGCGAGGAGGATTTGTTCGACTTTGGGGCGGGCGGCGTCAATGGACGGCTTGCACGAGGAGGCGAGAGGCGCCGGTGCGTCGATGGGAGGGGCGGACGTACATGGCGCGGAGCCAGCCTTTGTGGGAGTCTTTGCGGCCGGGGTTGATGCCGAAGGCGACGATGCCGACGAGTTGGGAATCATCGACGGCGCCGAACATCTGAGAGTTGGTGATCCAGGCAGAATATTTTTCGAGAGGGGCGGATTCTTCGTCTTCGATGGTGCTGCCGAAGGCTTCGGGGCTGAGGCGGAGACTTTCGTGGCGGATTTCGCGGAGCGAGGCGACGTCGGCGGCGGCGAGTTGGCGGACGGTGAGGGGCATGATTGGAAATATTTTAGATGAGAGAAGAGGGGAGCGGGATAGGAGATTTTTGGTGGGAGAGGGTGTGTGATATTGTTTTGGGTTCGGTGGGAGGGAAAGAGAAAGACATTACCGCAGAGTTAGCAGAGGGGCCGCAGAGGACGCGGAGAAGAGTCATCGGGTTAAGAGTTGGGACGAGAAAGCGCAGAGAAGATAGGCGGTTTTCTGACCTTAGATCGTAAGAGCCCACCCTTAGAAACCAAGGGTGGGGCACCCTCAAGTTCTTTTGTTTGGATGATGTAACTGAGTATCGAAGAGCACAGGCAGGAGTGCCTGTGCCACTGTTGGAGAACAGGGGACAATGATGAAGAGTGCGTATAACGGGGTGGCGGTGCCGGGGGATGGGAAGGCAATCGGGTATGAAGGCGGGAAGCTGCAGGTGCCGGATAATCCGATTATTCCGTTTATTGAGGGAGATGGGACGGGGAGAGACATCTGGAAGGCGTCGAGAAGGGTGTTTGATGCGGCGGTGGAGAAGGCGTACGGCGGGAAGCGGCGCGTGGTGTGGTTTGAAATTTTCGCGGGAGAGAAGGCGTTCAATACGTTCAAGGAGTGGCTGCCGAATGACACGGTGGACGCGGCGCGAGATTTTCGAATTTCGCTGAAGGGGCCGCTGACGACTCCGGTGGGCGGAGGGATCCGTTCGTTGAACGTGGCGCTGCGGCAGATTCTGGATTTGTATGCGTGCGTGCGCCCGGTGCGGTATTTCACGGGAGTTCCCTCCCCTGTTCGCGAGCCGGAGAAAATGGATGTGGTGATTTTCCGGGAGAACACGGAAGACGTGTACGCGGGGATTGAGTGGAAGAGTGGAACGCCGGAAGCGAAGAAGGTGCTGGAATTTTTGAACAACGAGATGTTGAAGGGCGGGAAGAAACAGATCCGGTGGGACTCGGGAGTGGGGATCAAACCGATTTCGCCAACGGGAACGAAGCGGCTGGTGCGGCGGGCGATCCAATTTGCGCTGGAACACAAGCGCCCATTGGTGACGCTGGTGCACAAGGGCAACATCATGAAGTTTACGGAGGGTGCGTTCCGCGACTGGGGCTATGAGCTGGGGCGTGAGGAGTTTCGCGCGGATACGGTGACGGAGCGGGAGAGCTGGATCCTGGACAATCTGGAGAAAAATCCGGGGCTGACGATTGAGCAGAACGCGGCGATGATCGAGCCGGGGCTGGAGCAGGCGACGGAGGAGTTCAAGAAGGCGATTTACGCCGAAGTGAAAGGCACGCTGGACGCAATTGGGGCTTCGCATGGAAAAGGCCAGTGGAAGAAGAAGTTGATGATCAATGACCGGATCGCGGATTCCGTGTTTCAGCAGATGCTGCTGCGGCCGAATGAATATAGCGTGCTGGCGACGCCGAACTTGAATGGAGATTATTTGAGCGATGCGTGCGCAGCGCAGGTGGGCGGATTGGGAATTGCGCCGGGGTCGAACATCGGCGATGGATATGGAACGTTTGAGGCGACGCATGGGACGGCACCGAAGTATGCGGACAAGGATGTGATTAATCCGAGTTCGGTGATGCTGAGCGGCGCGATGATGTTTGAGTTTTTGGGATGGACAGAAGCGGCGAAGCTGATTGAGGAAGGGATTGCGAAGACGATCCAGCAGAAGCGGGTGACGTATGATCTGGAGAGGTTGATGACGGGGGGAACGAAGCTGGGGACGAGCGCGTTTGCGGGGGCGATTATTGAGAACATGGTGAGGACGGCGGTGGTGAGGAAGGAGTAAAGACAGAAAGGCGAAAGATTTTTCGGTTCGGGACCGGGCGGAGTTAGCGAGGGGACCACAGAGGGAGGTCACGGAGAATTGGGTGGCCCTTCGAAGCTCAGGGTAAACAAGACGCTGGGGTTGAGGTCCTTCGCTTCGCTCAGGATGACGGAATTTTGGTTGGGGGAATGAGAGTGGTGGTTTGGTTCGTGGTGTAACGGCGGAGGCGGCAAACCCTTCACGGAAGGCGCGAAGGATGGAGCATCCTCAAGATCATTAGAGAAGGCGCCCGCCTCAGAAGGCGGCCGCTACAGGAGATGGGAATGGGACGGAAGAAGGTTACGGTGGTGGGTGGTGGGTTTGTGGGGTCGACGACGGCGCAGCGGATTGTGGATCTGGAGCTGGCGGATGTGGTGTTGACGGATATTCTGGACGGGCCGCCGGCGGGCAAGGCGCTGGACATGATGGAGTCGTCGCCGATCACCGGGACGGATTCGATTGCACGCGGGATTTCCACGGCGAGCGGAGACTACAGCGCGACGGCGGGAAGCGACGTGGTGGTGATCACGGCGGGATTTCCGCGGAAGCCGGGGATGAGCCGCGACGATCTGCTGAAGGCCAACTATGACGTGGTGAAGGCGGTGGTGGAGCAGATCGTGAAGCATTCGCCGAACTGCATCATCATCGTGGTGACGAATCCGCTGGATGCGATGGCGCAGGCGGCGTTTCGCGTGAGCGGATTTCCGAAGAGCCGGGTGCTGGGGATGGCCGGCGTGCTGGACTCGGCGCGGATGAGCTCGTTTGTGGCGATGGAATGCAATGTGAGCGTGGAGAACGTGCACTCGTTTGTGCTGGGCGGGCATGGCGATGACATGGTGCCGCTGCCGCGGTACTCAACGGTGGCGGGGATTCCGCTGCCGGACCTGCTGCCGAAGGAAAAGATTGACGCAATTGTGGACCGCACGCGAAAGGGTGGCGCGGAGATCGTAAACCTACTGAAGACGGGGTCGGCGTATTATGCCCCGTCGGCGGCGGCAGTGGAAATGGTGGAAGCGATTCTGAAGGATAAGAAAAAGATTCTGCCGTGCGCGGTTTATCTGGAAGGCGAGTATGGGATCAAGGGATTGTTCGTGGGCGTGCCGGTGAAGCTGGGGTCGCGGGGCGCGGAAGAGATCATTCAGATTAAGCTGACGGCGGAAGAGAACGCGGCTCTGCAGAAGAGCGCGGGGAGTGTGAAGGAGCTGGTGGGAGTTTTGGGGATTTGAGGAGAAGTAATGAAGTAAGGATGTAATAAGGTAATGAGGAAGAGGAGGGGGGCGAGAGTTGAATGGTTTAATAGTTGAAGAGTTCAGAGAAGCAGCGATGAAACGTAAATTGGGACGAATATTTGCGGTATCCCTTTGCGGGCTTTTATTTTTGGCGCTTAGTGGGGCGGTGCCGGCGGGGGAGACTTATAAGCAGGATGGGCAGGGGCTGGAGAAGGAGTTTGATGCGTTTTTGAAGACGTATCATAAGCGGGCGGATGAGGAATTGGATGGGGCGTTTTCGGTTTTCCGGATTCCGAATGCGGCGCAATGGTTCGCGGAGAATTTTTCGGCGGAGGATGCGGCGCGATTGAGCAAGGCGTATGGGCAGCAGGTGAGCGACGCGGCAAATTCGCTGGCGGAAGATATGAATCTGGCGGACCCGGGCGGGAAGTTCCGGGTGCATTGTGAGCCGCGGGGAGATATCAAGACGGGGGCGGCGAAGGACGGCAGCGATGCGGCGGTGCCGGTGAAACCGATTCGTGTGGAACAGTTTGTGATGCAATTTGAGTCCACGGGAAACGGGAGGAAGTTTTTGTTCATGGCGAATTTTGTGTATTTGGATGGGGCGTACCGGTTTGTGGGCGGCGGCGGGACGGCGTTTTGGGCGAAGCCGGGGTTGGGGGCGCAGTAGGCTCAGGGGGATTTCACCACAGAGGACACAGAGGGCACAGAGGATTTTAGGAGAAGGTGGAGAGGGGCACGCCCGATAGTGTGCCCCTCTTTTTTTGTATGGCCGGTTTGGTGGCGCGCCGGTCTACAAAAGCGAAGAGTTCACAGGCTAAAGCCTGTGCTACAGGTGGAAGAGGCGGTCGGCGCCGATTACTAGGGCAAGGGTGAAGGCGGCGATGGCGATTTCGCCTACGAAGCCAACGATGAAGGGGCGGAGGCCTTGCTGGCGCATCTGGCGGAAGTTGGTGCGGAGGCCGACCCCGGCGAAGGTGAGGAGGAAGGCCCAGCGGGAGAGGTTGGCTACCGCAGTTCCCTGCTCTTTGGTGAAAAAGCCTGCGGTGGCGAGGACGGAGACGAACAAAAATCCAAGAACGAATTTCGGGAATTTCTGCCAGAGGAAGGCGGCCTTGTTGGTGACGACTTGCGCCTGTCCGCGGCTGGCCCAATAGATGGCGTAGGCGAGGACGACGAAACCGATGAGGGCGTTGCGGCAAGTTTTGACGAGCACCGCGAGTTTGGCGGCGGAGTCCGAGAAGAGCGCTCCGGCGGCGGTGGCTTCGGCGGTGTTATCGACGGCGAGGCCGGCCCAGGCTCCATAGGCATGATCGCTGAGATGCAGGGCGTGGCCAATGAGCGGGAAGGTGAAGAGCGAGATGGCGCCAAGGGCGAGAATGGCGGCGATGGCGAAGGAGGAGTCTTCTTCTTCGGCGTCAATGGCTCCTTGCGTGGCGATGATGGCGCTGACTCCGCAGACAGCGCTGCCCACGGCGAGGAGGGTGGTGAGCTTGGGGCGCAGTCCGAAGAGACGACCGAGGAAGGTCATGAAAGCGAGTGAGCCGGTGATTTCGATGAAGACAAGAAGAAGGCTGACACCGCCGAGTTTCGCTACATCGCCTAGAAGGAACCGCGAGCCGAGAAGAACGATGCCGGCTTTAAGCCAGAATTCGTAGGTGGCGATGCCGGACTTGAAGATTTCGGCGACGCCGACGGTGTTGGAAATGGCGAGGCCGATGAGGATGGCCCAGAGGACGTATTCGATATTGGGGAAGGTCCAGTGGTGGGATTTGGCGTAGAGGTTGATGTTGCGCTCGAGGAATTTTCCGGCCAGCCCGATGGCGGCGAGGAGTGCAACGCCGGGGAGGAGGCGGAGAAATTTTGTGGGGATGGAGATGGGGGGAGTTTGGGTTTGCGGGAGAGCGATGGAGTCGGCCATGTGTGGTTCCCTTTCGTTGGCGGAAATCGGTTAACGGATAACAGATAGCAGCGAGCAGATAACAGGAAACGGTTGGTTTTTGTGGCGGCCGGTTGCTGAAATTGGGGCCGGGTTTGGTTGCGGTTGAGATCCTGCGGGCATCCTTATCGCATGCCCTCAGAATGACAAATTTGCGAGTGGCGTTTTCTGGGAAGGCTCGGAAAGAGCTCGCCGCGGACGGCTTCGCTTGCTTGCCTGCTAGAAGCAGGCGCTACCAGGGGATGTGGTGGATCAGGCCGAAGCGGATTAGGGCTACGGCGGCTAGGGCCAGGAGGACGGCCCAGGTATCCAGGGAGATGCGCGGAGCGGGTTTGGCCGTGGCGGTGATTTGGTTTGGCATGTTTTTCCTTTTTGAGTTTCGATTTTTTTGATTTCAATTTAGATTTTGGATTTTTTGTTTCACAGGATGTGGCCTGTGTTACGGGAGCCGACCTGAAGGTCGGCCAGTACAGGTGCCGCTTTGGAGGCCGATCTGAAGTTCGGCCAGTGCAGGAGGAGGCTGGCATGAAAGACCAGCGCTACGTTTTGTCGGGTCGAAGACGGCCCGCCTCGGAAGGCGGGCCCTACACTAGGCCGCGTCGGGTGACAGCGGGGTACATCGCGCGTTGGATACAGTCAGGGGATGGTGGTTAGGAGGCGTGGACATTAGTGGCGGCTCCGTTGAGAGAGGTAAGGAGAAAATCGTTGGTATTGCGGGCGTCATGCGCGGAGGCGGCTACGCGGCCTACCAGGAGGAGGGCTGGGGCTGGGAGTGGGGGGAGTTGGGCTAGGCCGGCGACGGTGGTGGGGTGTTGGGATTGATCGGGTTGCGAGGCTTTGGAGATCACGAGGACGGGTGTGTCGGGGGAGACGGATGCTTCCTGGAGCCAGATGGAGACTTCGGAATAGTCAGGGCCGGGCATGTAGACGACGACTGTGGTTTCGGCGGTGAGGCCGATACCGGGGAGGAAGCGGGATTCCGGGGCGCGGGAAAATGTGGTGAAGAGGACGTGGGAGGCGAGGCGGCGATCGGTGAGAGAAATTTTTGCGGCGGCGGCGGAGGCGAAGGCGGCACTGATGCCAGGTACGATTTCGAATGCGATGTTGGCTTCGCGAAGGGCTTGGAGTTCTTCGGCGGCGCGGCCGAAGAGGAGCGGGTCGCCTCCTTTGAGGCGGACAACGATTTTGTATTCGGCGGCGTTGGCGAGGAGGAGTGAGTTGATGTCTTGCTGACTTAGGAGGCGGAAACCGGCGCGTTTGCCGACGTCGATACGTTCGGCGGTGGGGGGAATGAGATTCAGGATTTCGGGGCCGATGAGGGAGTCGTGGAGGACGACGTCGGCGGATTGGAGGATGCGGAGGGCTTTGAGGGTGAGGAGTTCGGGGTCGCCGGGGCCGGCGCCGATTAGGAAAACTTTGGAAGAGAAGTGGCGAGGGGCGAGTGACTGGTGGCGAGTTTCGGGGGAAGAAAAATCAGGGCGCGCATGCTGAGGGGCACGCGATGTGGAATCCGGCGAGGCAGATTTGGCGCTCGGTTGGTTGGGCAGGCCGATTGAGGGACTGGCGTTTTGGAATTTGGAGGTCGACGGAGCACAGGCAGGAGTGCCTGTGCCACCGGAGCCGACCTGAAGGTCGGCCAGTACAGGTTCGGAGGAAGAGTCTGCGACGGGGCGGACATTTTCGGAGGAGGAAAAGGCAACACCCGCACCCGGAACGGCACAGGGTGCGGCACCCGGGGCGACGGGGGATTTTTTTGGAGTGCGAGAAGGTTTCGACATCAGGAGGCTCCTTCGGAGTTTTGGGTGGTGGACTTGGTGGAGGAAGCGTTCGAACATGGGCTTGCTGGCGAGGGAGTGGAGCCAGCGCTTGGTGGCTTCGGGGTCTTGCGATTGGGCGCGGAGGGCTTCGCGGGCGGCGCCGAGCCATTCGAGCCAGATTTCATATTCGGGGCCGAACTGAGTTTCGAGTTCTTTGCGGAGACGCTGGGCGAGCGCGGGGCTTTTGCCGTTGGTGGAGATGGCGATTTGCAGATCGCCGCGCTGGACGATGGAACCGTAATAGAAGTGGCAGTTTTCGATGTCGTCGACGGCGTTGCAGAGGATGTTGCGGTCGTCGGCTTCGCGATAGACCTGGGCGTTGAGTTCGCGGAGGGAGGTGGCGGCGATCACTAGAAAGGCGTTGAGGAGATCGTCGGGTTCGAATGGTTTGGGGGACCAATCGATCTGGCCGGTGCGGACCCAGTTCGGTGACGGCGGGGTTGAGTTTGGGAGAGATAACGTGGACGAGGGCGCCGGCTTCGAGGAGGCCGGGGATTTTTTGTGCGGCGATGGCGCCGCCACCGACGACGAGGACGCGGCGGTTCGAGAGTTTCAGGAATGCGGGGAAGAGGGGCATTAGTGGGGTCCTTTCGGAGATTCAGAAGCGAAGTGTTCCATCGAAAATGAGTAGCGGTGTAGCCGCGGTCCCTCCACTGCGCGGCTGACGTGCGGACTGCGGCGCGAAGAAAAGACTCGGGCAGATGCGGTCGGGATGACAGAGACGGAAAATGCAAGAAGGCGATGTACCCTTCGACGACGCACAGTGCGCGAGAAGCCACGGCTCGAAGGCAAGAGAACCCAAGAGCACGGCCAGCATGGCTGTGCACGAATGGATCGTGATGTAGCAATGTAGTCATGGGCGGTCCTCGACGGAGTGGGGGATGGGGGCGGCGGGGAGATCGCGGAGGGAGATTTCGGTTTGCGCGACGGGTTGGCCGGAGAGGATGGAGCGCAGGTGGTCCGTGGAGTGGCGGGCCAGGAAATTTTGCAAAGGCTCGGCACCGCTGCGCTGCTCATGGAAGTGGGCCAGGAGGCGCGTGATGGCGCTGGGGACATCGGTCGAGGCGCAACGATAGCCAACGGGGCGGGCGATGGAAGCAACCTGGCCGACGCTGCCGCCGACGCAGAAGTAGTAGGCGTCCACCATTTTGCCGTCGACTTTAATTTTTTTGCCTTCGAGGCCGATGTCGGCGATCCAGTGCTGGCCGCAGGAATTGGGGCAGCCGGTGATGTGCAGCTTGATGTCTTCCTGGTAGCCCGGGAAACGCTCGTCGAGCTGTTCGGTGAGCCAGCGCGCGTAGGATTTTGTTTCGGTGAGCGCGAGCTTGCAGAATTCGGAGCCGGTGCAGGCGACCGTGCCGCGAACGAAGGCGTTAGTGAGAACCGGAAGGCCCGCGTCATTGAGGGATTGGACGACGGCAGAGGTGTGGAGTCCCGGGATGTTGATGAGCAAAAGATTTTGCATCGGGGTGGCGCGGAGGTGGCCGTCGCCATACTGATCGACGAGATCAGCGGCGACGCGGATTTGCGCGGGAGTGATGCGTCCACGAATGACGGAGGCGCCGATGGTGAAGTGGCTGGACTGCTTTTGCGGGATGACGCCGAGATGATCGCGATGGAAGTTGGCGGGGAGGAGTTCGGGTTCGGCGGGATCGAGCTGATAGCCGAGTTTCGACTCGATGGCCGCGAGGAAAGATTCGGGAGTCCAACCGTGTTGAAGGAAAAGATATTTGAGGCGCGCTTTGTCGCGGGACTGGCGGAGGACTTCGCTTTCGCGAAAGACGTCGGTGATCGCGCGGACGACGGGAATCACCTGGTGCCATTGGATAAAGGCGTTTAGTTTGACGGCGAGATGCGGTTCGGTGGAGAGTCCGCCGGCGACACGGAGAGAGAAGCCGATTTCCTCGCCGGCATCGCGGGTGCGGCGCGTGGCGGTGAGACCGATGTCGTTAATTTCGGGATAGGAGCACCAGTCCGGGCAGCCGGTGACGGTGATTTTGAATTTGCGCGGGAGATTGTAGAACTCTGGATTGCCGCCGAGCTCTTTATCGAGCGCGAGGACAAGAGGGGCAACGTTGGCGATTTCGTGGGCGTGAATGCCGGCGAGCGGGCAGCCGGTGATGTTACGCGTGACGTCACCGCAGGCACCGGTGGTGCGGAGGCCGACGGAGTAGAGGCGTTCGAGGAGATCGGGAAGATGTTCGATGGCGACCCAGTGAAGCTGGACGTTCTGGCGAACGGTGATGTCGGCGACGCTGTTGCCAAATTGTTCGGAGAGATCGGCGATGACGCGGGCTTGCTGGCTGGTGAGGAGACCGTTGGGGATGCGGATGCGAACCATGAAATAGGGGACGGCCTTCCCTTCCCCGTTTTGGCCGCCGGTGACGCCGGCGCCGTCGCCCTGGGTGTAAATGCCCCAGGGGCGGAAATAGGTGCCAAGCCATTCGGGAGGGATGGAGCTGAAGCCCTGGCGGGCGAATTCGCGGATTTCGTCGAGATGCTCCCAGGGATTTTTGGCGCGTTTGAGGCGCTCGATGCGCTGGGCTTTGGTTTCTTTGATTTCGGGCATTGGAGCGGGTCCCGAAGAAGTGGATAACAGCGAGCGGATAGCAGATAACAGGAAGCCGGAGTTGCGGGTCCTGTTTGCTATTTGCTGATCGCTGTTCGCTAATCCGGGAGTTGCCTTTCTGGCGGGTAATTTCCCGCCAATTCTGAAACCGTGGGCTGGCATGAAAGCCAGCGCTACATTGCGTCTCTCGGCCGCCGAGTCGGCTTCAAACCTGCGCTGCCGAAGAGCCGACCTGAAGGTCGGCCAGTACAAAACCGAGGAGCAGAAAAAGAAAAAGCCCACGGGCCGGATGATCTGGCACGTGGGCTTCGAAACTTGGAATTCAGTTACCGCTTAAGTTCGAATGCTCCTCTGGCCAGAACGGGTCTGCCGACAGCAACAGCAGGCCATCGCTTGACAACAACAGATCTGGCAAGAGTTCCGCATATCGTTAGGAGGCTACGTGGGAGAGACGGTGATGTCAATCCGGGTAGCGACGCAAATATTCGATGCGGGGGATGTGGGATTTGGATACATGGGGTGGGAAGCGAGCAGCGAGCAGATAGCGGCGAACAGGGGGCTGATCGTGAGTTGAGGGCGAGTGGGGGATATTGCCGTGGTCCCTCCGCTTCGTGGCCCGACGCGCCAAAATGCGGCGCGTGGGAAAAATCGGGCCACTTCGGTCGGGATGACGGACAGGGGAGTAACCCAAGAGGACCCCAAGAGGGCACGAATTATCGTGCCCCTACAGGAGGAACCCAGGGCGGGCCCTTCGACCGCAGAGAGTTAGGGCAACCCAAGAGGGCCGGGCCCTTCGGCCGACTCAGGGCAAGCAAGCCCGGCCCCTACAAGGGGATTATTGCGGTTTCGGGGTGGTAGTGGCTGGCTTCGCGGCTGGTTTCGCGGCCGGCTTGGCGGTGGTGGTGGGTTTGGCTGGTGCGGTGGCGGCGGCGCCGATCAGGGTGGCGGATTTGATGGTGTCTAGTTTGGGCCAGTGCGCGGCGATATATTTTTCGCCCTGCTTGGTGATGTTTTCCTGGTCCATGCCGGCGGATTCGCCGTACTGGTCGTAGAGCATTTCGACGATGTTCATGCCGTTGCCGTCGACCACGCCGAAGGGGGTGAAGCCCTGAGAGTCGAGGGAGGCGTTGTCTTTCAGGTTGATGAAGAGTTGCGTGGTGCGGGTGTTGGGACCGGCGGTGGCGAAGACGAGCGTGCCGCGGGCGTTGCTGTGGGAGTGGGGATCGTCCTTGATGGTGGCTTTATCCCAGGCGGCGTTGACGGCGGGATTGGCGTTGAGACCGAATTGCACGACGAAGTTGGGAAGGACGCGGAAGAAGCGGGCGTTATTGAAAAAGTGATGGCGGACGAGGTTGTAGAAGCGGTCAGCGCCGATCGGGAGACCAGGCGCGGGTGACGGTGACGGTGAATTCGCCGCGGGTGGTGTCGAATTTAACTTGATAGGTGTCGGGGGCTTTGGCGGTAAGGGTGGCGGGGTGGAGGAGGGCGTGATCGTAGGTGGCGGCGGGCTTGGCGGCGGTGGAGGTGGTGGATTTGGGTTTCGCGGCGGGAGCGGGGGTTTGCGTCGGAGCGGGGATGGAAAAGGAAAGGAGCGCGAGAGTTAGGGCGCAGGATTTCAAGTGCATGGTTGAGCGGCCTCCGGAAATTTTTCGGGTGATTGATGCGACAGGGGTAGTTTTGCATATTTTGGGGGGAAGAGAAAGGTTCACCACAGAGGGCACGGAGGGCACGGAGAGGAGGGGATGGGATTTCACCGCAGAGGTAGCAGAGGGCCGCGGAGGTAACGGAGGAATGGAGCCAAGACGCGTTGGTTGAGATCCTTCGCGCGAAGAGCGCTCAGGATGACAGGGCGTTAGGGTGTGGGCGCAGGGTCAAGGAGGACGGGCGGCGCGCGGGGATTATTTGTTGAGGTCGTGGGAGATGCGTTCGGAGTCGGAGAGGAGGCGGAGGGTGTTTTCGCCGAGGATTTTGCGGACGTCGGATTCGGAGTAGCCTTTTTTGAGGAGGGCGTCGGTGATTTGCGGGATGTGGGTGACGTCCTGCATGCCAAGGGGCATGACGGCGCCGTCGAAATCGGAGCCGAGGCCGACGTGATCGATGCCGGCGATTTTTACGGCGTGGTCGATGTGATCAATGATGACGGTCCAATCCACCTTGGGGAGTTTCCCGGCTTCCATGAAATCGCGAACAACTTGATCGCCGGTGGTGAGTTTGCAGGCCTCGTTCTCGCCGCAGCGCTTTTTAATTTCCGCCTCGATTTCTTTTTGGATTTCGGGGTGGGCCTTTTCGTAATCGCGATATTCCTGGCTGAGGAAGCCGACGTGATAGTTGATCTGGATGACGCCGCCGTGTTTGGCGAGCGAGCGCATCATGTCGTCGGTCATATTGCGGGGAGCCTGGCAGATGGCGCGGCAGGAGGAGTGCGAGGCGAGGAGCGGGGCTTTGCTGACGGCGAGGGCGTCTTCGAAGGTTTTGTCGGAGACGTGGGAGATGTCCACCAGGATGCCAAGGCGATTCATTTCGAGGACGACTTGCTTGCCGAAATCGGTGAGGCCGTTGTGTGCGGGCTTATCGGTGGAGGAATCGGCCCACTCATTGTTGTCCATGTGCGTGAGGGTCATGTAACGGACGCCGAGAGCGGCGAAGGTGCGGAGGACGGCGAGATCGTTGCCCATCATGTGGCCGCCTTCGACGCCCATGAGCACGGCGATCTTGTGCTGCTTTTTGGCTTCGCGAATGTCTGCGGCGGAGGTGGCGAGCATCAGGTCGTTGGGATTTTTGCGGACGGTTTCGCGGACGGCGTCGATTTGATCGAGGGCCTGCTTGACGGCATCGGGGCCGAGAATTTTGGAGGAGATCCAGATGGAGAAGAAGATGGCGGAGAGGCCGCCTTCGCGCATGCGGGGAATGTCGATGTTGCCGTCGGAGTGGCGGACGGAGAGATCGAAGGACGGATCGAGGAGGCGCTGGGTGGTGTCGTCGTGAGTGTCGATGACGATGGAGGAAGATTGGAGCTTTTTGGCTTGATCGGAGACGGATTGGGAGGCGGCGGGGGTGGGCATGATTAAGAGTAGCAGAAGAAAGATGGACGGCGTGGCGAGCGCGCGAGACATTGGGGGCTCCTTGGAATTTGCGTTGGTAGATTAGCAGAAGAGGGGGGTTCACTACAGAGGACACGGAGGAAAAGGGGAGAAGATTTTACCGCAGAGGGAGCAGAGGGGCCGCAGAGGTAACGGAGGATTGGGGAACAAGACGCAGGGGTTGAGATCCTTCGCGCGAAGGGCGCGCTCAGGATGACGGCGAAGAGAGGAACAGAGAGGAGAAGAGGAGATCAGAGAAGAGAAGAGGAGAAAGAGAAGAAAAGAAGAGAAGCGGAACAGTGAGGTTGGATCGTAAGAGCCCATCCTTTTTGCGGAGGTCGCAAAAAGGATGGGGCACCCTCAAGGTCATTTGGGTTTGGGCGTGATGGTGATCGAAGAGCACAGGCAGGAGTGCCTGTGCCACTTCCTGAAGGTCGGCCAGTACATTCGGAGACACAGGCTGAAGCTTGTGCTACTGGGAGGTTAGCCGGCGCCTAGGGAGGTGGATTCGGGGCGTTCGGTGAAGGCGGCTTTTAGGTAGTCGTGGTTGGTGCGGGCGATTACTTCGAGTTTGATGTCTTTGGGGCAGGCGGCTTCGCATTCGCCGATGTTGGTGCAACTGGCGAAACCTTCGACGTTCATCTGGCGAACCATGGAGAGGGCACGGCGGTCGCGTTCGACCTGGCCCTGCGGGAGATGGCCGAGATGGGAGATTTTTGCGCCGACGAAGAGCGCGGCGGCGGCGTTGGGGCAGGCGGCGACACAGGCTCCGCAGCCGATGCAGGCGGCGGAGTCCATGGCGAGATCGGCGTCTGGCTTGGGGACGGGGATGGCGTTGCCGTCGGGAGCGGAGCCGGTGGGGACGGAGATGAAACCGCCCGCGGCGATGATGCGATCGAAGGAGCCGCGATTGACGGCGAGATCCTTGACGACGGGAAACGGAGAGGCGCGCCAGGGCTCGATGTAGAGTTCGTCGCCGTCTTTAAATTTGCGCATGTGGAGCTGGCAGACGGTGGTGCGGGGGAAGCCGCCGTGGGCTTTGCCGTTGATCATGAAACCGCACATGCCGCAGATGCCTTCGCGGCAGTCGTGGTCGAAGGCGATGGGGTCTTCGCCTTTGGCGATGAGCTGTTCGTTGAGGACGTCGAGCATTTCGAGGAAGGACATGTGTTCGCTGACGTTGGGATGTTCGTAGCGGACCAGGCGGCCTTTGTCGGTGGGATTTTTTTGGCGCCAGATGTGGAGAGTTAGTTTCATTTAGAAAGTGCTCCGGAGAAGAGAAGGATAACGCTGAGGCGCAGAGGGCGCGGAGGAGTCGCAGAGAAAGGGAGATCGGAGTGGCCAATCTGGAGATTGGCGCTCCTTGGGGAGGCGCGGTGGCGATCGACGGCCCGCCTCCCGCCTTCGCGAGAACCGCTACGGCGGACAAGCGGTAGACGGGTCCTACGGGAGTTCGGAATGGGCAATCTACCGATTGGCGATCGCCCGGAAGGCGGCCTAAAGCCGCCCCTACGAGAAGAGAAGAGGGGCGGCGCGAAGGAAGGAGCCGACCTAAAGGTCGGCCAGTACACGGGCTTCGGGAGGTCATTTGTAGCTCCGTTGGGAGGGGTGGACGTAGTGGAAGGAGAGAGGTTCTTTGTTGAGGGCGGGAGAGTGGCCTTCGCCCTGGTATTGCCAGGCGGCGACGTAGGAATAGTTGGCGTCGTCGCGAAGGGCTTCGCCTTCGGGGGTCTGGTATTCCTCGCGGAAATGGCCGCCGCAGGATTCACGGCGGTCGAGGGCGTCCAAGCACATCACTTCTGCGAGTTCGATGAAGTCCGCGACGCGGCCGGCTTTTTCGAGGGACTGGTTGAACTCTTCGTTGGTGCCGAGCACGCGGACGTTTTTCCAGAATTGTTCGCGAAGATCGGAAATCTGGGAGAGGGCGTTTTTGAGGCCGGCTTCGTTGCGAGCCATGCCGCAGTGGTCCCAGACGATTTTGCCGAGCTCGCGATGGAAGGAATCCACAGTGCGATTGCCTGAGCCGTTGAGAAGTTTGTTGGTGATGGCGGTGACGTTGGCGACGGCTTCTTTTGCCGCGGGAATATCGGCGGAAAGTTTGGGGAGCTTGGCGCCGGCGAGATAGTTGCCGATGGTATAAGGAATGATGAAGTAGCCGTCTGCGAGCCCCTGCATGAGGGCGCTGGCGCCGAGGCGATTGGCGCCGTGATCGGAAAAATTGGCTTCGCCGAGGACGAAGAGTCCGGGGATGGTGGACTGGAGGTTGTAGTCCACCCAGAGGCCGCCCATGGTGTAGTGAATGGCGGGATAGATGCGCATGGGAACTTCGTAGGGATTTTCGCCGGTGATGCGGTCGTACATTTCAAAGAGGTTGCCGTAGCGCTCGGAGATTTTCTTTACGCCGAGGCGCTTGATGCAGTCCGTGAAATCGAGATAGACGCCGAGGCCGGTTTCGCCGACACCGTGGCCGGAATCGCATTCGGCTTTGGCGGCGCGGGAAGCGATGTCGCGTGGGACGAGGTTGCCGAAGCTGGGATAGCGGCGCTCGAGATAGTAGTCGCGCTCGGAATCCGGAATGGATGCGGGTGGACGTTTATCGCCAGGAGTTTTGGGAACCCAGATGCGGCCGTCGTTGCGGAGAGATTCGGACATCAGGGTGAGTTTGGATTGATAGTCGCCGGAGACGGGAATGCACGTCGGGTGGATTTGCGTGAAGCAGGGATTGGCAAAAAGTGCGCCGCGTTT
Organism: uncultured Acidobacteriota bacterium; assembly: GCA_963824925.1. Lineage (GTDB taxonomy): Bacteria > Acidobacteriota > Terriglobia > Acidiferrales > UBA7541 > Acidiferrum. Next base: position 229,165 of record CAWGRE010000018.1, read on the forward strand.
ATAGGCACGCCAGCTGGCAGTGACGTTGCAACCTTTGGCGTTGGTGGAGAGATAGAAGACGTTGCCATAGCCGCCGCTGGCGAGGATGACGGCGTCGCCGATGTGAACTTCGATTTTTCCGTCGAGGAGATCGCGGGTGACGATGCCGCGAGCCTGACCGTCGACGACGATGAGGTCGAGCATTTCGGTACGCGGAAACATTTTGACCGCGCCGAGACCAATCTGGCGTTCGAGGGCTTGATAGGCGCCGAGGAGCAAGCTGCTGACCAGTCTGGCCGCGGGCATAAAAGGTGCGGGAGACTTGCGCGCCGCCGAAGGAGCGATTGTCGAGGAGGCCGCCGTACTCGCGGGCGAAGGGAACGCCCTGGGCGACGCACTGATCAATGATGTTCACGCTGACCTGCGCGAGGCGATAGACGTTGGCTTCGCGGGAGCGGAAATCGCCGCCTTTTACGGTGTCGTAGAAGAGGCGGTACACGGAGTCGCCATCGTTGTGATAGTTCTTCGCGGCGTTGATGCCGCCCTGCGCGGCGATGGAGTGGGCGCGGCGGGGAGAATCCTGAAAGCAGAAGCAGTCGACGTTATAGCCGAGTTCACCGAGGCTGGCGGAGGCAGCGGCGCCGGCGAGGCCGGAGCCTACGACGAGGATTTTGTATTTGCGTTTGTTGGCGGGATTGACGAGCTTGAGCTGGAATTTGTGATCGTTCCAGGAATTTTCGATGGGGCCGCTGGGGGCGTTGGATTTTAGTTCCATTGGCGGGGGCTCCGGGAGATTGGGAGACGAGATGAATTCGGAATGGAGGAGGACGGAAAGAATTTGCTTGAAGTTGAACGCGCACAGGCAGGAGTGCCTGTGCCACAGGGGGAGGGCATGAAGCCGCCCGTGCGGGCCAATGTGGAGATTGGCGTTTCTTTTTGCGCTGAAAGGGTGCAGGTGAAAAGCGGATTCCTCACTTCGCGGACTCCGTTCGGAATGACGGTTTTTGTGGGTTTGAACATTTTATGTGGAGGTGTGGGCATTTTGTTAGACCGGTTTGATCAGGCCGGACAGGACGGCTATGGGGATGGAGATGTTGCCGGCGGCGATCAGGATGGCGACGATTTTGGCGGCGGTGCGGAGGATTGGGGTGTAGACGGGATGGCTGAAGCCCAGGGTTTGGAAGATGCTCCAAAGGCCGTGATAGAGGTGATAGCAGAGCATGACCATGGCGATGATGTAGAAGAGCGAGACGGGCCAGGATTGGAAGCCGGTGACGACGTTGTTGTAGACGTCGTGCTCGATGAACGGGCCGCCGGGATGAATCACGCCAAAGGTGAAGTGGAGCAGGTGGAAGATGACGAAGGCGAGGATGATGGGGCCGCTCCAGACCATGGTGCGGGAGGCGTAGGTGGAATGCTCGTTGACTTTTTTAATATAGGCGATGGGGCGAGCGGCGCGTTGGAGAAGGACAAGCTTCCAGGAGGCCCAGATGTGGAGGAATACGGAGACGAGCAGGGTGATGCGGGCTCCCCAGAGAAGCGCGGGCATGGAATGGAGAGCGGCGGAATAGGCATTAAGTTTTTCGGCGGAGATATAGATCTGGAGATTGCCAAGGAGATGGGCGACGACGAAACCGAAGAGGATAACGCCGGTGACGGCCATGACGGCTTTTTTGCCGATGGTGGTCTGCCAGAAGCGCAGATTGGCGGGAGGAAAATTGGAAACGGCGGTGGCACTCATAGGATGGATGAATCCTTGTGGCTGCTGAAAAGATTAGGGTGAAGGTGGAAGTGAGAACCGTCGGGCTGCGTTGCCGTGGAAGACATGCCCTCTCCGCCGCGAGAGTCCCAGAGAATTTTGTGGAACAAAACTGAAATGGCGCGATGGGATCGCAGCAAGAACAAGTATAGGGAGTTGCGGGAGGAGTGGCAAGGGGGCGGAAGAAGTGGCCGGTGACCAGCGACCAGTGGCCAGTAAAAAAAGAGAAGAGAAAGGATTACCGCAGAGGTAGCAGAGTTCACACAGAGTTAACGGAGAGAGGGTCACTGTAGTTTGGGAAGGCACAGGTGGGTGGAAAGAAGGTTGCTCGGAATGGGAATCGCGTTGAAGATAAGGATAACGTGGGCGAAAGACGCGCAGGTCCCCGCAGACCACCTGCAGACGGACAGGAAACTACTTTATGAGCTCGAGTTTGGTGAAGGAATTGGAACGCCTGGCGGCCGCGCTGGGAGCGGATGGCGCGCCGGCGGATGGAATTCCGATGGAAGCGATGGCGGCGAAGATCGCGAAGAGCCTGGGCGTGCGGACGGATGAGGTGGCAATCCTGGGAGTTTCGACGCGGTGGAGGCATTTGCATTTTCTGGTACCGCACGCGCTGCGGAACGTTGGATTTATTCCTCTGACAAGCAATTCGGCGCTGGCGGCGCGTACGGTGCGGGACAACAAACCGGAGATTAATAATAATTTTCCTGGGGTGCGGCATGCGACGGTATTTGAGGGAGTGAAAGGCGCGACGACGAGCGGGGAGTCGATTCAAAAGATTATCAGCGCGCCGATTGTGTGGGACGGAAAAGTGGTGGGCGTGATGCAGGTGAGCCGGAAGGGTGCGACAGCGACGGAAGCGGGAGCGGATTTTTCGGCGGATGATTTGGGAAAGGTGCTGGCGTTGTGCCGGCCGTTGGGGAAGTTAGTGGGACATTTGGCGGGGGAGTGAGGGGGAGAGAGAAATACTTACCACAGAGATCGCAGAGGGGCCGCAGAGATAGCGGAGGATACTGGGATCGGTTGATTCGCTGCGGGTCGGAGTGAGTCGTGGAGTAAATTCCAAGAAATTTTGCGGTTGGTTCCCTTCCCCGAAATGAGGCGTCGGACCGCTGCGCGGTTTGCTGGCCCGCCAGAGGCAGGCGCTACCGGTTGCGATAAAAATTTTGTGAGACAGAGTTAGGAATGGATTGACAGTGGGTGGATAGCTTGTTACTTTTCAACAAGCCGCAAATTTTTTGAACAAAATAACTTAGGGACGGTGACGAAGCACTATGGCGTTTGTCGCAAAGAAGATTTTCCTGACCAAGGGCGTGGGAAAACACCGCGAGCGGCTATCGAGTTTTGAGCTTGCGCTGCGGAATGCCGGAATTGCCGCGTGCAACATCGTGCGCGTGTCTTCGATTTTTCCGCCGAATTGCAAATTGATTTCGCGGAGCGAGGGATTGAAGCTGATCAAGCCGGGGCAGGTGGCGTTCACGGTGATCAGCGAGAATTCGACGAAGGAACCGCACCGGTTGATCGCGTCGAGTATTGGACTGGCGCTGCCGAGCGACCGGCCGATGTATGGATATTTGAGCGAGCACCATTCGTTTGGAGAAACGGAAGAGGTGGCGGGCGAGTACGCGGAAGAGCTGGCGGCGGAAATGTTGGCGACGACGCTGAACGTGGAATTTGATCCGGATTTGTCGTGGGACGAGAAGAAAGAGGTTTACCGGATTTCGAACAAGATTGTGCGGACGATGAATATCACGCAGTCCGCGGTGGGCGATAAGCGGGGATTGTGGACCACGGTGCTGACGGCGGCGTTTTTGATTGGGGATGATGATTGAGGAGAGGTTTAAGCTTTAAGCGGTAAGTTTTCAGAGAAGAGATTTGGTGGCGCTTCGGGGTTCCGGGGCGCCTTTTTTGTTTTTGAGGCAGTCCGCAAAGAGCACTAACGCGGTGGGCTGAGAAGACGAGGAGAAGAGAAAGATTTACTACAGAGGACGCTGAGGGGCCGCAGAGGGAACGGAGAAATTGAGACAAGACGCGGTGGTTGAGATCCTTCACCCGCTTACTGCGCGGGTTCAGGATGACAACGAAATGAAAGAGAGCGCATCCCAGAACACTCCAAGAACACTTCAGGAGCGCCTTGAGAGCCCCCAGTAGTTATGGCTCTTTTGAGGAGTCAGGAGGCTGGCATAAAAGACCAGCGCTACATTTAATTGGCGAGGTTTGGTGGCCGACCTGAAGGTCGGCCAGTACATGGGGAGAAGAGGGCGTTACGCCGCACTTACACGGCGGGAAGGCGGGGCTGGGCGGGGTTAGTTGTAGGCGGGGAGGGTGTAGGCGAGGTCGTAGGAGTGGTGGGCGTCTTTGATGATGATTTGCATGGAGCCGTCGAGGCCGACGAGTTCGCCGGTGCCGGAGTCGGGGATGACGATTACGTTGAGGTGGAAGACGCCGTTTTGCATGGTGCCGTTGTGCTGGAGGAGGAAGGTGCCGGTGCGGCCGGCGAGCGTGCCGGTGACGCGTTCGATGGCGACATAGCCGCCGGAGCCTTTGACGATGCCCATGCCGGAGAGCATTTCGCCTTTGCTGGTGGCGTCGAGATCGCCGTGGAATTGTTTGTCGATGGAGAAGCGGCCGACGGAGTTGTCGTCGGATTTGAAGGCGGGGTCGAGGGGGAGGAGTTTGACGTCGAAGGAGCCGGTGGCGTGTTGGGTCATGGGGGTGTCCTTTTGTTGGGTGGGGATGGTTGCGAGCAGAAAAGCGAAGAGAGCGAGCGAGAGTTTCATAAATTATCCTTCGCGGAAATTATAGTACGGACGAAGAAAATTCCAACGCAGGGGCGCGGAGAGCGCGGAGACTGGCAGAGTGGAGGATGGACGATTCAAAGCCGGCGGGCGGGTCGAGGATTAAGGACGATGGTTGGTTGCCAGGGTCCCTCCACTGCGCGGCCCGACGCGCTGAAATGCGCGCGAAGAAAAAATCGGGCCGCTTCGGTCGGGATGACGGAATTCGGAAGAGAGAACCCCAAGAGCACAGGCAGGAGTGCCTGTGCCACTAGAGGAATTAGCGTTTGAAATATTTTAGGCGTTCCAGGACGGCACCTACTACTAGCGGGAGGGCTACGGTGGCGTCTTCCAGGACTTCGGCTAGTTTGCCGCCTTCTTCGGGGGGAACGAATTTGCCCCAGCTTACGGCTTCGGTGTAGGTGCTGCCGCTGAGGCCGCCCCAGTGGACAGGCTCGGGGCAGATGCGAACTCCATAGGAATAGCGCTTGAGGGGAAGTTTTTTGTAGCCGCGGCGGGCCATGAGTTCGGCATAGACGCCGAATTGCTGGGACCAGTTGCGCGGGACGCCGCCGCCGATGGTGAAGATGCCCATTTTTTTGGTGGCCATCATGGTGTCGGCAAATTTTTCGAAGTCTTCGAAGGGATCGAAGCGGAGGAGCGGGCGATTGTCGCGCTGGCGTCCGTATTTGTTGAGGGCGAAGTCGAGTCCGAGCTCGGAATCCGAAAACGCGGGAACGAAGACGGGAACTTTGCATTCATAGGCGGAACGGAGAATGCCGCGGCCCTTGGTGTGTTTGGTGAGATATTCGCCGATGCGCTCATGGAGCTTCCAGCTGCAGACGACTTCCGAGGGATCCCACTTTTCGAGAATGCCGTCGACGACTTCTTCGACGTGATCGAGATTGGTTTCGGGTTCGAGCGAATCGTAGACGCGGTTGTAGCCGGCGAGGAAAAGTTCGTTGTCGTCCATTTTGGAGGGATCGTAACGAAAGTGGGAGTGCCCGGTGGCTTCAACGAGGCCGTGGGCCATGAGGGCGCCGGTGGAGACGATGGCTTTGACGATGCCGGATTCGATGAGATCGCAGAAGACGAGTCCCATTTTGCCGACGGTGAGGGCGCCGGCGAGGGTCATGACGACGAAGCAGTCTTTATCGCGGGCCATGGCCTCGAGGACGTCGGCGGCGTCGCCGACCTGGCGGGCGGTGTACGCGGTGTCGCCCATGGCGCGGACGAGATCGTCGATGGTTTTGATTTTGGAGAGATCGAGGGGAAAGATGGGGCGGAGCTTGTCCTTGACGGGATCGTGGAGGACGCGGCCGGTGACGGTTTTGGATGGGTGCTTGGGCATCAGCTCTCCTGAGAGAAGAAAATGAATAAAGTGTTACAACGGAACGCAAAAAAACATCGAATGCAGGCGGAATGAATTGTAAGGCCTGGAGAATTGATAGTACAAACAAAGTGAGAAGGAAAGTAGAATCCTTTCGGAGTAAAGAGTTCACCACGGAGGTAGCAGAGGGGCCGCAGAGTTAGCGGAGAGTTTGTGGCCCTTCGAGGCTCAGGGTAAACAAGACGCGATGGTTGAGATCCTTCACCCGCAGAGGGCGCGGGTTCAGGATGACAGTTTTTTTGGTGCGGGATGAGGCGGAGTTGAGTTGACACTGAAACAGAGAAGAGGGATTTGGGAATGACGGATAAATTTGCGGTGGGACTGGTGCAGATGCGGTGCACGACGAATAAGGAAGAGAATTTGACGCGGGCGGCGGAGAAGGTGCGCGAGGCGGCGACGCGCGGGGCGCAGGTGATTTGCCTTCATGAATTGTTTGCGGGCGAATATTTCTGCCGGACGGAAGATGCGGAGTTGTTTGATCTGGCGGAGGCGGTGCCCGGGCCGACGACGGAGCGACTGGCGGCGGTGGCGAAGGAAATGAAGGTGGCGCTGGTGGTGTCTGTATTTGAGCGGCGGGCGGCGGGGGTTTATCACAATACCTGCGCGGTGCTGGATGCGGACGGGGCATATTTGGGGAAATACCGGAAGATGCATATTCCGGATGACCCGCTCTACTACGAGAAATTTTATTTCACGCCGGGGGATCTGGGATTTTTGAATTTCGATACCAAGTTTGCGCGGGTGGGCGTGCAGATCTGCTGGGACCAGTGGTATCCGGAGGGGTCGCGGCTGACGGCGATGCTGGGCGCGAATGTGATTTTTTATCCGACGAGCATCGGGTGGCATCCGCACGAAAAGGCGGCGGTGGGCGCGGCGCAATTGGATTCCTGGAAAACGATTCAGAGGGCGCATGCGATTGCGAATGGATGTTATGTGGCGGTGGTGAACCGCGTGGGGTATGAGGGGAAGCCGGAGAAGGGCGATCCGGGGATTGAGTTCTGGGGGAATTCGTTTGTGGCGGATCCGACGGGGCAGGTGGTGGCAGAGGCGTCGAATGATAAGGAAGAGATTTTGGTGGTGGAGTGTGATGCGAGGAAGAGCGAGGAGCAGCGGAGGAACTGGCCGTTTTTCAGGGACCGGAGGATTGATGCGTTTGGGGGGTTGACTAGCAGGTGGTTGGGGGAGAAGTGAAGAAAGGAGTCGACAGTTTACAGTCGACAGTCAACAGATCGGAGAGGAGAAGAGTTCACCACAGAGGTAGCAGAGGGGCCGCAGAGTTAGCGGAGGGTGTGAGACAAGACGCGGTGGGTGAGATCCTTCGGCCGCGGACTGCGCGGCTTCAGGATGACAGCGGTGCGATCGAGCGGATGGTCGGCGTTGAGTGAAGCACGCTAAGAAGAGGAAGAGTCTTACCACATAGGGCACAGAGGACACCGAGTGAAGAACAAGACAGGGGACGGGATGGAATGGCGGATGCCGGCGGAGTGGGAGCGGCATGAGGCTACTTGGTTGGGATGGCCGCATGAGTTGACGGATTGGCCGGGAAAGTTTGGGCCGATACCGTGGGCGTTTGCGGAGATGGTGCGGCTGCTTTCGGAGGCGGAGCGGATTTTCCTGTTGGTGCAAGATCGAGCCGCGGAAAAGCGGGTGCGGGGTATTTTGCGGAAGGCGGGGGCGAAGCTGGAGAATGTGGAGTTTTTTGCGGTGCCGACGGATCGCGGGTGGATGCGGGATTCCGGGCCCGATTTGCGTGAAGAATGCGGCGGGCGAGGTGGCGTACAACAATTTCGTGTTTAACGGGTGGGCGAAATACGAGAATCATAAGAAGGATGCGGCGGCGGTACGCAAGGCGAATACCCGATTGAAGAGGAAGATATTTTTTCCAGAGCATAAGGGGCGGCGGGTGGTGCTGGAGGGCGGGTCGATTGATGTGAATGGCAAGGGGACACTGCTGACGACGGAAGAGTGCTTGCAGAGCAAGGTGCAGGAGCGGAATCCGGGATTTACGAAGGAAGATTATGCGGAAGTGTTTCGGAAATATCTGGGAGTGACGAATGTTTTGTGGCTGGGAAATGGGATTGCGGGGGATGATACCCACGGGCACGTGGATGATCTGACGCGGTTTGTGAATGAGACGACGGTGGTTACGATTGTGGAAGAGGATCGCGCGGATGCGAATTATGCGGCGCTGGAGGAGAATCTGCGGCGGTTGCAGGTGATGAAGGATCAGGACGGCCGGGCGTTGCAGGTGGAGACGCTGCCGATGCCACGGGCGGTGATGTTTGATGGGCAGAGATTGCCGGCGAGCTACGCGAATTTTTATATTGCGAATGGAATTGTGATTGTGCCGACGTTTAATGAGGCGAATGACCGCGTGGCGTTAAATACGCTGGCGAAATTGTTTCCCGGGCGAGAGGTGTTGGTGATACATTGCCGGGATTTGGTGCTGGGGTTGGGGACGTTGCATTGCATGACGCAGCAGGAGCCGGCGAGCGGATAAAGAAGTTGACAGTCTACAGTTTACAGTCGACAGTTTTCGGAGCGGGAGAAACGGATAACGCAGAGGCGCAGTGTTCGCAGAGATTTCGCAGAGGAGAGAGAGGGGAGGGATGATGCTGACACAGATGGCGGTGATGTTGCAGGAGCGAGTGGTGGTGGTGGAGTGGAGGCGGGGGTTGATCGGATGGTTGTTGATTGGACTGATTGCGGGCTGGCTGGCGGGAAAGCTTTCGCGGGGAGAAGGATTTGGATGTATCGGGGATATTTTACTGGGGCTGATCGGGTCTGTGATTGGGGGATGGATTTTCACGCAGCTGGGGATTTTTCATTCGAATACGTTTTTGTATTCGCTGGCGGCGGCGACTGTGGGAGCGGTGTTGCTGGTGATGGTGGCGCATTTGTTTTTTGGGGGGAAGCGGTAGGACAGCGTTTATCTAGGGCGGGCGAAGAAAGATATTGGGATTTAGGGGAAAGAAAAGAGGCGGCCTGCGGCCGCCTCTTTTCTTTTTGGGTGGTTGTGAGCTGAATATTGGATATTTCGGGCGAGGGGAATAGAAAGAGAGGGAGCGCTCGCAGATTCGCTTTGGGTTGCCTGCAAGATGCAGGCGCTACCAAGGAGAAGCGAGTGCGGTTACGGGTGAGCGGTGGGGGAAAGGGCTAGGAGATGTTGGCGGGCCAGTGTGAGGGAGGGATTCAGGTCGAGGGCGCGCTGGTACTCGCGAGCGGCGGCGGCGGGGTCGCCGGATTTTTCGGCGTTGAGGCCGAGGGCGAGATGAACCTGATCGGCGTGCTCCCATTTAGGATTCATTTGAAGAATTTTTTGGAATTGGGCGGTGGAGTCGGCCAGATGGTTGGAGGCGGCAAGGGCGCCCCCCAGTACCTGACGGATGTACAAAGAATCGGGTTGCGCCTGCACGGCGCGCTCTAGAACACCGACTGCGCCAGACGAGTCGCCCATTCGCAGCAAAGAAACTCCCCATTTATCGAGAACTGTGCCGTTGTGAGGTTGCAGGGCGGCGGCGTGCTCATAGGCTTCCGCTGCGCGGGGCCACTGGCCCGCCTTGGAGGAGGTGTCGCCGAGGTGAACCCATCCGGCGAAGTCGCGGGGAGTGATGGCTTCCGCGATATTGAGCGAGGCGTTTGCAGCCTCGGCTTTTGCATTCATGTCCGCGAGATCGGCGAGATGGAGAAAAAAAGCGGACTGATCCGTAGAAAGAGCCGCGGCGTGGCGATAGGTATCGGCGGCGAGCTGCCACTTGTGTTGCAGCGTATAGATTTTGGCGAGATTCATGTAGGAAGGAACATATTCCGGATAGAGGCGAATGGCCGCCTGGATTTCAGGGGCGGCAGCGTCATATTCCTTCTTGGTGGCGAGATACAAGCCGGTATTCAGATGGCCGAGGACGTAATCTGGATTGAGTTGAACGGCGCGGCGGACGTGAAAGAGAGCGTTATCGATTTCGCCGCGGTCGAAGTAGGCGGCTGCAAGCTGACCCTGGACGATATAGGAATTGGGCGAGAGTGGCTCGGTGGCGGAAAGCAGTGTGTAGTTATCGTGGAAGATGGCGATACGACGCTCAGTTTGCACGAGATAAAAAACCAAAAGGCCGCCGAGAGCAGTGCTGAGAGCGATGCGTGCGGCCGGAGCGCTAAGCCAAGAAAACAAGGCGATGCCTGCGCTGGCCATCAGGATGGAGAAACCCACCGAAGGGATGTAGAGATAGCGCTCCGTGAAGAAGTTGAGCGCCACCTTATTCAGATTGAGCGCTGGGGCGAGGGTAAAGACAAACCAGCAGAGGCCGAATGAGATGATGGGGCGCGAGGCGCGAAAATAAAAAGCCGCGAGGGCCATGAGGATGGCCGCGAGGAATCCGGCGGCTGCCCAGAGCGTGAGGGTGGTGGTGATCGGGAAGGCGTAAAAATAATTCATGTGAATGGGGACGACGAGCTTGTTGATGTACCGGGCGAAGATGGGAGGAATTGCAAAGAGAAGCTTCGAGGCGTAGAGGTGAGGACGCTCCATATTGAATCGCGGGGCGAAACCATGGAGTGCTGAAATGCGGGCGTAGAGATAAATGGAGAGAGACACCAGATATGGAATGAGGCGCAGGGAAACTGCGCGGATGTCTGCCAACGGGCGGCGGGCGTAGAAAAATTCGTAGCAGAGGAGGATTACCGGAAAGAGGAGGGCGGGTTCTTTGCCGAAAAGGGCGCCGAGATAAAAAAGAGCGCCAAGGAGCAGCGGCAGCAGGGCGTTGGAAGTGGACTGGGAGCGATGATAGAAAATCATCGCGAGAAGCAGGAAGAAGGCACATTGAAGTTCTGGAAGGGCGGCGATCCAGGCGACCGGTTCGGTGTGCATCGGTTGAAAAGCGAACCATAGGGCAGCCCAAAAGGCGAGGGTGGGAGTGCCCATGGCGGCTAGGAGAAGATAGACAAGAGCGACGACGGCGGCGTTGATGAGGGTGTTAACGAGGTGCCAGCCCATGGGATGGTCGCCAAATAACTGGTATTCCGCAGCGTAAGCGACAAATTGCAAGGGACGGTAGTAATTGGTGCCTGCCCCACCTGCCTGTTTGCCCTGGCGAGCGAAGTCCCAGACTTCGCCGGTAAACGCACGGCTGAGGTCCTTACCTTCGACAACAAGGGGATTTTGGAGGATTTGGAGTTTGTCGTCGGTGACGAAACCGTTGCGGAGGGTGGGGGCGTAGAGGGCGAGGGAGATAAGGATAAGGATGGCGAGGTGGAGGAAGGTGCGGCGGTTGGAGGGCGCCAAGGTTTGGGCCGGAGCGTGGGGGGAAGCCAGGGGGCGCACGGGCAAAGCAGGTAGGGGGGAATTTTTGCGTTTTCTGGACAAGGTGGAATTGATTTTAGCGCAGGGTTGGGGGGAAAGGAAAATCGGTGGCGAGAGGTTGGGGAAAGATTCGATGGGGGCGGGTGGTTGAAAAAATCTAATGGAGAGCATCTGGTTTATTGATTCTGGCGGCGCGGGGGTATAGGCTTGGGGACGGTTAGCGTGGCAGCGCGGAAGGGCGGGAGCGTCGCGAGTTCGCAGGAGCGGCCGGGCCTCCCACAGCCGGCAGAATGAGCACCGAAGATAGGACGGCCCACCTGGAAGAAAGGCCCGCTCCGGAAAGCGGGCCCTACGGGAACGCCCGAGGGATGCGCTGATAGGAATTGGGTTTGCAATTGTTTTGGAAGGCGCCCGCTTCAGAAAGCGGCCGCTACATAGGATTGGAGGAAGAACATGGCAACGGCGACTAGTGTTATTGAACCGAAGGTGAAGATTTCGGCTACGAAACTTCTGATTAATGGGAAGTGGGTGGAGGCGGCGTCGGGGAAAACGTTTCCGACGATTAATCCGTCGACCGGCGAAGTGATTACGCAGGTGGCGGAGGCGGACGCGGCCGATGTGGACAAGGCAGTGGGAGCGGCGCGGACGGCTTTTGAGAAGGGTCCGTGGCGGAAGATGTCCGCGGCAGCGCGCGGCGTGCTGATGAACAAGCTGGCGGATTTGATTGAGAAGAATATTGAGGAGCTGGCCGAACTGGAGTCACTGGATAACGGGAAGCCTTACCAGGTGGCGCTGGCGGCGGATTTGCCGCTGACGATTGCGTGTTACCGGTATTACGCGGGATGGGCGGACAAGATTCAGGGGAAAACGATCCCAGTGCAAGGGCGGTATTTCACGTACACGAAGCACGAGCCGGTGGGCGTGGTGGGGCAGATTATTCCCTGGAATTTTCCGCTGCTGATGCAAGCGTGGAAGCTGGGGCCGGCGCTGGCGGCGGGTTGCACGGTGGTGATGAAGCCGGCGGAGCAAACTCCCTTAACGGCGCTGCGAGTGGGCCAATTGATTCAGGAAGCGGGAATCCCGGACGGCGTGGTGAACATTCTGCCGGGATACGGGCCGACGGCGGGCGCGGCGATTGCGCGGAACATGGACGTGGACAAGGTGGCGTTCACGGGTCCACGGAAGTGGGCCATTTGATTATGCGCGCGGCTGCAGATTCGAACTTGAAGCGCGTGACGCTGGAACTGGGCGGGAAGAGCCCGAACATCGTGTTCGCGGATGCGGACATGGATCAGGCTATTGAAGGCGCGCATTTCGCGCTGTTCTTTAACCAGGGGCAGTGCTGCTGCGCGGGTTCTCGGCTGTTTGTGGAGGAGAAATGCTACGACGAGTTCGTCGAGAAGAGCGCGGCACGCGCGAAGCGGCGGACGGTGGGCAATCCGTTTGACAAGAACACGGAACAGGGCCCGCAGGTGGACCAGGAACAGTTTAATAAGGTGATGGGTTACATCGACGCGGGGAAGAAAGACAAGGCCAAGCTGGTGGCGGGCGGCAATCGCGTGGGCGACAAGGGGTACTTCATCGAACCAACGGTGTTTGCCGACGTGCAGGACAATATGAGGATCGCGCAGGAAGAAATATTCGGGCCGGTGATGTCGATATTGAAGTTCAAGGACATCAACGAGGTGGTGGAACGCGCGAATAAGTCGCTGTACGGTCTGGCCGCAGCGGTTTGGACGAAGGACATCACCAAGGCGCATGCGATTGCAGATGGCGTGCGGGCCGGGACGGTGTGGGTGAATTGTTATGACGTGTTCGATGCCGCCGCGCCGTTTGGCGGGTTCAAACAGTCGGGGATCGGACGGGAGTTGGGCGAGTATGGATTGGCGAATTATACGGAAGTGAAGACGGTTACGGTGAAGTTGTAGGGGAAGCCGTCTGCCATAAGTTGTTAGCCGTAAGCCGTAAGATTCAGTTGAAGAAGGCAGCGTTGGGGCACCGTGTCAGTGTTTTGATAGATGGTGCTTGAAGTTGACGGGGCACAGGCAGGAGTGCCTGTGCCACAAGAAGGGGTCCAGCTTTGCTGGACCCTTTTTTTGTGGGCGGATAGGATGGGAGCCATAGTTGGGAGCGCTCGCAGATTCGCTTTTGCTTGCCTGCCCTTCGAGGCTCAGGGTGAACAAGAGGCGTGCGCTACCGGGAAAGGAAGAAGGCGGTCTAAAGCCGCCCCTACGATGAGCATTGTGGTGCGGGAATATGGGGAGAAGGATTTTGGGAGGCTGCACCGGCTGGACCAAGAGTGTTTTCCGCCCGGGATTTCGTATAGCAAGTGGTCGCTGCATTATTATTTGAGTTTGCCGGGGGCGGATTGTCTGGTGGCGGAAGAGGGGAAGACACTGGCGGGATTTATTCTGGCGGAGGAGAATCCGCCGCTGGGACATATTATTACGCTGGATGTGGCAGAAGCGTTTCGGAGGAGGGGCGTGGGGACGATGCTGTTGCGGGAGATGGAGGAGCATTTTGCGTTTCGGGGAGTGGAGGCGGTGCTGCTGGAAACGTCGGTGGAGAACAAGAGCGGGATTGCGTTCTGGGAGAAGCATGAATATCGTACCGAGGCGGTGGTGAAGAAATATTATTTGGGGAAGATTGATGCGTTTGAGATGAGAAAGAGGATTGGAAAATCGAAATGACAAGAGGGAGAGTTCACCACAGAGGACACTGAGGGCACAGAGATAAGAAAGATTTCAGCGCAGAGGTAGCAGAGGTTCCGCAGAGGTAACGGAGAGAATGGGAGGATTGGTGAGCGATTACTTGTTGAGTGTGATTTTGGGGATTGTGGAGGGGTTGACGGAGTTTTTGCCGGTGAGTTCGACGGCGCATCTGCGGATTGCGGAGGCGCTGATGCATATTGATCTGGGCAGCGGGTACTGGAAGATGTACACGATCGTGATCCAGTTGGGTGCGATATTGACGCTGCCGATTTATTTTCGTCACCGGATCGCGAAATTCGTGAGCACGTTTCCGAAGGGCGAGCGGGGCGACCGGACGATCCTGACGCACCCGCTGAGCCTGGTGCTGATTGCGTTTGTGGTGACGGCGATACCGGCGTTTCTGATGACGAAGATTATCGGGAAACACCTGGAGAGCTTGTACATCATCGGGTGTTCCCTGCTGATCGGAGGGATGGTGATGTGGTTTGTGGATGCGCGGAATGCCAAGTCCGAGGCGGCGGGCGAATCGGCGACGGGCGGCTTGATTCACACGTGGCATATGGAAGCGATGAGTTTGGGGCAGGCGGTGTGGATCGGGGCGTGCCAAATCCTCTCGGCGGTATTTCCGGGGACCTCGCGGTCGATGTCGACGATTGCGGCGGGGCAACTGGCGGGAATGTCGCGGGCGTCGGCGCTGGAGTTTTCGTTTTTTCTTTCGATACCGACGATGGTGGTGGCGACCTGTTATGACTTACTGAAATCGGTGTTCGGGAAACATGCGGAGGGGATCACCGTGGCGGGGATCGATACTCATGGGTGGGTGGTGCTGGGGATCGGATTTGTGGTGTCGTTTGTGGTGGCGTATGGGTCGGTGGCGTGGTTCATGGGGTATGTGAGGAAGAGGGGATTTGCGCCGTTCGCGATTTATCGGATTATTTTGGGGGTGGCGGTGCTTTATTTTGCGGGGCGGATGGGATGACGTAAGAAGAAGAAAAGATAACGCAGAGACGCTGAGGGCGCAGAGGGGTCGCAGAGGAAGACGGAAGAGGGTTCACCGCAGAGGACACTGAGGGGACGGAGAAGAGGCGGAGAAGAGTTCACCGCAGAGGTAGCACCCGCCTTCGCCGCGAAGGACGCGGCTACGGCGGGCTGGCAGAGTTAACGGAGATAAATACTAAATGGGGGTGAGCTGCGCTATGAGGAGTTGGCGATTGGGAATTGGTGTGGGCGTTGTTGTGGGGCTGATGGTGCTTGCGGCTGGCGGGACGATTGCAGCGGGACAGGATTTGGATGGGCGGGTGGATGGGTTTGTGGCGGAGAAAATGAAGGAGCAGAAGGTGCCGGGACTGGCGCTGGGAGTTTTGCGGGACGGAAAGATGTTAGAGGCGAAGGGATTTGGATTGGCGAATGTGGAATTGGATGTGACGGTGAAGCCGGAGACGGTGTTTCAGACGGGGTCCGTGGGGAAACAGTTTACGGCGACGGCGGTGATGATGCTGGTGGAAGAGGGAAAGGTCGGGCTGGACGACAAGATCGGCAAATATCTGGCGGGAACTCCGGCGGCGTGGAAAAACGTGACGGTGAGGAATCTGCTGACGCACACTTCGGGGATTGCGGACTACACGGATAAAGAAGAGGTGAAGCCGGGCGGGCTGATCAACCTGCGGGGGGATTACACGGAGGAGACGCTCTACCGTCAACTGGTGAAGCTGCCGATGGAATTTGCGCCGGGAGCAAAATGGAAATACAGCAACACGAATTATGTGCTGCTGGGATTTTTGATTCACAAGGTCACCGGGAGATTCTATGGGGATTTTCTGCAGGAGCGGATCTTCCGCCCGCTGGGGATGAGCGCGACGCGGATCATCAGCGAGGCGGACATTGTGCCGAACCGGGCGAGCGGGTATGAACTGGTGAAGGGCGAGATCAAGAATCAGGAATGGGTTTCACCGAGTCTGAATACCACGGCGGACGGGGCGCTCTATACGAATGTTTTGGATTTGGGGAAATGGGATGCGGCGCTTTATACCGAGAAATTGATCAAGAGGTCAAGTTTGGAGCAGATATGGACGCCGGTGCGGTTGAACGATGGGAAGACGTATGGGTATGGATTTGGATGGTTTTTGAGCACCGTGAACGGACATCGATTAATCGAGCATGACGGGGCGTGGCAGGGGTTCACGATGAATATTTCGCGGTATGTGGATGAGAAGTTGACGGTGATTGTGATGACGAATCTGGACTCGGATCATTCGGAGCCGGATAAGGTGGCGCATGGGGTGGCGGGGATTTTGGAGGGGGAGTTGGTGGAGAAAGGCCAGAAGCCGTAGGAGGAAGAGGGTTCACCACAGAGGACACGGAGGGCACGGAGAAGAGGAAGAGTTTACCGCGGAGTCAGCAGAGGGGCCGCAGAGGGAGCGGAGGGTTGGGAGGGAGTTCGCGGATCAGGTAGGCAGGACGCGGGGATGAGATCCTTCGCGCGAAAGGCGTGCTGAGGATGACGGACGCACGGACGGGGAGGAATGGACCACTCATTTCATTCCACATTCCGCCCAGATCGATGCTCGCAATTCCACAATCCCCCACACCCTCCGCGCAGTCGTCTTTAGCTATCCGACATGGATAGACGAAGGAGCTCGACGTAAAATTTCGCCGAACTGTGTAAAGGAAAGACGACTCTCTACTGCTGCGGCGCAGGCGCTTGCGTCCCGGCCGGCGGCCCATCCGGCGAACCCGTCTGTCCCGGCCCCGGACTCCCCGTCATCGTCCCACCCGGCTGCTGACCAAATCCACCGTTACTGCCACCGTTCCCAAAAATCGAATTGCTGCCATTCTGCGGAATCTGCCCCGGGATGCCGACCACTCCCGCGTTCGCCCCGCCATTCACCGGCTCTTTCGAGGGATCCCAGATAAATTCAAATTGCCGGTAATTCTTGGCCTTGTCGTACCAGATGATCGATTTCTGATTGACCTTACTACCCACGCCGATGATGTTGCCACCAACAATATCCGTGGTCACGTCCGCCGTCTGAATCGCCTGCGGCGTGGACATCTGATCGCTCGCAGCGTCGCCGCCATTCTGTGCATCCGCCGGCGTCCCCGCGGCAGCGGCTTGCCCCGCAGGCCCTGGCACACCAGCATTCCCGTTCGCACCACCGTTGTTGAACGAAGAATTTCCGAAAGAGGAATTGCCGGACGTGGAATTTCCAAACGAGGAGTTCCCGAAAGACGAACCCTGGCCCGTCGCATTGCCCGTACCCGGTTGCGAATTATTCCCGAATAGCGAACCGAACCCGCCGCCCGGCCAGTCCCAGTGCCCAGGGGTCGGCTCTTCAAGCTCCCGATCAGCTGCCCGTTCGGCCCCACATAAATAAATCTCCAACTCCCGTCTTTGGTATTGACCGGATCCTTGTACGCCTGGCGCATAAACCGGATGCCCACTTTGTTTTTCACCAGGTCGTCCATGGAAGTGGGGAATTTCGTCACGCCGCCGTGCATCTGGTTGTAGCGCACGAATTGCCGGATCCCGCGCACATACTGCTTCCCGCGCCAGATCATCTCTTCTTCTTTATCGCGACGCCCGTTCACCAGGATGTCCGGAGCCACGGCCGCGGTGGCAATCACGGCCAGCGCCAGCAGAAAAATTATCAGCACCAGTGCGTAGCCCTGTTGACCGGAATTGTTCGCGCGAGTTGGATGCCCCTTCCTCATGCCGCCGGTGGCCCCTCCAGATTCTTCGATCCCTTCAGTCCCGTGGTGGTGTCCTCAAACTCCAATCGCTCATTGCCGATGTGCAGAATGCGGAAGTGATTCAACATCACGTCCCCTTCGCTGACGATGAACACATCATCGCCGTTCTCCTCTTTCAAAAACGCTTCTCGCGGCCCTCCCGAGGGCACCATGCCATATCCAAAAAACACAAATGGCAGAACCGGAGCGGGTGGAGGGGGAGGCAATGTGGGTCCCACGTTGCGAAAAGCCACTGCCACGGGGCCCTGCTTGGTTTGCTCAACAGGCATGGGCCCAATCACAAAAATATTCCGCCCCGAACTCTTATATTCCGTGCTTTGCGCCTTCTCCAGACCCTTGAGCAGCACAACATAATCCTGCGCATTGATCTGTGTATAACCTCCGCCTGCCGATATGCCCGAGCTTGGCTTTGCCGACCGGCCAAAATAGCCATACCAAAGCGAGGCCGCAATAACCAGCAGCACGCCAAGCGCAATCAGCTCCTTCTGTTGTTTCGTCCGCGCCATCACGCCTTCCGGAAATACGACCGCAAATGCAGCGACACTCTCACCGAGCCAGGCGGCACCGGCCCGCTCGGACCAGGTCCAGTTTCTGAATCCAGCCCCAAAGAATCCACGATGTAGGTATTCTTCGACCGCTGCAGCCGGTTCAAAAACTTCACGATTCCCGTGTAGTCCCCGCTCAACGTCGCCTGTATCTCCACTTCGTCCACATTCCTGCCCTTCACGTCCTGCTGCCGGAACTTCAAGTCCTGCAATTGCACGTGGGCATCCTTGGAGACGTCGTCAAATTCCTGGCTGATCACCGAATATCCCTTGCCCACAGGGGGCAGCGTGGTTTCGAACTGGTCAAAATATTTTTGCACTTCCGGCATGTGCGACTTGATCTTCGCGGCGCGCTCCACGTCCGCTTTCAGCAGGCCCAGTTGCAGCGCCTGCAGCTTCAACGCCTGATCCGGATTTTCTTCCCGCGCCGCGGCCGTTGCGTTGTGATACGCCAGCGCACCGTCCAGCAGGAATACCAGTGCCAGCCCCACAAGAATCAGGTTTTTTTGGACCTTAAAGTCACTCATATTCAGCTGTTCGGATACTCCGCCTCAAATTCAATAGTCAAGGGATCCGTGCCGGGTTGCGACTGCGTGCGCTCTGAAATCAGTTCCACGCGTGAAAACGACGGCGAATTTTCGAACGCTTTCAGCATCTTGAGCTTGGCTTCCTGATTCGTCGCGCCCACAACGAAGTGCACCGAAACCACGCCCTTGTCTAGCTTGGGCTCAATGTGCAGCACGTGGACTCCCGCAGGCAGCGTCTTTTCCAGGTCCATGAACATCTGCGTCCAATTGATGCTCCGCGACTGCAGCACGCCGACCACAAACTTCGCGCGGTCCTGAAAACCCGCCGCTTGCTGCTGCGAAAAATACTCTTCCAACTGCTTCCGCTGCTCGCCGACCGCGGCCATCTCCTGCTGAATCTTGCCGCTGCGCATCCGGAAATTCTCTTCCGCCTTGCGCAAAACATAAAACCGCCAGCCCAGGCCGGTAAACAGCAGCAGGCCAATGATTCCCAATACGGCGGATCCCGCAAGGAATGGCCGGTGGCTGATCAGCGGTTTGGTGGCGAGATTTAAACGGACATACATGGCTTCAGCGGTCCCTGCTCCTTTAATTCCGGTGCATCATCCAGCCAACCAATCCCTCGAGTTCGCGATCGGCCAACGGCCGCACATCTCCCGGCAAGCGCCCTTCGGAGATCGCCGAATTCAGCAGCGAGCCGACGTTGCATTGAAACTCATCCTGCAGCGGGCGCACAAATTCCGGCAATCGCCCGGCTAGCCCGGCAACGCGCACCGCTTGGATCCCTTCCTGCCAGGTATCCTGATAATACGCCGCCAGCGGAAAAACCTCTTCCAGTAGCATTTGCGGGGTCACCTGCGAAGCGGTGGTCGGCAGTTCCGTACAGCGGTATCCCGCCAAAACGCCTTCTCTCACAATCGCCGTGGTCAGTGAAGTGCCGGAAAGCCGTGCCAGCAGCGTCGGCCGCGTATCTTCCAGCAGGGAAATCGCCGCCAGCGTCGAACTGAGCACCACGCCGGGCCGCACCGCAGCCGCATCCAGCAACTGCTCGTACTCCTTGATGATGCGCAGGCGCGCAATCGCCGTCACCACGTCCACGCCATCGCCGCGCGGTTGTTGCCGCATATAGGAAAGCAGCGTTTCATCCACTTCAAACGGGACGCTCTTTTTCAGCTTCCAGCGCAGCATCGGAATGGCTTCTTCCGTGGAGCGCGGAAAATCGTCGAAGTGCTGCACGAAAACACGAATGATGGGGTCGGGCAAAAGCAGCGCCGCATCCTCATCCTTCATCTTCAAAGTTTCCGCGAGATTGGAGACCGCCGATTTCACCGCGGTGGGATTCACAATATTCGTTTCAATCGCCGAGGGCACAATCGCCCCGGGCGGCAGCGCCTCCACCGCGAAACCTTCCACGGCGCCAGCGCGCGAAAATCGCGCCGCGGAAACGCGCTCCGGCGTAAATTCTATGGCCAGTCCAGGGTGCGGCGTGGCGTCCACCCAGCGCATCAGCCGCCGGATGGCGCTCACTTTGTAAATCCCGCTCTGGTATGCGGTCACACTACTCAACGAAGGTCACCTTGTTAATTTCCTTCAGCGTGGTCATTCCGTTCTTTACCTTGGAAAGGCCGCTTTCGCGAAGCGTTATCATACCTTCCTCAATCGCCGCGCGCTTGATTTCCGAGGTCGGCCGCCGGCTCACGATCATTTCCCGGATATGGTCGCTCAGATCCAGCAGTTCGCAAATCGCCGTGCGCCCGTGATACCCGGTTCCAGAGCATTCCAGGCAGCCCGCGCCCTCCAGAAAAATAAACTCCGAGACCGTTCCGGGATCGATCCCCGATTCGCGCAATTCTTCGGCCGTATATTTCTTTGGCCGTTTGCAGTTGTTGCAGATCAGGCGCACCAGGCGCTGCGCCATGATGCAGTTCAACGCGGAAACGAAATTGTAAGGTTCCACGCCCATGTTGATGAAGCGCCCGATCACGTCGGTCACGTTATTCGCGTGGACCGTGGTGAACACCAGGTGGCCGGTCAGCGCGGATTGAATCGCGATCTGCGCCGTTTCCTGGTCGCGGATCTCGCCCACCATGATCTTGTCCGGGTCGTGGCGCAAGAATCGAACGCAACCCGCGCGCAAACGTCAGCCCCTTCTTCTCATTCACGGGAATCTGCGTGATGCCACGAAGTTGATATTCCACCGGGTCTTCAATGGTCACAATCTTGTCTTCGTCGGTCTTGATCTCATTGATCGCGGCGTAAAGCGTGGTCGTTTTGCCGGACCCCGTCGGCCCGGTCACCAGCACCATTCCGTATGGCTCGTGAATATACCGCCGGAAGCGCTTCACTTCATCCTGAGAGAAGCCCACCACGTCCAGGCTCAGCTTCTGAAATTTCTCCGACAGCGTTTCTTTGTCCAGCACGCGCAATACGGCGTCTTCCCCGTGGTTCGCGGGCATGATCGAAACGCGCAGGTCAATGTAGCGCCCCTTGTACTTCACACGGAATCGCCCGTCCTGCGGGACGCGCCGCTCGGCAATGTCCAGTTCGCTCAGCACCTTGATGCGCGAAAGCACCGTGGAGTGCCACTCCTTGGCGATCGGCTGCATAGCATGTTGCAGCACGCCGTCAATGCGGTACTTCACCGCCACTTCCGTATCCCGCGCCTCGATGTGAATATCGCTGGCTCGCCGCTCCAGCGCGGTGAAAATAATTGTTTCCACCAGCCGCACAACCGGACTGACTGTCGTGTCCCGCGTCAGGCGATCGCCGGAAATCGTCTCGTCGCCTTCTTCATCATCCTTGACCACCTGCAGCGTAAACGCTTCCGTGGCCTGCTCCAGCACGCGCTGCGACTGCTCCGTGCGCTTCAGCAGGTCGCCGATCTGCCGCGCCGTGGCCACCTTGTAAGCCAGCTTCTTTCCCAGCAGCAGCGGCAGTTCATCGCTCAGAATCACCATGCCGGGATCCGCCACCGCAATCACCAGCGTGTTGTTATTCGCAATCAGCGGCACAAAGTTGTAGCGGAACATCAAGTCCGCCGGAATCGTCCGGAAAAGTTCCGGGTCAATGCGCTGTTCGGTCAGGTCGATAAAACCGCAGCGGTAGCGCTCCGCGAGCTTGCGCGCTACTTCCCGTTCCTGGGCGGCATCGGTAGGGCCGCCACCCGGAAGGTTTGGATCGTGCAAATTCGAATCTGGCGTTGCCATTTTCACTTTTCCGCCTTATGTCCCCGCCGTATTGCCGTTGATCGAAAATGAGAAGATCGGCAAATAGAGCGATATCAGAATGAAGGCTACCAGCAGGCCCATGAATATAAGAATAACGGGCTCGATCAGAGAGACCATGGCTCCCAGTCGCAGGCTTACCTCTTCCTCGTAAAATTCCGCCACGCTGTTCAACATTGGCGCCAGCGCGCCGCTCGATTCGCCCACCTCAATCATGTCCAGCGCCAGTTCCGGCATCACCCGTCCAGAAGCCAGCGCGGCATGCAGCGACTCGCCCTCGCGCACCATTTGCGTTGCGTTGTTCACAGACCCGCGAACCAACCGGCTGGTAATGGCATCTGCGGCAGTGCCAAGCGCCGCCACCAGTGGAGTTCCGCCCGTCAGCAGCGTGGCCAGTGTGCGGCAAAATTGCGACGCCTGAAATTTCAGCAGCGTATCGCCCAGGATCGGCACGCGGAACAGCAAGCGGTCAAACGACACGCCGCCCTCGTCGCTGCGCGACCACAAAAATATCCCCACGATGGACAACAGGAACAGCGCCAGCGCCCCAAAAATGTAGTTCCGATAATCCACCGTAACCGTAATCAGCGCCTGCGTCGGTCCCGGAAGCGGCACCCCCAGGTCCCGGTAGAGCAGTGCAAATTTCGGCACCACCGCCGTCACCAGATAGCTGACGATGGATATCGCCACAATCACCAGCAACGTGGGGTATACCAGCGACGCCACAATCTTTTTCCTTACACCGGTGCTTACCTTCTGATACGCAATGTAATAATCCAGCACCCCGGAAAGATTGCCGCTCTTTTCCCCGGCCAGAATCGCCGTGGAGTACACCTTGGAAAAAACACCTGCCTCTTCGACGGCTTCCGAGAGCGACTTCCCTTCCCGCACGCGGTCCCGAATCTGCGAGATGATTGGCCGAAGCTTGGGGGCGGTGGCCCGGGTGGCCAGCAGATCCAGCGCCTTAAGAATTGGCAGCCCGGCTTTAATCAGCGTATTGAATTGTTGATTGAGGATCAGGAAGTCGTTGCCGCCGATTTGCCGCTCTTTGCGCACACCCAGCATCCCGCTCACCAGGCTGTTTCGCGACTCGACGGAATAGATGTACAGTCCGCGATCGGTCAGCTTCTGGCGGGCCTCATCCAGGGTTGCCGCCGCCTCCACGTGCGAGAAGACTCGCCCGTTGGCGTCGGCTACGCGGCATACAAACTCGCCCATAGGTCTCTTAGTTTACCTCATCCGGAGAGTACCCCAAAAAGAGTCCGTGGCTGGTGGGTTTGTGAGTCAACTGCAAGCTGCTCTTGGGGATAGCCCGCTCTTCCTACACTCTTACTGACGCATCCCAGGGGCCTCGGGTAGCACGCCATCCACGATTACCGTGCTGGGCGATGGCTCAAATGCAAACAGCGACTTCGCCAGCACCGGGTTCCAAACCCAATTCTTGAACAGGAACTCAATCTGCATTCCACCTTCTTGCGGAATCACGATCCGCGCCAATTCGTTCTGCGGCGTCACCTCAAACAAAACAGCCAACTGCTTACCAGTCGCCTCGCCATCAGCCGCCCGCAACACACAGCGATAAACCTGATCAACCTGCCCACGATCTGTAGGGGCACGATACATCGTGCCCTCTTGGGTTTCCCCCAACGCCTCCGCCTGACCCGCCGCCTCCACGCTAGAGCAGATCCGCGACAACTTCATCCCGGTGGTCAGAAACGCGATCGGCGTACGCCAGTCCTCGCTCTTCTTTGCAGGCATGCGCGTCGCAGTGTGGTCCGCCGGCGCATAGAACCACACATACTTCCCGTCCACCAGGAACAGGCTCTTTTCCGGTTGCTCGTACTCCCACCGCATCTTCCCCGGCCTCAGAAAATACGCCGTTCCCGATTCCACCTTCACCTGTACCCCATTTTCCGAATACCGCTCCATAAATGTAGCCTGCAGCGTCCCCGCCTTTCGATACCTCTCCTCCAACCCGCTCAGCGCCGCTGGACTCGACCCCACATCCTTCTTCTCCGCCCCACCCAGTCCCGCCACTCCGCCACAAATCATCACCAAGGCCAACGCCAACCCCCTTGGTAGCGCCGGCATCCTGTTTACCCTGAGTCTCGAAGGGCCGGCAACCAAGCGCAGCCAAAGGCCAGCGCTCTTCCTCTTCTCCGAACTCCGATCCTCTTCCAATCGCCATCCCCAAAGTATACCCCTCCCCTCCATTACCATCTCGCAAACGCCAATCCGGGATTCCCGTGCTTTTCACGCCCACTTCCCTACACTAGGAACCGTGGCCACCGCCATCGCCAATTCCGCTCCCTCCGGAGCCTCTCCGGACGCGCCCTCCCCTGCCCGCGCCTCCGCGCGTGATAAATGGATCGCGCCTCTCCTCTTCCTCTTCTCCCTCGCCTGCTACGCCACCACCCTCCTGAACGGCTTCGTCTACGACGACGAACTCCAAATCCTCGCCAACCCCTACGTAAAAAGCTGGAGCTACCTCCCGCAAATCTTTGGCACCACCGTCTGGTCCTTCATCGGCGCCGCCGGGGAATCCAATTACTACCGCCCGATGATGACCTTCACGTATCTCTTGCTGTGGAAAGCCTTCGGCGACCTTCCCTTCGGCTATCACCTCTTCAACATTCTGCTCAATGCCCTGGTGGTGGTGGTCGTCTATTTGGCCGGCAAGGAATTATTCAAAAGCATTCCCGCGGGCGCCGTCGCTGCCGCGCTGTTTGCCCTGCATCCGATACACACGGAACCCGTGAATTGGATCGCCGCCATCCCGGATCTGGAAGCCACGCTGTTTTTCCTGGTGGCATTCCTCATCTATATCCGCCGGCCGCGGCTTGATTGGAAATCGCAACTGGGCGTCGTGGCCCTCTTTCTTGCCGCCATGATGGCCAAAGAGCCGGCTCTTCTGCTTGCGCCATTGCTGGTCTGTTACGAACATTTCGTTCGCCCGGGCCATGCGCAAACGCCCTTTCGCGAGAAGCTTCGCCAGTATCTGCCCGTGTGCCTCGCCGGAATCGGTTATCTCACCCTGCGCAGAGCACTCTTCGGGAATCTGGCTCCTGTCCTCCAGCATCCGCAAGTTGGCTTTCGCGACGGAGTCTATTCCGCGTTCGCCCTGATCAATACCTACGCACGCCTGCTCTTCTGGCCCTCACACCTTTCCGCGTTCCACACCTTCCACGCCAGCGAGAGCTTCTTTGCCCCGGGTGTTCACGATGGAATCGCCATCGTCATTGCCTGCCTGCTTTTTCTCTTGGCCTTTTACAAAAAACAGCCGGAGCTCGCCTTTTGTGTTCTCTGGATCGGACTCACGCTCGGCCCGGTGCTGAATGTGCGCTGGATGGCCGCCAACGTTCTTACCGAACGATATCTTTATCTTCCCTCAGTGGCATTTTGCTGGCTGGTGGGCCAAGCCGCCGTTACCCTCTGGGCCGCGTGGCCGCGCGAGCCAAGAATTTCCGCGGCGTGGAGAGCTTTGCTTGCCGCCGCTGCCCTGTTTCTTTCGTACCATGCCATCGGCAACATTCTTCACCGCAATGGCGAATGGCGCGACGACCTCACTCTCTATCTCACTACCCTCAAGACCGACCCAGACGCCTACGTCATGCATTTGAATCTCGGCACCACCTATTACTCCATGCACGATTTTCCTGCCGCGGAACGCCAACTGCAGATCGCCTTGGAACTCCGCCCGGGCAGTCCAAACGTCTTGAATGCCCTGGGCTGTGTCTATCTCGAACAAGGCCATCTCAACAAGGCGGAGAAAGCCTTCCAGGAAGCCATCGCCGCTAAACCCCGCTGGACCGACCCGCACTTCAATTACGGCCGCCTGCTGAAGAAGCTCGGAAACGATGACGCTGCCCTGGCGGAATTTCGCACCGCCGTCGAAACCGGTCCGCTGAACGCCAGCGCACATCTTTATCTCGGCCAGGAACTAGCCGACCAAGGCCAAACCGCGGAAGCCGAGGCACAACTGAAAGAATCCATTCAGCTCCTGCCCACACTCTCCGCGCAACAGCAATTGGTGGACCTGCTCCTGAAAGCCGGGCGAGTTGCCGAGGCCAAAACCCTGCTGCAGAAAATGGCCGTCGAATATACCTACGATGGACCAACACACCTGAAGTTGGGACGTTTACTGGACAGCGAGGGGAAGACGAAGGAAGCCTTGAAGGAATATCAGCAAACTCTGGATGTGGATCCCGCCAACAATGAGGCGCGCGCTGCGGTCGCACGCCTGGAAAACCCAGCAAACCCCGGGAAATCGAAGTGAACTCTCTCCGCCGGCTATTGAAGAGCAGAGCTCAGACTCGACGGCGCCGTTCCATTCATCGTGTATCGAACCACGTCGGTCTGATCCGTGTAGAATCCGCGTTGACCCGTTACGCCAACGACTCCGGGAAGTGCGGTAACTGTGTAGGCGGTGTACAAGCCTCCTGATTGCGTGCCCGCATAATTGAAGGTGTAGCCGCTTTTCGTCGAAGGATCCGCCCCACCGAGGACATCGTCAATAATGTTTTTGCCGCTCAAGCAGGTAGCCCCCGTGTTGAGCTCTTTCAAGCTGGACGAAAATCCGACGTCCGGGCAACTCGCCGCATACGTGGTCTCACCGGTGTCAATCGTGCGCAGCGATTCCGCAGCGGACGCTTCATTGGCGGTCATTTTCGCCTTCAGCAAGTTCGGGATGGCGATGGCCGCAATGATCAGGATGATGGCCACGACGATCAGACAGTTCGATCAGAGAAAACCCCTTGCTGCGGTCGGGTCTCAGTGTCTTTCGATTCCGATTTTCGGCACTGGTCTTCATAAGAGTCCTCGTTTAAAAAAAAGGGGGAAGTCGCGGGACTTCCCCCAGTAAATTTACTACTAATTCAATACAGCTTACCGTTACTGCAACGCGGAACTAGCGTTCGTCGGGGCGGAGCCGTTGAGAGTGTAACGGATGACGCCCGTCTGGTCACTGAAAAACCCGCGCTGGCCAGTGGTGCCGACAACTCCAGGCAGAGCCGTCAGCGTGTAGGTGTTCACCAGGCCGGTGGCGTCCGCAACGCCAGTATATTGGAACGTATAGCCGCTCTTCGAACCGAGCGACAAAACGTTGTCGATGATGTTCAAGCCGGCCGCGCAGAGCGCGCCCGAATTGAGTTCCGTCAGCGTCGAGCTGTAGCCAGCGTTCGGGCAGCCTGCCGCGTACGTCACTTCACCGGTGTTGATCGTGCGAACCGAACCGACTGCAGACGATTCGTTCGCCGCCATCTTCGACTTCAAGAGGTTCGGGATGGCGATAGCCGCGATGATCAGAATGATCGCCACGACGATCAGCAACTCGATAAGAGAGAAACCCTTTTGCTTCTTCATGAGATCTCCTTGAGAGAGTGTAAATAGTGCCAGAGCACGCTGGGTAAATATGCACGGGGAATGCCAACCCAAAGGGACCTGTCCATCGTGCCGTTGCATGTAAGGAACCATTTAAAAATGAATAACTTATGGGTGCTTCGGGCAGTCCTCACAGAGAATAGCGAAGCTCCTCTAAAGACTATCCGCCGCGGAAGAGCACTTTGCGACTGCCAAGACCGACAAAATATGTCACTTGTATGCGCCCGCCCGCCTGCGGCACTTCTCTCCGCTCCGCCTTCCACTTCTCTATCGGTAATTTATTCAACAACTCCATTTATGCCACCAACGTATTTCGCGCCCGATTACCGTACGATTTGAGTGCCGGACAACCGGAAGCCCAACGACTTCATGACGCTAACTCAGAATTCTCTTATCCGGCTCCTGCTCAGTATTCTCTTCGTTGCTGCCGCCTTTTGCTTTGGCCTCAGCCATTACTTTTACGCTGTTATCCACTTCACTCTTTTCCCGTGGATCGCTTTTCTCGGTTGCACCCTTATCCAGGTCCGTTACCGTTTTCGCCTTGTGGAGTTCGCCTGCACCTTGGCTTTCGCGGCAGTTTGCCTGGCGATCGTCTTTCTGTGGTGGCATGTCCCATTAACCGTGGACTTCATCGGCGCCTACGCTGGCCTTGGCAGTTTGCTGGTTCTCTCCATCGTGGCGGTCTGGGCCAACGAAGAAGCCCGTCCCGGATACCTCGCCGCCGTCATCCCGGCCATTATCCTGGTGGGTTCGGAGTGGCTCACGCCGCCACTGCTGCAGTGGACGCAAACCCACTATCCGCGGACTCTCGACCTTTATCTGCTGGTGTTCGATTCCACGCTCGGCTTTCAACCGAGCTTCCTGATGGGCCGCCTCTTCAAGGGCGTCACCCTGCTTCGCTATCCATCGGTATTCATCTATGTCGGATTGCCGCTGCTGATCGCACTGGTCTATGTCGAACAGTTGCGTCTAAATCAGAAACGCGCACTGGTCACTCTTGCGATCTTTTTTTTCGCGGCCATTCTCGGCGCTGCCGCCTATAACCTCTATCCCGCTTGCGGTCCCCACACTTTGCTGGCCAATAATTTCCCCAATATGGATCTTCCCTCTTCCCAAGCTGCACACATCCTGCTGGAGCCGGTGCCGATCTCTGGCCCGCGCAACGCCATGCCATCCATGCACATGAGCTGGGTGCTGCTGGCGTGGTGGCTCTCGAAAAATCTGAGCAAACCGGTGAAGTTCGTGGGAATCTGCTATCTGGTTTTTACGTTTACAGCCACGCTAGGCACGGGCGAGCACTATTTCATTGACCTGATCGTCGCGCTGCCGTTCAGCCTTTGCATGTACGCCCTGTTTTCGCTGGATTTGCCGCTGCAGCAAAGGGAACGTCTGCTCGCATTTGTGGGCGGCTTACTTGGATTTCTTCTGTGGATTGTCCTGCTGCGCTACGAAATTCCCCTGTTCCTTCGCATCAAGGGCCTCTCTTGGCTCCTGATCGTCCTGACTGTCGCCCTGGTCACCCTCTCCCAACGCGCCCTAACCAAAGCCCGCGCCCTCACCGCCACCTAATCGCGAGACAGTCGGCGTTCTTCTCGCCACCAATCCCTCCCCCACATCGCGCCACCCAAAAAACCTGTCATCCTGAGGAACGCGAAGTTCGCGTTCCGAAGGATCTCAACCTCAACTTCAAGCGCGATCCAGCCCGCCGCCTGTGGCACAGGCACTCCTGCCTGTGCCCCCATGAAACACCAACAACTTCAAACTCCCGCGCGATCCAACCCTTCCCCTGCTCCCACAGCGGCCGCATCAACCACCAGCACCCAATCACCGTAACCCCACAAGCCGCCCACGAAATCACCGGGGACACGCGAAACACTTGCGTGCCATACCGCAGCGCCCAGAACCACGCTAGCGTCAATCCGAGCCCGCCAAGCATCGGTGCCCAATACGCCTGCTTCCATTTTCTGCAAAGCCCCTGCGTCACCGCCAGGATCAACAGCGCGAATGGCGCGGCCACCACCAGATCAATAAAATAATGCTCGCCCGTGCCCAGCGTCCCGCATAGCGTAAAGAAAACAAAAATGGCCGCCGCAATTCTTTCCACCATCGAAAGCCGCCAGGAGAACCAGAACACCAGAAAAATCCACGCCGCATGCAACGACGGAATCGCATTGCGCGGCCCTGCCACCACGATCGGTTCCAGCGCTAATCGCCTGGCCTGCTCCATCGTCAACGAATGCCACGGAAAGCTCCCGTGGAGGATGTGCGCCGGGCCCAGCGCCGGAAACATGGCGTAAAAGCAGGCTCCAATCGGCCCGGTAATCAAAAACGCCACCACCGCCGCAGCCGCCTTGTTCCTTGCCCTTACCATGCACCCGGCGAAAGCCAGTCCCATGGCCACTGGGAGCGCCAGATAGACTATCTGGCTGGTGGCGGCAAACCAGGGAAATTTAGCGAACAACTGTCCCAGCAGCACCGCCGGCTGCACACCCAGACTCGCGTCAAATGCATAGAGATAAAGATCCAGAACCTTTGGCCGCGCCAGCTCTCCCCAAGCCAGAAAATAGCCCGCGCACCATTCCGAAGCCACGAACAAGAACGCGGCGCTTACCGTCAAGACCGCCGATGCGCGTTCGCTCTCCGCTGCCCAGAGCGCACGAAGGGCCAGCACCGCGAGTGCCGCAATGCCAACACACGAAACCGCTACCGGCCAGTGATATGGAAAACCGAGAAGCCGAATATCCAGCCAGTAGATCAGTCCCGCTCCGGCCGCGACCCCGGCGATTTCTTTCCACGAAAATCGCGTGCGCACCAGAATCAGAAAAATACTGAACAGCGCCACGCTCAGAAATACGGAGGAGATCGAATCATCAAAAAAGGTTTTGCGGCTGGCCACCCACGCAATGGCCAAAACGGCCAGCAAGCTGAGCGCCCAGCGCCACATCGCGGAAGCTCCGCGAGCCTCCTGCGGCACCACGCTTTCCACTTGGGTGATTGGGTTCGTCGTCATCTGTAGCGCTGGCTCCCATGCCCGCCCAACTTCCCCGGCATGCTTGGTTTTTGCACTCGCAATTTCACAGATTGTGTTTCTTGGCGTAGTGCCGGAAAGACCGGTAGCTGATCTTCAAGATATCCGCCGCTTTCGTCCGCACGCCGTCGGCCTTAGCCAACGCCGCCTGCAGATATCTACGCTCCGTCCCGGCCACCACCTGCTCGAAATCGATGCCCTCTTCAGGAATTTGCACGCCGTCAGCCTGGTCCAGCGACGCCGCCACCGCCGAGCTGACGCCATTCATCCTCTCGGGCAGCACCCGCGCGCTGATTTCCGGGCCGGTCTCCAGCGCCACCGCGCGCTCAATCGTGTTTTCCAGTTCCCGGACGTTTCCCGGCCAGTCGTACGATTCCAGCAAAACCATCGCCTCCGGCGAAATTCCCTTCACCGGCTTCTCCATCTCTTTGCGGAAGCGCTCCAGAAAATGCCGCGCCAGCAGCGGGATATCTTCGCGCCGCTCGCGCAGCGAAGGCACGTGAATCGGGATCACGCTCAACCGGTAAAAAAGGTCCTCACGGAATTCGCCCGCGGCAATTGCTTTCTCCAGATCTTTGTTCGTCGCCGCAATCACCCGCACATCCACGTCAATCTCCTCCGTGCTTCCCAGCGGCCGCACCTTCCCTTCCTGCAGCACGCGATAGAGCTTCACCTGCATGGCCTGGTTCATGTTGCCGATCTCGTCCATGAACAACGTGCCGCCGTGCGCGGCCTGAAAGAGCCCGCGCCGGTTTTCATTCGCCCCGGTGAAAGCGCCCTTCACGTAGCCAAACAGTTCCGATTCCAGCAGCGTCTCCGGGAACGCCCCGCAATTGATGGTGATAAATGGAGTCTGCGACCTCGCGCTGTTTTCGTGAATCGCCCGCGCCACCAGTTCCTTACCCGTTCCGCTCTCCCCGGTGATCAACACGCGGCTGTTCTGCGGCGCCACCGTCTGGATCAGATCGAAAATCCCCTTCATCTTCGAGCTTTGCCCGATGATGTTGTCCAGCCCCGTCAAGCGGCGCAGTTCCCTTCGCAGGTAGCCTGCTTCTTTTCTCCACTTCAGGCTTTCCGTAACTTCCGCCACCGCCCGCCGCAACTGGTCAACGTAGTTGTGGTCCTTGATCACGAAGCGGTCCGCGCCGGAATTCAGCGCATCCACGGCGGTATCCAGATCCGGCAGCGCGGTCATCAGCAGGAAAAACGAATCCGGCGCGATTTCCTTCGCAAAACGCAGCAGGTCCAGCCCGCTGCCGCCAGGCATGCGGATATCGGAAATCACGATGTCGAACAGCGAGCCCTCCAGCTTCCGCCGTCCGGCGTCCACATTATTCGCCAGTTCCACGCGGTGCCCTTCCTTGCGGAAGGTAATCTCCAGCAGTTCGCACAGCGACTTCTCGTCATCCACTACCAGGATGTGCGCCGCTTCCTTCTTGGACTCACGTGTCGCCGTTTTCGTAGCCTGCATAGCGCCTCATTCATTGCGCGGCAAATCAATTACAAATTCCGCGCCCTTCTCTTTTTCGCTGTAGACGGTGATGCGCCCGTTGTGTGCCTGCACAATCTGGTAAACGATAGCCAGCCCCAACCCGGTTCCCCCTTCGAAATTGGATTGCAGCGGTTCGAAAATCTTTGCGCGCTGCTGCGGGTCCAGGCCGATGCCGGTGTCGCGAAACGAAATTCGCAGCCAGTCCGTAACGTGCTCGATGCCCACCGTCAGCGTGCCGCCATTGGGCATCGCCCGCACCGCGTTGTCGCAAAGGTTCCAGAACACCTGCTTGATCTTGTTGGGATCCACCCGCGCAACAGAGGCCTCTCCGTTAAACGCGCGCACGATCTGCAGTTGCTGCGCCGGTCCCGGCTTCCGCTCCAGCAGCATCAAGGTTTCATCCAGCAGCGGGCGTACGTCCGCCTCTTGAAACACAAACGACTTCTCGCGCGAAAAATTCAGAAAGTCCGTAATGATCTGGTTCAATCGCTCGGATTCCCGGCTCACGATGTTAACCAGGTGCTTTTCGTCCTCTTCCAGCGGCACCAGGCGCGCCAGTTCCTTCACCGCGCCGGCCATGGCCGTCAACGGCTGGCGAATTTCATGCGCAATCGCGGCGGAAAGCCGTCCCACGGCCGCCATGCGCTCCTTCGTCGCCACTTCCTGCTCCAGCCGCCGCAGCTCCGTCAAATCCTGAAAATTGAAAACGTACCCGCTGCGCTGTGTGTCTCGCGTGCGCAGCGGCGAAACCGAGATTCCCAGAAATCGCTTGATCCCGCCCGGAATACGCACTTCAATCTCTCGCCGCAGCGACAGCTTTTCCGGCAGCGCGGCCATGTTCGGTTGCCAGAAGTCCGGACTGATCTCCACAATCTGCCGCCCGCGCAACTCCGAAAACGTGCGATTCAGGATCTCTTCACCCGTGCGGTTCAGCAGCACGATGCGCCCGTCCAGGTCCGTGGTCACCAAGCCGCCGCGCATCGAATGAATAATGTCCGCGGTGAAATCCTGCAACTCCAGTAACTCTTCGCGCTTCTCCTCCAGCTCCGTGCTCTTGGAGCGCAGCGACTGCGCCAGCAGGCTGGAAAGATAGGCAATCGCCAGAAATCCGAACGAATTGCTCAGGAACCACATGCGCAGGCTTTCCAGGCTCGGCGGAGCGAGTGAAGTCTGCGGAATTTTTCCCAGGTGCACCAGATCAATCAGAATGGCCAGCGACGCCAGGCAAGCCGCAGCGGTAACAAACGCCGCTTCCCTGCTGAATAAAATGCTGGCGACGATGATTACAAGCAAAAAGAGCAACGTGAAATTGCTGTCCTGCAACCCCGTGGCGTAGACGATTCCGCTGATCATCACCACGTCGCAGGTAACCTGGAGGCCGCCCAGCCAGGTGGCGTCCGGCAGAAGTCGCACCAGGATCAGGTGCAGAATCCCGATGGTGATCCACAGAATAACGATGGGCAGGAAATAACGCGGCGAAGCCTGCGTGGGCACATACTGCGGCCAAGCCACCCCGACTCCCAAGAATCAGGGCGATTAACAGCAGGCGGACACGCGTGAGCCAGTCCACCCATTCGCGGCGAGTTAGCGATTGTTCCATACGCCGAGGGGCAGCCCCACTCCCTGCCCGCTCTTCCCCAGTTCCATCTTAAGCAAAAAATGGAGGACAGGTCGTTTTCCCTGTCCTCCATTTCCTGTGTTGCAATCTTTCTAGTGGCCCGACAGCTTGCCGATAAGGGAGAACAGCGGCAAGTACATCGAAATAACCACGCCGCCGACGACCAACCCGAGGAACACGATCATGATCGGTTCCAGGGCCGTCAAAAGGTCCTTCACGGCCGCGTCCACTTCGTCTTCGTAGAAGTCCGCGATCTTCTGCAACATCGCGTCCATCGCACCAGTCTGTTCACCAACCGAAATCATCTGCGTCACCATGCCCGGAAATACCGCCGACTCTTTCAAAGGATCGGTCAGCGATTTGCCTTCTTCCAGGGCCTTGCGCACTTGGAACAGCGCCCGCTCCACCACGGCGTTACCCGATGTCTTTGCGGTGATGTCCAGGCCCTCCAGAATCGGCACACCGGAGGAGATCAGCGTTCCCAGCGTCCGCGTGAACCGTGCAACCGCGATCTTCCTCATCAGGAGACCAAGCACCGGCAGCTTCAATGTCAGGCTGTCCAGCGCGTAGCGCCCTTGCGGCGTCCCATACCAGACCTTAAGGCCGAAGATGATGGCGACGAAGCCGACCAGAATCAGTAATCCAAATATACTGCCCACAAAGTTGCTTAACCCAATCACGATCTTGGTCGGCAGTGGCAAATCCACGCCCAACCCGGCGAACAAAGTGCCGAAAATCGGCACCACTTTCCACAGCAACAGGATGATCACCGCCGCGGCGATGGACAACACACCGATCGGATAGATCAATGCCGATTTCACGGCCGCCTTCAACTTCACGTTCTTTTCGATGTACGTCGAAAGGCGCTGCAAAATGGTGTCAAGAATACCGCCCGTCTCGCCCGCTTCCACCATGTTGCTGTAGAGCGGATCGAATACCTTCGGGTAGAGCTTCATGGCCGCCGAAAGCGTGCTGCCGCCTTCCACCGCGGCGCGCGTGCCCGTCAGCACCTTCTGGAATAGCTTGTTCTCCTGCTGGCCGGCCAGAATTTCCAGGCACTGCACCAGCGGAAGACCGGCGTCAATCATCACGGAGAACTGGCGGGTGAACACCGCAAGCTCTTTAGCCGTGACGCCGCCGCCGAACGTGGGCAGGTTGAACTCCTTGCCCTTTTCGGACATCTTCGTCGGCGTGATCTGCTGCCGCCGCAACAGGGTCTGCAGCTCCGTCTTGCTGGCAGCTGTCATTTCCC
Source organism: uncultured Acidobacteriota bacterium (assembly GCA_963824925.1). GTDB lineage: Bacteria > Acidobacteriota > Terriglobia > Acidiferrales > UBA7541 > Acidiferrum. The sequence continues at coordinate 263,892 of CAWGRE010000018.1, forward strand.
CCGCCACGGACCCACCCGCGCGATTCGTTCCTCGATAAGTAAAGACCGGCATGACTGTTCCTCCTCAGCGGTCGAAAATCGGTTTACCGTTCCGACTCCTGAACTTTTCCCTTAGTGCTTCGCTCCCGCCGGAGTACGTCCGGCTGGCGCTTTCCCGCCCCCACCTTGCGAGGTGGCAACTCCACGGTTGATCATGTCCTGCAACTCATCCGGGTTCGAAGACCGCGCAATGGCCACATCCAGGGTGATCATCTTCTGGAAATACGCATTCGCCAGGCCCTGGTTAAACGTCTGCATACCCGTTTGCCCGGTGCCCGTCTGCATGGCCGAATAAATCTGGTGGATCTTGTCTTCGCGGACCAGGTTGCGAATGGCCGGCGTGGGAATCAGCACTTCCATGATCATCGCGCGGCCCCGTCCATCCGACCGCGGCACCAGCGCCTGGCAAAGAATCCCTTCCATCACCATGGAAAGCTGCGCGCGAATCTGCGGCTGCTGGTGAGCAGGAAAAACGTCAATAATACGGTTGATCGTGGAGGCGGCGGAGTTCGTGTGCAGCGTCGCAAACGTCAAGTGGCCGGTTTCCGCGATGCGCAGCGCCGATTCGATGGTTTCCAGATCGCGCATTTCTCCGATCAGCACCACGTCGGGATCTTCGCGCAATGCCGCGCGCAGTGAATTCGCAAAGGAATGCGTGTCGGCGTGGACTTCGCGCTGGTTCACCAGGCACTTCTTGTGGTTGTGCAGGAACTCGATCGGGTCTTCGATCGTGATCATGTGCTCTTCGCGCTCGGCGTTGATTTTGTCGAGCATCGCCGCCAGCGTCGTGGACTTGCCCGAACCCGTCGGACCCGTCACCAGCACCAGGCCGCGCGGCTTGTCGCACAGTCCGCGCACCACTGCCGGCAATCCCAAAGCGTCAAATCCCTTGATTTCCCAGGGAATGGTACGAAACACGGCGCCCACTGCTCCGCGCTGGTTGAACACGTTGCCGCGGAAACGCGCCAGGTTCTTCAAGCCAAAGGAAAAGTCCAGCTCCAGATTTTCTTCAAAACGGTGCTTTTGCGCGTCCGTCAACACGCTGTATGCCAGCGACTTCGTGTCCGCTGCCGTCAGGGGTGGCATGTCCAGCGGCCGCAGGTGGCCGTGCACGCGCACGCGCGGCGCGCTGTTGGTGGTGATATGGAGGTCGCTGCCCCCCATCTCAATCATCTTTTTGAGCAGTTCGCTCAGTGTTATGCCTGCCATCGCTGCACCCTTTCCGGCCTACAATACCGTTTCGCGCAAAACCTCTTCCATCGTGGTCTGGCCCAGCGCCACCTTGATCAGTCCGCTGCGACGAAGCGTGATCATTCCCTGCTCGATGGCCTTCTTCTTCAGTTCCAGCGCCGAGGCGCCCACCAGAATCAGCTCGCGCAGTTCGTCGTTAATTTCCATCACTTCATACAATCCCGTGCGGCCCTTGTACCCGCCCTTATTGCAGGTGGAGCAGCCCTTCCCGTGGTAAATCTTCGTGGTCTTCACTTCTTCGGGCGTGTAGCCCGCGTCAATCAGCGCCTGCTCTGGAACTTCCAGCTCTTCCTTGCAGTTCACGCAGATGCGGCGCACCAAGCGCTGTGCGCAGATCAGGTTCACGGAAGTAGCCACCAGGAACGGCTCAATACCCATGTTCATCAAACGGCTGATCGTGGAGGGTGCATCGTTCGTGTGCAACGTCGAAAGCACCAAGTGGCCCGTCAATGCGGCCTTCACGCCGATTTCCGCCGTTTCAAAGTCTCGAATTTCTCCGACCAGAATGATGTTCGGGTCTTGCCGCAAGAAAGCGCGCAACGCCGCGGCGAAATTCAACCCGATCTGCTCTTTCATCTGCACCTGGTTGATGCCCGCCAACTGGAACTCGACGGGGTCTTCGGCGGTCATGATGTTGGTATCCACCTGATTCAACCGCGCCACAGAGGAATACAGCGTGTTCGTTTTTCCTGAACCGGTTGGCCCTGTGACCAGCACCATGCCGTAGGGCTTCAGAATGTTCCGCTCGAATTTCTTCAAGGACTCTTGTTCGAATCCCAGCTTGGTCATGTCCAGCCGCAGGTTTTCTTTGTCCAGCAACCGGAGCACGATTTTTTCGCCGTAGAGCGTCGGCACCGTAGAGACGCGGAAGTCCAATTCCTTCCTTCGCCCGTCGGCCTTGTACTTGATCATGATGCGGCCGTCCTGCGGCAAGCGCTTTTCGGCGATGTCCAGTTTGGCCATGATCTTCATACGGCTGGTAATGGCGTCGCGCAGTTTCATCGGCGGGTTCATCACCGTCTGCAGCACGCCGTCCACGCGAAAGCGCACGCGCATTTCGGTCTCGTATGGCTCCACGTGAATATCGCTCGCGCCCCGCTTCACGGAATCCGTCAAAATCAGGTTCACCAGCTTGATGATCGGCGCTTCCTCCGCGGCCTTTTCCAGCGAAGCCGCGTCCATCTCCTGCTCTTCCGCCGCCAGCTCCAGTTCCTGGTCATCGTCAACCAGGTCCTTCATCAGGTTGCTCAGCTCTTCGTGGCTCGATGCCCCGCCGCCATAGAACCTCGCGATGGCTTCTGCAATCGCCGATTCCGACGCCACCACGGGCTCCACGTTGAACCCGGTCATGAACTTGATGTCGTCCATCGCGAAGACGTTGGTCGGGTCCGTCATCGCAATCGTCAGCACCGATCCAACGCGAGAGAGCGGCACCACCTGGTATCGCAGCGCGGTATCTTGCGGGATCAGCTTTATAACGTTGGGATCAATTTCGTAATACTTCAGATTGATGGAGGGGACGCCGTACTGCCGTGAAAGCACACCGGTGATGTCATCATCGGTGATAAAGCCCATCTTCGTCAGGCAACTTCCCAGCTTTCCGCCGTTCGAACGCTGAAACTCCAGCGCCTTATCCAGCTGGTCCTGGGTGATGAGACTTTCCTTTAATAGAATTTCGCCTAAACGGACAGACATCCGCAGCGCTCCCTAGAAATCGTGCACCCAACGCTCAACATAGCAAAGAGGCTGTTACGGCGGTGCCAGTTTTTGCTCACCAGTTGTGAATTCGCTAATACCTGCACTCTAGAACAGGTTCTAGGACGCGCGGTCAGTAGCGCTTTCTTGACTTGCCGCCATGCCGTGGTTATCTTGCGAAAGAGATGTCTACTTCGCTTCCCTTGCCCGATTCCCCTCACTCCGGCACGTCTGTCCGCAAAGCTCAACGCGCCCGCAAGACCCACCACGCACCCACGCCGGAGCGCCTCCCTATCCTCCAAAAATATTTTGATGCGTTGATTCTGGCCAACGGCCAGCAGAGCTGGTGGCCCAGTCGCGCCCCCTTCGAAGTCATCGTCGGCGCCATCCTGGTCCAGAACACCGCGTGGAAAAATGCCCAGCTCGCGATCACGAACCTGCGCGAGGCCGGCCTGCTCTCCCCGGCCGAGGTCGAAAAAACCACTCTGCCCCGGTTGGCTCGGCTGATCCGCTCGTCGGGTTACTATCGCCAGAAGGCCCGCAAGCTCAAAGCCTTCGTCACTTTTTTGCGCAAAAAGTACGGTGGTTCGCTTGAGGCAATGTTCCGCACACCCACCGCCCAGTTGCGGGAGCAACTCCTGCAGGTACACGGCATCGGCCCGGAGACGGCCGATTGCATCCTTCTTTACGCCGGGCACCGCCCCGTCTTTGTGGTGGACGCCTACGCGCGGCGAATTCTGAGTCGTCATGGGCTCGCACATGGCACGGAGTCCTATGAAAAAGTGCGAGGGCTGTTCGAGAAAAGTCTACCCAACGACCCCAGCCTCTTCAACGAATTTCATGCCCTGATCGTGCGCACCGGCAAGAACCATTGCCGCAAGCGCGCACCAGTCTGCTCCACTTGCGCCTTGCGGCCATTCTTGCCCCAGCCTGTGGAGGGTTCCCGGTGAGCGCCGCCAACGACAAACTGCGTCTCCAATTGACTCTCGGCGGCGTCCTTCTCACCCTGCTCCTTGCCGCCGTTTTCACCATGGGTTCGCTGGACGTTCCCTTCGAGCCGCGATCCTGGCGCGAAGTCATTGCACTGTTCGCCGTAAACAGCTTCATCACCGCCGCCGCGCTCATCTTTGGCCTCATCCTCATCCGCGGCTTTGTTCGCTTGCGCATGGAACAAAGCAAGGCGCAGTTAGGATCGCGTTTCAAAACCAAGATGGTCCTTGGCGCCATGGCCATTTCCCTGCTGCCCATCATCTTCATGTTCTTCGTCAGTTATTCCCTGCTCAACCGCACACTGGGCCGCTGGTTTCCGCGTCCTTTGGAAATTGCGTCCGACGAAACACAAAAACTCCTGGGTGAACTTGGCCAGCGCACCGGTCCGCGTTTGCGCACGCTCGGATATCAGGCATCGTTGCACCTCTCCGATCCCGACGGGCCTTTCCTCGAACACGCACTGTCCCTCGGTCTCGACGCGCTCTGGGTCTTCGACTCTCACGGCAACCTTATAAAAGGTGGCGTGGCCTGCGACGATCAGCCCGAGGATCGCTCCCATGACATTTGCGCCATCACCGGCGAACGCGGCGCGCTGCAAGCTACGCTCCCAAGCGGTATGGAAATCTGGCAATCCAAAGGGCAAAGCTATTTCGCCGCGGAGATTCCCGTCGCATTGAGTCCCACCGAAAAAGGCACCCTCGTCGCCGCTTATCGCACCGGCTCCCGATTTCCTGAAACGCTGGCAGGTGATTCAAACCCAGACGCAGGAATATGAAAACGTGAAGCAGAATCTGCGCGCCGTGAAAAGCCAGATGCTGCTGATCCTTTTCTTTTTCACCCTGCTGGTTCTCTCCGCCGCCATGTGGGTGGCGCTCTTCCTCGCCAAGCAGGTCACTCTGCCGATTCAAGCCCTCGCCGAAGGCACCCGCGAAGTCTCCAGCGGCAATTTCGATTACCAGGTTGCGGAACAAGTGCAAGACGAACTCGGCGTGCTGGTCCGCTCGTTCAACACCATGACCACCCAGCTTCGCGACAGCCGCTCCCAGATTGACGAATTCACCCGCAACCTCCAGCTTGCCGTGCAGGAACTCGAGCGCCGCCGCCAGTTGATGGAGACCGTCCTTGAAAATATTCCCGCCGGCGTCATCTCGCTGAATGCGGAGGGCACCATTCAGCGCACCAACGCCGCCCTGGGTCGCATGTTCAATCTCGGCGAGAAAAACGTGGACTCGCTGGAAACCCTGCTCGGCGTTGAACCCCATCGCACCGTGCAGGACCTGATGCGCCGCGCCCTGCGCATGGGCGTGGTCTCCCGCGAAATCGAGGTCATCGTCAATGGCCGCTTGCGCCACCTCGCTGTCACCGTAAGCTCCCTCGGTCCGCGCCGCGCCAATGTTGGCTTCGTGCTGGTCTTCGACGACCTCACCGAAGTGCTGCACACGCAAAAATCAGCCGCCTGGCAGGAAGTCGCTCGCCGCATCGCCCACGAAATCAAGAATCCCCTCACCCCGATTCAACTTTCCGCGCAGCGTCTTACGCTTCATCTCGAACGCCGCGCCGAATCGCAGGAGCCTCCCAAGGACCCCGACCTGATGCGCATCACTCAGGAATGCGCCAGCTTGATCGTCCGCGAAGTTTCCACTCTCTCTTCGCTGGTGAACGAATTCTCGCAGTTCGTCCGCTTCCCCACAGCCAAGCTGCTTCCCACGGATACCAACACCACCGTCCAGGAAGCGCTGCAACTCTTCTCTGGCCGCCTGGATGGCGTGCAGCTCAAAACCGTGCTGGAGCGGAATCTCCCCGCCATTCGCGCCGACGGCCAACTTCTCCGCAGCGTGATCGTCAATCTGATCGACAACGCCGCCGAAGCGCTCGAAGGCGAACATTTCCGGGAAATCAGTGTAGCCACGCATTTGCGCCCGGAATCCGATACTATTGAAATTTCCGTTTCCGATACGGGTAAGGGCATTTCGCCGGAAGATAAGGACAAATTGTTTCTGCCCCACTTCTCCACCAAGGATCGCGGCACCGGACTGGGCCTGGCCATCGCCGCGCGCATTATTTCCGAGCATGGCGGTTCCCTGCGCATGGAAGACAACCTGCCCCGCGGCTCCCGCTTTGTGATTGAGCTGCCCGTGGCAGAGCAGCCCGCCGCCGCTGCCGTGGAACGCGCCGGAGCCGACACCGATCGATGAGCGCCAGTCCGAAAATTCTCATCGTGGATGACGAAGCCGGCATCCGCGAGTCACTCGCCTCCATCCTGCGCGACGAGCATTACACCGTCGACGCCGTGGAGTCCGCCGAGCTCGCCCTCGAGCGCATCGCCGCGGACAGTTTCGCCGTCGTGCTTCTCGACGTCTGGCTTCCCGGCATGGATGGCATGGAAGCCCTCAGCCGCATCCAGAGCTTCGCCCAACCGCCACTGGTGATCATTATTTCCGGCCACGGAACGATTGAGACCGCCGTCCGCGCCACCAAGCTCGGCGCGTTCGACTTCATTGAGAAGCCGCTCTCTCTGGAAAAAGTGATTGTCCTGGTGCGCAACGCCATTCAGCAGCGCCGCCTGCAGGAAGAAAACCAACTACTCCGCTCCGAACTTGGCCATCGCTATCGCATCGTCGGCGACAGCGTTCCCATGAAGGCCCTGCGCCAGCAGATCGCCGTCACCGGCCCCACCAACGGCCGCGTTTTGATCTTCGGCGAAAGCGGCACTGGCAAAGAATTGGTTGCCCGCTCGCTGCACGCAACGGGCCTCCGCAACAAGGGTCCCTTTGTGGAAGTGAATTGCGCCGCCATCCCCGAAGAGCTAATCGAATCGGAATTGTTCGGCCACGTGAAAGGCAGTTTCACCGGCGCCAGCGAAGACAAAATCGGCAAGTTCGCTAAAGCCGATGGCGGCACGCTGTTTCTCGATGAAGTGGGAGACATGAGCCTGCGCACGCAGTCCAAAGTGCTGCGCGTGCTGGAAGAACAGCGCTTCGAACGCGTCGGTTCGAACCAGACCACTCACGTGGATGTTCGCGTGATCGCCGCCACCAATAAAAATCTCGAGCAGGAAATCGCCCGCGGCGCTTTTCGCCAGGACCTTTTCTATCGGCTGAACGTAATTCCCTTCTTCGTTCCGCCGCTGCGCGATCGCAAGGAAGATATTCCCGTTCTTTCGCGTTATTTCCTGGCGGAGTTCAGCGCGGAGTACGGCAAAAAAACGCGCGAGCTCACCGACGGCGCGATGGAAATCCTGCTTCGCTATCCCTGGCCCGGCAATGTGCGCGAATTACGCAACCTGGTGGAACGCCTGGTGATTGTCTGTCCGCAGGCCCGCATCGAGCCGCATCATCTTGCCGCCCGAACTCTTCCGCGGCGTCGCCGAAAGCCCGCAGCAGCCTTACTCCACGCTGCACGAAGCCCGCAGCGCCTACGAGCGCGAATTCATCCTCCGCAAACTCCAGGAGCACCGCTGGAACATGACGCAAACCGCCAGCGCCCTCGGCCTCGAGCGCTCCCACCTCTACCGCAAAATGAAATCCCTGGGCATCGCCGCCCCGGAATAGAAATTCCGAATCCTTAACAATCAAAGGGTACGGCACTCAAAACTCACTGCGCTAACTGGCGCCCGCTTTACCTGCTGACTTGACGAGCATTGACAGACTCACAAGAAGGGCGAGAAGTGACGCCGCGAAGTGGCCGGATCTCACCGCCTCGAGATGTGGGCCGACAATGGACGGCACGAATGTTTCTACCTCCGCCGCCACGATGCTGACGATAACAAGGCCAAGGATCAATCGCTCACGTACGCAAGTAAAGGCAACTAGCCACTTGGCGAGCATTCCCGCTACCAGTATGGCGAAAAGTAGCACGACAAAATCGGGCTGTTCGCGGGCTTTGTGCAACCCTTTTAAGTTTACGAACGTCGTCAGCGAGAAGCAGGCAACCAGAAACAACGCGCTTTTTGTATGTTTTACCGCACAGTAATGCGCATGAAATTCCTGATCCGATAGGCTTCGCATCATTAATAGACCGCCAGGTCCCGCACAATTGGAATTTCGGAGTGCAGTTTTCGCGCACGCCGCCTCGAGCGACCTGTCATCCTGAGCCCACGCCGTTCCTGGGCGAAGGATCTCAACCGTTGCGTCTTGCCTCCCAATCCTCCGCTCCCTCTGCTCCCCTCTGCTAACTCTGTGGTGAAATCCTCTCTTCTCTGCGTGCTCCTGCGTTACAGCTTGCTCCTTCCCTTCTCTTCCCCCTGATCCTCCGCAATCGCCTCCAACTGCGCATGCCAATCCAACCCCCCGCGACGTTCCGGATCGCTCGGCTGCCCATCTTGTCTTGCTTTGAGGCAATCCATGTGTCACAATGTGTCACATGAAGAAGATAAGCATCCGCGAACTCCACGAAGCGACCGGGCGATGGGTGCGACGCGCGTCCTCAGCCGAAGTGTATGTCACGGAACGCGGCCGCGTCCTTGCAAAGATTGTTCCCGCGCGCCCTTTGCCCGCCAAGCCGTTCTTTGCTTCCCCGAAGTTTACGCGGGCCTTTCTTGCCCAACGCAAATATCTCCGCGGCGGGACCGATTCAACCGACCTCATCAGCGAAGACCGCGACCGCCAGATCCCGTGATTTATTTCGATACCAGCTATCTGGTGCGCCTGTATTACGAAGATGCGGGCGGCGGGGCGGTTCGCGCGCTCGCGGCAACCGACCACATTGCGTGCGTGGCCCACGGACAGGCCGAAATGTTGGCCGCGTTCCATCGCAAACTGCGCGAAGGAGCGATCCGGTCCACAGCCTACGCTGCGCTGCTTGACCAGGTAAGAGCCCACATTGAGTCCGGAGCCTTTCACTGGCTCGCACCGGACCGGGAAATATTCCAGCGAATCGCTCAATGCTATCAGAAGCTCCCAGGCTCCGTCTTTCTGCGGGCGGCTGATGCCATTCATCTGGCGACGGCGGCCGAGTCCGGCTTCCGCGTTGTCTACTCGAATGATGGGCATCTGCTGGCGGCGGCGAAATATTTCAGCATCGAAGGAAAGAACGTAATCACCCCTTAAATCCATGCCAGGGCCTCCAGGTGGCCAAGCCCTCCGTTTTCGCTTCCGTGTAGGGGCGGCTGTACGCCGCCGTCCTGGGTTTTCTTCTCTCTTCCTTCTTCTGCGTGCCCTCTGTTCTCTTCCTCTGTGTTCCCTGTGTTAAAAATCCTATTCTTCCTCTTCCCTCTTCCCCTGATCCTCCGCCAGCGCCTCCAGCTGTGCGTGCCAATCCAATTCCCGCACCTTGCTCGGATTCTCTCGCCAATCCGCCACCACCTTCACGAACATCTCCAGATAAATCTTGTTCCCCAGCAGCTTCTCCAGTTCCTTCCGCGCTTCCGTCCCCACCTTCTTCAGCATGTCGCCCTTGTGCCCGATCAAAATCTTTTTTTGCGAATCTCGCTCCACGTGCAGCGTCGCATGAATTCGCAGCAGCTTTGGCCCCTCTTCATATTTATCCACGATCACCGCCAGCGCGTGCGGCACCTCGTGATACGTCAAATCAATCGCCTTCTCGCGGATAATCTCTCCCACCAGGAAGCGCTCCGGCTGGTCCGTAATCTGGTCTTCCGCAAAATACGGCTCCCCCTCCGGCAGTTCCTTCAGAATCTCCTTCACCAGAGCGTCGCAGCCGTCGCCCTTCAGCGCCGAAATCGGCACCAGCGCCGCAAACGGAAACGCCTTGCTGAACGCATCCAGCAGCGGCAGCAGCTTCGGCCGCGGCACGCGATCCACTTTGTTCAGCGCCAGTATCGTCTTGTTCGGAAATCGCGCTGCCCTGTCGAGCAGCAACGCATCGGCATGCGGCAGCGTCCGGCTCGCATCCAGCATCAGCAGCAGCACGTCGATCCCCTCCAGCGCCGCAGCCACTTCCCGCATCATCTGCCGGTTCAGCGCCGTGCTCCCTTCGTGCAATCCCGGCGTATCAATAAAAACAATCTGCCCCTCGGGCCGCGTCACAATTCCTTGGATCCGGTTCCGCGTGGTCTGCGGCTTCGAAGTCACAATCGCAATCTTCTGCCCCACCAGCCGGTTCACCAGCGTGGACTTCCCCGCGTTCGGCCGCCCCACAATGGCCACAAATCCCGACCGGAATTTCTTCTTAGTTTCCGCCTTTTTTTGTCCCATACCCTCGCTCATCGTTTCTCCGCAAGCTCCGCCGCGCACTGGCATCTTTCGCCGCGTGCGAATCGAAGCCGCCTTGTTAATAGTATCGCGGGAAACTCCAAACACCCACGGAAACTCGTGGCCAACTGAATTTCTGGCCGGTGTTTGAATCAGGAGGGAGGCAAATGCCGTCGGGCGTGTCTTTCCTAAAAGTTGGTGGAGAGCCGCAGCGCAAAACTCCGCGAAGGCCCGATCGCATTGCCGGAAAAAAGTCCCCCGAAGTCGATCACGTTCAGCACATTGGTCAGGTTTTGTCCGTCGGCCTGGAACCGCATCGTCAAACGATCGGATTTGTAGATTAACGCCCCGGCGGAAGCGTTGATCTGAAATGTCGGGTCAATGCGCCCGCGCTCAAAATTCACACGGCTGATCACTTCCGGACCGTATTGCGCAAGCGCATCCGCGGGATCGCCCTGAAATTGGAACGGAAGCCCGGAGTCATACTGCACTCCAAACGCGAGCCAGAAGCGAGGTTTCACCTGGTAACGCACGCGGCCCCGAACCGTATTGCGTTGATCCTGCGAAATCGGAAAATGCCCAGTCGTCTGGTCGTTGCGTCGGTTGCGTCGTCGCCCAGAAAGAGGCCGCCGGTGACCGGGTACCACGCATTGCCCACCATATACGAATAGCTGGCTACCCCAGAGAATCCGTGCCAATCGGGAATATAAATCTTCCCTTCTGCACCATAAATAATCGATTTATGAAAAGCGATAGGAAAACTGATCGTACGTGTTCGAAATCTGATCGTCGTCCGCATAATTATTCACGTACCGCCGGTAATAGTTGATGTCCAGCTTCAACTTGCTCCAGAACGATTTCGACATTCCGATCTCAAAATAGTTTCCTTGCGAAGGTAAAACCGGCAGCCGCAGGAAATTCGTTGGATCCAGAGACAAAATATCGCTCGAATTCGACAGCAGAATATTTTCGAACGAGGGAGTCTGGAATACGCGATCGTAGGAGAAATGGATCACCGTTTCCGCCGAAGGAAAGTAGCGCGAAATCGCTACCCGTGGTGAAACCGCCTGATTATTCGTCTCCAACTGGTAGTGATCCCACCGCAACCCGGCATTGATCGTCCACTTTCCCAGATGAATCAAATCCTGCACGAACGCGGACTGCTCCAGATCCGGTTTGTTCCCATGAAATTCAAACGTCAGCGGAGTATCGTCATCGAATTGAGACGGATCCGTGATGTTGTAGTTGAAATTCTCGTTCAGAAACGTATTGTCCGATTCCACGCCGAATTTCCATTCCTGCCGGCCATGGTTCACCGTAACCATGCCCTTGAAATATCCCTCGCGAAACCAATTGTTCTGGAAAACCTGAATCGGCGTTGATTGCTCATTCGAATAAAAATCGTTGGAGTTATCCCGCACCATTCCGCGAAAATCCGCAACCACATTGGACGAAAACGTGTGCTGATAGGAAGCGATGCCGATGGTCTCCACGTTGTCCGCATTCTGTCGCTGCCCCGCGGCCTGCTGCACCAGTTCGTTGGGAATGTCGTACCGCGACACTTCATGCCGCACGATCAATCGCAGCCGGTCCTTCGGCGTCAAATCGCGCTCATAATTGACGGAAAAATCCCCCAGCGTTCCGGTGTTCGAGTAGTTCTCCGGCACGACAGGATTTAGATAGTGGTCCGTCATGCTTCCACTCGCGCTGGCACCCAGAATATTCTTCCCCCAGCTATATTGCCCCTCCACAAACGCCGCCGCGGAGTCAAAGCTCCCGCCAGACAGCACCGCCTGCCCGTGAAATCCCGGTTGCGCATCCGGCGTGGTGTTTACTTCAATCACCCCGCCCATTTTCCTGCCGTATTCCGCCGGGAATCCCGCGGTGTATAAACTCAAAGACTCCACGTCGTCAGCTTCAATCTGCGGCCCAAAACTCGGCGAGCGATTATCCGTAAGCGGAATTCCATCCACCACAAACTGCGTTTGATATTCCGATCCCCTTGGGTGCAAAACCGCATTGCCCTCGTAGATCCATCCGGGCTGTGTGATCACCAGTTCTTGCACGGAACGCCCGGGGACAGACGTCAACCGGTGATCAATTTGATCCGGCCCGATCTGACTGACCGACCCAGCCTGGTCAGGATCGACGAGCGTATCCACAGGGTTAACGACCACCGACTGGTTGACGACCGTCAGTTTAAGTTGCATGGTGTGCTCGATCGCGATTGAAGAGTTGATCTCGACGGTGTCCGAGGCCGCGGCAAAGCCAGGATGTTCCACCACAAACTGATAGATCCCGTAAGGCATGCGGCGCAGGTCCAGCAATCCATGCTCATCGGTGCTAAGGGAGGCCTGGTAACCGTTGGCCTCGCTCTTGATCTGCACAGAAACTTTCACACCCGCACCGTTGGGGTCCACGATCTGCAGCCGCAATTCCCCGCGGTTAGTTTGCGCCGCGCCTGCAGAAACGCACATCAGAAACAGAATTCCCAATCTTTTCATAGAAATGCGTTTCGCATTCTCCAACCAGCCTGTTGTGGCCTCAAGTTTCTGTTTGCCCTCACCACGGATATCCCAAAATAGTGGCTTCGGTATATAGGTTTTTGGCAGCTCCGGACAACGTATTGCTTAGTGGTTACTGCCGGCCACAGATCGCCTGCACTCATTTTAGCGCACGGATTCACCGATGCCTTGTTCCGTCGACTTCGCTTATACTCCGGCAATGCGACGAAGAATCTTGATCGTGTCCTTTCTCTTAATCCTCGCCCTGACCGCTGCGGGCACTGCGTTCGCCCAGCCGGACCCCGAATGGACCGCGCCATTCCCGCCTTTTCGCATCGCGGGCAATCTGTACTACGTCGGCAGCAAAGGGCTCGCCAGTTATCTAATCACCACGCCGCAAGGAAATATCCTGATCAACAGCGACATGGAAGCGAATGTGCCCCTGCTCAAGGCCAGCATCGAGAAGCTTGGTTTCCACTTCCAGGACACGAAGATCCTTCTGATCAGCCATGCGCACTGGGATCACGACGCTGGCAGCGCCACGATTATTCGAATGACCGGAGCGAAGTACATGGTCATGGACGCCGACGTTCCGGTGGTCGAATCCGGCGGCAAAAGAGATTTCCAGTACGGCAACAATTCTGCAAATCTCTATCCACCCGCTAAAGTGGATCGCGTTTTGCACGACGGCGACGAAGTGAAGCTTGGGGGCGCGACGCTTGTTGCCCACCTGACTCCCGGCCATACCAAAGGCTGCACCACCTGGACCATGAAAGTAACCGAGGGCGGAAAGGCCTACGATGTCGTGATTGTGGGCAGTCCCAACGTCAACCCGGGCTATCAACTCGTCAACAACAAGAACTATCCGCAGATCGCCACGGACTACGAGCGCATGTGGACGGTATTAAAGTCTCTCCCCTGCAATATTTTTCTCGGCGCCCATGGCGCCTACTTCGGCCTGGAAGAAAAATATCCGCACCTTAGAGCTGGCGACCCGAATCCGTTCATCGATCCCAATGGCTATAAACAAATCGTAGCCGAGAAAGAGCAAGAATTTCGGACGGAATTGTCGAAGCAACTACAGTCCGCTAAATAACAGGCGCCAAGCTCGCGTCTCGTCACTCTTTGCCGACAGTGAATTGCCGCTTTATCGGCTACGGTTCTGGGCATATGATTAAGCTCTCCAGCCGATAGGAGCTCACGTGACCCGCAAACTTCCGATTCTCGTGGCGTTCGTTTTTTTGCTCACGGCTTCCGTCTCTCTCTCCAAGAAAAAAGAGAAACCGCTTTTGCCGGAAGTCTTGCTCAAAGCCCAGACCGTTGTCGTCATCATCCAACCCGACACCGGCGAGCCCACCAACGACCCAACCGCAAATAGCAAAGCGCGAGAAGCAGTCGAGAAGGCCCTGATGAATTGGGGACGCTTTCGTTTGGTGCAGGAAACCTACGACGCGGACGTGGTGATCACCATAAAAAAAGGCCTGGATAAACCCGTCACTCCCGAAATCAGCGGTGGGCCCGTGGATCGTCGCCCGGTCACCGTCCAATCCACGGACACGCAGATACGCATCGGCGCAAAGCAGGGCACTCCGACCGACGGTTCCTATGACCCGGATTTGGGGCCGCCGAACGGCAGCGCCCATCCCAGTATGGAAGCCGGCTCACCGGAGGACAGCTTCGTCGTCTACATGGGTGGGCAAAACTATACGCCGCACAACGCCGCGGTCTGGTCGTTCCATGCAAAGAATGCTCTGCGCCCGCCGGACGTCCCCGCAGTCCAGGCATTTCATCAAGCAATCACAGACACCGAACAAGCCGCAGCCCAAAAACAGAAAAAGCAATCCCTTCCGCCGCCAAAAACATCCTGAAGCCGCCTCGGCACTCCCTGGTAGCGCCTGCTTCTAGCAGGCAAGCCGCACGACAGGTGCCAGCCTGAGGGCTCCCAGAATCCCTCAAGCCAAACCCCATCTCCTCAATCACAAAACAAACTTGCTCCCCGGTACTAATTACTCCCAGCAGGCCATCTCCACAACAGCCGAATCCAGACTTAGTGGTCACTCACCAGCTCAAATCCAGCAGAGAAAGCCCCTGCGCCGGCTGCGTAAATACAATTTCAACCGCGGTCCCTTCTGCCGTGACCCACCGTGGAGACTCGCGCAACTGCAACTGTCCCGCAGCTTTCAGGCGCTCATCTTCCTCCGCCGAAGGATTTTGCGGCGCTCCCATCGCATGCCAAGCCGTGTAGGAATTGCTGTGATCCCGATCCACGCCCCAGTGCTCCAGCAGCATTCGAGGCACACCACGCGGCAATCCCTCGACTCTCACGCGAATCTCCGCCGGAACATTTTGATTCGCCTCGTCGTGATAGCTCCACACCAGCACGTTCACTCGGTTTCCGTGGCGCGTGGCCATCACATTAACGTCGGACTCCCCCCGCACACTCGACTCCAAAACATTTTCAATCTTCAGCGCTCCGGTGCTTTCGGCTTCAACGCGCTCTCCCCGCATCAGCCCAAACATCCGGTACGCATTCATCACCGGAAGATCGATATCCTTCGTCGTGAAAGCGCGAAATCCCGCAAACATCGGCTGCCCCGGAAACGTGAACGCCCACGCGATCGTGCCTTCCAGATGGATGTGGTGTCGCTGCGCAAGCGCCAGTGTGCCTTGCAAAAGCTCCGCTTCGTAACTCGCATATTGCGAAGTCAATCGATACTCGTTCTCCGGATGCCAAGTCGCGTCGCACGCGGCGCAGCCCTCCGGATCGGACTCGCTGAGCACCACCGGCAGCCCGCCAAATCCCGGAAACGATTCAATAATCGCGAACCCCTGATCAATATCGCGTAGATTATTTCCAATATTCAATTCCACGTGGCCGTCCACGACCTTCGTTTTTCCCTTCGCGTGAAACGAAATGAAGTCCAGCGGTGCGCCCTTTTTCCCCGTCGCATAATTCTGTCCGCTCGCGCAATGTTCCAGAAAAGCGCGCAGGAAAGCGGCCGCCTTCTGGTTCCCAGGCCCGGTGGTGGCAGGGCCGCCCACCGGCGCATTCGGCAGCGCCCGCCGCACCGCCGCAACGGTGTAATCATAAAATTTGTTGTAGTCGTCCACGGTCCCGTGCCAGTAGAAAATATCCGGCTCGTTCCAGACCTCCCACTCCCATTTCGCAACCTGCTCCGTTCCGTAACGCTCCGCCATATGCCGAACCCAGGCGTAGATAAGGTCGGACCACTCCTGATAGTTATTTGGCGGATAGGACCAGCCCGTGTCGAAGTCCCGCGGCCAGTGGTGCTGGTATGGCTCCGGATGCGGCGAGAGCGCTTCGGGCATAAATCCAATCTCCACAAAAGGGGTCACGCCCGTCGCTCGATAGGTATCGAAAATCTTGTCGATGATGGCCCAGCTATAAACCGGCTTCCCAGACGAATCCCGCGTGAACGCATTCGTCGAACCCCACTTCAACGCCGCGGTGCCGTCGCCCGTGGTCAATAAATTGTGCGTGCGGTCATACACCGGGTCGGGACTCAACTGTGCGAGCTTCTTAAGTAGTTCGCGCCCCTCCTCGCTGTACGTATAGTTCGGCTCATCGTGTCCCACCCATGCCCACACGGGTTCGAAGCGCCCCATCGGCTTCGACACATCAACCTTGATCGTGAAGCGTTGTTGCCCCGGCAGCGCAAAGCCCGCCAGCAGCGCAAGCGGAAGTACCCAGTAGATCTTCCGCACCAAGTTTCGCCGGATTGAGGTAAGCACGGGCAATTGGAAAGAGGAAGATTTAGCACAGAAATGCGCGCGAAGAAACCGGCAACTCCGCGAAAACTTTATGCGATCAATCTCACAGTCGGCTATTACCCGCGGATCATCCGCCGGCAAAGCACTATCGGCACCATCATCAACAGCAGCGCCAGCGTCCCCGGTTCGGGCACACCCGCTATAGGACCGTTAATCCGAAGTTTCCCGCCGCTGAAACTCTCAATCGGCACATCGTTGCCAAGGTCATCGGCAAGACTGCTGCCTGGAAATCCAACTATATCGATACTGACAATTTCCGTTGGCGCCGTCGGGGATACATCAAACAAAACGTGGCCAAGCCCCACGGTCGCCCCTGCTCCCAGAGTAATCTGGTCGACAGCATCCAGATCGCTCGCACCCAGGTCCGTAGTTCCCCAACCAAATCCCGTTATGTCCGGCCCAAACAAAGAATCCGCGCCAAAAATGTATGTTGTTGACGTGGCAGTCGACGCCCCGCTAAACGTCACGTCCGGGATCGACGACACCACCTCGAAGACAAATGCCTCTATCGAAACCGTCGACGCCGATCCATTCGTCAACAGCACATCGAAGCTGTTGCCCGTGGAACCAGCGGCAACATCACTCAACGGAGTCAGCGCAACGCTCAGCCCGTCGGCTCGCGCAGGTGTCGGCGAAATCGCGCACGCCATCACCGCCGCCGCCAACGGAATCATGCATTCAGCAACCACCGCCAGCCACTTGGTCTTCATAAACTTCCTCCCAATCGATCTCTCTTCAATATCCGCTTAAGGCAGTGTTGTGCCGGTCCTGGTTCGCACCGCTTGTACGTCCGCGATACTTATCACACCGTCGCCATTCATGTCGGCAAAAATATTGTAAGCAGCGGTTACCGCACTGTTGACGCCGACCATGTCGGAAGCGCTGACCGCGCCGTCATCGTTGAAATCGCCCCACAGGATTTTAAGCGGTTGCGAAAATCCCGCACCCGCGCCCAACGCGTTGCCCGCCGCGTCCTTCAGTGCGTTCGCCCCGCTGCCGGACAACTGAATCGCAACCGCACCAATCGAAATTGGGCTTATCGTCCAGGTGAGCGTATTCGTCCCCAGTCCCGTCATGCCCGTCACAGTTGCGCCCGTAAGGCTGGCCGCGCTCCCGCTCGCCATCGGCTCAGAGAACACCACGCGAATGCCAGTGATTTGCCACGGCAACCGATTGCGGGCAGAAGTCGTAACGTTAAAAGACTGGCCGCCGAACAGCACCGCAAACGACACAACCTTCGGCACCGCCGCAGCCCCGCTGGAAATTACCAGATTCACCGCGGATGCAGTGGCCACTTGGGTACCGGCTGCCGGCGTTTCACTGATCACGTTTCCAGCCGCCACCGTGCTGCTGCTGGCCGTCGTGACGTTGCCGACCACCAGACCCGCGCCCGTGATCGCGCTGGAAGCCGCGGCCTGCGTTTCGCCCACAACATTCGGCACCGCCACTTTCGCGGCCACTGCCTGCACATTAATCGTTACCGAAGCGGAAGCAGAGTTGTAGTCGGCCGTATCCGTCGGTGTAAACGTTGCGGAAAGACTTTGCGCGTTGCCTGCCGCAAGCACCGTTCCGGCTGGCGGCGTATAGACGAAATTCCCGGGCACGTTCGCGCTCGCATTCAGTTGCTGCGAACCCAGCGCTGTGCCCTGCGTGATTCCCGCAGGTGTGCTCCACGTGATCACCGGCGTCGCCTTCGTAATGGACAGCGTTCCCGCCACAAACGCAATTTTGTAATTCGCGGAACTTACGCCCGAACAGTTGACCGGATACGGACTGCCACTCACGGAACTCGTCGCCGTCGCCGGGCTGCTGCAAGTGAGCGTCCCCGAAAGCGCCGAAGCGCCATCCCCATTCACAAATCCCTTGATCGTTCCCGTGAACACCGGATTTGCTTGCCCGAATTGTCGCGTGGCACTGCTGGCCGTCACCGTCAGCGGCGCCGCCGTGATGCTCAGCGTCCCCGCCACAAAGGAGATTGCATACTTCGACGAACTCAGCCCAGAGCAGTTGATCGGATACGTGCCGACGGGACTGGACGATTTCGCCGTGGTCATGCACGCAATCGTTCCACTCAGCGACCCTGGCCCGTCGCCGCTGGCGAAGCCGCTATACGTAACACTGTTCAGTGGAGGAGTGGCCTGGCCGTACTGTTGTGTCGCGTTACCCGCTGTGATCGTCAGAGCAATAAGCACTGGCGCCTTAACGTTTATCGTGACGGAAGCCGATGCCCCGTTATAGTCGGTCGTATCCGTGGGCGTAAAACGTGACCGACAAAGACTGCGCAGCTCCCTGCGCCAGCACGGTTCCACCAGCCGGCGTGTACGCAAATGTGCCAGGCACGTTTGCCGTGGCATTCAACTGCGTCGCGCCCAGCGCCGTACCCTGCGTAATGTCCGCGGGATTATTCCAGGTAATGATCGGCGTTGCGGGAAGGATCTTCAGCGCCGCGCTCGAATCACTGCTGCTCGTAAACGCAGGCGTTCCGGAATACGCCGCCTGGATCGCGTAGGTTCCCGCCTTCGTCCCTCCTGGCACAGTGAAAATCCCCGAGGCGCTGCCCGCCGTCACCGCCTGCGATATCGCGGATCCCGCGATGCCAGAGATCGTGAACGTCACCGTCCCGCCCTCCACGTCCGTACTCGAAGTAACATTCGCGCTCAGCCCCACGGATTGCGCGTTCGGGCTAAACGTCAGCGAAGCGGGTGACGCGATTGTGGAGGTCGGCAACACCGTGTCGTCGGGCGTGGCCATGGTCGTCAACAATTGCTGATACGACGGCAAGAAGTTCGAGGGAGCCTCCACCGGCGTCGGATTTACTCGATAAAAGGTGGAGAGCGCGTCGCTGGCCTCCAGAAACGCCAGCGAATCGTACCCTGCCAAGCTCAAAATGCCCGCGGCCACGGCGCCCGCGGTTGCATTGTCCGGCTGGTCCGTGCGCAATTGTTGCGTGATCGTGATCGCCGTGTCCAGATCGTCGTTATTCACCGCGAATTCCGATCCTTCGAAAACTTTCTCCGCTTGCTGATCCGCCGTGAGCGTTGGCTCTGGTCCCACGGTAATGCTCAATGGAATCGATTGCACGGATCCATTCCAACCGTTGGACTTGCTCACTTGAATGTTCGCCGTGATCGTGTAGTCGCCCGCCGCAAGCGCCGACACCGCGGATGCCGGCATCTGCCAGGACGCCTGCACATAATCCGTGGGGGCCAACGTCAGCACCGGATCGCTCGCACTGCCCACCAGTGCCAGCGGCCAGCTCACCACCGTTCCCGTGCTGTTCAGAATCGTGAACGTAATGGTGTCCGTCCAAGCGCCCGTAGTTGGAGAGATCACCAGCGCTCCCGTTCCTCCCGCCGTGTCGCCTTCCGTATTCAAAATCGTTACATGAAGAATAAACGGCCAGCCCTGGTACAGATTGTTGCTTCCCCCGCTAACGGAGAGCGAGATATCCGGAGCAGGCGGCGGTGGCGTTTGCTGCGCCAGCGCGGCCAGCGGCAGAATCAGGATTGCGAGTAGACAGATAAAAGTTTTCATGGTCGCCTCGATCAATCCGGTATGGGTGAATATTTGTCGTTCACACACACCCAGCTTGCGCATGCACCCCGACCGGATGCGGCGTTGCCGTAGCGCGATTGCGGCTTGTGGCTGCTCGCATTGACGCCCGTCCCCGCGGCGCTGGTGCACAGGCTGGTCCCCACATTTTCCGTGCCTGCGGCGGACAAATAATAATTGGAGCTGTTCGCCAACGATTGATACGCGTTGGCAAAGAAATACCGCATGATGCACTGATCGTTTCCGCTGTGCTGCTTCTGCGGCTTCGCGACGTAGAAAGCCAGGTCCGTAAACAATGGCAATGCGCCGTTCACGAACGCCGAGCAGATGGAGCCGAACTGCTGCGGCCCATAAATCGCGTTCACCTGGCCGCAAGCCTTTGCCGTTTCCTGCGTCAGCTTTGCCCACATCGGCGGAGCGATGTCCGCGCCCGTTTCTTCCCGCAAGAGATGAACGATGCCGGACTGTCCCTCCGCAAGAAATGCCGGTTGTCCCGTTGAATTCCTGGGATCGCTGGGCCCCACCAGCGTAAATCGCGTGCCGCCGGGATCGCCCTCTCCGTGATGGTCAACGCCAACGCTGTGCGAAAGTTCGTGAGCCACCGCAATGTCATACTGCTGAGCCGCCGCCGTGGGGGTTATGGTTCCGTGGTGAGTGTTTCCCGCTCCCAGCAAACGAGGATCGAAAGCCCCGCCGCCGCCCCGAGACTCCATGCATATTCCGGTAACCAATCCCGGCCTTCCGTGCACGCCGGTCTGCGTCAACGTCGTTAACCCGCCAACCGTCCCTCCGCATACAGCGAGGACCACCCCGTGTTGATCTACCTCGTGAGCCCCCTGGTCATGGTTGAAATTGATCAACCGGTCGCCGAGCTGCGTGCCCTGCACGCCGTCCATTTCGTCCTTCAGACAGATCCTTGTGAACGTTCAGGCCCGTCAGCGCCGTGAATTTCCGGATTCCCGGCTTCAGATCCCCGCCGCCAATGTTTTGCACGAAGAAATCTTTCTTCGTCGGATCCCCTTCGATATGCTTTCCGTTCTCCATGAACCCGCGATATTCCTCATAGAGCGTCAGTCCGTCGCCAGTGCAGCTCTGGTAGCCAACCGGATCGGTCTCCGAATCATCGCTGTCTGCCGTTTCCAGCGGAATGTTGTGGTCCGCCTTCCAGTTATCGGCGATGTGCGAACCATCCTGTCTCTTCGGGAGCAAAATATCCGTCGTCTCATCTCCGGCAAAGTGCGCTTTGATCGTTTGGCCCGCGATCCTCGTGGTGATGTTCAAGGTTCCCCAGGCGCCCCAATCCCGGGAGTTCATAAAAAACGCGAACTGGTTGTCCGTGTTGGGATCCGGCGTCACCGTAATCGTCAATCCGTCGTCAGACACCGTCGCATTCGGAAAGATGTCCGCATTCAGATCTTTAAAATCCAGATCCGCAGGCGTTGGCGTCATCAGTTTTTTCTTCGGCGGGTAATTCATGGAGACGCCGGGCTCATGCGAAACGTCCTTCAATTCCACCTTCCATCCGCTGACGGAGACGCCCGGCATCCGACTCCCCGGTGTCCTTATCCACGGTGTATACGTTCACGCCCATAATGCCTTCGGAGATGTCCGTTTCGTTTTTCCCGCCCATCGGCCGCCAGTCCGCGTAGTCCGGCGAAGTGATCAGCAGCACGTCCCAATTAATGGTCGGCGTAATGTTCCACGTAACCGTCCAGCTGATTGGTTCGCCCAACCCGCCCGGGGCCGTAAACGTCACGGTTCCAGATAAAGGCCCGACCTGGCTTGGCAAAGGCAAACCAAATATCGCTGGGAATGTAGTTGGTCCCCATTGCCATGTATTTAGGATCTGCGTTGTCGTGTTGTCGCAACCGTGGATCGTTTCTTGCACCCCGTCTACAAATTGTGTCCCGACAACAAAGTGCGTTCCGGACGTCGCATTTGTGAAATTCATATCCACTTGCGCGCCGCCGTTACTGGAAGTCCCCCCGCTCACGTCGTAGTTAATCGTCGCCGTGCAGGGATGGTTGTTCTTATCCGTCGACGGTACCGAAGCAGTATTTTGCAAATTTACGTGGTAGGTGGTTTGCGTCGCGTCCGCGCTCCACCCAGCGAAGCCAAATGTGCTGAAGTCTCCGTTTACGTCGCACGGCCTGTTGAACTTCCCGGTCTTGAAATCAATCCTCGCGCTCTCAGAAATAGACTCTGAATTGCCGTTCTGATCAGAGCCACTGCCTGATCCGCTGTACGTAACCGTTCCGGACCAACTCTGCACGGCCATCCAATCGGCACACGTAATGGGTTGGTCTTGGGCGGCCGCCCGCCCAGCAATCAATAGGATTGCCACGGCTACGACAAAAATAATCGTTGCGAAACGCATAGATAGCTCCGAACTGGGTCCTCGTGGATGGCCCGGGGGGACTTGGTCATACGCCCTCCCCGATAGCGG
This sequence comes from uncultured Acidobacteriota bacterium, assembly GCA_963824925.1. GTDB lineage: Bacteria > Acidobacteriota > Terriglobia > Acidiferrales > UBA7541 > Acidiferrum. The sequence goes on from CAWGRE010000018.1 coordinate 286,313, forward strand.
CTGCAGAGCCCGTCCTGGTGAAATGTCTACTCTCTATTTCGCTAAAATCGAACAAAGTGGCTCACAAAAATTCAGCTAATTTGGGGGTGGGATCACTCACCCATCACTCGTGTTCAACTCGCTTCTTTTCAGCTAAATGGATTGAACTCGCCACAGCGCTACGGTATTCTCCCCAGCAACGTCCCCCGCCGGCGTCGCCTCGGAGGCCCAGGTTGAGTTCTTCTCCCGCTAAGCCCTTTACTGATATCCAATTACCTTGGGGCAAGGCTGACCGTAAAACCCTCGACGAGCTGCTCCCGATCGTCTATGGCGAACTGCGCCGGCTTGCCCGATATCACTTGCGCCAGCAGCGCCCCAATCACACCCTGCAGACCACCGCCCTCGTCCACGAGGCCTACCTGCGCCTGGCTCGCGAAAAACAACTGGTAGTCGAAAACCGAATGCATTTCCTCGGCGTCGCTGGCCAATTGATGCGTTGGATTCTTGTCGACTACGAACGAAAGCGCCGCACGGCCAAGCGCGGCGCGGGCGCCCCGATCCTCAGCCTGGAGGGGCCCATCGCCTCCGGCCAGCTTGGCGGCCCAGAGGTGGACTTGCTGTCCCTCGATGCGGCCCTGGACAAGCTCGCGAAGCTCGACGAGCAGCAGAGCCGCATCATCGAACTTCGCTACTTCGCTGGCTTTTCAATTGAAGACACCGCGGAGTTCCTGGGAATTTCCCCCGCCACCGTGAAACGCAGCTGGACTTCCGCGCGCGCCTGGCTCCTTCGGGAGATGCAGCAGGAAGCGGCACCGCTATGATTCGCGAAGAATGGCAGCGGGTCCGCTCCATCTTTGAATCGGCTCTGGAAGTGGACCCTGCGAATCGCCAGCGCTTTCTGGAAGAGTCTTGCCCGGATCCCGCCACACGCCGCGAAGTGGAATCTCTGCTGCGTTCGCACGAGCAAGCCGGAACTGATTTTATGAGCACGCCGGCGATTGCCGGGATCGTCGCGGAAGAAGAGGCCCAGTTTCGCCTGCAGCCCGGCCAGCTGATCGGCAGCTACGAAATTCTCGTCGAGGTCGCGCAAGGCGGCATGGGCGCGGTCTATAAGGCAAAGCGAGCCGATGGTCAGTACACCCAGGAAGTCGCCCTGAAAATTGTCCGCACCGGTTTCGGCTCCGAATTGATCGCCGTCCGCCTGCGCAACGAACGGCAAATTCTGGCCTCCCTCGATCATCCCAACATCGCCCGAATTCTCGACGGCGGCACCACCGCTGATGGTTTGCCCTATTACGTGATGGAATTTATCGACGGATTGTCCATCACGGAATATTGCGACCTGCACCGCCTCTCCGTCGAAGCGCGCCTACAGCTCTTCTGCCAGGTCTGCGCCGCCGTTCAATACGCGCACCAGCGGCTGGTCATCCATCGCGACGTCAAACCCAGCAACATCCTGATCACTCCCGAGGGCGTGCCCAAACTTCTCGACTTTGGCATCGCCAAGGTCCTCGACAACAAGCCTTCGCTCCAGGATTTGACCCTCACCGCACCCGGCTCCTGGATGATGACTCCGGAGTATGCCAGCCCCGAGCAACTTCGCGGCGAATCCGTCACCACCTCCACCGATGTTTATTCCCTCGGCCTGGTGCTCTACGAATTGCTCACCGGCCGCCGTGCTTACAGCGCCGAGGGCCGTCTGCCCTATGAGTTCGCCAAACTTGCTTGCGAAGCGGATCCTCCGAAGCTCAGCTCAATTGTGCTGACAGTTCCTCCCGCGGATGCAAAGTCCAGACCAGACACTGCCGTGGAGCTGAGCGCCCTTAGGGACGCCACCCCGGCAAAGCTCAAGAGAAGACTTGCCGGCGACCTCGACAACATCGTGCTCATGGCACTCCGCAAGGAACCATCCCGCCGCTACACCTCGGTGGAACAATTCGCGGGCGACATCGGGCGGCACCTCAAGCAACTCCCCGTCATCGCCCAGAACGATACGCTTGCCTACCGCGCTTCCAAATTTGTCCGTCGCCATCGCCTCGGCGTCGTCGCTTCTTCCGTTGCGATCACTTCTCCTGTTGCTTGCTCTCGTCGGCACGTTGTACGAAGCGCGCGTCGCCCGCCAGCAGCGCATCCGCGCAGAGCAGCGCTTCAACGACGTCCGCAAAGTCGCCAACTCACTGATCTTTGAAGTCCACGACTCCATCCGAAACCTTGCGGGCGCCACCGATGCGCGAAAGCTCATCCTCCAGGACGCGCAGATCTATCTGGATAGCCTCGCCAGCGAATCGCGCTCCGATCCTGCCCTGCTCCGCGAACTCGCCGCCGCCTATGGCAAGCTCGCCGGAGTCCAAGGGGATCCCCGCGACGTGAACCTTGGCGATTCCAAGAAGGCCCTGCAAAATTCTCGCAAAGCAAACGAACTGCTCCTGGCCGCCTCCTCGCTGCTACCTTCCGATCGGGACCTCAGCCAGGAACTGGCCATGAGCTACCTGAATCTTGCACCTACACTCGCCAGGGCTGGGGATCAGGATGGTGGCAGGAGATGCCTTCAGCAGGGGCTGGACATCCTGGAACCCTTGGCCGTCGCGAATCCCGATCATCCAAAAATTCAAAGAGCGCTTGGGAAAGCCTATGAGCTCCGCGGTGGCGACCTTGTGGATCAGAAAGATCTCGCTGGCGGACTGGAAAACTATCGGCGCGAGCAGGCTGTTTTCGACCGCCTCCAGAAATCCGATCCGAAGAATGATTACTACCTCAGGGAAGTCTCTTTCGCGCACAAGCACATTGCCGGCGCGCTGTTGGCCATGAACGATTTGCCAGCCGCCCTGGAGCAGGAACAGGCGGCACTCGCAATCGACGAAGAACTCCTGGCTCGCAATCCCAAAAACGTCCAGGATCGCTACAACATCACGTACACCTACAACGACACCGGCCTGATCCTCAGCAAGCAGGGCGATTTCGACGCCGCGCAACGCAGCTTCGAAAAAGCGCTGGAAATCAGGACCGCGCTCGCCGCCGCGGATCCCCAGGACCGCCGAACGCCCTTTGGCATGGCCACCAGCCTGCGCTATATGTCCGGCAACTCCCTCAAAAGGGGCGACTATCCTGGCTCCATCGACGCGGCAAAGAAGGCCCTGGCGATTCTGCAATCCCTTGCACATCTTGATCCCGCGAACAGCACCAATGCGGAAACCATCGCGGAAACCAACGGCCGAATCTCCGAAGCCTACGCCATGATGGCTTTTCATCCTCACGCTCGGGCGGGGGAGCAGACCAAATATTGCGCGCTCTACCAGGAATGGGAGGAAAAGGGCGGTCCGGCTTTGGCCAAACAAAGGGCAAAGGCAAATCCGCAGGAATCTGACTTCACCGCCGTTCGTGTCAAAGCCAGCATCGACAATTGCCAGCACCTTCTGGCCGGAACGCCTCGTGCCGCCAGTTCGTCCACCCCGTAGCAATCCCCGCATGCAGTCGTATTCCGCGATGCGAAAAAGTGACACTTCCGTGACATCTCCCGCGGCCAATCAAAATAATGTTTTGAGAGCCTACCAGGCAGGTGCGCTCAACTGCTAAACCCGCGCGCGGTGGACGGCCAAATGGTGACCATCGAACGCAGCCTGCTCTGCTCTCCTCCCTTCCCCCACCCCCGTGATACGATGCCACTCTCTCGCCAACGCATTCATACGAGGTTCCTCCATGAACTCTTCCAATCGCTGGCCCGCTCTTCCCTTAGCCGAATGGAAAGACACCTACGCCACACTCCACATGTGGATGCAAATCGTCGGCAAGGTCCGCCTGGCGCTTTCTCCCAACGTGAACCACTGGTGGGGCACCACCTTCTATGTCACCGCGCGCGGCCTGACCACTTCGGCCATGCCCTACGAACACGGAATCTTCGAAGTAAACTTTGATTTCATCAGCCACGCCCTTGAAATTCAGACCAGCTTGGGCGAAAGCCGTTCCTTCCGCCTGGAGCCCCACACCGTCGCCGAATTCTACGACCACTTTATGGGCGCCCTGAAATCGCTCGGCATCAACGTAAAGATTTGGTCCATGCCCGTGGAAATTCCCCGGCCCGTTCGGTTCACCCTCGACGAAGCTCATTCGGCCTACGACAGCGAGTACGCGAACCGCTTCTGGCGCGTCCTCGCCGCTATCGCTCCCGTGCTCCAGAAACATCGTGCCGGATTCATCGGCAAATCCAGCCCGGTCCATTTCTTCTGGGGAAGTTTCGATCTGGCTCTCACGCGTTTTTCTGGAAAGCGCGCTCCGGTTCGCCCGGATGCAGACGTCATCACCAAAGAAGCCTACTCTCACGAAGTAATCAGTGTGGGGTTCTGGCCCGGCGATGGAGAAATCGTGAAAGACGCCGCGTTCTACGCTTACACCGCGCCGGAACCCGCCGGTCTCAAGCAGAGTGTCGTTCGGCCCGCAAAAGCGTTCTACAGCATGGAGAAAAGCGAATTCTTCTTGATGTACGACGACGTTCGCCTCTCCAGCTCACCCGAACAAGCCCTTCTCGATTTTTGCCAAAGCACCTACGAAGCCGGCGCCAACCTGGCCCACTGGCCCCGCCCCGAGCTTGAAACTCCCTAACCAAGCAGTGGCCGAACTTCAGATCGGCCACACTCCGTTTCCAACTGAACCGACCAACCCGCAGGTCGGCCACGGTTCCGACTCAAAATGTACTGGCCGATTTTTAAATCGGCCAGTCCTCTCCGCGTCCAACGATAAAACAATCCCCACGCTCAACCACCGCTTGTCCTCCCCGCCCTCCTTCAAGCTATACTTCCCCGTCCCGCAATCCGAAAATTCAATCCAGGTGAACATCGCATGACCCCTCAGCCGCAAACTCCTCCGCCGCACGTCGGCATCCTCCAAATCATGAATGGCGTTCACGTCGGAGGCGCCGTCGCTTGCCTCGCGCAGCTCGGTATCCCGGACCTCGTCGAAGACACTCCCAAATCCGCCGCCGAACTGGCCGCCCAGATCGGCGCGGATCCCCAAGCCCTCTATCGCCTCATGCGCGCCACCGCTTGCGTCGGCGTGCTCGCGGAAGGGTCCGGACGGAAAGTTTTCGCAAACTCCCATGTCCGCGGTCCTGCGCTCCAATGCCACGCCCAGCCTGCGATCCTTCGCCATCATGGGCGGCCGGGAATGGCACTCGCGCGCCTGGTCTCATCTGGACTATTGCGTGCGCACGGGAAAACAAGCCCTCGACAAACTTTACGGGGCGCATGTCTTCGACTTTCTGAAACAAAATCCAGCCGAGGGCGAGATTTTCAACGGGGCGATGACCGGGCTCTCCATGATCGACGGCCCGGCCATTGCCGAGGCTTACAATTTTGAGGGCATTCATTCCATCGTGGACGTGGCCGGCGGCCACGGATTTCTGCTGGCCACCATCCTGGAGAAAAATCCTAAGCTGCGAGGCACGCTATTTGAGGCGCCCCACGTTATCGAGGGAGCCAAGAACGGACCGTTGAAACCAGTGCTGGATCGCTGCACCTTTGCCTCCGGCGATATGTTCTCCTCGGTTCCCGCCGGGGCCGATGCCTACCTGATGAAACACATCATTCACGATTGGCCCGACGATCGCTGCATCCAACTCCTCAAAGCCTGTCGTAAAGCCGTCAATCCCAACGGCAAACTCCTCGTCGTGGACGCCGTCATTCAACCCGGCAATGATTTCTCGCCCGCCAAATTCCTCGACCTCCAGATGCTGATTTTCCCCAGCGGATGCGAACGCACGGAAAAACAGTTTCGAGAACTATTTGCCGCTTCCGGCTGGCAATTGTGCCGCATCATCCCCACCGCCGCGATGGATTCCATCGTCGAAGGCGTCCCGGCGTAAGGCACGCCAACTTTCGCGCGTTCACTTAGTCAGCCCATCTGGCAAATCGCCCAAATACTGCTCTTGTTACTTTTGACAATTCCCCGTCAAAGGCAGTTCCGGCAGCATTCCACGCGTGCTCGTTGGTGTGCCGCCTCCGCACCGGGCCCCTTAACGACTAATTTCTGTCGTTAATGCCATGTGGCTCTTCTCAGGAGAGTTCAAATATGAGTCTCAGAATCCATGAAGTGGAAAGAGGAGGCAGGATATGATCCGGATTGGAAAGATTAGCTTGGCATTGGCTGCCGCTGTGGGCCTTTTCGGAGTGGCCGCCGCGCCTGCAGCAAATGCCCAGGAAAAGAAACCCAATATTGTATTCATCATGGGAGACGACATCGGCTGGATGCAGCCGAGTATCTATCATCAGGGCCTGATGGTTGGCGAAACGCCGAACATCGACCGTATCGGCTACGAAGGCGCCAAATTCCTCACCTACTATGCCGAGCAAAGCTGCACCGCGGGACGCAACGCCTTCTTTACCGGCATGCATCCCCTTCGCACCGGCATGATCCCGCCGCAGCTTCCTGGCAGCCCATCCTACCTGCGCCCCGGCACCCCGGCACTTGCAAAGTTTTTGCATGACCTCGGCTACACCACGGGTGAATTCGGCAAGAATCACCTTGGGGACCACGTGGAAGCTTTACCGACGGCCCACGGTTTTCAGGAATTCTGGGGCTATCTCTACCATTTAGACGCCATGCAAGGCGTGAGCTTTCCCGACATCAACAAAACGCCGACCGTGCAGGGAATCGTTCCGCCGTGCATGAACACTCCCGTCCCCGGCCTCAGCGAAGTCCCCGGCGCCGTGGATCCCAGAAAAGCGGTCTGCCTCACGCCGCCTCGCCCAGTAATCTGGTGTCACTCCTCCGACGGAACACAGGCGAATCAGACTTGCAAGGACGAAGGGCCATTGACGCTGGAGCGCTCCAAGACCGTGGACGAGGAAATTTCCTCCAAGGTCGTGGACTTCCTCGATCGCAACGATCCCAAGAAAACCAACAAGCCCTTCTTCGTCTGGTACAACCCTGCGCGCATGCACATCACCACCGTGCTGTCTGATAAATACATGGCCATGGTTGGCGAGCCCGGCGGCAAGGACTGGGGCGTCAACGAAGCGGGCATGAAGCAGATGGATGACAACATCGGCGTTGTGATCAAAAAACTCGAAGACATGGGTGAGCTCGACAACACCATTCTCGTCTTCACCACCGACAACGGCGCCGAAGTCATCACCTATCCAGACGGCGGCAACACTCCCTTCAAGGGCGGCAAGCTCACCACGTGGGAAGGCGGTATGCGCGCTCCTCTCGTCGTTCGCTGGCCCGGACACATCAAGCCCGGCACCATTAAGAGCGACATCTTTGCCTCTCTCGACTGGCTGCCCACTTTCGTGGACATCGCCGGTGGACCAAAGGGCGACGGCCTCAAGGAACAGATCGAAGCCGGAAAATATCCCGGCATCGTGAAGACCACCCTCGACGGCGTGGACCAGCGCGACTACCTGGAAGGCAAGTCCGAAAAATCCGCTCGCGAAACCTTCTTCTACTACACAGGACCAACGCCTTCCGCAGTTCGCTACAAGAACTGGAAGATCTACTTCTCCATGGCCGGCGCCTGCGCAAGCTGCGGTCTGGCGGGAGTTGAAACCTACAAATGGCCGATGGTCGACAACATCAAGCGCGATCCCTTCGAGGGCTCTGTCGGCGACGAAATGAAAACGCTTCTGGGGCAGGGTGGCGCACTGGCTGGACCGGTGACCGCTTACCTCTACGACTGGAACATCATTCCCCTTGGCCAGATTCTTTGGCTCAAGGAACTCGAGTCTTACAGCAAGTTTCCCCCGATGCAGGATCCGGAATCGTACAACCTGGCCCAGGTCTTGCAGCAGATCAAGAACCAGCATACGGCGAGTCACGCCGGAGAGTAGCTGGTAAGTCCATCGAAACCGCGGGCGCTCCTGATCGGGGCGCCCGCAATTCGTGTATCACAGAATTTCAATCAGCGGGAGTGGCCCAATGAATTACAAGGTTTCTCAGCAGATCTTTTCGGTTGTTCTCAGCATGGTCTTCACACTCTCCCCCCCACTTTTGTATGGAGCCCAGGGTGATATTCCATCCTCGGCCACAGAAACGGGAAATCCCACCGAGCCGGCTCCGCAGAGCGCCGCTGCACTCCAAGCCCTCGTTGCGCCGATCGCTCTCTATCCGGATTCTCTGGTCGCGCAAATTCTCACCGCGTCCACATTTCCCGACCAGGTGGCCATCGCGGAGTACTGGCTTCAGGAAAACAAAAGCCTTACCGGAAGCACACTGATGCAGGCCGTGGATGGGCAGTCCTGGGATCCCAGCGTGAAAGCTCTCACCGAATTTCCCTCGGTGCTGGAGAACATGTCCAAGAATCTCACCTGGACCTCCTCACTCGGCGAGGCTTACCACGATCAGCAAGCAGATGTAATGACCGCGATTCAGACCCTGCGAGCGCAAGCAAAGGCCAAGGGCGCTCTGCAATCCAGCACGCAAATCAAAGTGGTGCAGCAATCGCCCCAGGTGATCGTGATTCAACCCGCAAATCCGCAGATCGTCTACGTTCCGCAGTACAACCCCACCATCATCTACGGCACGCCTTACGTGATCCCCGGATACGTGGCGCCAGTTTATTCCACGGGCGATGTGGTTGCCGCGGGCCTGCTCGGCTTCGGCGCGGGCATCGCCGTCGGCGCGATGATGAGCGGTGGATGCTGCGGCTGGGGTTACAGCAGTTGGAATTGCGGTTGGCACGGCACCGCCGTGGTCTATCACGGCGGCGGCTATTACGGGAATTCCGCCTGGCACGGCGGCTATTACAACGGCGGCTATCACAATAATTACGGCTACAGCAATTCCTACAACCACTACAATTCCAGCAATTCGTACCACAACAACGGAAACACTTATAACCGGAACGTCAGCGGAAACACCGTCAATGTGAATAAACAAAGCGCGCAGAATTTCGGCGCCGATCATTCCTCGGGTTCAGATTCCTGGGCGCAGCATAACGACTCAGGCAGCCACTCCAATGCGTTTAGCGGCGGAGGTTGGGGCGGTGGTGGTTCGAATGGCTGGTCGTCCCGGGCCGATAGCAGCCGCGGCTGGGGCAGCATGCACTCCAGCGGATTCAGCGGTGGCCGCTTCGGCGGCGGTGGTGGGTTTGGCGGCGGCGGTTTCCGCCGGTAACGTTAGCTTGCGCGATGCAAAAAATAATTCGATAACGGACCTGGAGAAATGAAAATGGCGCACGTGATTGGGTATCAGCGAGTTCGCAGTGGACGATTCTCTAAATACGCCGCCCTTCTTGCCTTGGCGGGCGCGCTCACCGCTTGCCAGCAGCCGGAGGCCCCGAAACCTGTCCAGAAAACGTTCGCCTCGCCTGACGACGCCGGCGCCGCGTTCTATCAAGCCGCCAAAGCGGTGGACGTTCCCACGCTGCTTCTTATCTTCGGCCCTGATTCCCAGAATGTTCTGCTCTCCGGCGATGCCGTGAAGGACAAAGACACGCTCATGGGCTTCGTCGGTTCCTATGACACAATGCACCGCTGGCGCGACATCAAGGCCGGCGGCAAGTTCCTCTACGTCGGCGCCGACAATTATGCATTTCCCATTCCGCTAGGCCAGAACCCCTCCGGCCAGTGGTATTTCGATACCGCCGCGGGTAAAGACGAAATTCTCGCGCGCCGAATCGGCAAAGACGAACTCACCGCGATTGCCGCCTGCGTCGCCATCTCCAATGCGCAGAACGAATACTTCAGCAAGATTCGCAATGGCGACACCATCAAACAATACGCGCAGAAATTTATCAGTGATGACGGCAAGCAAAACGGCTTGTACTGGCCGGCCGCCACGGGCCAACCCCAAAGCCCGTTTGAAGCCGGTTCGCGACTTTGCCAAAACCGCCGGCTACACCAACGCAGGCGATAAGCCGCAGCCCTTCGATGGCTACCTCTACCGGTTCCTCACTAAGCAGGGTGCTGGCGCCAAAGGCGGCGCGAAGGACTACCTCGTCAATGGCAAGCTGACGGGGGGCTTCGCCGCAGTGGCCTATCCCTCCGAATACAGAAATTCCGGCATCATGACCTTCATCATCGCCAAAGACGGCATCGTCTACCAAAAAGATTTAGGGGAAAAGACTAGCGCCCTAGCCGAGTCCATGACCGACTACGACCCCAGCGATGGCTGGAAACCCGCCATCCAACCCTAACCGTCGCAGCGCAGCCCGAGTTCAATTGTCACCATCACTCGGAATCGCGCCGCCCTCACCACTGTCATCCCGAACCCGCGACGTTTGCGGGTGAGGGATCTGCTTTTCGCTTTTCGCTTTTCGCTTTTCGCTTTTCGCTTTTCGCTTTTCGCTTTTCGCTTTTCGCCACCGGCCAACAAGCACCCAAACTATCCACCATCCCTACTGCGGCGCCCCCTGCGTCACTCCCGGAAAATGCCGCGCCCTAAGCCGCAACACCTTCCGCTGGTTCGCCTCCAGCACCTCGAACCGGTACCCCTCAATATCCACCTTATCCCCGGGCGCCGGCACTTTTCCCGACACATGGCTCAGCAAACCCGCAATCGTCGTCACCGTCTCATCCGAATTGTCGCCAAACTGCACGCCCAGCAACTCTTCCACGTCGCCAATCCCCATGCTCCCGCGCAGCACCAGGCTGCCATCGGTTTCCCGCACCGCGTCCGGTGATGGCTTGAATTCCTTTTCGCCGCGCTCGCCAACAATCTCTTCCAGCAAATCCTCCACGGTCGCGATCCCCGCCACTGTACCGTACTCATCGATCACCACCGCCAGCGACTGGCTCTTCTGCCGCATCTCTTTCAGCAATTCCGATCCCAGCTTCGTCTCCGGCACAAATAGAACCGCCCGCATTAATTCCCGCACCTTGCGTTTTGGCAAATCCGTATCCGCAATCTGCAGCAGGTCCTGCGCGTGCACCACGCCCTGAATATCATCCAACGACTTCGCATACACCGGCATCTTCGCGAATTTGGTCTCCACAAACCGCGCGTGCATCTCTTCCAGCGTCGCGTCCGCCTGCATGGCCACCACGTCCGGGCGCGGCGTCATCACCTCGCGCACGCGCTTATCGCTGAACTCCACCACCTGCTCAATCAGGTCCGCCTGCGCCGGCTCGATAATGCCCTCTTCCTCCGCCGCCTCCACCAGAGCTCCGATTCCCTCTTCCGTGCGCTGTTCTTGTGTCCGCTCCGGGTCCTGCTCCGAAATCCGTGCCAGTGATTCCGCGCCTTCCAGAAATACCCGGACTGGCCAAACCAGTAGCATCGCGATCCGCACCAGTGGCAGCAACGGCACCAGCCACCGCCCCGTCGTTCGGTAAAGCAGCATGTCCGGAATAAAATGCATCGCAATCACAACTTCCAGCGACAGAAAGACGAGAAACTGCAAACCCGCTTCCCAGCGGTTCGGCACCAGATACACCACCGCCCGCGTCGTCTCCAACACCACAAACGCCAGCCAGAAATGCCCCAGGATGCGGAACGTCCGCCCTCCGCTCTTCCGGTTAATTTTTAGTTTGGGTTCGATTTCCGCTTCGAAGATTTCCAGATGTTCGTGGACGCGCCCCGTGCTCATGCGCCCCAGTTCACGATAAATCAGCGTCAAGTACGAAAAAATCGGCAAGCCCAGAGCCAGCACCAGCACGCTGCCGACAAAGGCCCACGTTTCCCAGATTCCCTGCATCAGGCAATTCCCAAACGTCGCCGCAACCGCGCTTCGATGCGTTCCATTTCCCCTCGGTCAGTCTCATGATCGTAACCCAAAAGGTGCAGCACGCCATGCAGAATTAGCACCCGCAACTCGTCTGGCAACGAGCGCCCCAACGCCTGTGCATTTCTTCTCGCCACCGCCGGCGCAATCGCAATGTCCCCAAGATATTTTCCTGCCGAGCGTTTCACCTGCCGCGCCAATCCGCCGGCCTTCCCCGTTTTCACCACGGGGAAAGACAGCACGTCCGTAGGCCCTTTCTTCTTGCGATACGTTTCATTCAGCCGCGCCATCTCCGCATCGCCAATCAAACGCACCGCCACGCACTCCGGTCCCAGCCCGATCTCCACCTTCACTTGTTCCAGGAACTCTTCCAACGGCGACAATCTCACCTGCACGGCTCGCTGCCGATTTTCAACCGAACCATGTGGCACAGGCACTCTTGCCTGTGCTCTTTTCCGCACTTTGCTCCGCGCCCTCTGCGTCTCAGCGTTCAGATCTCTTACTCCGCAGTCTCCTGCTTTACCGGTTCTTTGGGAGCCACCGCCACCTTCCCGCCCCGCTGCGGATGCGCCATATCATGCTCCTCATACGCCCGGATAATCTGCTGCACCAGGTTATGCCGCACCACATCCTTTTCCCCAAACTGCACCGTGCTGATCCCCGGAATCTTTCCGCAGATCTCCATGGACTCAATCAGCCCGGACTTCTTCCCGGTCGGCAAATCAATCTGCGTAATGTCTCCCGTAATTACCGCCTTCGAATTGAAACCCAGCCGCGTCAAAAACATCTTCATCTGTTCGCTGGTGGTGTTCTGCGCTTCGTCCAGAATCACAAACGAATCGTTGAGCGTGCGCCCCCGCATAAAAGCCAGCGGCGCAACCTCAATAATTCCCTTCTCCAGAAACCGCTCCAGTTTGTCCGCGTCCAGCATGTCGTATAGCGCGTCATAAAGCGGCCGCATATAAGGATCAATCTTCTGCTGCAGCGTCCCCGGCAAAAATCCCAGCCGCTCGCCCGCTTCCACCGCCGGCCGCGCCAGAATAATCCGGTTCATCTGCTTGGTCAGCAGCGCGCTCACCGCCATCGCCACCGCCAGATACGTCTTCCCCGTTCCGCCCGGGCCGATCCCGAACGTCATATCGTGCGACTCGATCTCTTCCATGTACTTCCGCTGCGTCGCGGTCTTCGGCGTCACCACTTTTTTGCCGAACGAACGCGCCCGCCCCGGCTCAAACATCCCGCGCGGCGATTCGTGCGGCTCATCCACGGCCACGCGCATCAGCGCCTTCACCTCCGCGCTGGCAAGCTCGCGCCCGTGCCGCGTCAGGTGGTTGTACTCCTCCACAATGCGCACGGCCTGGTCCACGTTTTCCTGCTCGCCCTCCACGGTCAACCGCGTGTCGTGGAGATGCGTCCGCACGTGGAGAAACTCCTCCAGCGAACGGATATTCTCGTCCAGGGTGCCGTAGAAAGGTTCAATTTTTCCGGTGATGTGTATGGTGCGCTTCATCCACTTGGCAGGTGTTGCTGACGAACGGATCGGGTGGCCGATGGGATTCCTCCTGCGAAATTCCGGCTAAATCCACAGCCTGAATAATACGGAGAAACTACAAACACCGTAACCCACCCCCGCCCCCCGGTCAAGTTACACCCCCGTGAAATTCTCCGGCCCTCGGTAGCGTCCGCCTCCTGGTAGCGCCTGCATCTTGCAGGCAAGCCAGCACCAGCGCAGTCGAGCGTGCCTCCGACTCTTCTCTGCTCTTCTCTGCTCTCCTCTTCTCTTTCCTCTCCTCCGCCTTCCATCTCCCGGACCCATCCCCACCAAACCCACTCCCGCATCCTGCTCTCTGTTCGCTGCTATCTGCTATCTGTTTTTCTCCCCTGTTAACTCACCCCCTAACCTGTCCCCATTTACCCCCAAGCCAACTGTCCTTTGGTACCCCAGACCCATAGACGCAAACTCCCGCATCCGCAAAACTTCCTTCATCGCAAGCTCTGAGTTCAAACGCACTGAGGGAGGTTGGGCCATGTCACTGTCCGCAAAACACGCTCTTCTGGGTTCCGCGCTGCTCTTCGCGGGCCTGCCGCTCTGCGCCGACGAACCTCCCAGCGAACCTGCCGTCGCCTCCGCGCCGCGCTACTTCGTGAAATGCCCCGGCATCAGCAATGTTCCGATGACCTCCGATGCCGAACAAGCTCTGCCGCTCGCGCAGATCGCAACACTTTCCTGTGGTGAATCCGTGACTCTCCTGTCGGACCGCGAAGGCTACACCGCCATGGTTCGCACCGCCGACGGCAAAGAGGGCTATGTCGCGCGCATGTACCTCACCAACGCCACGCCAGCTTCCAAGCCACGCCCGGATGCGCCCGCCGTCCAAGTAAACGCCAATGTTCAAAATGGAGTCGTGCGCTGGAATGCCAGCGCCCCAGGCTGCGATCAGTTCGTCAGCAATGGCCGCAACGTAGAAACCGTCACCGCCAACGGCATCACCGTCCAGGTGGCCCTGCAGGATACTGGTTGGAAACTTCTCGCCACCATTGCGGTCTCCAACCACAGTGGAACCAGCATCTATGTGCTTCCCGCTCTAATCACGCTCGACGAACTGAAGCCCAGCCTCCGCAATCTGCCCGAGCAGAATCCCGCGAAGCTCGCCCACAATGAAGTCAATCATCAACTCCTGCGCGACGCCGCCAACGCCCAGCCACCGCATGGATCAGTGAATTCACGCGCGGGCTCTTCCGTAGCACTCGCCAACATTTCCTATCGCGACTCCGCTACCCAGGATTACCTCGGCTCCGCCTCGGAGCCCGGTTCCCCGCAAGCCATCGCCATGAAAGACATTAATCTCACCTCCGGCCAAAAAACCGCCGGCGTCCTCTGGTTCGCCCGCGCCCCCAACGCCCAAGACCTCTCCATGCGTCTCTCCCTAGGCGACCTGATCTTCGACTTTCCCTTCACCTTCCAACCAAAAAAATAAACCATCCGGTAGCGCCTGCATCTTGCAGACGAATCCCACACCAGCGCCCTTCAGCGTGTGGTCTTCTCTTCTCCGTTTCGATTTTCGATTTTCGATTTTCGATTTTCGATTTTCGATTTTCGATTTTCGATTTTCGATTTTCGATTTGCCCAATCAATCCGCCGCCACCGCCCGACCCTTCGCCCAATTCCGTATCGTCGAAATCTCCTCCGCCCGCGTAACACTCAACGGCTGCGTCGCCTGTATCTCCGCTACCAAAACCTCCGTCGTCAACGCCTGCTTCACGCTGAACGCCGTGTACAACCCCGCCAGAATCACCTGCTCAATCTCCGCCCCGGAAAATCCCTCGCTCGCCCCGGCCAGCTTCGGCAAATCAAATCCTGTCACGTCTCTCCCACGCTTTCGGATGTGCAACCCAAACAACGCCACCCGGGCCGCCGCATTCGGCAAATCCACGAAAAATATCTCGTCGAATCGCCCCTTCCGCAGCATCTCCGGCGGCAGAATCGTAATATTGTTCGACGTGGCCGCCAGAAACACCCCGCTCTCCCGGTCCTGCATCCACGTCAGCAAAGTCGCCAGCAGCCGCTGCGACAATCCCGCGTCCGCGTCCCCGCTGGATCCCGCCGACGCAAACGCCTTCTCAATCTCGTCAATCCACAGCACCACCGGCGAAATTTTCTGCGCCACATCCAGAGCCTTCCGCAGTCGCCGTTCGCTTTCGCCCACATACTTGTCGTAGAGAGCCCCTGCGTCCAGCCGCGCCAGCTCATATCCCCACTCGCCCGCCACCGCCCTCGCCGCCAGGCTTTTCCCGCATCCCTGCACACCGGTAATCAGCAACCCCTTCGGTGGCACCAACCCAAACCGCATACCCTCCGGCGTCAACGCGCTCTTCCTCTTTCCAATCCACTCGCGTAATTTCGCCAATCCCGCCACATCCGCAAACGAAGCGTCGCGCTTCACCGTTTCCAGCAAACCATCTGTGTGCATGGCCTGCCGCTTCGCCTCCAGCACTTCATCCGCCAGCCCCGCGTCCGCTCTTCCCCGAGAAAGCGCGCACTGCCGGAGCACGCGCATCGCCTCATCCGCCGGCAGTCCCGCCAGATTCTTCGCCAACTGTCCCACGCCGATGGCGTCCACCGAAGTGGCAATCCCCTGCGTACGATTTAAATCCGCAAGCGTCGCTTTCACTCCACCCACAAGTTCGTCAACAGTTGGCATTCCGAGTTGAAACTCCACCGCATCCGCCGCAAGCTCCGCCGGCAATTGAATCGATGCCCCAAGAATTACGATCGAGCGGCGCGCCGTGCGGAACCCGTCCGCCAAATCTCGCAACCGCCGGCTGATGCGGTCGTTGTCGCAATACCTGCCAAAATCCTTCAGTAGAAAAATCCCGTCGCCTTGCACAGTAGTAATGTTCGTCAGCGCCTGCTCCGGCTGGTCGGAGTTGTATAAAGCCGCGCCGCCTGCCCGCGCCAGTCCCGTGGTAACGCTCCAGACAAAAAGTGGTATGCCCAGATCCGTTGCCGCGCGCTCCAACACCTCCAGAAAGCGCTGCTCTTCGCTAGATTCCACGGTGATAATTGGATTGCGCGAATTGATCAGCAGTTCCAATTCGTCGCGCTTGGTGCGCGGCGCACCTGCAACGCGGATAGGCATTCCAGCAGCCGTTCCAACAGTCACGCCCGCGCCCGGCAGCGGTCTTAGCGGTGGTTTTGCTTCGTTTGACAAAGCGGTATCCTTCGCCTCAGACTATTAGTTTGAGTTAAATGCTTAAGGAGCAATAGATGGCTCAAGGTCAGGCTACCAAAGTAAAGAAGAAGAAGAAGTCCGTTTTGAAGCGTGCGGCACAATCTCGTCAACGCGCTGAAGTAAACCGCAACAACCGCACGCGCGTCCGCACGGCCATGCGCCGTTTGCGTACCGCGATCACCGCCGGCGATGTCACGGCCGCCACCAATCTCCTGCATCCCACGCTTTCCGCAATCGATCAGGCGATCACCAAGGGCGTGCTGCACGAAAACACCGCCAACCGCTACAAATCGCGCCTGACCCTGGCCTTCAACCAAGCCAAGGCCAAGTCCGCCAAGTAATCTCGCTCCGCAATCCCGGGCGTCCAATCAAGAAATGTAGCGCTGGCTTTCATGCCAGCGCTTTTTTCTTCCTTCCCCGGTAGCGCCTGCATCTTGCAGGCAAGCCAGCACCAGCGCAGTCCAGCGTGGCCTCCGATTCCCCTCCCCTCTTCTCCGCGTCTTCTTGGTGCCCTCCGTGTCCTCCGTGGAAAAAAACCGTATCCGCACTCCGCCAGTACCTCGCCATCCTCCCGTACCACATTGGCTCTTCCCCCGAATCCCCTCTTAGTTCATTCTTCCTTCGCAATCAATCGAGGCCCAAAATGTCCACCGCTACCACCGCAATCCCCATCACCCGCATCCCGAAATCCCGCCTGACCGAAGACCTCCGCGAAAACTCCCCCTTCGGCACCAACTACAGCGACCACATGTTCCTCGTCGATTGGCACGATGGCGAATGGCACGAGCCCCGTATCGTCCCCTTCGGCCCCATGGAACTCTCCCCCGCCCTCACGGCATTTCACTACGGCCAATCCTTCTTCGAAGGCTTCAAAGCGCATCGCACTGCCGATGGCCGCGTCGCGCTGTTCCGTCCCATGGCCAATCACGCCCGCCTGAATCGCACCGCCGCGCGCCTCGCCATGCCGGAACTTCCCGAATCGCTCTTCCGCGACGCCCTCCTCGAACTGATTCGCCTGGATCGTGATTGGGTCCCGCATCGCGAAGGCGGCTCGCTCTACGTCCGCCCCGTTTATTTCGGCACCGATGATTCGCTGATGGTCCGTCCCGCCGGCCGCTACCGCTTCGTGATCTTCACTTCGCCCGGCGGCCCCTATTTCGCGCAACCCATCCGCCTGCTCGCGGAGAACACTTACGTCCGCGCGTTTCCCGGCGGCACCGGCGACGCAAAAACCGCCGGAAATTATGGCGGCGGCCTGCTTGCAGCAAAACTTGCGCAAGCCAAGGGCTATCACAATGTGTTGTGGCTCGATGGAAAAGAACGCCGCTTCCTCGAAGAGTCCGGCGTCATGAACATCATGGTGAACATCAACGGCGTGGCCATCACTCCGCCGCTCGCCGGCACCATTCTTCCCGGCGTAACCCGCGATTCCGTTCTAACAATCTTGCGAGAATCCGGCGCAAAACTCGAAGAGCGCCCCATCGCCATCGACGAAGTCCTCGCTGCCCATGCCGCCGGCACCCTGCACGAAGCCTTCGGCATCGGCACCGCCGCCATCATCGCCCCCATCGCCTGCATCGGCTATCAAGGCAAAGACTACGAAATCCCCACCAACTCCCCCACGGGCCTGGCCAAGCATCTCCACTCCACCCTAACCTCCATCCAAACCGGCCGCGTCCCCGACACCCGCAACTGGCTCCTCCACATCTAAATCCCCTCAAAATCCCTGATCGATTCCCTTTTAGGGGCGGCTTTACGCCGCCCTCTTGAGTCTCTCTCCTTTAATTCTTTGGCGGCCATCTCTGCGCACCATGGATGACGATTACAATTTCCAAAATATCCCCATGAATTCGATAAACACCACGAATGGCAGCGGCGGCAAAGGAAGCTCTCGCGTTCCTTCCACCCGGCCACTTCTCCCCTTCTTTGGATAACAATTCAACGAACCAGCACTTTCGTAGATGGTTTTGGCTACGCGTTCAGCGGCGGGAGCATTTTCTTGCCGAATGTATTCGATTATTCGGAAAAAGTCTTCAGCGGCGGCGGGTGACCAGCGAACTTGCATTTACTTGCGAAACATTTGATCCATGCGAGCACCGACTTCTTCGTGCGTGAGAAACTCCCCTCTATCGAGTTGCTCCAAACCCTTTGCCACTTGCTGACGGAACCACGCGTCATGGTCGACGTAGTGTTCCACTAACTGCTGGACATACTCCTCTGCGCCGCTCTTGTTCTCAGCAGCAGCCCGCTCCACCTTCGCCTGCAGTTCGGGTGAAAGATGCACTTCCATATTTTCCTAGCCTAGATTTACACCGCGCCCCTGGCAAGCCGTAGCTCCGGGGATCGCTTCCGTATCCGCCACCCAATTCCAAAGCCTATCCCCGCCCGCACGAAAACCTACAAGTGACCTCTCGGCCGCCGAAATTATC
This sequence comes from uncultured Acidobacteriota bacterium, assembly GCA_963824925.1. Taxonomy (GTDB): domain Bacteria; phylum Acidobacteriota; class Terriglobia; order Acidiferrales; family UBA7541; genus Acidiferrum. The sequence continues at coordinate 305,107 of CAWGRE010000018.1, forward strand.
ACTCTGCAATATTTCGCGGATTGCCTGTTCTCTGCGGAATCTCCGCGTCCTCTGCGCCTCTGCGTTATCTTCTTTTGCTTCTTCCCCATTTTCGATTTTATAACTTCTAACTCCCCGCCCCACTCAACTCCCAAACCAGAAACTCCATCACCGAGTGCGGATCCTTCGCTCCGCCCTTCAACCGGCTATCCGCTTCGCGCAACGCCTTCATCCCCTCCAGCAGCCGCTCCTTGGAAATCTTCCGCGCGCACTGCAGCGCCAGTTCCGCCTGCTCCGGCCGCATTGCCAGCGCCCGCGCCGCTTGCCATCCGTTCGCCGCGCGCACTTCCGTCGCTTCGATCAATTTCCGGTACATCCACGCCATCGCGCCCAGCATGGCCACCGGCTCTTCGCCCTCGCGCAGCAATCGTTCAAAAAACTCCAGTGCCTTCCGCGGCTGCCGCGAAGCAAGAAAGTCCGCCACTTCCCAGATCGTCGCGCTCTTTTCCGAGACCACCAGCAGCGCCACATCCTGCCGCCGCACACTTTTCCGCTCGCCCGCGTACGTCGCCAGCTTCTCCACTTCCGTCTTCAGCCGCATCAGATCGCCGCTCACAAACTCCGCCAGATCTTCCGCCGCGCCTTTCTCAAACTCAATCCCCTGCTCCTTCGCCAGCGCCTTGGCCAGCACCGCAGCCGCCGCCACGCGTTCGTCGGCGTTGTCGCCCAGCCCGACCTCCACCACCAGCGCTTTTTCCTGCAGCAATTTTGCCAGCCGCATTCTTTGATCCAGCCCCGCCGCCTCAATCACCAGCACGGTGAATGGTGCGGGATTTTCCAGGTACGCCTCCAGCGTCTTCACCGCCTCATCGCGCGCCTTTTCGCCCAGCTTCTCGATCGTCTCCGCATCTTCCAGAAACACCACCTGCTGCGGCGAAAGCATCGGCAAGGTCTGCGCCTGGTCCACCGCCGCCTGCGTCTCACCGTTGTCCGCGGAAAATCGAGAGATCGCCCAGGTCCGCGCCGCCTCCGGCACATATTTCTCAATCAACTGTTTCCGGCACTCATCGCGTAAATAGGGCTCATCGCCCAGCAGCAAAACCGCGGGCACCGGCTTGCCCTTCTGCAGCCGCTCCAGAAATTCGTCTGTGCTCAGCTTGGCCATCAGTAGTTCTCAGTCACCGCCGCCACCAGCTTCTGCGCAAAATCCCGCGCCATGCGATCCACGGCCGGGTCGCCTTCCTGAAAGAAATTCCGCACATCGGTGGAGAGTTCATACTCATTACGGAACACAAAATTATCGTTGTGATAGAGCACTTTGTCCGTCGCGCGATCCGTCAGCGTCACTTCACACTTCATCGTCACCAGCATCGCCGTCGCCTGCGCGCTCGAAGTGGACTGCGTCGTGGTCGTCTGGAAAATCAGCGGCACCGCTTCCATGCTCAGCACTTTCCCCGTCAACACCGCGTCGCCACCATTCGCGTCCGGGATCACCTTGTAATTGGTCTTCGCCAGAAACTCGTGAATCGTCGCCGCCGTCAATTTCTGCTCAATGCGGTATTTCGTCGTCTTGTTTTCCATCGTCGGCACGGCAATCACATGAATGCTCTTCGGCAGCGTGTTGAAGTGCCCCGCAGTGTGATAGCCACATCCCGCAATGCCGACGCTCAATCCTAAAAAGAGCACGCCCCTAACAACGCCCCGGGCCCTCATCCTTCCAGCCATTCCGCAAGCTTCACTCCGCTTGCCGCTGGCATTCGCAGGTTGTCCGCGGCACCCCAAAACCACCATGCCCCCGCTCGCGACAAATCCGCCCGCGGCTCGCTCACAAACAATTGACTTTCTCCCGCCACAGTCACGTTGCTCGGCCCCGCATCGGCGCTCCCCGCCACACCCCAGCCGGCTTCCTTCAGCGCCGCGCTCAACTTCGCCATGTCTGCGCCTTCGCCCAGGTCCGCACACGCGCTGAACGTCAGGCCATAAAACACCGGCGCGTGAATCAAGCTCAGCGATACTTTCGCGTCTTCATTCACATCAGCCAGCGCCGCTGCCACTTCCGCGCGAATCTCCGTCTCCTCCCGCCGCAAATCGTCTTTTCCTTCCGGCCCAAACCTCGGCAGCAAGGTAAACGCCGCTTGCGTCCCAAACACCACGCTGCCCACGCTCTGGAAAGACAACAATTGCGACGTCTGCGTCTCCAGTTCTTCGATGCCATTCCGGCCGCTCTCCGAAACCGGGCGAAACATCGTGATCACCAACCGCTGCAACCCAAATCGCCGCAGCACCAGCGCCAGGTTCGCCGCCGCCGCACCGCCAGCCGAAAACACACTGAACGTCTTTGCGTTTTTCGCGACGGTTTTGCCAGTTAACGTTTCAATCTTTGGAAACCACGGCGTCGCGTCGGGATCGGACAGCGTCGCGTGCGTGAAATCAATGATCGTCGCCTCGGATTCGCGTGCCTGTGGTAAACAAATTTTTCCAAATCCCGTCGAGCCCACCAGAAACGCGTATCGCGCGCCGCGAAACGTTCCCTCTTCCAGTCGTTGGATCAGCGCCGCTTCTCCGCCCGCCTCGGTGAGCGTCCCCGCGGCAATATCTTCATCAACCAGCCGCAAATCCCATCCCGCAAAACGGCTTTCTTCCAATACCGTTTTCAACTCGCCGCCCAGCAGCGACGACGCCCCTGCAATCACAATTCTTTCGGAATTCCGGTCCGCGGACATGCGTCAGGCCGTCCTCGGCGCAGCCCTGTGCCGCAGGAACCTCACCACATGCAAAACAATCCCCGTAATCGCATATACCAACGCGATGATCAATAGCACCGTCTCTGAAAATTTCCAGATGATCGCCGCCAGCAGGAACAGCAAAATAATCATCACCGACGGCTGCTTGCGGCTCCACGGAATATCCTTGAAGCTGTAATACCGCACCGTGCTGATCATCAGCCCGCCCAATGCCAACAGCAGTCCGAACCATACAAACGTCCAACTTTTATCCGTAAGCGGCTGCGAGTAATGCCGCGAGTGCACGATCGCCGCCACCACCCCCGCCGCCGCCGGAGTCGGCATGCCCACGAAATTTTTATTCCCGCCGGGCTCCATGCCCTTCACATTGAATCGCGCCAGCCGCCATGCGGAACAGACGAGGAACGTCAGGCATGCCACCCAGGCAAACTCCCCCAACTGGTGATAATCATTGTTTCTGCCAAACACAAAATGGTAGCCCCACGCGTACGCCAGAATCGCCGGCGCAATTCCAAAGCTCACCACATCGGCCAGCGAATCGAACTGCACGCCAAACTCCGTGTTCGTGCCGGTCATCCGCGCGATTCGCCCGTCCATCGAGTCGAATAAAATCGCCAGCCCGATGGCCTTCGCGGCGTGGTCAAAATCCTCCGCACTTCCCGCCAGCGCGGCGATCGACGCGTAATATCCGCACAAAAGATTCGCCACCGTGAATAAACTGGGAATCAAAAAAATTCCGCGCCGCAACCTCGCGCGATTCAGCCGCTTGTTTTCAAACGGCATCTCGTGTTGCTCAAATTCCATCATTTTTCCTTTAGCTCCAGACCCGCCCCGCTCCCGCATCACCGCCACCACTCACTATCTTCCCAACTCCTCAATCGCCAGAAGCGCGCCAGAGTCTTGCCAAACACTCAAACCCGGATTGCCCGCCAAAACTCAATCTAAAGCGCCGGAGGCGCGTCAGAGTCTTGCCCAGGGCGCGAGCCCTGGGTGTCCTCTCAACCGCAACACAAAGCGCCGGAGGCGCGACACAACTCCCCGCGACCCCGCATCACTCTACTACGCGCCACCACCCGATTCCTTTATTTTCTCTCGCGCAATTTGCCCCTGCGCCCCACTCATTGGCACCGCGACCACCGCCCTCATCCGCGCCACGACACTCGATCCACCCTTCACATTCTCGCCCACCTTCACCACGACCTCCGCGCCTTCCGGCAACCAAACATCCACGCGCGAACCAAACCTCACCAGCCCCACCAACTCCCCGCGCCCAACCATCTCTCCACTTTTTTTCCAGGAAACCACGCGCCGCGCCACCCATCCCGCAATCTGCTTAAAAACAATCTCCCCGTACTCGCTCGACAGCGTAAAAACATTCTGTTCATTTTCCAGCGAAGCCTTCTCTGCCCACGCCGCCAAAAATTTCCCCGGCTTGTACTCCAGCTTTCGTAATCGTTCCCGCCGCGGGCGAGCGGTTCACATGCACATTCCAGATCGCCAGGAAAATACTTATCCTCTTTCCCGGCCGCCCCGCGTTGGCTTCATCCTTAACCACCACCACGCGGCCATCCGCCGGAGACACCACCACGCCTGGCTCCATCGGTATCTTGCGATTTGGATTGCGGAAGAAATAAAACGTGAACAGCGCCAGGAAAACCAAAACCCCACCGGCGACCAGAGAAATGGGCGCCGTGAATGTCAGCAGCAGCAATCCCACCACCAGTGGCGGCAGGCCAAACCAATACCCTTCCTTGACCATAGTCTCCCCGACCCCATCGCGAACGCCGTTCGCGGGAGCGCCATGGTCATTCTACGACAACTTTTCCGGTGGGAGGAATTCCTGACGGGCTACTGCGAATGTCTTGCGCGCGCACTGTGAACGCGTGCGGCGATGCGTTCCATTTCATCCTTCACGTGGAGCTTTAACTTTTTCAACTGGATTTCTTCGATCAGGTCTTCACTGCTGTGGTAGGGAGAGTGGGTTAACTGTAGAAGTTTTGCTTCGTATTGCTGGTGCTGCTCTGCCAGACGCTGATACTCGGCGTCTGTTTCACCAATTACGTCCCGAGGGCTCCGCTGCGCTGTGGCCATGCGTTCCTCCTCTTTCTCTTGAATTGTGATTGGGATGTGAATACTGCATGAGGGCAGGTTAGCACTGGGAACCGCCGAGTCAAGAGAGAGTTCGTACTATTCTGTGGATTTTCCAAGCCGCAGTTCCATCACCAGTGCGGCCTCCTTCGGCGCCTGGTAATAGTCCTTACGCGTGCCAATATGGACGAACCCCTGATGCAGGTAGAATCCGATGGCCCCGGTGTTCGACTCCCGAACCTCCAGAAACACACGCTTTACCCCGGCGACCTCATAATCCTGCAACAGGCGTCCCAGCAGCTTTCGGCCTTCGCCTTTTCCACGATTTCCATCCCTCACCGCCAGGTTCAGTACCTCCGCCTCGTCCAGTACCTTCCTACCAATCACAATTCCAGAAAATCCCACCGCCGTCACTGCTGACGAACGCGCCCACCCCGGAAAGTTCGCCAATCCGGAAGAGCTCATACGAAGACCACGGAGTTGCACCCTTGGCTTCGCTTAGAATCTGCGCCGCCCCTTCCGAGTCCTCATCAGCCCGAAATTCGCGCACGATGGATTCCGTGCCGCTCTTCCCTCTTCAGCGCCCATGGCTGCCCGGGTCCTTCCAGAAAATCTCCGCGTCCGATCGCCGCACGTAGTTCGCATCCAATTGCAGCGCGTCCGAAAGCCTGCCCTGGCTGGCGCGCTCTTCGCCCAACGCCGCGATTCCAGCGGCCAATCCGGTTTGGCAGTGAATCAACGAATTTCCCTGGTCCGAATACTCTTTCCACTCAGGCAGCCCTTCAAAGATCTGTGGATCCAACGTCACCCAACACACTCTCGCTCCACCAACTCGCTTCCTCACCCAGTTCACAAACTCACCGGGGCCGATCACCATTTCCTGCTCGATCAGATCCACCGCGCCGGGCGAAGCCACCTTATACAACCCACCAAAGACCTGTCCCCGCTGCGCATCAAAACTCGTGGCCACATATCCCGACTGACATTCCGCAGTCCGAGCCATCACTTCCAATCGAGACACCCCCACCACTGGCTTCCGATAAAGCTCCGCCCAAGCCTTCACGGTCGTCAACCCCACCCGCAGCCCAGTAAACGACCCCGGCCCAGTGGCCACCGCCAACAAGCCCACATCCTCCAGCGCCGCCCCCGCGGTCAGCAAACATCTGCGTACCGCTGGAAGCAGCCACGTGGAGTAATCCTCCGTAGTTTCATGCGCTTCCAGCGAAGCCACTGCTCCACTTTTGCGCACCGCAACGCTCCCGCGAGCCTCGCAAGTATCAATTCCCAGAGTTATCAATCCGCGCTCCCACCCACATCCATGAAACCCTTCGATCCCCGATACCGCGTGACTCTCTCAAACAAAAAGGGTTGCGCCCTCTTTCCACGCGCATTCTATCTTGCAAAACTCGCGCGGGCCTAATTCCCAATTCGGTCACAGCCTCTAAAATCCCCGCCCACTGAGCAATTTCAATGCCAAATTGGAACGCCCACTTCTCTATCTTCCTGATTCCACAGGATATACCTTGACTCTTGCAACACACTACCCTAAACTCCGCTTATCTCCTAGGGGGTCATCCGAAGCTATGGACTATAAGATTGGCGACAAAGTCGTTTATCCGAACCACGGCGTTGGAATCATCGAACAAATCAGTTATGGCATCCTAAATGGCAGAACCGAACGGTATTACATGATCCGCGTAGTTGTCAGTGGTTTGCGAGTCATGGTCCCGCAGTCGAACGCAGCAACCGTTGGTCTTCGCTCCGTCATTCGCTCCACAGACACGATGAAAGTCCTGGGATTCCTCGAAAAGGGCAAACTCAATTCACATCACGACTGGAAACACCGCTTCAAGGAAAATTCGGAGCGCATGCGCACCGGTTCCCTCCTCGAAGTCGCTGTCGTCCTGAAAAGCCTCGTCTCTCTCAGCCGCAGCAAGCCTCTCTCCTTCCGCGAAAAGAAAATGCTGGAACGCGCTAAATATCTCCTGGTGAGCGAAATGGCCACAGCGCGCAATCTCACCGCGGAAAATGCCGAAGGCCTGGTCGTCAAGTCACTGGCAAAAGCAAAACTCCAATTCCCGCAATTGCAGGAAGCCCTCGACGCCTAATTTCGAAACCGATCGCATCTTCCGGGCAGCCACCAGGCTGCCCATTTTTTTGACCGATGAAGCATCGCGCTTCCGCTCTTAAACCCAAACGATTCCACCAAACTCATCCGCCGCCCCAGATCGCCCTCCGAATCCTTTACCTCATTTACTTCCTGTACCTCCTTTACCTCCTAAGCCAGCGGCATACTAGCCTTCGCATTCAACGACACATCCGCGAACTTGCCTTGTTTGAATCCCGCAAACGCCGCCGCCGCGATCATCGCCGCATTGTCCGTGGAGAGCTCCCGGTCCGGAAAATAGACCCGCACACCCCGCTCCCTCGCTCTCCCCTCAAATGTTGCCCGCAATTGGCTGTTCGCCGCAACGCCGCCAGACACGAGAATGGTTTCTACATTGCATAGGTCCACCGCGGACATGGCCCGCTCCACCAAATCGCGCACCACCGCATGCTGAAATTCCCGCACCAATCCCAGCGTGGCCGCGTCGCAAAGCGGTAGCAACTCCGCAAACGAACGATGCCCATCGCGGAGCGCCTCTTCCCTCCGCCGGATACCATCGGTGTATTCCGGATGTTCGCGCAAATGGTAAAGCACCGCCGTCTTCAATCCACTGAAGCTGAAATCCAGCGCATTCCCGCGCGTCTTGGTCGGACCAAATTTCACCGGTGCCGGCACATTCCCCGCCGCCGCTGCCAGCCGGTCCAGAATCGGCCCGCCCGGGTAGCCAAGTCCCAGTAACTTTGCCACTTTGTCGTAGGCCTCGCCCGCCGCGTCGTCACGGGTCCCGCCGAGCTTGCGATACGTAAACCTCCCCGCACCATCTTGTTCCGCGGACTTCACCTCATACAAAAGCGTGTGACCTCCCGAAACGATCAGGCAGATTGCCGGCAACTTCGGCTCTTCGCCCCGCTGAAATGCCTCCAGAAAAACCGCATGAACATGCCCTTCGAGATGATTCACCGCGATCAGCGGCTTCCCCATCGCCTCCGCCAACGTTTTCCCATACGTGATCCCCACCAGGAGCGAACCAACAAGACCGGGCCCTTGCGTCACGCCAATCGCATCCAGCTCCTCAAACCGCAAATGTGCCTGTTCCATCGCCTCCCGCACCACCGGCACAATTTGCCGCAAATGTTCCCGCGAAGCCAGTTCCGGCACCACCCCTCCATATTTTCGGTGCACATCAATCTGCGAAGCCACCACGCTCGACAAGATCCGCCGTCCGTCCTCCACCACCGCCGCCGCCGTCTCGTCACACGACGACTCAATCCCCAATATCTTCACCCCGCTCCTCGATTCCGCGCTCATTCTCATCCTGTCTCCACCGGTTCAAACCTTTCGCTTTCTCATGCGCGCCTTCTTGTAGTCATATTTTTCGTCGTACTCAATGGTCCCGAACAACTGCAAGATCTCGGTCCGCTCACGTCGTCCGAGCGACTGACCACCCTGGCTCACCGTCACATTTTCCGCCCGAACCAGTTCACTACGTTTCCGTTCGCCCTTCCCACGCCGCCTACTCCTCAAATTTTTCATCATTCGCCATCCCTTCAACTCCACTCGTACTCATCCCGAAATACCGAGACCCCACTCTTCCGCGCCGTGCTGCCTTATGTAGTGGCCGAACTTTAGATCGGCCACCCGATCTCTCCTAAGGCCACGCTTGGCCCTGGTAGCGCCTGCATCTTGCAGGCAAGCCCGCCGCAAAGCGGCAACTCTTAACACCCCGAAGATAACGTACAAAATATAGTCACCATTTATGCACAACCTCGCCGACTCGGCCCACTCGCCGGCAGGATGCCGGCGCTACCAAAAACCACCCCACCCGACCCTTCGTACAGTTTAGCTCTTCCACACAGTCCTATTGCCCCACGCGCCCGCGACCGCCACTCTGCCCATAGGACGCACCACCGTGCCCATCACCATCACCGACACCACCAACGCTTCTCCGATGATGCAGCGCATGCTGGGCAGCGGCCCGGGCCTGCCTCCCGCCTTGCCCAATTATCCCGCGCAAAGCGTCACCGCCATTGACGGCCCAGCCGCCGCCCTGTTCAGCCTTCCCTTTCTCGCCGCCGGAATTTTCATCGGCCTTGCGGCATTCAACGTCGTCAAAGCAAAAACGCACGGCCCAACCTGGTTGATCGCCGTCATCGCCGGCATGTTTTTCTTCGCCGGACTTTTTCTCTTTGTCCATGGCATCCATGGCGTGATCCGCAAGGCCATCTACAAGCACGAATCGGCCAAGACTCCCGGCCAGCCATGGCTTTTCGATCACCACTGGCGGCCAGAGGGCATTCGCTTCTCCGCCTTCAACGCCATGCTGAACCGCCTGCTCGCTGCTCTCGTCTGGCATGGTTTCCTGGTTCCCTTCTTCTGGATCGGATACACACAACGCGGCGCGTGGCTGTTTTTTGTGGTGGCCAGCCTCTTCGCATTAATCGGCATATTTTTCTGGGTCCGCTGGTTTCAGATGCTCGCCGACCTGCTCCGCTATGGCAACAGTTTCCTCGCCTATGACAGCTTTCCGTATTTTCTTGGCAACAACCTGCGCGCCCGTCTCCGCGCTCCTCGTCATCTCGCGGTGCTCAATTCCCTCACGCTCACGCTTCGCTGCATTCAGGAGCGCTACGTCACCTCTGGCACTGGGAACGACCGCACCACGAGCGTGGTCTGCTACGAACTCTACAGCGACGTCCTGAATCTGGACCAGCCTCGCCTCGCCAATTTCGTCGGTGCAGAAATCCCCGTGGAATTTCGCCTGCCCGCCGACAAACTTCCCACTACCCTTGCCGAAACGCCTCCCACTTACTGGGCTATCGAAGCGCGCGGCAGCGCTCCCGGCGCGGATTACGAAGCCTATTTCCTCGTCCCCGTTTACAAGCAATCCTGACCCGCGCCACATTGCTCCTTCTCGCCGGCACTTTTGTATAACCATAACCCCGCAAATCGCATCCATCCATTCGAGCCTCGTTTCCCGCCCACGATGCGCCGCTTATGTTACGTTGTTAGCCCGGCTCTCCATATAATTTCGGCCCATGCGCCAAAGGGATCTCGACCATGGCTAAACCAGTTTTGCTTACGGTGGATGACGACCTCGATGTTCTGCAAGCCATCGAGCGCGATCTCCGCAGCCGCTATTCCGAGCGTTATCGAATTCTCCGCGCCACTTCCGCCAACGAAGCCCTCGACACGCTCCACCGCCTGAAATCCCGCAACGATGCGGTCGCTCTGCTCCTCGCGGACCAGCGCATGCCGGAACTCGACGGCGTCAATTTTCTTGCTCAGGCCACCGAACTCTATCCTTCCGCCAAACGCGCACTGCTCACCGCATACGCCGATACCAACGCCGCCATCGAAGCCATCAACTCCGCGCGCGTCCATTATTTCCTGCTGAAACCCTGGGATCCACCCGAGCAGAATCTCTATCCGCCTCTCGACGATATGCTCAACGAATGGATGGACTCCTACCATCCTCCTTACGAAGGCATCCAGCTCTTCGGCACGCGCTGGTCCCCCAAATCCTACGAGCTCCGCGTATTCCTCGCGCAAAATCATCTTCCCTATCAATGGGTGGACGTGGAACAAACTGCCGCGCAGGAAAATTTCCCGCTGCTTAAAAAAGCCGACGGCACTCCGGAAACTTTGCCGCTGCTGGTCTTCCCCGACGGCACGAAAATTTCCGAGCCAACCACTGCCGCGATCGCCCAGAAAATCGGCCTGCGCACACGCACCGACGTGGAATTTTACGACCTCGCCATCATCGGTGGCGGCCCCGCCGGACTCGCCGCCGCCGTCTACGGCGCCTCCGAAGGCCTGCGCACCGTGATGATCGAACGCGAAGCTCCCGGCGGCCAGGCGGGCCTCAGCTCGCGCATCGAAAATTATCTTGGATTCCCCGCCGGTCTCAGTGGGCGCGATCTCGCCCGCCGCGCCGTGGTGCAAGCCACCCGCTTCGGCGTCGAAATTCTCTCACCACAGGAAGCTGCAAGCGTTCGCATCGAAGGTCCTTATCGGATCATCGAAATGGCCGATGGCAGCCGTGTTTCCTGCCACGCGCTGCTTCTTGCCATGGGCGTGCAGTGGCGCAATCTGGGCGTTCCAGGGGAAGAGCGCCTCCGCGGCGCCGGTGTCTATTACGGCGGCGGCATGACCGAGGCGCTCTCTTGCAAAGGCGAAACCGTTTATGTCCTCGGCGGCGCAAATTCCGCCGGACAGGCGGCCATCAATTTCGCCTCGCAAGCCGAAAAAGTCATCATGCTGATTCGCCGCGAATCCCTTGCCGCCACGATGTCGCAATATCTGATCGACCAGATTAAGAAAACACCCAATATCGAAATTTGGCCGCACACGGAAGTGGTTGAAGTTCACGGCGAGCAGCATCTCGAGGAACTTTCCGTTCTCTGCTCCACTTCCAACGAAACCACCCGCGTCCCGGCAAAAAGTATTTACATTTACATCGGCGCGCTCCCACGCACCGATTGGCTCGGCGACCTGGTCCTCCGCGACGACCGCGGCTTCATTCTCTCCGGCCAGGATCTCCTTCGCGACGGCAAGCGCCCCCAGGGCTGGACGCTCGACCGCAATCCATTGCTTCTCGAAACCAACGTGCCAGGCATTTTCGTCGTCGGCGATGTCCGTCACGGCTCGGTGAAACGCGTCGCTTCCGGAGTCGGCGAGGGAGCCGTCGCCATCCAGTTCGTTCACCAATATCTAGCCAAGGTTTCCTGACGCCCGATGCCTCCCATCCTCAAATTCCACAGCCCGCAATCGCCAGCAAACTCCTGTCATCCTGAGGAACGCGCCTTCCGCGTCCCGAAGGAGCTCAACGTAAAGTCCAACTCAAATTTGCTCGCGCAGACTCTCCCGACCCAATCGCAAAGACCCTGTCATCCTGAGGGGCGCGCCGTTTGCGTCCCTAAGGACCTCAACGTGAAGTCCAACTCAAGCCGGATCGCGCAGCCTCACTCCGCGCCATTGCACCACCTTTTCAAAGCACCTGCCATCAGGAGCCCCAAGTGACGCCAACCGCCATTTCCGAACTCGTCGATGAATTAAGAAAAGTCGCCGTCTTCACCGACCTCCCGCAAGAGCATCTCGAGTGGTTCGTCTCCAATTGCCAGGAACTTCGCATCCCGGCCGGCGAGCTCGTTTTCAAGGAAGGCACTCCCGCCGAATTCATGTCCGTGTTCCTCGAAGGCCGCGTCTATGCGCGCCGCGAAGCGGAAGGCGCCAACAGCCCGATCTTTATCATCAAGGCCGGCAACGTCAGCGGCCTGTTGCCTTTTTCCCGCATGACGCACATCAATGTAACCGGCCGCGCCGAAGAACCCGTACGCGTCTTGCTATTCCGTGGTGCGCTCTTTCAGGAAATGCTGCACCGCATGCCGCTGCTGGGCCAACGCCTGGTCGGCATCCTCACGGATCGCGTCCGCGAAACCACTCGTGGCGAGCAGCAGCGCGACAAACTTGCCGCCCTTGGCAAACTTTCCGCCGGCCTCGCCCACGAGCTCAATAATCCTGCCGCTGCCGCCACTCGCTCCGCCGATGCCTTGCTCGATTGCCTCGCGCGCCTCCGCCATTTGGAAGCGCAGCCCTATGCCTCCGAAGCGAACTGCGTGGACGTCGCGAAAATCGAAGCCGAACTTCGCGCCGAACTCCAGCCCGCCGTTTATAAAGATCAGTTGGAACGCAGCGATCGCGAAGAATCCATCACCGGTTGGCTGGAATCCTATAAAGTTCCCGAGGCCTGGAAGCTCAGCCCTCTGTTAGTCGACGCCAATCTAACCATTGAGCAACTGGAACGCTTCCGTTCCGCCGCCGGCCCTTCCTTGTCCATGGCCCTCGCCCGCTTCGCCACCATGCTGGAAATCGAGCGCATCATTGGGCAGATTTCCCACAGCACGCACCGCATCTCCACGCTCGTCAAAGCCATCAAAGAATATTCCTACATGGACCAGTCGCCGGTGCAGGAAGTGGACATAGTTCGCGGCCTGGAAACCACGCTTTCCATCCTTGAGCACAAACTCCGCAAAGGCATCACCGTGGTTCGCGATTTTGCGCCGGATCTTCCCAAGGTCACCGCCAATGGCGGCGAACTGAATCAGATCTGGACCAACTTGATTGACAACGCCGCTGACGCCATGAAAAACAAAGGCCAGTTGAGCCTGCGCGCCGTTCGCGAGGGAGAAGATGTCCTTGTCGAAATTGGAGACAACGGCTCCGGCATTCCCAAGGAAGTGCAATCGCGCATCTTCGAGCCCTTTTTCACCACGAAAGGCGTCGGCGACGGCACCGGCCTGGGACTCGACTGCGGTCCATCGCATCGTCCGCAAAATGCGCGGCAACATCACCTTCACTTCCGTCCCCGGCGACACCCGCTTCCAGGTCCGCATCCCCATCCACCAACCCCTGTAGTGACGCTGTAGGACAGACTTTAGTCTGTCACTCCGCTCTTAACCTCTTCCCGCCAACCACCCATCCACCGAATACCGATCATGCCGCCGAAAAAATAACAGCAGAAAAAACGCAATACAGTAAATCACCTGCATTCCCGCACCGCCCCACTCTTGTTTCACCACCAGTCCCCACATCAACGCCACCATCGCCAACCCACCCACCACCAATGCGGGCCGGGTCCACCATCCCACGATCAGCAACACGCCCACCACCAACTCTTCCACCGTCAGGCAATAGGCAAATGGCCGCACCATCCACGCGGGCAAAATCGTCCCGTTCATGTTCTGCACCATCCAGTCCGCAAATCCTCCCACTCCGCCCAGAATGCGCACCAGCGCATGCCCAAACAAATTAACCCCGATCGCCATCCGAAATATTCCGTAAGCCAGTGCTTGATCCATCTGCTCGCGTTGCTCACCCACCATTTCCCCCATTCATTCCTCCCTGATAGTTTCAAATTCACCAAAGCTGGCGATTGCGTTTTGTTTAACCTGAGCTCGGAAGGGCGCGCTAGCATTTCGGCTCCGAATTCGCTCTCTTACAATAGCCCTATTTCCTCCTACGCGATGCCTCTGCTGGCCAGCCGCCAATTGTTCAAATTCCCACCCCCAGTCCGCTGCGAGCCACAGATCGCTTCCACAATTCATTGCGCAGTTTCCTCGACCTCTCCGTCTCAGCGTTACCTTCTCCCCCAGTGATTTTTATCTCTTGGCATCCATCCAATTCTGTGTAAAATCGCCTCCATGAACCGTCGAACCTTTATCGAATCGTCACTCGCCACCGCAGCACTTACTTCTCTTCCCCTCGGCACGCTCGCCGCCGAGCACCGCGTCAACCCCGTTGGTCTGGAACTCTACACCGTCCGGGCCATGATGAAGACCGACGTGCCGGGCACGCTTTCAAAAGTTGCCTCGATCGGCTACAAGGAAGTCGAGTTCGCCGGGTACTTCGACAAATCCCCGAAAGACCTGCGCGCCATGCTCGATAAAGACGGCCTCAAGGCGCCCGCCTGCCACGTTTCCTATGACGTGGTGCAGAATCACTGGCAGGAAGCCATCGACGCCGGCCACATCCTCGGCCACAAATACATCGTCTGCCCGTGGATTGACGACGCGCAGCGCCAGAGTCCTGACGGCTACAAAAAAGCCGCCGAACTTTTCGACAAGGCTGGCGAAATCAGCCGCAAACAGGGCATCCAGTTCGCCTATCACAATCACTATTGGGAGTTTCTCCCTTCGTCGCAACTCGGTGGCAAACTCCCCTACGATTTTCTGCTCGAATCCACCAACGCCGAAAACGTGAAGATGGAACTGGACCTGTGCTGGATCAGCGTCGCCGGAAAAGATCCCCTCGCTTACTTCAAGAAATATCCCGGCCGCTTTGTGCTGGCGCACGTGAAAGATCTCAGCAAGCTGCCCAAGCTCGACACCAGCCGGGATTCCAAGGCCATGATCACCGAGATCGCGGATAGTTTCACGCCCATCGGCGGCGGCGTGATCGACTGGAAAGTTTTGCTTCCGGCCGCACAAAACGCCGGCGTGAAGCATTTCTTCGTGGAAAACGACGAGCCCAAGGACGCCATCGCGAACATCACGGCCAGCTACGAATACCTGGACAAGCTGCGCTACTGATCCAAAACGGAACGCATTCGAATCCTTTTGCGCGCGACTCATACCCGTCACTTGACGAAAGAGCATTTTGCACAAGAACAGTGCATTTTACTCGTAAGCACTATAATCACAAATAACCTACAACGTTCGAACAACCTTCAAGTAAAACTTTAAATGTCGGCGCGCCGACATTTTCCCGTCGCCTCAAGCCGCGATAGTTGCCCAACATCTCCGTGTAGGGGCGGCTTTAGGCCGCCTTCTTGCTTTCTCCGCTCCAAATCAACCCCAAGATCGCTTGCCTGCAAGATGCAGGCGCTACCAACTCGCTCCAGTACCCTTCTCCCATGTTTCCTGTAAGCATTTGGTTTCATTGACAAAACTCCCGCCCGGCGGCTACTGTGCTTACGAAGCAAAAAAACCGCCCAGACTGAGCGAAAAAACCTCGACATGACGACAGACACGACGCAGTCCCCGCCAAAGTCCGCCGCGCACCCTAAAGTCCGTAAAGCCGTCTTGCCCGCCGCCGGCCTGGGCACCCGTTTTTTGCCCGCCACCAAAGCGCAGCCCAAGGAAATGCTCGCGGTTGTGGACAAGCCCCAGATCCAATACGTCGTGGAAGAGTGCGTGGCCTCCGGGATCGAGCACATCATCATTGTCACCGGCAAGGGCAAGAACTCCATCGAAGATCATTTCGATAACTCGCCGCTGCTGGAACGCTTTCTGGAAGAAAAAGGCAAACACGACCAGGCGGAAATGGTGCGCCGCATCAGCAACATGGTGCAGGTGAGTTATACGCGGCAAAAGGAACCCCTAGGCCTGGGACATGCCGTGCTGGTTGCAAGGGATCTGGTGGGCGACGAACCCTTCGCGGTTCTGCTGGGCGACGTGCTGATTCCTGGCGAGAACCCCGCGACGCGCCAGTTGATCAACGTCTACGACGCCACCGGCATTGGCGCGATTGCCGTGGAAGAAGTGCCCCGCGATAAGACGCATCTCTACGGCATCTTTGCCGGCGAACCCGCTCCCCAGCCGCCTTTCGGCGAAAGATTGCTGCGCATCCGCGACCTGGTGGAAAAACCTAAAAACGAAGACGCGCCTTCCAATCTCGCAATCACTGGGCGCTACGTTTTGCCACCCGCTATTTTCGATTGCCTGGAACGCACCAAGCCCGGCGCCGGCGGCGAAATCCAGCTTACCGACGCGCTCCGCCTGCTCGCGAAGGAGCAGGGCCTGTGGGCTTATATTTATGAGGGAATTTCCTACGATGCGGGAGAGAAACTCGGCTTCCTGAAAGCCACCGTCGAACTCGCCCTGCAGAATCCCGAATTAGGCGACAAATTCCGCGCCTACCTGAAAACTCTGAAACTCTAACGCCTGGCCTCCTCCAGCCGTCTATACTGGCGGACCTTCAGGTCGGCCACTCTTCAATCCTTTTTCTTCCCCGTTTTCTTTTCTTTGCTCTCTTTGGACTCTTTGCTTTCCTTGCTGTCCTTGCTCTCTTTGCTGCCGGAATCCTTCGCCGCTGACTCTTTGGAATCCCCGCCTTCCGACTTCCCCGCCGGCGCGGCGTCGCCTCCGCTCTTCTTTCCCGCGTAGTCGGTCACATACCAACCGCTGCCCTTGAACTGAATCGCCGGCGCCGTCAGCAACTGCTCCACTTTGCCGCCGCAATGCGGGCACTTTTTCAAATGCGGCCCGTTCATGCTCTCGATCTTTTCCGTCTTGCGCTTACATTTCGTGCACTGATATTCGTACAGTGGCACAGTTACCCCTCCTGCTTGTTCTCTAAACTTCCGATTATACCATGCGCCCTCAAGCCTCCGACGCCGCGTGCTAGACTCTTCTTTACACTTCCCATGAAGACCGACCCGCATGCCGATAGCTCGGTTTCACCGCTCCGCGGCTGCCTCTACCTGGTGGCCACGCCGATCGGCAATCTGGAAGATATTACGCTGCGCGCGCTGCGCATTTTGAAAGAAGTGGATCAGATCGCCTGCGAAGACACGCGCCACACGCTGAAGCTGCTGAATCACTTTGAAATTCACAAGCCCCTGGTCAGCTACCACGAGCACAACGAAATCACGCGCGCACCAGAACTGGTGCACGCGATGGAGCAAGGCGCCACCGTCGCACTGGTGAGCGATGCCGGGATGCCGCTGGTCTCCGACCCCGGGCACCGCCTGGTTTCCCTGGCGATCCGCCATCAGATTCCCGTGGTGCCGATTCCCGGGCCCGTCGGCACTTTTGACGGCGCTGGCGGCTTCCGGCCTGCCAAACGAAGAATTTTTGTTCCTGGGCTTTTTGCCTTCGCGTTCCAGCGAGCGCCGCCGCGCGCTGGAGCACCTGCGCATCGAGAATCGCACCATCATTCTTTACGAGGCGCCCCACCGCATCGCAGACACGCTGGCGGACTCGCTTGCGATCCTGGGCGATCGCCCGGCGTGCCTGGCGCGCGAAGTGACAAAGCTCCACGAAGAATTTCGCCGTGGCACTTTGTTCGAGCTGGTGCAATCGCTGGAAGAGCATCCCGTGCGCGGGGAAATCACTTTACTGATTGGCGCGCCGGAGGCGGGCACGCCCGGAGCACAGATTGACACCGCGCAATCATTGGCAGCGCGCGTGGATGAATTGATCCATCAGGCAAAATTGGACCGCAAAGAAGCGCTGAAGCTGGCCGCCAAGGAACGCGGCATCACCCGCCGCGATGCATACCGCCAATTACTGGATGAAAATTCCGCGGAGCCGGAAGACCCGCCGGCCTGACTCAATACGAAAATGGTGTTAAGCGGCGGCTGGCGCTGGTTGTTTGCGCTTGTGCCAGTAGCCCAATGCCGCGAAGAGAAGGACCGCAGGCACACCGGTGAGGCCGCAGATGAGAAAGAAAATGCCATAGGCGGGAATCAGGCCGTGGGAGTGGCTGAGATGTTCGACGGCGGCGCCGGAAAATCCCTTCAAGATTTTTCCCAGCCAGGCATAGGTTGAACTCAAGAGCGCATATTGCGTGGCGGTGTATCCCAGACTGGTGAGGCTGGACATGTAGGCGACCAGCGCAACGCCGGCAAAGCTGATGCCGAAGTTGTCTCCCACCATGACGAGCGCGAAGAGAGGAATGCTGGCACCCGCGAATGCCAGCGCCGCATAAGCGGCAATTGCGGCGGCCTGCACAATGCCGCCGATGACGAGCGCACGCATATAGCCAAGCTTCAGCGAACAGAATCCGCCCGCCGCGATGCCCGCAAACGTAGCGACGAGCCCGATGGAGCCGCGCACCGCTCCCACGGTTTGCTTCGTTAGACCGAGGTCATGGTAGTAGGGATTCGACATCGGGCCCATGACGAAGTCCGGCAAGCGGTAGAGGCTGATGGCCGCCAACATCACGAACGCTAGCCAGCCATGAGTACGGAAGAAAGCGATAAATGGTCCCACAACGGCGTCGAAGAAACCGCGCGGCGTCCAAAGCGCGGCTTCGCGCTTCTTTTCATCCAACACCGCATCGGCGCGCTCCGGTTCCTTCGCAAACCAGGTGGCGATCATTCCGATGGCCATGCACGCGCCGTAAATACCGTAAGACATGCGCCAGCCCACGGCCGCTGCCACGATGAGGATAAGAGAATCCGTGGTCAGGAGCGCCAGGCGGTAGCTGAACTGATAGGCGGACGCGAGGAGGCCTTGTTCATCTTCGTCGCCGGCCGATTCAATTCGCCAGGCATCCACCACAATGTCCTGCGTGGATGAGGCAAAGGCGACGACCAGCGCAAAAGCACCAAGCCGGCCGAGCCCGGCTTTCGTTCCCACTCCGCCCATGGCGGCCAGCGCCAGACCAACGACGATCTGGGAGAACATGATCCACCCGCGACGGTGTCCAAGCCGTTTAAAAAAAGGCAAGTCGACGCGATCGATCAAGGGTGCCCAAAGAAACTTCAGCGAATAGGCGATGCCCACCCAGGAGAGAAATCCGATCGCCGTCAGAGAGGTATGTTCGTCGCGCAGCCAGTAGCCGAACGTGTTGCCGACCAGAAAAAAGGGCAGGCCGGAAGAAAATCCCAGCAACAACATCGTCAGCGTTTTTGGTTGCAGATAATCGGCGATCCGGTGCTTGGCAGGACTCACGACTTCATTTTGTATGGGAGCCTCACGAAACTCAACGCTGATGCCATCGGATCTTGTCCATGCCTACACTCCACCAAGTGTCACCAAGCATTTTGATTTTGCTTGCGCATTTTCTGGCAAACGAATTCAGCGCTCTTTTTCCCCGGGATTGGCTTTGGACGCAGCGACGGGCGCTGCGAGCCGCCGCGGCATCGGCTTTTTTCTCTTCCATTTCGCGCAGGCGCTGGATTTTGACGCGCGCCACGCGGCGGCCATCCATCTCCACAACGGAAAAACGGTAGGCGCCATACTCAAAGCTTTCGCCGCCGCGCGGAATGAAGCCAAGCTGGTCCATCACGAAGCCGCCGACCGTGGCATAGGCCGGATCCTCGGGCAGCGCGATGTTGTATTGCGAATCCAGGTCGCGCACGTTCAGCCCGGCGTCAAAAATCACCGCGCCATCGGCAAGTGTCAGCGGCTTTTCCACCACGTCGAATTCGTCGTGAATCTCCCCGACGAGCTGTTCCAGCAGGTCTTCCTTGGTCACCAGGCCCAGAATGCTGCCGAATTCGTCCACCACCATGGCCATGCCGACGCGGCGCGCGCGCAGTTCCATCAGCAATTCGCTGGCGGGTTTGGTTTCCGGAACGATCAGGATTTCGCGCAGCACGCGGCGCAGGTCGAACGGCGGACCGGCGGGAAGTTTCTCCTCCAGGCGGCGCTCGCGATCCAGCAGCACCCACATCATGTCTTTTAGATGGACGAAGCCGAGCACGTGATCCACCGTGCCGCGGTAAACAGGAATGCGGGAGCGTTGCGTGGTGGCGAAAATTTTCATCACTTCGTCAAGCGATGCTTCCACAGGCAGCGTGTGCATGTCTGGCCGCGAAACCATGATTTCGCGGACCTGCAACTGGCTCAGCTCAATCGCGCTGAGAATGAACTTTTCCTCGCCCGGCGCGAGCAATCCCCTTTCGCGGGCTTGCTGAATCTGGATCTGGAGCTCTTCGGTGGAATGGGCCACGCCGTGGCCGCCGGGCTGCAGCAGGCCGAGAGCCCGAACGATGGCGCCGGAGACGCCGTCGAGCAGATCAATCGCCCAGCGGAAGGCGTTGAGAAACCAGGCGAACGGCCGAGCGATCATCAGCGCCACGCGTTCGGCGCGCGCCAGGCTGATGCTTTTGGGAACGAGTTCACCAAAAACAACGTGGATCGCGCTGAGGAAGACGAACGAAACGGCCAGCGCAATGGCATGCGCAAGGATCAGGGAACGCATGCTGCCGGAGGCCGGCAGGACGTCCCGGACAATATTCGCAAGGGTCGCTTCGCCCAGTGCGCCAATCGCCAGGCTGCAAAGTGTGATGCCCAGCTGAACGCCGGAAACCACGCGGTGGAGATCACCGAGGAGTTGCTCGACAATTTTCGCCCCGGCGCTTCCCTTGGCCACCAACTGGCGCACGCGGGACATGCGCACGGCAACCAGCGAGAATTCGACGGCGGCAAAGAATCCGTTCAGCGCGACGAGCACGAACACGCCAATAAGGCGAATCATCAACATGCTGGCGAGAAGGCCCTCCAGTCGCATTGTAACAGCAGATGTACGAAAGGAGCCCCATTCCAGAGGCCGAGTCGCGCAAGAGGTCAGCATGGCTCTATATCTTGAGGGGTTGTAGGGACGTCCTTCTGAGGCCGTCCGCGTTGGGGCGAGGTGTCTGGTGCGCAGAGCGGCCCGCCTCAGAAGGCGGGCCCTACAACGGCGTGCTGCGATGCGTGGTCAATCGATATGCAGGGATCGTGGTGGATGCGGGAATCATCTGCGCGGGCAACGGGGGCTTGGTTGCGTGGGATGGCGGGGTCCACTAAACTTGAGATTCGCATTTCGAAGAAGGCGGCCTGAAGCTGCCCTTACACGATTCGGAAAATAGGCGGCGAATTGCCGCTTGCGGTGGATGAGCTTCACGAGGTGAAACTCGCTTTGCGCACTGTCCTGCGTCTGCTTTTATCCGTACTTGCCATTGCGTTAGTCCTTTTTGCCACGGCCGTCTGGTGGCTGGTGTACCGGCCGCTGCCGCAGCTCGATGGCAAGGCGAAGGTGCCCGGCTTGCAGTCCGAGGTGACCGTCGAACGGGACAATTGGGGCGTGCCGCATATTCGCGCCGGCTCGCTGGAAGATGCCGTTGAGGCGCAGGGTTACGTGGTGGCGCAGGATCGCCTTTGGCAGATGGACATCCTGCGGCGCGCCTCCCGTGGCCAGCTTTCGGAAATTCTCGGCAAGGCCACGCTGAAAATTGATAAGGACTTCCGCAACCTGAATTTCGGGCGTGCGGCGGAGCGCGATCTGCAACTGATGACCCCGGAATCGCGGCGGCTGCTGGAAGCCTACGCGCGCGGCGTGAATCAATTTATCGCGCAGCACCAGGAAACGCTGCCGATGGAATTTGCGCTGCTGAAATACAAACCGGAGCCGTGGCAGCCGACCGATTCGCTGGTGCTGACGGGTTACATGTACCGCACGCTGACCGATACGCGGGAACGCGAGATGCAACGCGCGATTGTGACGGCGAAGGTCGGCTCGGAACTGGCGAAGGATTTATATAGTGATGAATCGTCAATGGATCATTTCATGGTGGGCGATCCCAGCGTGAAAGATAAAGCGTCCACCGATTCGGACTCCGATGAGAATGACGACGATGATGATCAGATGGACCCGGAGGACGTGCTGAAAGCTAGCCTGGCGCATCCGGATCTGCAGGGCGCGATGTCGCAGCCGGACCTGACTGCGTACTTCGCTTCGCAGGTGAAGCAATGGCTGAATGCAAGCCAGCACGATATCCGCGGCACACTGGGGAGCAACAACTGGGTGGTGAGCGGAGCGCATACGGCGACGGGAAAGCCGCTGCTGGCCAACGACACGCATCTGGAGCTGACGATTCCGCCGATCTGGTACGAGCTGCACATGACGGCGCCGGGTTGGAACGTGAAGGGCATCACGTTTCCCGGCGCGCCGCTGATTATCATCGGCCACAACGACCGCATCGCCTGGGGCTTCACGAATAATGGCGCCGATGTGCTGGATCTTTATATCGAGACGATGAATCCGGCCAATCCGGACGAATATCGCGTGAATGGCAAATGGCAGAAGGCGGATGTTTTCGACGAAGTGATTCATGTGAAGGGCGAGCCAGACGAACACATGCGGCTGGTGGTGACGCGCCACGGTCCGGTTTTGTGGCAGGAGGAAACGGATAAATCCTACGCAGTGAAATGGACCGCGCTGGAGCCGGGCGGACTGGCGAATAGCTACAACTGGCTGGGCCATGCCAAAAACTGGAGGCAGTTTCGCGAGTTGATGAAACAAGTGTGGGGCCCAGCGCAAAATGCGGTGTACGCGGACGTGGACGGCAATATCGGTTACATCGTGGCGGCGCGCATCCCAGTGCGGAAAAAGGGCCATGGCGAAGTGCCGGTGCCGGGCGACACGGACGACTACGAATGGACCGGCTACATTCCATTTGACCAGTTGCCGCAGAGTTACAACCCGGAGAGCGGCTTCATTGTGACGGCGAATGCGCGCATGGCGGGGCCGAACTACAAACCGTATCTGACGGATCGCTGGGAAGAGCCCTACCGCACGGCGCGCATTTATGACCTGTTGCACGACAAACACGATCTGCGGCCAGAGGACATGCTGAAGGTGCAGACCGATACGTACAGTTACCCGCACCTGTTCATTGCGGAGCAACTGGTGGCGGCGGCAAAGATTGCGGCGCCGAAAGATGCGCGCGCGCAAAAGCTGATCCAGCAGGCTAGAGATTGGAATGGAATTGCGGACAGCAATTCGTCCGTGGTGAGTTTTCTGGACGTGGCGCTTTATGAAGCGCTCGATTTGATCCTGGAGCCGCATCTGGGCACGGACACAAAGCTTTATTCCTGGCGGAAGATTGCCTTTCTGCAACGGATACTGACGGAGCGCCCTTCCCGATGGCTGCCGGCAAATTACAAAAACTTATGATGAGCTGTTGAGCGCGGCCGCGGACAATGCCGCGCGGCGCCTGGAAAAAGAGACGGGCAGCGCCAGCCCGGACGATTGGGCGTGGCGGCGCTTCAATTATCTGGACATGCTGCATCCGATCGGGCGCGAAGGAATCCTGAAGAAACTGCTGAGCAAGACGGATGAGCCACAATCGGGCACGCTTTTCAGCCCGCGCGCCGCTTCGCGGCACCATGGACCCTCGGAGCGCTTCGTGGCCAACCTGGCGGATTGGGATCAATCCATCCTGCTGCTTCCCGCGGGCGAATCCGGGCAGCCGGGCAGCGAACACTATTCGGATCAATTTTCTTACTGGTTGAACGGCAAAGCCATTTACGCACCTTTCAGCGATGATGCTGAATCTAAAGTAATGAAGCACCGGCTGACGTTGCAGCCGGCCAATTGAGCGGGATCCCCTTCTATGCCGGAACTTCCTGAAGTCGAAGCTATTGCACGAGCATTGCGCCCGCTGGTAAAGGGGCAGCGCATTCGCTGCCTGCATGTGTTTCATCCGATCGCGCTGAAGCCGCAAAATCCCGTGGAGGCCGCGCGTTTGGTGGAAGGCCGCCGCATTCTGGATGTATTCCGGCGGGGCAAATATCTGTTTCTTGCGCTGGACCACGGCGTGGTGGAGATACATTTTCGATTCGATGGCCAATTGCTGTGGTTTTCCGGCGCGAAGGAATTGCTGGAGAAGGCCAACGCCGAAGAGGACGGCGTCCATGTGGATCTGGCGTTTGAGTTTGCCAAGGGCGTGCTGGGCTTCGTAGACCAGCGCCATTTCGGGCGCGTGCATGCATGGGAATCGGCCACTGCGTGCGCGCCGCTGCATCGGCTTGGCGTGGATGCGCTTGACGGCGAGTTTGCGCCGAAGCTTCTGCACCAGCGCGCGTCGCGATCCAAACGTCCCTTGAAGGAATTTCTGCTGGACCAGACGCGCATCGCGGGAATCGGGAATATTTATTCCAGCGAAGCGCTGTGGCGCGCGAAACTTGATCCCTGGCGGCGCGCCGACTTGCTGAACCGGCGGCAAGCGGCGCAACTTCACAAAGCGATTGTGCACGTTCTCCGGCGTGCTCTAGAATGTTGTCAGGACCCGTCGCCGGACTTTCGCGATCCGAAGTGGTGGTTCCAGGGGATCGACAAAATTTTGCGCGTCTACCAGCGGGAAGGTTTGCCGTGCCGCAGGTGCCACCGGCTGATCCAGCGCGGTGAACAGGGCGGGCGTTCGACATACTTTTGCGGTTACTGCCAGAAGTAAGCTTGCGGCAGGAAGTTCCGGGCCAAATCAAATTTGCGAAGTTGACAGGCGGATGGCGTGAATCAACCTGCTCCGAAAAAACCCGAAGCGCAGCCGAAGAAACCAGATTTTGAGCGCTCGCTGGCCCGGCTGGAAGAAGTCGTGCGGAAGCTCGAAAGCCCGCAGCTTTCTCTCGACGAGGCCATGAAGCTGTTTGAAGAAGGCGTGGGATTATCGCACGAATGCCAGAAACAACTGGAAGAGGCCGAAGGGCGCGTGGAAATCCTGCTGAAGAAGGCGGACGGCAAGATGGTTGCCGAGCCGTTTGAGAGCGAAGGCGAGAGCGAATTGTGAATCGCCGAGGTGCGCCGCTCGCTGAAACTCTTCCCACAACGATGAACCTTCCTCCCTTTTTCGAAGAAGACCGGCAAGCGGTGGACGAGCAGCTTGAAAAGCTGTTGCCCGGCGAAACCGTGCAGCCGCCCTCCATTCACACGGCGATGCGCTATTCCGTTTTCGCCGGGGGCAAACGCGTGCGCCCCATTCTTTGCCTGGAAACGGCGCGCATCTTCACGGCCGAAGTTTCGCCGGCACTCTGTCCCGGTTGCGCGATTGAATTCATTCATACCTATTCGCTGATTCACGACGACCTGCCAGCGCTGGACAACGATGACCTGCGGCGTGGCAAGCCGACTTGCCATAAGAAATTTGGCGACGCCACGGCGATTCTGGCCGGAGATGCGCTGTTGACGCTGGCGTTTGAGACTATCGCGGCTGCGCCTGTTTCCGCGGAGCGCCGTGTGGCCATGGTCACGGAGATTGCCAGCGCCGCGGGAACCATCGAAGGCATGGTCGGCGGCCAGGTGGCGGACCTGGAAGCCGAAGGCAAGCCCGTGGGGCCGGAAATGCTCGAGTACATTCACCGGTCGAAAACAGCGGCACTGATTCGCGCTTCCATCACGGCGGGTGCACTCTGCGCAGGCGCGCAAGCGGAAGACGTGACGCGGCTCCGGCGATTCGGCGACACGATCGGCTGGGCGTTTCAAGTGACCGACGATATTCTGGACGTGGAAGAATCTTCCGCCGCGCTCGGCAAAACCGCGGGCAAAGACATCGTGCAGCAAAAAGCCACGTATCCGGCCGTCTTCGGGCTGGAGCGTTCGCACCAGATCGCCAAGGAACTGGCAGACAAGGCCATCGCAGAGCTGGAAACCTATGGCGAACGCGCGGATAGGTTGCGCACCATCGCGGAGTTTCTGGTTCTACGCCGCGCCTGATCGCCACCCCATGAATGCAAAAGCCGAACGGAAGCGCCTGGATCTGCTCCTTGTGGAACGCGGGCTTGCGGAGTCTCGCCACAAGGCGCAAGCGATGATCCTGGCGGGCGAAGTGGAAGTGGACCGGCAGCGCGCAGGCAAAGCCGGATTGCTGCTGCCAGCGACGGCGCATATTGAGGTTCACAGCCGCTTGCAGAAATACGCCAGCCGCGGCGGCGTGAAGCTGGAAGGCGCGCTGGCGGATTTTCGCGTGGATCCGGCCGGCAAGGTTTGCCTGGATCTGGGCGCTTCGACCGGCGGCTTCACGGATTGCCTGTTGCAATCCGGCGCGGTGCGCGTTTACGCCGTGGACGTGAACACCGACCAATTGAGCTGGAAGCTGCGGGAAGACAAGCGCGTGCTGCGCCTCGAAAAGAATGCGCGCGATCTGCGTGCAGAGGATTTGCCCGAGGCCGTGGAGCTGGTGGTGGCCGACGTTTCGTTTATTTCGATCACCAAGATCCTGCCCGGGGCGGTGACCTGCGCCAAGCCCGGCGCGGAATTCCTGATCCTGGTGAAGCCGCAGTTTGAGCTGCAGCGCGAAGACGTGGGCAAGGGCGGAATCGTCCGCGAAAAGGCTTTGCATGAGAAGGCTATCGCCAGTGTCAGGAGCGCCGCCCAAGCGCTGCATTTGAACATTTCCGGTGTTGCGCCCAGCCATCTGCCCGGCGCGGAGGGCAATCAGGAGTATTTCCTTCACGCGCGAAAACCCGCTGAGGTAGAATCGCTGTAATCCATGAGCGCCGAAGCCACCTTCAAAAGAATCGGCATCATCTCTCGCCCGCGGCGCTCGAATATTGCCGAGGTGGTGCCTCCGCTGCTGCGCTGGTTGGAAGAGCGCGGCCTGCAAGCCGCCTATGACATCGAAACGGCCACCGTGCTGAAGGGCAATTCCGTCGGGAAAACGCGCCATCAGGTGGCGCAGGAGTCCGATTTGCTGCTGGTGCTGGGCGGCGACGGCACGATTCTGGCGGCCTCCCGCGAAGCCGCGCATCACGACATTCCGATTCTGCCGATCAATATGGGAAGCCTGGGATTTTTAACCAGCTTCACCGTTGAGGAACTTTATCCGGCGCTGGAAAGCACGTTGGCGGGCCACGCGAAAATTGAAGAACGGGTGCTGCTGGCGGTGGAACGCACGCACAACGGCGAATTGCTGACGCAGCAGCGTGTGTTGAATGACGCCGTGGTGCACAAGGGCACGCTGGCGCGCATGATTGAAGTGGAACTGCACATCAACGGCGCGTTCGTCTGCAGGTATCGCGCCGATGGTTTGATTGTGGCTTCGCCGACTGGCTCGACCGCGTATTCGCTTTCCGCTGGCGGACCGATCGTGCAGCCAGGAGTGGCAGCGATCCTGGTGACGCCGATTTGTCCGCACACGCTCAGCGACCGCCCGGTGGTGATACAGGACAATTCAAAGGTGGATTTGATTCTTGCGCAGAGCTCTGACTCCGTGTTTCTGACCCTGGATGGCCAGACCGGCGTGCCGATGCAGATCGGGGATCGCGTGCGCATCGAGCGTTCCGCCGAAAAATTGAAATTGATTCAGCCGCCGAACAAGACGTACTTCGAGATTTTGCGGAATAAGTTGAAATGGGGCGAAGCGTAGCGATCAGCCGAGGACGTCGGTTCGGCGCAAGTCGCGATGCGTTTCCCGGCGGCGAATCAGCTTTGCAGTCTTCCCGCTGACGAGCACTTCGGCGGCGCGGGCGCGGGCATTATAGTTTGAGGACTGCGCGAAGCCATAGGCTCCCGCAAGCCAGATCGCCACCAGGTCTCCCTGACAAACGGTTCCAATCGGCCAATCGAGAAGGAACGTGTCTCCCGTTTCGCAAACGGGTCCGACAATATCCGCGCGTTTTGTGCGATCCGTTTTTTCGTCCGAACTCTGTGCCACCCGGGTGATGGGATGCGGCGCATCGTAAAGCACCGGGCGCATCAAATCGTTCATGGCGGCATCAAGGATTACAAAGGTTTTGCGGGAATTGGATTTGGTATAGAGCACGCGCGAGAGCAGCACACAGGATTCCGCCACGATCGAGCGCCCCGGCTCCAGCAAGACATGGACGCCGAGCGGGCGTGCAATCTGAGCGATCATTCGCGCGTAGGCGCGGCGCGAGGCGGGATGTTCGCTGGTATAGCGGACGCCCAGGCCGCCGCCGACGTCCAGATATTTCAGCGCGATTCCCTGGTTCCGAAGGTCAAGCAAATAGCCAGCCAGGCGTTGCAGTGCGCGCCGAAACGGTTCCAGTCCAATAATCTGCGAACCGATGTGCGCGCTGATTCCCTGCCAGCGAATCGCTTTCGATTTCTGATGCGCCAGATAGATCTTCCGCGCTTCAGGCCACGCCACTCCGAATTTGTGCTCCTGCAATCCCGTGGCGATATGCGGATGACCGCCTGCTCTCACATCCGGATTCACACGAATGGAAACGCCCGGCGCTTTTGCGGAGCCGCTTGGCAGCCGTGAAGATTCTTCGATTAGCGTTTCCAGTTCGCCAGTGGATTCAACGTTGAACTGAAGTATGCCGGGCGCACCGCGGCGACCCGCTCGATAGCGCAGCGCCGCGCGAATTTCTTCACGGCTTTTGCCCACGCCGGAAAACACAATGCGCTCGCCGGGAATCCCAAGATGGCCAAGATGCTCCAGTTCGCCGCCGGATACGATATCGAAACCGCTGCCTTTTCCGGCCAGAAGCTTCAGAAGCGAAAGATTGCCATTGGCCTTCACGGCAAAACAAACCAGATGCGGCACTTTGGCGAAGCCGCGGTCGATCTCAAGAAAGGCATCGGTGATGGCTTGATGGCTGTAAACATAGCTGGGCGTTGCATAGCGACGAGCGATTTCAGAGAGGGCTACCTGCTCGCAATAAACTTTGCGTCCCGATGCTTCGGTTTTTTTCCAGGAAAACTGCGGAAGTTGCTTCGCGGGATCCACGTACGGCAGACCGCGCCGGGCCTTGACGTGGGCGCTCATTTTACTTTCATTACCACCAGCGTGCGGTCGTCGGAAAGCGGCGCGCTTTGCGAGAACCAGTCCACTTCGTTCAGCACGCGATCGGCCATTTCCGCGGCGGTGATTTCGTGATGCTGCTCGATTAGTTTGCGGAGGCGCTCCGTGCCGAAAAATTGCCCTTCGCTGTTCAAGGTTTCGGCGATGCCGTCGGAATGGAAAACCAGGATATCGCCGGATTCCAGCGTGACGCTCCACTCGTCGTAGGTCACGTCTTCAAAAATGCCGAGTGGGAATCCCGAAAGTTCAATGCGGTCGCAGCGGCCTCCTTTATAAAGCAGATGGCTGCGACTGGCCGGCGTTGGCGACACGAAGCTTCTGCCGGCCTTTCTGCCATGTGGCGAAGCATGCGGTCATGAACCGGCCTTCAATGCGGCGCTCGCCAACCAATTGGTTCATCTGGCGAAGCATTTCCGCGGGTTGCAGTTTCTGCGGCGCCAGGCTGCGCATGATGCCGATGGAGACAGCGCCAAAAAGCGCCGCGGCAGTTCCCTTGCCGCTGACATCACCCAGTGCGATGCCCAACTGCTGCGGGCCGTAGCGCAGAAAATCGTAGAGGTCGCCGCAGACTTCGCGCGCGGAAAGATACCGGGCGGCCACATCCAGGCCGTAATCATCCGCGGGAACCGGGCGCAGCAGCGCGCCTTGAATGCGCTTGGCGGCTTGCAGCTCCCGCTCCATGCGGGCTTCGTCGCGCGCAACCTGTTCATAGAGGCGCGCGTTTTCGAGGGATACCGCAAGATTCGCCGCCAGAATGGTCAGCGTCTGCACGTGCCCCTCAGTGAAGTAATTCAGCTGCGGGCTTTCCAGATCCAGGACGCCGATCACCTTGCTCTTATAAATCATCGGGATGGCTAGTTCCGAGCGCGTTTCCGGATTCACCATTAAATAGCGCGGATCGGTGGTGACATCCGGGACCAGCACGGGCTCGCGCAAGGTCGCCGCGGCTCCCACAATACCTTCAGTGGCTGCCACGCGGAGCTTTCCCTGCACGCGCTGGCCGTGCTTCACATCCAGGCGGTGGCGGAAAATTTTCTGTTCTTCGTCGTAAAGCATGATGCTGATGATTTGATAATCGATCACGCGCTTAACAAGCTCCGCGGCGCGGCGAAGCAACTCTTCCACATCGAGAATCGAGCCGATCTCGCGGCTGACTTCATTCAGGACCAGCAGCGTTTCCGCCTGCGCGCTGACCTTCTGGAACAATCGTGCGTTTTCGATGGCCACGGCCAGGCGGCTGGCGAGCAGGGTGATGATCTTCTGCTGATCGTCGGTGAAGTAGTCCACGTGGCGACTCTGAATGTCCAGCACACCAACGCACTTCCCGCGGAACATCAGCGGAACGGCCAGTTCGGATTTCACGCTTTCGATGGCATTGATATAGCGGGAATCTTTCGAGACGTCGTTGACATGCACGGGTTGCCCGGTGGCCGCCGCGGTTCCCGTAATTCCCTGCCCCACGGGAATGCGCAGATTTTCCGCCAGGCCCGGGGGATAGCCGATCGCAAAGCGATGCTTCAGATACGATCCCGATTCGTCGATCATCAGGACGCCGAACAATTCGTAGTCAATGTATCGCTTAATCAGAACAGCGGTGTGCGCCAGCACTTCGTCGAGATCGAGCGAAGCGTTGACCTCTTCGCCAATCTCCGCGAGCGTGGCAAGAACTTCAGCAGAGGCCTGAAGTTGCTGATTCGTAGTTTGTACTTCTGGATTCGATCGGGTAGCGTCCATGAACATCAATAGTATAGCAGGCGAAATTCGCCCTTAAACCCGCGGGCCGGGGATTTCAGGCTTCCACTTTGGTCTTGCCGCGCGGCCCCAGGCGCACCACGCAAACATCGGGGAGATTGCGGTAGCGCTCGTCGTAGTCGAGTCCGTAGCCAACCACAAATTCGTTGGGAATTACGAAGCCCGCATAATCGGCCTTCACGTCGGCGATGCGCCGTTCCACTTTATCCAGCAGCACGGCCACGCGCAGATGCTTGGGTTTGCGCTCTTCGAAGAGCCGCAACAGGTATTTCAGCGTCAGGCCGGTATCAAGAATGTCTTCGACCACCAGTACGGAGCGTCCCTCCATGCTGACGTCGAGGTCCTTGATCATTTTCACTTCACCGGTGGAGTCCATACCCTTCCCGTAACTGGAAACGGAGATAAAGTCGAACGAAACTTCGCCGCCAAGTTCGCGGGCAAGATCCGCCAGAAACAGCACCGAGCCTTTCAGGACGCCAACCAAATGGATGGGTTCGTTTGGAAAATCGCGGCGAATTTCCGCGGCCATCTCGCGGACGCGCTCGCGTATGCGCTTGTGGGAGATCAGCACGCGCAGGGTCTCTTCGGCGCGCTGGCCGGGCTTGAGTTTCGGGCTTCGCTTCCGGGCCTTGGTGGGCAAGGGGGCAATCCTCCTTCGATGGAACGCGGCTAGATTCTACTCGACCCAATCCGCCAGGAAAATATTCGTTTCGTGCGGCGCCTTGCCATTGCCAGTGAAAGTCAGAACAGCCGCCGAATCTGTCCCATGGCCGCAAGGAAACGGTTGTATCTTTGCGGGAAGTTTTCCATCCTATGTGCTGACCATTGGCATGTCAATTCACATGCGAGAATTCCGGAAAGTTTCCTCATGAGCGATAGCAAACCCATCGCTGCAGAGCCCTGGCTGCGCGGGACGCACATCGATGTGCCACCGATTGCGCGCGGAGTGCTGCATGCCCTGGAGCTCGCAAGCGAAGACTTGCACCGGTGGTGCGGTGCGCTGTCCAGCGAACAACTGCACGCCACTCCCGAGGGGCTGCCGTCGGTGGCGTTTCATTTGCGCCACATTGCGGGCAGCCTGGATCGACTTGCTGACCTATGCGGAAGGCAACGCGCTCAGCGATTTCCAATTGCAGGCGCTGAAACTGGAGTCCGATGCGCAAGCGGGTACAACCGCGGAAATCCTGGCGGAACTGGATGGCGCGATCTCACGAAGCTGTGAGCGCGTCCGCGCGCTGGCATCGCAGGACTATTCCGCTCCACGCACCGTTGGCAAAAAACAGTTACCGACGACGCTTGGCGGACTACTGGTGCACATTGCCGACCACACGCAGCGCCACGTGGGCCAGGCGATCACCACGGCAAAACTCGTTTCGGCTTCAAACGCATTGTAGATATACTTTCCCTGCCCATGGCGCAAATCATCAAATCCACATTGCTGATACTTACGGCGTTATTCCCGATCGTGAATCCGCTGGGAAGCGCGCCGCTGTTTCTTTCCTTGACGCGCTATTATTCCGGCGAGCAGCGGAAAATGCTTTCCTGGCGCATCGCCCTCAACAGTATTTTTCTGATTGTCGGCTCTTACTTTATCGGGACGCACATCCTGGCGTTTTTCGGGATTTCGCTGCCGGTGGTGCAGGTGGGCGGCGGCCTGGTGCTGGTCTCCACCGGGTGGGCCATGCTGAAGCAGAAGGATGACGACGAAACGAAAGCGGACGTGCACCGCACCGTGGATACCAACGACCTGTTCCAGAAGGCTTTCTATCCGCTGACGCTTCCCCTGACGGTTGGCCCCGGCTCCATTTCCGTGGCGATCACATTGGGAGCGAACGAACCGCATCGCGAGATATTGTTTTCCATGATCGGGGCGGTGATTGGGTCCATGCTCGTCGCGGCCAGCGTCTATCTTTGCTATGCGTTTTCGGATCGCCTGGCGCGCGTGCTGGGCGCAACGTCCATGAGCGTGATCATGCGGCTTTCTTCGTTTCTGTTGGTGTGCATCGGCACCCAGATTATCTGGAACGGCGTTTCCGCATTGTTGAAAACGCTGCCGGCTTTCGGTCATCCGGGCTAGCTCACGGGCCACGGCGGCCTCCACACTTCTTCGGCTCGTTATTTCCAATCAGGCAGATCGCGTTTTCCGTGCAACGCTTCCGCAGCCCACGCGCCCAGATAGACGGATTGCGCCACGCCGTGACCGGAAAATCCCCCCAGCACAATGGCATTCCGATTTTTTGGGTGGCGCTCGAAAATTGGACGCCAGCCTTCCGTGATGCAGATGGGCCCGCCCCAGCGGTGCGTAAAGTTCACGTCGCGCAGCTTGGGATGCAACCCGCGAATGCGCTTTTCCAGGCGCGCAAAAAGTTCTGCTGCTTCGCCGCGCGTGATGTCCAGCGTGTGCACTTCGCGCCAATCCTTGAAATGAACCAGACCGCTGCCGAAAATAATCTGCTTCCCAAGCAGGCGGCCCCAAAGATACGGCAAGTCCACGGTGTAAAAGGGCTTTCCATCGCCGAGGCCGATTTCCCGCAGAACCGCATCGTCGAACGCCTGCGTGGCCACCGCAAGCGTGAAACTAGACTCCGCGCGTTCCGTCCAGCCGGTAAGTTCAAAGGCAAAGGCGTTTGTGGCGAACAATACTTTTTGCGCACGGATCACGCCACACGGCGTACGCAATTCCAGCGGATCGCCAAATTCGCAGTCCTCGACGCCGGCATTTTCAAACAGCAGCACACCGGCGCGATCCGCCGCCACGGCCAATCCGCTGACGACTTTTCCCGGATTGATGCTGCCGCCGGGAACAACCTTCACGGCGCAAAGTTCCCCGGAATCGCTCCAGCGGATCGGCGAATTGCTGAGCGGCTTGCTGCGGCCTAGTTCGTAAACGCCGGGAAGATGAAGATCGGAATCCACCCGCAGTTCGGTGAGAATTTTTTCATAACCGGCAAGGACATCGCCGAGGCCCGGCAAATCTCCCACGGCGGATTCCGAGAGGGCCATGCCTCCCGTGTGGCCGCTTGCACCGTCGCCGAGATTGCCGGCTTCGAAAAGCGCGACTGGAACTTTCCGGAGCGAGCCTCTTCAGCCAGGCCGCGGCCGCGAGCCCGGTGAAGCCACCGCCGACCACGGCAAAATCCACCGAGCTAACAAGCGAGAGGGGCTTAGGTTGAAATTCAATGGTCCAGGGACGATTGCCCCAATTTTTGGTGGCCATGGATTAGGTGGTCCCTGAAAGCGCGCGGATTCAGTGCCAAAATCCTTCGCTCATTGTATGGGATGCGCGAGCGACAACACGGTCACACGCAGCTCGGTAGCGCCGGCATCTTGCCGGCAGGAATAGCGATAAGAATGCTTGCCGGCAGGATGCCGGCGCTACCAGTTAGAAAAGCGCGGTGGGGCGGCGAGTCCAGCTTTTGCCCTTGGCTTTGGCGATTTCTTCCACGTCTTTCACGTACGCGCCTGCCTGCGTCAGAACGTGATGCAGATCGTTGCCGACGCTGATGAACGGGAAGCCCTTTTCGAGAAATTCGCCGACGCGCGAAGTGCCGAACAGGAACAATCCCAGAATCACATTATTCTTGCGCGCCGCCGCGACCAGTTTTTCGGTCGCCGCGCCCAGTTCCGGCGAAGTGTACATGTGCGGGAACTCGTACTTTTCATACAAGCCCATGGACATGCACAAATCGTTCTGGCCAAGAAAGAGCAAGTCCACGCCGGGCACGGCCGCGATTTCATCAATATTCTTGATGCAATCCGCGGTCTCCACCTGCAGCGCGACGATGATGTTCTTGTTTGCGCCGCCGGCATAACCCAGCAGCCCTTCCTTGTTCATGCTGCGCTGCGGGAAATAAACCGAGCGCGTGCCCGCCGTTGGATATCGCATGCAACTTACCGCCTGGCGCGCCTCTTCGGCGGTATTGATGTAGGGGACCAGAACGCCATCCGCGCCCAGATCCAGCGACTGCTGAATGCCGGGGCGATCGCTGTAGCCGCCCACGCGCACCAGCGATTTTGCGCCGCCACTGGAGATGCCGCAGAGCATCGCGGAAAGTTTTTCGTAGCCCATCGGCCCGTGCTGCGAATCCACCAGCAGCCAGTCGTAGCCGCTGTGCGCCAATTGCTCCGCAACGGTGGGGCTGTGCGAGTTCAAAAATAGGCCGAGTTTCGGGGTTCCGGCGCGCAGTTGCTGCTTGAATTCCGCGCCAGTCAGAGTGCCTGCTGCCATTGGACGTGCTCCTTAGAACGAAAGATGAGTGCAAATAGAGTCGCGTAAGTGTACTAGAGAAGCGAAGCAGGCGGAAGCGAAGGCACGGTTACAAATATTTGATCAAGACGACTTCGTTGCGGGCTTCGTTGTAGACCAATTCATCCACAAGCTGCTGCGTGAGCATCAGCCCAAGGCCACCCGGCCGCAGGCCTTTCTGTTCGCGAATGGTCATGTGCGCCATGGGATCGTCTTCTGGATTGCTGACCGCTGCGTGCTTGAGATCTTCCAGCTTGAAGCCGGGGCCTGGGTCATCCAGGCGGTACATCAGCAATTTCTTGGTGCGAATGTAAGAGATGCGCACTTTCAGGTTGGGATCCAGGTGCCCGCCCCATTCGATGGCGTTATTCAGTAGTTCGCGAAACGCGTACCCCACTTTTTCGATCACTTCGGGAGGCAGATCCGTCTCCAGCCGGGAAAGAAAGCTTTGCACGCGGCTGACCACCGAGCGCTCGCACGGCACAAGAAGTTCCACCCAGTGCTTGTTGGCGGAAAGCACTTCGATGGGAGGGGTCGCTGGATCTTCGGAAAGCGCGTTTTCCACCACGGTCACTAGATTGTGAGCATCGATCGGCTTGGCGAGGAATTGATAGACCTGTCCGCGCAGGGACCTGAGCACCGTGTCGGAAGCCTTGTCCGAGGTCATCACAATAATTTTGGGAATGTGAGGTTCGCCGTGCAGCGTCCCGATCAGCCCCAGCCCGGTCATTTTCGGCATCCAGATATCCAGAAGCAGGAGGTCGAAATTTTTCTTTTTCAGGGCTCGCAGCGCCGCCATGCCGTCGCTGACCGTGCTGACCGTGTAGC
The DNA here is from genome assembly GCA_963824925.1 of uncultured Acidobacteriota bacterium. GTDB lineage: Bacteria > Acidobacteriota > Terriglobia > Acidiferrales > UBA7541 > Acidiferrum. Next base: position 340,608 of record CAWGRE010000018.1, read on the forward strand.
CGTGCTTCTTCAGGATGCCGCCAATCATTTCTCGTGTTGTGGCGTCATCCTCGGCTACAAGAATATTGGGCATGCTGGGGCTCCCGGTGGTTGAACTGGAACTCGCCGCGCGAAATGCTCATCGCCGGCGCTTGCTCCGTATCCGGGAAGGCCCTGGCCGCTTGTTCGAATTCGGCGCAGACCCGGCGGAGGATTGTTGTGCGTATCCTCTCAGGTTTTCGAGCAAGTTCGCAATCTCTTCGTGCAGGGGCGCCAGCAACTGCCGGGCGGTGGCGAGATCGCCATCCCGCGCGTGTTCTTGCAGTTCCTGCGAGTAGTTGCGCGCCGCTTCCGCGCCAAAGATGCTGATCGAGCCCTTCAGGGCGTGCGCCAGCGTGGCCACGTCTGCCGCGGATTTTTTTCGCAGGGCGGCGGCGAGCTCCGCAAGCCGCTTCGGGGTGTCGCGGAGAAATGTGGAAATCATGCGTTTCAAGAGCTTCTCATCGCCATCCACGCTTGCAAGTAGCCGGGCAAAATCCATTTTCGGGCGGGCCGCGGGCTTGCTGGCTTGGCGCGCCGTTTCTTTGTCCGCACCGGCGGATTGCAAAAGGGCATGCAGATCTTCCAGGCGAAATGGCTTGCCGAGCACACTGTCGAATCCCGCGGCTTTCAGCCGGCGGATATCTTCCGCTCCGTTGTTTCCAGTGGAGGCCACAAGATATGTTCTCGATTTTTTTCCTGCTTCGGCTTTGCGGATGGCGCGCGCCACTTCGTCTCCGGTCATGCCCGGCATTTCCTGATCGAGCAGCACCGCATCGAATTTTCCTGAACGAAAGCGTTGCAGCGCTTCCCTGCCATTTTTGGCGGAGACGATCTTGTGGCCGCTGCGTTTCAGCTGATAGGTCGTCAGCGTGCGAATGTCTTTCTGATCATCGGCAAACAAAATGCGCAACGGGCGTTGCGGAGGAAGCTGTTTTGAAGGCTCCCGCGCTTCCGGACTCCCAGTGGGGCCGGAAATCGTTGACGTTGCGGCGACCAGTGCATGCGGCAAACGAAACCAGAAGCGCGAGCCCTTGACCGGCAGGCTGACGCAGCCGATGTGGCCGCCCCAGCGCTCCACGGTGATGCGGCAAAAGTAGAGACCCAGTCCGGCCTTGCCGCCGCTTTGCTTCCCTTTCAGGAACAGCCCGAAAATTTGTTCCGGCCGCAAATCTGCTGGGAAGCCCGGGACCTTCGTCGTCCACGTAGGCCTTCAGAAAGCCACCTTCGTCTTCCATGCCGACCGTGACTCGTCCGCGCGCCGGGGTATACCGCAAGGCGTTTTCGAGCAGATTTGCAAAAATGCGCCGCAGGCGAGAGTCTTCGGCGCGCACCGGCCAACTTGAGGCAGGATCCAGCACCGGGGCGAGCGCCAGGGAAACGCCTTTGGCTTCAAAGGTCGGCCCCAGCGCCGTCATGCTCTGCCGCGCGCAACCCAGCAGATCGGCGGCAGCGCTCTCCTCGGTTCCGGCATCCAGCGAAGCGCGCAGGTCGGCGGAAAACGTGTGCAGGATGTCGCGGATCATCGTTTCCTGCTGGTCGCTGGCAAGCTTGCCTAATGTGAGGAATTGCTTCGAGCGTTCGCTGATCGCGTCGTTCGCCAGGCATTCCATGGCCACGTGCATCACGCTGAGCGGCTGCGATAAATCGTGCACGATGCAATGCAGCAGAATTTCTTTTTTCTGAATCTCGTGGGCGAGCCTTTCGTGATCCAGCAGTGCGTTTCGCGCGGTTTGCAGGGTCTTTACCTGCTCGCGAAATTCCGCGTCCGGGTTGAAAATCACCAGGGCCCGACGGCCCTCCAGCAGCAGCGCCCGCGCCTGCAACGCAATTTCCCGCCCGTCCGCCGTTTTCTCCACCCAGGTTTCCGATTGGCAGACGCGCTCGCCGGGCGATTCCCAGAAAGCTTCGGCTTCATAGAGAAAATTTTCGAGGAAAGGAGATTTTTCCAGAAGTGCCAGCGGAGCGGTGAGTCCGGTTTCCTCACCCCAAACCTGGTGGAACCATGGCGGAAGCGGAGCAATCGGGGAAAACTCGCCTTCACCCCGATATTCCAGCAGGGCGAATCCCATTGCGGCGCGAAATTTCTCCAGCAGGTCTCCCATATTTATTCCAACATTTTTCGCGCCAGCAGCGAAAATGCCTCTTCCACGTTTTGCCCTGATTTGGCGCTGGAGCGCAGCACGCTCCATTTCTCCGCAAGAATCTGCGCTTCGTTTTCCGGCTCGAATTCCCAGTCCTTCTCCAGATCGCTTTTGTTGACCACCAGCACGAACGGGATAATGCCAACTTCCTCGCGCACCCGCTTTTCAAGGTCGTATGCCTTGGCCAGCGTGCTTTTTCGCGTGCCATCCGCCACCAGCAGGTAGCCGGAGGCGCCGCGCAGATAGCTCCAGCGCATTTTCTGGTAGTCGTCTTCCCCGTAGATATCCCAGAGCACGAGGGTAACTTCAGCGCCATTCACCTGAACGTTCTTTTTGTCCACTTTCACGCCGACAGTGGTGTGATACGCCTCGGAATACATGCTCTCAACGAACCGACGGACCAGGCTGGTCTTGCCGACCGCAAACGATCCAAGCATGCAGATTTTTTTCTGGAGCATGGCCGGGTGTCAGGGGTTCTGGATTTTCACCTGAATGCTGGTGCTGCGGTTGAACTCGCGGTTCGCTTCTGAGTCTTCGCTGCGAATGGGCTGCGTGGTCCCCACGCCAGTGGCCTGCAGCAATTTGTCGGGGATGCCGTTCTGAATCAGTTCGTAGGCAACGCGGTCCGCGCGCCGCTGGCTGAGATTCAGATTGGACGTTTCCGCGCCGGTGGAGTCCGTGTGGCCCACCACGGTGAAATTCACAGTCTGGTGCAGCGATTGCGCCGCCGCCAGCAGCGTTTTCATCTCCTCCGCCATTTTACGGAGAGCCTGGCGTTCCCCGCTCGAAAGCGCCGCTGTAGCCACGGGAAATTTCACTATGGTCTTCTCAATATCCGTTCTTGATTGCGCGAAGGCCAACCGGTCCGGCTCCAATTCCGGCGCGAATTCCACCGCGCGAACGCCCGGGACAAGTAATGCCTTGGCGCGCACGTCTTTGACCCAGCCCAGGCCGGCGGCACCGGAAACCTGCAAAACACCACTCTTCACAGCAAGTGTCGCCCCCGCGGGAGGAGCCAGCAGTGAAATGGCGCGCTGCTGTACGATGGCGTCGTCGAGCGCGTAGTAGCCGCCCCAGTGAAATTGCTGCGGGGAAGCCTTCACGTCTGACCCACTGATAATCTGCTGAGGATCTGCCGCTAACGGGTCGCGCATGCCACGCACCACAAACTCACCGTGCTCACGCCCGAATGAAGTGATCACGTAGCCCGGTTGCTCGCGGAAGGAGTTCACCAGCCGCTCCCAACGCGAATATTGCACCGAGCGCCAGCCAATCCATCCAGCCGCCAATAACAAGATCAACGCAGCCGCGGCATAAGCAAAACCATAACCGCGCGGCTTGGCTTCCTCGCGATAACGAAGTTCCAGGCAGCGCGCCAGTTCCGCATTCACTTTTACAAAAGGAGCCGTGTCGCCATCAAAGGTGTCAAGCTGCGGCGCATACTCGCGGTGAACATTTTCGAGAACTTCCGCCATGCGATCCCGCAGTTCGCGCGGAGCAATCCCCCGAATCACGCACGCGAGAATGGCATAGGGCCCCTGCTCGATCCAGACGTCCAGGTCGCCCACATTCATGCGATTGATGCCCTGCTCCTGCCCGGTGTGAAACGAGTCGCGCACAAAATCCTGAATCGCGGAGAGCATTCCGGAAACCAGGCTGGGATCCTGCATCGCCACCGCAGGCGCCACGGCATGGCCCAGCGAAAGCCCGGTTTTCTTGTGAATCAGAAAGACCTGTTCAACGCGGAAAACCAGGCTATGCAGCAGGGCAACTTCGGTGAACGTCCGCCCGGTGCGCAGCGCTTCCACGCGCCATTTCAGCCCTTGGATCGAAAGGCTCTGGTCCAGCACCTGGTTGAAGGATTCCAGAAACGAACGCAGCGTTTCCAGGATGGAGCGCCGGATCGCCGGCCCCATCACGGGAAAAAGGGCATCGGCCATCGTGCCCGGATCTTTGCGGACGGATTCGCGCAGCGCGGTCTCAATGGTGGGAGAAAGGGCGGCGCTCAAGGCTTCGTCGCCACCTTGCTGGCGCCGCAACTGAATCGCTTCCGCAACCACGCTGCCGACGTCTTCGGTGCGGGAAACGGGGTCGTCCACGCGCTGGTGCAGCTTTTCCAGCGCCTCTTGCTCGGGAGCCAGGATCAGCTCGCGCAGCTCCTGATAAATCTGTTCGGGGTCTTCGCGTGGAGGTGCTTCGGGTTCCGGCGCTGTCGAACTTGGCGGCGTCTCGGCCATTTTGGGTCGAAATTCCAGCGGGTCGCGTGAATGCTTTGGGGCCATGCCCATACGTGATGAACCTGCCTATTTCTCGGGGAGCTCCAATTCGTCTTTCAGGCGCAGGGACATTTCGGTGAAAAGGTCGGCGAGCATGGCGCGGTCGGTCTTGTCCGCGCGCAGAGTCTCGGCTTCGTGCTCCAGCGAGGTTTCCAGATCGTCCTTGGACTTCTGGATCTGGCTGCTGAGAGCCTTGGACTGCTCAAGAATCTTGGTACGCAATTCCGTGTGCGCGGCATCGAGCTGCTCTTCGAGCTGCGAAAGCTTCTTTTCCAGAGCCTTGGCCGCGTCGCGGCTTTCGCGCGTCAATTCCTTCAGGCCTTCGGCGCGCTCCGATTTCTCGGTCTTCAAACGCGTTCCCAGGGATTCCAGTTCCTCGCGGACGTAGGATTCCAGGGTATCGAAGCGTTTCTTGAGGTCGTCGCGCAGCGCCTCGGACGATTTCGTGAGTCGCTCTTCCAGGCGGGCGAAGCGCTTTTCATACTCCCGCATGTTATTGCCAAATAAAATGTCACGGATTTTGTCGACATTCGCGCCTTCGCGCAGCTCTCCGTTAGTGGCGTTTTTTTCTTCATGATCGGCTGGCATGGTCTTACGGCCCCCTTTAGTGCGTAACTTCGGCTTCTTGGCCATGCGGGGACACTACTACGGGAGTGTGTGCTACGGCAATATGGCGTTTTGCCAGAGCCCCCGCGCCCGGGAAAAGCCTGGCCGGGGGTCCCTTTCACGCCTAATAGCCGGTCCAGTACCTTTCAGTCGGCCGCAACTGGTAGCGCCTGCATCTTGCAGGCAAGCAAGCCGAGGCTGCGAGGCTTTCCGTGGACAATAACCCCTCTTTTAGGTCTTCCGAAACCGTATTCGGGTGGTCTGCGGCTTTGCCGCTTCGCGGCGCGCTGGCCTGCAAGATGCAGGCGCTACCAAGTGATACCTCGCACTGGCTTGAACCCCCCTATTTCGATTCCTCAATCTTCCGGCCATTCGTCGGCTGGATCGGGCGCGCATTCATCGGATAATGCTTCGCAAACCCAGCCAATTCCGCCGTTGAAAGTGTCCCCTGCTCCTTCAGCACGTACCAGGTCACGCCTTCGCTGCACGGCGGAGTCGTCAGCGAACCCATATACGTGTAGTACCCCAGGCTGCTGGGGAGCAGGTCCGCTACGTTCACCGTGACGCCAGGGACATCCATCGCCTTTTCTTTTTCTGCGGGGACGTCTTTCCAGAGGGTGTCGAGCAACGGGTTCGCCGCGCCTTCGTTGAATAGGATGGCCACCACAGCGAGGTGTCCCTCCGCGTCGGCATGCACCAGATGCGCGACCATCGGAAATTTCTTGCCGCTCACGTGTTCTTCGCCCGGGTGGTGAAAATGAAACTGCTTCAGGGTATAGACCTTGTCGCCGACGGTCAGCGTGCTTCCCGGCGCATAATTCACCTGGATGGTGTGGCCGTTATCAATGATATTCAGCGGCACAGCCTTGTAATCCATCTTCAGCGCGGGTAGGTCCGCGGGCTTTGCGCCTTTGATATCAATGGGGGATTCCGTGGTGCCGGTGGCACAAACGGCGTAGGTCGGATCCAGTTTGCTCCAGTGTTTCGGATCGCCCTCTCCTTTGTCGTAGGACCAGTGAGGTTTGGCCTCTTGCGCGGCACCCGGCCCGGGAAGAATCAACGTGCAAGCTGCCGAAGCCAAGAAAAAAAACTTGCGGAATATTGAGTTGCTCAAGGGAAAAGCTCCTTTACGTTGACGTGAAGCCGGGAGTTTCCTGAACACGTCTGTTGGACGGGGTAAGCAGCGCGCCAAGTATAGCGAGAGAATTCCACTGTCCGCTAATCAAAATTATTTAATATGGCCGCCCGCGGGAAGGCATTGTTTTAGTTATCGGCTTGGTGGAAAGAACCGCCACACCATATCGCGCCAGCGTGACGGAAGATTTTGTGCCGCCTTCCAGAACGTCGCTCATCGCCGCGGGCAAGTTGATGGTTTGCGTATCCTTCGAAAGATTCACCAGGATATAGACCGCTCCGCGCGCGCCCTGCCTGACGGATACTTCGACGCCTTCGGGAACGTTCGGCAGTGGGGTATTCACTCCGCTGACAGAGGCCATCCACTTCGCCGCGCTCTCCATCATTTTCGGCTCCAGCCACGCGCCGATGTAGGTGATGCGCCCTTTGCCCACTTTGCGGGAGATGGCCGCGGGTTGCCCGTCGAGCCATCCGTTGCTTTTGCCATAGCGCATCAGCACTTCGGTGTCTTTATCCTTCGCGCTCAGCAACTCCGCCCACAGCGGAGATTCGCCGGTGCCCCACTGGCCCTCGATGGGGACGGGCTCGAGGAGAGCGTAATACTGCTCCACGCGCCCGCCGAGAAGCTCGCCCAGCGGACCGGGCTGGCGATCCGGTTGCAAGCCGTTGTCCTCATCTTTCATCGCAGAGCGCTGGCCCAGCACCAGATGCCCTCCTCCGCGCACGTACGCTTCGAGATTCTTTGCAGCCGCATCGGAAAGCACGTTCAAGCCGGGAGCGATGACCAGCTTGTATGAAGAAAGATTCGCCGTTGGGGGAAGCACGTCCACCGATTGCGCGATCGGCCGGATGCCGCCGTAGTAGTAGCCGATCTCATAGTTCACGTCGAAATTTTTATTGTGGCGCTGCCAGTTGATGGCCCAGCGGCTGTCATAGGAGTGCAGAATCGCCACTTCGGATTTGATGGTGGTGCCGGCCAAAACCGGCCCGGCCTTCTGAAACTCCTTGCCCACTTGCGCGACCTCGGGATAGAGCGGCACGGGCGTGCCATCGGCGCCCAGCAACGTGCCGTGATATTGCTCCTGCCCATTCAGCGCGCTGCGCCACTGCCAGTAGCTGACCACGTCGGCGCCGTGCCCAACGTCATGCCACGCCATGGCGCGCACTTCTCCCTTATCCAGCGAATTGTTGACGTCCGCCCAGTTGACGTTGCCCGGCTGCGTCTCCATCACCCAGAAATTTTTCTGTTTGAAGCCGCGGGTCAGATCGTGCGGAAAGCCATTTTTCACGGCGTTCAGATGGCCTTCGCCCACGTAGTCGTCCCATGCCGCCAGATCCAGGTCCTGCTCGACCACGTAGTGATCGAAGCCGTCGTACCAGCCCATGGTGTTGGTGGTAATGAATTTGCCGGGATCGGAATTGGCGCGCAGCACGTCCAGCTGATTTTTCTGGTAGCTGCGCCAGGTATCGCTGACAAATCGCATCCACGCAAGCAGCAGGCCGGGATTTCCGTAGCCGGTCTGAATCGGAATCTGGTCCCAGGAAGTGTAAGTTTCGCTCCAATAAGAAGTGGTCCAGCGAGTATTGAGATTATCGAGCGTGGAATAGCGCGCCTTCAGCCATTGCTGAAATTGCGCGCGGGTTTCCGGATCGTAGGACACATCGGAGTATTCGTTGTCGATCTGCCAGCCGAGGACGTACGGATTGTGGCCGAAGCGTTTGCCAAGCTGTTCGGCGATCGCGCGCGCCAGTTCGCGATATTTGGGATTCGCCCAATTAAATTGCTGGCGATTGCCATGCTGGTCGCGGCGCCCGTCGTCCTTCATGCGCAGCGTCTCCGGATATTTTTGCGTCAGCCAGGCCGGTGGAGCGGCCGTCGGAGTGCCGACGACGGTATAAATATTATGGCGAGCGGCAGCGGTAATCGCACGATCCAGCCAGTCGAGGTCATACTTCCCTTCCTCGGGTTCCATGCGGCTCCAGGCAAATTCGCCCACACGCACCATGTGAATGCCCGCCTGCTGCATCAGGGCAAGGTCCGCGTCCCAGCGCGATTCCGGCCACTGCTCCGGATACCAGGCCGTGCCCAGCAGCAATGGCGGAGGTGGCGCAAGAGAAGGAGCCTGGCCCTCGGAGCGCGCCGAAAGTCCGAATCCCAACAGCAACGCAATTAAGCCGATTCGCAATAATTTTCCGGTTCCGTTTCGCATGGATACTCCTCTCAACCGAATGGGGTGCGCGGCAACTGCTTTGCCCAACGAGATCCGGCGGCCCCTGAACAGAAATGCGAGTCTATCGCATTCGTACGCGGCCAGCGAACGCCCGCGAAATATTGCATTACAGCGAACGTAACGCTATGTTAGTTGTCGTTTACGAGAGTGGAAATCACGCAACTGTCAGACTGTGAGCCACCGTACGCCAACGGGAGAGCTGAATCCATGAAGGTCCGCCTTTTCCAAAAACACTTCTGCCGCCTTGCAGGAATAGCTCTCGCTTTAAGCGGTAGCTGCTCCTTACACGCGCAAGACTACGTCCGGGAATCGTTGCCCAAGCTTTTTAGCTACGATGAATTGGTCGAACTGAATAAAGAGCAGGAACTCCCTCCGGCGCTGGCCGAAAAGCTCCATACGTTGGCGACAACTCCTTTTATCAATAATGAGGCCTATCTCGGGGGGGCGCGCGCCAAGCCGCTGGAAGTGAAGGAACTAGGGCCTTCCCTGCGCGTGGCGCTGTGGAATATCGAGCGTGGCCTGGAACTCGACTACATCAAACTGTGCCTGACCGATCCAAAAGCGTTCATGGCCAAGGTGGAAGAGGAGCGCAAAAAGGCCAAGGAGGAAAAGAAAACCATTCGAAATGTGGACCTGGAAAAAATTCCAGGCGAAATCGAAATTTTGAAATCCGCGGACGTCTGGATCCTGAACGAAGTGGATTGGGGAGTAAAGCGCACGGAATATCGCGAAGTGATTCGCGAGCTGGGAAAAGCGTTGAACATGAACTGGGCTTACGGCATGGAATTTCTGGAAATCGATTCCAAGCAGCTGGGGATTGACGAGTTTGACGACGGAGAAACCCCGGAACAGCAGAAACAACTGAAGGAGATTTTTGATGTGGACAAGGACCGCCTGCGAGGGCTGCATGGAAATGCGGTGCTCTCTCGGTATCCCATCCGCAGCGCGCGACTGGTTCCCTTCACCACGGGTTACGACTGGTTCCAGGAAAGCAAAATCCATGCCTTGGAAAAAGGAAAAAGAAAAGCGGCTATTTTGATCGGTGAGGACTTGCTGCGGGAAGTCCGCCGCGGCCAGCGCTCCACGTTGTACGTGGATCTGGATGTTCCCGATGCACCGGGCCAGCGCGTAACCATCGCCTCAACACATCTTGAGAATCGCGCCAAACCCAAGGTCCGCCGCCAGCAACTCCAGGAACTGCTGCACGAGGTGAGCGAGATTTCCAATCCGGTGATTATTGCCGGAGACATGAACACCACCGGCTCCGACGCCACGCCCACCAATGTGCAGAATATGCTCTACAAACGCTATGGCAGCCTGGATTTTTGGACCACCAAGGGCATTCAGTGGTCCACCGGCGTGGGAATCCTCTATAGCGGCAGCAAAGCGTTCCTGAAAGTTGCAGGAATCCAATATCGCGTGGACCCCACCTCCGCCAACATCCCTGGAGCCTCGCCAAACCTGGAGCGCGGGTTCTTCAGCACTCTGGAGGATTACCGCACCGCCGGCGGCAAGGCCTTCGATTTTCGCGGAATTCCAGAGCGCACCAGCAATGGCAACGGTGGCACACTTGCCGACTCCAACCAGCGAAACGGCAAGGGATTCACGCCAACCTTCGTGGCCGAATTAATCTGGGGAAAAGCGCAGGTTGCAAAATACAAACTGGATTGGATCTTCGTGAAGTCCGATCTGGATAAACCGCGAGATCCGAACGGTTCCTTTGTCTTTGCGCCCCATTTTGCAAGAAGTATGGGGGACTTGAACAATTGTCCGCCGGAGCCGATCTCCGACCACAGCCCCATGACCGTGGATTTGCCGTTCCACGAGCCTGCGAACTTGACCGTTGAAAAGAAATAACGTCGCTCTGCCGCGGGCAAATGGAAGGATCGCAATCGCTCGCCCCCAGCTTTGCTGCAAATTAAAGGCTGGCCTGCCTGCGCCGGGAGGTGCCGAGGCCCTGGCGGTCTTCCGTCGAAGCGTCCAACTTGTCTTCCGGGTCGGTAAAGCTTCGCTGCACGCTGGAATGGAGTCTCTGTTTCCAATATTCGAGCGCCGCTTTGCGCTCGTCTGGCAGGACAATGACCAACTCGCTGATCAGCGCGTGCATCCGGCGCATCACCTGGACGCTGGTGGCTCCGCAATAGCGAATCTCGTCGAAAGCCAGGCGCAAGTAATCCTCCCAGTCCGGAAAATCGATCAGCAGCCGCGGGTGTCCCGCGGCATCGCGAAATGCGCCGATTTCCAATCGCCGCCGGCCCAGGCGAATCAGCAGGTCCTCGATCTGGTCCAGCGCCTGCACCGCGGTCGTTGGATCATTCACAGCGGGCGAGAGCGCCTTGATGGCAATATCCACCAGCAAGCGCAATGCGTATTTGGGATCCTGCTCGAAGGTGCGTTCCGAGCCAATCTCGATCAATTTTCGCAGTTCCTGTTCTGGCAGAGGGCCCGTCCCTCCCCAAACTCGCAAGATCGTGGTGGTGTCCAGCAGCGAATCGCCCACGGCGGCGGTGAAATCAATTAAGCAGCCAGAACGTGTTGCCAGTGCAACCAGCCCATCTATCTCAATCGCGCGCACAAATTGCGGACGTCCGCGATGATAGAGCTGCTGCACGCATGCGGTTTGGGAAATCTCCGCGGGGATGACCGCGTGCGGCGTCTCAATCGGCGGGTAAAGGCTTTCGATCACGGCGCGGCCCTGATCCCCGGTAAAAATCAACATGCGCGTAACCTGCAGCATGCCCACGCGCTGAATCAAGCTGATGAACATAATCACGCTGACAATCAGCAGCACGGCCACGACGATGATCCCGACCAGCGGAACCCTTCCAGAACTCTCCCGGTCTACCCAGGCCAAAGAGGCGAGAGCGTAAAGAAATGTAGCTGTGAACACGCCAATGGCATGGGACATCACCGGGTCGCTGGCAATCCACAGCACCAGCCGCGGTGAATAGGCGGTGGCGCTGAATTGAACCATGACGAAGGTGAGCGAAAAAACGATCCCCGTCAGCGAAATCATTCCGGAGGCGATGGCGGAGTAAATTCCAATCGCGGAATTCACGCTGATGGTGGAAGCAAATTTTGGAATAAAATCAAAGGCCAGACGCGGAACGGTGAAAGCCACTAGTAATGCTCCGATGGCATAACACAGCGGAATCAGCCATGCACTTTTCGCGGTGTTGCGATGTCGTCGAGCCATCTTGATCCTGAACCGGTGAAATCGAGCTTCGTTCCCCCGGCTTCGAAGGAACGTGGATTGAACATGTTTTAGTACAGAGACTGCATATCTACAAGGCTTCCCCAAATTCTATCGCCAGCAATTCCTTTTTCTAGGAGTTGCATGACCAACCCAGGGCGCGTGGCTGCCCCAATCCCATCAATGAGGAACCTTGGGCCATCCAATCCAGCTATACTGCCAGCTCACCGAAACGCTTTTGTAGTTCCCGCCGTAGCTGATGTAGGCGCCATCATTGAAGCTGACTTTCACGGATTGATGCTTAGTCATGGGAATGGATGCGGTAACACCGACCCGGGAACTCTTCTGTTGCGTCAGCGTATTCCCGATCCCATTCAGGTTCGTCTCTCCGCCAAACCAGTAATTTCCATCCAGGGAGATCCAAAGCTTAGGCCGAAAGTCGTAACTGAGATGACCTTCAAACGCGACGATGGGCGCTTGGGATTGCGTTTGCAGCCCCGGGAAAAAAGAGTTGTACGAGAAAAACTCCTGGTTCGTGGTGAAAAACCAGGCCGCCGCGTAGCCGTCCAGCACCCAGTGGCCCCAGCGCTGCGAATAGCCGAGTTCCGGTTTGAACGCCCAGCGATTATTGCCCCAGTTAACCAGCCGGGTCCCGTCGTATTGGCCAGTAGGTGCAAGAATTTTCAGGCTCGCTCCTATCAAAATTTTTTGCCGCCATTTCATAAATTCCGCGGGTTGCATGGCCGGTCCGCCATGCAGATTCACGGAAAACCGGTAAAAAGAATCCAGCAAGCCAGAGCGGTAAAGGTGTCTTGGGCACGTTTACCAGCGTGCCGTTGAAATCACCAACGCCATAGGGAACGGCAACCGTGAAATTGGCCGTGCGGCCAAAAAAATTCAGCGCATGGTAATAACTGAAGACCGGTGTGCTGATGCTGGCCGTGGCGCCAGAAATCGGCACGGCACCGTCGAACTCCAGCGCGCCGCTCGAATAAGAATAAGTCAGATTGATCGCGTTGCTGTGAATAGGCGTGATTACATAGGCCCGCGGTGACAGGTCTTGGCCGGCAATCGCGCCGCCTGTGCATAGGAGCAGGAACAAAAAAGCCATGCCGCGGACAGCGGCAATTCGTTGCGGAATTCCTGGGGCAGCCCGCTCGACGAACAGTGAGGCCCTCCGAATCATTCGCTGGTTCTTCTCCGGAAATTTCCTGCTCAATGCTTTAAGGCTTTCCTGACGGAATCCCATCTTCTACATCTTCCGACAGAATGTACACGCCTATCCTCTCGGCCAGGGGCGGAAACATCACTCAAGCCCGAATGGGAGTTCCAACTCTTCAGGGAAAGCCACCGCCAGCGCGTGACCGAAATATTCCATTCATTCTGAAGCGACTCAGGCGACCAAGGCGGTGACGGGCGACACTTTATTCGCTTTGTAGGAACTTGTAAACCCGCGCGGGGGAATGGCCCTGGACGCGAAATCTGCTTACTCGTTCGATCTCGTTTCCGAAATCTTTTCGCCGCGCAGCTTGTCCTGGAGGCTGCGGGAATCCAATTCGCCCTCCCAACGACTCACCGCAATGGTTGCAACCCCATTGCCGATGACGTTGGTAAGCGCGCGGCACTCGCTCATCAACTTGTCCACGCCCAACAGCAGAGCCAGCGACGCGATGGGAATTCCGGGTACCACGCTGATCATCGCCGCCACCTTTACAAACGCGCCGCCGGGCACCCCTGCGCCGCCGGTGGAAGCCACCATCGCCACCAGCAGGATGCGCAATTCCTGGGCAAATGTGAAATGCACGCCGTTCGCCTGCGCCAGGAAGAAGATCGCCAGGGTCATATAAATATTCGCGCCGGCATTGTTAAAGCTATAGCCCATCGGGAATACCAGGCCAACGGTAGAGCCGGGCGAGCCAAGGTTTTCGAGCTTTCGGATCATGTCCGGAATCACCGTCTCTGAGGAACTGGTTCCCAGCACAATCAGCAATTCGTCTTTGATATAGGCGATGAAACGAAACAACGAAAAGCCGCACAACCGCGCAACCATTCCCAAAACGATCACCACGAACGCAATGCTGGCCACGTAAAAGGTGACGACAAGTTCCGCCAGATTGGATAACGAACTTAAATCATATTGGCCGACCGTGAACGCTATGGCGCCAAACGCTCCAACAGGCGCAAGCTTCACGATGAAACGCACAATGGCGAAAGCGATCTTGGTGGCAATCTCCACCGCCCGTCCCGCTCGCTTGCCGGCCTCGCCCAGCTGCACCATGGCAAACCCACAAAGCAGCGCCAGCAAAACCACCTGCAACACATTGGTATGTACAAACGCCCCGACAAAGGTTTTGGGAATAATTTCCAGCAACCAGATCGCCAGGTCCTGGTCCTTGGCTTTGGCTGCGAAACCGGTGGCCTGTTGGGCATTTAAAACCGAGCCATGATCGCTGAGCCCAACACCGGGATGCCCGATTTGCGCGGCCAGCATTCCCACAATCAAGGTGATTGCGGACAGAATTGTAAAGTAGGCGAGGGTCTTCAGTCCCACACGGCCCAGCTTCTTCATGTCCGTCATGGAAGCGATTCCCTGCACCAGCACCCCAAAAATAACGGGGCCAATCATCATTTGGATTAAGGAAATGAAGGCATCGCCGAGTGGCTTCAAAGCAACGCCTGTTTTTGGAAAGAAATGCCCGACCAATATTCCTAACGCTATGCCTGCCAGCACTTGCCCATACAGGCTGCTGTACCAGGCGCGACGCTTCACGGATGCGCTTTTTCGCCTTGCTTTTCAGCGAGCACCGCCGCCAGCTCGCCTTTTTTCGTGTTCAAGGTCTTCAGCCAGCGCTGTCCGCCGGAAATGAACCCAATCCAGTAGCCGATTTCCACCAACTGCGGCTCCGTGAATTCCGCGTGCAATCGCTCCCACAGAGCGTCATCGGCGCGTTCTGGCGCCCAGATAATCGTATCGGCGTAGGCCAAGGCTACTTTTTCGCGCGGAGTGAAGCGCTGGGAATCTTCGTGACGCGTTACTTCCGACATCCGGTCTTCTTTTGACTGCGCACCCTGCGCAGTTCCCTGGTTCGCTCAATACCCGCACGACATGCTTATGGCGATGTACGCTCGAAGGAGCTCTTTAAGATCCCACTCCACGGTTCCCTTGCCGGGCTTGAAGAGCATGTCAAAAGTGGACGTGAACGAACGCATTACGTCTGGTTGGTGAGCTCGGATGGCTTGATTTTCTGGCCCCGGGCGGCCAGCCGCAATCGCGTCGAGCAGCCACTGGCGGGCTTGGGGATCGGAGACGTCATCGGGAGTAAGATAGCTGATGCGAGCCATGAAGCACCTCGGAAATGGGGAGGGCGAAACAAGAGTCCATACCATATTCTCGTAATACGGTCAGGCCTCCACTCAAAATTATACTTCGCGAATCACCCTGTCAACTCAATTGTTACATGGTCGTGATTGGCGCTTCATTCCCTGCCAGCGGGGCACCGAGTTGTGCGGATGTGCGAGTCCAATTTTCGATTCAGCTAGCTGCGGCGGCCTCTCGGCTTTTTTTCACGATCGCCACGTATTTGCCGGCAAGATCGCGGAGTTTCTGTTTATCGCGCGCCTTCAACGCGTCTTTCAAAATCAACTCGCCGCCTACTCCCAAGGCCGCCGCCCCGGCACGCAGGAAATCCTGCGCGGTCTCCAGATTCACGCCGCCCGTGGGCACCAGCGGAATATCCGGGAACGGGCCTTTCAGCGCACGCAGGTAACTCGGTCCTCCAACGTTGGAGCATGGAAAGACTTTCACAAAATCCGCCCCCGCTTCCCAGGCCGCCATAATTTCGGTGGGCGTCAGTGCCCCCGCGATGATCAAGACTTTGTGATGTACGGCATGTTCCACCGTTTTCAGATGCAGGCCCGGGCTGACCAGAAATTGCGCGCCCGCCTCCAGGCACCGCCGCGCGCTTTCGGCGTTCAGCACCGTGCCCGCGCCAATCAGCACGCCCGGAACATTGCGCGCCAAATCGGAGATCACGTCCAATGCTCCCGGCACCGTCATGGTGATCTCCGCGACGGAAATGCCGCCCTCGTAAATCGCATCCGCTGCGAAACGCGCTTCCTCGGGAGAGCCCGCGCGAATCACCGGGACAAGTCCAACCTCTTCGATGCGCTTTCTAACGGCCGCTTTATCCATGGAAGTCCTTAATCGTTCCGATTTTGCTTCTGTCGCGCAGTGCTTTCGGTTCCAGAGAGTTTACACACAGTTTAGCTGGAACACACTTGGGACAACGTGAAGGGCGATTCAGCAGATTGATTAGGGCAGCCTTTGCCCCACGAAACGCTCAAAATTGCCGCGAAACAGCCGGATTACATCGCGGCGAATCTCTTCCGCGGAGACGCGCCGCCCATCATCGGCCAGCAACTGGTAGAACTCCGCCAGCACCCTCGAAAGCAGCGAGCGCGTATTGCGCCACTTATAAATCATCTGTTCCAGCACGCGCGAGTCCGAGTGCTGCGGAATAAAACTTGTACCCAGCATTTCCAGCCGCTCGCGCGTAATTTCCTCCACAATCGAATGATTGTTCAGAAACCACCAGCAGCCGAACGGCAGCATGTTGCTGAATTTTCTAGCGTAGACGCACAGCTCATGCTGGTTCTCGCGGCTCAGGACGCTGACCAGGAAACGGTTGTCCGGGAACTGACGGCACACATTTTCCAGGGCGCGCAGATCGGCGCGCCCAACGGCATCGCCCGCGAGGCGCAGCGCCGGATTCACCTGCCGGCGCACGCCAATCATCAGCGACATCGGCAAGCGAAATTCGCGGCAAGCCGGCAAGACCGCCTCGTTAAGAATCTTGCTCATGCAAGTGTCGTCCGGGAATTGAAACGTGTCTTCCAGCGAAACGGCCATGTAGAGCGGACGCATCCGCGCGCACCAGTCGACAAGAAATCTGCGAATCTCGCTGATGCATTTTCCGTCTAGAGCAGCCTGCACCGCGTACCCTTGTTGCGCGAGACCCTGCCAGTTGTCCGGCCAGAAGCGCAGAATCCGGTCGAGCCGCAAAACGCCGTGAAATTGCGCGTGCGCCGGTCCTCCGTTTTGCCACACGGGAATTTCGTCAGGGTCCAATGGATCATTGGTCATCACCACGGAGCTTATTCCCGCCAACTGCAACACCTTCTGAATATGCGGCTCAACCGATTGCGAATTGAAAAATGCGCGAGCTTCGGAAAGGTCTGAAGAGTCTGTCGGCAAGCCGAACGCATTCAGCACCGCGACAACGCCGCGGGTGGCCTCCGATATTGGGCTGTCTTCGAGGAACAGATGTTTCCAGATGGCGTCCGCCTTCTCCGTTTTGGAAAGCTGCCAGTAGTCCTCCGGACGCAAATCGGACGAGCGGAATAGCTCCGCCTCCAGATAGTGATACGTCAAAAGTTCATCGATGCCCCAAAGCCCTATCTTCCCGAAGGCGGGAGAGAAAAGGTGCGTGTGAATGTCGATGAACATGCGTGGAGGCAACGATTTCATGAACTGCAGCCGGGATTTCTTCACGAGTAAGAAGTTTTCTTTGCAACGGTTGAGCTGCGGCGGACGCATTGTTGAGGGACGCCTTTTGCATGCATTCTAATCCAGGAAACGATTTCCAGTTACGGCAGTTGCGAATATAGAAGCAGCTCTCCAGCCAAGTCAAACCGAAAGGCGCTTCGGCTCATACGCCGGACTGTTCTTAGAAAGTCCTGGCATCCGGGAGGCGCAAATTGGCATACCATAGGCGTGTTTTGGCTAGCGGGGCCGTGCGGAATGAGAGCGCCGGGCGAGTGGGTCGAATCGGCTATCTGGCCCGCAATAACGAGGAAGTTTTTGGAGGGGCTATGTGCGCTAAAAACGTTTCGCGCCGCGAATTTCTGGAAGTCGCCGGCGCCGGCCTGGCTGGCACCACCCTGACCACGGCAGCATCGAGCTACACGCGAATCATGGGCGCCAACGATCGAATCGGCGTGGGAATCGTGGGATTCTCCGATCGCACGCGCACCAGCCTGATCCCCGCTTTTCAGAAAATCGCCGGCGAACTTAATTGCGAAATTGTGGGTCTCTCCGACATCTGGAGCCGCCGCCGTGAAGCGGGCGCCGCTTATATTGAGAAGCTTGCCCACAAACAAGTCGCGCTGGCAAGAAATAACGAAGAACTGTATGCGAATAAAAATGTGGAGGCGGTGATCGTGGCCACCGCCGATTTTCAGCATGCCTACCACGGCGTGGAAGCAATCCACGCGGGCCGGGATGCCTATGTCGAAAAGCCGCTCGCCCACACGATGGAAGACGCGCGGGCCATCCGCGCCGCCGTGAAGGGCAGCGACCGCGTGTTCGCCGTGGGCACCCAGCGCCGGAGTTCTCCCGTTTACAAACGCGCGTGCGAGTTCGTGCAGTCCGGCAAATTCGGCGACATCGTTTCCGTAGAAATGACCTGGAACGTGAACCAGCCCGGCCGCTGGCGAAGGCCCAAAGCTGTTGCCGAATTGAAAGAAGCGGACACGGACTGGAAGCGCTATCTGATC
Organism: uncultured Acidobacteriota bacterium; assembly: GCA_963824925.1. GTDB lineage: Bacteria > Acidobacteriota > Terriglobia > Acidiferrales > UBA7541 > Acidiferrum. The sequence continues at coordinate 358,765 of CAWGRE010000018.1, forward strand.
AACCATCCTTACCAGCCATTCGACGCGCGAAAATATTTGGAGTTCCGATTGTTCTGGCCATTTTCCTCGGGCATCCCCGACCAGTGGCTGGTCCACCAGATTGACACCGTGCACTGGTTCACCGGGCTGCCGCGACCGCGCAGCGTGGTGGCCAACGGCGGAATTTACGCCTGGCACGACGGCCGCGAAAATTGGGACACCATGACGGCGGTATTCGACTACGGCCCGCTGGATAATCCCGCGAAGGGATTCCAGGTGGTCTATTCCTCGCGCATGACGAACTCCGCCGGCGGCGTTAAGGAACTTTACTACTCCAATGGCGGTACGATGGATCTGGACAAAGATCGCGTGAACTCTGACGGTGGACTGACCGAAAACTTCGCCGCCGAGATGGGGATGAAGGCAAACCTTCTTGCCAATGCGTCGCTTGGCGAATCCGCATCCGCCGCTTCCAACACGGCGGACACGGGCGACGACGCCATGACGGTGGCAAACGTGCGCAACTGGCTGGAGTGTGTGCGAAGCCGCAAAACCACGAACGCCAACATTGAAGCCGGATACAGCCACGCGATCGCACTGTGCATGACTATCGCCGCAATTCAGTCCGGCGAGCGCGTTACGTTTGACGACGCGAAGCAGGCCGTAGTGGTTGGAGGTAAAGCGTAGCCATGCGCGCAATTTTATTCGGGGTATTTTCATTGCTCACGGCGGTGGCCATGATTCTTACGACTGTGGTTGTGGCCGGGCCGCGCCCGGACGAGCGCGTCACTCTCAAAGTGGATGAGGCCGCGCGGCGTGTGGATATTTCCATTGACGGCAAACCGTTCACTTCTTACATCTGGCCAACCACGCTGAAAAAGCCTGTTCTCTACCCACTGCGCACAGCCGATGGAACCGTCATCACCCGAGGCTTCCCGCTGGAGGAGCGGCCCGGCGAGCGCGTGGACCATCCGCATCACGCGGGCATGTGGTTCAACTACGAAAACGTGAACGGTATCGATTTCTGGAATAATTCCGACGCCATCAAGCCAGAAAATGCTCCGAAGATGGGCACCATCGTCCAGACCGCGATCCTCTCTGCAAAAAGCGGCGCTTCCAAGGGAGAATTGGAAGTCACGGCGGATTGGGTGAATTTCCAGAAAAAGATCTTGCTGAAGGAACACACTCGCTTCGTGTTCCGCGGCGGCCCCGGATTCCGCAGCGTGGATCGCATCACGACTTTGACCGCTCAGGACGAAAAAGTGGTTTTTCAGGACGCGAAGGATGGCCTGCTGGGGATCCGCGTGGTGCGCGCGCTGGAAATTCCTTCGGACAAGCCGGAGGTTTATAGCGATGCGAGCGGACATACCACAACCGTCGCCAAGCTCGATAATACCGGCGTGAACGGAACCTACCTCACAAGCGAAGGCAAAACGGGAGACGCCGCTTGGGGAACCCGTGGAACCTGGTGCAATTTAAGTGGGAAAGTGGGAGACGAACCGGTGACCATCACCATTTTCGATCATCCCGGAAATCCCGGATTTCCCACGTACTGGCACGCGCGCGGCTACGGCTTGTTCGCGGCCAATCCTCTAGGCGAGAAACTTTTCAGCGAAGGCAAGCAGGAGTTGAACTTGACGTTGGCTCCCCATGCGAGCGTGACTTTCCGTTACCGGGTTTTGATTCGCTCCACGATTGCCAATGCCGAATCCACCGCTGCCGCTTACAAGGAATTTCTTTCCACTTATCCCTGATTCGAGCTTGCCATGGACTTTGCGATTGGATTGACCGGCGGCGGCAACATCACGGAGACACATGCGCGCGCGGTGTGCGCAATTCCGGGGGCGCGTATCTCCGCGATTCATGGCACGAATCAAGAGAAGATCGGGCGGCTGTGTCGCGAATATGGCGGCACTCCCTATACGGAATTTGAATTGTTCCTGCAACATCGTCCTTTAGACATGCTGATACTCGGCAGTCCCTCCGGCCTGCACGCCGAACAAGGCATCGCTGCTGCGCAGCGTGGCTTGCACGTGCTTGCGGAAAAGCCGATGGACATCAGCGCAGCGCGCGCCGACCGGCTGATCGAAGCGGCGCGCCAGGCCAACGTGAAGCTGGGCGTGATTTTTCAGGACCGCCTGAAGCCAGAAATCCAGCAACTTAAAAAATGGATTGCCGATGGAGTCCTCGGCACTCCGCTTTTTGTTGACGCGCGCGTGAAGTGGTACCGCCCTGCGGAGTATTACGCGAACTCCCGCTGGCGCGGCACGCTGGCGATGGATGGAGGCGGCGCGTTGATCAATCAGGGCATCCACACAGTGGATCTCCTTCTGTGGCTTCTGGGTGATGTGAAGCACGTGCAAGCGTGGACCGGCAGGCTCCTTCACAAACTCGAAGGTGAAGACTCGGCCACCGCCCTACTCGAATTCGCAAGCGGTGCTCGCGGCGTTCTTTCGGTCACCACGGCCGCGTATCCGGGATATCCTCGTCGCGTGGAAATCACCGGCACACTGGGAACGGTATGTCTGGAGCAAGATCGCATCATCGCCAGGGATCTGCGAGACGCTTCACCGCTCGCGACGCAAGTCGTCCCAACCAGCGACGACCAGCGCTCATCCTCCCCGGTCGTCAGCGACATCCGCGGCCATCAAGCAGTAATCGAAGATTTTCTACAGGCGATTCGTGACAATCGACAGCCAGTGTGCGACGGCGGAGAAGGCCGGCGAAGCATCGCTCTTGTGGAAGCGATCTACGTGGCCGCGCGCCAAATGTAGGGCCCGCTTTCTGAAGCGGGCCGCAGCCGATCCCAATGGTATAACCGTGCCCCAACGGACGGCCTCGGAAGGCCGTCCCTACGACCCACTGCGATACAACGCACCCAAGCCACTCGCACAAAAAACCGTCATCCTGAGGGCGCGCCATTTGCGCCCGAAGGATCTCAACGGAATGGCCAAGCAGACTTGAATCCAACGTTGAGATCCTTCGGCTATCCTTATCGGATAGCCTCCGGATGACAATTGGCAGTGCCTTTTTCTTGCGCCTCAGTAGGGCCCGCCCTCTGAGCACTCCGCGATAGAATGTGGTTCGAACTAGAAACGGAGAAAACCATGGTGATCTCGCGACGCGATCTTTGTTCCCTTCTGCCAGCGATGGCGCTGCCGGCAATCATTCCCGCCGCATCTGCCGTCGACCAGGAAGAAATCCTGCCCTCCGCTTTCTATCCCTTTGACAAATTGCCGGTGAAAACTTCAAACCATGCGCAGTTTCGCGCGGTGCTGCAAGGCATGCTCGCCACCGGTGAAGCCGTTGAGGTCCATGAAACCACGTTGCCGCCGGGTGGAGCGCCCCACCCTCACCCACCATCATGTGCACACGGAAATGTGGCTGATCCGCGAAGGGACCGTGGAGCTGACGTTAAACGGCAAAACTCAGCAACTGGGGCCCGGCTCGGTGGGATTCGTCCATTCCAACGAAGAGCACGGCATCAAAAATCTTGGCGACACTCCCGCTAGCTATTTTGTGGTTGCGATCGGACCCGGCGCCGCCGGCTGAAGCAAATGCCTGCGGGCGATTCCCGCGGCAATTCGTTTAATACCCTTTCACCTTCACCACAAAATATTCAAATTCGGGCGCGCCACCCAACAAAAGCTGATGTGGCATCCCCGGCGGTATCCGTACCACATCCCCGGTGGCGAGTTTTTGCCGCACGCCGCCCTGAATCGTGCCATTGCGGAATTCGTGTGCGGCCGTTTTCTCTCCGTCAACCAGTTTTCCTCCAACCAGGAGCGTCGCGGAACCCGAAAGCACAACGAACACGTCCGCTTCCGTCTCGTGAAGCTCAGGTACGCCATCCCCTTCGCGAAGCGCCAGCAGGAAATATTCGTTGGGAAATTCCTTCAGCTTGTGCGCGGAGGCATGATGTGGATCCGTGGCCGCCTCCTTGCCCATGGACTTGCTCAGCTGACTCAGCGAGTCCGCGGACAAATACGCGACGCCTTCGGCCAAAGGCTCATCGGATCGCGCCAACAGAATGGGCACTCCCAGCAGGCAAAAAAGTGCAAAAGCTTTGGTCATCACGCGCCTCCAGCAAATTTGCTTTCCCTAGTAAAGCAAAAGCCAGGCCTGCTGAACAGGGCTGCGCCCGCAGCCAGCGCAATTGCATCGGCACTCAGCGCGCACAACCCCTGCGAATCTTGTGCCGCAAACGAACAAAGTAGTGCACGATATTCTCCGGCCGCGCAGTTTCCTCCGATTGAGGCTCAATGCCCGATTCGCAAGTTGAATCAATACTCGCTCGCAGCGTTCCCAAGCAAATTGCATGGCGGCTGCTTCCCTTCTTATTCCTGCTCTACATCATCGCGTTTCTGGATCGGATGAACGTCAGCGCCGCGGCCTTGCAGATGCCCGGCGACCTCGGCTTCAACGATCGCGTGGTGGGTCTGGGTGCGGGAATGTTTTTCCTAGGCTACGTGGTGCTGGAAATACCCGGCGCGCTGATTGCGGAGCGCTGGAGCGCGCGCAAATGGATCGCGCGGATCATGATCTCGTGGGGAATCGTCACGGTGGTGATGGCCTTTGTGCAGACCACGCGGGAATTTTATATCGCGCGCTTCCTGGTCGGGGCCGCCGAAGCGGGATTTTTCCCCGCCGTGATTGTTTATCTCACGCACTGGTTCCGTTATCAGGACCGTTCGAAAGCCGTCGGCGTTTTTTTCGCAGCCAACCCGCTATCGTTCGTCGTCGGCTCGCCGGTTGCCGGCGTCCTGCTGGGAATTTTCTGGTTCGGGCTGCGCGGCTGGCGATGGCTTTTTATTATCGAGGGAGTTCTCGCCGTCGTGTTCGGCGTGATTGCGGCATTTTATTTGACGGATTGGCCGCACCAGGCGCGCTGGCTCAATGAAGAGGGCAGGAACTGGATTGCCAGCCAGTTGGAGCAGGAAAAGCTCGCCAAGCAGAAAGCACGCTCCTACAGCATCTGGCAGGCGCTTCGGGATCGCGATGTGATGGTGCTCACGCTCTGCTACTTCTGCGCCACCACTGGCGGTTATGGCATCGCTTTCTGGCTTCCCACCATTCTGAAGCGGCTATCCGGACAATCGGATCTCCACGTGACACTATTCGCTTCCCTGCCCTATCTTGCCGGATTTATCGCGCAACAAATCAACAGTTGGCACTCGGACCAAGTTCGCGAGCGCCGCTGGCATGCAGCCGTCCCCATATTTTTGTGCGGCTTAAGTTTGTTGCTGGCGGTGGTCTTCGGAACCAGCATCGTGCCCGCGGTCGCGCTGTTCTGCCTGGTTTGCAGTTGTTACTTTGCGTTTCACCCGTCGTTTTGGGCCGTACCCACGGCGTTCCTCAGCGAATCGGCAGCGGCCGCATCCATCGGCTTAATCAATTCGCTGGGAAATTTAGGAGGCTTCGTCGGCCCGCTCGTCGTCGGATACCTGGTTCATCGCACCCACTCGTTTCAAACCGGACTTCTCTACCTGGTCTGCAATCTCTGCCTGTCCGGAATTCTCATGCTCACTGTGAGGCGCAATCCGCCCCAACTCCTAAGCGCATAACATCGGCGGCGCAGTCGCGCAAAGTAGCACGGGCTTCAGCCTGTGCTTCCCTCCGCCCTCTTCCTGCACGCCCCGCGTTCAATGAATCTCCGGCTCCGGAATCGGCGCCGTGCCTTCCAGAAAATCAAAGTCGCACCCTTCGTCGGCCTGTTTGATGTGCTGCATGAAAAGCTTCCCGTAGCCGCGCGGGTAAATTCCCTCTTTCGGTTTCCATGCCGCGCGCCTGCGCCCCAATTCCTCATCGCTCACGCGCATGTTTAATTGCCGGCCGGGCACATCCAGTTCCACGATGTCGCCTTCCTTCAGCAGAGCTAGCGGTCCTCCCACAAACGATTCCGGTGAAACATGCAGCACACATGCGCCGTAATTCGTGCCGCTCATCCGCGCATCCGAAATCCGCACCATGTCCCGCACGCCGGCCTTCAACAGCTTCTGCGGTATCGGGAGGTTGCCCCACTCCGGCATTCCCGGCGCGCCCTTGGGCCCGGCATTGCGCAGCACCAACACACTGTTCGCGTCCACTTCCAGCGCCGGATCATCAATCCGCGCATTCATTTCGTTGTAGCTGTCGAAGACAACGGCTCGTCCCGCATGTTTCAGCAAGTGCGGCTCGGCGGCCGAGGCCTTGATCACTGCACCGTTTGGCGCCAGATTTCCATGCAGAATCGCCAAGCCGCCGTGGTCCAGCACCGGGTTGTCCAGCCCGCGAATCACGTCGGCATTGTAAATTTCAGCGCCGGCGATGGCTTCCCCAAGCGTTTGACCCGTGACCGTTGCGCAGCCCAGGTCCAGGTGAGGCGACAGCGCGCGCAGCAACGCCGGCAATCCGCCCGCGTAGTAAAAATCCTCCATCAGATATTTTCCGCTGGGGCGAATATTCGCCAGTAGCGGCGTCTTCCGAGAAAGCTCGTCGAACCGCGCCAGCGCCAGTGGAATTCCCGCCCGGCCAGCCATCGCAATCAGATGAATTACCGCGTTCGTGGATCCGCCCAGGGCAAAAACCGCCGCAATCGCGTTATCGAAAGAAGCTGCACGCAGAATATCGCGAGGTTTTCTGTCTTCCCAAACCATTTTCACGATTTCGCGGCCGGTGCGATCGGCCATTTTGGGATGGTTCGCGTCCACTGCGGGGATCGAACTTGCACCGGGAAGGCAAAAACCAAGAACTTCCGCGAGACTCGTCATTGTCGAAGCCGTCCCCATCGTCATGCAGGTGCCCGCGGACCGCGCGATGCCGTCCTCAATCTCCAGCCAGGCTTTTTGGTCGATGTTGCCCGCGCGGCGCTCTGCCCAATACTTCATCACATCGGAACCGCTCCCCAGGATCTGCCCTCGCCAATTGCCGCGCAGCATGGGCCCGGCGGGCACATAAATCGCGGGCAAATTCATGCTGATCGCACCCATCAGCAGTGCCGGAGTGGTTTTGTCGCACCCGCCCATCAGCACGCAGCCATCCGCGGGATAAGAGCGCAGCATCTCCTCGGTTTCCATCGCCAGCAAGTTGCGATACATCATCGTGGTCGGCTTTTGAAACGTTTCGCCCAGCGTGAACGACGGCATCTCCACCGGAAATCCGCCGGCCTGCCAGATGCCGCGCTTTACGTCGTTCGCGCGCTCGCGCAGGTGGCTGTGGCAGGGATTGATGTCGCTCCAGGTGTTCAGAATCGCGATCACCGGCTTGCCTGCGTAGTCGGCCTGCGTGCAACCCATCGACGCCGCGCGCGAACGGTGCCCGAACGAGCGCAAGTCGTCCGGTCCATACCAGCGGTAACTTCTCAACGATTTGGCATCTTTTGGCGGCATGGATTCCCTTTCGCGTCAGGGGTCGTGGTCCACTAAACGTAGAGCCAGACGGCAATTCGGTCAACCAGAATTGCCGCGTGGCAAAACCGCGCATGGAAGGATCGCAGGATCTGCGGGGTCAATATCCGTGCGCTAAGACTTGATTTGATTTTCGCGGCGTTGGATTTAAGAGCCGGTTTGGGCGCCAGAAAGAGGCACGCTGAAAATCGCTGGTGCATCGCTTGCCTGCCGGAGGCAGGCGCTGCCGGGTGAACGGGATTCACGGCTCACAATTTGCCTGGATTGTGGTGTAATGCTCATCCCGGTTTTGCGTGGACATGAAAAAAGATACGATTCTGATTCTTGCGGTCACCAACGATGTTCCCCTGGCGCTTCTCGAACCGCTTCGCGCCGATGCGGAGATCGTTGTTGGCAGCTCCGTCGAAGCCTTCACGAAACATGCCGCCGCGGCCACCGTTCTTTTTAATTGGTCGGGCCCGCTAGATCTCTTTCGCGCCGTCTTCACCATGTGCCCCAATCTCCGCTGGGTGCATTCGCGCTCTGTTGGCCTGGAGCGCAGTTTATTTCCCGAGCTAGTCGCCAGCCCCGTGCCACTAACCAACGGCATCGGCGCCTTCAGCTCTTCCCTCGGTGAGTTTGTTCTGGCGGCGGTTTTGTATTTCGCAAAAGACTTCCGCCGCATGATCCGCAATCAGCAGCGCGGCGTCTGGGAACAATTCAACGTGCTCTGCGTTTCCGGAAAAGTGGTTGGCATCATCGGTTACGGCGACATCGGCCGCGCCGTGGCCGAACGCGTGCGGGCAATGGGTATGCGTGTACTTGCGCTGCGGCGCAATAGTTCGCAAGTTAAGGAACGCGATGCGCTGGTCGAAAAAGTTTATGCTCCCGAACAGCGCAACGAACTTCTTTCTCTTTCCGACTACGTGGTAGTGGCGACGCCGCTAACTCCGGAAACACGCGGCATGATCGGCGAAGCCGAGTTCGCCGCCATGAAGCCCACCGCCGTGGTGATCAATGTCGGCCGCGGCCCGGTGATCCAGGAACCCGCGTTGCTGCAAGCCCTCACCACAAACCGCATCAAAGGCGCGGCCCTGGATGTCTTCGACCAGGAGCCACTCCCGCCGGGCCACCCCTTCTATCAATTGGAAAATGTCCTGCTTTCGCCCCACTGCGCGGACAACACGCCCGATTGGCTCGACGACGCCATGAAACTCTTCCTCACCCAATTCGAACGATTCCGCTCGGGTCAGCCACTTCTCAATCAGGTGGACAAGCACCGCGGCTACTGACAAACAATTCCCAGTCTCCCGACGTATCAGCGTCCCCGGCGATATTTTCCTAAGCGGCGCCACGAGTGGCCTTGCCGGATTGCTCTTCCACGGGCAGGCGCGCCTTTCGGCTGGCTTCTTCGCCTTGGCGGCGGGCGCGATTGATGCTGCCGACTGGCGTGCTGTCCGGCGTGGCGTTGCTGGTCACATCGAAATAGGTGGTTTCGCCAGACTTTCCAGTGAATTGCGAGTTTGCCAACAAAGTGAGGCGCCCGATGGTGTGAAACGGAGCTTCCGCCTCATCCCAATGCAAGCTCGCGTTTTCGGTCCAGAAATTCGCGTCGTAGTGATTGCCCCAATACGTCATGTGGTGGGCGTCCAGAAACTGGATGCCAAAATCGAAACTGCTCATCCGGCCATCTTCCTTGAGGTGCCGCACCAGTTCGTCCTGCAACGCATTCGGATTGCTCTTTTGTGGAACGCGGCCCGGATTATCCGCCAGCGGCGTGGCCGAATGCTTCACCACCTCGGTGGGCCCGTGGCGAAACGGGACATTGCTCCAATACCGCAAGTGTTGATACGGCCGAATTTTCTGGTGCGATTGCACCTGCACGATCGCAAGAATCCGCAGCACCCGGAGTTTGTCCTCAAACGGCAGCGACAACAATCCCGCCGCGGGATTCGACGCCGTCAACACCTTCATGATCGCCGCAAATCCCCGCGCGTCGTTGATCGGCAGCGTGGTCGTGTTCTGAAGCGAGAAGTCTTGACGGTCCGCCCCAAATTCAGACATCGCGGTGCCGTCGCAAGTGAGGTCCACCGAAAACGAGAGCGATCGCACGTCGGGCTTGAAATCGGAATTCACTTTCGAATCCGCATTTCCGAATCGCACAATCGCCGGATAGGTACCGGGCTTGGCGAATATCCCCTTCGCCAGCCGTTTGGCCATGGCGGAATCGCGGCCGCTTGCAACGTCAAACACCTGAAATTGCGCCCGGGCAGATGTGCCCTTCGCGTGCGTTCCACGGCCCAGCGGCCGGCGCTGCTCGGAAGCGGCTTTCGCCTGCATCAACAAAACTTTTTCGGTGATCTCCGCAATGCAGGCCTTCTCCACATTCAGGTCGCGTTCGAGGTCGTTCACGGTCACACCGAAGTATTTCGTTAGATACAGCATGTGGGTACCCCTGACTTCAGCGGGTTCACAGCGTTGTGCCCCAGTTGGCAATGAACTTGAGCGCGGTGACGCTGGGCAAAAAACAATACGCGGCCGCGCGGGTTTTGACGAAGCTCGAGAAACCCGTCAGCTTGATCGGCGGCTCGCCGTTCGCCTGCGGAATCACGAAAATGCTTTCCGCAGGGTCTTGCGTGGCAATCAACGGATCCTTGGCCTTTGGATTCAGCCGCACGGCACCGGCGAATTCGCTGTCGTTCACCCAATGGCCCAGGACGAATTCGTATTGGTTCTCAATGTTGGAATTGATGAAATAGCCGAGCAGCCCGCGCTCGATTCCGTCGTAAGGCAGTTTGGGGTCGTACGCCGGGCCGTAAGGCAGGCCGCGACGAATCAACCGGTGCGTATTGTTGCTGCCCCCGGGTTCGCCCTGCCCGGTCACGGGCTGGCCGCGCGGATTGATCCGCCGCATGTGCGCGCCCACGGGGCACCGAAGTCCTTTCGGATCGCCCGAGCCGTCCGCATTCACATATTCAAAATTGTTCATCTGTTCGGGCGCGATGCCACCGGCGGGACTGTCCGTCTCCGGCGAGAGCGCCAGGGGAACGCCGTTGCGCCAGCGCCCGCAGATTTTCGCCGCGAGCAGTTCGGGGTCAATCTTCTCTTTTTGCGATTGCAGAAAATTCTCGAAACCCACAACGTCGGTCTCGATCATCTTGAAAACCGCAAAGCTTCCGTTCAGCCCAAGATGCCGCGGCTGCGGCACGAAATAGTTCTCGGCCTCGTCCTGCAGAACGAACAGCCATGCATCGCACGGCTGCTGGTGATCCGGCGTGTAGCGCTCCGGGCCGCCGCGGATGGTGGTCATGCTGATGCCATCGGTATAACCGAAATGGACTCTCGCCGTCGGCACCGGCTGGCCGTTTTGCATCTCGATCAACGCGGCCCCGTCCTGACGCCAGATTTCCCGAAACGCGTTGCCTTCTGAAAACAGAACGGTGAGGCGTTCGGTGTAACTTTTCATTGCGTCGGTGCTGAGGGCGTGCAGCGTGACCATCACGTGCCCCACGCCGTCCTTGAAGGGTTCGATCCAGTTTTCCGGCCCGCTCGGTCCCGAGTCGCCCACCAACTTCGCGCGTTGCGCGGCGCCTGCCGTGAATGCGCCAAAGGACTTGAAGGAAACATCGGGGGCAAATTGTTTGGTCTCCAGTGCAACCAACCCTGGCCAAGTAATTCCGACGTTCAGGCAATAGTCAGGCTTCCGCCGCGGAGCTTCCGCCTCATCGTCCCCCGGGCCGGGCGCGAACCCCACGTGCCAGTCCACGGCGGTTGTGATCTGGGGGACGTCCGATTCGTTGCCGCTGACTAATCTGCCCAGCACCTTGCGGGCCTGCGCGGGCGCAACCACCGTCAGCAAGAAATGCCGGACCATCGGCATCCGGTATCCGCGCAGGATGAATCCCTGAATGTCCGCCAAATCCAACGTGCTTTTTTTGTGCGACCCGCCAGAACCGTCCGTGGCGCGGTCGCCGCATGGACCGCCAATTCCCAGCACGCGCCGGAACAGTCCTCCACCTTCTTTTGGCGGTGCCGGCTGTGGCTTGTTGTCCTGGGTCAATGCGGGTCTCCACATGATTGCCGGGGCTCGAAAAATTCCCCGTTGCACCATAAGGCGCGACGCGTTATCCAGCGGCTGCGGTTTGTGAATTGCGATCCGCGATCAAGGCGTGGATGTCCTGCACGCTCAGCCCCGGGTAGGCCTGGTAGAAGCCGATCGGCGTGCGGTTGGCTCCCGCCGCGAAGTCAATAAACTCCTGAAGATATTTGCGGCAAGGCGAAGGCGGCGCGCCCTTGGTGAACTTGAAGAGCAGGTCGAAAACCTGCCCAATATTTTTTGTGAAATCGGCGATGTATTTTTCGAACGACCCGTCGTAAACGGTAAAGAAACCAATCTGGTTGTCTTCCAGCTTCACGAACTGGGCAAAATGCGGCGTTCCCACTTTGTCGAGGTCCTTCGTGGTGCCGCTGCCCCGCGCGCGCAGGATTAATTCCACCTCAATGAACGCTAGCTTGGATTTCATTGGCAAGATCACCAGGAAGGGATGCAATTCACCTGCACCCGTAACATCCGCCGCAGCCGCCAGGGCCTTGATTTCTTTCGCGGTCACGTCCGGATAGGCGGTGTAGAGATTCACTGCCTGCACCAGATGACCCGCGGCCCAGTCCACAAACGCCTCGCTGTTCGTGGCCACCGGGGATGGCGGCGGATTTTCCACATGCCGAAAGATGGCGTCGAACACCGGCCCAGCCAGCCGAGCAAGCGCAGCCATCAATTCCGCGAATTCGCCGTCGAAGTCGCCAAGGAAAAGCAGAGTCTTCTCACTCAGCACGGTGAATCGCGAATAATGAATCGTGCCGATGGCATCCTGCGCCTTGAAGATCGCGGGCATCAATGGCGGAAGTTCCGCCTCGATCGCCTTCGCCTCCGCGGGCGCTTTCAACGGAAAACCAATCGTAAAGTGACTCTGGCTCATCGCGCACTCTCCTTAGCCTGCCAACGCCGAGTTAATCTTTGGCGGCCGCTAGTTTTTTCGCCGCGTCCTCTTTGTCCTCCGCCGATAACTGCTCGGGTCCGAGGTGGTAAGTCAGTTTGTTGATTGTGCCCGTGAAGTGGAATGGCACTTCGTATTCGAAATCGTCCACGGGAGTGCGGGTGTCGCTGCCAATGTCGAACGTCTCGTCGATCGACATCAGCAAGGGCACGGTATGCGGAATGGTCTTGCGGTCCACTTCCTTGCCATCCACGGAAAGCACGCCCGTGCCGCCTTTGGCAGGCCCGGGGCCATCGTATTTGAAATCGAATTCAATGGTGTGCTTGCCTGCGCTCAAGGCATTTCCCTGCCACTTGAAGCGCTCCAGGTCCAGAAAGTTATAGAGGAACACCGGTTTGCCGCTGCCGATTCCCAACGCACCGGTAACGAAGACCAGAAACACGCCGAGTAGGCCAAGCAAAGCGAGTCCGTAGCCCAGTCGCATTTTTCCGCTGGTCCATTTCCGGAGCTGTGCGAACCAGATCAGCAGCAGCCCAAAGAAGAAAACCGCCCAACCAATCCTGCGGAAGAACCTCTCGTGGAACCACCAGTTAAAACTGCGGCTCAGGTAGAAGCCGTACCCGGCGAACCGCCCGCCCAGCGTGGCGATCATTCCCTGCGCTCCGCCTTCCGGTATGGTCACATCCGCCGTGATCTTATAGTCCCGGTCCAGAATGCTGGGAGCATTGCCAACCGGAATTCCGGTGTTCTCTCCCGTGTAGGTAAACACCGTGCGTCCGGCGATGGCGCTGGGTTTCGGCGCAAGCAGACGCACGAAGCCGGAGTTGTCCAGCGGGAACACGTTGTACTTCGCCGCTTCGGTCAGGAACATGGCCTGCAATTGCTTCAACTTTTCTGGCTGCTGCGCTGCCAGATCGTTGTACTCCGAATAATCCTGCGTGATGTTGTAGAGCTCCCATTTATATTCATTCAGCGGCGGCATTTTCGCCGTGCCCAAAAGCCAGGGAGGAGCGGGCGGAGTGGTCGCGGCAATCCAGCCATCGTGATAGATCGCGCGGTTGCCAACCATTTCGAAATATTGGGTGTCGCGCTTGGAGGGGGCGCCGGCATTCGCCTGGTCAAAGGTGTAGCCCATGCTCACGCCTTCAATCGGCCGCTGCTTGATACCGTTGACGGTTTCCGGCGCCTGAACGCCGGCGGCTTCCAGAATCGTCGGCACGATATCAATCACGTGATGAAACTGCGTGCGGATTGCGCCCACGTCCTTGATATGGCCGGGCCAGGAAATCGCCAGTCCCTGCCGGGTCCCGCCAAAGTGCGATGCGACCTGCTTGGTCCACTTGAACGGAGTATCAAACGCCCAAGCCCACGCCACGGACATGTGCGGATACGTCTTATCCGAGCCCCAGGCTTTATAGTGCAGCAACTGCAGGGCCATGGGCACGTCCAGGACGCCGTTGTAAGCGGTCAACTGGTTGTACGTCCCCGAAAGCGATCCTTCCGGACTTGTCCCGTTGTCGCCATCAATGTAGATGATGAGCGTGTTGTCCAGCTTGCCCATATCCTGAACCTGCTGAATCACGCGCCCGATCTCATAGTCTGTATACGCGGTGTAGGCGGCATACACTTCAGCTTCGTGGGCGAAAAGTTTCTTCTGCTCGATGGAAAGCGAATCCCACTTCGGCAAGTCATCCGGCCACGGCGTCAATTGCGTGTTTGCTGGAATCACGCCCAGCCGCTTCTGGTTTGCGAATATCTGCTCGCGCATGGCGTTCCAGCCCATGTCGAACTTGCCCTTGAATTTGTCGATCCACTCCTGCGTTGGCTGGTGCGGCGAGTGGCTTCCCCCGGGAACATAGTAAAGAAAGAAAGGTTTGTCCGGCGCGGCCGCGTTCAGGTCGCTGAGGTACTTGATCGCATCGTCGGCCATGTCAGTGGTCAGGTTGTAATTCTTCTTCCCGATCCAGGGGAAGACTTGCGTGTGATCGCGGAAAAGATACGGCTGCCACTGATCCGTCTCGCCGCCCATAAAGCCGTAGAAGTATTGAAAGCCCATGCCCGATGGCCATTGCTCGAAAGGACCGGCCGTGCTGCTGTATTGGAATCCGGGGGTGTTATGGTTTTTGCCGAACCACGAAGTGGCGTAGCCATTCTCCTTGAGGATTTCGCCGATGGTCGCGTTCTCAGGACCAATCACGGAGTCATAGCCCGGGTAGCCCGTGGACAATTCCCCGATCACGCCGAATCCCACCGAGTGATGGTTGCGGCCAGTGATGAGCGCCGCGCGCGTGGGAGAACAGAGCGCCGTGGAGTGGAATTGCGTGTACCGCAATCCCGCGTTGGCAATCCGGTCCAGCGAAGGCGTGGGGATCACGCCGCCAAATGTACTGGGCACACCGTAGCCCTGATCGTCCGTCATGATCAGCAGCACGTTGGGCGCTCCTTTGGGAGGGACCACGCGCGGCTGGCCACCAGGGTTTGGAATCCGTGGCGCTTTCCTTAATCACTCCTCCAAATTTCGAGGGCGGCGGGGGGATTTGCTTCCCATCAATCGTAGTTGTGGCGCTGGGCGAGCCCGGCTCACCGGTTGTCTGCTGCGCTCCGGCTGGCAAACTGAAAATCAGTCCGAAAAGCACAACACATGCTGCAAGACCAAGGATGGTCTTCTTAGTCCGTCGCATGAATTCTCCCGTTACCTGACCTGACAAAAAGCGAGGGTGCCTGCGGTTCACCTGAACAACGTGGGGCGAACTTTTGATGGCAGATATTGCTCTGGAAGCGCGATGGGGGTAATTGTCAAAAGTAACAAGCGCCGGAGGGGTGATCGGTGCTCAGCGCAGCGCCCAGCCAAGCATCAGCAGGCCGCTGGCGGCAATCCAACTGCCGGCCACACGCACCACGATCAGGGCCCACTGGCGGCGAAGGGGTATGACGAACGATGAGAAGATCGCAACGACCACGAAGACGGCAAGAGTGAGCCCCAGAAGGAAGTAAGCGCCGTCGTTGAACCGGTTGACGCCCGATCCATTCAAGAATCCGTGGAACAGGCCAAGCGCCGCCGCCAACGCGGTGCTGAATGATAAAGAGAGTTTCACATTCGCAGCGATCAGGCCGCCGAGCACGAGAAACGAAACACACGTCAGGGTGCTGCTTCGCGGGATCCCGAGGAACATTCCGGTCAAGCCACCTGCCAGCCACGCGACGGGGAGTACCCAAAGGACTCGGCGCGAAGTTCCTGTTCCCTTTTGCCCCGCCAGCAGCGCGAGTGCGATCACCGGAATCAAATCTTCAGGGCTCAGGAACAAGTGAAAAACGCCATCGTAGACCGGACCGAGACCGATGCTGGGCAAATGGGCTTCCGCGCGCACCGGCAGAAGCAAAGACGAAACAGCAATCGCGAAAAGGATCGCGCGAACATGCTTTCGAGCGGGTGTCACGCAAACACCTTCCACATAAAAAATACTCCCGCGAGGGCAATCGCGGCACCCGCCATTCGCAGAGCGCGTTGGCCCCAACTCCACCGGTGCACCAGCCCGATGGAAATCCCCACGGCATGCAGGCAGCCCGTGGCCATCACGAATCCTATGCTATAGAGCAGACCGCTCTGGCCAGGCGGCAATTCGCTTCCGTGGGCGTAACCGTGGAAAATGGCGAAGAATCCCACCAGCGCAGCCGCGAATCCAATCGGTGGACGGAGTTCCATCATCACGGCTGCCCCCAGAAGAATTGCCGACGCCGCGATTCCAATCTCGATGCCCGGAAGAGGAACGCCAAGCAGCCCCAACATCCCTCCGAACGCCATCACCATCGGAAACGCCACAGGGAGCACCCAAATAGCGGGAGCGCCGAGTTGCGCGCCCCAAAGCCCAACGGCAATCATGGCCACCACGTGGTCCAGCCCGGAAATCGGGTGCTTCAGGCCGCTGAGGAAACCGACAGCTTCTCCTTTATTAACGTGCGCCTGGACCGCCTCGGCATACAGCAAGAATGTGGTCAGGATTATTACTAAACGCCGGGTCATTTCATTGAGTGCCTTCATTGCGCGCCGCCGAGGAGGATCAGAACCCGCTGGATCGTCCAGAACGCCCCGAGCGATCCCACCGTGTAGCCAGGCAGCGCCTGCGCCCAGTGCGGCCAGCGAATTTCCAGTATGCGAAATGCGCGTTCCAGCAGGAGCACCAGCAGCACAAATCCGATCTGTCCAATTTCCACGCCAACGTTGAAGCTCAGCAGCGCCAGCGGCAGCTCCGCATGCGGCAGACCCGCACTGGTCAAAGCGCTGGCAAATCCAAAGCCATGCAACAAGCCGAACGCGAAAGCCACCACCCACGGATGCCGGATCGTAAAACTGGTTTGCCCGCGCCAGACGCGCACAATTTCCGGACCGAGAAAAAGAATGCTCAACGCAATTGCCGCGTTCAGCGGCACAACGGGAGCGTTGACATACCCGAGCGTCGCGAGAGCCAAAGTAATGCTGTGCGCTACCGTGAACGCACTGACCGTTTTGATGAGCATCCAGCGGTCCTTCACGATCAGCAGCAGACCCAGCAGAAACAGAAGATGGTCCGCGCCCAGCGAGATGTGGCGGATCCCATGAACGATGTACGCGCCCATTACCGCAAGGTGCCCTTGCGGCGCGGCAATCTCGATATACGGCTTCGACGAATGCACGATCGTGGACCACGAACGCCCATCGAGCAGTTCCACGCGCACCAAAACGTCCGTGATCGTGAATTGCAGTCCAGGAAAATCGATTTGCTTGCCCGCCAGTCCGTTCGGCCCCGCGTCAATCCAGCGGCGCTCCACGTGGGAGTCGATCAGTTCCTGCTCGTCCGGAGCCTTGATCTCCTTTACGTCCGCAGGAAGGGCAAGCGTAACCGGTACGCGCATCCCCGCAAGCACCGGCGTGCGCCACAACACCGCGAATTGCCCGGGCGAGGTTTCCTTGAGCTCCAGGTAGCACGGGCGCGCCTCATGCGCCGAAGCGATTGAAACCGCGAGCAGCAGACCGGCTGCAAGCAACGCAAAACGGACGCGGAGCAAGTTCACAATCCCCCCTCACCAGTTGGCGAAGGAACCTGCTTCTTTGCAGGAGCCGCCGGCACTTGCGGCGCTTCCTTTTCGGCGGGACCCGGCAACAACACGCTGTACTTGGAGCGCATCTCCGCGTACGCCTTTTCCCAGGCAGCCGCCTTTTGCTCGGCCAGCCATGCGGTCTTTACATCCGGTTCAATCTCTTCCAGCGCCGGGATGCGGCCCGGAACAACCGAATCCACGAACACCAGGTGCCACCCGTATCCGGACTCAATCGGGCCCTGCCACGAACCTGGTTTCACTTTCTCTATCGCAACCGCAAATTGCGGGCCGAACTCCTTGGCCAGGGCTTCCGGCGTGCGGTCGGCATAATAATCCTGAAACATGAACGTATCGGCCAGCGAAATCGCCAGCTTCGAATCTTCCGGCTGTCCGGCGATCCTGGTTAGCGCGTTTGCAGCGTTCTCCTCAGCAGCCTTTCCGCGTTTGTCCACGGAAAAATAGAGATGGCGAAAGCTGTAACGACCGGGCAGCGCGAATTTCTGAGTATTCTTCGTGAACCAGGCGCGCAACTCCGCCGTGGAAGGCTCGTGCGCAGCCGCGACGTCTTCCGCAATGAACTGCATCTTCTGCGCCATGCGCCGCTTCACGATGGTGTCGTCTTTATCGAGGCCCATCGCCAGGCCTTCGCGGTAAAGGACTTCCTCGCGAACTTTGTCTTCCACCATGGCCTGAAACTCCGCCGGCGTCGGCTGGCGATGCCACTGCGCATAGAAATAGGTTTCCATCTGCTGGAGTTCATCCAGACTCACAACAATCTGCCGCGACGATTCCACGCCTCCGCGACCTCGGTGCATATACGAGTACACCGCGAACAGCGCCATCCCGATCAACAGGAAATGGAGCAGCGGTTCACGCAACCAGCGTTTTAATATTGGGAGGAAGGAATGCCGCACTTTATCGAAACACATCGCCCAGAAACTGCCTCGCCTGCCAGCGGCGAGTTCCACGGATACCTCATTCATACAAAAAAACTCCCGGGTCTTTGCTGCGATTCATCTTAGGCCGAAGCAGCCCCGAACTAACAATGCGTGTTCCTAGGTGATCGAACTCTTCGGTTGCCTCAAGGCCGCCCCCAGCAGAACACAAAGAATGACATGAACGCCAACGGCCGGCCACAACAGTACGCCGCCTCCCTCACCGCGCAAGCCAACTGCGCCGAGGCACAGCATTGCCAGAATGCTGTAAGCCAACATCCCATAAAGCGGCTGGCGTGAAGACTTGCCCGGCCAGCAGGCCACGCCCAATCCGATCAGGCTCGCGCCGAGAATCCGACTAACAAAAATGCCCGGCCCGTTGACCTCCGCCCCATACAACAGCCGCACTGGCGTAACTGGATTGACCAGCAGAAGCAGACCTGCCCCTGCTTCCCCCGCTGCCGCCAGTCTAAGAACAATACTTCTCATCGCCCTCCGGCTTTACATCTTCTTCTTGATTTCGCCTTCCGCTTTCTGCATCGCCTTGCTTCCCAACTCATCGGCCAACTTTTTGCGATTCTCTTCGCGGATGGCTTGGAACTTCTGCTGTTGCTGCGGATCCAGAAGAGGCGTGATTTTGGCTTCGGCGGAGCCGGTGATCTGCTTCAATTGTTCCACCTTCTGCAAACCGCTCAGCCCCGTGTTTTTCTTCAGCCCCTCCAGTTGGGTCGCTTCTTCTTTAACGATGGGAACAATCTGCTGTTTCTGCTGTTCCGTCAGTCCCAGCTCAATTGAAAACTGCAGGATCATCGCCGTCAGCGGATTGCTTACGATCTGCGGAGTCGGAATCATCTCGTAGTTGGCATAGCCGAATTCGTTGCTGCGCGCCATGTAATAGGTGTCGCCCAGTTTATAAACTGTGACCGCAAAAGGATCCTGGGAAATATTCGTAACGATTTTGCCGTTCTCAATCTTATACGGCGTGGTGGCTCCCTGATAGCCGTCGCGCATGGGGTTGCCAACGCTACTGGGAAGAGTGGACCTATTTCCAACGTGCCAGATGTTGCTTTGACCCTCAGCCGTGTAACTGACGCTGAATTGGTCCCCGGTCACGTTATTGCGGACCCAGAACGCTTTGCCCACCACGAACGCTTTTAGTTGCGCGTCGCCGAGTGCCGCTGCGCCCTTCTTCTGAAGGTCGGTCACGGTCATTCCGGCGGGCGCATTCTTGCGCGCCTCTGTGCTCGGCGTGTACCAGATCGGCGAACTCCAAGCGCGTTCCTGGCCGGTGAGGGGCACCACATCGGGCGGCGGCACTCCGGCTTTCACTGCCTGAATCAGCGTCCAACGCGGCGTGGGAATTTCCAGCACACGCGCGTAATAGAATGCATGCAGGCTGGCATCAAATTCCGGATCGGTCCACACAGTTTTAAGTTCTGTCGAGCCAACTGAATTGGTGTACGTGGCTTTTTCCAGATCCACGGTACTTTGGATTGCCGGAACCCGGCTCGTCCACTTATTGATCTTGCGGTCACCAGACCATACCACGTCGAAAATCTTCTCGAAGCTCTGGCCGTCCTTGGTCCAGCCCTTGATGATCTGAATGCGGTCGAGATTTGCAGAGGTCGGGTCTTTCACCGCCCAGACCACAAACGTCGGCGCCGTGCCTTTCATGGGTGGCAAGTCAGCGCCCATAGGGACTCCGCTAGCGTAGGACTGATGCACCCAGTCCTTCGCATTCAAGACGTCGTTGTTGTAGTTCCAACCGCCAAAGAAGCGCACCTTGATGTGCGGGCCGCTGACGCCGAACGTCTCCTTGCGATACATCGCATCCCAGATGGAAGCCCTGGTGTTTTCCTCGGCCCATACTCCGGTCAGTCCGCCGGGATTTTCCAGGCGAACATCAACGGTGCTCCCCAGCATCACTCCGGCCAGTCGCCTCTCAACGGTTCCATCCGCCTGGCCATGACCACCATAAAAATTGTCCTGACGGTAAGAACTGCCGGTGTCGTGCGAGTCGGAGCCACCAGCCATGCCGAATTTGTAGGGGTTGTAACCGCGGGTGTCCTGCATGGCGATGCCATCTTTCAAGGCCTGCCGCGCAAAGCTCCCGTGAATATGGTCAATGCGTCCGTTGTCTGGGGGAAGACCCAGGAGTCCACTGAAAAGCTCGTAGTTCGAGTATTCGTCCGTCGGAGACAACAAAGGATGCGTTTCAGATTGTCCCTTGATTTGCTTGATTTCCACCAACCGCTCGTTGCGGTCACGCGAAGACGCCCACGCCGCATCTATCGGTCTTCCGAAGCTGTCGAGGTCCACCGGATACATCCAGCCGTCGCTCAAATTGGCGTTATGTGAAATCGCCAGCAATTCGTTGCCCGCCTTGCGCTGTGCGTCCATCCAGTTCCATAGGTCTTCCGGATGCCAGGAGTCCAGCATACTGAATGGCATCGCTGGCACCTTGGCACAATCGCGGAAGAAGATGTTGCGGTGCAGATTGCGATTGTCATACTGCGAGGTGTACTCGTACGAGCAGAATGCGGTGAACTTGCCGGGATGATTGTTTTCGTCCGCGATCTTTACATTTTCCTGCCAGATGGTGCCCGCCACTTCTGGGCTCATAAAGGCTTTGATTGGCGGCTTACTGGTGAGCGACAGCAGATATAGGAAGACCTTCTGCAGCTCCGCGGAGTTGTTGGGGTCTTTAAGAATCAAGGGCTGCGCCTCGGGAAGCTTGCTGATGGCCGAACCCGGGGTGTTCGCTTGCTTGGTTACGCCGACGTACTCGGAGTGATCGGTCACGCCCATGAAGTCCATTGGTGTGTCGATCTTGATGTCGTACCCCATGGGATGCTTTATAGTTTGGCCCTGCGCATATTTGAGGGCGTCATCCGGTCCGGTGAGCCGGTTGCCCATTACCCAGGCGTCCACCGACCAACTGGTGTGAATGTGTTCCTCACCAAAATAGGCGTTGCGATCCGGGTTCGGCGCCGGCTGACGCTCATTTGAAGACGGTGTGGTCTGGCCGCTCGACTGTCCCGGTTGTGGAGCCTCCGATTTGTTGCACGATACCAGCGTGGCGATACCCAGAAGCAGCAGCAGCAAACTTGTCGCCGCTGCAAATCTCGTTTTCATAAATCCCTCCGTCTTCCAAAGCGCGCGAGTCCCCGTACTGAACGACTTCGACTGAATCAAAGCTGTCGCCCAGATACAAATCGAGACAATTCACGATTGCGCTTCCTGACCGGGGAGCGATTCCGGAGACAAACCTGGGTGAAGTGACCGGGCAGACTAACCCTATTCTTGCCGCCATACTATACGAATTGATCCGAACCTGTAATTGGCAAAAATACCAATTACCTACTTCGGTTTCTATAAGCTCAAGCACCTGATTAATCGCAAAAACATTCCCTGATCGATTCCAACTTCACACCCTCAACTTGTTATTTGAATGCGGCTGCAAATTCTGATTGAATAGCGCCACCGGAGAGCAACTTGAAAATCTACAACTTCATCGGCTATCTGATTATTTTTCTTTATCTGTTGGCCTGCATGGTTTTCGCCCCAGCTCATTTTGGTCCCTGGATTGGAATGCTGATAGGCGGCATCTATTTTGTCTCCTGCTGGTTTCTTGCCGGGTTGTATCTGGCCGACGTGCTGCACATGGGAATCGCGCATCGCGCGCTTGACTATAAGGAGTGGTTCATAAAAGCCGTCACGGTGGTGAATAACTTCTTTGGGATCTACGTGGATCCAATCGCCTGGGTGAATCGACACCGCTTGCACCATAAAAATGCGGACCACGATGGAGACCCCAATAAGCTTTCCGGCGATGGTTTTTGGCGGACTCTGTATCTTTGTGTGATGCCCTACCGCTGCAACGACAATCTGGCGGTCGACCCGATTTTACAGTCCCGGACCTTTCGCGTGGTTGCCAACCCGCTATTTGCGATCGTGGCGCAAACCATCAGCTTCTATCTCTTATGGAAGCTGGTTGGAGACCTGAAGTTTACCGTGACGATGTGGGTGGGCATGCGAATTTTTGCGCTATGGGTGAATATGATTCAAAACTATTGGACCCACACCCGGACGTTCGGCTACCGGCGCTATCACGAGGATGACGACAACGCCATGAATATTGGCGAGTGGCTGCCGGTAACGGCCACCTTCAGCGCCTGCCTGCAGAATAATCATCACCACTATCCGGGCCTTTTGCGCCTGAGCCACGACGAGACGGAATACGACTTTGGATTTGCCACCGTAAAAGTTATGAAATCGTTGGGGCTGGTGGAGGCCACCACCAGAGGCGCGGAGTTGCCCAAGGACGTGCCCTTGAGCGCGCTGAATTTTTAGGCACTCTTTCGTCGCTTCATGAATGGCTCAATCGTTTGTCCCAGAAAACTGGGCGAAATTTCTTCGCCGTCCAGCCCATACTTCTCCGGCCAGGTTTCCGGATAGTAGTAAGTTCCAAAAATCCGATCGATCCACGGAAAATGAATCGCGAAATTCTTGTCGATGCCCTCTTTTTGGGAGGTGTGGTGCCAGTGGTGGTATCTGGGCATAACCAGAAACTTTTCCAGCCATTTGGCATTGGGGCCGAAATTGCAATGCGTCCAGGTGGCGTGCAGCGTGACAAATACCAGATAGACCAGAATGATCGTTTGCGAAAATCCAAGCATCATCGGGACCAGTATAAATCCGCGCACCAGCGTGTCGTCCACAAAATGCGAGCGTGAGCCCGCGATCCAGTCCAGCGCCTTCGACGAATGGTGAATGGCGTGAAAGCGCCAGAGAAACGGGACCTTATGCAAAGCTAGATGAATAAAATATTCCGCGATGTCCGCCACCAGGACGGCGAGAAAAAACTGGATGAGCCAGGGCATGCGGGCAATCGCTTGTTGAAGAACCGGAACACCCAGGTATTTGGTGGCCTGGGTGGCGGGCAATAAAACCAGAAAAGACAGAATTTGCAGCGGCAGATGCGTGGACATGAAATAAACCATGTCTTGGGTCCACTGCTTCCGGAATGTGCCTTGTTCCGGATATTGCGGCCACAGTCTTTCCAGTGGCACGTAAATCAGCGCCATCAAAAACAAATCAAGCAAAAACCAATCCAGACCAATGGCCAGCCCGCCGTGCACATCATCGTTCAGCGGAACGCTGGACCCGCCGAAAGCCGTGGCCGCCATGGCCAGCAGCATTCCCGTGAATGCCAGAATCTTTTTCTTGCGCAGAATCGAGGAAATAACCCCGAATAAAATGGCTCCCACGATCAGGCATTGGATTAAAACGCGCATAGTGTGCATTGGATAATGTGCGCGCAATTCAGGAGAGCTCAGCAGCCGGGGAAAATGCAGGCACAGCACTCCGCCGAACGAAAGAAATCCAAAAAAGACGG
This sequence comes from uncultured Acidobacteriota bacterium, assembly GCA_963824925.1. Lineage (GTDB taxonomy): Bacteria > Acidobacteriota > Terriglobia > Acidiferrales > UBA7541 > Acidiferrum. The sequence continues at coordinate 382,511 of CAWGRE010000018.1, forward strand.
ACAATATTCCGCTCCACCAGCCGGTTCCAAAGCCGGTGGCCTCCGCATCGCCGAAAAATTCGTTGATCTTTTGCTCAATCAAGGTGGCTCCGGTTTACGTGCCTGGATTCATGCAAGCTATCAGAAGGAATTCCAAACCCGGATGGGAATAGCATCTCAGGAAGGGCCATCCCTCGCGACAGGAATAAAAGGTGCTGCGACGAAAAACCAACCCGCTCAACCTAATTTTGTTATAATTAGAGGCTACTGTATAACGTCTACGGAGTTGGACTATAGCGCCGCGAGGACGTTTCTTTCTTGACTCTTTTGTAATCGCGCCTAAAGTGTTGCCTGGGCTTTAGGATGGGAATACGCCCTGATGCTTTGCCAGAACGGAGTCTTCACCCCATGACGTACAACGCCGGTTTAAGACTTTTCCGAAGTGTCGCACGATGCAGCGCCGCTGTTCTTTGTTCGCTTCTTCTGCTGCCAGGCGACGGCCTCTCGGTCGCAGCAGGACGGCGAACTTCGCAAGAGAAGCAGCTCCCAGACACTCCCGCACCGAATGCTCAAAATGATCAGGATCAACCGGCCCCTAAGCTGCCAGCGGATCAACTCGACTCGCTCGTAGCCCCGATTGCGCTCTATCCAGACCCCATGCTCGCCCAGGTGCTTGCGGCGTCAACCTATCCGCTCGAAATCATCCAGCTCCAACAGTGGCTGGCCAAAAATCCGAATTTGAAGGACAAGGCTCTTGCGGACGCGGTGGCCAAACAACCCTGGGATCCGAGCGTTCAGGGAATGGCGGCGATGCCCGAAGTCGTAAAACGCCTGGCCGACGATATTCAATGGACAACCGATCTTGGCAACGCGTTCCTGGCACAGGAGAACGATGTGATGGATGCGGTTCAGCGCATGCGGAAGAAAGCGGAGGGTGCGGGAAATCTGAAATCCACGGAGCAGCAGAAGGTGGAGACCAAGGTCGTTGAGACTAAGGAAGTGATCATCATCCAGCAGGCCGATCCGCAAGTCGTCTACGTCCCGAGTTACAACCCCGTCGTGGTCTACGGTCCTCCCGTGTATCCCTATCCTCCAATCTATTATCCCCCGCCCGGCTATTACGCGGCGGGCGTGGCGATTTCGTTCGGCGTGGGATTGGCGATGGGCGCAGCATGGGGTGGCGGCTGGGGTTATGGCTGCGGTTGGGGCGGCAACAACAACATCACCATCAATAACAACAACAATTTCAATCGCAACACAAACATCAATGGCGGTAACCGGGTGAACCACAATGGCAGTCGGGGAGGCGCCGGAGGAAACAACTGGCAGCACAACCCGAGCCACCGCGGAGGAACTCCGTACTCCGATAGGTCCACGGCCAACAAGTATGGCGGCACCAGCCGAGGCTCATCCGTTTCGGATCGCCAGTCCAATGCTCGCCAGAATCAAGGGAACGCGGGAAACAGAGGCCAATCCGGCGCGCGCCCAAGCCAGGGGAATGTAAGCGGCGGCGACAGAGGCGGCAATCGCCCCTCCGCTGGGACGTCGGATCTCGGCGGAAATCGTGGCGGATCTTCTGGTGCGAGCAATAGAGGCAGCAGCACCGCGCTCGGCGGCGGTTCCAGTGGCAAGAGTGGAAGCTCGGCCCGTGCCAGCAGTTCACGCGGTTCGTCCAGCATGTCTCGCAGCAGCGGTGGAAGTCGTGGTGGCGGCGGGGGGCGGCGGAGGTAAGGAAAAACCATGACAAACGAAAAAATGATGTCCACAAACAAACGGAATTCCACCTTCGCAGTTTCGCGCACACTCCTGCTGTTTTCTCTCTCCTCGCTTCTAGCGCTGGTCATCTCCATGCCGGGATTTGGCCAGGATAAGGCGCCAGCCGCCGCAAGCCCTGCACAAGAGACCTTCGCAACGCCAAAGGCAGCGGCGGATGCATTGATCGCGGCCGCAGGAACTTATGATCTGACAGAGATGCGGAAAATCCTTGGCCCGAAGGGCGAAACGCTTGTCGCGACGGAAGACTCCGTCCAGGACAAGAACATCGCCATTGCCTTTGCCGCGGAAGCGAAAGAGAAAAACTCCATCGCCATCGACCCGAAAAAGCCGGACCGCGCCATCCTGATTGTCGGCGAGCGGAATTGGCCCATGCCCATCCCCATCGTCAAACGAAACGGAAAGTGGGTTTTCGATACAGTAGCCGGCCGTCAGGAACTGCTAATACCGGCGTATCGGGGCCAACGAACTGGACGCCATTCAGACTTGCCGCAACTATGTGCAAGCCCAGATCGAGTATTCCTGGAGCATCCACGCTGGTTCCAACGTCAACCAGTACGCGCAACAAATCATCAGCTCACCCGGAAAAAAGAACGGACTGGTGTGGCGCAATCCAGACGGCACTCTCGAAGGACCAATCGCCGAAGAACTTGCGGATGCCTTGGCCGAGGGCTACACGGACAAGTCGAAGCCCTTTCACGGCTACTACTTCAAAGTTCTAAAAGGGCAGGGTCCTGCTGCGCCGCTCGGCAAAATGAATTTCGTTGTCGAGGGAGCGATGATTGGCGGATTCGCCTTGGTGGCCGCGCCCGCAGAGTACCGCGTCACGGGAGTCACAACCTTCATTGTGAGTTATGAAGGAATTATTTATCAGAAAGATCTCGGACCAGACACTCTGAAGATTTTCAAGGATATGGAACTCTACAACCCGGATAAAACCTGGCAGAAGACGGATGCCAGTTGGCCATCAGATTCAACGGACTGATTCGCCCGCAGCGAAGCACGATCTCAGGGGATCGTCTTCGCTGTCGTCACCCAATACGGCCCGCAGTTCGAACGTTTCGTAGCTCAAATTTCTTCGCTCCTGCGCCATCCGCCCAGACGCAATGAATGGCGCGGCATTTGATGTAGGGGCACGATAATTCGCGCCCTCTTACGAACGCGCAATCCAAGTTGCGACGCATACGATCTCGGCAAAAGCTGCATCGGCGCGTTGAGTCTCTGAAAAGGAGTGGCTCTCCATGGCAAACAAAAATGGCAAACACGAAGACAAATCCCTGAAGCGCAAAAAATATGAAAAAGAGCTCCGGCGACTTCAAGCGGAACTCTGCAAATTACAGGACTGGGTGAAGCACAAAGGCCTTCGCGTAATCGTGGTTTTTGAAGGACGCGACGCCGCCGGGAAGGGCGGCACGATCCGCGCGCTCACTGAAAGAGTCAGTCCGCGGGTATTTCGCTTGAACGCATTGCCCGCGCCCTCTGACCGCGAGAAGAGCCAGATGTACGTCCAACGCTATATTCAGCATTTTCCGAGCGCCGGCGAGATCATCATCTTCGATCGAAGTTGGTACAACCGCGCCGGCGTCGAATGGGTGATGGGTTTTTGCAGCAAGGAGCAGTACCAGACATTTCTGGACCTCTGCCCGGTGTTTGAAAAATATATCGTCGATGCGGGAATTATTCTGGTGAAGTACTGGCTGGAAGTGGGACAGGATGAGCAACAACGCCGCTTCGAGGCTCGCATCAAAGATCCTCTTCGCCAGTGGAAACTGAGCCCCATGGACCTGGAGTCCTTCGGGCGTTGGTATGACTATTCCCGCGCTCGCGACAAGATGCTCCAGGCAACGGACTCCAAGCACGCGCCTTGGCACCTGGTGCGCTCAGACGACAAGCGCAAGGCCCGGCTGAATTGCATTTCACATTTTCTCAGTCTGATTCCTTACAAAAAAGTGCCGCACGAGAAAATCAAATTGCCGAAGCGCTCGGGGAAACACAGTTACGACGACCAGCAATCCCTGAAACGCCACAAGTTCGTTCCCGAGAAATACTGACCTTCAAGCGGCTCCATCGAAAATAGAAGAGTTGAGTGGAGATGCGAATTGTCCTCCGAGGCTCACAGCCACGATAAATCTTCGGTGATGGGCTGGATGTCTGGCTATCCCTCGGCTTGGCTGCGACCAGATATTGTGGCTGGTCTCACCACCGCCGCGGTCGTGATTCCCAAAGCCATGGCCTATGCGACCGTCGCCGGCCTTCCCGTGCAGGTCGGTCTCTACACCGCATTCGTTCCCATGATCATTTACGCGGTGTTGGGAACTTCCCGTCCGCTAAGCGTCAGCACAACCACCACGCTCGCGATTCTGGCCGCCGCCGAACTTGGTCAGGTCGCTCCCAACGGCGACGCCGCTTCCCTGCTCCAAGCCTCCGCCACGCTCGCACTGCTGGTGGGAGCGATGCTTGTGCTGGCGTCGGTCCTCAGACTGGGTTTCGTCGCCAACTTCATCTCGGAACCCGTGCTGGTTGGTTTCAAAGCCGGGATCGGCACGGTGATCGTTCTGGATCAAATTCCCAAAATGCTTGGCATTCATTTTGCCAAGGGCACATTTTTTCACAACCTGTTCGCAATCTTCCAGGGACTGCCCGAATCATCCCTGCCAACGGTAGCCCTTGCAGCGGTCATGATCGCGCTGCTGCTCGGTTTCGAACGTTTTATTCCGCGCGCTCCCGCTCCTCTGATAGCCGTGGCGGCGGGAGTCTTCGGAGCACATTTTCTGAACTTGCAGTCCCACGGCGTAGAACTCATCGGCACGATTCCCCGAGGCTTGCCCAGTCTAAGCCTCCCCAATTTCGCTCTGGTTTCAGCGCTCTGGCCGGGTGCTTTAGGAATCGCACTGATGAGTTTTACGGAAACGATTGCCGCAGGTCGCGCTTTTGCGAGGAGTGATGAACCCACTCCAAAGGCGAATCGCGAATTACTGGCGACGGGCCTGGCAAATATTGGCGGGGCTTTCTTCGGTTCCATGCCCGCGGGTGGCGGCACCAGTCAGACGGCCGTCAATCGCCTGGCTGGCGCTCGCAGCCAGCTTGCGGAACTTGTCACTGCCGCCGCGACTTTGGCGACCATGCTTTTTCTTGCGCCGTTTCTTTCCCTGATGCCGCAGGCCACTCTGGCCGCCGTCGTGGTCATCTACTCCATCGGACTAATCAAACCCGCTGAGTTCAGCGCCATCCTCAAAATCCGGCGCACCGAGTTCACCTGGGCACTGGCAGCTTTTGCGGGAGTCATCGCTCTCGGCACGTTGAAGGGCATCCTTGTCGCTATCATTTTGTCTCTCGTCGGCCTCGCCTACCAGGTGGCAGACCCGCCCGTTTACGTCTTGGGCCGGAAGCCCGGCACCAACGTTTTTCGTCCTCGCTCGGAAGATCATCCCGAAGACGAAAGCTTTTCCGGACCTCCTTCTGCTCCGCGTCGAAGGGCGCCTCTTCTTCGCCAACGCCGAGCACATCGCGGAGAAGATGCGCCGCCTGATTGACCAGGCAAAACCACAGGTTGTGGCGCTGGATCTGAGCGGCGTGCCCGATCTGGAGTTCACCGCCCTAAAAGCTTTGAGCGATGCGGAAAAGCGCCTACGCGCACGCAACGTTTCCGTCTGGCTTGTTGGCCTGAATCCGGGAGTCTTGCAAGTCGTCCAGAAATCCCCGCTGGCTGAAATCCTGGGGCGCGAGGCCATGCATTTTAATCTGGAGACCGCCGTCCAAAAACATCTGCAGCGCCGCCATTCAGCAGAGTCTTAAATACATATTTACTGGTATACATGCCAGCGAGAAGGCCCCAATTTCCAAAAAATCCGAGGAGCAACAACAGAAGGCAAAGTGGGTAAGAACTGTCCAAAATGTGAACAAGTTTGCATGGTACGGCTCTGGTACCTTGGCCTTACTTCAAACAAATAACGTGGACTCGTCTTGCGGACGGCGGCGCGATGCTGCTTGCAGGTAACGCCGGGCGGAGCAAGCTCCGCCCCTACAAGTTCCGGCCTTGTCACTCGGCGGTAAGTCATTCGAACGCAATAAACTCTCGTACTTCGATTTCGATTTCCTGGTCCGGACTCTTCGGCGATCCCCGGAGCTCGCTTCGCCCACTCGATTGCTTCCGCGAGCGACTTCACTTCGATAATCCAGTAGCCGCCGACCAGCTCCTTCGACTCGGTGAATGGTCCATCGGTCACCGTTTTCTTTCCGCCGGTCGCGACCCGAACTCGCGCGCCTCTGGAACTGGGGTAAAGACCCGCCGCATCGATCAGAATTCCCGCCTTGGCCTGTTCCTGGTTGTACTTCACCATCGCGGCAATCGATTCCTCGCTCGGCATCTTGCCGGCTTCGGAGTCTTTGTTCGCTTTTAGAATCAGCATGAATCGCATCGTCGTTTCTCCTGTGATTTGACCCGCGACTGGTGTTGTTCCGGGCAGTGCCGGCGCAATCCAGTCTCTACTGTAGCGTCGAACCAGGATCGCCGAAATCGACACGCTCCAGATGCTATCGAGGATATTTTTGACGGTCCGTAAACCGCTCAAAGTGAAAGGCTACGCGTTGAGGGGGAGCGTTGCCCCCGGCCGAACGTGGAAATCCGTCGACAGGAGAGCCGCCGAGGGCATATCGCCGCCGCCCGATTCCAACTGGCGGGTGGCGCATCCATTTCCGAATTTTAGTACGTTAAGTTAGCAGGCACTTATCGGTTGCAGGCAATCAATAATAGACTCCCACTCCTGGGTGGCCTACCCTTTCGGTTTTGATTTTGGAAAGGGTGGGCCCCTCTTCTCCCCGATGCCCAAAAATCTAAAGCGCATCACCGGTTTTGGCGATCTGCATTTCATCACCTTTTGCTGTTATCAGCGACGGCCGTTCCTGGACTCCGTTCACGCCCGCAATCTGGCTGTTCGCGCCCTTCAGCAAACATGGAAGCGTTACGGTTTTGCTCTCGTTGGCTACGTCTTCATGCCCGAACATGTGCACCTGCTCCTGAGCGAGTCCGGCACCGCCGCTCCCGCCAAGATCATCCAGAGTTTCAAGCAGCGCGTCTCCCGCACCCTGCGCGCCAGAAAACGCCAGCGCCCGGGCCAGCTGGCCCTTCGTTTTCCAGAGCTTTCCGGCGAATACCGCCGCTTCTGGCAACGCCGCTATTATGATTTCAATGTCCATTCCCGCGCGAAGATGACGGAGAAGCTCCACTATATGCACGGAAATCCCGTCCAGGCAAAACTCGTGAAGCATCCCGGAGACTGGCCGTGGAGCAGTTGGTGCCACTACTATCGAGGAGAAGGCCTGTTGCGCATGGACCCTTGGGGATGAAGAAAAAACAAGCCAGAGAAGTCGACGGCGAAGAGGGGCCCACCCTTTCCAAAACCAAAACCGAAAGGGTAGGCCACCCAAGAGGTTTTAGCGCAGCAAGCATGCGCCACCCGCCCTCTCGGTTTTGTGTCAAGTCCCAGGAAATCCTTTACAAACCGTCCCGGGACATCCTTTACATACAAACCCTAGGCTTTTGCGATGGCGGCCAATGCTCGACGATCGTCGAGCATTGGGCGTCAGGGTCGATTTCACGGATCAGCGTAGCGCAATAAAACGCCAGCCAGCGTCTTGCAGGACTTGAAGCGCGCTTCAACGAATCCAATGCCTCCATTTAGACGTAATCTTTAAGACATGGTAGTACGTCGGTACCATCCGGTTACTCCCATGCCTATTTGTGACAATGAAACTCAACCGAAAGACAAACTTGATTGTAGTCAAAAGGAGAAACCATGAAAACGGGAACCACTTTTCGTCCGATAATCTGCTCCTTACTGCTTCTGTCCCAAACGGCCATTATTCCAATCCTTGAAGCGCAGCAGGCTGCCGTTTCCACTCGCACTGCATTTGTGCTTGAAGACGGGACGCCAATCAAACTGCGGCTCTCACAGACGGTTTCGTCTGCGGACGCACATGTCAACGACCGTGTGGAATTCGAAGTATTAGAGGACGTTCTGGTCAACGGAGTCGTTGTAATCCCTAAGGGCGCGAGCGCACTGGGAACGGTGACCGAGGCTATGCCAAAAAGACGCATGGCACGCGGTGGAAAACTGGAAATCATAATGGATTCCGTTCGGCTTGTTGACGGTCAAAAGGCAGCTCTTCGCGCTGTTAAGGACGGCAAAGGAGGGGGCCATACAGGAGGAATGACCGTCGGTATCGTTGCGGCCGCTATTGTGTTTTGGCCAGCAGCGCCACTCTTCCTGCTCATGCACGGAAAGGATATTACATTTCCCAAAGGAACTGATGTCCCCACCTTTGTCAACGGTGATATGAAGTTGGATCCTGCCAAGTTTCAGTTGGCCGAAGAAGGTCCTGTCCAGCCGGTCGTAGCTGCTGCTGCCAGCAATCTCGCCATCAGCTCGAATCCGGCGGGGGCTGACATCTATCTCGACCAAAACTTTGTCGGGAACACGCCTTCCACCGTGAGCGTTCCGGCAGGCAAACATGCCGTATCCGTCCGAAAGGCCGGGTTTCAAGATTGGGTTCGAGATATGAATTTCTCGGGTGGCTCGATCACACTAAGCGCGGAACTCGTTTCAGGTACGACTCCTGCCCCAGTGGCCGCCTCTACGCGCCAGAGCGCAGGTGTTTCACAGCCTCAGTTGGTCGAAATGTCACAGCCTGAACTCAGTGTCGCCGATGCTGCTCGTCTCAATAAGGCTACGAAGACTAAAGCACCGCCGCAGCAGTAGCCGAATTGTAGTCTTCATCGAGACGATTTTGGGTGCCGCAACCTTGTGCCTTTCAAGGGTGCTCGCCTCTTGCGCCCGCTGAATTCTGGCGGGCGGCTTTTGACTCTTCCCGCATAGAAAGTGGAATTTGGTAGGGGCGGTGGGGATCGAACCCACGACCTTCGGCTTAAAAGGCCGCTGCTCTACCACTGAGCTACGCCCCTAACTTGTTATTAAGCAACAACTTGCCCTGCAGCTGACCGCGACACCCTTTTGGGTGGTGTCACTTGTGGTGTCACTTGCTCCGAGCAAAGATACCACCGCATGCAGCTTGTTCGGACCCAGATGAGCGTACCTTCTTGTCATGGTCAGACTCTTGTGCCCTAACAGATCTGCAATATCTTCCAGCGGAGCACCCTTCATTCGCAGGCGGCTCGCAAACGTATGCCGCAAGTCGTGCCAACGAAAGTTCTTGATCTCCGCTTCCACAACCGCGTCGTCAAACCAGTGTCGTCCATTTTCGAGCGGTTCACCCGTCTTGGCCGACTGGAACACACGCCCTCTGGCCTCGCCCCGGTCGTGCACTACCCTGAGGGCGGCCACCGCAGCATCATTTAATGGGACGTGTATCGGTTCTTCGTTCTTCGTCCGCGGAATGCTCAACATCCTACTCTTAAAGTCTATCATGTCCCAAGTAAGTCCGTACTGACTGCCCTTTCGCAGACCCGTGTTGATCGCCAAATCGAACTCAGGCATGTGAGTGGCCCACTTGGTCTCGATGACTTTGCGCAGTTTTTTCTCCTCCTCAATTGTCAAAAACCGAATCCGATTGTTATCCTCGCGGCGATGCGTCACGGAACGCGCAGGATTCACTGTGACCTTTCGATTCAGAATCCCCAGGCGATAACTCAGAGACATCAGCGACCTATAGTGATTGAATGTTGATGGCGCCCACTTTTCCTGCTCTGCCACTTTCGCAAGTCCGGATTCAATCTCTTTTGGGGTCAGCTCCTCTGCAGGTTGTGCGCCGAACCATTCTTTCAGACTGGCAAAACGCGGGACATCCGTCTTATAAGACCGCTTGTTGCGCTTTGAATATGCCAAAGCGTCATCAGTTAATTGACCAAAATTTACCGATGGCTTTCGAAATATCTCGGGCAGCTTCTTTCCTTCAAGCACCTGTTGTTTTCGCTTCCCGTAAAGCTTGACCGCAACGCTTTTCGTGCCGGCTTTTTCACGCCGTTTCTTGCCAAACTGATCGAAATAACAAATCCACCAGATTCCTGAACCTGGTTCCTTTTCGAAGATTCCTCGTTGCTTCATCGGTCCTCCTTCCTAACTTTCGGAGGTCGTCCCGCGCCCGATTCCTTGGACCATTTGCGGAAGGTATTTGTATCGTATTTTCTAGCCCGTGCATTCCCGCCCTTCCTCCCTATCTTGCGGAGGAATTCCAGCACGTCATCGCCGGGGAGATATTTCTTAGACACATCGCAAGTCTATAATCTAGCAGCTAGATTATCAAGCGGCTTGCGTCGGATGATCTGCCTTGAGAAGACTTTGAAGACTGTTGCGCGGAATTAGGACTCTCCGCCCCAGGCGGCGAACCTGCAAATGTTTCAGGGCAATGAGTCGATCGACCGTCCGAAGACTCACGCCGAGCATTCGAGCTGCTTCCAATTTGCTTAAAGCCAGCGTTTCTGGTGTTCGTACCAGGATTGACGTTTCTGTAGCCATCGTAGTTCCCCTTTTGTTCGTGGGCAGTTGCCCCTATGATCTCCCCGCTACTTGAGGCAGAAGGAGTCTAGCGTGGGCAGAACAACCTGAGGAAACCTAGCTGGCTTGGCCCACTCGGGTCCAATACTTAGTTGGCCGCGACTTATAACCGTCCGCTATTGGATGTCTGAAAACAGGAAGAAATCTCTCAATATCATAAATTACAATAAAATAGCTGTATTTGACAAAAAAGCTCTGGCATAATCGCCAGGCTTTCCTTCTAAATCCCCGCAAGAAGTGAACATATCCAAGAACCAAAGTGTTTCGGTCCCGGAAAGGGTTGTATGTACCCCGGTATTGAACTTCGGCTATATCGGTACGTTTCCGTGCTCGCAGAGGAATTAAATTTTACTCAGGCCGCCGTGCGCCTGCATGTTTCACAACCTACGCTTAGCACCCAGATCCGCGATCTCGAAAGAGAACTCGATGTGAGGTTGTTCGAGAGGACAAAGGGTGGGCAGCAAGTGGTGCTAACAAGTTCAGGCGAAGCATTCGCGGCACAGGCGCGCCTTGCACTGGTTCATGCGGATCGTGCAATTCAAGAAGCGCGCGCCGCCTATGGACAACGATCTGCAACGTTAAACCTAGGCTATTCACCGCTGATCGATTTCCGCATTGTATCGAAAGCGCGACGTTTCTTATCCGACGCGCATCCTGCTGCAGACGTTCGTTGTGTAAGTGGCCACACTGCCGAGCATGTAGATGGACTGATTCGTGGACGGATAGATGCAGGCCTCGTGATGTTGCCAGTTATAGAAAATCGCGTCACATTCAATGTCTTGCACCGGGAGCGCTTACTCCTAGCGCTACCCCATGAGCATTCTCTAACAAAGAAAAAGCATATTGAAGTCACCGACTTGCATCAATTACCCCTGGTGAAAATACGGGGCGATATCGAACCTCGTTTTGGCAACAGCCTGAAACGACTTTTCTCTGTGATTCGAGTAAGGCCGCAGATATTTCACGAAGTGACGACCCAATCGGAAGCTCTTGAAATCGTGTCGCAGGAGGGTATCGCGGCAATCACTACACCAGCAGCATTTTCTTCAGCAAGCGATAGAATCGTATTTCGGAAATTTCTTGACGAGATTCTGACGGTGGAAACGGGGCTTGCCCATTTCGGAGAGCCAGCTTCTCCTATTTTGAAATCTCTGCGTGCATTTCTGTCCGAGACGTTTGAACCGCTTGCTGCAGGGCCGATTGGCTCAAGACATGCCCATCAACTTATCTTGTTTTGAGGGCGGCAAGCTGCTCGTGGGTGGTTAAAGACTTCCTCCAGATCGAATCGTACCCGTCCAGAGTTGCGAGAGGCAAGCAATTAAAGTGCGCACATCTCGATGATCCTCGGCGTCACCCCTCAACCCATATAGCAGATGGCGGCGAGGGGTCTGATCTGCAGGCTAGATTTCCAAACTGTCAGCGGGTTTCGCTCTTTACCCCTCTACATTTACTGCCTATAAGTCCAAACGGTTGCTCAGATTCTTTGCAGCGTCCAGAACTGTTTCCGCTGGCTACATAGCCCACGTCTAACACGTTCACACTACATAGCAAACCTACTGGCACTAGGCCTGCACTAGCGCACGACTCTGCCAGAAACAACGATCTGGCAGGCTCGTCGCAATCCGTTTCGGCCTCTAAAGACACATCTTGTCCTTCCGGTGAATCGATTCCGGTTTGGCTCCTCTTCCTGTGTGAAGGAGCCAACCTTCATACACCGAAAGGACAATAAAATGAATTCTGAAAACATCAAGCAAGTTACAAATCAAGCGATCGAGCAGCTCGTAGAAGATCTAAACCAAGGTCACAGCGAGGCGTTGACGCGATATCTCGGAGCCATGGCGAGGTTTAGAGCCTACTCCTTTCTGAACGTGCTTCTTATCCTGAAACAGTGTCCGAATGCCGGACGCGTGGCCGGTTACAAAACTTGGCAGTCTTTTGGACGCCAGGTCAAGAAAGGCGAGAAAGGCATCATGATTCTTGCCCCGATCTATCGCAAACAATCAGAAAAGAAAGAGCAATTTGGTGAAGTGGAAGAATCTCGTCATGTGGCTGGTTTCCGCGCGGTTTACGTCTGGGATGAACAGCAGACCGCAGGCGACGACCTGCCCCAGATCGACAGCGTTACGGGCGACCCAGATGCATATCTCGAACGGCTCGAAGAGTTCGTTCGGAAAAATGGAGTGGAGCTCAGTTACTCTGACGCCATTGCCCCAGCCAAAGGAAGGGCCGAGAAAGGCAAGATCACTCTATTACCCTCCGAGAGTCCCGCTGAAACCTTCGCGACGTTAGTTCATGAAGTCGCGCACTCCGACATGCACTTTGGAGATCGCCGAGCCCACACGGACAAGCGCATCCGCGAAACCGAAGCAGAGTCCGTGGCTTACGTGGTTTGCAGCGCGATCGGGATGAATCCGGGCACCTCCAGTCGTGACTACATCGGTCTCTATGGTGGAGATGCGAAGTTGCTTTTGGCGAGTCTCGAACACGTTCAGGCGACAGCCTCCATCATCCTGGCTGCACTCGAAGCAGTACCACAGCAGAAGGCCGCATAACCCATATTTTTGCGCGCCTCGGCGTCACCGCCGAGGCGCTTTTTCGTTCAGGCCCAGGTCAAAAGAGTCTTTCGCAACCCGCCAATTCCCTTCGTTTATAGCCAGGAGTTATAGCCATCACCGAACGAAGTATTGGACGACAACCGCACTGTCCCGGTACCTTCCGACGCATGCCAGATGTATTGCAATCAATACAAAAGGAAGGAGCACCAGAACAACCATGCGAAGACTCAATGTTAGGCAGCATTCACATCTCTTTGGGGCAATCCAGCGGTGGCCGATTACCCTCGGAACAATTCTTACAATGGCCGGCACGGCCCGAGCGCAAGGCAATTCTCCCTGGGAAAACGCGGTAAATGTACTTCAGCAGTCGTTCACTGGACCCATCGCGAAGGGGCTTGCACTCATTGCACTCGTGATCGGCGGACTCACGTTCGCCTTTGGTGAAGGCGGAGCAAAACGAACTTTTGCCGGAATCGTCTTCGGTATCGGAATGGCAGTCCTTGCCGTGAACTTTCTCACGTGGCTGTTCGGAGTCTGAACTCATCCAGGACAAATGAGCATGATCCGCAATCCCATTTTTCGATCATTGAATCGCCCCCTCACCATCATGGGGGCAGAGCGGAAACTGTTCTTCTTTGCTCTCGTGCTTGGTGCTTGCGTGTTCAATCTATTGAATAGCCTAATCGGGGCCATGGGTATGTTCTCTGTCCTGTATCTGTTCGCCCGATGGGCGACGCAAACGGACCCGCAGATCCTGCGGTTCTTGCTGAATTCAACAAAAATCAAAACCCAATATGACCCCATGAAGTTTGAGCCAATCGCGGTACGGAGGATCAATCATGTTTAGGCTCAAACAGATTACAAAGGAATTTGACGCGGCCGGCTCGTTGTGCAGCCAAGTCAATCTCTTCGGCTTCATCGACGACGAGATATTTCTCACCAAATCAGGCGATCTCGGAATCATCTTGGTTATTGACGGCGTTGACTATGAATGCCTCGACACAAACACGATCGAAAATCTCACCGGAAGGCTAACCGCCGCATTTCGCCTCTTTGATGAGAACTGCCGCGTCTATCAGTACCTCTTTAAACGAAACGGTGAACGCATCCCGTTCAAAACATACGGCAATCCAGTCGTCAACGCCGCGATTCACAACCGCATCAGCTATCTGGACACCAAAGCTGACTCTTTGTACTCGATCGAAATCTGCTTTGTAATCCTTTACGAGGGCTTTCGGCACAAGGCATCGATTCTGAATTGCCTAGCTGCGCTGCCATCCAACCCCGCCAAGGCCATCCGTGAGTTGCTTGCAATGCTCTCGACTCGAAAACAGCTCCTGCTCATCGAGAGTGAGCTGGACAGGTCGCGAACGGCACTTCGAGCAAAGGCTCGCAACTTCTGTGCTCAGGTTCTCGACTTCGTGGGCATCAGGACGCTGCCTAAAACCCAGGCGTTCCGTGTGCTCAAGCAGATTCTGAATTTCTCGCCACTGAAGATCGAGAACGCACGATTGAAACACGACACGTTTCTGGACTACTACCTCTGCGAATCTCATCTCGAATGCCATCGTGGTTTTCTTCGTGTGGACGATTTTTACGTCAAAGTACTCACTCTGAAGGAACCCTCGGCACACAGCTTCCCGCTCATTTTCAAAGGGCTCTTGGAAGTCGAAGCCAACTACTTCATTTGCACGGAGTGGAAGAAGCAGGAACCGCTCAAGAGCCGTTCCTTCATTCACTCCAGGCGACGGCACTTTCACAATACCAAGCGCTCCGTCACGAGCTACGTAACCACATCCGACCAACCTCAGCGGAATGAGGACATCTTGATTGACGAGTCCAAGGAGGCGCAAGTCCACGACCTTGGGGAGGCGTTGAAGGAAATCGAGATCAAGGGCAACTACTTTGGCCAATATTCGCTCACTGTAGTTATATTCGACAAGGATCTCTCCAAGATTGAAACCGCGTGCGCCGAGTTTTATAAGCATTTCAGTGTCCACGATGCGCAGCTCTACGAAGAAAGTTACAACCTATTTAACTCCTACCTCGCGACAGTTCCTGGCAATTACGCATTCAATCTCCGATCACTCCTGATTCTGAATACAAACTACGCCGACTACTCCTTTCTCTTTACGCTGCACTCAGGAAACAAATTCAACATCCACCTTAAGCAGGAATACCTCGCTGTGCTTGAGACTAATCACCGAACCCCCTACTACTTGAATCTCCATTACAAGGACACGGCGCATAGTGTCATCCTCGGGCGGACCGGCTCTGGCAAGTCGTTCTTGCTGAATTTTCTGATCACTAATCTGCAGAAATATGCCCCGTACACATTCATTTTCGATCTGGGCGGCAGCTTCGAACACCTGACACGCCTCTTTGATGGAACCTACATCAAAGTCGGACCTCACACGGCTGGATTCACGATCAACCCCTTCTGCTTACCGAACAACAAACAAAACCTCGACTTCCTAGCCTTATTTATCAAAGTCCTCGCTGACGGCCATTCGGGCGATGCACTTTCGATGGAGGAAGAGCAAGAGTTGTATCAACAGATCGAAAACCTCTACAGCGTGGAACCTGAGCTACGGACTCTAGGGGTCCTCGTGAATACCCTTCCTCGCGCTCTTTCCTTGCGATTGCAGAAATGGACCGTTGGGGGGCAGTTCGGTTTCCTCTTCGACAACGTCCAAGACACCGTCACCTTTTCACGCTTCCAGTGCTTTGATTTTCAGGGCATGCAGCAGTATCCGCAAATTCTCGAACCTCTTCTCTTCTACATCCTGCACCGAGCCAATCAGGTCATCACCAATCGCGATATTTCCAATGTGTTCAAAGCGTTCCTGATCGACGAAGCCTGGATTTTCTTCAAGAATTCTCGAATACGCTCCTACATCATCGAGGCACTCAAGACTTGGCGGAAACAGAATGCAGCCATGATTCTTTCCACTCAGTCGCTTGATGAGTTGCGGAAGTCCGACATCGTTGATGTGGTCATTGAAACATGCGCGACCAAAATCTTCCTCGCCAACCCGGATATGGACCGAGACCTGTATCGCAACCAATTCCATCTCAACGACAAAGAAATTGACCTCATTTCGACTCTGGTACCCAAACGGCAGTTTCTGATCAAGAACCACGACGTTGCGAAAATCGCGAATCTTGAAGTGGACCCCAAGAGCTACTGGCTGTACACCAACGACCCCTTCGACAACAGGAAGCGCTCGGAAGCATTCGAGAAACATGGATTTGAGCGAGGACTTGAGATCCTTGCAGGGGAACCTCGATGAGCGGACGGACATTTCAACTCGATTCCCCGGGGTTTGTTAACTCTTTAGGAGGCAATAATGCATAGCAAAGCCAGTTTGCCGTTTTCAGTTGTAGTTCTGACTCTCCTTCTCACCTGTGGTACGGACGTCATCTGGCCACGGGCCGCCCGTTCTGAAACAGGGGCACGAACGGTCCAGTACGCCGAGACCGACATTGTCCAAATTCGAGCAAAGATACGTTTCTCTACCCTAATCGTGCTTCCCGCAAGCGAGGAGATCCTTGATGCCACCACCGGTGATAAGGAATTTTGGATCATAAACGGGGCGCACAACCTGTGTTACCTGCATCCGGCACAAGCCGGTATTCGAAGCAATCTGAATCTCATCACCTCCAGCGGCCACGTCTATTCTTTCCTTTTGACCGAAGTCAGTAGCGATTCTTCTGCTGAGCCCGATCTGAAGGTATTTGTCCAGCGCAAAGAAGAATCAACCATCGGAGGCACCGCATCGGTCCCCCCTCTAGCGCGAGCGTCCGAAGTGCAGGCATACAAAACCGCCGTTGATGCGGCGCGGCTTGAGGCGTCTCAAGCGGTTCAAGCGGCTGAGGACCGAGCACAAAGGGAAATTAGCCAGTACAAGGAGCAGTACGCGGGCAAGCTCCAGTTCGATTACATCTATGAACCAAAGGGCACGAAAGCACCCTTCACGGTCACGGCCATCTATCACGACGACAAATTCACTTACATTAAGTCCTCTGCCCAAGAAAAACCCACCCTCTACGAAATCAAAGACGGTAAACCGAACTTGATCAACTTCGATCTGAGTAACGGCGTCTACGTGATACCGAAAATCGTGGACAAAGGCTACCTGGCACTCGGGAAAAAGAAGTTGCCGTTCGAACGGCATGCTAGTTAAAGCGGCAAGAATCTGAAAATGGAGACCCCAATGCCAGAAACAACCGAACATGCAGGGGATAAAGAGAGTACTTCTCAAACTCGGGCTACTGTCGAGACAAAGGCGCTCAAACCAACCGGTCTACTGCCGAAGAATACGCAGCAACTTGTGATTCTTGGCGTGGCGGTAGTCATGGTGCTCATTATGTGGCTCACGGGAAATGGCAAACGAGCCACTTCGGCAACGGCCAGTACGCCCACACCACGGGTGCAGGCACCGGACCCGGCGACGGTGCAAGACTTTAAGCAATCTATTCAAAAGGACCAAGCCGCGACGCGGCAACCAATCTCGCAGGCTGACTTGGGAAGGCTGCAGGCAATGGGCTTGGCGGACAGGATTCCCCCCGGGACCGTGTTACCTCCCGATGGCACACCTCCTCCATCCCCGTTGGCGGCAGGCGCAACGGCGGAAAATGAACCACCGCCGCCACCCGATCCAGTAAAGGAAGACAAGAAAAAACGGGAGTACCTGTCACTCTTCGCTCCCAACGTCGCGTTTACCTATCGTAGGGGCCAGGAAGCGGACCAGCTTGTTGGGCCACAAGACAGAGCATTAACGGGCCCATCGCCAGCCGCAACTCACGAGGCTTTGACTCCAAACACCGAAGAACTCGAACAACAAGTTCAGCAGCTCCGGGGGCAACTCCCGACAGCGAATCGTGTTTCCGCTCAGGCCAATCGAGAGCTGCAGGCAAACGCTCAAGAGGCAGCGCTAGACCAGAAAGCTCCAAGCGGAACTATTCACAACCCGGACGGTTCCCATCCGGGAGCTTTCAATTCCTCGTCCGGCAAACGTTATGTGCTGTTCGAGGGAACCGTCTTAGAAACACTTCTTATTAATCGGCTTAATGGCACCTTTTCCGGCCCCGTGAATTGCCTTGTGACCAATGACATTTATTCCCACGATGGCCAGCACGTTTTGATTCCAGCCGGAACAAAGGTTCTGGGCGAAGCAAAAAAGGTGGAGGCGTTTGGTCAGCAGCGTCTCGCTATTTTCTTTCATCGGCTCATCATGCCCGATGGATTCTCGATAACACTCGACCAGTTCAAGGGGTTGAATCAAATTGGGGAAACTTCCCTGCGGGATAAAGTAAACAACCACTATCTCCAGATTTTCGGAGCATCCCTTGCCATCGGCGTTCTCGGTGGCATCGCTCAGGCAGGTACCGGGAACGCCTATACAAACTCCACATTCGACCAGGCACGCGCCGGTTTCGGTTCGAGCCTAGCGAACTCCTCTATGCAAATTCTCGACAAATTCCTCAATGTATTGCCAACCGTAACGATTCGAGAAGGAAACCGCGTCAAGGTCTACCTCGCGGGCGATCTCCTATTGCCGGACTACAGTCAGCACACCATGCAGCCCGACATCTAGAGGTTTCGGAAGTGAGAAAAACTCGTTGAAAGGAGAGTGTACAAAATGAAGTATCTGTCAAAGAAGATCGTCGCTATTGGTCTCGTTGTGGCGGTGCTGATTATTCCAGCGGTGTCGTACGGGCAGTTCGGGGGGATTGTCTATGACCCCACGAACTATGCCAACGCGGTCCTTCGATACAACCAACTTGTGCAGCAGTTAGCACAACTCAGACAGACCTACCAGCAGGTCCTCAACCAGTACAACCTCGCACTCCAAATGTCGAGAAATCTCAGGAACATGCCTGCCCGATATCGAGCGATGTTCTCCCAATGGCGAAACTTTACAGCGAATGACCTCTATGGAAATACTAGCGCCTGGGTAGGGGCTGCGAACGGCGCGGGCGCACAAAGCGTCGGCCCGGCCTACCTACGCGCTACCATTCCGTTCCTCACCTACAACCAGGCTGACCTGAATGCCATTAATCCGACTGACGCCGAGAATCTGAAATCGGCCTACGCTTCCCTCGAACTCTCCGATGGAGCCAACGTTTCGGCTCTTACGACCGTTGGAAACGTTCGAGCGAACGCCGCAACCCTTCAGCAACAAATCAGCAATCTTGAACAAGACTCCCTATCTGGTGATCCGGCTCTCAACAGCGAAGTTAGCGTTTTAAACAAGATCAACGCTAGCAACGTCCTCACGCTCCGCACCCTGCAGGATGCCAACAACATCCGGCTGGCCACGCTCGAACAGCAGGTCCTGCAGGCGAAACGGCAGAGGGACATTGATGCTGCCAATCTCAATTTCGCAATCGAGATGCGTCAGCAGGCGACGCAAAACCTAGCTCCCTTCAATAACAACCTAACGCAAAGCCTCGGCAGTTACAGGCTTCCGTAAGCAGAGCGATGGCCCGGAAGAATCAGCGGAAGGAACAGTCATGAACTTCTTCGATCAGATGCTGCAAGCCGTCAATACCCTGGTACAGCAGAATTTGGGTGTGTTCGACGGCATGGGCCAGAACCTCTTCCGCGCCTTCGCAACAATCTTGGTCGTCTGGTATGGCGTCAAAGCCGCTCTCGCCGCCGGCGATCACCGTGGCGGATTTCACTTCGCCAACTTCGTGAGCCTAATTCTCATGATCAGCTTTGGCTTCGCTATGGTGAACTACTTTGACGCGCCAATTCCCGGCTTCGGGAGGGACTTTCATCACCTCATCACCGACGAGGCCGCTAACCTTTCGAACCAAATTGGCCAGGCGAACGCTCAACGAATTGCCGACGATACCGCCTATGTCTTAGGCAATCTCGATACGCCCAGCGTGACGCAGCCGGTGGCAATGTTTCTGTTTTTCTTGTTGATGCTGGGTGCCCTGGCAACTGAGGCGCTTGCCTTAATCGTTGTCGCCTTCGGCATCGTAGCAACAGCAGTCTGTATTCTGTTAGGGCCTGTTTTTATTCCGTTCTTCATCGTGCCACAACTCGATTGGCTGTTTTGGGGTTGGCTCAAGGCATTTATCCAATATTCGTTTTACCAGGTCATCGCGGCGGCTGTGCTTTACATTGTCAGCCAATTCACAACAGGAATCATCCACGCACAAATCACAGGGTTAATGTCAGCCACAGACCTCTTGAAGGCGTTCCCCGTGTTGCTCGTGACCTACCTCGCAGCGATCTACGCCATCTTGAAAGTTCCCGCTCTAACCAGCCACATCTTCAGTGGCACATCGGGCGGTTCCGCTGTTGCGGTCTTTGAAAGCGTTGCCAGGGCGCTTGGAGCAGAGGCATGAAAGACACAACCTTTAACGAAGCCAAACAACTTTACCTTGAGCAATATGCCTCTGCGATCGTGACCAGCGGGTACCTAAAGGTTGCAGTCACGCTCCTCTCACTTGTCGTCTTTTGCCTAGTCGTGATGAACCTGAAGATTGTCCGAACGCTTGAGAGTTTCAGACCCACCGTAATACGCATTGACGAGATTGGTCGGGCCCAGGCAGTTGCGTATGAAAACCTCGTTTACAAGCCCGAATACAAAGAAACGAAATATTTCCTCACCCACTTCTGTCAGCTTTATTACCGTCGAAATCGTTCCACGATCAACGATGACTTCAGCCAGGCGCTCTATTTTCTTGACGGCAAATTGGCCAGCGACACCATCCAGATTTTCAAAAAGAAGGCAGTCATTAAGACTTTCCTGACGGACAGCCTTGCCCCTGAAAAGGACATCGACGTTCAGCAGGTTGTCATCGAACCGATGGACAAACCGCCATTCAAAGCCACCGTTGATTTTTATGAAATCGAATACTCACCGGCAGATCATTCGGTCATGCGGAAGACGCTATACACCGCGAGTTTCCTGTTCAGTTTCAGGGATCACGTCCCGAATCAAGACATTCTCGTGAATCCGTTGGGGCTCACGATCACCTATTTCCGTGAAGATCAGGCGTTCCTCAAATGAACACGAGAGCCCTTCACAGCATGGGCCAAAAGGAGCATTCCGCATGATTCGCAGCGCCCTATTTCTTTCTCTGACCGTGATGATTGTGATCGCGTTCGTCCTCTTCGACCGGCTGACTTTTCTGGCTCCGCAAAAGAAGCTTCTCTTCTCACACTGTGGCATGAGCATTAGCCTTTATCTCTCCATCCTCGCTTCGAACCTGTTCGCAGCAGCCATCACGATCAATCGCAAACTTCTGCTCAAGGATACGGGCAGAAAGCTCTCGCACTTTGACAAACACCTTCAGGCAGCGAATTTGCCGGACAGTGCGAATCCCCTAGAGGAGGTGCAGTAGGCGATGGGTAGATGGCGGATTCTCGACATCGAGCAGAACCGGAAAACAGCTTCTGACCGGACCAGCCCAGAAGCGCGGAAAGGACCGGATGAATCCGGTCAGACGGTAGGGCGCGGAACCACGAGTTCCTCCGACGAGGCCACCAAGTTGGTTCCGCAGCCAGTTGCGATGGCCCCTGCACGGTCGCCCGAACGGCGGACCCAACATAACGCCCAAGACCGCTCTTACTCCCTTCGTAGCTCAGAGATTCGAGCCATGTCGGACATCGGGAAGTTTCGAACTGTGGACATTAAAGACCTGGTCAGATTCGCCTACCAAGACGACGAGGCCAGAATGACTCAGGACATTCGCAGCCTCCGCTCGCAAGGCTTGATTCAGGAGAAAACGATCTATCGAGCGCATCGGCAGCCGCGACGAATCCTGACACTCACAGAGCAAGGGCAGCGCATTCTTCGCAAAGACGGCCAGGTTCCGGACGACCAACGGCTTTACCACGGATTCGTAAAACCCAGAGAAATTGACCACGATGCCGACCTATATAAGATCTATCAAAAGGAAGCAGCAGACATTGAAAGGCAAGGCGGCAAACCAATCAAAGTGAGGCTCGACTTTGAGTTGAAGGGTGCGGTGGGCCGCGACAGACAGGCTGCGGGGAAACTGCCCGAAGCGCAAAGACAGGCTTGGCTCAAGGCAGTTTCTGAACAGCACGGACTTTCGATCAAAGGCGGAACGATCCAACTACCGGACATCCAGATCGAGTACGAAACTGCCGAAGGGACGCTTGCCCACGCAAACATTGAGTTGGTTTCCGAGAATTACCGGGGCGACGCCATACGCTCGAAAGCCGGTGCCGGATTCAAGGTCTACGCACGTGTAGGAGATGCAAACCGCGTAAAACGGGCTCTGCAAGATACCGGCGCTGTCGAGGAGATTCTGTCTATATGAACTCCGCTGCCACGCACATCGAGACCCTGCTCGGCTTTGGTTATTCAAGCGAGGAAATAGCGTTCCTCGATATGGTGACTGCTCACTCCGGATACTTCGTGCCAAACCAATTCTTGGAGTTCATGGGTCAGAAGAAAGGCCGCGCGTTAAGGGAGTTTAGGGAACGGCTCAGTGCTCACCAACACGCAACGTTTCACACCTATCGTAATGGAGAAAGAGTTCATCACGTCTTCGCTCGCAAACTCTACCAGGCCTTCGGGCGCGACAATGTTCGCACGCGAAGGAGGCATGCGCTCGAATACATTCGAACGAGGCTCGTCACCTTGGATTTCGTGCTTGCGAATCAATCGTTTCAGTTCCTTGAAGGAGAAGTCCAAAAGGTTTCTTTTCTGAAGGAGAGATTCGGTATCAAAACCGAAGATCTTCCCTTCCGAACCTACTCAAATCCCCGCAACTCTAAATCGACCGTCCGGTATTTCGTGGATCGGTTTCCGATGTTTTGGAGTCGAAGTGGCAAATCCGATGAGTGCCTCGTAACTTTCACGTTTATCGATTCCGGCCAACCAACAATTCAGCCATTTGTGACACACCTCTCCTCATATCGGCCTCTTTTCTCCCGTTTGAAAGCATTTGAATTCATCTACGTGGCTCCCTCCTCTCGGCAGTTTGGACAAGCCCAGACAGTATTCCAGCAGAGCGTTCTCGGTAGGGACGAAGGACACAGAGGAAGCGACATTCTCCGCTATTTCCGGATTCGCCAGGATTGGGAAGCCAACGAACGAGTACCAGGTGCGGATGTCGTGTATCTCAAGAATTCGCGCCGCCGATTCGTCGGAAATGAAACTGAAACTCTATACAAACAATGGGCGTCAGGAGAGGTCAGGAATGATCGACTTACTGCGGTTTGGCGCAGCAAATTCTCTCTCCCCACTGTGGAATTCCGAACAGCGATTTACGGCCGCTCGCTATCCGTTTTCTCGGGAAATGCGCCTGAAGAGCTGGACCCCGAATCGGAAAGCGCCCGCAATGGGTCTTCCACAATAAGGTCCGCAATCAGGTCCGGGAGTTGACGATTCATTTCGATGATTCTAAGGGAGATGACGGCCGCAAAGACGGGGACGGAGTACGGAGCAAAGTAACGCGTTGGGGCGGTAGCGACCCCACTCTGTGCGGCTATCCAGCCGCCCAAACCCCTCATGGGGTTCGAGGGTCGCTACCGCCCACGCGTTTTCGGATCTTACAGCTCCGTCGCCGGCATTCTCGGATGCAGGTTCTGAAGCAGATTCAAATTGACCATTGAACAAGGAGAATCGGTAATGCCACTCATACCAAAAGTTGAAATGAAGCAAGCAAAGAAGATTGTGTCGGCTCGACTGGACGAGGAGACGCATTCGATGCTTCAGCGGTATGCACTCTTCCTTGGTGAGGCGACCCACGATTACATTATCTCAGAATCCTTGAAGCGTCTCTTCAAGCGCGACCGAGAATTTAAGGACTGGCTCGACAAGAACAATTCCGAGTTCCCTGCTGAGCGGGAAGCGAAACAGCAAGAGCCGATATCAGTGAAGACCACGGCCAAAGTTGCATGATCCAACGGATACTCAATTCGAAGAACTTCCTGGCCCTTGTCTTGGCAATGGTGACAGGCACGCTGCTGTACCTGAGGCTGCCGTGGCCCATGACAGACTCTCTGCATCCTTGGACATGGAATGAATACTACTTGCGTCTGATTGCGGTGCACGATCCGTGGAGTTACGCGGCACTCAAAGCGGGCTATCGCGTCATGCTGTTCACCACGCCATATATAGGATACTCATTCCTTTTCTCAGCCCTATACATTTTCAGCCTTCGGCCTCGCAGGAAGGGTACCCCACAAGCGCTGCCACCGTTTCCGCCAGTTGAACAGCGCGAGCAGCTTTACCTGGTATTGGGTGAGGTCCACAATCCGCGTTTGCCTATTCCCGACGACAATCCCCGTTGGCTAACCATTCCAGCGCGAGGACTATTCACCGGAACTGTGATCATAGGCGCAATCGGTAGCGGAAAGACAAGTTGCTGCATGTACCCCTTTTCCGACCAGTTGCTTGGCTACAAAGCTTCGGATCGCGATGCAAATGCGGGTGGGCTCGTGCTGGAGGTTAAAGGGGATTTCTGTCAGAAGGTGCAGGCAATCCTGAATTCCCATGGCCGAGGCGAGGATTATCTGGAAATCAGTCTGGATTCCCAATGGGCCTACAATCCTCTTTATAACGATCTCGACGGTTATGCACTGGCTTACGGAATAGCCTCCCTGCTGAACAATCTGTTCGGCAAAGGTAAGGAGCCCTTCTGGCAGCAAGCGTACACGAACCTAGTCAAGTTCATCATCATCCTTCACAAAGTTGGATTTGGGTATGTGACGCTCTTCGATGTCTACGAATGTGCAATTTCGCCAGAAATCCTGGAACGCAAGATTCAGGAAGCGGAAGAAGCGATCACCGGCAAACACTTTGTTGCCGTGTCCAAAGTCGTTTTCGAGGAATACGCAGAAGAACTTCATAGGGTAGGGTTTGAGCCTGACGACACAGGATTGATGTACAGAGCCTCGGACTCTCCTGATGTGCAATCAGTTTTGCACAAGAATTCTATTCAGGCGGACCTCCAGCACGAATCAAGCGGCTTAACACCAGACCCCGACAAGAAAGAACAATTGGAAGCTGTCAAACGCTGGTACGAAAATGATTGGAAGCGGATCGACAAGAAACTCCAGACCTCTATTATCGAAGGTATTTCGGTCTTTCTATCTCTCTTCGATGACAGTCCCTCTGTCAAACGGACATTCTGCCCTCCAGCCGAGTTGTACAAGGGTGAGGCTAGATCTTCCGGTCGTCGCCCGCTTCCGCCGATGGGAACGCTCCTGGAGCAAGGGAAGGTCATTGCTTTGAATTTTCCTGTTGGCATGAATCCCGGATTGGCCAGAGCGATCGGCGTAATGCTGAAGATGGACTTTCAGCGAGCAGTTTTGAACCGGATTCCTCTTATAGCTTCCAATCCAGATAAAAAGTGGCGTCCGATCGTATTTATCTGCGACGAATACCAACACTTCGCCACCGTGGGCGAAAATGAACCGAGCGGTGACGAGAAGTTCTTCAGCCTCTCGAGGCAGGCTAAGTGCATCCCCATAGTAGCAACACAGAGTATTAGCTCTCTTAAATCAGCCTTGCCAGGCGAAGCATGGAGGACCTTGCTTCAAACCTTTCGAACGAAGGTATTCTTGGCGCTCTCTGACGACTTTTCGGCCAAAACAGCCAGTGAGATGTGCGGACAAGACGAGAAATGGCGCGTGAACTACAACATATCGGAAAGCGGCCATGACTCACGCGTCAGCTACCTAACAGGAAGACCCCTAGCGGACAGGGCTCACATCAGCACCTCGAAGACCTACAGCCAGCAAAGAGACTATCGCTTTGACACAAAAACCTTCATGGAACTGCGGAACGCTCAGAGCATCACGCTGGCCTATGACGGTCTGGACCCACTTCCTCCGACGTTTTGCTACCTCAAACCTTTCTACAACGACATCAATAAGTCGTACTTTCACCAACTAGCGGAAGGAGAACTCTGATGAATGGATTTGAATTGATTCTGCCCTTCTTAAGGCCGATTCAAGACCTGATTCTCGATCCGGATGTCAGTGAAATCATGGTTAATGGCCCTGACCGGATTTTTGTAGAAAAAGATGGCTACATTCAAGCCGTGCCCAAAGTGCGACTCACGCCTGAATCACTTATGGTGGCAGTGAAAAACATAGCCAGACGGTTGGGCGATGACATCTCAGAAGCAAAGCCGCTGCTTGATTCGCGCCTTCCTGACGGCAGCCGCGTTGCAGCGGTTATTCCACCCTGCAGCATTCAAGGTGTCACACTCACAATCCGCAAATTCAATTCCCACAGATTCCGAATGGAAAACCTGATTGACGTTGGCACTCTTACTGCAAAAACGGCAAGAACTCTGACCCAAAGTGTGCTCGACCGAAAGAACATCTTAATTTGTGGCGGAACGGGTGGCGGAAAGACTACTTTACTGAACACCCTGGCAGACTTCATCCCCGACAACGAGCGTATCGTATTGATTGAAGACACGGCAGAGATTCAGCTTCACAAGCAAAATGTAGTTCGCTTCGAGGCTAGACGCGAGCAGAACGGATTGCCCGCGGTGACGATCCGCGATCTTCTCCGGACAACACTTCGCCATCGGCCCGACCGCATTATCTTGGGAGAAATTCGGGGCGGCGAAGCCTTTGATCTACTTCAACTCTTAAACACCGGCCACAGTGGCACGCTTTCGACGGTCCATGCAAATTCAGCAGCACAAGGGATATCGCGCTTCACTACATGCGTACTGCAGAGTGGCATCGAAATGCCATACCGGGCAATCAAGACCAATATCGCAGATTCACTAAATATCATTGTTCAGATCGAGCGCAGGCCGGGAATGCGGTTCGTATCTCAGGTTCTGGAAATCAACGGCTACGATCCCGATACAGACCATTACGACTTCAGACTTATCTATGAACGTGAGGAAGGTTCATGCAGTCCGACGAAAACCGCAGCCTGAGACCGAGCGATGCCTCCAGAAGTGCGAGTGGCAAGCGTTCTGTCGGAGCTGTCGAATATATTGGGCTCAATTACCAACCATCTGATCGACTAGCGGTTGTGGTGCGCAATCGCCTGACAGGTGAGACGACGCAACGACTCGCTTCGGCGGAGAAGATTGCGGGCCCTGATTTTCAGGCATGGTTGAGACACAAAAACGCGCGAGGAGCAGATATCTACATCTCTCAAAATGCATTTCGTCCCGACGCACGTACTCGATCAAAGATCGAAGTAGATAAAATTCGACACGTCTATCTTGATCTCGACAAGAATGGCGAAGACGCATTAACTAAGATTGGGGGCAGCTCGCTCGTTCCAGAACCTAGCTTCGTCATCGGCACCTCGCCGAACAAGTATCAGGTAATCTGGAAGGTTGCAGACATGGCTCTTAACGAAGCCGAGGCGCTACAGAAGGCATTGGTTACCGAGTTTGGTGGCGATCCTGCTGCCACAGATTCCAGCCGCGTTCTGAGGCTACCAGGCTTCCAGAACAAGAAGTACCAGCGGGATCACACGGTCGAAGCATACGCGGGAAGCAACCAGACGTATTCCTTGCATGATTTTAGAATCCCAGCCGATGACCGGCAGTCCGCAACGCGGACTCTTGATGAAACAAAGCACCACGGGCGAAAGACCATTGAGATAACCCAATCCGAACGAGATTGGGCCTACGTCAAACAACAACTTAGTCGCGGAGAGACCCCAGAAGGTTTAGTCGAAGCTTTAACTCATTTTCGGCAGGATAAGTCATCTCCTGACTACTACGCTCGGCAGACTGTCAGCCGTGCGTACGCCTCAATCGCCTTGGCGCGGGGTGACAAGTCGTCAGAAATCGAGCAGAAGCTCGTCCAGTTAGCCACCCACCAGCCACATCCGGAAACCTACGCCAAGCAGACAATCGCGGAGATGAAATCAGAGAGGAAACAAATAGTGATGGAAACTGAGCAACTTGAAGGCGGAATTCGGGTTCCATAAATTTAAGATGCCAGTCTTGCAAACTGGGTGTAGTAATTAGTTGTGTTTTAGTAGGGAGGGTTACCATGCAATGCCCTAAATGCCAAAGTAGCGATGTTAACCCCTTATCAACTTGGTACGCATCAGGAACTTCAGTCATCGATGCTCGGACCGCTGGTGTCGCAGCCCTCTATGCAGTTCGTACGAAGGGGATGACCAAGACTGGCAGAGCGCAGCTTGCCAGCCCTCCGACAAAGTGGCGGTACTTGAAACCAACTCGGGCTTCCCTGGTAGCAGGGACAGTTGGAGTTCCTATCTTGACTGGAGTTCTTCCTCGCCTACCAGGCGGTGGGGTTCAATTCCCCGAACACCTCTTCATCCCGAGCATTATCGCGATTCTTGCCTGCATCCCGATTCTATGTATGGCGATCGCCGTACACAATTGGATTATTGTCCCTTCACAGATGAAAGCCTGGAACTCTAAATGGATGTGCGGATCGTGCGAATGTGTTTTCGATGTACCCGATTGTCGAAACGGGACGTGGTCGTCACCCGCCAACATTCGCTAATCACGATCTGGAAAATGACATGCAAAGGATTTCGATTTTGAACACATGGAAACTCCAACATCAATTCAAGTGGTGCTTGAGCAAGGAAACGCGTTCGAGGCCGAGGTGGTTACAGGCGTGGAAGACGCCGAGGACTCTGACGAGGGGGAGGTTCGCACGCATGAGGTGCCGCAGGATGACGTTCCCAGCGAGTATCGGGATAAAGAAGAATAGTGGGCGAGCCTCGGTGACCTGACCGGGAGGATTACCTTGTTGCCGTGGGCCCTTTGAAAGATGCGATTGCGTCTTCTGTCTTACCGAATATCTCAAAGACTGTTAAGAACTTTGTAATCTGAAGCACTTCTATTGTGTGAATGCCGAGGTTGGCAAACTTGATGTCACCACCGACCTTCCGAGCCGAGGCGCATACAGCCACAAGGGTTCCCACGCTGCCACTATCGAAATGGGTGACATCCCCGAGATCTAGCACGATTTGGTGGGATTTGTTCAACAAGTTTTTCACTAGAATAAGCAAAGAGGCTGACTCTTCGCCAAACAATATGGCGCCACTAAGATAGACGACAATGACCCCCGCAATCCTGCTGGTGGTGAAGTTAAGGACCATGAGAACCTCTCGCCGGAACCGCTTGAGGGCCCGAGTGTGACTGGCGATTGATCCATGGGAGAAGGCCGATAGTCACAACGTATTCTCTCTGGAAGCGAATGACAAGCCCTGGGTAATCGGCCGGGCCCTTAGCTCCTCATTAGTCGGAACACCGTACAAGTTGGGTCCAGCACTCGCCTTTCCAATCAAATGTGCAAATTTGAACAGATTTGCTCCAGTGCGCATTCATATTCTTACAGTATGAAAAAGAGCGAACTCACGCCCAAGCAAGTTTCCTCCGTCAGATGTCCCACATGTGGCGCCGCCCCGGGGGAGTGTTGTGTCCTGCATTCGGGTGCTCCGCGTTCAGAAGCACACGTAGATCGGAAATTTGCCGCTATCGAGGCCACCGAGAGGAAATGAATTTACACGGGTCATCAGTACTACTTCTTTGCAAGCTCACCCTTGAAATGACTCTCAACATCTTCATGACTCAGCGGGTTTTTGGCTTTCGCTAATACGACCGAATAAACGACCTCATTCCTTTCAATCTGCGCGGTGATAAATGCTCCGTCGTCAGGCAGTTCTTGGTAAGTGAATTTCACATTCCTGCCGTCTTCAAGTTTCTCGATCCACTCTTCATCTCGAATATTCATAGTTTCTCAGGCAGGCTCGATGTATGTGGCAAGTATACGTTTTTCGGCCCGCGAAATTGCAGCCATCAACTAACTCCTGATTTGTCGACTAATCAGATGGGATGAGAAGGCCGGTCTCCTGCGGGATGCGATACGCTCCCAATGTTTGACGTGCTCGAAGGCACAATGAAAAGGAGACCGGCAATGCAGAAGATTAGCACTCTGCGGACGAGTGGGAACAACATTTTCCAAGGACCGCTGACCATTGGGTTGGATCTGGGAGATCGCTCCAGCGCGTATTGCATTTTGAATGAAGCAGGAGAAATAGTTTTGGAGCATAAACTGGCGACCACACCGGAAGCCATGAAGCAGGTATTCGGTAGCCTGCCGCGGTGTCGGATAGCGATGGAGACGGGGACGCATTCTCCGTGGGTGAGCCGGTTGCTGACCGCGCTCGGCCATGAAGTGATCGTGGGGCATGCCCAGAAAGTGCGTTTAATCACCAAGAGCCGGCGAAAAGATGATCGCCTGGATGCGCGAACACTGGCGCGGCTGGCGCGCATCGATGCCGAACTGCTGAGCCCGGTGAAGCATCGCAGTGCGCAGGCACAGTTGCACCTGACGGAAATCCGTGCACGAGCGGTGCTGGTGAGCGCGCGAACGGCGCTAGTGAATGCGGCACGAGGATTGGCGAAGTCCTACGGCGAACGGCTGCGCAAGTGCCACACGCAACAAGTCCGTCGAGAAATGACCAGTGCACTAAGCGCGGGATTGCGCGAAGCCTTGGAGCCACTGTTGCGAGAGGTGGAATCGCTCAACGAACGCATTCAGGAATACGATCGGCGGATCGAGCGAATGGCAAAGGAGACATATCCGGAAACGGCGTTGCTGAAACAAGTGAAGGGTGTGGGAGAGCTGATCGCCACAACCTATGTTCTGACGATTGAAGACCCGCATCGCTTTCGGAAGAGCCGCGACGCGGGATGTTTTGTCGGGCTGCAACCCGGACGAAGGAACTCCGGGGAGAGCGAGCCACAGATGCGCATCAGCAAAGAAGGCGACGAGTATCTACGGACACTGCTGGTGCAAGGGGCGCACTATATCTTGGGGCCCTTTGGGGAGGACAGCGATTTACGTCGCTGGGGACTGCAGCTGGCGGCGCGAGGAGGAAAAAACGCCAAGAAGCGGGCCGTGGTGGCGGTGGCGCGCAAGTTGGCGGTGCTGCTGCACCGGTTGTGGGTAAGTGGCGAAGTGTACGAACCGTTGCGCAATAGTCAGGCGATGAACGCTGCGGCGTAGAGCAGCCTGGCAGAGAAAGAAATTGTACCTAACAGCTGAGCTCGACCGCCGAGTTTAGGTGACTGCGACTAAGTCCTTGCCCAACTTCCCTCGTAAAGAAGGAAGTCGAGGACGCTAATCAGGTGGCAGCGCCTACTGAATCGAGAACACCCAACTGGCACCGGGCGAAAATCGCTCACCAAAGAGTGCGGATGGAAGGGTGGCGACAGAGGCGGCTTGGCTGTACGGAAAAGATGGAAGGACCAAAGAGAGAGCGCTTTCACTCTTGACATGGACCGGCCTTCTCATGGAAGGACGCTAATCAGGTGGCAGCGCCTACTGAATCGAGAACACCCAACTGGCACCGGGCGAAAATCGCTCACCAAAGAGTGCGGATGGAAGGGTGGCGACAGAGGCGGCTTGGCTGTACGGAAAAGATGGAAGGACCAAAGAGAGAGCGCTTTCACTCTTGACATGGACCGGCCTTCTCATGGAAGGACTTAGCAAGCCGGAATGTCCCAAGACTCGGCAGTCCAACCAACTTCGATTGGACTAGATGGAAAATAGTAGCGGGAAACGGGCTTTCGTCCGTTTCCCGCTTCCGCCCGGCAATGCATTAGTCGATGGGAGACCAATTATCGTCCGGGTTATATTCCTGAATGGAAGCCGCGGTCTTGGCCGTGTCTGGGCCCATGTCGCGCTCGTAGACAAAGCCTTCGCGGCCGATCATAAAGCTCATGATTCCGGTTTCGCCATATTTCGCGGGAGTCGCGAGAATGGCAAAGCCGCCGGTCATCTTCCCGTTCACGATGAAGCTTTGCGCTCCGCCCGGTGCATCGTCGCTCTGAGAAGTAAGGATGCGCAGTGTGTACCCATCGATGACGAAGGCCTGGTCTGGCGACAGTGAAGTAAGGGACGACTTCGAGAACTCCTCGAGGTGTGCCAGTGGACTGCCACCCAGTGAATCCGAAGTGGGCCAGTACAGGCCGTCTTGTTTGCCTGGCGTGCTGATGATGCGTTGCGCATATTCGCCGGAGTCATGGTTGTTGGAGTAAAACTGCTCGGCGGTGGCGAGTGCGGCCAGTGAGCCGATCGTGAGCAGTTCGTTCTTGCCGATTTCGCGAGCGCGAATCTCCTGGGCTCCTGCAACGGCGTCGAAATACCAACTACCCGAAGCGTTCTTGGCAAGCGGCACGGGGAAGGCAAAATTGTCCGCGCCGATATAGAGAACTCGGCTGCCATCCGACATATCTACCCAGCGGTTCATCTGCTGGTATTTGGAGAAAAACTGCTGCATCGCGGCCTTGTCAGATTCGCTGTCCCCCGAACTAATGAGCCTATTCGCTTCGCTACCCAGCACTTTTGTCAGTGCCGTCTCATCCGTATTCTTCGTCGCCTGAGCGAGCGCGACAGCCGCGTCCGCCGGCGACTCGAACGTCATTTGAGACGCTGCGTTGGTGGTGAATGCCAGATTGCCTGTGCCTACCGATCGGATCGTGAAGCCGAGACCGACAAGAGCTAAAATTCCGGCGAGCGCCAATCCTGTCCATTTCCTATTTGTTTTATTCCGATCCTTGTTCATTTTCAGTCTCCTTAGATCTATTGATTTGCCTTTCGTTTCGTTTTCCTGCGTACCATTCGGACCGTTAGCGACGATGCCCGCCGCCGGAAGAGTGATGTTCAACAGGCGCATGCTGCCTGACCTGGTGTTGTTGAGGGCGCTGCCTGGCCATGCTGGCGTGGCCGCGAGTGCTCTCGGCGCGGTTGGTTCTGCCGTCACCACTCATGCGGGAACTGCCGAGATTGGAGCGATTGTCGTTTCGGGCTTGCTGGTTACGATCGTCATTCTGGTAGCCGCCTGCGGGTGCGACGCCAGGGCCATTCATGCCGGCATTACGATCTCGAACGCCGCCGCTACCGCCAATCATTCCGGTTCCACCACCGTTACCACCGTTGTGATAGCCGTTGGCAGGTGCCACACCGGGACCATTCTTCCCCGCGTTGGGATTCTGGACTCCGTTGTTTCCGCCAATCAGTCCATGGTTTCCGTTGTTTCCACCATTGGGCATGTTCGCTGGACCCGTTCCGGGCACATCGTGGTGAAAGGCTCCGTTGGGGCCGTAGTAGCCATTGGGGTGATAACCGCCATTCGGTCCGTAGTGTGTATCCTCACCGGGACGGTAGCCATTCGGATTGGTCGTCGGGTTATATGGGTGGCTATTCGAGCCGGAACCCCAGGTGTGATAGTGGTTGTAGTTGGTGGTGTGCCAGGTGTTATTCGTGATGTAGGTGTTGTGGTTGAAGATGATGGTGTTGCCACCGCCACCCCCGCCCCAACCTCCCCAGTTGCAAGCCCATGCATGAAAGCCCCAGCCGAAGCCGCCACCCACTGCCCAGCCTCCGCCACCGAAGGTTACGCCGACGCCGAAGCTCAGCACCGGTGCGGCAAAAACCACGGGAGGCGTATACATCGGCACAATAATGGGTGCGCCGTAGATGATCGCCGGGTTGTACTGCGGTACGTAAACCACCTGCGGATTGGCCGGTTGAATCACGATCGTGTTGGGTGAAGGCGTCGTGACGGTAATCTGCGAATTGGACTGCAGGGTGCCGGCCGCCTGCGCCTTGGCGCGCATCACTTGCACCGCCGCCATCACATCCGACTGCTGGAAATGGAATGCTTGGCCGAGGCTCGAGGTCCAGGACAGGTTGTTGGCCAGATTCGAAAGCACGCTGGGGAACTGAGTCAGAGCCTTAACGCTGGGATCCCAGTCCTGCTGATCTGCGGCTTGCTCGAGGTTCTGCCCGGCCAAATTTGTATTCTGGCTCATCCATTGATTCGCTGCTGTGACCTCATCCGGAACTGTGGCCGCGGCCAGCACCTGCGCCACGAGAGCGTCGGGATACAGCGCGATCGGCGCGACCAGAGAGTCGAGTTGATCCGCGGACATCGGTGCGGGTGTGGGTGCCTGGGCCACTACGTCGTTCGTGTTCGTCTGCGGCGTATCGGAACCGGAAGGTTGCGAATACGAAGATGACTGTGAATAGCCGCCCTGCTGGGAATACATGGACGGCTGCGAATAACTGACCGCCACGGGAGCCGGTTGAGGCGCCGGTGGAATCAGCATGGACTGACCGTAGGTCGACATCGCTTGTGGAGCAGCTCCGATTCCCGTCGTGCGCACCGCTTGCCACTGTGCGTGCTTGCCGTGCAGACCGTATTCACCGGACATGTTGTCGCCATAGATTTGTCCGTGAAAGTTCAGGACGTTGCGAGTCACGGTGCTGAATCGGATGTGATGGATATTCACCTCGCCTTGAATCGGTCCTGACTGTACGGGACCTTCGAAATATCCAGTGATCCGGTTTCCGTATTGGGCGATTTGC
Organism: uncultured Acidobacteriota bacterium; assembly: GCA_963824925.1. GTDB lineage: Bacteria > Acidobacteriota > Terriglobia > Acidiferrales > UBA7541 > Acidiferrum. The sequence goes on from CAWGRE010000018.1 coordinate 416,683, forward strand.
ACGTGCTTGATCTCGGTCGCGCCATCCTGGATGCGGGTCGAATAAATGGTCCAATTGCCCTGCACGTTGTCCGGGGGTTGCTGGGCCAACGTGGTCTTACTAAAAGTCAGCGACGCCAAAACCAAAGCTATCAGGCTCAGAATCGCGTTGAGTTTCTTCATGACTTCCTCCGTTTATTTGCGCCGGTCTGCGTGGCGCTTTGCTGCACGAATATTTCGTGTTTGCAGGACGTAATTTGAAGGTTTCTCAGAGAAAGCACATCTCTCGAAGAGAAGTTTTTTTAGTATTGCCTCAGGGATGCTTGGGAATACCACTTTTGGCTAATCGAAGACGGATGCTAGGAGTGCGCGATCGGAGGAACGATGATTTTACGGCGCCCGAAGAAGAGAGAGTCCAATGAGAACCAGCCCGGGCCTACGAATGTACTGGCCCCGGCCATCGCCAAAATACTCACGTCAGAAAGGCCAGCCCCAGGCGGACGTGAAATCATAGGCCAGAGATGGATACCGACCGTTGCCAATATTGAGATAGCCCCCGCCAACGGCGTCAAGAAACCGAGAATGGAGCAGACGCTGGTCAAGATCACCACCAGGCCCACGGCCCACATTCCATCGTCAGAGCGCGGTGGCTCAAACATCCAAGCGTGCGCCTGAATCAAGGTAATGGCCAGTCCGATTCGGAGAAGAAGGAGACCGACACCTGGCAAACCACTTGGGTATTCGTGACTGATCCAGCGCAAGTTCGTGCCTCTCTCTAGCACCCCATGAACTTCACCGCCAGATTACCGACAGGCAGCTGAGAGGCAATCTACCGGAATTGAGATTTTGGGGTATTACTTTAGTAGTAGTGAGGCTGCGAAACAGAAGTTCACAAGTGAATGATGCCTCGGCGCACGGCGATGGTAATCGCTTGGGTGCGGTCATTCGCACCGAGTTTTCCCATAATATGTTGGATGTGAACCTTGACCGTCCCTTCTGAGATGCAAAGTTTGTCGGCGATCTCGCGGTTACGATTTCCTTCGGCGATCTGCTGCAAGACCTCGATCTCGCGAGCGGTTAGCGTGTCGTCGGCGAGGTGATCGGCGAGTCGGGCCGCCACTTCGGGAGGTATGGCTTTCTTGCCGGCATGAACCTTATGAATAGCCTCGAGCAGAGATTGAGGCGGCATGCTCTTCACCAGATAGCTTGCTGCTCCGCCTGCGAGAGCACGCTGCATTTCAACGTCACCTTCGGACGAGGTAACAATAATGACGCGGGCATCCGGGAACTCACTTCGGATGCTGAGCATGGCGTCTATCCCATTCATGTCCGGCAGCCGCACATCCAGCAGCAAGATATCTGGCCTGTGTTCCCGAAACCTCTGGATAGCCTCTTTGCCGGTGGTCCCTTGGCCTACCAACTGCATATCTTCCTGATCGTTGATCAGAGTTGCGATACCTTCGCGCACCAGCGGATGGTCATCGACGCTTACGACGCGAATACGCACAGGCTCGTTCACGTTTCTACTCCTTGCCGGTCTTTTCAGCGGTCTTTTCCGGCTTTGCGGCGAACAGGCTAAACAACAAAGTCCACGATGATTTCGTAGAGCTCTGTTCAAAAGCCAGTTTGCCTGGAACCAAGAGTTGTACCACGGTTCCGGAATTGATACGGCTGAAAACCTCGAGTGTTCCACCGATACGCTCGGCACGCTCCCGCATGTTTGCGAGTCCCCAGTGACCTTCTCGTCCCGATTTTAGAAGGGCGGGATCGATTCCGCATCCATTGTCACGAACCAAGACACGCAGGTTTCGAGAAGCAAAATCAATCTCGACTTCGACGGAACTGGCGTTCGAATGCCGAGACGCATTGAACATCGCCTCGCGAGAGATCAAGTAGACTTCATCTCGGATGCGCGGCCGCAAGGGCGGCGGGTCACCTTCGGTGATTACGCGAAAGGCGGTGCTCACCGGGAGTGAGAGTTCGTTGCGGAGCCGTGAAAGAGCTTCCGGCAAGTCATTTCCAGTCGAAGAGGAAGGACGCAGAGCCAAGAGAGTATTGCGACCTTCCTTACTAACCTGTCTGAGCAGTTCGAGACCGCGCTGGAGTGAGGATTTTGCAGGCGAATCGGTCGGTAGGCGATTGTCGGCAACGTCAAAATGAATGGCGGAACTGAAAATGCCCTGAAGAAGCGTATCGTGCAGATCGCGCGCGATCCTTTCGCGTTCTTCGAGGCGCTCGTTGAACCGGGCCTGGATGTTGGCGGCCAACTGACGGACCCGCAAACGGTATATGAGCCACAGAAGTCCCACGGCCGTCAGAATGGCGCTAATACGGAACCAAGCGGTTTGAAAGAATGAGGAAGAACCGTAAAACCAAGAGTCCCCCTGTTCGTTCCACACACCATCATTGTTGGCAGCAATGACGTGGAATTGATAATTGCCGGGAGGTAAATCGCTATAAAATGCCCGGCGCCGGTTCTTAGGATCCTGCCATTCTGTATCGTGGCCGTCGAGTTTATAGCGAAAGCGAAGCTTCCTCCGGGACCACCAGGCTGAGCGCCGTATAGTCGATCTCAATATCGCGACTACGCGCCGGGAGCTGTAAATGGTCACCGAGGATATATCTCTTGCGGTCTGCAATGATTTGTTCCACAACGACGGGTGGCGGGATACGATTGCCGTCGATGTGATCTGGGGAACTCGACGACCTGCAGGATGTTTTCGTTTGCAAGCCATAGTTTGCCGTAGGGGCTTTCGAGATTTCGCGGACGGAAGTTGGTTAAGCCGGGCTGTGCGCCGTCGAATACATCCAGCGTCTTCACCTGGACTTTAGTATCTGGCTCTCGCCACCAGCGTTCCAACTCCCTTTGACTGAATCATAATGAAGCCACATTGAGTATCTAGCCAAAGGGAACCATGATTATCTCGCGCGGAAGCAAAGATGTCGTCACCGGAAGGCCATTCTGAGCGCCGAGCACTTCCATTTTGCGTTCTTTCCAGCGGAGCAACCCCTCATGTGTTGCTCCCCATGCGGAACCGTCTGACTCCACAAGAAGATTGCGAATCGATGAGTTGTTTGGACGGCTCGGAGTCAGCGTCTCCAATTGACCGTGTCGATACCGTGCCAAGGCTCCAGACCAAAGCCCCAGCCAGATGCCTTCTTTGGAGTCGCTAGCGATTGAGGAGACACGCGGAACCTGAGGTGGAATGATTTCTTCGTCAACCGCAGTATCGCGGATATGAACGAGACTTGGCTGCGTAGTAGCTGCCCAAATACTGCCGTCTGGATCCTCTGCGAGCGAGACCACGACCCCCACGGGTCTGCCGTCAGGACGATTGACCCACTGAAAATGGCCTTGGTCGTAGACCGTGAGTCCGCTGTCGATTCCAGCCCACAAGCGTCCGTCGCGAGCCTCAAGAAGAGAGGTGACGACATTCCCGGCAAGCCCTTGCGCGGTCCAATTCCTCTGAGACGACCGGCGCGCAGTACATCCAGAGCTTGTACGTTGCCGACCCAAACAGTGCCGTCGCGAGA
>CAWGRE010000019.1:0-37215 GCA_963824925.1 uncultured Acidobacteriota bacterium
GGTCGGGGCGCCCGGATTTGAACCGGGGGCCTCCTGCGCCCAAGGCAGGCGCGCTACCAGGCTGCGCTACGCCCCGACATGAAGTGCATTTCCAATTTTACGGTACTTTTCCCTTTTATGGTTAATGCGAAAGACCAGGAGGCCAGCACGGAGCCCTCTTTGATAGGATGTAGCCGGAAGGCCAACGAAACTTGAAGAAAACGCCAAAGCATGTTTTGCGAGGGAAGATCGCCTTGGTGGCCGGCGCGACACGCGGCGCCGGACGGGGCATCGCCATCGCGCTGGGCGAGGCGGGCACAACCGTTTATTGCACGGGGCGCAGCACGCGGAAACGCGGAGACACGCGCGGGCGTCCGGAGACCATTGAGGAAACGGCAGAGCTGGTGACCGCGGCTGGCGGGAAGGGAATTGCGGTCCGCGTGGATCACACCGATCCGGCACAAGTGAAAAAACTTGTTGCGCTGATTCGTCGGAGGCACAAGGGGCTGGATATTCTTGTCAACGATGTTTGGGGCGGCGATGCCCTCACGGAATTCGGCAAGCCCTTCTGGAAAGTAAATCTGGAAAGCGGCCTGCGCATGCTGAAGCAGGCTGTCCACTCGCACATCATCACCGCGCATTACGCAGCCCCCGCTGATGCTGGGCCGCCGAGGAGCCGCCATTTTCGAAATCACCGATGGCGATGCCTTTTACTACCGTGGAAATATTCTCTATGACCTGGTGAAAATATCGGTAATTCGCTTGGCGTTTGCGATGGCCCAGGAACTCCGCAAGCGCAAGATTGCTTCCGTCGCGCTGACGCCGGGTTTCCTGCGGTCAGAGGCGGTGCTGGAGCACTTTGGCGTTACGGAAGCGAACTGGAAGGATGTGAGAAAGCGCAAGAACCCGGCTGCGAACTCCAAGGATCAGAATGACGCGCCCGAGGATTTCCTGATTTCCGAATCGCCCCGATTCGTTGGCCGCGCAGTAGTGGCCGTAGCCGCGGATCCGAAGGCAATGAAGAAAAGCGGGCGCGTTTTCAGTTCCTGGGCGCTGGCGCGCGAATACGGTTTTACGGATCTCGATGGCACGCAGCCGCACTGGGGCAACTACGCCACGAAGAAATACGGCAAGTACAAAATCTGCGATGAAAAATTCTATTCTTACTGGACGCCGGGTTTGATTGAGCTCGTCTTCCCCGATTGGTTCTGATCGCGATTATTTTTCGCTCGCAAATAAGGAGAGTTACTTTTATTGACCCACCAGGCAGTTCGATTCGCCTTCCGTGGGGTCATACGCTACGATGTAACTAATCTAATCCGTAATACAAGGATGCTTCAGCGAAAGGAAATCGGAATGAAACGCGGAATTCTCGCCACCCTGCTAGTCGCGATCTTGATCTTTGCCGTCGCCTGTAAACCTAAAACCGACGAAAAAGAATACATCCGCGCCGGCGTCATCAAACATCTTGCCGCGCTGAACATGCTTAATATGAGCGCGATGGACGTCAAGGTTACGCAAGCCACGATCAACGGCAACCAGGCGCAGGCAGAGGTTGAGATTCGCTCGAAGGGTGGCGACCCGAACGCCGCTCCGATGCAGATTGGCTATGCGATGGAAAAGCGTGGCGAAGAATGGGTGGTCTTAAAGAGCACGGGAATGGGCAGCGGAATGCAACATCCCGGCCCTGGTGAAGCGCCTCCGGCAGGCTCCGCGCCAGGCACAATGCCCCCGGGCCATCCAAACGTGACCGGTGGCAGCGGACAGACGCCAGGGACGCACCCGGATTTCAACGCGATTATGAATTCCGCGCCGAACTCCTCGCAGCCCGCGCAGCCTCCAGCGCCGCAATCGCAGACGCCTCCTCCAGGCTACTCGAAGCCCTGACAAATTCCGCCGGCATGCCGTTCAAGAAATCATCAAACCTGAGGGGAAATGACTTTCGTTTTTAGCCATTTCCATTTTCGTTGGTTCACTAACGTTTTCCAGTCAATTCGCGTAAACAGGTAGACCAGCCCGATGAGCGCACATTGCGTCACGACGAAATACCCGCTGAAATACCCGAGCGCTGCGCCGCCGTCCACTTCCACTTTCCGGGAGACGATCGCGGCGCCTTTCGCCCAAAACGTATAACTGACAAGGCGTCCCAGGAAAAAGGGAATAGCGATGCGCAGGATACTCATCGTGGTGAGCCCGTAGGCGATAAACACGGAATTCGACGGCAACGGCGTGAAGGCAAAAAACAAAAGAAGTCCAAACGTGAAACGCGGGCGCTTCTGAATTTCATCTCGCAGCGAATCCACATTTTCCCTCGTAGCCGCACTCAGCCAGCGCCGGCGGACGATGATGCGGGACGTCTTCGCCAGAATGCAGCGACCCAGCGTCGCCGCAAGCGCGCCGGTGACCGAAAGCATCCAGCCCGCATGCTCTGGAAAGCGGAAACCCAGAAACGAAAACACCATCCATGTCGGCGGAGCGAATGCCGGGATCACATTCAGGGCAAGCACGATGAGAAATACCAACGCCATCGGGTTCATGGGTTCGCTCAATAATCCTGTAGATCTTTAGTCGGCAGGGCCACGCGCACTGCGTTTAAAACCGCGAATAGGTCAATCAGCTCCTGCCCGATGGCGCCCCAGATTGGCGGAAGATAACCGAAAGCGGCCGCGATCATTCCGATCATGCTGGCGGCCATGCCGCCGAGCGCGCTTTGCAACGCAATACGCCGCATGCGCCGCCCGATGTGGATCAGTTCATCAATTTTCCCGAGTGAGGATTCCAGGACCACCGCGTCGGCGGCCTCTGTGGTGATATCGTTCTGTGAGCCAAAGGCGACGCCAACGGTAGCGGCCATGAGCGCCGGCGCGTCGTTGATCCCGTCTCCCACGAACAGCGTGCGGCCCCGGGCGGTCGCTTCCTTCACGATGGCCACTTTTTCTTCGGGACTTTTGCCCGCGTGTACCTCCGTGATACCCACACTTTCGGCAAGATATTTCACCTCCGACTCGCGATCGCCGGAAACGAGCATCACACGGGCCACGCCATGTTTGGGCTGCAAATGTCCGATAAATGAAGCGGTGTCTTTTCGCGGCGCGTCGTGAAAGCGGATGGCCGCCGCGAATTTTTCGTCAATGAATACCAGGCACTCCAAGCCGCTGGCCAGAGGCGGAAGTTCTATATTGGCGAGGCCCACCTTGTTTCGCCCGGTGACGAACAGAGTGTGGCCCGCGACGTTGCCGCGCAATCCCTGGCCGGGGCGCTCGCTGATCTGATCCACGGGTAGAAGCTGAAGATGCTCCTGCCTTGCGGCGGTGACGATTGCAGTTGCGAGCGGATGCTTCGAATATTGCTCCGCGCTGGCGACCAGCTGCAGCACGTTTTCGCGGCGGAACTCCGGCGCGCAAAGGATTTCGGTCACCTTCGGCCGGCCGTAGGTCAGCGTCCCGGTCTTGTCGAAGATCAACGTCTGGCACTTTTCGATCTGCTCGAGCACCGCGGGATTTTTGATGATGATGGCGCGGCGCGCGGCCAGCGAGATGGCGCCGATGATGGCGGTGGGAATGGCCAGCAGCAACGGGCAGGGCGTGGCGATCACCACGACGGAGAGAAATCGTTCGAAATTTCCGCTCAGCAGCGCGGCGGCAATGGCCACGCCAAGCGCCAGCGGCGTGTACCATGCGCCTAACTGATCCCCCAGGCGGCGGAGTTGCGGGCGCTGCTGCTCGGTATCTTGCATTACTTTCATGATGCGGGCGTAGCGCGAGTCTTTGGCCAATTTGTCCGCGCGAATCGTAAGCAGCGCCTCACCGTTGATGGCGCCGGAAATCACCGTGGAGCCCGGTACTTTGGAGACTTCGTAGGGTTCGCCCGTCAGGTAGGACTCATTCATTTCGCCGTGACCTTCCGCGACGGTGCCGTCCACCGGACAGATTTCGTGCGGCAGGACAGCGAGTTCGTCGCCGGTGCGGATATCGGCGAGTTTTACCTCCACCAGTTCGCCGGCTTGCTTGCGATGGGCGATGCTGGGCACACGCCGCGCCAGAGCGTCAAGCACTGAAGACGCCCGTGCGGTGGCGAACTCTTCCAGCGCCTCGCCACCGGAAAGCATCAGCACCACGATCGTCGCAACGAGGTATTCCCGGAGCAGGATGGCGGTGATAATGGAAACTCCCGCCAGAAGGTCCGAGCCAAACTGCCGCTTCGCCAGCCTTTTGAGAAGTCCCCACATCATCGGAATGCCGCCGGCCAGCAGCGCGGCGAACAGCGGCAAGTTGGAAGTGAGGGCAGGGAAGTGCAGCGCGTAGTACAGAACAACATGCAAGACTATTGCAACAAGCGTCAAACCGGCGATGTAGGTCTCTTTGGTTGGTGTGAATCCGGGCTTCGCCGAAGCCGCCATCGTGCTCCAACTTATCCCACCGCCACGGCGGCCTGTCAAAGTCATACGTCACATTCGATTTAGTGGGGAAACAGCCGGACTAGACGGTTTTGTCCCTGGAATAGCACAGCGATTCGAGGTTGCAGTCCGCGCATTTCGGTTTACGCGCGACGCAAACGCGGCGGCCGTGCCAGATGAGTTGGTGCGAAAACTGGATCCATTTATCCTGCGGGATGATCTGCATCAGGTCCTGCTCAATTTTCCTGGGCTCTTTGTTGCGAGTTAAGTCCAGGCGTTGCGATAAGCGCATCACGTGCGTATCCACCACCACGCCGCTGGCGATGCCGTAAGCGGTCCCGAGCACGACGTTGCCGGTTTTCCGCGCAACACCCGGCAAGGTCAGAATTTCTTCCATCGTGCGCGGCACTTCACCGTTGAATTTTTCAAGCAGGCCCCTGCTCGCGCCCATGATGGACTTCGTCTTGTTGCGGAAAAATCCCGTGGGGCGAATCTCTTTTTCCAGTTCCGCGGCTGAGGCGTAAGCGAAATCCTGCGGCGTCTTGTATTTCTTGAACAATTCCTTTGTGACCAGATTCACGCGCACGTCGGTGCACTGCGCCGAAAGAATCGTGGCGATCAGAAGCTGGAACGCATTGGAAAAGTTCAGCTCGCAGGTCGCATTCGGGTACGCCGCCTGTAGTCCAGCCAGTATCGCCGCGACGCGCTTCGGATCCGTCCCGGCCGAAGTGGCTTTCTTTTTGGCACCGCGCGATTTGCCCTTGCCCGATTTCACAGCTTTCTTCTTCGTAGCCATCCAACCCTCTTCCCTCTGTGCTCTCCGCGCCCTCTGTGGTGAAACTCTTTCCTACAGCACTTCCATCAATCGCCGGAACGCCTTCCCGCGATGGCTATGCTCACTCTTCTCTCCCGCGTGCAACTCCGCGAAAGTCTTCCCCAGCGGCGGAAAATAAAACACGGGATCATACCCAAAACCCCCAGTCCCTCGTGGAGCCTCCAGAATTTCGCCATTCACCTTTTCGGAAACCACGGCAAGTGCGCGTCCATTGCGCACCGCGGCAATCACGCAAACAAAGTACGCGCTCCGCTGCGCCCCAGCCAGGCCTTTCATCTCTCCCAACAACTTGGTGATGCGTTCTTCGTTGCTCGCCCCCGGCCCCGCGTATCGTGCCGAAAGAACTCCCGGCGCTCCCCCCAGCGCAGGCACCACCAGCCCCGAATCATCCGCGAACACAATCCCCTCCGTGTTGCGCGAATAATAGAACGCTTTCCCCGCCGCGTTCTCTGCAAACGTCGGCGCGGACTCTTCAAATTCGGGAAGTCGCCCAAAACCCGGCAAAAGATCCAGCCGCCAGGCGTGGCCGGAAGCCTCCGCGAGCACGCGAAACTCTTTTAGCTTTCCCGCGTTGCCCGAGGCCAAATAGAGCGCCGGTTCATCTGCAATGTTCTGGTTCATAGCTAAATTGTAGCGTGCTGAAATTCCGTTATCGTTTGCGGTTCAGGAAACTTGCCGGCAGCACTTCGCGCTGCGCGTCATACAGGCGGCGAATTCCGGCGGCCGCCAGCGCCAGCAGATCCTGCATCTCGCTTCCCGCAAATGGGCGTCCTTCGGCAGTGGCTTGAATCTCCACGAAATCGCCGCTGCCGGTCATCACCACATTCATATCCACTTCCGCCCGGGCGTCCTCTTCGTAACAAAGGTCCAGTAACGCAACATCATCCACGATGCCCACGCTGGTGGCTGCAACCGAATCGATCAGCGGCGAATTCTTCAACATCCCCGCCGCCACAATACGTTCAATGGCCAGTGCGAAAGCCACGAACGCGCCCGTGATGGAAGCGGTGCGCGTGCCGCCGTCGGCTTCAATCACGTCGCAGTCCAGGAAAACAGTCCGTTCACCGAGCGCTTCCTGGTCCGTAATCGCCCGCAGCGATCGCCCAATCAGCCGCTGAATCTCCAAGGTGCGCCCGGTCTGCTTTCCGCGCGCAGCCTCCCGCGGAGTGCGCTCTTCGGTGGCGCGCGGCAACATGCCGTACTCGCTGGTCACCCAACCCTTGCCGCTGCCCTTCAGAAAGCTGGGGACGCCATCATCCACCGTCGCGGTGCAGATCACGCGCGTCTTGCCCACTTCAATCAACACGCTGCCTTCGGCCTGCGAAATAAAATCCGGCGTAATCTTGATGGTTCGCAACTGGTCGGCGTGCCGCCCGTCATTCCGCATTGTGTTGCCTCTTTTCCCGGCTATTTTCTGTTCGACGTCCGCTATCGCCGCGTTGCGCGCCGCACTCTTTCCACGGCTTTTTCGATTGGCGCGGGCAATAGCGATCCCGGCGGCGCGGGGTAATCCAGCTTGATGCCGGTGGCGTCCTTGGCACTCACTCGGAACATTTGTGTCAGGTCCAGATGCCCAGCCAGCGTATCCACCTCTTGCCCGTGGATCAGAATCTTCAGCCGCAGCACCTGTGGCACGTTGGCCTCTAGCGTCCGCACAATCGATTCCACGGCCAACTGCTCGCTCTCAATCCCCGAAGGTATCGAGGTGCGGAGTTCCTCGGAAAAATCCGCCACCGCGGTGCCGTCCGGCAATATATAAAACGCCAGCAGTGCCGCGTCGGGCGGCAACGTGCGAGAGTCCGCGTTCACCGGGCCAGCTAACAGGGTGTTCAGAACCTGCTTCGCCCGTAAAACCGGCTCCTTCGAAAGCGGCAGTTCCACGATCACCGGGCTCAACGTGCCCTCCTGCCCGCGCGAACCCCAAAACATCTGCACCTTCACCATCGGGTCGCCACTATTCACTGGGGCCACGGGTAACAATTCGCGGCGCGCCTGCTCCGCGGTTTTTTCCGTCAGATTCTTGGCCTTGTTCACCTGCCGCCGCAAAGCGGGGAAGTAAAGCCCCGCGGCGATCACCGCGGCCACCAGAATACCCGTAAGCCAGACCGTCCATTTCGGGTTCACGGCTGGACGCTCCCGCCCGGTCCGCTGGCATTGGGCACCACGTACAAAGGCCGAAAAGCGGTGACGCCTCTCGCGATGGCTTCCGCCACTCCGGGCGCCATGCTTTCCAGATCTGCTCGATTTTGCACCGAGACGCTCGAAATCTCGACCGCGATGGCCGGCGCCGCCGTGGTGCGCAATTGCCGCACGGGCGCCGTCTGCAGCGTATCCGGCGACCCCTTGAACCGTTTCGCGAGTTCCTGCTGCACCAGGTCGCCGAGTTTCCTGCTCAAGCTGAGGAAGGGAAGTTGCGCTTGATCCCAGGGAATCAATCCAGTGATATTTGCGGCAGTGGGCGCTTCCGGCTCAACGTATACCCGTGTGGTGCCCGCCAGGCCCGTGGAAGCGATATGCAGGGTGATGAAGATGGCGCCGCGTTGCGCGTTGGCGCGTGCAGACCGGTCATCGAACGAAGGATTGTCGTTCGCCTCGCGTGTCTGGATCACCTGGAAACCCTGAGCTTCGAGCGCTTTCTTCGTGGCAGCGGCAAATTGCAGAAGTTCGTCACTTTCCGTAATGCCTTCGGTGCCGCGCGCGCCCTGGTCCGTTCCGCCGTGAGCCGGATCAAGCACGACGATATTCAGCCCGGTCCGGGGTGTCACCGGAACTCCAGTGGACGGCGTTTGCTGCGGCGCGCTTATCGTTGGCGAGGCATTGGTGGCAGTCGAACTCGAACCTGCTTGTTGCGGTGGCACGGCGCCCAGCAGCGCAATCGCGCTCATGGCGGCGGCCAGGAAGACACCAGCCCAAATTTGCATGGGATGCGAAAGGGATCTCACGTCCAGCAGGATATCAAATCTACGCGCCTTCCTCTTGGAAGAGAGAGAGCCATCGCGTCGAATCAGAGACTCTTTGCGGTTCGGTAGCCCGGCTGCCGCACTCCAAAAAAAAGCCCGGCTCAGGCAAGCCGGGCCGCGAAGTTGAGTCGGAGAAGCAAGCTAGTCCGCCGCAACGCCTTGCGCAACTGGCTGCGCCGCGAACCGTGCGCGAATCTTGGACATCGCGAAATACATCCCAAAGCCCGCGAAGATGATCAGAAAGCCGAAAACCAGGCCATTCATGCCCAGCATGGTCTCGTGGCCGCTTTCCACCAGCGAAAGCAGCAACAGTGCCAGCGGGAAAATGCCGCAAGTGACTGCTCCCGCCATGCCGCCGGGGACGCGGAACGTCCGCCGCAGCTTCGGTTCGCGCACCCGCAGCACCACCAGGGTGACAAACTCCAGCATCAACGCCGCGCCATACAACATAATGTCCAATGTCACCAGCCTCTGGAAGCCAAGCCCCAGGCACAACGCCCAGCAACTCGCCAGAACCACGATGGCCACCCAAGGAGTTTCGTTCGTTTTCGTCACTTTACCGAAAACCTTCGGCATCATCCCGTCTTTGGCCATGGCCAGCGGCAGGCGTGAGTAGCTCATCACCAGCGCGTTGAACATGCCGAAGGCGCTCATCATCCCGCCAATGGTCACCATGAAGCGCAGCCACTCGAACCCCATCACCTTGCCGCCGAACTGTCCGGCGATGGCTGCCCAGGACCCGTCCTCGGCAAACGACGAAGCCGGGGTCCCGGTGAAATAGACCGCCACGAACGGCAGAATATAGGTCAGTGAAACCAGAACCACCGCGGCGATCATCGCGCGGGGATAGGTGCGCTGCGGCCGCTCGACTTCTTGCGCGATCGTCGAAGCGTTATCCCAGCCCATGTAATTCCACATGGCCACCAGCACGGCACCCAGCAATCCCACGCTGGCTCCGGAGGCGGCTGCATGTGGTTCGCCTGCGAATGCGCCCAAGCGCATCGGCGTCATCAACACAATCAATCCGAACGGAAGCGAAAGCAGGAAGAACAGCCAGAGCGAGGTAATCCCAACCACCCGGATGCCCGCCAGATTCAGCGCCGCGCAGGTCACCACCACAAACAGCCCGGCATAAACCCCGTGGTGCCCCTCGCCAAACCACGGAGACATCTGCTTCAGGTAAAACACAAATAGCGTCGGGTAAATCGCCATGTCAAAAATGCTGGCGGCCAGCGAAAGCCAGGCTTCCTGGAAGCCCCAGAAATCGCCCAGTCCGCGGCGAACCCACGCGTAATAGCCGCCTTCTTGCGGCAATGCGCTCGACAGCTCGCCGATCATAAACGCCGTCGGCAAGCACCAAAGCACCGGCAAAAACAATAAAACCAGAATTCCGCGGCCGTAGCCTGCGCCAGAGATAATTGCCTCAGTGCCATACGTTCCGCCGGACACCATGAAGAACGTGGCGGCAACGAGAGGCCAGAGCGTCAGTTTTGCGACTCTCTTTTTCGAGATGGGAATTGCTTGGGAAGGAATTTGTGCGGGAAGGGATAAAGTGCTCAATTTTTACTCTCGTCCTCCTAAGGTGACTCTCGCTCTCAAATTTCTCGGATCAAGGTCACTTTTTGAAGAATACAGTCTCTACATCTGCATGCAACAAAAAAATGACGTTTTGGAAAATTTTTTTCAGGGCGCCATCTGTACGGAAGTACTAGACGCAATGAGCTATCTCGCCAGCATCCACGCCTTGCATCCCGGCTGTGATAAACTCCGCCGAGTTTTTCATTTCCTCTTTTCCGGAGTCATACGCATGAAGCTACGCATGTCCGCCCTGCTCGCACTCTTTCTGTCGGCAAGTTCCATTACTCTCGCGCAGCAATCCCCTGCGCCCCGTCCAATTAGCGTGGACGATCTCTTCGGTGTGAAGGAGGCCCGCGATCCGCAAATCACGCCCGATGGGCAGTTCATCGCCTTCACCGTGAACTCCACCTCCTTGAAGGAAGACAAGGCGGAATCGCGCGTCTGGATGATTCCCACTGCCGGGGGCGACGCGATCCCGCTCACGGACGAAAACGCCTCTTCTTCGCACCCGCGCTGGTCCCCCGACGGGAAATTTCTTCTGTTTCTTTCCTCCCGCAAGGATTCCGACGGTGAAGATGGCAAAACGCAGGTCTATCTTCTCAACCGGCTCGGTGGCGAAGCGCAGCGCCTGACCGACACGGCCCAGGACGTGGATGACGCCGAATGGGCGCCGGACAGCAAGCAACTGGTCCTGATCCTCCGCGACGCCTCACCCGAAGAGCTGGATGCTGCTTCTAAGAAAAACAAGGATGGGGACGCGACAGATAAGAAGTCCAAAGCCCAGCCTCCCTGGGTGATCGATCGCCTGCAGTTTAAGTCCGACAATATCGGCTACCTTGACCGCCGCCGGACCCATCTCTACGTCTTCGATCTCGCCGCGAAATCCCAGCGCCAGGTAAGCTCCGGCGATTTTGACGATTCGGAGCCGGCGTGGTCTCCCGACGGCAAACTGCTCGCCTTCGAGAGCAATCGCGCGATGCCGGACCCGGATCGTTCCTATGGCTCCGACATCTGGGTGGTGGCCGCCGATAACTCCGACAAGGGCGCGCATCCAACCCAAGTGACCAACTTTCCGGGCTCGAAACACCATCCCACCTGGTCTCCGGACAGCAAATGGTTGACCTACGAAGCCACCACCGACATTAAACTCTTCTACTACGCCACCTACCACGTCGCGGTTTCTCCCGCCGCTGGCGGTGAGGCCAAGATCCTCACAAAGTCGTTCGACCGCATCGTCACCCTCCCGCGCTTCGCTCCGGACGGGAAGTCCATCTACTTCATTGCCGATGACGATGCCACTATGACGCTCGCTCAAGTGAACGTCGCCGACGGCAAGGTGTCGCGCGCAATCGGCGGCCGCCTGGCGGTGGAAGGCTACTCAATTTCCAAAGACGGAACGCTGGCCGCGACCATTTCCACCACCGATCGGCCCTACGAACTGTTCACGATTCCGGGGGGAAAACTAACCCGCCTCTCCCATCTGAACGACGAATGGCTGTCCAAGCACAAAGTGGTCACTCCCGACTATGTTTCCTTCAAATCGAAAGACGGCGCCGTAGTCCATGGCTGGCTATATAAGCCGGTGGATTACGTCGAGGGGAAGAAGGTGCCGACCATTCTTCGGCCGCACGGCGGCCCGGTGGAAGCCTATGAAGCCGAATTTTTCGACATACCCCAACTCTTCGCTGCGAACGGTTACGCCGTGCTGCTTCCCAACCCCCGCGGCTCTTCCGGCTACGGGCAGGAGTTCGCCGCCGCCATCTTTGCCGACTGGGGAAATAAAGACTTTCAGGACGACATGGCGTTTGTGGACTACGCCCTTGCCCAAGGATTAGCAGACCCGGACAAACTCGGCGTCGGTGGGTGGTCCTATGGCGGGATTTCCACGGACTTTATTATTGGTCAGACCAACCGCTTCAAGGCCGCCATTTCCGGTGCCGGCGCGGCCAATTTCACCAGCATGTGGGGCCACGACGAATACCAGCGGGAATACGTGATCGAACTGGGCTACCCGTGGGAGAACAAGGCGCTTTGGGACCGCATCGCTCCGTTTTATCGGGTTAAGGACATCCTGACGCCCACCTTGTTCGTTGGCGGCAACATCGATTGCAACGTTCCCATCCTCGGCGGCGAGCAGATGTATCTTTCGCTCAAGGAACTCGGCCGGGACACCATGTTGATCGTCTATCCAGACGAGTACCACGAGTTCAAGACCCCTTCGCATATTAAGGACCTGAACGAACGATATCTGGCCTGGTACGCGCACTACGTGAAGGCGGATGGCTCTCCGGCCCGCCCGGACCAAAGCAAAGAGAAGAAAACCGGCGACTGATCACAAAAAAAGGCCGGCCCCATGGGAGCCGGCCCTTTGCCTTCACTCGGCAACCTTACTTGGTCATCTTTTGCCCGATGATTTCGCCGGAAACGATGATCTCCACGCGGCGATTCAACTTGCGGCCTGCCGCCGTGGAGTTATCCGCCACCGGGTTCGCTTCCCCCATCCCCTTGGACGTGATGGTGTCCGCCGATAGCCCTTGCGCGATCAGGAAGGTCCGCACGGCGTCGGCGCGTTGCTGAGAGAGTTTCAGGTTGAAATCCGCGGTGCCCGTGGTGTCTGTGTAGCCTTCGATCGCCAGGTTGAGCCCGGGATGCGCCTGAATAATGCCCGAGAGCTTGGCCAGCTTGAGTTGCGCGTCCTGGCTTAGGGCGTACTTGCCGGTTTCAAACAGCACGTCCGCCATGTTGACCACCAGTCCCCGCGGCGTGTCCGTGGTTTGCAACACGTCGTTGAGCTGCTTCAGGAGTTGCGCCCGCAAAGCCTCCGTCTGCGCCTGGGCGCGTGCGGCCTCTTCCTTGGCAGCCTCTTCCTTAGCCTGCAGACGCAGCCTGCTCGGACGCGGCCTTTTCTGCCGCAGCTTGTGCCGCAGCCTTTTGCTCGGCAGACTTGGCATCGGCTTCCGCCTTCATCTGCGCTTCCTTCGCGGCGGTAAGTTCCGCTTGCTGCTTGGCTTCCTTTGCGGCCCTGGCATCCGCTTCTTCCTTGGCCGCCGCGGCTGCTGCTTCCTTTTCCTTCTGGATGCGTTCCGCGAGCTGGCGTTGCGCCGAAAGGGCACGTGCGTCTTCGGCGAATTGGAT
Organism: uncultured Acidobacteriota bacterium; assembly: GCA_963824925.1. Lineage (GTDB taxonomy): Bacteria > Acidobacteriota > Terriglobia > Acidiferrales > UBA7541 > Acidiferrum. The sequence goes on from CAWGRE010000019.1 coordinate 12,884, forward strand.
GGTTTGCCGGGCCGTGGAAATCACCTGATTCTTATCCGATTTCTGCGCCAGCGCATTTTCCGTCATTTGCAAACTTGCTGAAGCCTTCGTGAAAATTTCTGGGGCATACTTTTCGGCTCCACGGTCCTTCGCGATCTGCACGGCGTTGCGTGCCTCATAAACATCCAGGGGAATGTTCTTCAGGTCCGGAGTGAGTGCGAGCGGATTTCCCGTCATTGCGTATTCGGTCTTGAACATCAGCTTGTAATTCGTGTCCGGAAAAACTTGCCCCTTGGTGTTCTTCTTCCGCTCGTTCTCCAAAATCACCACTTCACTTGGTATGCGCACTGCGTAGTAAGGCTCCGCGGTCACGATCAACGAAAAAGTCTGGGAAGCGGTGGTTGCCGTATCCTTGCCTTCGCCATTCTTGTCGATCGGAATTTCGCCCAGATTATTCGCAGTTCCATCCGGGGTCACGGCCCACAGGACGTAGGTGAGGAACTCCGGTCCAAGCGTCGTTGCCAGCGGCATGCCTTTCACTTTTACGTCAATGGTAGTTCCCGTCTTTTTGGCCTCGACTTTGGCTTCGCCGCTGGCCCCGCTGGCCGCACTGGTGGCCACCAAATTGATCTTTGTTCCGCCAGCGCCGATCTCATAACCAATGGCCGGCACGGACTTGCTCGTGAGGTTCGCCGCGGGTTCTTCTACTTTAGTCTGCGCACGAAGCACACCGGTGTTCAGCAGCAGGCCCGCAATGGCCAATAATCCCAGCAGTTTCACTTTCATCGTCTTCTCCCACTCCTAAACAGATGTGTTGGTTCGGGTTCGATTTACGGAGAGACAGTCTATACCAATTCGATGAATTTCTTCAGTGTTCCATGAGCGTGTCTTGTGCGGTGCAGATCGGTTTCTTCTCCGCGGGATAGAGGAAAAGCCTGAGAATGAGCAAGCACTAACGGAAAATCCGCGCTTCTGGAACTCCTCCTGCATATCCACGATGAGAATCTGCGCACCCTCACGCGATCTCTCGAAATGGAACGATCGGAGTATCCATGGCCACGACCCAGGTTGTCACCGACATTGTCCGGCAAGCCGAAGCGTTGTATCAGCTTGGAGATTTGCATGCCGCCGCTCAATTGTTGTCCGATGGCATTGCGAATTCCCCTTCGGCGATACTTTGGAGCGACTGGGCCGCGGTACAGGCCTCGCTGGGGCAATTTCAGGACGCGGAACGCGGATTTCGCGCCGCTTTGCAACTCGATCCGTGCTCGGTAGAGGCCGTGGAGAATCTAGGCGCATTGCTGTTCGCTCGACGCTCTTATGCCGAAGCGGTTCCCCTGCTCCGCAAGGCGCTTCTCTCCGCATCCCCGAAAAAGCGCGCGGTGATCGAGGAAATTCTGGCGCAGTGCACAGTCACCGGAAACACTCCAGAACCTTCCGTGGCGTTGCCTGCGGTAAATTCCAAAACTTTCCCACAACGCCTCTCGGCTCCGGTATCCGAACCGGAAAAAATCTGGGAAAGTTCGCTGTCCTATGACGACTGGTGCCGTTCCGTTTTTCGGCAGCCGGTTTCCGTTCCGGGGGTCCGCATTTGCGCCAGTTGGGCCGAAGATTCCGAATGGGGTCTGCGCGCTTATAACGCGCTCGCCTTGCTCGAATGCGAATATGCCGCCAGGCTGCTGGCCGAAATTCGCGACAAGAACATCTCCGGAGACATCGCCGAATTCGGCATCTTTGAAGGTTGGTGGATCAATTTTCTCCACCAAACCACCGAATCGCTAGGATTGCACCGCCGCATCTACGGCTTCGACAGTTTCGAAGGTCTCTCCGATCCCCACCCCGATCATGATCAGGCATTTTGGAAGAAAGGCCAGTACGCTTGCTCGCTCGAGCAGGTTTCCCGGAACGTTCAAGCAGCCGCTCGGCCGCGCTTGAAGCTCGTCAAAGGCTTTTTCGAAAAGAGCTTGCGCAGCCCGGAAGCGCAGGTGGCGGAAAAATTCGCCTACGTCCGCATTGATTGCGACATCTACTTGCCCGCCCTCGATTGTCTGCGCTATCTCGGTCCGCGCCTCGCCGACGGCGCGATCCTGGTCTTCGACGACTGGCCCCATGTGCGCGGCTATGGGGAACAGCGTGCCTTCGAGGAATGGCTGCCCACGGTGCCGCACCTGGAATTTGAATTTCTTTTCTATGGCGCGATCGGTCATTTCTATACTCGCGTGCACCACAAAAAATAAAGCGGCTTTCGCGATTAACGATTTACTCGCCCACAGCCTCGCGCTATCCTCCAGTGTTTCCCGGAGGACTGGAATGTCTCGCCGTTTCAAACTAATCGCCCTGGTTTGCCTCGCGGCCTTTACTTTTTCGTTTGTTCCCGCTGACGCACAGCAATTTGATTCCCGGTTGTATTCCGAAATGCGCTGGCGCTGCATCGGGCCGTTTCGCGCAGGCCGCACCGTGGCCATCAGCGGCGTTCCGCAGCAACCAAACTTGTTTTATATGGCTGCGGTGAATGGCGGAGTCTGGAAAACCACGGACTTTGGAAACACCTGGCTCCCTATTTTCGATGAAGAGTCTTCCGGCTCGGTAGGCGCCCTGGCCGTTGCGCCTTCCGATCCGAATATTCTCTATGTCGGCAGCGGAGAAGGTTTGCAGCGTCCGGATCTTGCCGTCGGCGATGGATTTTACAAATCTGTCGACGCTGGAAAAACCTGGACGCACCTTGGCTTGCGCGACGCCCAGCAAATCACCGCAATTGTCGTCGATCCCAAAAATCCAGACCGTGTTTTCGTCGCCGTGCAGGGGCACCCTTACGGCCCGAACCAGGAGCGCGGCGTTTTCCGCTCGCTCGACGGCGGCAAGACATTCGAGAAAGTCCTCTATAAGGACGAAAACACCGGCGCCGCCGACCTTGTGATGGATCCAACAAATTCACAGATCCTTTTCGCCGCGCTCTGGGCGGCTCGTGTGGCGCCCTGGGAAATCCGCAGCGGCGAGTCATTCGTGATTCAGGGCAGTGGACTTTTTAAATCCACCGACGGCGGCAGCACCTGGCGGCCACTCACCAAGGGACTTCCCGGGTCGGACGATAAAATAGGCCGCATCGGCATCGCCATCGCTCCCAGCAACCCGAAGCGCATGTACCTTACGCTGGAAGCGGAGAAGGAACCGGGCATCTATCTTTCCGACGATGCCGGGGAGAGCTGGCAGCACGTCAACGAAGATCATCGCATTGGCGGCCGCGGACCCGGCGCGATGGGCATTGCCGTATCTCCCGATAATCCCGACACGATTTACGTTGCCAACACCACCACGTGGAAATCTACCGATGCCGGCAAGACCTTCGTGGGCTTCAAGGGCGCGCCCGGTGGCGACGACTACCAGCGCATCTGGATCAATCCAGCCAACGCCCAGACTATCGCCCTTACCGCCGATCAGGGCGCGGTCGTCAGCGTAAACGGCGGGAAGACCTGGAGCAGTTGGTACAACCAGCCAACCGCCCAGTTTTATCACGTGACCACGGACAATCGCTTTCCCTATTGGGTTTATGGAGCGCAGCAGGAGAGTGGCGCGGCTGCCACGCAGAGCCGCAGCGACATGGGCGAAATCTCGTTTCGCGAGTGGAGCCTGCCGGGCATCGAGGAGTATGGCTATATCGCCGTGGATCCCCGCGACTCGAACATTCTCTATGGTGGTCGGATCACCCGCACCAACCAGGCGCTCAACGAATACGCCAACATCGCTCCCGAGCCGATTCGCACCGGCCAATACCGATATAACCGTTCGCTCCCGATCGTCTTTTCCCCGTTCGACCCCGGCACGCTCTATTTCGCCGCCAACGTTTTGTTCAAAACCACAGACGCCGGTCGCTCCTGGCAGGTGATCAGCCCGGATCTGACGCGTGAATCCCCGGAGATTCCCGCAAATCTGGGGGCCTTCTCGGCGGGCGATCCGGAAAAAGGGAAACATCGCGGCACAATTTACGCGGTTGCGCCTTCGTTCAAGGAACCGGAAACGATCTGGGCTGGCACCGATGACGGATTGATCCAGCTCACGCGCGACGCCGGAAAGACCTGGAAAAATGTCACTCCGCCGCAGCTCACCTCCTGGAGCAAAATCTCCATTCTCGAGGCGTCGCACTTCGATCCCGGCACCGTTTATGCCGCCGTGAACTGTTTCCGGCTGGACGATTTGAAGCCGCACATTTACCGCACGCGCGATTTTGGCGCCAGCTGGCAGGAAATCGTCGCAGGACTCCCCGACAATGCGCCGGTTAACGTCGTCCGCGAGGATCCCACGCGCGAAAGGATTGCTGTACGCCGGCTCAGAGAACGCTGTCTATGTTTCCTTTAACGACGGCGATTCCTGGCAATCCCTGCAGCTGAATCTACCCCACACCTCAATGCGCGATCTGACCATTCACGGCGACGACCTGATCGTCGGCACGCATGGCCGCTCATTCTGGATACTCGATGACCTGACGCCGCTGCGCCAGCTCAACGACGAAATTGCCAAGTCACCCGCGTACCTCTTCGCACCGCAGGAAGCCTTGCGCTGGCGCTGGAACCGCAATCCAGATACCCCGCTGCCTCCCGAAACCCCTGCGGGACAGAACCCGCCGGACGGCGCAATCCTCGACTACTATCTGGCTTCCGCCGCACACGGCCCGGTCGTTCTGGAAATTCTGGACTCCACAGGCGCCTCCGTTCGGCGCTATTCGAGCACGGACGCGCCTTTGGACATCGATAAAATCGCCGGCCAGTATCCCATCCCGATGTACTGGGTGCGCCCTTCGCAGACGTTGTCGGCCGCCGCCGGAATGCATCGCTTCGTCTGGGATCTGCGTCACGCGCCGCCGCGCGCCCTCAACACAGAATTTCCCATCTCGGCGATTCTGCATAACACTCCACTGCTGCCACTCGGAAGCTGGGTGTTGCCGGGGAACTACACCGCCAGGCTGACGGTCGACGGCAAGGAATTCACGAAATCGTTTGCCGTGAAGATGGACCCGCGCATTAAATCGAGCCTTGCGGATTTGCAGGCCCAGGCCAGTCTGGAGTCCGGCGCGGTTGCAGGTATGGATCAAAGCTACGACGCGCTCACCCAAGTGCAGTCCATCCGCGCGCAGATTAAAGAGGTCGCGCCGAGGGCGAAAGGGAAGCTCAGGGAATCGTTAGAGTCTCTGGACCGGCAGTGTGCCGAGCTTGCTGGCGCGACCGTAAGCACTTTTTATGGGACACCTTCAAGTGGCAAGGAGACTGAAAATTTTTCCACCATCAATCAACACTTTGGCCAGCTACTCGCAATCGCCGATTCCGCGGACGCGGCGCCGACCACGCAAGCCAGCCAGGTATACGCAAGCCTCTCCGAACAAATGAACGATCTGGCCAGGCGTTGGCAGGAGCGGACACAAACCGCTATTCCAGGACTCAACCAGCAGTTGCAGAAGGCTGGCCTCTCATCGCTCGACCCCCAACAAGCCACTCGAGCATCCCCTCGGTGGCGCTGGCGACGGGGACGATGAGCCTTAGACGCAAACCCATCAACCAAGTGTAATTGGCAGCAAACGCAATCATTACCGCAGTTTTAACAAATAGTCAGACTATGGTCCAACTATAGTTTGACCATGGTCAATATTCCTGCTACGCTGATACAGGTTAGGAGTAATCCCATGGAAGAGATCGCTATTTCTAAGTTCAAAGCCACTTGCCTCGCCGTCCTGGAGAAGGTCAAGAAGTCCGGCGAGCCGGTCCTTGTGACGCGCTTCGGGCATCCCGTCGCGCAGATTGTGCCCCCATCTCCCAAGCACCCCCGCAAGCTCGGGACGGGTGTGGGTGCGTTCGATATTCTCGGCGACATCGTGGGCCCCATCACCGATATTTCCGACTGGGAGGCCGCGCAGGATCACGAAAAGGAAAAGTAATGCGGCTGCTGCTGGACACCCACATTTGGCTGTGGACGCTTCGCGAGCCACACAAACTCACCTCGCTGGTGCACCAGGCGATGTTTGCCCCAGAAAACGATCTATACCTCTCGCCCATCAGCATCTGGGAGGTGACTGTGCTTCTCGAGAAACGAAAAATTGAAATGCACGAGGACTTCGGGGTGTGGTTCGCGCGCACCGCGCAGGATCTGGAGTTGCAGGAGGCAAACCTCCACTGGCAAATCGCTCACAACATGCGGTTCATCCTGCCGGATCACAGGGATCCCGCGGACCGCTTTCTCGTGGCCACCGCCATGGCCTTCGATCTGGTGTTGGTAACCGCCGACAGTAAACTGCTGGCCGTTCCTGGACTGAAGGTTCTCGCCAACGTCTGAGCCGCACCTTCCAGCCCGGCCGCTTCCGCTATTTCAAATATTTTCCGAAGAACGCGTCATACCGCTGGCCCGCATCCGCTGCTGCCTCCGGCCGGTAACCCTGCTTATTGTTGGGATTTTCAAACGCGTGGCCTGCGCCATCATAAATCTTGACGTCCGCGGTCTTTCCGTCCGCCTTCATCGCCGTTTCGAACGCCTTCACATCCTTCGGCGGAATCCCTTGATCTTCGGCCCCAAAATTCCCCAGCACGGGAGCCTTGATCTTAGCCACCAGCGCCGGGTCCGAGGGCAGCCACCCGTAATTCACCACGCAGGCCGCCAGTTTCGGCTGGTCCACGGCAAGCTTGATGGACCAGCTTCCCCCCATGCACCATCCAATCGAACCGATCTTCGCCGCATTCACATCCGGACGCGAACTCAGATAAGCGTAAGCGGCTTCCAGATCGCGCATCCCGCGGTCGTCGGGCAATCCGCGCATCAGCACGTGCGCATCATCGGGAGTCGTGGCCACTTTTCCCCGGTAGAGATCCACCGCGAGCGCCACATATCCCTGCTCCGCAAATTTCTGCGTCTGGTCCTTCACCCAGTCATTCAATCCCCACCATTCGTGGATCACCACAATCGCCGGGTGTTTGCCGCCTCCGCTCGGCAACGCCAGGTAGCCGCTTACCGTCTCGTCCCCGCTCTTGTAACTCACTGTTTCTGTCTTTGGCGCCCGTGCTTCCAGGGCAAGACCGAAAGCGAAAGCACCCAGAGCCAGCATCGGAAGAAAAATTCTGCGTTTCATGGCTTGTACCTCCAAGGAAAAAGGCTCCGAAACTTTAGCGTATCCCGGAGCCTGAAACCACATTCAATTTTCGCAGCCGCTCAGCCGGCCGATTTTTGAAGCTCGTCCAGCGCGGCCAGCACCTCGTCGCTGTGCTTCTTCACATCCACGTCCATCCACTCTTTCCGCACCACGCCGTTCGGGTCAATCAGGAAAGTGTGCCGGGAAGAGAGCTTCGCAACGCCCAGATTCATCAACGAATCATACTTCTCCGACACTTCGTCTTTCGTGTCCGCCAGAAGTTTGAAAGTGAGGCTCTCTTTCGTGCAGAACGCCTGGTGCGATTTCTCATCTTGCACGCTCACGCCAAGGATCACCGCGTTCTTTGCGTCATATTTCGCCAGGTCCCGCTGGAAATTGTGCGCCTCGATGGTGCAGCCGGGAGTCATATCCTTCGGATAAAAATAGAGCACCACCCACTTGCCCTTGAAATCATGCAGGCTCACGGGCTTGCCTTCCTGGGAATTCAAAGTGAAATCGGGCGCCGCCGTGCCCACCGCGGGCGCTTTGTCGCCTGCGCGCAGTTTCGTCAGCAGTAGGGAGACGAGAAGAATGCCCGCTATGATGCCCGCTAAAGCCATCCACATCGATTTTTTCCTCATGGTGCCTCTCCCCGAAAGTAGCAGAGTCGGGCCGGTTTGACCCATAAGAAAAAGATGCGCGGCGCGCCGCCGAGGATGCGTCAAGCCAATATAAGAAGTTGCGTTGCAAAAGGCTTTATTTTTTGGCCGGAGGAATTCTTGCTGGCACCTGGACGGGGCTAGGGCTGGACGAAAAACGCTTGGCCTCCGGACTCCGCGTGCTCCAGTCCGCGGGAGGGAACGAAACCCGCCAGAATCGTGGATTGGGCTCCACAAATTCCACGCCCACTTCCGGCACTCCGTTCGCTCCCGGATTCAAGGTCCACCACGGTGCAATGCACCTCTTCGCCGGTGGTCATGTTTCGCAAGTTCAACGGCTGGCCTTCCCGAACCGGTTCTTTCAGCGGGATCAGTGCGCCATGCGCGTTCACGATCAGCGTATTCATGTGTTCCACGAACGCGGTGCCGTTCACGCGTTTTCCGGAAACGCGCAACGGCACGGCCAACAAGATGCGCTGGCTTCGGCGCTGGTTGGCCAATGCACTGGGACGGATGCCAACCGCTGTTCGTGCTGCGCGTGGATACACTCCGCCCGATTTACGAGCGCGGCAAGCTCAGCCAGTCTTATCTTTTTGGCACGGTTTTCGCAGGCACCATTCTTTTCTCACTGGTGATTTTGCTCTTTCTGCAGAGATTTGTTCTTTCCCCTTTAGGCGCTCTTAGCGGCGACGTCGAAAGTATCGGCAAGCGCAAGGCCATTTCCGAACGCGTCCACGTTACCGGCCGCGACGAATTCTCCAACCTGGCCGGGAGCATCAACGGAATGCTCGGCGAACTGGAACGCAGCCAGCAACAATTCCTTTTCTTGACCGAAAACATCCACCAGATTTTCTGGATTAAAGACGCCAAGACCGCCCGTTACAGCTACATCAGCAGCGCCTTCGAACGCATCACCGGGCGCCCGGCCTCCAGCGTCATGCAAAATCCCGTTTCCTGGCTGGAACTTCTCCATCCCGAGGATCGCGCAGTGGTCGAACGCATGTTTGCAACCCAGTTGCTAGGCGAGCGCACCGAAGCCTATTACCGCATCGTCTCCACTGACGGAACAACTCGCTGGCTTTGGGAGCGCTCCTTCCCGCGCTTCGGCCCGGATGGCCGTCACGAGCAGATCACCGGGCTCACCGAGGACATCACCGATTTCAAGCGCAATGAAGAGGCGCTGCTGACCGCGCAACTTGACCTGGAACAACGCGTCGCGGAACGCACCGCGGAACTCGCCGAGCGCAGCGAACTCGTCAATCTGCTTCTGGATTCCGCCCCCGGCGCGATGTACGGCATCGACGCGGAAGGAAACTGCACGTTCTGCAATCCGGCCGGACTCCGCTTATTGGGCTACGAAAGTTCCGACGAAATTCTCGGCAAAAAATCGCACCAGCTGGTGCATCACACCCGGCCCGACGGCTCCGCATATCCAAAAGAGGAATGCCCTGTATTCCGCAGTTTTCGGGACGGCCACGATGCTCACGTAGAAGACGAACTTTTCTGGCGCAAGGACGGCAGCAGCTTTCCGGTCGAATACAGCTCTCGGCAAATGCGTCGCGACGGCAGAATTCTCGGGGCCGTGGTTTCTTTCGAGGACATCACCAATCGCAAACGCCAGGATATGGAATTGCGCCACAGCCAGAAACTCGAAGCGGTTGGCCGCTTGGCCGCTGGCGTCGCCCACGAAATCAATACGCCCATCCAGTTTGTTGGAGACAACACCCGCTTCCTGCAGAATTCCTTTCACGACGAACTTCAACTCGTCCACAAATACCAGGAACTATATACGGCCGCGACCGCTGGTGAGATCTCGCCGCAACTCCTCCAGGAACTTGCCGCCGTGCGCGAAAAAGCAGACTGGGACTACCTGGAGCAGGAAATCCCTCGCGCCATGGAACAAATGCTGGAGGGCCTCAGCCGCGTCTCCACCATCGTCCGCGGAATGAAGGAATTCTCCCATGTGGATCGCACCAACGAGAAAACGCCGGGCGATCTGAATCGCGCCCTCGAAAGTACTCTCATCGTCGCTCGCAACGAACTCAAATACGTTGCCGACGTCGAAACGCAGTTCGGCGAACTGCCGCCGGTCCTCTGCCACCTCGGCGACCTCAATCAAGTATTTCTGAACCTGCTGGTCAACTCCGCCCATGCCATCGACGACGTCATCAAATCCACGGGCGGAAAGGGCAAGATCACCGTCCGCACGCGCGTGAACGAGGATTGCGTCGAAATTGCCATCTCCGATACCGGCGGCGGCATCCCCGGGGAAATCCAGGAAAAAATCTTCGATCCCTTCTTCACCACCAAAGGCGTGGGGAAGGGAACCGGCCAAGGGCTGGCGCTCGCCCGCGCCATCGTCGTCGAAAAACACGGCGGAACCCTCACCTTTGAAACGCAACCCGGTAAAGGCACTACGTTCCTGATTCGGCTCCCGCTTTCGGGCGCCATGAAGCGCGAGGAGGCGCTGCAGCGATGAAACGTATTCTCTTTGTCGACGACGAAGTCAGCATCCTGGACGGATTGAAGCGCATGCTGCGCCCGATGCGCGGCGAATGGGATATGGCCTTTGCCCCGGGAGGCGAAGCGGCTCTTTCCCTGCTCGAATCCGCCACCTTCGACGTGATCGTCACGGACATGCGTATGCCCGGCATGGACGGCGCCACACTGCTGGAAATTGTCCGCGAAAAATATCCCAGCCTGCTCCGCATCATTCTCTCCGGTTACACCGAACTGCAGGCCTCGCTCCGCGCCGTCCCCGTCGCGCACCAGTTCCTTCTGAAACCGTGCGACCCGGAAATGCTGCGTGCCGGGATAGCCCGCGCCACCAGCCTCGGCGAAGTGCTCGACAGCAAAATGCTCACCAGTCTTGTCGGCGCCCTGCGAGATCTTCCTTCGCTCCCGCGTGTCTTTTCCGAACTCAAAATCGCGCTGGCCCAGCCCAACATCTCGATCCAGCGCATCAGCCAGATCGTTGAGCAGGACGTGGCCCTCAGCGCAAAACTCCTGCAATTGGTCAACTCTGCGTTTTTCGGCCTCGCCCGTGATGTGACCGATGTTAAAACCGCCGTCAGTTGCCTGGGCATCAGCGTCCTACACGATCTGGTCCTCACTCTGGAAGTGTTTCGTTCCTTCACTGCGAATGAGTTCGTCTCCGTCGAATATCTTGAGGAGTTCCACCACCACGCCCAGCTTTCCGCCCGCATCGCCGCGGGCATTGTCCAGAAAACTCAGGTTTCCCCCGCCGTAGTGCTTGCCGCTCTGCTGCACGACGTCGGCAAACTTGTCATCGTCGAACGCACCCCCGCGCATTTCGCGCGCGCCTTGGAGCAGGCTCGCCAGGAAAACCGCCCGCTGTATGAAATCGAAGAGCGCCTGATTCACATTTCCCATGCGGAAGTCGGCGCCTATCTCCTCAGCCTCTGGGGCCTTCCGTATTCCGTTGTCGAAGCCGTTGCCCATCATCACCACCCGCGCCGCATCCCCGCCAATGGACTGGACATGGTCCTGCTCGTCTATGTTGCGAATTTGCTGGCCCACGAACGCGAAGCCCTGGAGGACGGCACGCCACCTCCAGAATTTGATATGGCGCTCTTAGAAGAAGCCGGGCTCGATGCCCACCTGCCGGAGTGGCGAAAAATTGCGGAAGCCGCGCAAACCGCTCCCACCCAACTCGTCGGCTAGCTTTTCTCCCGATTCGTTTACAATTCAGTGGTGAAGCTTGCCGTCGCACTGGTTTCGCCCGGCGAGTTTCACCACAAATGATGAATCCCGCCGCCCACAGCTGGCTCTCCGAGCCATACGTGACCCTTTTGCTTGCACTCGCCTTCCTGCTTCCCGCACTACTGATCCCGCGCTCCTCGGAACGCCTTTTTCTCCATCTCGAGGGATTTGCCGCTCGCCTGGCATCTCGTAAAGTCTTTGCGATCGGTATTCTCTTTCTTCTCATCGTTGCTTTGCGCGTCGCACTGCTTAATCAGCTTCTCCTCCCTAATCCAGGCATCCACGACGAATTCAGTTACCTCTTGATGGGAGACACTTTTGCCCATGGCCGCCTTGCAAATCCTCCGCATCCGCTCTGGAAAAGTTTCGAAACCTTCCATGTTCTTTTCTACCCCGCATACGCTTCCAAATATCCGGTCGCGCAGGGCGTCGTGCTGGCCATCGGCCAGCTTCTGGGCCATCCCTGGATCGGAGTTCTATTCAGCGCAGCTGCCATGGCGGCGGCTTTTGTCTGGATGCTGCAGGCCTGGATCCCTTCGCGGTGGGCGCTGCTGGCGGGAATTTTGGCCGCCGCAAAGCTCTGTGTGGCCTCGTATTGGATCAACAGCTATTGGGGAGGCGCCGTCGCGGCCATCGGCGGCGCGCTGGTTCTGGGCGCGTTCGGGCGCGCGAAACGCCAGGTGTCGCTTTCCTCGGGAATTCTATTCGGCATGGGAATCGCGATTCTTCTCAACAGCCGCCCCTATGAAGGCTTTTTTTTCTGCCTGCCAGTCGGGCTCGCTCTGCTGCTCTGGTTCGCGCGATGTCCGCCGGGTTCGCAGCGCCGCGCATTCCTGAAGCGCCTGATCGCCCCCACCGCCGCAATTCTTCTAATCACGTTTGCGTTCATGGCTTTTTATAATTGGCGTGTCACCGGGAATCCCGGAGAGCCCCCGCTTGCCTATGACCTGCGCCTGCACAACCACGCCCCTGTTTTTCTCTGGCAAACGCCTCGGCCTCAAGTGCAATACGATATTGCTGAACTCGAATACTTTTTTAACCAATCCGACAACAATCGTTACGACCGATCCTGGCGCGCCTTCCAGACCGTTTTCCACGAAAAACTCTGGCGTTGCGCCACCGTCTTTCTCTGGCCGGCCTGCGCATTCCTTTTCCCGTCCGCGTTTTTTCTATACCGGGACGCGCGCCTTCGATTGATTTTTCTGGCGCTGCTCGCCACGGTCTTTGGCTATTCCCTGGTAGTTTGGCCCGGGCCGCATTATCTTGCGCCGGCGGCCGGTGCCTGGTTTGCCCTGCTCGTCCAATGCATTCGCCATCTGCGCACAATTCGCGTTTTCGGCCGTCCAATCGGTGCGGCGCTCTCTCGCGTTGTGTTACTTGCTCTGATTTTTGATGTCTCTCAGTTGGTCGCCCAGAAAATCAGCGATCCGCAAGGTTGGGGCGGCTGGGGCATCATTGACCGTGCGCAGCTCAAGGATCAGCTCGAAGCCACTCCCGGCAAACACCTGGTCCTCGTCCGCTACGGCCAGGGCCACAGCGTTCATGAAGAGTGGGTTTACAATGCCGCGGACATTGACGCATCCAAAGTGGTTTGGGCGCGCGATCTTCCCGGTGAACGCAACGCCCAACTGTTCAACTATTATTGCGACCGCACCATCTGGCTGGCCGAACCGGACGGCGATTCCGCCTCGCTGGGCCTCTCGCTGCTCCGGCGTCCCTGCCCGCGGCCGTGAGTTACGCCGCGCCTCCCGCGGATTTGTGCTTTCCCGTTCCGCCAATATCCAGCACGATTCGCCCGTTAACTTTTCCCTGCTTCAGGCGCTCAAACACGTTGTTGATCGATTCCAGTGGCTGCGTTTCGATCGTTGCCTTTACTTTTCCTTCCGCCGCGAACGCCAGCGCTTCCACCAGATCCTTTCGCGTCCCCACGATGGAGCCGCGCAGCGTATGGCCATTCAGCACCATGTCGAATATGGAAACGGGAAATTCCCCCGGCGGCAACCCATTCAACACGCAGGTCCCTCCGCGCCGTAGCATTCCGATCGCCTGTTGGAATGCCTTTGTCGAAACCGCGGTGACCAAAACTCCATGCGCCCCGCCGATTTTCTTTTGTACTGTCTCCGCCGGATTTTGCGTCGCGGCATCAATCGTCAGATCCGCGCCCAGGCTCGCTGCCAATTTCAATTTGTCCTGACCCAGATCCACGGCCACCACGTGCAAGCCCATCGCCTTTGCATATTGAATCGCCACGTGACCCAGTCCGCCAACTCCAGAGATCACCACCCATTCTCCCGGCCGCGCCTTCGTCTCTTTCAATCCTTTATACGTGGTCACGCCGGCGCAAAGTATCGGTCCGGCTGCCGTGAACGATAGCTGGTCCGGTAACTGCCCAACGTAATCCGCTTGTCCCAGCGCATATTCCGCGAACGTGCCGTTTACCGAATAGCCGGAGTTTTGCTGGTTCAGGCACAGCGTCTCCCACCCGGTCATGCAGAATTCGCAATGGCCGCAGGCGCTGTGTAGCCACGCGATTCCTGCGCGGTCTCCCTCTTTCAAATGCCGCACGCCGCGTCCCACGGCCACCACGGTTCCAGCTCCTTCATGGCCTGGCACAAACGGCAGCGTTGGCTTGATCGGCCAATCTCCCTCCGCGGCATGCAAATCCGTGTGGCACACGCCGCTCGCCTCAATCTTCAAAAGTACTTGTCCTTCTCCCGGCTCGGGTACGGCCATTTCCTCCACGCGCAAGGGTTGGCCAAACTTGTGCACCGTCGCCGCTCTCATCATTTTTTTTGTCATAACGCAAAACCTCTTCTGCAATCGAATGTTTCGAATGCAGGAATAGGCTGACGCTTGGAAACGCCCGCTTCGGTGACGTACATCACACGTTAAGACATGTCTAATTTCCCGGTCAGCTTGTCCCCTGGCGCCTCCCCGCCCTATACTCGCTGCTACATTGTTTCAGGGAGCTACACCCTTGCCGACCCGCTCGCATTTTCTAGCCGTGATTCTTGCGCTTTGCAGCGCCGCTGCGCTCGCTCAAAATAAACCCGCGGTGCAAAATGACCGCCAGGTCCTGGAAGAAATCCTGCAGCAGACCTACCAGCCCTCTTTAATTGGCAAGCAAATGATGGGCATCGGCAAGGAATCGGATATTCGCCGCGCCGGCACCATCGTCGTGATTCAGCGCCCCGGCTTGTATGGCTCGCTGCTCCACAGCGAACCCGCGTCCAGCGCCATCACCGGCCTCAGCGCAAGCCTTTTTCGCGGCCACAAGGATTATGAAGTTCCCGTCGGCGAACGGTATTACGTCACCAGCGTGGCCGTTTCCTCCAGCACCGTCCTCGTCGGCCTGATCAGCGCCCGCAGCATTCCCACGCAAGCCGGAACCGGCCGAGTTTGGACAACGCTCTCCTTTAATTTTCCCGACCAGGTCCTGGCAACGGCCGACAAAGAAGCGGTCTTCCGCCAGATCGATCAATGGTTCATGCCGGAAGGACGCGGCGTTGCCGTCGCCCCAGCACCGACGGTCTCTCCTGTGGCTGCTCCCGTGGCTACTCCAGCCGCCGCCCCGGTCGCGGCTGCGCCGGCAGTCGCCGTTGCCGCGCCAGCTGTCGCTGCGCCGCAACCAACACCTCCTCCCGCCGCCGCGGCCCCCGCGCAAATTGCTTCTCACGTGAAAATACAATCCGACCCGCCGGGCGCGGAAATTTATCTCGATGGCCAGATGGTGGGATCCACACCGTCCACGCTGATGATTCCTTCCGGCAATCACACCTTCCGCGTGCATGCCTCGGGTCATCCCGATTGGACGCGCCAGGTCAACATCCTCCCCGGCAGCGAAATCACGCTCTCCGCAAACCTGGATAAAGACTGACGCCGCAACCTCCGCCGTTTTGCTTTCCTCAGGGAGCCGCGCCGCGCCATACTAGCGGCCAACACCATGAGCCAACGCTTTTCATTCCCCAGCTTGCGCGAGTTGCTCGCCAAGGCCAACGAGGAAAAGTCCGGCGATCAGCTCGCTGGTATCGCGGCCTCCTCCGGCCGCGAACGCGTGGCGGCGAAGCAAGCTCTCGCGAACCTTCCGCTCGTCGAATTCCTCAACGAACCGCTGATTCCTCCCCAGACCGACGAAGTCTCCCGCCTCATCCTCGACTCCCACGATTCCGCCGCCTTTCAGCCGATTCACAGCATGACCGTTGGCGCGTTCCGCGAATTCATCCTCGCTAACCAGACCACCGGCGAACAACTGAAATCTCTGCAATGGGGAATCACGCCGGAAATGGCCGCGGCCGTGGCGAAACTCATGAGCAACAAGGATCTCGTGCTCGCGGCATCCAAAATTCGCAACGTCACCCGCTGCCGCAACACCATGGGCGAACGCGGCGTCCTGGGCATTCGCCTGCAGCCCAATCATCCCTCCGATGATGCCGCGGGCATTTTGCTTTCGGCGTTCGATGGCCTGCTCTATGGCTGCGGCGACGCCGTCATCGGAGTGAACCCCGCCACGGAATCCGTTGACATGGTCTCCGCGATCCTTCGCGCCTTGGATCGCCTGATCACCGCCTTCAATATTCCCACGCAGGCCTGCTGCCTCGCGCACATCACCACGCAATTAGCCTGCCTGCAGCAAGGCGCGCCGATTGATCTGCTGTTTCAATCCGTGGCCGGCACACAGGCCGCCAATGCCAGCTTTGGAATTAATCTCTCAATCCTCCGCGAGGGCCGCGAACTCGTCCTCGAACACCACCGCGCCCGCAACGTTCCATGGGTCGGCGACAACGTAATGTATTTTGAAACCGGGCAGGGAAGCGCCCTCTCCGCCGAAGCGCATCACGGCATTGATCAACTCACTCTGGAAGCCCGCGCGTATGGTGTTGCTCGCTGCTTCGATCCATTTTTAGTCAACTCCGTCGTCGGCTTCATCGGCCCCGAATATCTTTATGACGAACGCCAGATCATCCGCGCTGGCCTCGAGGATCACTTCATGGGCAAACTGCTCGGCCTTCCCATGGGCTGCGACGTCTGTTACACCAATCACGCCGTCGCCGATCAAAACTCCGCCGACAATCTTCTGCTTCTCCTCGCCGCCGCCGGCTGCAACTATTTCATGGGCGTCCCCGGCTCAGACGATGTGATGCTCAACTACCAGTCCACCAGTTTTCACGACGCTCTCGCCGCCCGCAAACTCTTTGGCCTGCGCCCCGCCCCGGAGTTTCTCGATTGGCTCGAACGCACTGGCATTTATCGCAACGCTGAACCGCTCGCATTGGACTCCGCGCACCGCCGAAAACTATTGCAGGGACTCGAGAGTGTCATCGAAAATCCCACGGAGCCGGTCTAAGCACAACATGGACGACGAACGCTATCTCGCGCCGCCTTCCGATTGGCCGGAACTCCTCAACAAAATCCGCGCGCGAACTCCCGCGCGCATCTTCGTCCCGCGCGGCCCTTCGTATTCCACGCAAATGCATCTCGACCTTCGCGCCGCGCACGCCGGTGCGGTTGACGCCGTCTGGGCGGAATTCGATTTAGAAAAAGATTTGCCGCGGGAATTAATCGAACAAGAGAAGCTTTTTCAGGTTGCCAGCCGCGCGGAGTCGAAATCGCAGTTCCTGCTGCGCCCGGATCTGGGCCGCACCCTCAGCGATGCCGCAAGACTTTCTATTGCGCAGCGCTGCCCCAAAGCGCCCGACGTCCAGATCGTCATCGGCGATGGCCTATCCGTTGCCGCCGTCTCCGCGCAAGTGCCCAGCCTGCTCCCGCTGCTTCGCGATCAGTTCAACGCCCGCGGTTGGTCGCTGGGTCAACCCTTCGCCGTCCGCTATTGCCGCGTAGGCATTATCAACGCCATCGGCGATCTCCTCGCCCCCCGCGTACTCATCCTGCTGATCGGCGAGCGCCCCGGCCTGGCCACCGCCGAAAGCCTCTCCGCCTATATGGCCTACTCCCCCAAATCCGGTCACACCGATGCCGACCGTAACCTCATCTCCAATATCCACGCCCGCGGCGTTCCCATCCCCGAAGCCGCCACCCGCATCACCAATCTTGCCGCCCAGATGTTCGCCCTCCATCGCAGCGGCACCCTTCTCAAGGAAGAAGCGCCGGGGCTTTTGGAGTAAGTCGAGCAAACGGAAGCCCCTCCCCACGCAATGTTGAACGAACAAAGAAAATTCGCCCTTGGGGCTAGCTGTGCGTGCAGAGAATCTGGCAACCGCGTCCTGTCACTTGTGACGGCGATCGTTGTGTTCCTGGGAATGTCCGTTCGCGGCCAGCCATTTCAGAAGGCCGCGAATGCTGCCTTGGGCAAGAGCAATACAGGAATCCGCTGCTCCGTAGTAGAGATTGATCGTGTCGTTGTCTTTCCCGATGGTATACCCGCACGGGAAAACAACGTCTTGGACATCACCATGGCGTTCATAGTCTGCTTCGGGAGCAAAAATCCATTCGTCCCCGCGATTGATGCAGGCCTCTGGATTCCTCAAATCAAACAGCGCAAGCCCCAGGCGATAAATTGAGCTGGAGGGCGTTCGCCGCACGCCGTGATACAGCATCAGCCAGCCTTCCGGAGTTTCGATCGGCGGTGGAGACATCCCGATCTTATTTGCATCCCACCACGCGCCGCGGCGGGCTTCCAGCATCAGTTTATGATTGCCCCAGTGGCGGAGATCCGGCGAATACGAAATCCAAACGTGCGCGCCCAGCGGAGTCATGGGGCGGTGAATCAACGCCCAGAAACCGCCGATACGATGCGGCAGCAGTGCTGCGTCTTTGTCATCCGGCGAGAGCACCACTCCCAGTCGCTCGAACGTTTTGAAATCTTTGGTCAGCGCCAGCGATACGCCTGGCCCCCCGCGAGAATACGAAGTGTAGACCACGGCATACTGCTTGAGTTCGGCGACGTAGGTGATGCGCGGGTCTTCGATACCCCAGATCTCTTCGGGGAAATGCTCCGGGTCCGGCATGAGTGTAGGTTCCGAATCGATTTCCCAGCCGGTCACCCCATCCTTGGAGCGGGCGGCGCACAGATGCGACAACCCCCGGCGGTCCTCGACCCGGCACAGCAGCAGCGTCGTCCCGTCCTGCAGCAGCGTGACACCGGCATTGAACACGCTATTGACTGAATAGGGCCAGTCCTTTTTGCTAAGCAGCGGATTTGCGGGATATCTTTGAAAAAGAGATTCGTATGGATTCATTTCACGCTCGGGGTGGATTTAAAAGAGTCGGCCTTGCAGGCGCATCGGTCGCTTCCAGTTTTTTCATTTCCAGCAGCGACATTAGGAAGGAAAGTGTCGATTCGGCGCCCTGGTTTTCGTTTGCGCGGTCCGGGTGCAGTCCGTCGCGGCATCCGCCTGTTCCCGGATCATAGAGCGCGATCTGCAGATCGTTGTCCCCAAGATACCAGTTGAAGGCGCACCAGGCTCGTTTCCGCCAATGCGGTTTTCCCGTTGCCACGTACGCTTGCAGGCAGGCGGAGATTTCCGCGCAGGCCTCTACGGGTTGCTGGTCAAAGCGCGCTTTGGGCGAGTTCCGGGAATAGAATCCCTGCGACCCGATCGGCACGAAGTGGCCTTTCACTTCGCAGCGTTGCACCGTCGCCAGCCATTCCAGAGACTCCAGGCCGGCTTCGATCATTTCCTCATTTGAGTTTCGCAGACCATTGCGGATAAGCGCCTGCGGCAACCGGGCGTTGCAATACGAAAGACTCTTCTCGAACCAGCACCAATCGAGCGATTTGTTCGAACGGTACAGTGCGAGAAGGTGATCTGCCAGAACGTCGCACGCGTGCAGTACAGCGCGATCTCCCGGAAACGAATCCAGGTATTCTTGAAAACCCAAAAGCGCGTATGCACAGGCGCGCGGACTCTTGAATTCCACTGCGGAGGGGAGGGCCAACTCGAAAAGCCTCCCGGCAGCGCCTCGCAGCCCGGTGTCTTTTGAGCGACCTAGGACCGTGCCTAATCCCCAAAGGGCCCGTCCATGGCTGTCTTCGGAGCCTTCCGGTTCTTGCCACTGGCGTTCATAGCTCAGGCAGTTTCGGAAGCGCTTCGTTGTCGTGTCGAACGCGAACCATAGAAATGCCAGATAGCGCGAGGCCAGGTCGGCTACCTCTTCCGGATTGCTCGCGCCCAATTCCTCCAACAGCACGCACACGATCAGCGCGCGGGCGTTATCGTCGGTCGAGTAACCCTCAGGATAGTTGGGAATTCCGAATACGGCGTGTTCCACGATGCCGGTGGTGTCCGTCATGCGTTGCAAATGATTCAGCTTTATCGCCGGCAGGTGGTTCAAGGCCTTCTCAGTGTTGCGCGCGGAAAACGTGGCCCGTGGAGATTGCAGGCGTTCGTTATAGACACGCTGGAAGCATGCCATGTATTGCTGTGCCACGCGGTTCCATACCATGTCGCGTGCGTAGAGATACGCGCGCTTCCTCATCGCATGGCGCTCCGTGGGATGGTCCAGCAGTTCGATCGTTTTTGCCGCGATGGCCGCGGGATCATCAAACGGCACCAGCGCGCCCCGCTGGCCATCCAGCAGTTCCGTGGCATGCAGGTAAGGCGTGGAAATAATTGCTTTGCCGGCGCTCAGGGCATAAGCCAGAGTCCCGGAAACCACCTGGCCCTTGTGTTTGTAAGGGGTTACATAAATATCCGCGGCCCCAATCAGTTCCACGAGTTCTTCGGGTGTGACGAAGCGGTTCCGGAATATCACATTGCTCTCGACGCCCAGTTCCGTCGCCAGTCGTTTCAGTTCGTTTCGATACGCGTCCCCTTCACGCCGCAGAATGTGCGGGTGCGTTACGCCAGAGACCATGTAAACCACGTTTCGATGCTGCTTCAGAATCGCCGGAAGCGCCCGAATCACATTTTCGAGGCCCTTGTTTGGAGACAACAATCCAAACGTGAGCAAAACCATTTTCCCTTCGGTTCCAAATACGTCTTTGTGAAAATTAGGATCAGTGAACGGCAGGTCGGGGATTCCGTGCGGAATCAGGTCGATTTTTTCCGCTGGTACATGAAATGTTTCCTTCAGGATATCCACGGATTGCTGGCTCATCACGATCAGCCGGTCCGATAGCGTTGCGATTTCGGCCATCACTGCGCGCTGGTCCGGATTCGGATCCCGCAGGACCGTATGCAGCGTGGTCACCACGGGCATATGCAGGCGGCGAAGAAGCTCCAGGATATATCCGCCCGCGGGTCCGCCAAAGATGCCGTACTCATGCTGCAGGCAGATCAGATCAATGTTGCTGAAGTTCAGGAAATCGGCGGCCTGCGTGTAAGAGGCCAGATTGTTCTCGGAGAGTTCGAACCTCACGCGCTTCGGATAGCTGTAGCCCTCTTCCGTGTCGTTCATCGGCAACGCCAGCAGATCCGTCGCGCTGTATTCCGCATGGATCGCGTCGCAGAGGTCCGTTGTGAAGGTGGCGATCCCGCATTTGCGTGGCAGGTAGTTTCCTACAAACGCCACTCGGCCGGGCAGCACCGGGCGCGGGAAGACTGCCGGGCGCTGGATCGTTTGCTCCTCCAAAATTAGGAGCGGCAAATCGAACTGGCCGGGAATTCCGGGTGGAGCATCTATTCTTGGCAGTGACATAGAAATTTCCTCAGGAACTTCGCTTTCAGAAAACACACCCCGTTCCGCAAGACGCACTCACGCCGATGTCTACAGCGAGACGGGAACTCACCAGGCTAAAACGTAAGAGAATCGGGCCTGCAATCACGTGGACTACGCAATTTCAGGAGAGGGCATCCGCAAGGGCTAAAACAAGATTTGCGAAGGCTGGGAGCGGGTCAGGTTGATAAGAACTGCAACTGCAGACTAACAGGCGGGACGTTTACTGTCCACTTAATAAAATAAATCTAAATACGCGATGCCGTAAAAAACACGGAAATTTATTCAACTTTAGAAACATTTCCTCGCAGATTAGGCGCCCAGAAAGGTGTAAGCCGGTGCGTCAAACCCATTGCCGAAAAACGCTGCGCCACGAAGCCCCTCTGCACCCATAAATTCGTTCCGTCCTCAACTCGATTCTCCACGCGGTTCCAAACGGCCCAAAATCCCCAGAGTAAACGTTATCTTTTCCCTTGACTTACCCTTCCTTCCAAGCGGATTCTCTCACCCGCGGGGACCCTCATGCCGAAAAGAAGTCGCAGGCAACTGCTCAAGACCGCCGCCGGTTGCGCCGGATTGTTCCTGCCCGGCCGGAACGCGCCTTTTTGGGATTCAATGGCTCCGTCTCCCACTTCCGGCGAGCTGGAGATTCAGATCTCGCCCGTCAGCGACCTCACCTTCCGTCTCAGCATCCTGCCCGTCAATCACGGCACTGCCGCGGAAATCCCTTGGAATGGCACACTCGCCCAAAAATCCTGGGGCCCGCCCACCGCAAAACTCACCGGAGAGTTCGCTGCACAAACCGTTCGTTGCGGAGATTTTTCGATCGCGGTCACATCGCAACCCCTCGCCTTTCAGATCCACACGGCCAGCGGACAGATAATTCAGCAACTCAGCATCGATCGCCAGGCCGGCACAGTGACCTTTGACTCCGGCACCTCGCCACTGCTGGGCCTTGGCGAAGGCGGCCCGCAATTCGACCGCCGCGGCTCAACGGACACCATGCTCAGCGGCCAGAGCGGCTATCACCTTGCCACCCACGGCGGGCGCGTGCCCATTCCCTGGATCATCGGCACGCGCGGCTGGGCCATGCTGATTCACCAACCCTTCGGCACTTTCGATTTCACCGGCGAACGAAGCGTGTTCCGCGCCACTCCCGAAACTCTGTTGCCCCTGGATCTCTTTTTCGTCGCCGCCTCGCAACCCGCCCAGATCCTCGCGGAATATGCGCGCATCACCGGACTGCCGGAAATGTTGCCCCGCTGGGCGCTAGGCTACCAGCAATCGCACCGCACCCTCGCCAGCCGCGAAGAGGTTCTGCAGGAGGCGAAAACCTTTCGCGAGAAAAAACTTCCCTGCGATGCGCTCATCTATCTCGGCACCGGCTTCTGCCCGTCCGGCTGGAACACCGCCAACGGCTCCTTTGCGTGGAACGCCCGCGTTTTTCCCGACCCAAAGCAGATCATTCAACAACTGCACGACGATCATTTCAACGTCGTGCTGCACTCCGTAATCCTCACCGACCGGCTGAGCGGCTCCGTAACGGATACTTGTGAGGTATCGCGTTTCGATGAACAGCAAGTCGGTTGCTATTGGGACGCGCATCGCGCCGACTTTGCCCTCGGCGTTGATGGTTGGTGGCCCGACGAAGGCGATCCCCTCGACGTCGCCTCCCACGTCGCCCGTCACCGCATGTATTGGGAAGGCCCGCAAATGGATCGCCCCAACGTTCGTCCCTTCGCGCTCCACCGAAATGGCTTCGCGGGAATGCAGCGATACGCTTCGGTACTTTGGTCCGGCGATGTCGATTCGCGATGGGAAACCCTCAAAACACAAGTGCCCATCGCCATTAACACGGCCCTCACCGGCATTTCCTATTGGGGCACAGACATTGGCGGCTTCGTCCCCACCCGCGAACTCACTGCCGAACTTTATTTGCGCTGGTTCCAGTTCGGAGCTTTCTGCCCCCTCTTCCGCAGCCATGGCCGCACCTGGAAATTGCGCTTCCGTGGGGCTGGAACACCGGCGATCCCGGCCCAGTCGAAATCCGCAATTATCAGGAAGGCGCCACGCCCGACGCCTCGCAATTGCACAACCCGCAAGTCGAAATCATTTGCCGCAAATATCTGGAACTCCGCTATCGCATGCTGCCTTATCTCTATAGCCTGATCCGCGAAAGCACCACGTCAGGCATGCCGCCGATTCGTTCGCTCTGGCTGCAGTATTCCGATGATCCCCAAGCCGTCGCATGCGGCGATGCGTTTCTGCTGGGACCATCCCTGCTGGTAGCGCCGGTGGTGGAGAAGGGCGCTGCCTCGCGCAATGTCTATCTACCGCGCGGCACCTGGTTCGATTTTTGGACTGGTGAATCGCTGCAAGGGGGCAGGGAAGTCAGCCGCGCCGTAGACCTGGAAACCACGCCGCTCTTTGTCCGCGCTGGATCGATCCTGCCGCTCGGCCCCGTCAAACAATATGCCGAGGAAAAAGTAGACGAGCCGATCTCCCTCCACATTTATCCCGGCGCCGATGTTTCCTTTTTGCTCTATGAAGACGACGGCGTCTCGTTCAACTACCGCCGCGGTGAATGGATGGGCGTCCAGCTAAATTGGGACGATGCCGGGCGCACGCTCCACTTAAAACTCGCACCCGGCTCCAAAATCCTCGGCGAAAAAAGCACACATTTTGAAGTGAAACTCCAGAACGCATCCCGCTCCATCACCTTCGATGGCTCGCCCCTGGAAGTGAAGCTGTGAACGAGATTACTCGCCAAGATTTTTAGCGACGGCCTTGATTCCCTCGGCGCATTAAACGTTTCTGGGCGAACGCCCGGCCGGACGCACTCTTCAGGTATTTCTCAAATGTCCGCGCCATCACCTCATCCCGAAATGCCCCGTAAAAGATCAATTCCCAAGGCATGAACTTCCGTGTGTAAGTAGACTGCCCACCATTATGTTGGTTGAGCCGCTGCCGCAAATCGCAGGTCACGCCCGTTTGTCTCGGTAGGATTAGACAGACTGCGCAGTAGATAGACGTAGCACACAAAAGCCCGCCTTCGCGAGGTACTGGAGCGTTATATAACGTAACATTAATATATGCAAGGAGGGAGATTTGCGCGCTAACGCTTAGTGCTTCGGCGGACACTTCGCCTTCGCTCGCCCGCAAGGACGTTTGGTTGCCCCTAGACCGTTATGTGAAGCCGAACCTGTTCGCCGTAGCTCGCGATAGCGAGCGAAGGCGAAGTGGAGGCGGGG
>CAWGRE010000020.1:0-43388 GCA_963824925.1 uncultured Acidobacteriota bacterium
GGCTTTTGCGCAACGATATTTGCGGACGAGATTGGTCACGCCAGGCACATGGCGGTGACGACAAGCGGAGTGGTTTATGTGAATACGTGGTCGGGCGAGTATTACGGTAACGACGCAATACATGCGGGCGGTTTCCTGGTGGCGCTGCAAGACACCTCCGGAGGAGGAAAAGCCAATGTGATCGGGCGCTTCGGCGAAACCGCTCAGAGCGGCGGGGCCGGCGGCACCGGAATCGGTCTGTATAAAGGATGGCTGTTTGCCGAGATCAACGATCGAATCGTGCGGTATTCCTTGCCTCCAGGCTCCCTGGTGCCGAAGGACACGCCGGCCACGATCGTTTCCGGTTTACCGTTGGGCGGCGATCATCCGATGCACCCTTTTATTATCGACTCCAAAGGGGCGATGTTTGTGGACGTGGCGAGCGCCACCAATTCCTGCCAGTTGAAAAATCGCACATTGAAATCCCCAGGCGCCGATCCCTGCGTGGAGCTGGAGACGCGTGGCGGCATCTGGCGGTACGACGCGAATAAAATGAGCCAGACATTTTCGAAAGCCGACCGTTTTGCGACGGGCATCCGCAACGGCGAGGGCTTTGCCATTGATGAGGCAGGCCGTTTGTTTGTGACACAACATGGGCGAGATCAGCTGCATACGAACTGGCCGGATTTTTACAAACCTGACCAGGAAGCGACTCTTCCGGCCGAAGAGGTGCTGCTGCTGAAGCAGGGCGGAGATTACGGATGGCCCGAGTGCTATTACGATCCGTTCGTGCAAAAGCTGATTCTGGCACCGGAGTATGGAGGCGACGGCAAGAAGACAGGTGTGTGCGCCAACAAAATCCCGCCAGCCGCGGCGTTTCCCGCGCATTGGGCGCCGAACAGCATGGTTCGCTACGACGGGAAAGAATTTCCGAAGCGCTATCGCGATGGCGTCTTCATCGCGTTTCACGGTTCATGGAATCGAGCGCCGTATCCGCAAGCTGGCTACAACGTAGTATTTCAGCCGATGGCGGATGGCCATGCGGCGGGGCAGTGCGAAATCTTTGCGGAAGGTTTTGCGGGTGCGGTGAAATCGCCGGAAAAAGCAGCCCATCGTCCCACCGGGCTTGCGGTGGGACCTGATGGAGCGCTCTATGTTTCCGACGATGTCCGCGGGCGGATTTACCGGATCGTTTATCAGGGCGGGGCGGGTGACGGCACTGCGGGTGTGACGCCATGTCCAAGTGCGGCGGCGCCAGCAGGCGAGATCGCCGAGGCTCCAGCTGGTCCCCCGGAAGGCACGCATCCAGACGCCGGGACTACAGCGGCGTTGCCAGCGGGAATGACGCCAGAGATGGTTGCGCTTGGCGAACGGGTCTATCGCGGCCAGGTGGGCGGAGCAGCGTGCACGGGTTGCCATGGCGACAAAGGTCAGGGCTCGCCTTTGGGTCCCAATCTGACGGGAAAGAAATGGTTGTGGAGTGATGGCAGTTATGCCGGAATCAGGAAGACGATTACGGAAGGCGTGTCGCAACCCAAGAATTATCGAAGTCCGATGCCGGCGATGGGTGGCGCGCAGCTCACTGCGGATCAAGTATCAGCAGTTGCCGCATTTGTCTGGAGTATGGGCCATCCCTGATCGGCTGAAACTGGTAATGGTGCTGCTACATTCGCTTCGAATTTGCTGAGTTCATCATCGCGAACGTCCGATTGAAACTCCATCCACATGGCCGAATCTTTAGTGGTCATGCATCAGATCGTAAACGGACAATGTTGCGGCCGAGGCCCCTGAAAAGAGAAACTTGGGCTACTTCTTCTTCTCGAAAAGGGCGGCGATGGATTTCTTTTTCTTCTGGATGATACCTCCAACATCAGCGGTGATGTTGGGATCCTCGGGCGTCCCTATGACGTGCAGGGGCACACCGGTAGTTTTCTTGGAAGCCCGTGTCTGAACCGTTTAATTTCGTGAGCAACTCCGCGCCGACCTTGGCGATGCCTTCCGCGGTCTCGATTTTTGCGACGAGGTTGAAGTCCAATTGATTCGCGGACGAAACCGTTCCGCTGCCGGTGATCTCTCCTACCGCGGGAATCAGGGCGTCGATCTGTTCGGCGAGGACCCCTGCATTCGTGATACGCACGTTGACTCGCAATTTTTCAATCTTTGTGGTGTCCCCGGTTTTCAGTCCGCTGAGTGCGGCGATGCCGTGAACTTTTGAACCGATGTCGTAACCCACCAGGCGCGTGTTGTCGAGCGCAATCGGCCCGCTGATGACCAGCGATTTTGCCGGGCCATTGATCGCAAGATTCAAACCCAGTGTTCCTCCTTTTAACACCGCGCCGTTGGGCAGACGTAGGCCGGCCGCCGCCATCAGATGCTGAAGTTCGTCAATCGGCAAGATTTGGCCGGCGAGCTTGAGATTTAATTCTGGATCTTCCGGGCCGAGGGCGCCAGGCTGGTACGTTCCGCTCACGTGGATCGCCGCGTCGCCGATTTTCGCCGTGGCGTCTTCGATTTGGCCATTGTTCTCTTTCAGTAGGTGGGTGCCGCTGTAAGCGAAGTCCAGAGGCTTGGGCGCAGGGGCCGCTCCTTTGCGAAGTTTTAGATTTTCGATATGCATGGTGCCATTCGTGGTCAGGGCGTGCCCGTCGGAAACAGAGCGCACTTCGATGTCCGCGAGCAGAGATATCCCCGCTTCAGGATCGAGAAATCCGGCGGATACCGGGTCCAGCCGCTTGACGGAGATTTGCGCGTCTGCCGGGCTTTTTGCCGCGTCGTCCCGATTCAATGGGCCTGCATGGCCCATGATGGCGACCGTGCCGCCGGCGGGCAAGTTCGCGCTGAGCTCGAACGGAAACTTTGAGACAAATGAAAAATCGCTGACGCTGAGATTCATGTGTTCATACAAGCTGGGTTGACCCTGCGCGGGAAGACTGGCAATCACCACGCGGCCATCTTCGATGACAATATGGCTGGCGGTGACCGGGGGAAGATCCGAACCGGAACTCTTCGAATTTCCAGCAACCCCGCCCGCGCGGGCGGCGGCATGGAGGCGCGCTATGCTGGAAAAGTTCCATTTCCCATTCGCCGCGCGAATTAAGGTGATTTCCGGCGAGTGGATCCGGAAACTTTGCAGGTTCACCTGACGCGAGAAAATCAGCGGCCGCAGTAAAACACCGATCCGGACCTCCTTGGCCGTCAGAAAGGGAACGGAACTGAACTCGGGATCGTCAGCAACGCTGAGGTCTTTGGCAATCAGGCTGCCGGAGAAAAGCGCCAGCCGCAAGTCTCCCACTTTCACCTTGCGGCCCAGCGCGGTTGTAAGCTGCGATTCGATGACGGGGCGGAACGTGTTTGCGTTCACGAAGAAAGTAATCGCCGCGGCTCCCATGACCGTGAGACCGGCCAGGGCCAAAAGTGCTTTCGTCCAATTTTTCACCAGGACCTCAGGTGGGCGGGGAAGCTATAACCAGCTTCGAGGCGAGAAGTATATGACGGACAGGAGAGGGTTTAGTAGGTGATTAGCGTCTCTTCTAGCTGCATTTAGCAAGGACCCCAAGGAAAAAACGGAATCGTCACTGATTTGAAAACATGAAACAGATGGCGGTGAAGCAAACTTTACGGTCTAGCGGACGATTCGCGCGCCCGCTCCTTTCATAGCGTGTTGCACTTCGTCGAGGGTCACCATGGTTGTGTCGCCGGGAGTGGTCATCGCCAAAGCACCGTGCGCGGCACCACATTCCACGGCCCACTGTGGCCCTTTACCGGCCAGGAATCCGTAGATTAATCCCGAGGCAAAGGAATCGCCACCGCCGACGCGGTCCAGAATCTCCAGATTTTCGCGATTCTTTGCCTGGAAAAAATCCCCGTCGCTGTAGCAGATTGCGCCCCAATCGTTTCGGGTAGCCGTGGTCGCCTTCCGCAGTGTCGTTGCGACAACTTTGAACGGGAAATCTTTCACAACTTTGTGAATCATTTGTTTGAACGCCTCGGGATCCAGCGCCGAAAGGTGCTCGTCGGTTCCGGAGACTTCGTAGCCCAACGCGGCGGAAAAATCCTCTTCGTTGCCCAGCATGACGTCCACGTAGGGCGCGATGCGGCGATTCACCTCTTGCGCGCGTTTCTTTCCACCAATCGCCCGCCACAAGGAATCGCGGTAATTAAGGTCGTAGGAGATCACGGCGCCGTGCTTCCGCGCGCACTGCATCGCTTCGAGGGCCACCTCCGGCGTGGTTTCCGATAGCGCGCAGAAAATCCCGCCAGTATGAAGCCAGCGCGCGCCCTTTTTTCCAAAAATCTCCTCCCAATCGATTTCGCCGGGCTTGAGCGCAGCTGCGGCGGTGTGCCCGCGATCGGAACATCCCAGCGCGGCGCGCAAGCCGAAGCCGCGCTCGGTAAAATTCAGGCCGTTGCGAACGGTACGGCCCACGCCGTCATAGTCCAACCAGCGAACCAGACTGGAATCCACGCCGCCTTGATAGATCAAATCCTGCAGCAGCATGCCGACGGGATTTTTCGCGAAGGCCGTGACCACCGCAGTCTCCAGCCCGAAACAGCGCTTCAACCCGCGCGCCACGTTGTACTCGCCGCCGCCTTCGCTGGCCGTAAACTGCCTCGTTGTCCAGATTCGGTATTCGCCGGGATCGAGGCGCAGCATCACTTCGCCCAGGCTGACCAGGTCCCAGCGGCAGGCGTTTTTTTCGCGAATGGTTAGGGCCATGTTTCTCCTCAACTCAACGGGACAGCCAGCCGCCGTCCACAACCAGTACGTGGCCGTGGATGTAATCGCTGGCGGATGAACACAGAAAAAGCGCGGCGCCGGCCAAGTCTTTGGGCTCTCCCCATCGCGCGGCGGGAATTCTGTCCAGCAACTGGCGGCTGCGGTCGGGATCGTTTCGCAGCGCGGTGGTATTGTCCGTTACCATATAACCTGGCGCGATGGCGTTCACATTGATTCCTTTCGACGCCCACTCGTTGGCGAGTGCTTTCGTTAAGAGCGCCACTCCACCCTTTGCCGCGGCATAGGCCGGAACGAACATGCCTCCCTGAAACGAAAGTACGGAAGCGATATTCACGATCTTGCCGCTTGCGCCTCTTTGCAGCATGTGGCGCCCAGCAAGCTGCGAAAGCTGGAAGACAGAAGTTAGGTCCACGGCGATCAATTCATTCCAATATTCCATCGGATATTCCGATGCCGGAGCGCGGCGGATAGCCCCCGCGTTGTTAACAAGGATATCGAGTGAGCCGAATTCCTGAATCGTTTTGTCGAAGAGCTCCGTGCAGGTTTCGGACTTTGCCATGTCTCCGGAAAAATAAAAAGTCTTGCGGCCAGCGGCGGTAATCGCGTCGCAGGTGCCGCCGGGGTCCGCTTCGCGCCCGTGGCAGCCGACGTTTGCGCCTGCCTCTGCCAATGCAACAGCAATGGCTGCGCCCAGGCCGCGGCGCGACCCGGTGACCAGTGCGTTCTTGCCAGTCAGTTGAAAACTGTCCAGGACCATAGCTTCAGGATTGTGCCACAGGAGCGGGAAGAAGTTTCGGGCTCAGAATGTGAATCAAGAGCAACGCGAGCAAATAAGCAGAAGCGGCCATAAAAAATGGTATCGCATAGCTGCCCGTCCATTGCAAAAGGTGCCCCACAATTTCAGCGATCAACATACCGCCAATCGCTCCAGCCATGCCGCCAATTCCGACGACGGAGGCAACCGCGCGGGTAGGAAACAGGTCGGATGTGACCGTGTAGAGATTCGCGGAAAAGCCCTGGTGGCCTGCGGCGGCAAGCCCGATCAGCAGCGTGGCAGGCCAAAGTCCCGAAACGCGGTAGACCATCGCGACCGGTATCACGCACAGGGCACAGAGAAACATCGCCCACTTGCGCGCGGCGTTCACGCTAAAGCCGCGCCGGATAAGCGCTGAGGAGAGCCACCCGCCGCCGATGCTCCCAACGTCGGAAATTACATAGATGACCAGGATGGGCAAACCGATCTGCCCCAGACGCAAGCCGTGCGCGCGCTGCAGATAGTCGGGAATCCAGAAAAGATAGAACCACCAGATGGGATCAGTCAGAAATTTTCCGCCGGCGAAGGCCCAGGTCTGGCGGTAAGGCAACAAGCTGGCCCATTTGATCTTTACGGCGGATTCGCCAGGTTCGCTCTGGATGTACTTCCGCTCTTCTACGCTGCAATAGCGATGCGTAGCCGGAGTGCGATAGAGCAGCAACCAAAGCAGCAGCCAGGCAAAACCCAGCGCGCCGGTAAAGACAAAGGCCCAGCGCCACCCGAGATGCACGGCAATCCACGGCACAATCAGCGGAGTAACAATCGCGCCGATATTCGTGCCGGCATTGAAAATTCCGGTGGCCAGAGCACGTTCTTTCTTCGGGAACCATTCCGCCACGCTCTTGATGCTGGCCGGAAAAACGCCGGCCTCGCCGAACCCCAACGCGGTCCTGGCCACGATGAAACTCGTAAGCGAAGACGCCAGAGCGTGCCCCATGGAAGCAAGGCTCCAGAAGGCCATGGCCATAGCGTAGCCGATACGCGTGCCCAGGCGGTCAATCAGGCGGCCGACGAAAATCATTCCCAACGCGTAGGCAGCCTGAAACGCGAAGACCAGATTTCCGTAATCAATCTCGTTCCACCCAAATTCATGCTGCAAAGGAACCTTGAGCACTCCCAGGACTTGGCGGTCCATATAATTCTTCGTTACGCCGAGAAACAGGAGTGCGCAGATCACCCAACGAAAGCGGCCTGCAAGGATTCCCGCGATCCAAGAATCCTTTCCGGGATGCGCAGAAACCACAGTGGCGCCGCCGGATTCCGCCGCGAGCGTCTGATTTTGATCCGCCATGCACTCCTCTATACCGGAAGAAAAGCTATCTCACGAAATCACGAGAAACAACAGACCGAAATTGATCCCCAATGCCGGGCGGATTCCCCTGGTCGGCGAAGACCTTTGCTAAGCGGCGCAAAAGCGTTATAAC
Organism: uncultured Acidobacteriota bacterium; assembly: GCA_963824925.1. Taxonomy (GTDB): domain Bacteria; phylum Acidobacteriota; class Terriglobia; order Acidiferrales; family UBA7541; genus Acidiferrum. Next base: position 6,956 of record CAWGRE010000020.1, read on the forward strand.
AAGATAGCAAACAGTGAATATTATGATAAAAGGCGCGGACAAACTCCTGGTCGTCACCGGAGCAGGCGGCTTCATCGGTGGAAGCCTGGTTGCCCGGTTACACGCGCAAGGACGTCGACGCATCCGCGCCGTGGATGTCAAGCCACTCACGGAGTGGTACCAGAAATTCGATGATGTCGAAAATCTTATCCTCGACCTGAATCGCCGGCAAAATTGCGAGGCAGCCGCTCGCGGCGCTTCGGACATTTACAATCTGGCCGCCAATATGGGCGGCATGGGCTTCATCGAAAACAATAAAGCCCTCTGCATGCTCTCCGTGCTGATCAACACCCACATGCTCCAGGCCGCGCTCGAACAAGACGTCGAACGTTTCTTTTATTCATCCTCCGCTTGCGTTTACAATGCGGACAAACAAAAAACGTTTGAAGCTCCTTCTCTCAAGGAAGAAGATGCCTACCCCGCAATGGCCGAGGACGGTTATGGCTGGGAAAAACTTTTTTCCGAACGGATGTGCCGCCATTTCCGGGAGGATTTCGGTCTCTGCACACGCGTCGCCCGATTTCATAATGTTTATGGCCCCTGGGGAACTTGGGATGGCGGGCGTGAAAAAGCCCCGGCGGCCGTTTGCCGCAAGGTGATTCAGGCCAAACTCACCGGCAAGCACGAAATTGAGATCTGGGGCTCCGGGGAACAGACGCGCAGCTTCATGTATATCGATGATTGCCTGAGAGGCATGGATCTGATCATGAACTCCGAAATTGTCGAGCCCATCAATCTCGGCTCGAGCGAAGCCGTCACCATCAATCAACTGGTGGACCTGGCCGAAGGATTTGCGGGAATCAAGTTGCAGCGCCGGTACAAACTGGATGCGCCAAAGGGCGTCAACGGCAGGAACAGTGACAACACGTTGATCAAAAAACTCTTGGATTGGGAGCCGGATACTTCATTGAAGACCGGTTTGGAGCAAACCTATCGCTGGATTTATGACCAGTATGTGGCTCGAGGAAAGGGCGCCTCCCATTCTCTTGCTGCCGAATCTATGTCGGCCGCCAAGGGCAAACCGACCAGCTGATGTATTCTGCGCAAAGCGCATCTCAATTTTAAGAAAATAAATGGGTTAATGGTTTTTGACCACTGCCACTGGTCACCTGGGCCACCGGGAACTTTCTTGCCTCTTATTCGGAATAACTAAGGATGGAGCAGAGTCCCGATTCGCCCTCGCTGCGTTTCGCCGCGTTACTTTAGCTTCAGAGAGTGCGTCTCTTACTTAGTCACGAAACGAGGGGAATCATCTATGAACCGTAAGCATTTCTATCTTCCGACTATTCTGCTTTTGCTGGGGACACTAAGTGTGGCGCAGACGCCCGATGCTGTTCCTCCGTCGCAAGACCAAACCCAAGCCGCGCCTCCCGCAGGGAATCGAGGTGCGGGACACGGGGGAAGGATGGACGGCCACGGTACGATCGGGAAAATCACCTCGATGACCGCTGACTCCTTGGTGGTCACCAAACAAGATGGCACCTCTGTAACCGTCAAGCTGACCGACAATACCGAATTTCGCAAGGATCGCCAGCCAGCCAAGCTGGCGGATTTCAAGGTCGGCGATTTTGTGATGGTGCGTGGCGACGAAAATCCCGACCATTCCGTGACGGCGCAGATGATGGGCGGGAGGAGCGGAAACGGCGGTCCCGGCGGAGCGAGAGGCGGCCAGGGATTTGGTGAACTCGGCAAAGATTATGTGGCCGGAGAAGTGAAAGCGATTGACGCACCCAAGCTGACAGTCCTGCGTCCAGACAACGTGACGCAGACGGTTGAACTCACCGAAGACACCACGTTGCGAAGGGGGCGTGAGAGCATCACCATGGCAGACATTCAGACCGGTGAGCACGTCATCGTTCGCGGCGCTTTGCAAGGCAATGTGTTCGTTCCGAAAGCTGTCGTGGTCTTGTCTCCCGAGCAGTGGCAACGCATGCAGCAGTATGCGCAAAGTGAGGGCTCACCGGCAGGAAGTGCGCCAGCGGCCGCTCCCGAAAACAATTCGCCGCACCCATGAGCCGCGAGGGGAGCAAGATTTGAAGTTTGTGCTTCGGGGCATTCCCATACTGATCCTGTTCGCGCTGCTCGTTGGCTTGCACCTTTCGGCGCAGGAGCCCTCTCCGGCCGCGGCACAGAGCGGCGCAGCGCCCGCTTACGAAATTAGCGGATCCGCACGCAGCGGAAAAACTCCGTTGCCCGGGGCGACGGTGATTGCCTCGAACACGCTGACCGGCAAGAAATATACGGTGGTCACCAACGCGGAAGGCAAATTCTCGCTGAACGGCATTGCGCGCGGCCGCTATGTGGTGCGAATTGAATTCATGGGATTTGCCGTTTTCACGCAAGACCTGGTCGTTAATCCCGAAAATCCCGCGGGGAAAATTGATGCGGAACTCATCCTGGCATCCCGGCAACAGCAACAATCTCCAACTTCCAGCGCGGGCGTCGCTGCCGGCCGTGGATTCCAAAGCCTTGCTGTAGATAGCGCCCTTTCCTCACTCGCTGGTGGAAATTCCGGAATTGGCGGCGCTGGAAATTCCGGTGTGGGGCAAAGCGGCGCGGATTTTAGCAGTCTCCCATTGAACGGCGCTGGGGCCGATGGGCCAACGGAATCCATCAGCGTCACCGGGGCGCAAGGCCGCACGCAGGATTTCGGGGTCGGCAGCGAAGATGAACTCCAGGAACGCATCCAGGAATTTCGCGACCGCATGCAACGCCAAGGTGCTACCGGCTTCGGCGGTGGAGGGGGACAAGGTCCGGGAGGTGGTGGCGGGCCCGGAGGCGGCGCGGGTGGCGGCCCGATCATGATCGGCCGGTTGGGCGGCCGCGGTTTCAACGTCAATCAGCCGCACGGAGTCTTGTATTTCTCCGACGACAATTCCGCGCTCGACGCCACGCCTTATTCACTCAGCGGATTTCCCACTGCCAAGTCGGAATACAACCAGTCGCATTTTGGCGCGAATGTCGGAGGGCCGCTGAACATTCCCAAGATTTTCAATGGCGGCAACAAGTGGTTTTTCTTTTTCGGGTGGAACGCTTCCCGCGGGGATACGCCCTACGATTCTTTTTCCAGAGTTCCCACGCTGGCCGAACGCAACGGCGATTTTTCCAATGCGAGCTACAACGACGGCACGCCAGTGCAACTCTTCAATCCCATAAATGGACAGCAATATCAGTTCAACGGAGTGCTCAACCAGATTGACCCCACTCTCTTCAGCCCCGCCTCCAAAGACCTGCTGCAATACATTCCATTTCCGAATATCCCCGCCAACCGCATGGGCCAAAATTTTCACTACATCACTTCGGACAACAGCAGTTCCGACGCGGTGATCTTCCGTCTGATTCACAATCTCGGTTCTGCCAGCGGCGCTCCTATGGGACCGTTCGGCGGTGGCGGTGGTGGGGGAAGGGGTGGCGGTGGCCGGCGCCAGCAGAACAATATTAATTTCGGGCTCAACTGGACACGCACCAACACCAGTCTGGTGAATTCCTTCCCGTCGCTTGCAGGCGGCACCAGCACGCAGGGACTTAACGCCAGCGCCGGCTGGACCTACGGGAAGAATCGCACCATCAATATTTTGCGCTTCAATTACAATCACTATCACATCTCCACGACCAATCTTTATTCGAATGTCACCGACGTCGCAGGGCCCGGCGGCGCCGGCATCACCGGCATTTCCAATGATCCATTTGATTGGGGACTTCCGGGGATCAGCTTCACCTCGTTTGGAGGCCTGAGCGACCCGACGCCGCGGCGCGCGCTGGATCAAACTTACACAATTTCCGACACGCTCTCCTGGAACCACGCGAAACACAATTTCCGGTTTGGCGGAGACTACCGTCGCCTGCTGCAGAGTTTTCGATCTTCACGTAACGCCGAGGGCAGTTTTGTCTTCACGGGATTTGCGACCTCGGAATATCCCACTCGGCAGCACGCAGGCGGCCGCCGATACCGGCTACGACTTCGCGGACTTTCCTCTTGGGCTTTCCCCAACAGACTTCTCTTCAGTTCGGCGCCACATCGTATGACTTCCGCGCCAATTCCTTCGATTTCTTCGCGCAGGACGACTGGCGGATTCTTGCAAATCTCTCGATCAACTTCGGTTTGCGCTACGAGTACAGCGGTCCTTACACGGAAGCGGAGGACCGCATCGCCAATCTCATCGTCGGCCCGCAATATGCCACGGCAACGCCGATCGTGCCCTCCGGCGCGGTATTGCCGCCGGGATCCGTCACGCCCGTGCTCTCCCCAAATCCTTCCTTAGTTAATCCAGACAGAAACAATTTTGCTCCGCGTATCGGCATCGCCTGGAAGCCGATGCAAAAAACGGTTGTTCGCGCGGGTTACGGCATCAACTACAACCTCGCGCAATACGCCACCATGATTCAGAACTTCGCTTTCCAGCCGCCCTTTGCAAACACGGCCACAAATGCCACGGACGTGACTGGTCTCACCGGTCCCGCGCCGCTTACCATCGTCAACGGTTTCCCAGCGGCTGCGCCATCCACCATTACCAATAATTTTGCAGTGGAACCAAACTATGCCCTCGGCTACGTGCAAATCTGGAATCTGGACCTGCAGCGCGAATTGCGTGGCAATGTAATGTTGAATATCGGCTACAACGGAGCCAAGGGCACGCGGCTGGATACCGATCGCGCGTTGGTGCCTTTGGGAGCTCAGCCATTCATTTATGAGTCTTCGGAGGGCAATTCCATCCTGGAGGCGGCATCCGTGCGTGTCCGCAAGCGCATGTCTCACGGGCTCGGTATCGGGGCGCAATATGTTTTCTCTAAATCACTCGACGATGCGTCTTCGATCGGTGGCGGCAGCGTGGTGGTGGCGCAGAATCCATTTGATGTTCCCGCGGATCGCGGTCTTTCCAGTTTCAATCAGACGCACAAGTTCACCGGCAACTGGATTTACGATTTGCCTTTCGGCGAAAATCACCGGCTCGCACAAACGGGTTTCTGGATGCATGCCCTGTCCAATTGGCAATGGAGCGGCAATTTCACCATAGCCTCCGGGCTGTATTTCACTCCCAGCGTGCTCGGTGGCTCCCTGGACATCGCCCGCGGCGTCAGCGGCTCGTTGCGCGCCAACGTGATTCCCGGACAGCCCATTTCCATTTCCAATCCCACCGCGCTGCAATGGTTTAATACCGCGGCGTTTTGCGCGCCGGGGCCAGGTTGTACGAATCCAACCAGTTCCAGTTACGGCGACGCGGGCCGATTTACGATCGAAGGGCCCGGCACGATCGGGTTTGATATGAGCATCAATCGCACCATTCCAATTAAGGAGACGCGTTCTCTCGACCTTCGTTTTTCCGCGACGAATGTGTTCAACCACGTGAATTATGCCGGGATCAATACCGTTGTGAACTCCATAAGCTTTGGCGAAGTTACGTCCGTAGGCGGCATGCGCCGCGTGACGATGCAGGCTCGGTTCCGCTTTTAGTCGAATATGAAGATAGTGCGTACAAAGAAAACGTTCTTCAAGCTGGTAGCGATGGGGCTGCTTTCGGTCTCACCACTGTCGCTAGCCCAGAAGCCGTCCGCGCCGGCGCCCGCGGTTGAGCAAACTCCAATTCGCGTCTCCACGGAACTTGTTCTGGTGAACGTGGTCGCTCGCGATAAAAAAGGAAATTTGGTTCGAGATCTGAAACGCGAGGATTTCACCCTACTCGAAGATGGCAAGAAGCAACAAATCTCGACATTTGATTTTGAGGATGTGGACCTGTTGGCCGCCAGTGCCGGACCGACAATCTCCGGCGCCGCGGCTGGAACGCTGCTGCATTCCACCAAGAAAGCTCCGCCGACACTTGACGCTCGAGATCGCCGGCTGATTGTGTTGTTCTTCGACTTCTCGGCCATGCAGCCGGAAGAAATCGATCGTTCCGTGGATGCCGCACGAAAATTTGTCACCACCAAACTGCAACCAGCCGATTTGATCGCCATAGTTTCGCTGGCCACCAATATGCACGTGGATTGCGACTTCACCGACGATCGCGACAAATTAAGCGGCGTGCTGGCAGCCTACACTTCCAGCCAGGGACAAGGCTTCGATAACGGCCTCACCGGCAGCTCGGAAGGCGCCGCGGAAACCGGTGGCTCATACACCGAAGACGACAGCTGATCTCAACACCTTCACGGCCGATCGTAAACTCCTTGCCATCCAGTCCCTGGTTCGGGTTTTGGGCAAGCTCCCTCAGAAAAAGAGCATCGTCTATTTCAGCAACGGCATCACCCAGTCTGGCGTGGACAATCAATCCGCGCTGCGCGCCGCAACTGCCGCCGCGGTGAAAGCCAATACTTCCATCTATTCGCTAGATATCCGCGGTTTGCAAGCCTTTCCTCCGGGCGGCGAAGCGCAAAACGCCAGCCTGCACGGGCAATCCGCGTATTCGGGCGCTTCCGTGCTGAACGATCTGAATGGAAATGCCGCGTCGCAGGATACCCTTGCAACGCTTTCCGCGGACACCGGCGGCAAAGCCTTTTTCGATTCCAACGATTTCAGCGGCGTCTTTTCTCAAGTCCAGAAAGACAGCTCCGTCTATTACGTGCTTGGATTCACCAGTAGCAATCCTGCGAAAGACGGCCGATACCGTCATTTGAAAGTGACGGTGAATCGCCCTGACCTGAAACTGGATTTTCGCGCCGGATATTACGCGGGGCGCGACTTCGAACATCTCAATCACGCGGATCGCGAACAACAGCTTGAGGACGAACTCTCCGCGCAGCTTCCGCGAGTAGATGTGCCGCTGTATGCCGGTGAAGCGTATTTCCGCAGGGACGAATCCCACTATTACCTTGGAGTTTCCCTGGTGGTGCCCGGATCGCAAATTCCGTTTGTGACGGAAAAAGACAAGGACAACGCCACCATTGACATCATAGGCGAGGTCCTGGAGGGCGGTAAATTTCCCGTGGGCCACTTGCGCGACACCATGAAGCTCGCGGTCGAAAGCACGCGTGAGGTCCGCCGCAAGAACGTCCAGTACAACACCGGGTTCCTGCTGGCGCCGGGCAACTATCACCTGAAATTCGTGGTTCGCGAAAATCAAACCGGACGCATGGGTTCGTTTGAGTCAGATGTGCGCATTCCCGACCTTCGCAAATCTCCGCTGAAAATGAGCTCGGTGGTTCTAAGCAGCCTGCGTGTACCGGCGACCGGCAAAAAGACTGCCGGTAATCCGCTGGTGCGCGATCAGATGGAGCTGGTTCCGAATATCACCCATGTGTTCACGCCAGACCAGCACCTGTACCTGCAATACGAAATCTATGATCCGGGAAAAGGAAAAATTGCGGACGCCGCAACGCCGGTGCCTTCGACCGCTGCCGCCGCTAGTGCAGAAATCGCCCGCTCCACCTGCTCGCACGAGAGAGGGAGTTCAGGTCATGACCAGCATCGAGTTTCTCCAGGGTTCCACGAAGGTCTACGAATCAAAGCAGGTGGTCGCGAGCGAAGTCACGGCTCCGGATCGCAAGGCGGTGGTCTTTCAGATCGACTTGCCTCTGCAAACTTTGAAACCCGGCCTCTATCTCTGCCAGGTGAACGTGATTGATGACGTTGCAGGCAGCTTCGCCTTCCCGCGATTCCCGCTGTTGATCCGTGAGCCTTCCGGCAAAAGTCCGTCGTCACCCGCCGCTGCTACTGCGGCCCCCGCAAAATAAAACTATTCTTCGCCGATGTCTTCGTTCCACACGGCAGGATTCGCGCGGATATATTCTCCCAGCAGTGAAACGCACTCCTGCGAGTCCAGATCAATCACCTGAACTCCCAAGGACCGCAGCCAGTCCATGCCTCCCTGAAACGTCCGGCTCTCGCCAACCACCACGGTGCCAAATCCAAACTGGCGCACCAATCCGCTGCAATACCAGCAGGGCGCAAGCGTGGTCACCATGATCAGCTTGCGATAACTTTTCTGCCGGCCTGCGTTTCGGAAGGCGTCGGTTTCCCCGTGCACGGAGGGATCGCCCTGCTGCACGCGGCGATTGTGTCCCGCGCCAACCAGCTTTCCCTCCGTATCGAAGATCGCCGCGCCGATTGGAATGCCGCCCTCCTTCAGTCCAAGCTGCGCCTCTTTCAGCGCCACCGCGAGCATTGCGTGGTAATCCAGCGTGGGACTCATTTCGTCTCCTCTCGCATTCCGGCGAAAGTTCTTCTTGCAAGTGTTATAGCACTGCGCCATCGCCGATTGAATGCATCGAAGCAACAATTTGCGTGAACGGGTTTCCGCAGGTTCTGAGAGATTCTCCTGTGCTATTCTCCAGCGCACCTTTTCATCCCGGCGATCCGCGCAGCCACTGCGGGATCGAACATCAATTTCAGGAAACGGAGCCTGACCCGAGCGATGCAGCAAACCCAGCCTGACCCCAGCGCATACGGCTTGCGTCGCGGAGTGCTTTCGCCGATGGAAATTCTGGCCCAATCAGTCTCCACGATTGCGCCAACCACCACCCCGGCTGCCACCATTCCGCTGGTTTGCGCCCTCGCCGGCAACGGCACCTGGCTCGCCTACGTTCTGGCCACCACGGCCATCTTGCTCGTGGCCCTGTGTGTCGCAAAATATGCGCGCTTTTCCGCTTCGCCCGGTTCGCTTTTTTCCTATGCCTCGATGACGCTGCCTCCCGTGGCTTGCGGCGACCGCGGCCTGGAGCCTGCTCCTCGCGTATGTCGCCACCGGGGCCAGCGTGATTGGCGGCTTCTATCACTACGGCGTGCTGCTGATTCGCGAGGCCACCGGCCACGCCGTTTCCGCCGCGCTGCTCGCGCTGCTGGTCACGGCAATTTCCGTCGCTATCGCCTGGCGCGACGTCAAAATTTCCGCTCGCGTGATGCTTTGGATCGAGGCGATCTCGGTCTCCGTGATCCTGATTGTCGTCACTCTCGTTCTGGTAAGAAGCGGCCCCCACCTCGATTGGCAGCAGCTCCAATTGCACGGCATGACCGGCAGCGGCCTGCGATTGGGCTTGGTCCTTGCCCTCTTCAGCTTCGTGGGATTCGAAAGCGCCACCACGCTGGGGTCCGAAGCGCGCGATCCCTTGAAGACGATTCCTCGCGCGGTCATCCAGAGCGCTCTTCTTGCCGGCGCCATCTTCACCGTTTGTGCCTATGCCGAAGTCCTTGGTCTGCGAAGCGCTGGCCAGGATTTGGCAACAAGCCCTGAGCCTATGCGGGTCCTCGCCCGAGTCGGCGGCGTTCCCATTTTCGGGCTGCTGATCGATATCGGCGCGTTGGTCAGCATGTTTGCGGGAACTCTGGCGTGCATCACGGCGGCCGCGCGCGTTCTCCTGCTGATGTCGCATCACGGGCTGACGCACGGCTCTCTCCGCAAAACGCATCAGAAAAACGAAACGCCCGGCCTGGCTATTTTCGTAACAGGCGCCGCTGCCGTTCTGCCGGTGGTGATCCTAGCGTTGCGCGGCGCCAGCGGTCTTGACGTCTATGGCTGGATGGGGTCGCTCGCCACTTACGGTTTCATCGTTGCTTATGCGCTGGTCTGCCTGGCATTGCCGCGATATTTGGCCCAGCAGGGCGCCTTGCGTCCCGGCGCGCAAATCATCCCCTGGCTTGCGGGCGGCGCGATGCTGCTGGCGCTGGTGGGGAATTTGTATCCAGTTCCCGAAGGGCCCTACGGGAAGCTTCCGTATATTTTCCTCGCCTATGTGACTGCGGGCATGCTGTGGTTTTTCTATCGCGCGCGAACGCGAAACGTCGCTCTCACCGGCAATTGAAGCGCCGCCGATTTTTTTGACCGCACCATTCAGTTCGACCATTCTTCTACGCACGGCCGAATATGGACTTTCTCTAAAGTCCGTGCCCGTTCATTGAATACAAAAACAAATTGAGGAAAACCAAAATTTGCGTTTCGGTTCGCTCGCAAATTGACATAGTTTCCTGCCAACGGCTTTTCGGCATCTGGGGCAAGTGGCCATCCAATTTCATATTCAAAACGGTGCATGAACGCTTCGGAATAACGTTCCGGTGGCAGATAGCGATGCGGAGGCATTTCTGAATGCAGACAATTTCTCGACGCCTTGGAATTTTTAGTGCAACCTGCCTGATCGCCGGAGCGCTGCTTCTTCTGGCGCCGGGCGCCCGCTCGCAACAGACCCTTGGCGGCATCACGGGCACCGTAATGGACGCCTCTGGCGGCGCCTTGACGGATTCCCAGGTCGTCCTGGTGGCGGACGCCACCAAGCTCACGCGCACGCAAAAAACGAACAGCGCTGGCCTCTACGAATTCGTGAATCTTCCCATCGGCTCTTACACGCTGACCTTCTCGCATGACGGCTTCGAGACGCAGAAGATCCCCGCGGTCCCGGTGCAAGCGGATCGCACTGCGACGGTGAACGTCACGCTAAAAGTCGGGCAAGTTGGCACAACCGTTACCGTCGAAGCCGCGCCGCTCTTGAATTCGGAAGACACCACCAACGGCTACATCCTGGAGAAAAGCCAGATCCAGGAAGTTCCCTTGCCCACTGGGAGTTTTACTGGCCTCGCGATTCTTTCCCCAGGTGTCAACGCGGAATTGTCCAGCGGCACCGGCGCCAACAGCGGCCTCGGCAACCAGCCCATCTGGGCAAACGGCCAGCGCGACACCAGCAACAGTTTTCTTCTCAATGGTGTGGACGCCAGCAATCTCTTCAATGGCAAAAGCACCAGCCAGGTGGCCTCCGCGCGCGTGGTGAATAATACCGGCGTCAGCGGCGCCGCCAGCAGCAGTGCCGCGATTATCCAGAGCACTGCCTCGCCCTATCTGGCCGTTGGCCAATCGCTGCCCACTCCGGCGCCGGAATCCATCGAGGAACTCCGCGTCAACACTTCCATGTACGACGCCCAGCAGGGTTCCACCAGCGGCGCGCACATTGACATGAGCACCGCCTCGGGCACCAACAATTATCACGGCAGCGCTTACATACATCGCGGCACCAACGCGATGAACGCCGCCCCGTTTTTTTTCAACGCCGACCCCAATATTCCCGCCAGCGAAAAAAATCCCCAACTGCATCGCACTGTGGCCGGGGGTACGTTCGGCGGCCCGATTATCAAAGACAAGCTCTTCGGCTTCCTCAGCTATCAGCACATCCACTCTTCCGATCAGGAGATCGGCCTTTCTCGCATAACTGTTCCCGCGGGGCTCACCGATGATCGGAGCGGTCCGGCTCTGGCCGCGCTTGTTAATGGGCAGACGAGCCCAGACTGCCCGGCTCTCCCGTGCAACTTTCCGTATTCCGTTCCGATGACCGGTGTTGTGGGCACCGGGACCGGTGAAATCAATCCCATCGCTTACAATTTGCTGAATTACAAGCTTCCCAACGGCCAATATCTCGTCCCGTCGGCGGACGGCCAGACGCCTTCGGTCAATTTTCCGGAGAATGCGATCGTCCCGGGCACCGCGCTGTTCGTGGCCAATCAGGTGGTCGCGAATCTGGACTGGAACGTCAGCGGAAAAGACACTGTCTATCTGAAGTATTACTACCAGCACGACCCAACAATCGCGCCGTATGCGTATTCAAGCTTCGCGGGATTTTCTCAGCATCTCGACGCTGGCAGCCAGGTCTTCTCCATCGGCAACACGCAAACTCTGAAGCCCAACTTGAGCCTGAGCGAAGTCTTTGGCTTTATCCGCGAAAAAGTCTATAGCACCGTGGATCAGCCCTTTACGCCGCAGCAGATGAACATCAACACATTCGGCTCCAATATTTTTCCGGGCATCACGATTGTGGACAACTTTGGCAACGAGGCCCCCTACAACACCGGGTGCCCCAATGCGGACACCATTTCAAATCCCGACGGCTCCAAATCCTGCGCCATCTCTCCCGCACCGATCGCCAATGCCGCCGGACAGTTCGGCCAGGGTGCCGCCTCTCAAGGCGCCTACACCGGCGTCTTTCAAAATCGCTTCATGCCCTCGGCAAGCGCCATCTGGTCTTTCGGAAAAAACACCATTACCTTCGGCGGCAGCTATGCGTACACGCAGTTGAATACCCGCGATCTGCGCACCGATAACGGCATCATCGGCATTTCGGACTTTTCACAGTTTCTTCAGGGCAACGTGGTTTCCTACACGCCAGACGGTTTCGTCACCACTGCGTATCTTCAAGGCGATGCCAACCGCTACCTGCGCGCGGGCCAGACGGGACTCTACATTCAGGACAAATACGCCCTTCGTTCGAATCTGAATATCACGCTCGGCTTGCGCTACGACTGGAACGGCGGCTTCAAGGAAAAATATGGCCGGCTCTACAATTTCGATCCTTCGCAGTACGCGTTTGACGGAGAGGAAGTCACTTCCACGGGGTTCATCGTTGCGGGAAACAACCAGTTCGGTTCCAAAGGAGTCAGCGATTCCACGTTGACAGGTCGCCAATGGGGGATCGCCCCGCGTCTCGGCATTGCGTGGAGCCCGGACATGTTTCACGGAAAAGTGGTTGTCCGTGCCGGAGCGGGCATTTATTACGATCGCGGCGAACTCTTTACCTATCTCTCGCCCGGATTTGCCGCCGGCGTCATCACCGGCGGTCCATTTGGCGTTAACCAGGCCCCTCCGTATGTGAATTCCCAGGTTTGCTCGGACATTGGAACGTTATACCAGTACTTCATTCCAACTTGCTCCACGAGTCCAAATCCCAGCAATCCGCTCAACGCAACGGGCTACTCCCTCGCAAATCCTTGGGGCTCTGCGCGCCAGCCCGGTCCCAGCGGCAATCCCCAGGACATCATCAACTATCTTCCAAACATCAGCGCCATCGAAGGTGGGGCGCAGCTCTTTGCTTTTGCGGTTTACGATCGCAACAATAAATTGCCTTACAGCATCAACGACACGCTCGACATTCAGTGGCAGCCGCGCAACGATCTGCTCATTCAGGTTGGCTACGTCGGCAATCTTGGCCGCCACCTGGTGATTCCCGTCCCCTTCAATCAGGCGCAGGTTGCCACTCCTTCTCATCCAATCAACGGCCAGGTCTATTCGTATGGCTACACGCTTGTGGACAATTCCGGAAATCCGATCGCCCTGCCGAATGCCAATGGCCAGTCCCAGGGCACCTACATGTATAACTACGAAGGCGGCAATATTGACCTGCGCGTTCCCTACGTCGGTTACTCTTCCGAATCCGAAAGCTATAAAGCCGCCGGCATCTCTGCCTACAACGCACTGCAGGCTCACGTGGAGAAGCGCCTTAGCCACGGGCTCCAGGCGGGATTTTCGTACACCTATTCCCATGCAACCGATGAACAGAGCGCCCTCGGACTTTTCTACAACGGCAATAATCCGCTCAATCTCCGCGAAGCCTACGGTTCTTCGGATTTTGACCGCACGCACGTTTTTAATTTCAACTTTGTTTACCAATTGCCCAAATTCACGCCGGATTCCTCGTCCTGGAAAGGGCGCGCCACCAATGGATGGGCCATTGAAGGCATCGGAGTCTTTCAGAGCGGCCAGCCCTTCAGCGTCATTGACTACAGCGGTGCCGTTGGCAGTCTCTATTACGGCGTCTCAGACGGAATCACGAACCCCATCGTGCCACTTTCATCCAGCTGCACTCCGCGGTCGGCAATTACGGGGCATAACGGCGCCACGCCCGGTCTTCCAGCGCTCGATGTGAACTGCTTCACGATTCCCATCCTGCCTGCCGGAGGATTGAACGGTGCGATCCCCTCGAACGATCCCTATGAAACAGATTTCACCAGCGGGCAGCGCAATATTTTCCGTCAATCCTGGCAACGGCGACTGGACGTCTCCTTCGTAAAGGACACCTACATCACCGAGCGCACCGACCTGAAGTTCAGCTTCGACATTTTTAACGTCACCAACACACCCAGCTTCGATGTCCCCATCGACGACGTCACGCAGAACCAGTATTACAACGGTTTTCCCAATACCGAATCGGGGCTGCCTGTGCTTCCCAGCGGTTGCAACTCGGCTACTCCGTCCAACGGCTTCTACAATTGCCCGTTTGGGTTGGGAAATGTGAACAAAACCATTGGCAGTTCGCGCCAGATTCAGATGATGTTGCGCTTGACGTTCTGAAATTTGATAGCGGGAGTTTTTTCGGTTACTTCGCGTTCAGATAATGCGCTGCAGGCAGTTCCTTCAGATGGCTGGCCGCGGCTTCCGGCGTGATATCGCGTTGCGGCATCGCCAGCATTTCGTAACCCACCATGAATTTTTTCACGGTTGCCGAACGCAGCAGTGGTGGGTAAAAGTGTGCATGAAGATGAAATCCAGTTTTGCGTCCCAGTTCGGGCTTCACCTGGTGAATGCCCATGGTGTATGGGAACGAGGTCTTGAAGAGATTGTCGTAGCGAATGGTGACCTGGCTTAAGATCTCGGCCAGTGCTGCTTTTTCCTCGGCCGTTAATTCCGTTAGGCAAGCAACACGCCTGCGGCTGATCACCATCGTCTCGAATGGCCAGACAGCCCAGAAGGGAACCACCGCCACAAATTGTTCATTGGCGGCCACGATGCGTTCCTGTTTTTCCAATTCCAGCTTCAGGTAGTCTTCCAGCAATCCGGCGTTGTGTTTTTGCGAATATTCCTCGAAGGAGGCCAGTTCTTTCGCGAGTTCATCCGGAATTGTTTCGTTCGCCCAGATCTGCCCGTGGGGATGTGGATTGCTGCAGCCCATGATGGCGCCGCGGTTTTCAAAGATCTGCACGGATTGAATGTTTGGCTGGCTGGAAAGGGACGTGAACTCGCTCGTCCAGGTTTCCACGACGCGCGCGATATCCGCCACTGCCATTCGTGCCAGCGTCAGATCGTGTCGCGGTGAAAAGCACACCACGCGGCAGCGGCCCCGTTCGCTCTCCGCCAGCAAAAGATCCCCTTCGCGAATTTCGCCCGGAGGGCCGTCTGGTTTTAGCGCCGCAAAATCATTTTCGAATACGAATGTGCCCTCGTACTTTGGATTGTGCGTCCCGCCGGCCCGTTCGTTTCCCGGGCACAGATAGCATTGCGGGTCGTAAGCCTCCAGCCGTTCGCTTGCGGCCGCCTCCACCTGCCCCTGCCATGGCCGCTGCGTGCGGTGCGGAGAAACCAGCACCCATTCCCGGGTCAGCGGATTAAACCTTCGGTGCGGGTGAATTTTCAGGTCAAAGCTGTTCATGAATGCTTGAATTTCCTTACGCTAGCCGGCTGGCCCCGTCGGCAGCGGAGGAAATATATATTTCCGGCGCGCGACCCGTGCCCTTCTCATATCCCGCCGCCACGTTTTCCCGGAAGCTCTCCACGTGCCGCTCTTCCACCAGGTTGATCGTGCAGCCGCCAAATCCGCCCCCGGTCATGCGCGCGCCGTAGACTCCCGTGTTTGCTTGCGCCAGCCGCACCATCAGGTCCAGTTCCTCGCAGCTCACTTCAAAATCGTCGCGCAGGCTGGCGTGCGAGCTGCCCATCAATCTGCCGAACAATTTCAAATCCCCGGCCTGCAGGGCTTCCGCCGCCTGCAGCACTCGTACGTTCTCGGTCAGAATGTGATGGCAGCGTTTGCGGATCACTTCGGGTAACTGGCGCCCAAACTTCTCGTACTCTTCCAGGGTCACATCGCGCAGGGATTTCACTCCCGGAATGCGCTCCGCGAAAAACCGCGCCCCGGCTTCGCATTCCGCGCGCCGTTCGTTGTATTCGCCTCCGGAAAGGCTGTGCCGCACCATGGTGTTGCAGATCACCAGCCGCACGTCCGGCGGAATGGGCAGCAAACGGTATTCCAGCGTCCGGCAATCCAGCCGCAGCGCGTGATTCTTTTTTCCGTGCACGGAAATAAACTGGTCCATGATGCCGCAGCGCGCGCCCACGAATTCGTTCTCTGCCTGCTGGCAAAGCAACGCGATCGCCACGCCTTCCATGCTTTTCCCGGACAGCTCCAGAAACGCTTTGCAGACTGCCACTTCCAGCGAGGCCGACGAACTTAACCCCGCGCCTTGCGGCACATTCCCGTGCAGCAGCAGGTCCGCTCCCGGCAAGCCGCCTAGCTTGCGCTGCAGCAAGCCTACAATTCCGACGACGTAGTCGCTCCAGTGATTTCGCGGTTCTTTGGGTAGCTGATCCAGATCAAACTCGACCCGTTCCGCATAGTTTTCCGAAGTCACGATCATGCGCCGGTCGGTTCGCTTGGCAATGGCTGCCTGCGTTTGGAATTCGATCGCCGCCGGGAACACAAATCCCTCGTTGTAATCCGTGTGCTCTCCGATCAGATTCACGCGGCCCGGCGCTTGCACAAGAATGGGTTCGTTCCCGTAAAGCTTTCGAAAACGCTCCATCAGGCCAGATGACTTATTTTCCGTCGCGGTGTGATTGCTCATTATCTGGAAGTTAGCCCCAAATATTTCTCAATCGAACGCATCCACTCTCTTCCTCGTACGGTTGCTAACTGTCGGGATGCTCCTTTCTGCTCCGGAAGTTGGGGACGGCCGGAAGCAAAGAATGATCCGAAGGATGGTAAGTCACCCTGAACGAAACTGTTTTCTCCTGGCCCATTTCCCGCTTTGGCCCCGAAGCCGATTCGAAAGCTGTCCTGCTCCGGGTCGGCATTCGCGAAAGAAGGAACTTCAGAGGCATATAAAATGCCCTGAGTTAAGCGGTTAAGCAAGTCCTACCCTAAAATTAATTAATTTATTCTAATCCACCCAGTCCAGCGACCGCGTAACTGCTTTCTTCCAAGACGCATACAAGCATTCACGCTCCCGCTCCTCAAGATGGGGTT
The DNA here is from genome assembly GCA_963824925.1 of uncultured Acidobacteriota bacterium. Taxonomy (GTDB): domain Bacteria; phylum Acidobacteriota; class Terriglobia; order Acidiferrales; family UBA7541; genus Acidiferrum. The sequence goes on from CAWGRE010000020.1 coordinate 23,693, forward strand.
CCCAGGTATGGTCCACCGCCCAGTTCGCTTTCAGGTCTTCCAGGTCCTTGTAATACCCAACTGCAAGCCCCGCAGCATACGCCGCTCCCAGCGCCGTGGTTTCCTGGATCACCGGCCGGACCACGGGAATATTCAGAATGTCAGACTGGAATTGCATTAGTAGTTCGTCCTTCACCATCCCGCCATCGGTCCGCAGATTGTGCAATGTGATCCCGGAATCTTTCTGCATCGCCTCCAGCACCTCGCGCGTTTGAAACGCCGTGGCCTCCAGCGTTGCGCGCGCCAGGTGCCCCTTGTTGGCGTATCGCGTCAGCCCCGCAATCACTCCGCGGGCACTAGACTTCCAGTGCGGCGCGTAAAGTCCGGAAAATGCCGGCACAAAATAGACGCCACCGTTGTCGTTGACAGTACGCGCCAGCGTCTCCACATCCTGACTTTTTTCGATGATCCCCAGATTATCCCGCAACCACTGCACCAGCGCCCCCGCGATCGCCACGCTTCCTTCCAGCGCGTAGTGCGCCGGCTTTGCGCCCAACTTATAAGCCACGGTCGTCAGTAGCCCGAACTTGGACTGCACCGGCTTCTCTCCACAATTCATCAGCAGGAAGCATCCGGTTCCATAAGTATTCTTCGCTTCCCCAGGTTGGAAGCACGTCTGCCCCACCAGCGCGGCTTGCTGGTCGCCCAGAATTCCGGCGATCTTCACCCCGCGAATGGATTCCAGAACAGCTTCGCCGTAAATTTCGCTGCTCGAGGCAATCCTGGGCAGCATTTTTTCGGGGATGCCGAAAATCTTCAGAATCTCCGCGTCCCAGCTCAGGCTCTGCAGATTCATCAATTGCGTGCGGCTGGCGTTCGTCACGTCCGTTACGTGGATTCCGCCGCTGGTCCCGCCCGTTAGCTTCCACAGTAAAAAAGTGTCCACGTTGCCGAACAGCAGTTCCCCGGCCTCGGCCCGTTCCCGTGCGCCAGGCACATTATTCAGAATCCAACGAATTTTCAGCCCGCTGAAATAGGTGGCCAGCGGCAGTCCGGTCTTCGCACGAAAACGGTCCTGCCCCCCTTGTTTGGAAAATTCAGCAACATCGTCGGCCACCCGCGTGTCCTGCCACACGATCGCGTTATAAACCGGCCGGCCCGTGCTCCTTTCCCAAACCAAAGTTGTCTCGCGCTGGTTGGTGATTCCAATCGCCGCCAGATCCTTCGGCCGCAGGTCCGGTTGTTTCATTGCCGCTTGAATCACTTCCTGCGTGCGCCGCCAGATTTCGTCAGGGTCGTGTTCCACCCAGCCAGGTTTCGGGAAAATCTGTGCATGCTCTTTCTGCGCCACGGAAACAATGCGCCCGGCGCGATCGAAGATCATGAATCGCGTGCTGGTTGTCCCCTGATCGAGCGCGCCAAGATATGCCGTCATCGTTACCTCTCTCAGTTCTGCTTCACTAATTTCGGGAAATCGCCGTGGAAGCTGGTCGCTCCGTAGACAGTCCTGCAGTCTGCAGCAGGCCGGTCATCTTTGCGCGATACGTTTCCACAGCCTGCTGTGTGAACTCCTCGCTCCAGCCCAACTCTTTCGCGAGCAGTGCCCCGGTAACGCTGGCCGCTTCACGTGCGGCGCGCCAATCCATCAGTTGCAGCCCGGTTCGCCGTCCCAGCACATCTTCCAGCGTCATGGCCATTTCTTCGCGTGCTGCATAGACAATTTCCGCGCGAATCGGCGAAAATCCCGCTACGATCGGGTCACGCAGTTCCGGCTCTCTGCCCGCCAGTTCCAGCACCTGCGTCGCGCGCGTCCCGAATTTCAAACTCAGATGCCGCGCGGTGGCCTCCGCGATTCCGAATTTCTCAACCAGCCCTTTCGAATACTCCGGACCATAGCCTTCCGAACCTGCCAGCCGGTGATCCGCCGTCTTCGCCGGTGTCACGCCGCTTCCCAGGCGTCGCTGTACTTCATCCACGGTGTCTTCCGCCATCGCCCGGTAAGTGGTCCACTTGCCGCCCATCACGCTCACCAGCCCGCTCTTTTCATCCAGCTCCACTTCGTGATCCCGCGCGAGCTTGCTGGTCACCTGTTTTCCGCCCGCGCTCACCAGCGGCCGCATTCCGGCGATCCCGCTCACAATCTGTTCCGGCGTCACGGGAATTTCCAGGTAGTGGTTCAGATGCCGCAAGAGATAATCCACTTCGTCTTTCGTCACGCGCATTTGGTCTTGCAGCGAAACTTCGGTCTCCGTTGTTCCCACCAGCAGGCGGTCAAACCATGGCACCGCAAAGAGCACGCGCCCATCTTCTGTCTTTGGAATCAGCAGCGCGCTTTTGCTCTGGTGCAAGTCCAGCGAAAGAAAAACGTGAACCCCTTTGCTGACCCGCATTCTGGGATGGGCCTCCGGGTTTGCCATCTTCCGGATCGTGTCCGCCCAGGGTCCTGTGGCATTCACAAAAACCTTCGCGCTGACCGTAAATCGCTTCCCGGTCAGATTATTTTCCACTTCCACCGCGCGTAGCTTTCGCTGGTTGTCGTACGCAAACGAGAGCACACGCGCGTGATTCAGCGCATCGCCCCCCGCCTCCACCATGGATTTCACCAGCGCCAGATTGTAGCGGCCGTCGTCAAACTGCCCGTCGGCATAAACAACGCTACCGACAAGGTGGTCCTTCTTAAGCAGTGGCAAATGCTCCAGCGTTGTTTCCCGGTTCTGAAACCGGCTCCGGAAAATCCGCGCCTTGCCTGCAAGCCAGTCGTACATCTGCAGGCCGATTCCCATATAGCCGACCGTCCACCAGTCGAAACATGGCACGATAAATTCCATCGGCCGGCTCAGGTACGGGCCGTTGTTCAGCATTCGGATGCGCTCGTGTAGCGCTCTGCGCACCACTTTATATTCGGCAAGATCCAGTTCTTTCACGGCCTGTTCCAAATACCGCACTCCGCCGTGAATCAATTTTGTGGAAGCGCTGGAAGTTCCAGAGGCGAAGTCGTTTCCTTCCAGCAACACCGTTTTCAGTCCGCGCAGTTGCGCGTCCAGCGCGCACCCCGCCCCGGTCGCGCCTCCGCCAATCACGCAAAGGTCGAACTCTCCGCCCGCAATCCGCGCTTCCGCTGCCTCGTGCCTTAACATTGCGCATCCTTAATAAAGGAAATCGCGGCATCCGGCAAGTCAGACCGCCGCAATGGTGCTCCCCTCAGACTCTACGTACCGTAAATGCTGGTAAATTTCGAACCACAGCTTGCCTCACTGCAAAGGTTTGACAAACCTGCTAAGATTTCGCGGGTTCCTATGTTAACCGCTTTACCTCTCAATTCTCTATTCCGAGGCTGATTATGGACCGACGCAATTTTATAAAAACTACCGGCACGGTTCTTGCCGGAGCCACTCTTGCGCACTCCACGCTTGCCGAATCCTCGCAAGCCGGCGCTTCTCCCTCTTCCGGCCGCACCATTCTTCCCATCAATCGCAACTGGCGCTACAACCATGCCTTCGTCCAGGGCGCGCACGACAAGACCTTCGACGATTCTTCGTTCGATAAAGTCGTCATTCCCCACACAAACATCAAGTTGCCCTGGCACAGCTTCGACGAAAAATCCTACGAATTCATTTCCATCTATCGCCGCCGCTTCACGCTGCCCTCCCGAAGCGCGCGGCCGCCGCGTCTTCGTGGACTTCGAAGGCGCCATGACCGCCTCCACGGTCTGGATCAACGGCGTCCGCCTCGGAGAGTACAAAGGCGGCTACACTCCCTTTTCTTTCGAACTCACTCCTCACCTCGATTTTGCCGGCGAAAATGTTCTCGCCGTTGATTTGGACTCCACCGAGCGGCCAGACATCCCGCCCTTCGGCTACCAGATCGACTACCTCACCTTCGGTGGAATCTATCGCGAAGTCTCCCTGCGCATCGTTCCCTCCACCTTCATCGAAAATATTTTCGCCAAGCCGAAAGACGTGCTGACCCCGCATCCCAAAGTGGATGTGGATTGCCATATTCAGAGCCTCGAGGATCTCAAAGAGCCCCTGACCCTTGAAGTGGAACTTCGCGACGGAGATAAGGTCCTCGCGAAAGGCAGCAAGAAAATCCCCGCAGACTGCCGCAACCACGGAAGCCGTCGTCTATTCCGTGGCGCTCGAAAATCTCGGCGCGATCAAACTTTGGGATCTTGCCTCGCCGAATCTCTATACCGTCCAAGTGCGGCTCCTCCGCGGCACGGAAGTCCACGACCAGGAATTCGCGCAGAATCGGTTTCCGTGAGGCGCAGTTCACCGATCACGGATTCGAACTCAACGGCAAGGCCGTCAAACTCCGCGGCCTCGATCGCCATCAGACGTTTCCCTTCGTTGGCCAGGCGATGCCCGGCCGCGTTCAGCGCAAGGATGCGGACCTCCTCCGCAATAAATACAAGTGCAATATCGTCCGCACCTCGCATTACCCGCAATCCCGCCACTTCCTCGATGCCTGCGATGAATACGGTCTTCTGGTCCTCGAAGAAATCCCCGGCTGGCAGCACATCGGCGATGAACCCTGGAAGCTCATCACCATTGATAACGTGAACCGCATGATCCGCCGCGACTGGAACCATCCCAGCATCATTCTCTGGGGCGTGCGCATCAATGAATCTCTCGACGATCACGATTTCTATGTGCGCACCAACGCGCTGGCCCGCAAACTCGATCCCACCCGCCCCACCGGCGGCATCCGTTATTTCCAGGAATCCGAATTCCTGGAAGATGTTTTCACCATGAACGATTTCGGCTGGCCGTTGAAACCGCCAAACCATCCTCGCTACCTCAACACCGAATTTGTCGGCCACACGTTTCCCACCAAAACGATCGACGACAAAGAGCGCGTGATGGAGCACACCATCCGCCACGCGCGCATCCACGATCAACTTGCCTCGAATCCGCAGTACGCGGGCGGCATCGGCTGGTGCGCATTCGACTACAACACCCACGGCGATTTCGGCTCTGGTGACCGCATCTGCTATCACGGCGTCACCGACATATTCCGCGAGCCCAAGCCCGCCGCTGGTTTTTACAAGTCCCAATGCGATCCCGCCGACGAAGTCGTTCTCGAACCCGCTTTCTCCTGGGCGCGCGGCGACGAGTCCATCGGGTTCACCAAGGCCATGGTCTGCTCCAATTGCGATCACCTGAAGTTTTACATTGCCGATAAACTCGTCGCGGAAGTGGATCCAGACAGAACGCAGTTCGCCCATCTCCGCTACGCGCCCTTCACGGCGGATCTCGAGCACAAGGTCAATCACTGGGGAGATCTGCGCATTGACGGCTATATCCAGGGAAAGCAGGTAATTTCCAAATCGCTCTCGGGCCGCGGCGTGGATGAAAAGTTCGCTCTTGTCCCCGACGATACCAAGCTCAACGCCGACGGCGCGGACACCACTCGCGTTGTGATTCGCGTGACCGATAGCTACGGCGCGATCCAGCCTTTTTCCACTGCGGCCATCAAATTCGAACTGGAAGGGCCCGCGGAACTCATCGGCGACAATCCGTTCTCAATCGTTGGGGGCACGGGCGCCGTCTGGATCCGCGCCAAGGAGCAACCCGGAACCGTCACGCTAACGGGAACGCATCCCGTGCTCGGCAAGCAGCAGGTGCAAATTCAACTGGCGGCGGCGCCTCCGGAAGCTGTCTAACGCGCACCGGTCAACGGTAGCCTGCTGGATTTTCGAATATCCGGTCAGAAGGGAAGGAGCCATGAAAAATCTCCTTTGTAAGTCTTTCTCGTTCTTGATTCTCGTTTGCTGGGTGTCCCCGTCTGCGGGCGCCCAATCGAGCTTCGATCTTGTTTCCCCAGACAAGCGCGTCGAAGTTCGCATGCGCACCGCGCAGGGTATTCACTACGATGTGGTCTTCGAAGGTCGCGAAATCCTCCACGACTGCACCATGTCCCTCGACGTGGATCACACCGTCCTAGGTAAAGAGGTGAAAGTACTCTCCTCCAAGGAAGCACACGTGGACGCTGTTCTTACTCCCGTCGTCCGCCAGAAATTCGCGAAAATCCACGAAAATTACAACGAGCTCCATATCGCGTTCGACGGCAATTTCGCCGTGGACTTCCGCGCCTATAACGAAGGCGTGGCCTACCGGTTCGAAACCTCTCTGCCCGCCGCACAGGTGAAAATCTTCGCCGAAGAAGGCACGTTCCGCTTCCCACGAAACTTCGTGGTGTATTATCCGCAGGAAGACAGCTTCTATTCGCACAATGAACGGCGCTATACGCCGGTGCATCTCTCCGAAATTCTCCCCGCGTTCCTCGCCAGCCTTCCCGCCGTCGTGGATGTTGGCAACGGTGCAAAACTCGCCATTGCGGAATCCGATCTGGTGGATTATCCCGGCCTGTGGCTGCGCGGCACAAAAGACGACGCTCTCTCGATCACTTTTCCTCCTTATCCGTTGAAGGAGCAGCAAACTTCTCCTCTCGACATAAAAGTTGTCGAAAGCGCTGACTACATCGCGGTCACTTCCGGTCAACGCACATATCCATGGCGTGTTTTGGGCATCGCCGAAAACGATGCCGCTCTGCTCACCAATCAGCTCGTCTGGTTGCTCCAGCGGCCCTCGGAGCTGCGAGACACCAGTTGGATCAAGCCCGGCAAAGTCGCCTGGGACTGGTGGAACGACAACAACATCTATGGGGTGGATTTCAAAGCCGGCATCAACACCGCCACCTACAAATATTTCGTGGACTTCGCCTCCAAATACGGCATTCCCTACATCATTCTCGACGCCGGCTGGTCCAAGGAGGATAACCTCCTCTCCGTCGTCCCCGATTTGAACATGGAAGAGCTCACCACCTACGCCAAACAAAAAAACGTTGGCGTCATCTTGTGGGTCAGCTGGATCGCTTTAAAAGACCAGCTCACTCCCGCGCTCGATCAATTCTCCAAGTGGGGCATCAAGGGCATCAAGGTTGACTTCATGCAGCGCAGCGACCAACTGCTGATCAATTACTACCATCTCGTCAGCAGCGAAACCGCAAAGCGCCACATGCTCGTGGATTTTCATGGCGACCAGAAGCCCTCCGTAATGACGCGCACCTGGCCCAACCTGATTAATACCGAGGGCGTTCGCGGCCTCGAGTGGAGCAAGTGGAGCGCGGATGCAGAGCCGGAACATAACGTGACGATCCCTTTCACTCGTATGTTCCTGGGGCCGATGGACTACACGCCCGGCGCGATGCTCAACGCCTCTAAAGCGGCTTTCGCGCCGATCTATAGCCGCCCCATGGGCCTCGGCACGCGTTGTCACCAACTAGCGATGTACGTCGTCTATGAGGGCCCGTTGCAGATGTTGTCGGACAGCCCATCGAACTATCTGCGCGAACCGGAAAGCATGGAATTTCTTGCCGCCGTGCCCACCGAATGGGATGAGTCCAAACCACTGGCAGGGAAGATCTCCGAATATGTCGCCATCGCCCGCCGCAACGGCTCCGACTGGTTTGTCGGCGCAATGAACAATTGGACCGCGCGCGACCTTGAACTGGATTTTTCCTTCTTGCCTGAGGGAACGTTTCAGATGGATGCCTATCAAGACGGCGAAAACGCGGATCGCCAAGCCAGCGATTACAAACTGACCCACACCCAGGTCACTCGCACCACAAAACTAAAAATCCACCTGGCCCCCGGCGGCGGCTGGGCCGCGCGCATCCACCACTAAACTTGGTTGCCTTGCACTCGAGTGTTGTAGCCGTCTTCGTTCAGAATGATTGGTGACACTAAGAACTCCGTCATCCTGAGGGTCGCGCAGTCCGCGGCCCGAAGGATCTCAACGCAAAAATTCATCGAGGAATCTACCCACGCCACCCAGCCCCTATTTCGCCTTCCCCTTCCCCGCCTCCACAATCCCGCTTCCTTCGCGAATCGTCAAAATCTGATTCGCCTTCACCTTTGTAAACCGTTCCACCTTCTGTGTCGTCGGCCACTTCACTTCAATCACGTCCGCTTCTTCCGCTTTTCCCAGACCAAAGTGCAGCCGCAAATCCGATTGCGACATCACGCTCGTGCCGCTATGCACCTCATTCATCTGCGTATGCTTTCCTGTCGTCACCCGCACCCGCGCGCCAATCGCCGTGCGATTGCACTTTGTGCCCACTAATTTGATCTTGATCCAGTTCTGCGCGTTTCCCCCGTCATTCCGCAGCAGCGACGGCACATCGTTCATATTCAAAATCAGCGCATCTATGTCGCCATCGTTGTCGTAATCACCGAACGCCGCGCCCCGGCTCGAAAAACGCTCACTGATCCCCGGCCCCAGCTCCGCCGAAACATCCTTGAAGCGCCCGCCGCCCAGATTTTTGTAAACCAGCCGCGGGTTTTTGAATGTCTGCCCCATGCTGTGTTCTTCGATTTCCGGATACACGTGCCCGTTCACCTGCATCAGGTCCGGCCAGCCATCGTTGTCGTAGTCCAGAAACCCGCAACCCCACGCCACGTATTGATTGTTAATTCCCACGCCCGATGCGAACGCTTCGTCGGTAAACGTGCCGTCTCCATTGTTGTGGTAAAGATTGCAGGTGTCGTCCGCGAAATTCGTCTTGAAAATGTCGAACCACCCGTCGCAATCGTAATCTCCCACCGCCACGCCCATCCCTGCTTGTTCGTGCCCGTTTTCGTTGTACGCGCAGCCCGCCACCATCGCCACGTCCGTGAACGTTCCGTCCTGGTTGTTGCGGAACAATATGCTGGGCTGCGAATCCACCGCCACGTAAATATCGGGCCAGCCGTCGTTATCGAAATCATAGGAAACCGCGGTGATCGAATAGCGCGGCCCCGGCTTCAGGATTCCCGCCTTTTCCGTCACATCCGTGAAGGTGCCGTCGCCGTTGTTGTGAAACAGCACGTTCGTGTCGCCCTTCAGGCCGCGCGGCCCGCACATCACCGGAATTCCTTTCCACTGGCACGAAGCCGCATCGCCCGGCGCGGGAGTCGCTTCCGGATCCAGTTGAATGTAGTTGCACACGAAAAGATCCAGATGCCCGTCGCGATCGTAATCCAGCCACGTGCAGCCCGCGCCCCAGCGCACTTTTTCGTTGTAGACGCCGGCCTTCTTCGTCACATCCGTGAACGTGCCGTCGCCGTTGTTGCGGAAAAGAATGTTGTGTCCCCAGAAGCAGCAGAACAGATCGTCCCAGCCGTCGTTGTCATAATCCCCAACGCACACTCCCGTTTGCCAGCCGGCGCGGCCGATCCCCGATTTTTCGGTGACGTCGGTGAATGTTCCGTCGCGATTGTTCTTGTAAAGATGCGATGTCGGCGCGCTTCCCTCCGGCCATTTGGCATCCAGCCGCGAGCCGTTCGTCAGATAAATGTCCAGCCAGCCGTCCATGTCGTAATCGAAAAATGCCAGCCCGCTGCCTTTTGCTTCCACAATCAGCCGTTTGTGTTGAACCCCGCCCCACACATTCGGAAGCGTCAGCCCCGCCTCTTTGGCCACATCCACAAACTGCACTTGCGGCGCCGCGGCCGCGCCTGGCAGCGTTTTTGCTTCCAGCACCAGCGAGCGATTCCATTTCCAGATCGGCGTCGCCAGCGCTTCCAGCAATCCAGCGCTCAATCCCATCAGGGAACTTCCCAGAAAATGTCGCCGTGGGATTCGCATGATTATTTGCTTGGTACCTTTGGGAAATTCTTCGGCACAATTCCCGTGCCTTCCTTCACGGCGATGATTTTGTTCACTGGCACATCGGTCAGCCGGTCCACCTTACCGCTCGGCCACGTGATTTCCAGCGATTCAATCTTCGTCCGCTTCCCCAGCCCGAAATGGATGCGCGGGTCACTTGCGGACATATAACCCATCCCACCTTTCGCCTGTTCCACTTCCACGAATCCCTCCGACGTCAATTTCAAGGAGGCGCCAATGCCGTCCCGGTTCGATTTCGTTCCAATCAAAAACACTTCCAGCCAGTTATTCGCGTTTCCCCCGTCGTTCCGCAGCAACTCCGGATAATCCCCGCGAATATTCAGCGCCACGTCAATGTCGCCATCATTGTCAAAATCCGCCGTCGCCAACCCTCGCCCAGCGATCGGCCGAAGAAAATCGGGCCCCAGCGTGTCGGACACCTTTTCAAAATGCCCCTTGCCCGTATTCCGGAACATCAGCAGCGGCTCTTTGTACGTCACCTCGCTGTGATAGAGCTCCACATTGTCCACCATCGCTCCGTTCACCTGCAGGATGTCCGGCCAGCCATCATTGTCGTAATCCAGAAATTTCATGGAAACGCCGCTCAGCAGAATCGCTTTGTTGCCGATCCCCGAAGAATAAGTCGCGTCATCAAACGTTCCGTTCTGATTATTGTGGTAAAGCCGGTTCAGTTCGAAATCCAGGTGCGTGATGTAGACGTCCTGCCAGCCGTCCCGGTCCACATCCGCTGCGTCAATCCCCATCCCGGCCTCATACCGTCCGTCCTCGCTCGCCGCCATTCCGGAGACGAACGACACATCTTCAAACGTTCCATCATGCTTGTTGATAAAAAGAAAATTCGGCCACGTGTCGTTCGCGATCGCAATATCCGGCCAGCCGTCATTGTTGAAGTCCGCCAGCACCACGCCCATGCCCTTGGACTCCGGCTTGCCCACGCCAGACGCATCGCTCACATCCGTAAACGTCCCGTCGTGATTGTTGTGATAGAGCTTCGTCTTCTGCCCCTTGTAATTTCCCGGATTGCAGTAAGCGCGATAGCCCGGCCGGTGCTCCCCGCAATAAATATTGTTTTTCGGGCTCCATTCAATGTAATTCGTCACCACCAGATCCAGCCAGCCGTCTTTGTCGTAATCAAACCACCCCGCGCTGGTGGACCACATCCCTTCGTCTCCGACGCCCGCCTTCTTCGTCACATCCGTAAATGTGCCATCGCCGTTGTTGTGATAAAGAATCGCGCGCCCATAACCCGTCACAAACAAATCCGGATACCCGTCGTTATCGAAATCGCCCACCGCCACGCCCTGCCCGTAGTGTCCTTCGCCGCCCACGCCGGCCTTCTCCGTCACATCGGTGAACGTTCCGTCTCCATTGTTATGGTAAAGCGCACAGCGCAGCGTCCGGTTCGGCTTGTATGCCTCCGTCGCCGCCGACTGCACAAAAAACAAATCCATCAATCCATCCTGGTCATAATCAATCCAGGCCACTCCTGTTCCCATCGTCTCCAGATAATATTTTTCTTCGCTCGCCGTGGAATCCTGCTGAAACGTGATCCCCGCCGATTTTCGAATGTCCGTAAACTGCACCGCAATCGCCGCATCTTTCGGCTTAGCATTCTGCGGCGCTTGCGCGCGAACCCCACCCACAAAGAAGATTGCCCCAACGCAAACGCACCTCCGAATGTACTGGCCGACCTTCAGGTCGGCCCTTCCGAAATTCTTCTCCGATATCTTCCTCATCCCGCTCCTACAACGTCCGGTCCGCCATCGACAACGCAAACTGCACCAATTGCTGCCGCGAAGCCACCGGCATCGGCTCGTTCACAATCTTCGGCATCGGCGGCGCCTTTTCCAAAGCCTCTTGAATCTTGCCCACGTCCAGCGCTCCGCCGGTGTTGCTTCCCTTGAACCGGTTCAGCACTTCCTTCGCTTTATCGATCTGCCCTGTCTGGTAATAAAAAACGCCCAGCGTCGAATAGCTTCCCGGCCACTCGGGCATCAAATCCACCGCTTGTTCCAGGTGTTCCGCGGCCTGCGCCGTGTGTCCCTCCAGCACCGCCACCAACCCTTGCCCCCACAAAAGTTTTCCAGACCCCGGAATGCGTGCCAGGCCTTCCCGCAGCGTTTTCTCCGCGCCCGGCACATCGCTCTGGCGCAATTCCAGCAACGCCAGGGAAAGATAGTATTGATCGTTGTCCGGGTTCCGCTTGATCGCGCTCCGGTAAATCTCCTCGGCTTCCTGCGCTTGCCCCAGATGGGCCTTGATATCGCCCAGCAGCGAAAGATAAGTGTCGTCCTGCTGCCCGTGTTCGGAAACCTGCTGCGCCGCCTGCAGCGCCTCCGCATACGCGCCCTTCCGGAAATAGGCGTCCGCCAGATTGAATTTCACGTCGTCAGAATCCGGATTCACCTTCAACGCGGCCTGAAAATGCTGGATCGCGTCGTCATACAAGTGATAGCGCGCCAGCAGCACGCCAACTCCCGTTTGCGTGCGAAAATCCCCGCCGCTCAGTTGATCCAGTTGTGCAATCGCCTTCCGGGCCTCGCTCACGTTCCCCAGTTTCAGATTGCCTTCTGCCAGCAGGTAAAGATTTTCCGGCTGGTCCGGATGCTTCTGAATCTGGTCGGCCAGTTCCGTGAGGTCCAGTTGGGTTCTCTGCTGGCCCGTCATGTTCGACCGGTTATCGAGATAATCGAAAAGGTGCTGATAAGGATATGGGCCCGTCGGAGCATCCTTCGAAAGCGTCTGGAACACGCCCAAATCGCGTTCCGCCGCCTCCGTCTGGTGCAGGCTGCGCTCCACCATCGCCAATTTGTAATAGCCAGGCGCCGGGTTCCGGCTCACCTTCACATATTTGCGCAGTAGTTCGGCGGCTTCCGCGTAGCGCTTTGCCGAAATCCGCAGGTTAGCCAGTTCCAGAAGCGCTTCCGCATGATCGCCTTTGGATTTCAACGCTTCCTGAAAATAACGTTCCGCGGCTTCCTGATTTCCCTGATGCTCCTCGATGTAGCCCATATTGAAAAGACACGAAGCATCGTGCGGATCCTTCTTCAGCCCTTCCTGAAAATATTTTCGCGCCTCGTCAAATCGCCCCAGATGCCGGTAGGTCAGCCCCAGGAACGAGTAGGATCGTGGAGACGGATCGAGTTCAATCAATTTCGTAAACACTTCAATCGCCTTATCCACTTTTCCGGCGATGAAATAACATTCCCCCAGCGCCGCCAGCAGGTCCGTCCGCTGCGGCGCGATCTTCAACCCGGATTCCAGCAGCGGAATCGTGTCCTCGTAATAGTTCTGGGACATACTCACGCGCGCCAGCATAAATAGAATGTCCACATTTTCTGGCGCCAGCTTGTGCGCCTTCACCAGCAGGTCCAGCGCGTCCACCGGCTTCGACTCTTCCGAATAAACCTGCCCCAGCAGGTACATCGTTTCCGCGGAATCCGGTTTCAATTTCAACGCGCGATTCAAGTTCACTTCAGCCTGTGAGAGATCCCCGGCTCGCAGGTTGACTTGGCCGAGATTGAAAAGAATCTCGAATGTCTGCGGTTGCAGCGCGTTGGCCTGTTCCAGTTCCAGTTGCGCGGCGCGAAACTGTTTCTCCGTGCCCAGCAGCACTCCCAGCGTGAAGTGCACTTGCACGCTGCTTTTGTTCTTCGCGGAGAGCTCCGTGGCCGTCCGCAATCCTTCCGCCGTGCGGCCCGCCTCCAGGTAGGCCCTCGTCAGATTCATTTGTGATTCGATTCCCGGTGGCCGCACCTTCCGCAGGTACACAATGGCCTCCGCCGGTTTTTTCTTCGCCAGCAGCACCAGGCCCAGATTGTAATTGCTGTCGTGATCCTCTGGATTCAATCGAACCGACTCTCGAAACTCTTTTTCCGCCAGCTCCAGGTTTCCTTGCAGCACATATAAGTTTCCCAGGCTGTTGCGCGCCTTGGTTGATTTGGGATTGAGTTTCAGCGAATGTTCGAAGGCTTGGGTCGCTTCGGGATATTTCTTTTCTTCGGTCTGCACCACGCCCAGCAGCGCATAGCCTTCAGCGCTGGCTGGATTCTGCTGCAATTTCTGTTCGATTAAACTTTCCGCTTCGGCGAACTTCCCCTGGCGAATCAGTTCCTCCGCGTCAGTGAAAAGGGATGATTTTTGTGGGGTTTGTGCGGGCGATTTCTCACCAGGATTCTGCGCAATTGCCCCAACGTTGGCAGCCAGAGCTGCGACGGCCAGCGCCAGCAGCGCCGCGACCGCGATTTTTCGGCAGAAACTCTGAACCAGCATCAAGCTTGTCCTTCCGCTTGCGTTCCAATCCACGGAAAAAATTCTCGAAAACTTAATTTAGCATCTCCAAAGCCTGCTGGGCCAATTTGTGCCCCGGCTGGCGTTTCAGCAGTTCCTGCAATATTGAGCGCGCTTTCTCTTTGTCGTTCTGAACCATATAGAGCCGCGCCAGATTCAGATACGCCTGGTCAAACTGCGGAGCCACGCGTATGCACGTCTGAAATTGTGTCTTGAGCTTCGGGATACTTCTCTTGCTGCACCAGCAGCACGCCCAGGTTGTTCAGTGCGTCGGCGTAATCCGGCCGTGCTGCGATGGCCCGTTCCAGGTAACCGGAAGCTCGCGGCAACTCGTTCTCGCGCGCATAGAGCATTCCCATGCTGTAATTCGCGTCGGCGTCATCCGGTTTTTCTTGCAGCGCCAGGCCCAGCAGTTTCTCCGCTTCGCCAAACTCTCCCTTCCTTCGCAGCAGATTTCCATAGTTCAGCAGCGCGGTCACATAGTTCGGCCGCAGTTGCAGCGATTTCTGAAAATCCTCAATCGCTTCCGCCTCGCGGCCCTGTTGCGCCGATACCATTCCCAGATTGTTCCAGCCCTCCGCGTACTCGGGCCGCAGCTTCACCGCCTTCTCGAGGTTTTCGCGCGCCTGAACCAGATCACCCTTCGTCAGATAAAGCGTCCCCAGATTGTAATAAGCTTCCGGATTGTCCGGCTTTGCCGCAATCACCTGCTGGAAAGATGTTGTTGCCGCCTCCAGATATCCCCTCTGGAAAAACGCCACACCATACGTGAAATCGTTGCGCTGGAAACTCGTCAGGTACGCCGTTCCCTTCATGGGCAGCGCCATCCGCACCAGATCCGCCGGCGTTTCGGGAATCACGAGAATATCTTCCAGGACGCGCTCGGCGCAAACGCTCCCTGATAGACCTTCACCACCTTGCCGTCCCGGTTCAAAAGAAATGCAGTCGGCAAGCCCAGGTCCCTCCGCCGGTCAAACAGGTAGCGATAAAAAATATTGTAAATTCCTGCTGCGCCTTCGGTGGCCAGCAGCACTGGGATCGAAAGTTCTTCGCGCGCGGCGATCGTGCGGATCGCTTCTACATCCTGCGGATCATCCACATTCACGCAGAGGATCTGCACGCCCTGCTTCTCCAGCGCTTCCCCGCAGCTTCTGGAGGCTCCGCAGTTGGCTCACGGATTCCGCCGACGCTGTTCCCCAGAACTGGAGGAGCACGATTTGTCCCCGCAACGCCGTAAGTTGCTGTGTCGCTCCGGAAAGATCAGGCAGCGAAAAATCCGGTGCCTGTAGCGGCTGAATCAGCCAGGTTTCCACGTTATCCGGCAGGTTTTTCACAGGCAGATGTTCGGTCGGCTTCGAATAAATCGCGGCCGCTTTTTCAAATGCCGTTGCCACGAACTCCTTCGCGCCTTCTTTTATTTCCACGCGATGATTCGCCGGCAAGCCCTCAAAAGTTTGCGTCAACCCGCTTGGCCAGCGAACGCTCGCACGAACAGGTCCCGCCACATTCCCCATTCCAAAAAATAGTTCCTTGCTGTGTTGCGACAAAAATCCAGAACCTGCCTGCAACAATTTGGTCTGTTTAAGCCCTCCAGCTTCCAATGTCACCGTGGCGCCAATTGCGTCGCGATTGCTCTTCGTTCCCTGCAAACGAAACGCAATCGAATCGCCGATCTCGCTCATCGCGTTCCGCAAAATTCGAATCTGCGGCGCGGTGCGATTCTTCAAAACAATTTCCAGCCGCCCGTCGTGGTCCAGGTCCGCCAGCGCAAAGGCCCGGCTGTCATCGACAAAATCCAACCCCACGCTTCCCGAAACTTCCGAGAATGTCCCGTCCTGGTTGTTTCGGTAGAAACACATTTCGTTCAAATCCGTTCCACGTCGCATCGGATCGGATCAATTCGTTAATGGCGTTCCATCCCCGCTCGTAATTCTCTGCCGCGGTTTCCGTCGCCGGCGAATTGCCCACCACCTGCCGCCAGAAAAAACTCGAGACGTCCCTTCCATCGCTCCCGGAAATATATCCGTTCGCAATATATAAATCGGCATAACCGTCGTGATCGAAATCCCAGCTATCAGACGACCACGCCCACCGCCCCATCTCCACGCCCGCGGCCATCCCCACATTTTCGAATTTTCCGTCACCCAGATTTTTGTAGAGCCAGTTCCCCCGCATGTGCCGGCTGTAATTCGCGCGAATCTCCTCCGAATCCTTCTCATGAAAAATCGCCTGCTCGGTAACCCGAGATCCCGCCGCGGACCACATATTCGAAACATAAATGTCCGGCCGTCCGTCGTTGTTGAAATCCAGCCAGGAGGCGCTCATGCCCGCGCCCACGTCGTTCACATGCGCTTCTCCCGAAACCGCCGTGAACGTTCCATTCCCATTGTTCCGGTAAAGATTGCTGCGCCCGAAATCATTGGCGACATACAAATCCGCGTGTCCATCGCCGTTATAATCGTTCCACGCGCACGCGAAGCTGTACCGGTCGTTCTCTGCGTTGAGTCCCGCCGCCTCCGTGCGGTCCGCAAAAACTCCGTTTCCCTCGTTGTGCAGCAGATAATTCGGCGGCCCGTTCCGAGCATCAAAATAGGGCGCCGGATAGTGATATTGATCCAGCCCCAGGTAGTAGCTGTACAAGCAGAAATAAATATCCAGCCGCCCGTCGCCGTCGTAATCGGCAATGGCCGCATGCGTAAAAGTCCCCTGCGGCGGTTTTGCAAATTGAAACGCATCCCGCTTCGGCAAGAATTTCCCGT
The DNA here is from genome assembly GCA_963824925.1 of uncultured Acidobacteriota bacterium. Classification (GTDB taxonomy): domain Bacteria; phylum Acidobacteriota; class Terriglobia; order Acidiferrales; family UBA7541; genus Acidiferrum. The sequence goes on from CAWGRE010000020.1 coordinate 40,392, forward strand.
TGCCCTGATTTACAAACAAAAGTGGCCCGCCGGCGCATACCACCAGCAGGTCTTGCAATCCCTTGTTCTCAAAATCTGCGAACAGCGCGCAAGCCGTTCCGTCCAACACACCCACGCCTGCCGCTTCTGTCACATCCTCAAAGGTTCCATCACCGCGGTTCCGGTAAAGCCGATTCGGAAGCCCCGCGGGCTGGCAGATATATAGGTCATCGAAACCGTCGCCGTCGTAATCTCCGGCGGCCACTCCGTTGTTCCCGTAAACATCAATCCCCGTGGCGCCATCCAGCACCGTCCGCCAGTAATCCACGCCGCCCAGCAGTTGCGTTCGGTAAGATTCCACCTGCCCCAGCGCTTGCGCACTCACATCCACAAACGCGGGCTGGCGCACCCGGCTCATCGTCTCTTCGCTCGCCGCCCACTTCCGCGCCTTCCAGGCCCCAGTCGCTTGCCGCGTCCATTCCGTCTTCCAGTGCCCGATGCGTTCCTCGCGCTCGCCGTCACCATGCGTGCCCACCAGGTCGTACCGAATTTCAATCTCTACGGTCAGCGGCGCGCCTCCCGCCTCATGTATCTTCGTAATCTGGAATTCCGCGGTCTCAATTGTTTTGTACTCCGCCAGGTACTTCCGCATCGCCTCCAGAAATTGCTCGCGACCCAGGTTCAGTTCTGCCGGAAAAGTTCGCTTCAAAACCTCCACGCCATATTCAGACCGCAATTTCTTCTCTGCCGGCGCGGTCAGCGATGCTCCTCGCAGATCCGGAATCTAGAACATTTGCCAGCGCAGTCAGCCGCGAAGCCTCTGCCCGCAACTCCTCTGCCCATTCCGCCAGCAGTTGCGAAATTTCCATTGCATATTTTTCGGTGATGTATTGATCGCTGCCCGGCGCCACATAGCGCAGCACATCCTCCAGGGGCGATTTCTTCGGATAGTGCGGCGTCAGCCGGTAATCCGCGAAAGGGAACTCCATCCCCGGCGCGCGAAACAAGGAATTACCGGGACTTAGAAATGTGCTCGGATAAAGTGGCGCGGGAAGAAATGCCAGCGGCGCCCAGCGCATCCTGCCCAGAAACGCTCGCCGCGAAAACTTCGATTTTTCCTTTGGGTGACGCCCCATCCTTGGGTGCTCGCGCTCTTCTCCTGCAGCGTTTTGATGCTAACACCCTGCCAGAAGGCAGCCAAACGGCCCAACGCTATTCCGCGCGCACCGGCCCGGAGGAATTGCCCACAAATAATTCCGCGGATATTTCGTACTGCTTCCCCTCGGGATTCGGCGAGCTGCACAACTCGTGCAATACGTCCGCGGCCATCTGGCCCAGCAGATCGCGGTGGATATCCACCGTCGTAATCGAAGGATTGCTGTATTCCGCCAGCCGCGTGCGATCGAAGCCAATCAGCGAAATGTCTTCCGGCACGCGGCATCCCGCCTTCGTCAGTCCCTTCAGCACTCCCACCGCCGTCAAATCATTCACGGCCATCACCGCCGTCGGTCGCGGAGACATCTTCGCGATCGCCAGCCCCGCCGCAAGTCCGCCTTCAAACCGCAAATCTCCGTGCAACACCGGCCCGGGCTTCAATCCCAGCTCCAGCATGATCTTTTCGTATGCTTCCAGCCGCAAAATGTTCGACCGCAGCTTCGGCCGCCCCGCCACGAATGCGATGTTCCGGTGCCCTTCTTTGTAGAGATATCTCACCGACTGTTCAATTCCCGAAGCGTAATCAATCCGCAGCGTGCTTACGTATCCTCTTGCCGGCGCGTGGTCCAGAAATGTCACCGCGATCTTTCTCCGCACCAGTTCGTCAATCAGTTTCGGGCTGATTTCCGAAGTCATGATCGCCACGCCGCCCACGTTGTGCGCCATCATGCGGCTGGCCGCTTCTTGCGTGCGCCGCGGATCGTAATTCGTGTCGCTCAGAATCGCGTCGTAGCCCAGCTGTCGCGTGCGCGCCAGAAAACTCTTGATAATTTCCGGGAAAAACGGATTTTCCACGTCGGAAACGATAATCCCCAGCGTGCGCGTATCGCGCGAAGCCAGCCGCCTCGCGTGAATGTTCGGCAGGTACCCCAGCCGCTTCACCGTCGTCAAAACCTGGCTCTGCGTGCGCTTTCCAACCTTGCCCCGCTTGTTCAGCACGTTGGAAACAGTTGCCGTGGAGACACCGGCCGCCTTGGCTACATCCCGTATCGTCAAGCCCATGGTTTCAGTGACCGGCCCTCGACTCTGAAGTCGTAAACGCCGCGAATGTTTCAGGATGCGGCATGGTGCCCAGAGTATAGATGAAAAAAAACGCTTGACAACATTCAAAAGGCTGTGGTTTAGTCTCTCGCAAGGTTAAGCGGTTAAGTTTTTGGGGTGCCTGTTAAGCGGTTAAGTTGCTGGGGGATTCTTCGCGGGTCGTGTTCGGTCGTTCGCTTTCCCCTCCTCCTTATCTCCGCTTTTCAGTCAGCGTTTTTGGCGTTTTCGTTCTCTTCACTTTGCCGCGGGTTTCGTCGAGGAACCCGCTTGGGCCTGTTTTTGCTCGCCTTGCTTGGGCGGGCCGCTGCTATTTGCCAAGTCGTTTAGGAGGGTTGGGCATGAAGGCAAGGACGACATTCCGCTGGTTTCGCAATCTCTCGCCGCTGGTCATTCTCACCGCTTTATTGCTCGCCGCGGTTCCCCTGCGCGCGCAGGTGGACTCCGGTTCCATCCTCGGCACCATCACCGACGAATCGGGTGCCGTAGTCTCGGGCGCCTCCGTCACCCTCACCAATGAGGGCACGGCCGCCAGCCTCACCACGATGACTGGCTCGGACGGCAGCTACAAGTTCACGCCGGTCAAGATCGGCAGCTACAAACTCGAAGTCTCGCTGAAAGGCTTCCAGCCGATCACCGCGAAGGGCATCGTCGTCAATATCGGTGTGGACGTGGTCCAGAATTTCGCCCTGAAACCCGGCAACGTCACCCAGTCCATCGAAGTCACCGCCGCCGCTCCTCTGCTTGAATCGCAGAGCGCCGCCG